>OY762427.1:0-1635000 GCA_963665695.1 Alphaproteobacteria bacterium
CTTCCCCCTCTGAAGAGGGGGAAGGATATCTTGTATAGCGCGAGGCCGTTCCGCAGAGGAATCATCAGGGGCTTCCGCAAAAAGTGGAACGGCTCAGGCGGCCGCCGCCGCGGCGCGGTCGTGGCGCAGATAAAGATACAAGGGCAGCGCCAAAGACAAGCCGACACAAAGGCCGGCGGGCAGGACGAGCCACCACGCCGCGACGCCGAGCCGGCGGGCATCGCACCGCGACCAGAGCCAGAAGACCGCGATCGAGATCGGCACGTCGGCGCTGAAGCCCGCCGCCGCGCCGTTGGCGAACAGGCCCGCCGCAAAAGCAACGGGATCGAGTCCGTTGGCGGCGAAGAAACCGCCGAAGAACAGCCAGGGCACGGCGGCGCCGAGCGCGGCGGCGAGCAGATAGAAGGTCTTGAGGGTCATCGGCGCGCGGCTCCTGCGGCACCCGCCGGACGGCGGGCCATCCCGACAGGCGCCCCCGATGCCCCATCCGCCGTGCTGCGGCAAGGGGCTACCGCAGCATCGGGACGGCGCCCCCCGCTGGCGCGGGCCGCCTGCGCCCCTTATGTTAGTCCGGCGTTGAACGAGCGGACGGCGGAGGACCCATGGACGCGGTATTCCAGAGCATCCTGAGCGGGGCGCCGTTCCTGCTGCTCCATGCCGGCGTCACCATCGCCATGCTGGTCATCGGCGTCACCCTCTACATGTGGATGACGCCCTATGAGGACATCGCCCAGATCCGCGCCGGCAACGGCGCCGCGGGCATCGCGCTGGGCGGCGCCATCCTCGGCATGGCCATCCCGCTGGCGATCACCCTGCGCGGCAGCGTCAACCTGTGGGACATCGTGCTCTGGGGCATCCTGATCGTGATCCTCCAGATGGCGGTGTTCAAGGTCGTCGACCTGATCCTCAAGGACCTGCCGAAGCGGATCGAGAACGGCGAGACCGGCGCCGCGGTCCTGCTCTCCAGCGCCAAAATTTCCGTGGGCGCGATCAACGCCGCCGCCATCGCGGTTTAGAGGCGCTCCCGGCTGGCCCCCCGGTTCGTCATGCGGCGCACCCCCTTCATCGCCATCCTGATCGTCGTCATCGCCGGCCTGGCCGACCTGCTCCTGCCCGGCGACGGGCGGCGGCCGGGCGACGAAAACCGGATGCGCCGGCCCGATCCGGGACAGTTCGAGCGCCGCGGCGACACGGACAGGCGCGAGGCCTGGAAGCCGCCGGCGGACACTCCCGACCGGGGCGACCGGGGCGGCCTGCAAGCGCCCTCGGCGGCCGACCCGGCGTTCAGCGTCGCCATCCCGACCGGCAAGAGCAATTCCATCGGCACGGCCTTCTCCCTCGACCGGCGCGGCGTGTGGATGACGGCGCGCCACGTCGTCGACGGCTGCGCCCGGGTGCTGATCGTGACCGCGCCGCGCCGCGGCGTGCGGGTCCGCCGGACCTACATCCATCCGAAGGCCGATCTCGCCGTGCTGCAGACCCGGGGCGGCGCGCCGGCGGTACAGTTCACGCAGCAGACGCTGCGGCGCGGCCAGACCGGCTACCATTTCGGCTATCCCAGGGGCGAGCCGGCGGCCATCCAGTCCACCCTGATCGGCCGGCGGCGGATGCGCTCGGTCGGGCGCTACAACGTGACCGAGCCGGTGGTCGCCTGGGCCGACCGGGTGCGCGTGCCCGACAGTTACGGCGGCCTCGGCGGCATCAGCGGCGGCCCGGCGATGGACGGCCGCGGCGAGATTATCGGCGTCACCGTGGCCGGCTCGAAACGGCGCGGCCGGATCTTCACGACGGCGCTGACCTCGATCGCGGCGGCGATCGAGCGTTCGGGCGCGCCGTCGGCGCGGGGCGGCGGGCGCCGCGGCGCGATCGACGGGCAGAACTTCGCCAATGTCGGCGCCGGCCTGCGCAAGCGGCTGACCGTGGCGCTGGTCTATTGCGCGGCCTGAGGCGGCGGCCGTGACGGACGCGGGGACAGCGCCGCCCGAACGCCCGGTCGAACGCCCGGTCGAACGCCCGGTCGAACGCCCGCCCGAACGCCCCGTCGTCGGCGTCGGCGTCGTGGTCTGGAAGGACGGGCGGGTGCTGCTGATCCGGCGCGGCAAATCGCCGATGCGCGGGCGCTGGAGCCTGCCCGGCGGCCGGCAGGAGCTCGGCGAGACCGTGCGCGAGGCGGCGGTGCGCGAGGTCCGGGAGGAGACCGGCCTGGAGATCCGCCTCGGCGCGCTGCTCGACGTGGTCGATACCATCCGGCGCGACGAAACCGGCGCCGTCACCCTGCAATACACGCTGGTCGATTTCGACGCCGACTGGACCGCCGGCGAGCCGGAAGCCGCCAGCGACGCCGAGCACGCCGCATGGGCCGACCCGGACGATCTGGCCCCCTACGGTCTGTGGAGCGAAACCCTGCGGATTATTGCGTTGTCACGGGAGTGGCGGGAATAAACGGCGGCGGGAGTAAGCGGCGGCGGGTTTCGGGAAAAACACTGGACGACTGCATAAGGTCTTCCCATATAGACGGATAAGAACATATGGGAAACACAAAAGCCGCCGCCAGCCGGACAGGACGGAACCTGACACAACATGACATTTCATGACACCTGCGAGCGCACACCCGCCGCCCGTGCCCTGTCCCGTCGTCCCGACCGGGCGCCTCTCTCCCGTCGTCCCGACCGGGCGGAGCGAGTGGAGGGACCTCGGCTGGGTCGCGGAAATGCAAATCCCCGAAGCCGGCGACGAGGTTCCTCCGCTACGCCGCCCGCCGGGCGGCTCCGGTCGGAATGACGGCGGAGGGCGAAGAAAGGAGCGCCCATGACGAATCATGACATTTCATGACACATCGCAACACCTCTCCCATCCCGTCATTTCGACCGGAGCCCCGGCCCCCGGCCGGGGCGGAGCGGAGAAATCCGGTCCATGCCCCATCGACGCCGCAGGCTCCGGCGCTCGGCCGGCCTCCGTCGCCGGCCGGATTACTCCGCGCGCTGCGCTTCGGTCGAAATGACGGGAAGGGGCTGCCCCCCGGAATGATCGGAGGGGGCGGACGCCCGAAAACCGCTTGACTTTCGATCATAGAACATTATATGAATATAAATCCTGCCGCACCGGCCCGCCGGGCGTCCGTTCCATCGGGCCGCGGCGGCGGCGCCCGGCAAAAAAAACACGGTAGATGGACCGGTCTGTCTATTTCGGTAACGCGTTGAAAAACAAGGAACTCAATTTGAACGAAAGGCCAAAAATACAGGAATAAAGTCCGTTTTGGCAATCCGGCCCCGCGCTACAGGTCCATCGAATCGAGATAACGGGCGATCATCATCTTCTGGATCTCGGAGGTGCCCTCGTAGATCTGGTAGACCCGCACGTCGCGGTAGATTTTCTCGACCGGGAAATCGTTGAGGAAACCGGCGCCGCCGTGGATCTGGATCGCCCCGGAGGCGACGCGCTCGGCCATCTCGGAGGCGAAGAGCTTGGCCATCGAGGCCTCGGCGGCGCAGTCCCGCCCGGCGTCCTTGAGGGCGGCGGCGTGGAGGTAAAGCTGGCGCGCCGCCTCGATCTGCGTCGCCATGTCCGCCAGCTTGAAGGCGATCGCCTGGTGTTCGGCGATCGGCCGGCCGAAGGCCTCGCGCTCCTTGGCATAGTCGCGGGCCGCCTTGAGCGCCGCGCGGGCGCCGCCGACGGCCTGGGCCGCCACGCCGATCCGGCCGGCGGACAGGTTGGCGAGCGCGATGCCCAAGCCGCGGCCCTCCGCGCCCAGCAGGTCGGCCTCCGGCACGACCATGTCCTCGAAGACGACCTGCACCGTATCGTTAGTACGGTGGCCGAGCTTGCGCTCCTTCGCAATGACCCGGTAGCCCGGATTGTCCGTCGGCGTGACGAAGGCGGAGATGCCGCGCTTGCCGGCCGCCGGATCGGTGACCGCGACGATCATCGCCAGTTCCGCCGTCGCGCCGCCGGTGACGAAAGCCTTGTGGCCGTTGAGCCGCCAGCCGCCTTCGACCTTCTCGGCCCGGCTGCGGATCGCCGCGGCGTCGGAGCCGGTGTGCGGCTCGGTCAGGTGGATGCAGCCGATCCATTCGCCGGAGGTGAGTTTCGTCAGGTATCCAGCCTTCTGGCGCCCGGTGCCGTGTTCCTGGATCGCGGCGGCGACCGGCGAGTTGTTCGCCGCCATCATGTTGGAGATGCCGCCGTCGGCCGCCGAGATTTCCTCCAGCGCGAGGGCGTAGGAGACGAAATCGGCGCCGGCGCCGCCCCAGGCCGGATCGATGGTCACCCCCATCAGGCCGACTTCGGCCATCTCGCGCAGCACGGATCGCGGCGCGCCTTCCTGCCGGTCCCAGTCCGCCGCATAGGGCGCGATCGCGCGCGCGGCGAAGGCGCGGGCCGTATCCCGGATCTGCCGCTGGGCCTCGCTGAGCTGCATGGCGTCGCCGCCGTACTAACCGCCCAGACCGAACAGCCGGAGCGCGTTCGTCCGGCCGATCTTCAGCCGGTCGGCCTCGGCGATGGCGACGCTGTCCATCCAGGCCGCGGAATAGTCGACATTCTCGAACGGCCAGTCGGTCGAAAACAGGATCCGGTCCGCGCCGATGACCTGCATCGAGCAGAGCAGCGCCTCGGTGCAGTAGTTGCCCGACACGGTGATGTGGAAATTCTTCCGGAAATAGTCGGTAAAGCTCTTCCGCGCCGGCTGCGGGCCGCTGCTCCCCGGTCTCTTCGTCCAGGCGTTCTTGTTGTCGACGCGCCAGATGTTGAAGGGCAGGCCCTCGCCCATATGGCCGACGATAATCTGTAATTCCGGATGATCGTCGAACAGGCCCGAGCCCATCAGCCGGAGCGCGTGGACGGCGGTTTCCTGGCCGAACGCCCAGCCCGGCCCCATCAGCCAGGGATGGCCGTCGTAGATGCGGGCGTCCCGGGGCAGCGGGTTGCGCGGATGGAGATAGAAGGGCACGCCGAGTTCCGCGCAGACCGCCCAGAACGGCCGGTATTGCGGCAGGTCGTAGTAAAGCAGCGCGTCGCTGTCCTCGACCTGCGAAAACCCGTTGGCCAGCGCACCGACGAAGCCGAGTTCCCGGATGCAGCGCGTCAGTTCCGCCGCTGCGAGTTCCGGGTCTTGCAGCGGCAGGGCCGCAAGCCCCTGGAAGCGGTCGGGCCGGCGGGCGACCTTTTCCGCCAGATCGTCGTTGGCCCGGCGCGCCACGTCGGCGGCCCGCGCCACGTCGGGGATCGCCTGGACCGCCGGCGCGTTGAGCGACAGGATCATCGTCTCCATGCCGTGAGCGTCCATCTCGCGCAGGCGCCGGTCTTCCGGATCGGTCAGGCGGCCCGACAGTTCCTGCCAGTCCTCCGGCGGCAGGAAGCCCGCCGAATCCTGCAACGTGTCCGCAATGGCGAAATGCTCTTCCAGGCCGATCTTGCCGTCCATGTTTCCCTCCGGCGCTCCGCTCACCGCCGCATCGTAAGGGCAGCCGGGCGGCATTCCATGCTTTTCTTTGCCCCGGCTCTTTGCCCCGGCGCAGCAGATCGCCGTTCGACGGCCCGGCCCATCTGGGATAAACGAATCGGCGGCGCCGCTGCGCGGGTCGCATTCCTGCGCGCGGCCGGCATCCGGAGGGAGGTATCGATGCAAGGCAAGATCGCGTTCGAAGAGCATATGGCGATCGAGGAGACGCTCGGCGGCTCCCGGCATTTCGCCGGGGAATCCGGGCGCTGGGACGAATTCACCCGGGAACTGCTGGATATCGGCGAGCGGCGCATCGAGGCCATGGAGCGCTGCGGCATCGAGTTCGCGCTCCTGTCGCTCAACGCGCCTGCGGTGCAGGGCATCCTCGATACCGACGAGGCTATCGCGGTCGCCCGCAAGGCCAACGACAGGATCGCCGAGGCGGCGGCGAAATATCCGCACCGCTATGCCGGCCTCGCGGCGCTGCCGATGCAGGATCCCGATGCGGCCTCCGCCGAACTGACCCGCTGCGTGCGCGAGCTCGGGTTCAAGGGCGCGATGGTCAACGGCTTCACCCAGAAAGACGAGCCGGACAGCGCGATCTACTACGACATCCCCGAATACCGCAGCTTCTGGGCCACCGTGTCGGAACTGGATGTCCCCTTCTACCTGCATCCGCGGATGCAGATCCCGGCCCAGGCGCGCAACTACGAGGGCCATGCCTGGCTGATGAGCGCGCCCTGGGGCTTTGCCGTCGAGACCTCGATCCACGCGCTGCGGCTATGCGGCTCCGGCCTGTTCGACGCCTACCCCAACCTGCGGATCGCCGTCGGCCATCTCGGCGAGAACATTCCCTTCGCCCTGTGGCGGCTCGATGCGCGGATGCGTTTTTCGCCCCGCGGCTATCGCGGCAAGCGGCCGCTCGGCGACTGTTTCGTCGAGCATTTCCACATCACGACGAGCGGCTTCTTCAACGACCCTGCCTTCAAGTGCACCATCGAGACGATGGGAACCGACCGCATGTATTTCTCCGCCGACTATCCGTTCGAGCGGATGGAAGACGCGGCGCGATGGTACGACGCGACGCCGACTATCGCCGACAGCGACCGCCTCAAGATCGGCCGGACCAACGCGATCCGCCTGTTCGACCTGGACCTGGATTAGCCCGGATTTCTCACCACAGTCATGACCTGCGCGGCGCTGTCGGGCCGGCAGGGCAGGAAAGCCGCGCCGCGCGATGCGGGACATCGGGCAAGCGGCTTGACGCCCCCTGCCGGCCCGACAGCGCCGCCCTTCGGGTCGCGACCGGACGCCCGCCCGCGGCGTCGCGGGCCTCGACCGTAGTCCCCGCTACGCTTTTCGGCCCGCTCCTGGCGGATCGAACGTCCGGACGCGACGCAGGCCGTGACTGTGGTGAGAAATCCGGGCTAGATCGGCAAAGACGGCCGGTTCCGCGATACGGCGCGCGCTCCGGAACAATTCGCCGTATCGACCGGAACGGTCCGAAGGACCGTGGAGCGGAGACATCTTTCCTGCTGGAATTCGAAGTCTCCGAAACCGTGCGGAGAAGATTTCTCCGCTATGCCCCGGATCGAATCCGGGGCTCCGGTCGAAATGACGTCGGCAAGAAGGCGCCCGGCTCACACCGCCTCACACCGCCTCACCCTGCCTTCGCCGCCCGCAACGCCCGCCAGATGGCGTGGGGCGTCGCCGGCATCGGCAAGGCGTGCACCCCGGCCGGCCGCACCGCATCGAGCAGGGCGATCATGGTGCAGGCCATGCCGCCGACGCAGCCGGCCTCGCCGGCGCCCTTGATGCCGAGCGGGTTGGTCTTCGTCAGCGTCGGGCTGGAGTCGACCGCGATGAAGGGCATGTCGCCGGCCCGCGGCAGGGCGTAGTCCATGAACGAGCCGGTGACAAGCTGGCCGGTCTCGTCCCAGGCGATGCCTTCGAGCAGGATATGGCCTGCGCCCTGCACGATGCCGCCCTGGATCTGGCCCTTGAGGAGCAGCGGGTTCATCACCGTGCCGGCGTCGTTGACGGCGGTCCAGGCCAGCAGTTCCGCGGCGCCGGTTTCCGGATCGATCTCGACCTCGCAGCAATGGGTGGCGTTGGGGAAGGTCGGCGCCGGATGGCGGAAATTGGCGGCCGCGCCGAGCCCGGATTCGAGGCCGCCCGGCACGCCGAAGAAATTGTGCGCCATGGCCGCGACTTCGGCGATGCGGATCGACCGGTCGGTGCCGGCGACCGAGAACACGCCGTCGTCGAAGGCGATGTCGTCTTCGGCGGTCTCGAAACGGTGCGCGGCGATCGCCTTGCCCTTCTCGATGACCCGTTCGCTCGCCAGCCGTATCGCGCCGCCGCCCAGGCCGGAGGAGCGCGAGCCGAAGGTGCCGTGGCCGTGGCGCACGATATCGGTATCGCCCTGGACGAAGCGCACCTGCTCGAAGTCCACGCCGAGCGTGTCGCACAGCAATTGCCGGAATACGGTCTCGTGCCCCTGGCCGTGGGAGAGCGTGCCGACCGTGAGCGTCACGCCGCCGTCGGCGTCGAAGCGGATTTCCGCGCCCTCGTCGCCCAGTCCGGCCGACTGCTCGATGGCGTTGGTTATGCCGAAGCCGCGCAGCCTGCCGCGCGCCGCGGCCTCCGCCCGGCGCGCCTCGAAGCCGGCATAGCCGGCGGCGGCCAGCGCCTTGTCCATGTTCGCTTCGAACCGGCCGCAATCGTAGGTGTATTGCAGCCCGGTCTTGTAGGGCATGGCGCTTTCGGGGATCAGGTTGCGCCGCCTGAGCGCGACCCGGTCGAAGCCCAGCTCGGCCGCCGCCTTCTCGACCAGCATCTCGCAGATATAGATGGATTCCGGCCGGCCGGCGCCGCGATAGGGGCCGATCGGGCAGGTGTTGGTGAACACCGCGGTGACGTCGACCGAGGCCGCGCCGGTCCGGTACATGCCGACGATGGCGCCCATGTTGCCGAAGGTCGGCAGCGGGCCGAAGAAGCTGCAATAGGCGCCGAGCGCGGCGACGGACTTCACCCGCACCGCGAGGAAGTCGCCCTCTTCGTTCAACGCCAGTTCGGCGGCCGGCCGGCAGTCGCGGCCGTGGTCGTCGACCAGGAAATGCTCGCTGCGGTCGCCGGTCCACTTGACCGGCCGGCCGACCCGCTTCGCCGCCCAGACGACCAGCGCCATTTCCGGGAACAGGCCGCCGCGCAGGCCGAAGCCGCCGCCCATGTCCGGGCTGACCAGGCGCAACTTGCCGATCGGCACCTTGAGCGCATCGCGCGCCAGCAGGTTGCGGTTGTCGTGCGGGCCCTGGGTGCCGGTCCACAGGGTGTAGCGGCCGGCGACCGGGTCGTATTCGCCGATGGCGGCGCGCGGCTCCATCGGGTTCTGGGCCAGCCGGCCGACCGGCAATTCGGCGGTGACGACATGGGGCGCCGATTCGAAGATGGCGTCGACGGCTTCCAGGTCGCCCATGGTCTGGCGGAAGCTGACATTGTCGCCGAGGTCCGGCCAGACCAGCGGCGCGCCGGGATCCAGCGCGTCCGGCGTGTCGATCACCGCCGGCAGTTCCTCGTAGTCGACCTCGACCAGTTCGGCGGCGTCGCGCGCCTGCGCCGCGGTTTCGGCGACGACGAAGGCGACCGGGTCGCCGACGAATTTGACCGCGCCGGCGGCGAGCGGCGGCCGGCGGGGCTCGTGGATCGGCGACCCGTCCGGCCGCTTGAGCGGCAGCAGCTGCGGCGCCAGCGAGGCGATGACGCCGAGGCCGTCGGCCTGCCAGTCGTCGTGGGTCAGGACGGCGAGCACGCCCGGCGCCGCCCGCGCCGCGGCGCCGTCGATGGCGGCGATCCGGGCATGGGCGTGGGGCGAGCGCAAAACCTGGCCGCGGGCCTGTCCGGGACGGTTGAGATCGTCGGTATATTGGCCGTTGCCGCGCAGCAGGCGCGGATCCTCGTAACGCGGCACGCTCTGCCCCAGTCCGAATTTCATGCTTCGCTCCCCCTGTCCGGATTGGCCGGTCCCCTGGCGCCGCGGATGTTAGTCGGGCGGCGGACCCGGCGAAAGGCCGAAGGCGCCCGGCGTCGGGACGGCCGGGACGGCCGGGTATCCGGTGCGGCGGTCGGCCGGGCAGGCCGGCCCCACCCGCTTCCTTCGCCTACCCGTTCCACCTGAAATCCGGCTTGCGCTTTTCCAGATAGGCCGCGATGCCTTCCTTGAGGTCGCCGGCCTCGTAAGCGCCGAGGCGCAGTTCGCGCAGAAGATCCGGTTCTTCGGCGGCGCCGGCGGCGATCTCGCGCAGCGCCCGCTTGGCGTAGCGCACGCTGTATTGGCTGTTGCGGCAGATCGATTCGACGAAGGTTTCGGTCTCGCGGTCCAGCGCGTCCGGGGCGCAGACCCGGTCCGCAAGGCCCCAGGCTTCCGCCGTCGCGGCGTCGATCAGCCGGCCGGTGAACAGCAGGTCCTTGGTCTTCGACGGCCCGATCGCCTGGCTGACCCGCCGCGTCGAGGCCATGCTGTAGCAGATGCCGAGCCGGGCCGGCGTGATGCCGAAGCGGCTCCCGGTGCTGCAGAAGCGCAGGTCGCAGGCGATCGCGAGTTCGACGCCGCCACCGACGCAATCGCCGTGAATCAGGGCGATGACCGGCTTCAGGCAGTCGGCCAGCGACCCGGCGGCGCCGTTCACCGCCTGCATGTAGGCCAGCGCGTTCTCCCGGTTGCGGAAGCGTTCGCGGAACTGGCTTATGTCGGCGCCGGCGGCGAAGGCCGTGCGGTCGACTCCGCGCACGACGATGGCCTTGACCGCCGGGTCGGCCCCGGCCCGGGCGACCAGCGGCGGGATCGCCCGCCACATCTCCAGGTTGAGCGCGTTGCGCTTCTCCGGCCGGTCGAGGACGAGGTGGGCGACGGCCCCGCGGCCGCCCGGATGCGTCTCGAGGCGGATATGGCGGCTGGTTTCCGATGCGGTCATGCCCGGCGGCTCCGGCTGTTGTTCTCCCCGGCGCACTGTAGCGCGCCGGCGGGCGGGGCGCAGCCCGCGGCCCTGCGTCCCGAAGCCCCGCCCAACGGAGTCTTCGGCGAAAGGGTGTGCGGGCTGCCCCGGACGCCGGAAAGCCGCTGGATTTTGAATGAATATTCAATATAATATGTTTTTTTGCGCCCGATGGCTCTAACCCTTTGGAATCGTTGGAAAGATGACCTTCGGGAGTGCGCAAAAACAATTTCGGTAGGAAATTTTCCATCCTCCCGGCCGAGCGGGAGCGCCGCTCGACACCGGAGGCGCCGCCGCCGGGCAGGGTCGGGCCAGGACGGCCCGGCGGAATCGAGGGGTCGAACCGGACAGGATCCGCATGGGGGTCCGGCCGTCGGGCCCGATAGCGCATAGGGTAGCCGATCGGCGGCGGCGGTTCGGAAAGCGGGAAGGGCGGAACGCTCCCGCACGGTCCCCCGCCTGTTTCTTCGTTTGCTTCTTATAGGAGGGGGCGCCGGCCGGCCGCGGCAGGCGCACTTCGGGCGTTGACGGAGCCGATATAGGATGTGGGGCCTGCTCTGTCAAGGAATATTATCGAACAAAAGGAAATATTTTTGGAAGCCGGCCTGGAACGCCCCGCCCGCTCCATAAAACCTTTTGCCGCCCCGGACGGAGCGCAGCGGAGGTCCGGGAGCATGCCCCTTCGGCTTCGCTCAGGGCAGGCTCCGAGCGACGCCGAAGGGACCGGAGCTGCAAGCAAAGGGCTTCCGGGCAGGCGGACCGCCCCTGCCGAGCGTCCGGGATGACACTTCCGGTTTTCCGTTCGGAGCCGTTCCGCGGCGCGGGCTGGCGGGCGGGGCGCGGCCTGTGCTAACCCGGATTTCTCACCACAGTCACGGCCTGCGTCGCGTCCGGACGTTCGATCCGCCAGAAGCGGGCCGAAAAGCGTAGCGGGGACTACGGTTGAGGCCCGCGACGCCGCGGGCGGACGCCCGGTCGCGACCCGGAGGGCGGCGCTGTCGGGCCGGCAGGGTGCGTCAAGCCGCTTGCCCGATGTCCCGCATCGCGCGGCGCGGCTTTCCTGCCCTGCCGGCCCGACAGCGCCGCGCAGGTCATGACTGTGGTGAGAAATCCGGGTTAGCGTCGCCGCATGGACCCCGGTATCGCCGCCTTCGCCGCCGCCGCGGCGCTGTTCGTTGCCCTGGGCACGCCGATTTTCGGCCTGTTCGCCTGGCTGCGCGCCGACATGCGGCGGATGGAGGAGCGGACGAACGAACGCTTCGAGCAGGTCGACGCGCGGTTCGAGCGTCTGGATGCGCGCTTCGAGCGGCTGGAGGCGCGCATGGCGGCGATGGAGCACGGCCAGGCGCGGCTCGAAGGGCTGCTCGAAGGGCTGCGCGAGGCGATCGCCGGCCGCGCCCGCCAGGCCGCCGAGTAACCCGGCCCGCGCCCGCGAGGCGCAAAGCGAATCCGTCGGCGGCCCAAAACACCCCCATCGACCGCGCCGCGCGCGCCGGGCGATGGAACCCGGCATCGATATCCTGCGGTTGCCGAAGCCGGTCTACGGTAGACGGGCCTGCGTTTTCAGGGCTTGCAGCGGCGCGCCATCCGGCCGATATGACGGACCGGTCGGCGGCGCCCCCGAAGTTGCGATGAACCCGCCGCCGCAGGAGGATCCCGACCATGCCCGAAGCCTTTATCTGCGACCCCGTCCGCACGCCGATCGGCCGCTACGGCGGCAGCCTGAGCGCCGTGCGCGCCGACGATCTCGGCGCCGTGCCGATCCGCGAACTCATGGCGCGCAACGAGGCCGTCGACGCCGAAGCCATCGACGATCTGGTCTACGGCTGCGCCAACCAGGCCGGCGAGGACAACCGCAACGTCGCCCGGATGAGCCTGCTGCTCGCCGGCCTGCCGGATACCGTTCCCGGCGCGACGGTCAACCGGCTGTGCGGCTCGGGCATGAACGCGGTCGGCGTGTGCGCCCAGGCCGTCAGGACGGGGGAGGCCGAACTCACCGTCGCCGGCGGCGTCGAGAGCATGTCGCGGGCGCCTTTCGTCATGGGCAAGGCGGACACCGCCTTCTCCCGCAAGGCCGAGGTCTACGACACGACCATCGGCTGGCGCTTCGTCAACCGGACGATGAAGAAGCAGTACGGCACGGATTCGATGCCGGAGACGGCGGAAAACGTGGCCGAGGAGTTCCAGGTGTCGCGAGAGGACCAGGACGCCTTCGCGGCGCGCAGCCAGGCCCGCGCGGTCGCCGCCCAGGAGAACGGCAATCTGGCGTCCGAAATCGTCCCGGTCACGATTCCGCAGCGCCGGGGCGATCCGGTCGTCGTCGGAAAAGACGAGCATCCGCGCGCCGGCACCACGGTCGAGAAGCTGGCCGGCCTGCCGACGCCGTTCCGCGACGGCGGCACCGTGACCGCGGGCAACGCCTCCGGCGTCAACGACGGGGCGGCGGCCATGTTCGTGGCGTCGGAAAAGGCGGTGAAAGACTACGGGCTCGAGCCGCTCGCCCGGGTCGCCGGCATGGCGACCGCCGGCGTGCCGCCGCGCATCATGGGCATCGGCCCGGCGCCGGCCTCGGAAAAGCTGCTGGCCCGCCTCGGCCTCAAGATCGACGACATGGACGTGATCGAACTCAACGAGGCCTTCGCCGCCCAGGGTCTTGCCGTGCTGCGTATGCTGGGCGTGCCGGACGACGCCGAGCATGTCAATCCGAACGGCGGCGCGATCGCGCTGGGCCATCCGCTCGGCATGTCCGGCGCCCGGCTGGTCGCGACGGCGGCGCGCGAGCTGCAACGCCGCGGCGGCGCCTACGCGCTCTGCACCATGTGCATCGGCGTCGGCCAGGGCATCGCCATGGCGATCGAGCGGGTGTAGGGGGCGCCGCCCCCGGCTACCGCACCTTGAGCACCAGCTTGCCCCGGAGGTGCCGGCCCTCGCTGACCCGGTGGGCGTCCGCCGCCCGGGCGAGGGGGAAGGAACGGACCGGCGGGACGGTAACGGCGCCGGCGGCGACCAGCTCGGCGACCCGCTCCATGTAGCGCCGGGCCCGGCCGACATCGGGCCGGAGGGAAATCGCGTCGCTGCGCGGCGGTTGCGGCGCCCGGCCGCCCGAAGCGATGAACGCCGCCCGGCCGCCCGGCCGCAGCACGTCGAAAGAGCGCAGCGCAACGTCGCCGCCGACGGTCTCGAACACCGCATCCACGCCGGAGACTTCCCCGGTGAAGTCCTGCGCGCGGTAGTCGATGACCCGGTCGGCGCCCAGGCCCTTCACATAGTCATGGTTCGCCGCGCTCGCCGTCGTGACGACTGTCGCGCCGAGATATTTGGCGAGCTGGATGGCGAATCCCGCGACGCCGCCGGCGCCGCCCTGGATCAGGATGGTCTCGCCGGCCTGCAGCTTCAGTGTGTCTTCAAGGGAAACGATCGCCGTCAGCCCGGCGAGCGCCAGGGCGGCGGCTTCCTCGTGGGACCAGCCCTCGGGCTTCTTCGCCGCGAGATCGGCCCTGACCGCCACCTTCTCGGCATAGGCGCCTTCCTGGCCGGCGTCGAGCACGCCGAACACCGGATCGCCCGGCGCAAGGTCGGCCGCGCCCGCGCCCGCCTCGGCGACGACGCCGGAGAAATCCCGGCCCAGCACATAGGGAAAGTCCGTAATCCTGGCGTAGCTGCCGGAGCGGACTTTCCAGTCCGCCGCATTGACCGAGGCGGCGTGAATGTCCACCACGATCTCGGCCGGCCCGGCCTGCGGATCCGGCAGGTCGCCGTAGCGCAGGACCTCCGGGCCGCCCTGTTCGTTCATATACGCTGCTTTCATGCTCTCCGCCGGCGTCGCTGGTTCGTCGGGCTTTCGGGCGCGCGCCGTTGATCCGGCGCAGCCGCGCGCCTATTCTTTGCCCTAACCCGTTCCGGCCGGCCCAGATGTCCAAAGGGCGCACGACGATGAAACTCTCGCAAGACCAGACCGACCGGTTCCACGAGACCGGCTATCTCATGCTGCCCAACCTGTTCTCGGCCGCCGAGACCGACGTCCTCCGGCAGGCGGCGGCGGAGGTCTACGCCCTGGACCGCAAGGAGGTGGTGCGCGAGAAGGACGGCGTCTCGCCGCGCACCGCCTTTGCGGCGCACTGTTACCACGAGGGGTTCCGGCGGCTCGGCCGCCATCCGCGCCTGATCGGGCCGGTGATGCAGCTGCTCGGCGGCCCGGTGTACATGCACCAGTACAAGGTCAACGCCAAGGTCGCCTTCGACGGCGCCGTCTGGCAGTGGCACCAGGACTACGGCACCTGGTCGCGCGACGACCTGATGCCGGAAGCCCGCGCCATGAACATCGCGCTCTTCGTCGACGAGGCGACCGAGTTCAACGGCCCGCTATGGCTCATTCCCGGCTCGCACCGCGAGGGCGTCTACGAGGCCGGCCACGATATCGAGACGACCAGCTATCCCCTGTGGACGCTCGACAAGGCGAAGGTGAGCGAACTGGCCGAGCGCGGCGGCATCTATTCGGCCAAGGGCGCGGCCGGCAGCGTGCTGATGTTCCACAGCAACATCGTGCACGCCTCCTCGCCCAACCTGTCGCCCTGGGGGCGGACCATCGTCTACCTGTCGCTGTGCCATGTCGAAAACCATATCCGGCGCTTCAAGCGGCCGGACTGGGTCGCGCATCGCGACTTCGCCCCCATCGAGCCGCTGCCGGACGATTGCCTGACGGCGCCGATGACGCCGTTCGCGGAAGACGGGCCCGGGGTCCGGGCGGCGGCGGAACAGGCGGCGTGAACCTTCACCGGCTCCTGCTGGAGCGTCGGGCGCAGGACAGGCCCGTCCGGGTCGGCATTCTCGGCTGCGGCAAGTTCGCCTCGATGTACCTGGCCCAGGCGGTCCGCACGCCGGGCGTCCACATCGCCGCCATCGCCGATCTGAACCCGGCCGGGGCGCGGGAGAATCTGGCGCGCATCGGCTGGCCGGCCGAACGCTATGCGGCGGCGGATTGCGGCGCGGCGCTCCGTTCGGGCGCAACCTGGATTACCGACGATGTCGAGGCGCCGTTCCGGCAGGAGGCGATCGACCTGGTCATCGATTCGACCGGCGATCCGCCGTCGGGCGTGCGGCACGCACTGCTCGCCTGCCGGCACGGCAAGTCGATCGTCATGGTCAACGTCGAGGCCGATGCGCTCGTCGGCCCGCTGCTGGCCGAGAAGGCGCGCGCGGCCGGCATCGTCTATTCGCTGGCCTACGGCGACCAGCCGGCGATGATCTGCGACCTTGTCGACTGGGCGCGCGCCTGCGGCTTCGACGTGACCGCGGCGGGCCGGGGCCACAAATGGCTGCCGGAGTTCCGGTTCTACACGCCGGACAATGTGTGGAGCGGCTACGGCCTGACGCCGGAGCAGGCCGAAGAGGGCGGCCTCAATCCCAAGATGTTCACCTCCTTCCTCGACGGCACCAAGCCGGCGATCGAGAGCGCGGCGGTCGCCAACGCCACCGGCCTGACGCCGGCGCCGGACGGCCTGGCCTATCCGCCCGGCAGCATCGACCGGATACCGGATATCTGCCGGCCCCGGCCGGAGGGCGGCGCGCTCGACCACAAGGGGCAGGTCGAGGTCATATCCTCCCTGCACCCGGACGGCCGGGTCGTCGACTACGACATCCGCTTCGGCGTGTTCGTCGCCTTCGAGGCGGATACCGATTACATCGCGCGCTGCTTCGCGGAATACGGCGTGCAGACCGACGACAGCGGCCGCTACGCCGCCCTGTACAAACGCTGGCACCTGATCGGGCTGGAACTGGGCGTCAGCGTCGCCAGCGTCGCCCTGCGCGGCGAGCCGACCGGCGCAGCGACCGGCTGGCGCGCCGATGCCGTCGCGGTCGCCAAGCGCGACCTCGAGGCCGGCGAACTGCTCGACGGCGAGGGCGGCTATACGGTCTCGGGCCATCTGATGCCGGCGGCGCGCTCGCTGGCCGAAGGCGCCCTGCCGATGGGGCTGACCCGCGGCGTCCGGGTGGCGAACCCGGTTTCGAAAGGGCAGGTCGTCCGCTGGTCGGACGTAGCGGCCGACAGCGCGCACCCGGCCGTACAGCTGCGCCGCGAGATGGAAGAACGCTACCGGCCGGCGCTGCTCCAGGCCGCGGAATAGCCGGCTCGCAACGCCGGCCACGGGTTCCTGATCACGGCATCCGGCTCCTGTCTTCCCACAGCCGGTATTCCTCCCGGAAGGAGATCAGCGAGCGCCAGACCCGTTTGAACAACGGATTGGCGGTGCTTTCCTCCTCGGCCACCTGCTGCCAGGCGTTCGAGAGCGCCCTGAGAACCTCTTCCGGGAACTGCCGGATTTCGACGCCCTTGGCGGTCAACTCGCGGATCGCCGCCGGCTGGAGCGAAGCGCCTTCGGCCAGGCCTTCGCGGATCGTGTCGCCGCAGGCGTTCCCGATCATGGTCTTGGCGGCGTCGGCCAAGTCGTTCCAGACGCCGCGGCGGATCAGCAGTTCCAGCAGGGTCGCCGGCTTGTGCCAGCCCGGCACATAATAGTATTTCGCCGCCGTATTGAGCCCCATGTTCAGGTCGATCAGCGGGATCGAATATTCGGCGCCGGCGATTTTTCCGTCTTCCAGCGCCTTCTTCATGGCCGCCGCGTCGAGGCGGACCGCGGTCGCGCCCAGCTTCTCGACCACCCGGGCGCCGAGGCCGAAAATCCGGATTTTCTTGCCCTTGAAGTATCCGGGTCCGGCGATTTCCTGGCGGAACCAGCCGCCGCCTTCCGCCGCCGAGACGCCGCACAGGACCGATTTCAGCCCGTGCCCGCCATAGATCTCGTCGAGCAGCGCTTCGCCGCCGCCATAATAGTACCAAGCCAGATACTCCCGCGCATCGGGTCCGAACGGCACGCCGGAGAACAGCGCGAGCGCTCTCTCGGTCGATGTCCAGTGGCCCGGTGTCGACCAGCAGGCCTCCACCTTGCCGTCCATCACGGCCTGGAAACACTTTTCGGCGGCGATCGGCTGGCCGGGTTCGGCAAAACCGATCTGCATGGCGCCGGCGGAGGCCCGGCGCAGCTTTGCGGTGAAGCTCCTTCCGAGGGTGCCGAACTGCGGCGTCTCGCCCGGAAAGGCGCTCGCCATGGTCCATTTCAGATAGATCGATTCCGGGGCCTTGAATTCGGGCTTTTCGGTGACCGTTTCGCGCACGATGATCTTCTGCGGCCCCGGCGCGAGCAGGAAGCGGCCGGCCGCTCCGCCTCCGACCAGGCAGACGATGGCGACGGTGGCGATCCGGAGAAAGAAAGGGTTCAAGGGCCGCGCCTCACGGGTGGATGCCTGTACTTACCCGAAGTGGGCGCGCTTTTCGAGTACAGCGAAGCGTCATTGCGCCCCTGGCGCTCCTTGCGCACCTTGCGTTTGGGAGGCGCGCGGCCCGATTCCCGCGTTCCGGCGGCGGCCGGGCCGAACGGCGGCGCTCTTCGGCGCCGGCCGGACCGTTGATCGGCCCGCCGCGATGGGGCAGTTTGCCATCCCATCCGACGATCGCGTTCCGGGCCCGGCCCGTCAGCCCGTCCGACGCTGCAAGACCGAACGGCGAGAGGAATCCGAACATGCCGAAAAACGACCTCAGGGTGTGGGGCATCGGAACCTCCCGCACGATGCGGGCGCACTGGATGCTCGCGGAAATGGATGTCGACTACGAGTCGCGTCCGATCGGGCCGCGCACCGGCGAGACGCTGACCGAGGAATATCTGCGCCTGAACCCGAGGCACAAGGTCCCGGTGATCGAGCACGGGCCGTTCGTCCTGGCGGAGAGCGCCGCCATCGTCAACTATCTGAGCGAAACCTTCCCGGCGCCGGAAGGCTTTTTCGTGCCCGGGGATCCGGTGCGCCGGGCTGCGCTGAACGAGTGGTGTTTCTTCGTCATGACGGAACTGGACGCGCACCCGCTCTACGTTATCCGGCGGCACTTGCAGCTTGCGCACATCTACGGCGAGGCGCCGCTCGCCGTCCAATCCGCCCGGGAATATTTCTGCGAGCAGATCGACGGCATGATGAAGAAGTTTCCCGACGGCATGGCCTCGCTGATGCCCGAAGGCATGAGCGTCGCCGACATCCTGATGGTGACCTGCCTCGACTATGCGCTGACGCTCGAAATCCCGCTCCCGCAGGCGCTCCTGGCCTATCGGGAAGGAATAGTCGAACGGCCGGCCTACCGGCGCGCCCGCGAGATCAATTTCGTCTGACGCGCGCCCTTGAGCCAAGCCCGCGGCCGCCCTGGCAGATCCGGAACGCAAAATGGAAAGCAACGGACGAATGAACGGACCGCTCGACGGCGTGCGCATCCTCGATCTGACCACGATGGTCTCGGGGCCGATGGCAACGATGATGCTGGCCGACCAGGGGGCGGACGTCATCAAGATCGAATCGCCCCGGGGCGACCACATGCGCCATGTCGGCAGCATGAGAAAGGGAATGTCGGCCTCGTTCCTGTCGTGCAACCGGAGCAAACGCAGCCTGGCGCTCGATATCAAGCGCCCGGAGGGCCTTGCCGCCGTCAGGAAGCTCGCCGCGACCGCCGACGTGCTGGTGCAGAACTTCCGTCCGGGCGCGATCGAGCGGATGGGGCTGGGCGAAGAGGTCGTCCGCAAAATCCGGCCCGACATCGTCTTCGTTTCGATCAGCGGCTTCGGCGCAACCGGCCCCTACGTCCATCAGCGGGTCTACGATCCGGTGATCCAGGCGCTGTGCGGACTGGCCGACGTCCAGACCGACCGTGCGACCGGCCAGCCGCGCATGGTGCGCACGATCGTTCCCGACAAGACGACCGCCGTCGCGGCGGCGCAGGCGATCACGGCGGCGCTGTACGCGCGCGCGCAGACCGGCGAGGGGCAGCATATCCGGCTCGCCATGCTCGATACGATGGTGGCCTATCTCTGGCCGGAGGCGATATCCAGCCTGACCTGGGTCGGCAGCGAATCCGATCCGGCCGAGGGCCAGATGGGCCTCGACCTCGTGTACCGGACCGCGGACGGCTACATCACCGCCGGTGCGGTGTCGGACTCGGAATGGCAGGGCATGTGCCGCGCGCTCGACCGCGAGGACCTGCTGGAAGACGAGCGCTTCGCGACCGCGGGCGCGCGCGCGAAAAACCGGCCGGCGCGCCGGGACATCGTCGGCGAGGAAATGGAAAGGCGGCCGAGCGGCGAAATCCTGGCGCGGCTCGACCGCGAGGATGTCCCCTGCGCGCCGGTGCTGACCCGCTGGCAGTTGCTGGACGATGCGCAGATCGCGGCGAACGGGACGATCGAAATCCACGAGGACGACCTGCTCGGAAAGGTGCGCCAGCCCCGGCCGGCGGCGCGCTTCGAGCGGACGCCGGCCTCGGTGCAGGCGCTCGCGCCGTATCTCGGCGCCGACAACGCCGCCATCCTCGCGGAACTCGGATACTCCGACGCAGAAATCGGCCGCCTGAGCGAGAACGGCGTTCTGGCCGGCGATGGGCCGGCTACGGATTGCTGAGCAGCCGCATCAGGCTGGAGGTGTCCCAGCGCCCGCCGCCGCGCGCCTGGACTTGGGCGTAGAATTCGTTGACCAGCGCGGTGACCGGCAGGAGCGCGCCGGCCCGGCGCCCCTGGGCCAGGCAGATATCGAGGTCCTTGCGCATCCAGTCGACCGCGAAACCGAACTCGAATTCGTCGTCGACCATCGTGGTCCCGCGGTTTTCCATCTGCCAGGACTGGGCGGCGCCCTTGGAAATCACGTCGAGCACCAGCTTCGCGTCGAGCCCGGAGCGCATGGCGAGGTTCAGCCCCTCGGCCAGCCCCTGCACCAGCCCGGCGATGCAGACCTGGTTGACCATCTTGGTGAGCTGGCCGGCGCCGACCGGGCCCAGCAGGGTCACGGCGCGGGCATAGCTGTCGATGACGCCACGGCAGCGGTCGAAAACCTCCGGATCGCCGCCGACCATGACCGTGAGCACGCCGTTCACCGCGCCGGCTTCGCCGCCGGAGACCGGCGCGTCCATGAAGCCGAGGCCCCGGTTCGACGCTTCCGCCGCCAGTTCCCGGGCGACGTTGGCCGAAGCGGTCGTGTGATCGACGAAGACCGCGCCGTCGCCCATGCCCTCGAACGCGCCGCCGGGGCCGGCCGTGACCGCACGCACATCGTTGTCGTTGCCGACGCAGGCGAACACAATCTCGTTGCCGGCTGCCGCTTCGGCGGGGGTGGCGGCGGTTTCTCCGGCAAACTCCGCGGCCCACCGCGCGGCTTTCGACGCCGTCCGGTTGTAGACGGTCACCGCGTGGCCGGCGTTCGCCAGATGGCCGGCCATGCGGTAGCCCATGACCCCGAGGCCGAGGAAGGCGACCTTCCGCGGTTGCGCTTTCGCTGTATCGTTCATGCTCGTTCCGTCTTGCGGTGGTTCGGGCCCGGTCCCTCGTCCTGAGCGGCGGGCGGAGGCGGATTATCGGGGCCGATCCGGGTCCGGTTCAAGGCGCAATCGCGCCGGGGGCCGGCCGGCCCGGCATGCGACATCGCTTCGGTCGATACGGATGCTCCCGATCCGCGACAATCGGTTTCGGGATTCTCCCTAACGATCTCCCGAATTGCGCCAAAGGCACATCGCGGCGAGGGCAGATGAAACCGCCGGCGTTCGAATATATTGCGGCCGGATCGGTCGAAGAGGCGACGGCCCGGCTGGCCGAATACGGCGACGAAGCCCGGCCGATCGCCGGCGGCCAGAGCCTCGTGCCGATGATGAATTTCCGCCTCGTCAGCCCGGCGGTGCTGGTCGATATCCGCAGGATCGCGCCGCCCGATGCGATCGAGGAGGCCGACGGCCATGTCCGCGTCGGCGCGCTCACCCGGCACCGCGCCCTCGAAACCTCGCCGCCGATCCGGGAGCGCTTGCCGGTTCTCGCCGCGGCGATGGGGCATGTCGCGCATCTGGCGATCCGCAACCGCGGGACCGTCGGCGGCAGCCTGTGCCACGCGGACCCGGCGGCGGAGCTGCCGGCGCTGGCCGTGTTGCTGGACGCCCGGATCCACACGGCAAGCTGCGGCGGCGAACGCATTGTCGAAGCCGGTTCGTTCTTCGAAGGCGCGCTCTGGACGGCGCTCGAAGATGGCGAGATTGTCACGCGCATCGATTTTCCGCTGTTGCCCCAGGGCGCCGGGTGGGGCTTTCACGAGTTTGCGCGCCGGCACGGCGATTTCGCGCTTGCCGGCGCGGCGGCGGCCGTGACCGCATCGGCCGGCCGGGCGGCGGAGGTCAGGATCGCGCTGTTCGGCGTCGGAGAAACGCCGGTTCGCGCCACGGCGGCCGAAGCGCTGCTGACGGGCGCCGGCCCGGAGCCCGACGCGGTTGCCGCAGCCATCGACGCCCTGCGCAACGCCATCGATCCGGACGACGACCTGCATGCCTCGGCCGAGTACCGGCGCCATCTGGCGGGCGTCATGGCCGAACGCGCCCTGGGCGACGCCTGGGCCCGCGCCGGCGGCGGAGCGGCATGATGGAACGGATCGATATTGCGCTGACCGTCAACGGCGTCCGCCATGAGCGGCAGGTCGAGCCGCGCCGCCTGCTCTCCGACTTCCTGCGCGAGGACCTGGGGCTGACCGGCACCCATGTCGGCTGCGAACACGGCGTCTGCGGCGCCTGCACGGTACTGCTCGACGGCGACAGCGCCCGGTCGTGCCTGACGTTCGCGGTCCAGTGCGACGGGGCCTCGGTCCGCACGGTCGAGGGGCTGGGCGCGCCCGGCGCGCTCCACCCGCTGCAGGAGAGCTTCCGGCGGCGCCATGCCCTGCAATGCGGCTTCTGCACGCCGGGCATGCTGATGACCGCGCTCGATCTACTGTCCAAGTATCCGCTCGCCACGGACGACGAGATTCGCGAAGGGCTGTCCGGAAACCTCTGCCGCTGCACCGGCTATGTGAACATCGTCAGCGCGATCCGCGAGGCGGCCGCGGCGCGCGGGGGCGAAACGGTATGAGCAGGAATACGCCGGCGGGTGCGGCGGAGGCGGCCCGGCCCGGTATCGTCGGCGCCCGGGTGCAGCGGCGCGAGGATCCGCGGCTGCTCACCGGCCGCGGCAGCTATACCGACGACCGCAAGGCCGCCGGCGCGGTCCATGTCGCCTTCTGCCGGAGCGACCGGGCCCATGCCCGCATCGCCGGAATCGATCCGGCCGAAGCGCGCCGGGCGCCGGGCGTTCTGGGCGTCTTCACGGCGGCGGATATCGACGCCATTGCCCGCCCGATCCGCGCGACCTCCAACATGCCCGACTACCGCGCCACCGAATTCGTGCCGCTGGCGCGCGGGAAGGTGCGCCATGTCGGCGAACCCGTTGCCGCCGTGGTCGCGGAGAACCGCTATCTCGCCGAGGACGCCGCCGCCCTGGTCTCCGTCGACTACGATCCGCTGCCGGACGCGGCCGATCCGGAGGCGGCGCTCGAGGATCGCGTGCTGCTCCACGAAGAGGCCGGGACCAACCTCATCGCGGCCCGGGAGTTCGCGAGGGGCGATGTCGACGCGGCCATGGCGGACGCCGCGCTTGTCGTCGGGGACCGGTTCCGCATCCGGCGCAAGACGCCGGCGGCAATCGAGAACCGCTGCTATCTCGCCGAGTTCGACGCCGGCCGGCAGGCGCTGACCCTCCACGGGACGACCCAGGTGCCGGGCCTGCTGCGCGACGCGCTGGCGGAGATTTTCGACCTGCCGGGCCACCGCCTGCGGGTCGTCGCGCCGGACGTCGGCGGCGGCTTCGGCGCCAAGGCCTCGCTCTATCCGGAGGAAGTCGTCGTCTGCGCCCTCGCCCTGCGCCTCGGCCGGCCGGTCAAATGGACCGGCGACCGCATGGAAGACCTCACGGCGACCAGCCAGGCCTTCGACGAGATCGTCCGGGCGAAGCTGGCGTTCGATGCGGACGGGCGGTTCCTCGCGCTGGATGCCGATGTCGTCGGCGATATCGGCGCCTATTCGATCTATCCCTGGACGGCGTCGCTGGAGCCGGTCCAGGTGGTGAGCTTCCTGCCCGGCCCCTACCGGATCGCCAACTACCGCGGGCGGGTCCGGGCGGTCGCGACCTCGAAGGCGCCGACCGGGCCGTATCGCGGCGTCGGCCGGCCGGTCTCGACCTTCGTCATGGAGCGGCTGGTCGACATGGCGGCGCGGCGGCTGGATATGGACCCCGCGGAGCTGAGGGCGCGGAACCTGGTGCGCGACGAGGAGTTTCCCTACAAGTCCGGCTCCGGAATCGTCTGGGACCGCGCGGGCTTTCAGGATTGCCTGCGCATGACGCTCGACCGCTTCGGTTATGCGGAACGGCGGGCCGAACAGGCGGCGGCGCGGGCGCAGGGCAGTCTGGTCGGCATCGGCATCGCGTCCTACGCCGAACTGACAGGCATCGGCTCGCGCATCTCGGCGGCGCCGGGCATGCCGATCAACACCGGCACCGAGCGCGCCGTCATCGAGATCGATTCGACCGGCGCGGTCACGGCGGCCTTCGGCATCGCCTCCCACGGCCAGGGCCTGGAGACAACGCTCGCCCAGATCGTTGCCGAGGAACTCGGCGTCCGGGTCGAGGATGTCGGGATCGTGCACGGCGACAGCGCCGCGGTCGCGCACAGCACGGGTACCTACGCCAGCCGCAGCACGGTGCTCGCCGGCGGCGCGGCGACGCTCTCGGCCAGGTCGCTGAGGGCGCAGGTCGTCAAGGCGGCGTCCCATCTTCTGGAAGCCGCCGAAACCGATATCGAGATGCGCGACGGGGTCGTGTCGGTCGCCGGGACCGACGCGTCGATCACCCTTCGGGAACTGGCGCGCGCCTTCTATACCGAAATGCGGCGCATCCCGAAGGAGGCGCGCGAGGCGCTCGATCTCAGCGCCAGCGCGACCTACGACCCCTTCTTCGGCACGACGACGGCGGCGACCCATATCGCGGAAGTCGAGATCGACCCGCAGACCTTCGGAGTGACGGTCAGACGCTATGTCGTCGCCGAGGATTGCGGGCGCATCGTCAACCCGATGATCGTGGACGGACAGGTTCATGGCGGCGTCGCCCAGGGCATCGGCGCGGCGCTCCTCGAGGAAGTGGTCCATGACGACAGCGGCCAGCTCCTGACCGGGAGCTTCGTCGACTATGTCGTGCCGTCGGCGGCCGAGATCCCGGACATCGATGCGGTTCATCTCGATACCGAATCGCCGTCCACCCTGGGCGGGTACCGGGGCATGGGCGAGGGCGGCGCCATCGGCGCGCCGGCGGCCGTCGCCAACGCCGTGGCCGACGCCCTTTCGGGGATGGACATTCAAATCAACGAATTGCCGGTCACGCCGGAACGGCTGTTCCGGCTGATCCGCCCCGATCTGTAGGGCGAACCGAACGAGGGAGAATCCGGACATGGATCTCGATCTGGCAGGGAAGGTCGCCCTGGTGACCGGCAGCGGCCGGGATGTCGGCCGCGAAATCGCGCTCGCCTTTGCGGCCGAAGGCGCCGCCGTGGCGGTCAACTACAGCCGTTCGGCGGACGCCGCCGCCGCCGTCGTCGAGGAGATCGTCCGCGGCGGGGGCACGGCGAAGGCCTACCGGGCGGACATCGCCGACCTCGAGGCCGTCCGGGCCATGACGGAGTCCGTTATCGCCGATTTCGGCCGGATCGACGTGCTGGTGAACAACGCCGGCTTCGTCGTGCCGCAGCGCTTCCTGGACACCGGGCCGGAGGACTGGAAGCGGCAGATCGACGTCGGCCTCTACGGCGTCATCCATTGCTGCAGCACGGTCGGCGCCCACATGGTCGAGCGGGGCGGGGGCCGCATCGTGAACCTCGCCGGCGATTCGGCGCGGGTCGGCGAAAAGTTCCTGTCGGTGACGACATCGGCGCGCGGCGGCGTGCTGTCGCTCACCAAGTCGCTGGCGCGGGAGTTCGGCCCGTCCGGCGTCACGGTCAACGCCGTCGCCCTCGGCTATGTCGAGACCGCCCACACCGACCGGGACTGGCTGGAGAAGAACCGGGAGAAGATCGTCCGGCAGTATCCGATGCGCCGGATCGGCAAGCCGGAAGACGTCGCGCCGGCCATCGTGTTCCTGGCGTCGGGCGGCGCGGGCTGGATCACCGGCCAGGTGCTCAGCATCAGCGGCGGCTACAGCATGGTCGGATAGGCCGGCGGGCGGGCATTGCCGGGGGCGGCGGGCAGGCGCCCCCTGCGGCAGGCGTCGGGGACGGCGGGTTTTCGCCGGTCTCTGCGGAGAAAATTGGTCGGAGTGAGTGGATTCGAACCACCGGCCCCTGCCTCCCGAAGACAGTGCTCTACCAGGCTGAGCTACACTCCGGCCGAGCGCGCTATATAAGGGCCGGCCCCGGCCGGCGCAAGCCGCGCTTCCGGCCCGCCGCCAGGTTGCCTTTCCGCCGTCTGCCGGTGCGGCAGCTGCGGTGGTCGGCGAGGGCGGATCGATGCTACCCTGATTCCCGAAGTCTTCGGTCAGCCGGCAGATTTCCGGATTTTCCGGGCAACAGGAACCGTCGAGCATGAAATCGTCGACCCGAACATCCGCAGTGCTGCAGACGCGCCAGCGGGGCGCTGTTCTCTACGCCACGCTCAATCGGCCCGAATCGGGCAACGCGCTGTCGCTCGAACTGCTCGGTTCGTTGCAGGACCTCTGGCAGCGGCTGGAGGACGATACCTCGGTTCGGGCGGTCGTTCTGGAAGGCGCCGGGCGCTTCTTCTGCACCGGCCACGACCTGAAGGAGATACTCGACAGCAACGAAGAGGGCGGAGAATTCGCCCGGCGCATGGCCGACGCCTGCAACCGCATGATGCTGTCGATCAACCGCCTGCCGCAGCCGGTCATCGCAAAGGTTCACGGGATCGCAACCGCCGCCGGCTGCCAGCTCGTGGCGACCTGCGACCTCGCCATCGCCTCCGCAGACGCGCGCTTCGGGACGCCGGGCGTCAACATCGGCACATGGTGTTCGACGCCCTCGGTCGCGCTCAGCCGCACCGTCGGCCGCAAGCACGCCATGCAGATGCTGCTGACCGGCCGGCTTTTCCCTGCGGACGACGCCTTTCGCATGGGCCTGGTCAACGAGGTGGTCCCGGCCGACCGGCTCGATGCCGCCGTGGACGGACTGGCGGACGAGATTGCGTCCAAATCGCCTTACGCCATTGCGCTGGGGAAGCGCAGTTTCTATCGGCAGCTCGAACTGGATATCGATGCCGCCTACGACTTTGCCGGCGAAGTTGCGGCGCGCAACGCGCATGCGGCCGACGCCAGGGAAGGCGTTTCCGCTTTTCTCGGGAAACGCGAGGCAGACTGGCCCGGCCGCCAAGGCCGCTGAACCGCCGGGCTCCGGTCGCCGGTATGCCCCTCAACCTCGCTTGCCACCTGACGCGGGCGGCGCGCCGCCATCCCGATGCGCCGGCAATCCTGCATGGAGACCGCGAGCGCAGCTATGCCTGGCTGGACGACCGGGTCGGGCGGCTGGCCGGCGGATTGCGGCGACTAGGCCTCGCCGAGGGCGACCGGGTCGGCATCGTCGCGGATATCGAACCGCGGTCGATCGAATGCCTTCTGGGACCGCTGCGCGCAGGGATCGCGATCGTCCCGGTCAACAGCCGCCTGCATCCGGCCGAGCACGCCTACATGCTCGGCGACTGCGGGGCGCGGGCCGTCCTGTGCAGCGCCGCGCGGGCGGCGGGGTTGCTGGGCGTGCGGGACCGGATGCCGGCGCTGGAGTACTTCATCGTCATCGGGGACGCCGGGCCGGCCGATTCGGGGGTCGAGGACTACGAGGACCTGCTCGCTGCTGCGGCGCCGGTCCCCGATGTTCCGGTCGGCCGGGATACGGTGTCTTGGATTTTCTACACATCGGGCACCACCGGTCGGCCGAAAGGGGCCGTGCATACCCATCGCTCGCTCGGCGCCATGGTCGATGCCCAGCTCATCGATATCTGGCCCAGCGGCGTCGAAGAGCGGCTGGCCCATGTCACGCCGATGAGCCATGCGGCCGGGCTCCTGGTCTTCCACCAGACTGCCGGCGCCGGCGCTCATGTATTCCCGGAATTCAAGCGCTTCGAGCCCGAAGACTTCTACCGGATGGTCGAACGCCACCGGGTGACCAAGGCCTCGCTGGTGCCGACGATGATCCACCGGCTGCTCGACGGTCCGTGGCCGGTCCGCCACGACATTTCCAGCCTGAAGACCGTACAGTATGGCGGCGCGCCGTTGCATCTCGAGCCGTTGCGCCGGGCGCTCGACCGATTCGGGCCGATTTTCGTCAATGTCTACGCCCAGGGCGAAGCGCCGCTGGCGTGCACCTTCCTGTCGAAATCGGAGCATCGGGCGGCCGCCGAGACGGCACCGCAGCGCCTGTCGTCCGTCGGGCGCGAATGTTACGGCGCCGAGGTCGATGTCTTCGATCCGGACGACAGACCCGCCGGGCCGGGCTCAAACGGCGAGATCGTCGTTCGCGGCGACGTCGTCATGCAGCGCTACTGGAACGCGCCGGAGGCAAGCGCGGAGACCCTGCGCGGCGGCTGGCTTCACACCGGCGACGTCGGCTGGAAGGACGAGGACGGCTACCTGTATATCGCCGACCGCATCAAGGACATGGCGATCAAGGGCGGGACCAACATCTATCCGCGTGAAATCGAGGAGGTGCTGCATCGCCACCGGGACGTCGCCGAAGCGGCGGTCTTCGGCGTCCCGGACGAAGAGTGGGGCGAGACGGTTGCGGCGGCCGTTGTGCTCCGCGACGGCGCGCAGGCCGATGCCGCAGCGCTGATCGAGTGGTGCGGAGAGTCGGTCGCCGCTTTCAAGCTTCCCGCCGACGTCCACTTCGTCGAGGCGCTGCCGAAGAGCGGCTATGGAAAGATTCTCAAGCGGAAAGTCCGCGCCGCGCTCTACCCCGGTATCGAGTGACGCGCCGGCCGGCCCGCCGACCGCGTTCTCAGTAGGGCCGGTCGACCGCGAACGCGACGAGATCGCCGAGCGCCTCGCGGATCGGGCTGCGCGGAAATCCGTCCAGGCAGCGCAGGGCGGAGTTGGCGTAGTGGCGCGCCCGTTCGACCGTTTCGACCAGCGCGCCGCGGCGGCGCATCAGCTCGATCGCCCGGTCGAGGTCGCCGTCCTCCAGCCGCTGCTCCTCCAGCGCGCGGCGCCAGAACTCCCGTTCCGCCGGCCCACCGCGCCGGAAGGCGAGGATCACCGGCAGGGTGATCTTGCCTTCGCGGAAATCGTCGCCGACCGTCTTGCCCAGGGTCGCCTGCTGCGCCGAATAGTCGAGCACGTCGTCGATCAGCTGGAACGCCATGCCGATGTTCCTGCCGAAGAGGGCGAGGCTCCGTTCGGCCGGCTCCGGCCGGTCGGCGACGATCGCCCCGACCTGGGCGGCGGCCTCGAACAGCCTGGCCGTCTTCGCCGAAATGACCTGGAGATAGGCCTCTTCCGTCGTCGAGAGGTTTTTGGTCGTGACGAGCTGGTGGACCTCGCCCTCGGCGATGGTGGCCGACGCGGCCGACAGGGTCCGGAGCACTTTCAGCGAGCCGTCCGCGACCATGATCTCGAAGGCGCGGGAAAACAGGAAATCCCCGACCAGGATGCACGCCTTGTTGTCCCAGACCGCGTTCGCCGTCGGCACGCCCCGGCGCAGGTCGCTCTCGTCGACCACGTCGTCGTGCAGCAGCGTCGCGGTATGGATGAATTCGACGCAGGCCGCGAGTTCGACATGGCGGTCGCCCTCGTAGCCGCACAGGCGGGCGCTGGAGAGCGTGAGCACCGGGCGCAGCCGCTTGCCGCCGGCGGCGACGATATGGCCGGCCAGTTCCGGGATCAGCGCGACCGGGCTTTGCATCCGGTCCAGGACGGCCCGGTTCACCCGTTCGAGATCGGCGCCGACGATCCTGAGGATGCGGTCGAGACCCGGGGCGGCGGCAAAACCGGGGGCGGAGGCCAGTCCGGAGCCGGTCGCCGCGGTGTTCTGCTGCAAGGTCGCGACTGGCGTCACGGAGTCTCCTTCCTGGAGGCGTTCGCAGCCTCGCGGCGGCCGGTGGGCGTTTCTATAACCTCTTGAAATTCTTGCAGTTATGGCGAAGAATCGCGACCGCCGAATGGATCATCAGATACCGGCGCCGGGAATCCGGTCAAGCGGCAAACAAGCGCAGCGATGCTTCGTCCGGGCGGCGCCGGACGGGTCGACGCGGCCGGGGGGAGAAGCCATGCGCGAACTGGTCAGGACGACGGATCCGGTGCTCATCTCGTGGCTCGAAGCCGCCCTGCGGGCCGAAGGCATCGAGCCGCTGGTCCTCGACCTGCATATGAGCGTTCTGGAAGGCAGCGTCGCCCTCCTGCCGCGCCGGGTCATGGTCGCCGGCGACGATTTCGCCGCCGCCCGGTCGATCCTTTCGCACGCGCCGGGCTCTCCCGATGATGGCTGACGCCACTGACGGCGCCCTGCTCGGCGGGCGCCTCCGGTTCCGGCAGCCGGCGACGGGGTATCGCAGCGCCATAGACCCGGTCTTTCTCGCCGCCGCCGTGCCGGCGAAGCCCGGCGACCGGGTGTTCGAGCTCGGCCTGGGCGCCGGCGCAGCCGCCCTGTGCCTGCTGGCGCGCGTTCCCGACTGCACGGTGGCCGGCGTCGAACCCGATCCGGCCTTGCGGCGCCTCGCGCTGGAAAACGCGGAAGCGAACGGCATGGCCGGGCGGCTGACGGCGGCCGGCGATGCGGAGGAGCTTGGAGGCAACGCCGGATCGTTCGACCGCCTGATGTCCAACCCGCCCTTCTGGGCCGAGGGATCGGGCAACCGGCCGCCCGATGCGCGCAAGGCGCTGGCCGGTCACGAAAGCGATCTGCCGATCGCGCAATGGGCGGACCGGCTGTGCCGCCTCGGCCGGCCGAAAGCGACGGTAACGATCGTCTATGCCGCGGCCCGGCTCGACGACCTGCTGGCCGCCCTCGCGCCGCGATGCGGCGGGCCGGAGATTTTGCCGCTGTGGCCGAAGGCGGGCCGGGACTCCAAGCGGGTCCTGGTCCGGGCGCGCGTCGGCGGCAGGGGGCCGGCGCGGCTGCTGCCCGGCCTGACGCTGCACGAGGCGAACGGCCGCTTCACCCCGGCGGCCGAGGCGGTGCTGCGCGGCGGCGCCAGCGTTGGATTTTGAGCGTCGGATTTTGGGCGCCGGCTTCCGGGGAGAGTCCGCCACATTGCTTTCCGGCGTTCCCTTTGCAAATTACGGGCGTCACCTGTAGGCAAGCCCCTGTCGGCAAGCCGCGGCGTGCCGGGAACGGGGTCGAGGGACGGAATTGTTCGGACTCGGAAGACGTAAACCGACCGTTACGGTGTTGCGGCTGAACGGGACGATCGGCGGCATCGGGCCGCTCAGGCGCGGTATGAGCATCCAGCGGCTTGCGCCCGCAATCCAGCGCGCCTTTTCGGCGAAGGGGCTGAAGGCGGTCGCCCTCTCGGTCAATTCGCCCGGCGGTTCGCCCGTCCAATCGGCGCTGATCTACCGGCGGATTCGCGACCTCGCGAACGAGAAGAACGTCCCGGTGCTGGTGTTCGTCGAGGACGTGGCAGCCTCGGGCGGCTACTGGCTGGCCTGCGCCGGCGACGAGATCTACGCCGACGCCAACTCCATCGTCGGGTCGATCGGCGTGGTGAGCGGCGGTTTCGGCTTCGTCGAGGCGCTGCAGAAGCTCGGCATCGAGCGGCGGGTCTATACGGCCGGCGAGCGCAAGGGGATGCTGGATCCCTTCCGGCCGGAAAACGAGGACGACATCGCCCATCTCAAGACCATCCATAAGGATATGCACGACAGCTTCATCGACCTGGTCAAGCGCCGGCGCGGCAAGAAACTGAAGGGCGAGAGCCTGTTCACCGGCGAATTCTGGACCGGCCGCAAGGCGCTCGAACTCGGGCTGGTCGACGCCCTGGGCGATCTGCGGACGGTGTGCCGCGACCGCTTCGGCGAGAAGGTGCGCCTGGTTCCGGTCGGCGAGCGGCGCGGCTGGTTCAAACGGCGTTTCGGCCTGTCCGGCGAGCAGGCGCCGGCAGAATCGTGGGGCCTTGCGTTCGGCGCCGGGCTGCTTGCGGCGGTCGAGGAACGGGCCCTCTGGTCCCGTTTCGGGCTGTAGGCGGGACGATTTCGGATGTTCGGCCTTTCCATCGGCAAGATCCTGCTCATCCTGGTGGCGGTCGTCGTGCTGCTGCTGGGGTCGAAAATCGTGCGCCAGCTCAACCGCAACACCGGCGACTGGAACGCGCGGAATACCGGACAACCGCGCGGCGGCCCGACAGAGTCGGGCGAGGCGCCTTCATCCGGTTCGGGGGCATCCGGTTCGGGGGCGTCCGGTTCGGCGGCCGACCTGATCCAGTGCCGGGCCTGCGGCGCCTTCGCCGCGGGAAACTGCGGCAAGCCCGGCTGTCCGCTGGCGTGAGGCCGCCCCTGAAGTTCCGGGAACGCCGTGCGGCGGCGTGACCCGTGCGGCGCACGGGCGGTTTTGCCATAGTGCAGCGCACAATTCCGCCGCCCCCCGAACCGGAATTTCCCCGATGGCGCCTGCCGTTTCGCGCGAGACCTGCTTTCAGCGGCTCATCCTGACGTTGCAGGATTTCTGGGCCGGGCGGGGCTGCGTCATCCTCCAGCCCTACGACATGGAGGTCGGCGCCGGCACCTTCCATCCGGCGACGACGCTGCGCTCGCTCGGGCCGGAGCCGTGGAACGCGGCCTATGTCCAGCCGTCGCGCCGGCCGGCCGACGGGCGCTACGGCGAGAACCCGAACCGGCTCCAGCACTATTACCAGTTCCAGGTGCTGCTCAAGCCGTCGCCGCCGGACAGCCAGGACCTCTATCTCGACAGCCTGCGCGCCATCGGCATCGACCCGATGGCCCACGATATCCGCTTCGTCGAGGACGACTGGGAAAGCCCGACGCTGGGCGCCTGGGGCCTCGGCTGGGAAGTCTGGTGCGACGGCATGGAGGTGACGCAGTTCACCTACTTCCAGCAGGTCGGCGGGATCGACTGCAACCCGGTCTCGGTCGAATTGACCTACGGGCTGGAACGGCTCGCCATGTATATCCAGGGCGTCGACAACGTCTACGATCTGGACTGGGACGGCATCCCGAAAGACCAGGGCGGCGTCACCTACGGCGACGTATTCCTGCAGGCCGAGCGGGAATTCTCGGCCTTCAACTTCGAACATGCCGATACAGGCCGCCTGTTCCGCCATTTCGAGGATGCGGAGAAGGAATGCGCGGCGCTGGTGGCGGCAGGCCTGCCGCTGCCGGCCTACGACCAGTGCATGAAGGCGAGCCACCTGTTCAACCTGCTGGACGCCCGCGGCGTCATCAGCGTGACCGAACGGCAATCCTACATCCTGCGGGTGCGGACGCTCGCCCGCGCCTGCTGCCGCGCCTGGCTCGATAGCCGCGCTCCGGCGGCGGACGAAGCGGCGGAACGGGCGGAAACCGCCGATGCCTGAACTGCTGCTGGAGTTGCTGTCCGAGGAAATCCCGGCCCGGATGCAGGACCGGGCGCGCGCCGACCTTGAGCGGCTCTTCACCGGGGGGCTGAAGGAGGCCGGTCTCGAACATGGCGACGTCTGGACTTTCTCGACGCCGCGGCGCATCGGCCTGAGCGTCGCGGGACTGCCGGAGCGGCAGCCCGATGTCCGCCTGGAACGGAAAGGCCCGCGGGTCGGCTCGCCGGACAAGGCCATCGAAGGTTTCCTGCGCTCGGTCGGCTTCGACAGCCTCGACCGATGCGAGGTCCGCGAGGTCAAGGGCGCGGAATTCTGGTTCGCCGCGATCGAGCGCAAGGGCGCGGCGACGGCCGACGCGCTGGGCGGCATCGTCGTCGGCGCGATCCGTGCGATGGGCTGGCCCAAGAGCATGCGCTGGGGCGGCTCGGCCTTCCAGTGGGTGCGGCCGCTGCACAACATCCTGTGCATCTTCGACGGCCGGCCGGTGGCCGGGAGCTTCGACATCGGCGGCGGCGACGCGCTGGCCTTCGACGGAACGACCGTGGGCCACCGTTTCCTGGCGCCGGGCGACGTCGCCGTCGGCTCGGCGGCGGAGTATCGGGACAAGCTGGAAAAGGCGTTCGTGCTGGTCGATCCCGCGGAACGGCGGGACCGGATCGAAGCGGCGGCAAAGTCGCTTGCCGCCGATCTCGGCTGTTCGCTTCGGGACGATTGGGCGCTTCTCGACGAAGTGACGGGCCTTGTCGAATGGCCGGTCGCGGTGGCCGGCCGGATCGACGACGCCTTCATGGACCTGCCGCCGGAAGTGCTCGTCACCTCGATGCGCAGCCATCAGAAATATTTCGCGCTCGAAACCGCCGGCGGGCAAATGGCGCCCCATTTCATCGCCATCGCCGACATGGAAACCGGCGACGGCGGCAAATCGGTCGCCGCCGGCAACGAGCGCGTCCTGCGCGCCCGCCTCGCCGACGCGCAATTCTTCTGGGACCAGGATCGGGCGACGCCGCTCGCCGACCGGCTCGAGGCGCTGGAGGGAATCACGTTTCACGCGAAGCTCGGCACTGTTGGCGCAAAAATGCGCCGAATTCACGGTCGGGCGCGCGAATTGGCTCCGAAAGTCGGCGTCGGCGAGAAAATGGCGCAACGCGCCGCCGAGCTCGCTAAAGCAGACCTGACAACCGGCATGGTCGGGGAGTTTCCCGAACTTCAGGGAGTTATGGGTCGCTATTATGCGCTCCACGACGGTGAGAACACGGCTGTGGCTGACGCCATCGCTGGCCACTACGCGCCGCAGGGTCCGTCCGATACCTGCCCTGGCGATCCGGTTACTGTCGCAGTTGCACTGGTGGACAAGATCGATACGCTGGCCGCCTTCTGGCTGATCGGCGAAACGCCGACCGGCTCGCGCGATCCTTACGCGCTGCGCCGCGCTGCGCTCGGCATCGTTCGCCTCATTCTGGAGAACGGTCTTCGGCTACCGTTAGCCGACTTGCTCCAACGAGCTGCCGATTTCGCCAAAATCCAGCCAGCTGTCGATGATCGTGTGAGTGACCCTGAACAGCGAACGCGTGCACTGCCCGGCGATCCGGCTGAGGCAGCGCGCGGGGCTTTCGATTTCATTCTCGACCGGCTGAAGGTCCATCTGAGGGATCGCGGTGTGCGCCACGATCACGTCGCCGCCGTTTTCGCCGATGGCGGCGAAGACGATCTGGTCCGGCTGTTATCCCAGGTCGACGCACTGGCGGCGCTGCTCGGTTCGGAGGACGGCGCAAACCTGCTGACCGCCTATCGCCGCGCGGCCAACATCCTGCGCATCGAGGAGAAGAAGGACGGCCGCAGCTACGACGGCGCGCCGGCGGCCTGCCTCCTGAAAATGGCGGAGGAATCCAATCTCTCCAAAGCGCTGGACACCGCCGCCGCCGGGACGCAGCGCGCACTGGAAAAGGAGGCTTTCGGCGAGGCCATGACGGCGCTGGCCGGTTTGCGCGGCCCGATCGACCGTTTCTTCGATGTCGTCACTGTCAACGACCCGGACCCCGCCCTGCGCGAAAACCGCCTGCTGCTGCTGTCCAGCATCCGGGCGGTGATGGACAGCGTCGCCGATTTCTCCCGGATCGAAGGCTGATGACCGGCCCGGACCGTAAGCAGGCGGCGGCGCGCCGATGACTCAGTGGGTCTACAGCTTCGGCGGCGGCGGCGCCGAAGGCGCGGCCGGGATGGCGGACCTGCTCGGCGGCAAGGGCGCGAACCTGGCCGAGATGAGCGGCATCGGCTTGCCGGTGCCGCCCGGCTTCACCGTCACGACCGAAGTCTGCACCTGGTATTTCGACCACGGCCGGACCTATCCCGAAGATCTCGCCGGGCAGGTCGCCGCCGGCATCGCCGGGATCGAGTCCGTCGTCGGCCGCCGCTTCGGCGATTCTGAAAATCCGCTGCTGGTCTCCGTCCGCTCCGGCGCCCGCGCCTCGATGCCCGGGATGATGGACACCGTGCTCAATCTCGGCCTCAACGACGAGACCGTCCGCGGGCTGGCCGAAGCCGGCGGCGACGCCCGCTTCGCCTGGGACAGCTACCGCCGCTTCATCCAGATGTACGGCGCCGTCGTGCTCGACGTCGATCACGACGAGTTCGAGCGCGAGCTGGAATACGTCAAGGAACGGCGCGCCGTTTACCTCGACACCGAACTCGGCGCCGAAGACCTGGAGGCGCTGGTCGGCCGCTACAAGGAGATCGTGCAGGAACAGACCGGCACCGCCTTCCCACAGGAGCCCCACGCCCAGCTCTGGGGCGCGATCGGCGCCGTCTTCGGCAGCTGGATGAACGCCCGCGCCGTCACCTACCGGCGGCTGCACGACATTCCCGCATCCTGGGGCACGGCCGTCAACGTGCAGGCGATGGTGTTCGGCAACATGGGGGAGGATTGCGCCACCGGCGTCGCCTTCACCCGCGACCCCTCGACCGGCGACAACCGCTTCTTCGGCGAATTCCTGGTCAACGCCCAGGGCGAGGACGTGGTCGCCGGCATCCGCACGCCGCAGAACCTGACCGTCGCCGGCCGCGAGTTGCACGGGCCGGACCTGCCCTCGATGGAAGAGGCGCTGCCCGGGGCGTTCGCCGAGTTGGTCCGCATCCGCGGCATTCTCGAGCGCCATTACCGGGACATGCAGGACATCGAGTTCACCGTCCAGCGCGGCAGGCTCTGGATGTTGCAGACCCGCAGCGGCAAACGCTCCGTCCAGGCGGCATTGAAGATCGCCGTGGACATGGTGGACGAAGGCATTCTCGATCCGGCCGGCGCGATCGAAGCCCTCGACCCGGCGCAGCTCGACCAGCTGCTCCACCCGACGCTCGATCCGGCGGCGGACGTGGCGATCTTCGGGCGCGGCCTCGCCGCCTCGCCCGGCGCGGCCACCGGCGCGGTCGTCTTCTCGGCGGACGAGGCGGTGGCCCGGTCCCAGGCCGGCGAGGCGGTCGTCCTGATCCGGGTCGAGACCAGCCCGGAAGATATTCACGGCATGCACGCCGCCGCCGGCATCCTGACGACGCGCGGCGGCGCGACCAGCCACGCCGCGGTGGTGGCGCGCGGCATGGGCCGGCCCTGCGTGTGCGGCGCCGGGGAGATCAGGGTCGACTACGAGGCCGCCGAAATGGCCTGCGCCGGCCGGATCGTGAAGGCCGGGGAGCGGATCACCATCGACGGCGCGTCCGGCCGGGTCATGCTCGGCGAGGCGCCGCTGATCCAGCCGGAACTGTCCGGCGATTTCGCGCGCATCATGGAATGGGCCGACGATCTGCGCCGGATGGCGGTGCGCACCAACGCCGAGACGCCGGCCGAGGTGCGCACGGCGCGGGAGTTCGGCGCGGAAGGCATCGGCCTGTGCCGCACCGAGCACATGTTCTTCGACGAGGACCGCATCGTCGCCATGCGCGAGACCATCCTCGCCGACGACGCGGCGGGCCGGCGCGCGGCGCTGGAAAAGCTCCTGCCCATGCAGCGCCGGGATTTCGCCGAACTGTTCGGGATCATGGCCGGGCTGCCGGTGACGATCCGGCTGCTCGATCCGCCGCTGCACGAATTCCTGCCCCACGGCGCGGAGGAACTGGCCGGCATCGCCGAAGCGGCGGGCGTGAGCGCGCGCGAGGTCCGGCGCCGCATCCAGCGGCTGAGCGAGGCCAACCCGATGCTCGGCCACCGCGGCTGCCGGCTCGCCGTAACCTTCCCGGAAATCTGCGAGATGCAGGCCCGCGCGATTTTCGAGGCGGCGGCCGAAGTGCAGCAGAAGACCGGCCGGCCGGTCGCGCCGGAGGTGATGATCCCGCTCGCCTTTTCGAAGGAAGAGGTCGCCTTGCTGAAGGGCGTCATCGACCGGGCGGCGGCGGAGGTCGCCGAGCGGAGCGGCGTCGCGACCGAATACCTGGTCGGCACGATGATCGAACTGCCGCGCGCGGCGTTGCAGGCCGGCGAAATCGCCCGCGAAGCCGCCTTTTTCAGCTTCGGCACCAACGACCTGACCCAGACGACCTTCGGCCTGTCGCGCGACGACGCCGGCAATTTCCTGCCGGCCTATGTCGAGCAGGGGATCGTGCCGAAGGACCCGTTCGTCTCGCTCGACGTCGAGGGCGTGGGCGAACTGGTGCGGATCGCCTGCGACCGCGGCCGGGCCGCGCGGCCCGATCTCAAGCTCGGCATCTGCGGCGAGCATGGCGGCGACCCGGCGTCGATCGCCTTCTGCGAGGAGATCGGCCTGGACTATGTCTCCTGCTCGCCCTACCGCGTGCCGATCGCGAGGCTGGCGGCGGCCCAGGCAAGGCTGCGGGGTAATCCCTGAGGCGATCTTCCGTCGTTCGTTCTTTCAACCGAATGCCGTCATATCGACCGAAGCGGTCCCGCAGGGGCCGCGGAGCGGAGATGTCTTTCTGGCGCAGCGCAGGGTTCGAAGCGTCGTACCGGAACGGTCTCTCCGCTACGCGGCTACGCCGCTTCGGTCGAAATGACGGCAGGCTTTGCGCTGAATTACCCGGCCCGGTTCCGTCCGACACAGATAAGCCTTAGCCCGGATTTCTCACCGCAGTCATGACCTGCGCGGCGCTGTCGGGCCGGCAGGGCAGGAAAGCCGCGCCGCGCGATGCGGGACATCGGGCAAGCGGCTTGACGCACCCTGCCGGCCCGACAGCGCCGCCCTTCGGGTCGCGACCGGACGCCCGCCCGCGGCGTCGCGGGCCTCAACCGTAGTCCCCGCTACGCTTTTCGGCCCGCTTCTGGCGGATCGAACGTCCGGACGCGACGCAGGCCGTGACTGCGGTGAGAAATCCGGGCTAGGCTTCGCGCTCGCGCCAGTTCCGCCATTCGGGGGACGCCTTCCCATGACCGCACCGCCAGACCGCCCCGGACCCGCCCGGCTCGACCTGCCCTTCGTCGGCGTCCCGACCTTCATGAAGAAGCCGCACCGGCCGGACTGGGACGCCATCGACGCCGACGTCGCCGTGATGGGCGCGCCGTTCGATCTCGGCGCCCAGGTCCGCCCCGGCGCGCGCTTCGGGCCGAAGGGCTTCCGGGACGCCTCGCAGCTGTTCGCCACCGGCCGCGGCGCCTACGATCCGGAGGACGACATCGTCCACCTTGCCGGCGGCGACGTGCGCATCGTCGATATCGGCGACGCCGATATGGTCCATATCGACGCCCTCCAATGCCTCGGCAATATCGAATACGGCGTGCGGAAGATCCTCGCGGCCGGCGCGCTGCCGGTCGTGCTCGGCGGCGACCATTCGGTGCATATCCCCTGCATCCGCGCCTTCGACAGCGAACCGCCGGTCCATATCGTCCATATCGACGCCCATCTCGACTATGTCGACGAGCGCTTCGGCGTGCGCCACGGCCAGGGCAATCCGCTGCGCCGGGCCGCCGAATGCGATCACGTCACCGGCATCACCCATCTGGGCATCCGCAACCTCGGCTCCAGCGCACAGTCCGACTTTGCCGATGCGCGCGCCGCCAAGTCCGACATCCTGTCGGTCCGGGATTTCCGCGAACTCGGCGTTGCCGGGGTCGTCGAACGGATACCGGAGAACGCCCGGCTCTACTTCACCATCGACGTGGACGGCTTCGATCCGTCGCTGGCGCCGGGCACGGGCACGCCCAGCCCCGGCGGCTTTCTCTACTACGAGACCTGCGATTTCCTGAAAGCGGCGGCGGTGCGCGGAACGGTCGTCGGCATCGATTTCGTCGAACTGGCGCCGGAATACGATCCCGGCGGCGCCACAAGCCTGTTCTGCACCCAGATCCTGGTGAATTTCCTCGGCTACGTCTGCCACGCCGCAAAGATCAAGGCCGGCGCGATACCGGACGAGGGCTGGCCGGTCCTGCGCGGCATCGGGCAGTAGGGGCCGGCGGCCGGGCCGGCCAAGGGCGGCTGCCGCCGGCCGGGGAACCCGAACGGCTTTCCCGGCGCGCCGTCAGGGGCTAGCCCGGATTTCTCACCGCAGTCATCACCTGCGCGGCGCTGTCGGGCCGGCAGGGCAGGAAAGCCGCGCCGCGCGATGCGGGACATCGGGCAAGCGGCTTGACGCACCCTGCCGGCCCGACAGCGCCGCCCTTCGGGTCGCGACCGGACGTCCGCCCGCGGCGTCGCGGGCCTCAACCGTAGTCCCCGCTACGCTTTTCGGCCCGCTTCTGGCGGATCGAACGTCCGGACGCGACGCAGGCCGTGACTGCGGTGAGAAATCCGGGCTAGTCTCGCGCCCGCGGCCGGCCGGTTCCGGCGCGCCGGGACCGGCGACAGGGGGAGACAATGGCAACCGGGGTATATCGCGACTACGATCAAGAAGCGCTCGACGCCGCCTACAACGCCCGCGCGACGGTCGATTTCGACGCGACGATCGCGATGTGGGAAGCCGAGGCCGCGGCGGCGCGCAAGGCGCTGGACATCGACCCGGACAAATCCTTCGGCCCGTCGGACATGGAAGTGCTGGACGTCTTCCCCGCCGGTAGCAAGGGCGGGCCGATGCACCTGTTCATCCACGGCGGCTACTGGCGCGCGCTGACCAAGGAGGAGCACAGCTTCGTCGCCGCCGGGCTGGTCCCGGCCGGCGCGACGGTCGCGGTCAATTCCTACGACCTGTGCCCCGAAGTCACGCTGGATACGATTATCGAGCAATGCCGGCGCGCCGTCGTCTGGTGCTGGACCCATGCGGCCGACTACGGCGCCGACCGGGACCGCCTCTTCGTCTCCGGCCATTCCGCCGGCGGCCATCTCACCGCCATGATGCTGGCGACCGACTGGACGCGCTACGGCCTGCCGGCGGACGCGATCAAGGGCATTGCGCCGGTCAGCGGCCTGTACGACCTGGAGCCCCTGCGCCTCGCCTATATCAACGAGTGGATACAACTGGAGCCGGCCGACGTTCCGCGGGTCAGCCCGGTGCACAATCCGCCGCCCGTCCCGGCGCCGGTCACTGTCTCCTACGGCACGAAGGACCCGGTTGAATTCGGCCCCCAGGCGGAAGCCTACCTGAAATCCCTGGCGGACAGCGGCATCGAGGCGGACCTCTACGTCCAGGGCGGCGCCGACCATTTCGCCGCCGCATTCTGCCTGCGCGACCCGGCCAGCCCGCTCAGCCGCCTGATCCAGGCGCAGATGGGGCTGTAGGCGGCGGCGGACGGGCCGCCGGACCGGCCGTTTTTGAACGGCCGTTCAATATGATTCCCGGTAAGTCTTTGAAATTGCTCATTTTTGGAATTAGACAGACCGGTCTTTATATAGTGTTTTTTTGCACTTTTTGCGCCCGGCGACCCTGACCCTTTGGAAACGTTGGAAAGACGCCCTTCGGACATGCGCAAAAACAATCCCGGCAGGAAATATTTTTCACCCTTCCCCCGCTTCAGCGAATTACCCTGCGAAAGGCCGCGGCAGGCGCATTCCGGGCGTTGAGGGGCAGATATGGGGTGTGAGACCTGCCGTTTCAAGGAATATTATCGAGAAAGAGGAAACGTTTTTGGAGGCCGGCCCGGCGGATCCTGCCCTTCGATACGCCGCTTCGCGGCTACTCAGGGTGAGGGAGAGGGAGAAGGGTCCGGAGATACGGCTTCAATCCCAAACACCCTCATCCCGAGTAGGCGCGCTCGCGCGCCGTATCGAGGGACGGCCTGGGCGGACCCCGCCGCATGGCCCCCGGCCCGCCGGCAGGCGGCGCCGCCGTATCCGGTTGCCAAAGCGGCGCGGCGGACCCAAATCCGCGGGACAGCCAGCCCGTTTTCCCGGATACGGACCGCCAGCATGACCGACCCGGCCATCGACACGCTGCACGAGGAGTCCCGCCTCGGCGCCTTCCGCTACATGGCGCCGGCGGCGGAATCGTCGCTCTACCGCAACGGCATCGCGCTCATCCTCGGCGCCGGACGGATGGCGTCGGCGCGGTCCGCAGAGGCCGCGGCGCATCCGCTTGGCGGACCGGCCGAATCGGATTAGAGTTTTTCCGGGCCGCCGCCGGCAATCGCAGGGAGATACCGGAATGCGGATTGCAACGATTCTGCTGATCGGCCTGACGGCCATGTTCCTGCCGGCGATTGCCGGCGCGGCGCCGGCGGCAGCGCAGACCTTCAGCCAGGCGTTTGCTGCTTATGAGCGGGGCGACTACGCCACGGCCTATCGGGGGTTTCGGCGTCTTTCCGAGCGGGGAAACGCCAGGGCTCAGAACAATCTTGGGCTCATGTACGCGAAGGGCCGAGGCGTGCCGCGGGACGACGCCCAAGCCTTCCGCTGGTTTCGTCGCGCCGCAGAGCAAGGATTGGCGGCAGCTCAAGACAATCTCGGGATCATGTACTCGGAAGGCCGAGGCGTGCCGCGGGACGAGGTCGAAGCCGTCCGATTGTATCGCCGCGCCGCCGGGAAGGGGTATGCCTCGGCTCAGTTCCATCTCGGGACCAAGTACTCGCAAGGCCGGGGTGTGCCGCGCGACTACGCCGAAGCCCTTCGGTGGTATCGCCGCGCCGCCAAAAAGGGAGATGTTAGGGCTTGGTTCAATATCGGGATCGCGTACGCGAAGGGCCAAGGCGTGCCGCGGGACGATGCCCAAGCCGTCCGCTGGCTTCGCCGCGCCGCCGGACGGGGGGATGCCAAGGCTCAGTTCAGTTACGGGATCATGTACTCGGAAGGTCGAGGCGTGCCGCGGGACGACGTCGAAGCCGTCCGGTGGTTTCACCGCGCCGCGAAGCAGGAAAATGCAACGGCTCGGTACCTACTCGGAATCATGTACGAGAAGGGCAGGGGTGTCCAGAGAGACTTGGTGCGGGCGTACGCGTGGTTATACCTCGCGAAATCCGCCTCGGACGCGGCCATAGGCAGCAACGCGGAGGCGGCCTTGCGCCGCGTGGGGCGGCGCATGACGCCAGACGCGCGTGACCGGGCGCGGAAGATCGCGATTGTCGAAGCCCTGCGGCCCATTGACGAGCGCGTCAAGCGGCTGATGAAGCAATCGTCGCGGCCCCGGAAGCCGCCGAGCCAGCCGTCGTCAAGCGCTCCCGGCCGGGACGAGAGCGAGAATGCTCCCGAGAGCTTTGGCAGCGACAGATAACGCAGCCCGTCATGCCCCGCCCGGCAGCGAAATGGCGGGCTGGCCCGGTCGGCGAGGCAATTTCCGGCCGGCGGTTCTAGGGAGATGCCGAAATGCGGATTGCAACGCTTAGACTGCTTGGCCTGGCCGCCATGTTCCTGCCGGCAATTGCGGGCGCGCCGCCGGCGTCGGCGCAGACCTTGAGCGAAGCCGTTGCGGCCTACAAGCGCGGCGATTACGCCACGGCCAATCGGTGGTTCCGGCGTCTTGCCGAGCAGGGTGTCGCCAGGGCTCAGGTCGCTCTCGGGCTCATGTACGCGAAGGGCCGGGGCGTCCGGCGGGACGATGCCGAAGCGGTCCGGTGGTACCGCCGCGCCGCGGAGCAGGGATCCGCCGCGGCTCAGTCCGCTCTCGGGATCATGTACGCGAAGGGCCGGGGCGTCCCGCAAAGCGACGCCGAAGCCGTCCGGTGGTGTCGCCGCGCCGCCGAGGGGGGAGACGCCCTGGCCCAGGGCATTCTCGGGAGACTTTACGAGAACGGCGTGGGCGTCCCGCGCGATCCGGTCCGGGCATACAAATGGTATCGCCTCGCGGCATCCTCCCCGAACGCGAAGGTACGCCGCTCGGCGGCGGCGAATATGCGCCGCCTCGGGCAACGCCTGACGCCGGCGCAGCTTGCCCGGGGGCAGCGGCTGGCGCGGGCTTGGCGGCCCCGGAAACCGACAGCCCCTACGACGCGACGGGGGGCGGAGCGACCCCCGGCCGGAACGAGCGCATCGTCGGCCTTCCGCAAAGCCGTCCAGGCCCACGCACGCGGCAACTATGCCGCGGCCTATCGCGGCTTCCGCCGCCTCGCGGAACGGGGCTTCGCCGCGGCCCAGTTCAATCTGGGGTTGATGTATTCCGGCGGCAAAGGCGTGCCGCAGGACCATGCCGAAGCCGCGAAGTGGTATCGCCGGGCCGCGGAACAGGGCGACGCCGATGCCCAGAACATGCTCGGATTCGTGTACGGCAGGGGCCGGGGCGTCCGGAAGGACTACGCCGCAGCTGCGCGATGGCATCGCCGGGCGGCGGAACAGGGCCATGCCAACGCCCAGTTCAATCTCGGCACCATGTACCGGCGCGGCCATGGTGTCGCGAAGGACTACGCCGCGGCTGCGCGGTGGTATCGCCGTGCGGCGGAGCAGGGTGTCGTCCAGGCGCAGAACAATCTCGGGCTCATGTACGAAAGCGGCTCGGGCGTGCCCCGGAACCGCGTTGCGGCGCTGAAGTGGTACACTGTAGCCGCCGCGCGTTTCTCCGGCTCGAATGGCCGCAACTATGCCGCCCGGAACCGGGACCGCGTCGCGGCGCGCCTGACGCCGGTGCAGCGTGCCCGGGCGCAGCGGCTGGCGCGGCAGTGGCGGCCCCGGAACGAAACGGCGCGCCGGACGGGCTCCGGCTCGGGCGGTTCCGGCACGCGCGGCGGAACCGCCGAGACGCGCAAGCGGGTCGCGGTTGTGCAGCGCATCCTTGCCGAACTCGGCTACGATCCCGGCCCGGCGGACGGCGTTATGGGTCCACGGACGCGCGCCGCCATCCGGGCCTTTCAGACGACGGTCGGGCTGCCGGCGGACGGCCGGTTGTCGAGCAGCCTGGCGACTGCGTTCATCGTCGCGATCCGCACCGTCAGGGCAACCAGAAAGGCGTCTGCGGGCGCCGGCCCCCAGCGCCGCGGGATGCGGATGGTCTCCACCGGGTCCGGCTTCCGGGTCAGCCGGCAGGGCCATATTCTGACCAATGCCCATGTCGTGCGCGGCTGCGCCGAGGTGCGGGTCGCTCCGGCGCCGAACGTCCCGTCGCGCCGGGTTACGGTCTCCGCGCGTAACATCCCGGCCGATCTCGCCTTGCTCAAGGGACGGGCGGGCAGGCCTTCCGCGGCGTTCCGCCAGGGACGCGGCGTTCGCCCGGCCGCCCGCGTGCTCGTAGCCGGCTATCCGCTTCACGATGTGCTGTCCGCCGGCGTGAATGTCAGCACCGGCAATGTCGCCGCGCTGGCCGGGCCGGGCGACGACCATCGCCTGATCCAGATTTCCGCGCCGGTCCAGAAAGGCAACAGCGGCGGTCCCGTCCTCGATTCCGCCGGCAACGTCGTCGGCGTCGTCGTGTCGAAACTCGATGCCCTCAGGATCGCCCGCGCGACCGGCGACATCCCGCAGAATGTCAATTTCGCGGTCAGTGCGGGGACGGCGCGCGCATTCCTCGATTCCGAAGGCGTTGCCTATGCGACGGCGCCGTCGGACAAGCCCCGCGCGCCGGAAGACGTGGCGGCGGCGGCGCGGAAGTTCACCGTTCTCGTCGAGTGCTGGAAGTAGCGGCCGCCTTTGCGGCTGCGGACCGGGTTGTAGGGGAGGGTTTGAATCCTTCCCCTGCGGCGTCCGCGGGACGTCGATAGGCTATTCTGCCGGCTCGCCGGAGCCGGTGCCGCGGACACGCCTTTCTTTCCGGTTGCCAAAGCGCCCCGGCGAACTCAATTCGGACTGGCATCGACCGACATTCAGAATTACGGATCGCCAGCATGACCGAATTGGCCACGGAACCGTTATACGAGACCGGCAGCCTCGGCGCCTTCCGCTACATGGCGCCGGCGGCGGAATCGTCGCTCTACCGCAACGGCAAGGTGCTGACCCGGCGCGACCGCGACGGCAGCGACAGCGGCTTCGAGGGCATCGACCTCGAACCGCGCGAAATGAAGATCGTCGACGCGCGCACGCTGCCGCCCGGCGAGCGGCCGACGCTGGCGGCCAACGGCTTCGAACTGCTCGACCGGCCGATGGCGCATCCCGAGCTCGACTTCCTCGACCACGAGGCGGTGGTGCGGGACTATTACCCGGACTGCGTGGCGATTATGCAGGCCGCGACCGGCGCCGCCACGGTCGCCGCGTTCGACCACAATATCCGCTCGGCCTCCGGCAAGTCCGGCAAGCGGCGCATCGCCGGCGGCCAGCAGGTCCAGGGCCCGGCCCACGTCGTGCACGGCGACTACACGCTGACCAGCGCGCCCCAGCGGCTGCGCGACCTGGCGCGCCCGCCGACCCTGAACGACACCTACCGCACGGCGCTCGCCGGGGGCGAGACGCTGCTCGACGCCGGCGAAGTCGAGCGCGCCATCGAGGGCGGCCGCTTCGCCCTCGTCAACCTCTGGCGCAACGTCGCGCCGGAGCCGGTGGCGACCCGGCCGCTGGCGCTGTGCGACGCCGCGACCGTGCAGCCGGACGAGCTGGTGGTGTTCGAGATCCACTACAGCGACCGGGTCGGCGAGAACTATTTCGCCAAGCATAACGCCCGCCACCGCTGGGTCTACTGGTCGGGCATGACGCGCGGCGAGGCGCTGCTCATCAAGCAGTGGGATTCGGCCGGCGAACTGGCCCGCACCGGCGGCGCCCGGCCCGACGCCGACGGCGAGGGCCGGTCCAGCACCTTCAGCTTCCACAGCGCCTTCAAGGACCCGGCCACCCCGCCCGACGCCCCGGACCGCTGGAGCATCGAAGTCCGCTGCGCGCTGATCTACGGGTGAGGAGCGGGCGGATGCAGGGCGGGCCGCGGAGCGCGGCGGGAAGCTCCGGCCAGCCGCTGCGGCCCGGATGGTGTTTCTCTTGACCGCATAGATTTTCACGCTATATTGCGTGAAAATTCGCGAGGTTCGGCCATGCAGTTTCAGAAATTCATTGCGGACGACGCGTTTTCCCCGGCGCTCGTCGCCGACGCGCTGCGCACGACCAAGGCCGAGATCGCCGGCACGCTGGGGCTGGGAAAGGATGCGTTCGCACGGGCTTCGCGCATCCGCGCGCGCAAGACCCAGGTCCGCCTGCGCCACATGCTGGAAATTCTCAACCGCGTCGAGGCCGTGACCGGATCGCCGCTTGCGGCCTACGCCTGGTTCCGGGCAGAGCCGCTGCCCGGTTTCGGCGGCGCGACGCCGGACCGGCTGGTGCGGGAGGGCAGGGCCGGAGATGTGCACGCTTATCTCGACCGGATCATGGCCGGCGGCTACGCCTGACGTCGCCGTTCTCCGATGCGGTTCCGCGGGCCGGTCTACCGGGCCCACAACCCGCAATGGGCGTGGACCCCGCTGTCCGGGGAAGGCGCGCGCCGCTATGGCGGGCGCTTCAACCGGCCCGGCGTTCCGGCCCTCTACACGTCGCTGGCGCCGCTGACCGCGATCCGCGAGGCGCAGCCGCTCGGCCGGCCGATGCAGCCGCTCACCCTGTGCGCCTACGAGGTCGATGCCGAACCCGTGTTCGACGCAATGGACGCGGACAGCCGGCGGGCGTTGAACGCAGCCGAAGCCGATCTGGCCTGCCCCGCCTGGGAAGCGGAGATGCTGGCCGGCGCCGTTCCCGCCTCGCAGGCTTTGGCCGGCCGTCTCGTCGCGGCGGGCTACGCCGGGATGCGGGTCCGCAGCTTCGCCGCCGGCGCCGGCCCGGCGGACCTCAATCTCGTCCTGTGGCAATGGGGGTCCGGTCCGCCGGCCCGCGTTATCCTCATCGACGACGAAGGCCGGCTCTCCGGCGGCCCGCGAAAGGAGACTCCATGAAGAAGACGGTTTCGAAAGCGCTGGCCGATAGCCTGCAGGCGGACCTCGACGCGCTTGAGGCGTTGCCGGACGACCGGATCGATACGAGCGACATCCCGGAACGGACGGACCGGTCGGGCGCGGTGCGCGGGCTGTTTTACCGCCCGGCCGGATTCCCCTGCGAAACGGACGGGGCCGCGCGCGACATCGGGACCGGCGACACGCGCGAAAAACAGGCGGTCGGCGAACTCTGGGAACGGCACAGCGGCGGCAGGGGCCTGTTCGTCGTCGTCGAAAAAGAGAAAGACGGCAAGGATATGCGCGCCCAACTGGCGGCGAAGATTGCGCCCCAAGCTACGGCTGTAAGGAAACCCGCCGAACGACAACCCGAACGATAACAGGGACAGGCCCATGACCGCACTCCCCGACCTCCCGCCGATTCCGACGACGCTCACCGGCAGCTATGTCCAGCCGGACTGGCTGGTCGACCGCGAAAAGCTGACCGGCCGGCCGCCGTCGCGCGCCCGCGGCGGCGATATCTGGCGCATCGGCGGCGGCGGGCTGGAGGAGGCGCAGGACGCGGCGACCCTGATGGCGATCCGCACCTTCGAGGAGGCCGGCCTCGATATCCTGACCGACGGCGAAATCCGGCGCGAAAGCTATTCCAACCGGTTCCACACCGCACTCGACGGCATCGATGTCGACAATCCCGCGATGGTCCCCGGCCGCTCGCCGGGCCGGACGATCCCGGTGCCGCGGATTACCGGCCCGCTGCGCCGCCGCCATCCGGTCGAGGCGCGGGACGCCGCCTTCCTGCGCCGCCACACAAGCCGGCCGGTCAAGATGACCCTGCCCGGCCCCTTCACCCTCTCCCAGGTGTCGGTCGACGCGCATTACGGCGACGAGGAGGCCGTCGTCATGGCGCTGGCGGAGATCGTGCGGGAGGAGGTGCGCGACCTGTTCGCCGCCGGCGCCGACATCGTGCAACTCGACGAGCCGTGGATGCAGGCGCGGCCGGAGAAGGCCAAACGCCTTGCCGTGCCGGCGATCGACCATGCCCTGCGGGACGCCGCCGGCCCGACGGTCGTCCATCTGTGTTTCGGCTATGCCTACACGGTCAAGCAGAAGCCGGCCGGCTATTCCTTCCTGCCGGAACTCGACGCCTGCGCCGCCGACCAGATATCCATCGAGGCGGCGCAGCCGAAGCTCGACCTGTCGATCCTCGAGGCGCTGCCGTCCAAGCAGATCATGGTCGGCGTGATCGATCTCGCCGATCCGGAGGCCGAGAGCGCCGAAACCGTTGCCGGCCGGCTGCGCCGCGCGCTCGACGTGCTGCCGGCCGAGCGCATCGTCGCTGCGCCGGACTGCGGGATGAAATATCTCGACCCGGCGGCCGCCCGCGGCAAGCTCCAGGCCCTGGTCGACGGCGCCGCCATCGTGCGCCGGGAACTGGGCGGATGACGGGGTACTGGCGCGCAAAATCGGGACACGGAATCCGGCGTTCTCGCCTTCGCCGTGTCGCGGCCTCCGGTCATGTGCTTTCGATCTCGCGCCGAGCCGCTGTCGCCAGGAAAGCCGACCGGGTCATTCGGCGTTGCCTCGCCTCGTTGTCGATGGCATCGAGCAGGCCGCGGTCAAGGGAAATGTTGACCCGCCGCGAGGAGCCGCGGTCCAGAAGGAGCGGCATCAGCACGAAGTCGGCGCCGCGCCGCCACTCGGCGAGGTCCGGGTCGGCCTTGATGGCGTCGAGCGAACGGGGTTTCGGAATTGGCTCGCCGTCATGGCGGAGCCCCTCGACATGGAACGCGAGGGCTTCACCGCCTCTCCTCACGGCGTCGTCAACCGTGTCGCCGACCGAGATGCAGCCCGGAAAGTCGGGGAAACTGATCCCGTAGCCGGTATCGTCCCGGTGGATGAAAGACACATAGCGCATCGATCATTCCTCCTTATGCGTTCCAGCCCGCCTGCCGATAGATCGATGCCACCGTTCCGCGCGGGATGTCCTTGTTCGGGTGCGGCACAGTAACCCGCCCCGACCTGGTGGGATGCTTGAACTGCCAGTGGCTGCCCTTGGTGGCGACATGCACCCAGCCGTCCCGTTTGAGCATCCGGATGAGCCGGCCGCTGTTGCGTTCCACATTCCGATCCTTTGTTGTGTATCAATATACACAATGTTGAGATTCGTGCAATGGGTCCGGCCCACTGGCTGCAACCTTGACTTCGACCGATTCGGGGTCGTCTTCGTTCGGCTGTTCCGGCCGAGCGCATCGTCGCCGCGCCGGACTGCGGGATGAAATATCTCGATCCGGCGGCCGCCCGCGCCAAACTCCGGGCCCCGGTCGGCGCCGCCGCGGCGGCGAGAAAATGTCCGGCAGCCGGGAAATGATGGTACAACCGCGCCTGCGGTTCGCGGGCCGCCCGCATCCGGCGCCAACCGGGAGGCTGCATGAACGTCACCGCCTATGCCGCGTCGGTCGGCCATTCGGTCTGGTTCAGCCACGACCTGGGCGAGACTTGGAACCGCGCCTTCACGCCGACCGGCGGCATCTACAACGAATCCCGCGCCTGGTGCGTCGCGACCCATCCGGCCCGGCCCGGCGACGTGCTGGCCGGCACCGATCTCGGCGTCTACCGCTGGACCGTGGCGGCCGGCCGCTGGGAGCATCTGCCCTCGCCCATGGACGGGCTGCACATCCTGCAGATCGGCCAGTCGCCCCACGACCCGGATGCCATTTTCGCCGGCACGCGCCCGGCGCAGCTCTACCGCACGGCCGACGGCGGGCGGACCTGGCGGCGCTGCGAGGTCGGCAACGGCGTGGAATGCGAGTTCATCAACACGCCGCGGGTGACGTCGATCCATTTCGACCCGCGCGATCCGGACACGGTCTGGGTCACGATCGAAATCGACGGCGTGTTCGTCAGCCGCGACGGCGGCGAGAGCTGGGAAAAGTGCATCGAAGGGCTGAAGAGCCCGGACACCCACAATCTCGTCTTCTTCGACGACGACGAGGGGGACGGCCGCACCATCCTGTGCTCGACCGAGGAAGGCCTGCACCGCAGCCGCGACGAGGGCCGGAGCTGGCAGTTTGTCGAGGTGCCGGACGCCCCCTGGCCCTATTTCCGCTGCATCGCCAGGCGCGCCGACGATTCCGGCGTAATGTTCCTCTCTGCCGGCGACAAGCCGTCGGGGGAGCAGGGGATGCTGTTCCGCAGCCGCGACAGGGGCGGGACCTGGGAGGCCGTCGACCTGCCGGAGCCGCCCAACACGACGATCTGGTGGATCGCGACCAACCCGGCGGACCCGGACCTGATCTTCTTCTGCACCGTCTTCGGCCAGATCTTCCGCTCGACCGACGGCGGCGAGACCTGGCTCAAAATGCGCCGGGAGCTGGGCGAACTGCGCATGATCGCCTGGCAGCCGGCCGCCTGATTCCGTTTACGCTCCGGGGAGGGAAGCCATGCCGCACAATCTGGAAATGCCGCAATACGTCATCGACCGCATCATGGCCAAGCGCGGCAGGCTGGAGGTGTTCGACCGCTTCGACCCGGCGCGCACGGCCCTGGTCGTCATCGACATGCAGAATTTCTTCGTCGCCGAGGTCGAAACCGCCATTAGCATCGTCCCCAACATCAACCGGCTGGCCGATGTCGTGCGCGAACGCGGCGGCACGGTCGCCTGGGTGCTGCTGACGGTCGCCGGGGAGATGGGCGGCGAGAGCAAGTGGCCGATCTATCACGACTATTTCTTCACCGAGGCCAAGATGCACGCCCACAAGGACGGCCTGACCGAGGGCAGCGCGGGCCACGCGCTCTATCCCGACCTGGTCGTGAAGGACGGCGACATCGTCAGCCGCAAGAACCGGTTCAGCGCCTTCATCCAGGGCGCGTCGGACCTAGACGAACGGCTCCGGGCCCGCGGCATCGAGAACCTGCTGGTCTGCGGCACGGCGACCAACATGTGCTGCGAATCGAGCGCCCGCGACGCCATGATGATCGGCTACCGGGCGGTCATGGTGCTCGACGGCAACGCGGCGCGCTTCGACGAGGACCATCTCGCCGGGCTGACCAGCTTCTGGCAGAGCTTCGGCGACGTGCGGACGACCGACGACGCGATCGACAATCTGCTGCACGCGCCGGCCGCGGCGCAGGCGGCGGAATAGCCGGGCCGAGGGAGACGGCGGCATGAGCGACATCCTGCGCATTCCGGGCAACGCGCCGAGCCGGTGCTGGGGCTCGGCTTACAAGGGCTTCGTCTGGGCGCTCGGCATGTCCGACGATTTCTCCCTCGATTTCGAGGAGCAGGCGCAGCGCGCCTTCGACGCCCTCGACCGCGGCCTCGCCGCCGCCGGCACGGACAGGACGCGCCTCATCAATGTGCAGGTCTATCTCTACGACATCGGGCGCAAGGGCGAATTCGACCGCCGGTGGGCCGACTGGATCGGCGACGAGCCGCAGCACTGGCCGATGCGCTCCTGCGTGCAAGTGACCTTCGCCGGCAACAACAAGATCGAGCTGCTGGCGGTCGCCGCCCGCCCCGATCCGGACGGCGATCCGGACGGCGGCCCGGACGGCGGCGGTTAGAGCCGGCCCTGTGTCGAACCGTTTCCTTTACCGGCCCCACGTCCGCTCCGGCGGCAAGGTCTATACGCCGGATCTGGTCATCGAGCTGGCCTGGGCGTTCCACGGCGGGGGCAAGGCCGTCGCGATCCCGATCGACCGGCTGACGGCCGCCGCTGCGATCCAGCAGCCCGGCGGCAAGCCGCACGGGATCGCCGCGGTCGCGGCAATCGCCGCCGGCGACGGGCCGCTGCTCGCCGTCGCCTCCCTGCACTCGGCCGGCTTCGATGCGCCGGCGCTGCTGGCCTGCGCCAAGCCGATCGGCCGGCAGGCCTGGCGCTTCGGGGATGTCGCGCCGCATTTCGACCGGCTGGTCCTGCGCGGCTGGCACCTGACCGGCGGCGAGCGCCGGCCGGCGACGGAAGAGCCGGCGGGCCGCGTGGCGGGCCTGCACGCTTTCGACAACCTGCCGCCCGAACGCCTGTTGATGTTCGCCGCACGGCAGGCGCCGCCGCCGCACGGCAGGGCCGACGGTTTCGAAGCGGAACTGGAAGATCCGGTGCGCGGCGAAGCCCTGAGCCTGAGATATTCGGCCGGGACTATCGAATAACGGCGGTCCGGCTTCCGTTCCGCTCTTTCGGATTCCTCTGCGAAAGGGAGAGACCGCGCCGCGCGCGCCGCCTGCCCCTCCCGCCGTTTCGGCCGGGCGGAGCCCCCCTTCTCGTCATTTCGACCGGACGGAGCCCCCTCCCGTCATTTCGGCCGAAGCGTACCCCCATCCCGTCACTTCGACCGAGCGGAGCAGCCTGCCCCTTCGGCTTCGCTCAGGGCAGGCTCTGAGCGAAGTCGAAGGGAGTGGAGAAATCCGGCCGGCGACGGGCGCCGGCCAGGCGCAAGAGCCTGCGGCGTCGACGGAGCGCCCTCCGGGTTTCTCCACTCCGCCCCGGCCCGGCGGGCCGGGGCTTCGGTCGAAATGACGGGGGTGGGGGAGCGCCGGCCGCGCCCCGCCGATTCGGGCGAAGCGCAACACCCCCTTCTCGTCATTTCGACCGAGCGGAGCCCCCTCCCGTCATTTCGACCGAAGCGGAGCGAGTGGAGAAATCCGGCCGGCGACGGGCGCCGGCCAGGCGCAAGAGCCTGCGGCGTCGACGGAGCGCCCTCCGGGTTTCTCCACTCCGCCCCGGCCCAAGGGCCGGGGCTTCGGTCGAAATGACGAGGGTGGGTCGAAATGACGGGGGAGGGTCGGAATGACGGGGGAGGGTCGGAACGACGGGAGATGGGGCGGCGGCCGCGCCCCGCCGATTCGGGCGATGCGCAACACCCCCTTCTCGTCATTTCGACCGAAGCGTACCCCCATCCCGTCATTTCGACCGAGCGGATTAGCCTGCCCCTTCGGCTTCGCTCAGGGCAGGCTCTGAGCGAAGTCGAAGCGAGCGGAGAAATCCGGCTGGCGACGGGCGCCGGCCAAGCGCAAGAGCCTGCGGCGTCGATGGAGCGTCCTCCGGGTTTCTCCACTCCGCCCCGGCCCAAGGGCCGGGGCTTCGGTCGAAATGACGGGGGTGGGGGCGGCGCGGGCCGCCGCCCGCCCCCCGCCTTGCGTCACCAGCGCGTGTCGAGGCGGACGGTGAGGCGGTTGTCTGCGGGTTGGCCGGCGGTTCGGGCGCGGGCGGCTTCGGCGGTGAGGCGCAGCGCCGGGCCGCGGTCGAGGCGCAGGCCGAGCCGGGCGCGCGCCGCTCCGCTTCCGGCCCCGGCCCCCGCCCCGGCGAGATCGACGCCGAAGCCGGCGAAGGGGGTGAGCACGGCGCCCGGAACGCCCGGCGCGGCCAGTCCGTAGCCGGCCTCGGCGTCCAGGCGCAGCGGCGCGCCGGACGCGGCGCTGTCCGCGCCGTCCCGCCAATCGCCCGCCGTCCCGTCCGCCAGCCGGTCGAGGCTGCCGGCGCCCTGCGCGTGCAGGCCGCGCGCGCCGCCGGACGGGCCGGCGGACAGCGTCAGGCCGAAGGACGCGCCCGCGCCACCCGGCCGCGGCGACACCTGCACGCCGCCGCCGGCGCCCCATTCCTTGATTCGGCCGCCCTTGACCAGCACGATCCGGCCCTGCGCATCGAGCCGCACCCGCCGCGCCGTCCAGGCCACGCCGCCGCCGAACTCCGCGCCGGCCCCGGTCTCGCCGCCGCCGCCGTCCACGCGCGCGCCCAGCGCCAGCGACGGCGTCAACACCGTGCCGCCGCCGAGCCGGAACGCCGCCGCCCCGGCCAGCGCCAGGCGCAGCCGGAAGGTCCGCGCCGACAGGCCGGCGATCGCGCCGCCGTTGTCCGCGATGCGCAGGCGCGCCGCCATCGCCTCGGCCTCGAGGTCCAGGGTGGTATCCGCGCCGGGAAGCGCCTCACGGTCCCGCAGCAGGGCGAAGCGCCCGCCCATGGCCGCCAGCATCATGCCGGCGTCCGCCTTCTGCCGCCCGGCCTCATCGTCGGCGGTGCGCACCTCGCCGGTGCGGTAGCCGAGCAGGCCCCACAGGGCGGCCCTGTCCGCCGCCGACCCCTTCGCGCCGTAGAGGGTGGCGCCGGCCAGCCGGGTCTTGTGCTCGCCCGCCACGGTTATGCTGCCGCTGGGCCCGCTGTAGTCGAACGCCGCTTCGTTCCACGACGCCGCCAGCCCGGCCAGTATACCGCCGCCGAAGCGGACGTCCGCCCCGGCGTGGAGGCCGGTGACGCCGCCTTTCCAGTCCACCCTGTCCCTGCCGCCGCCGGACAGGCGCCGGTAGTCGGCCGCGGCCCAGACGCCGACGCCGCGCAGGCCGGCCCGGTCCGCCGCGCTGCCGGGAGCCGCCGCCAGGTCGAGGGCGACCGTCCGCCCGGCCAGCGCTTCGCGCAGGGCGGCGGCGCTATCCGGTTGCCCGGCGCCGCCCGGAAGGCGGCCCCCCGGAAGGCGGCTCCCGCCGCCCCGGTTCAGGGCCTCGCCGTAGCTTTTGAGCGCGCCGGCCAGACCCGCCGCGCCTTCCGCCGTATCCGGCGCCCGGCCGGAGAAGGCCCCGCGCACCCGGCGCTTCACCGCCTCCGCGATGCCGGAGACCGCCGCCCGCGCCACCTCCGGCGCGATCGCCCGGTTGACCTCCGCCAGCCGCTTCCGCGCCGCCGGCCCGGTCTCCAGCGTGCGGAATTCCGCGTCCGTGCCGTCGTTCGTCACTTCCGTCGTGCAGATATCGTCGGTGTAAGCCTTGAAGGTGTAGTCCGTGCCCCCCCGCAGGCCCGTCACCGCGACGGTGTAGTCCGTGTCCACCGGCGGGCCCGTCGCCGCGGGGCCCGCGGCGGCCTGCGTGCAGGCGGCGCCGCCGTCGACCGGCGCGGTGTATTTGTAATACCAGTCGCCCTGGCCCGTGTAGTTGGCGAGGGTCAGCACCGCTCCGTTGTGGGTGACCCGGGAGGCGGTCAGCGTCTCTTCCGCCGGCGTCACCTCCATCTCCGTCCGTTCCCCGTACTCGGCGGGATAATTGTAGGTCGGCCGCACGCTTATCGTGTACGTCGTGCCGTTGTTAAAGTTAACCGGATCATCGGCGATCTTGTAGAATGTTTTGCCCGTTGTCTTGAGCCGTTTCTGATCGCCGGATTTCCACTCTACGTCGTAGTTTTCGGCGCCGCCGGCCGGCGCGCTCCATGTCACATAAAACCCTCGGTCGAGCGGAAACACCTGCATGTTGCGCACCGGGGCCCGCAGCGTTGTCCCCGATGCCGCCGAAGCGATTTCCGTGCCGCAGACGTTGTCGCTGTAGGCCGTGAAGGTGTATTGGGTGTTCGGCGCCAGGCCCGTTGCAGTGGCCGTGTTTTGGCCCGACGCTACCGGTGTGCAAGCACCGTTATTGTCGTGCTTGTACCACCAGGCCCCGGTGTGATTTGCGAGGGTCAGATCGATGGTCGTGGACGTCGCACCGTCGTCATCCGCATCGCCCAGCGTTAACGTCGGGCCGGAGAGGGTGGTGAAGGTCGCTTCGAGGATTTTACCGTTGATGAGCCGCTCCGAGGTCCCTCCGGCGCAGCTGGCATAGACGGTGACGGTGTGCCGAGTACCCTGCGTCAGTCCGGTTATGGTCACGCTGTCTTCGGATATGTTGCCTGTACAGGCAATGATGGTGCCTCCCGACACGCTGTAGTGCCAGGTTCCGGTGTATCCGGCACGGGTGAGCGTAATTTTCACGGAGTTTTGGCCGATGTCGCTGGCGGCAATGCTCTGGGCCGCGGCGGGGGCCGCCGGCCCGGCTGCGGCGAACAGCCAGAACGCCGCCGCCAGCAGCGCGGGCAGCGCCGCGCGGAGAAGGGCGGCCGGCGCCGCGGGCGGCTTCCCGCGCCTCACCCCCCCCTCCGCAGTCCGGACGGTCCCGCGGGGGGGGGGGGGCATGAAATTCCTTGAGGCTTGACGTCTTGCAGTCGCACAAACATTCCCCCGCCGGGCCGGCGGACGTTTCGGAGCTTTCGCTTCATGGAGATTCCAGTGTGACGGCTAGGCAGGAGGCTAAAAAATCCGTTTTTTCTCAAACGATCCAAACACGAAATATCACGATTGAATCACGGTAATTTGAACGGTTAAACGACGTGAATTTTCATTTTATGCCGATGCCTTTATGCCGGAAACTATGTTCGATTATATCGAATATCCGCTGAAATCCCGCGGTTTATTGGAGGGCCCGGACATTATCGTGTCTCTTTCATGTATTTTGCGGAAACCGGATGCCTTTCCCGCGTCTCCGCCGCCGCAACCCCTCTGCGGCGCAGCGGCGCGCCCGGTAGACTCCCCCGCCCCGCGCCCTAGGCGGCCGGCGGCGGGCGCCGGGCAAGCGCCGGAGCCTGCGGCGTCGACGGAACGCCCTCCGGGTTTCTCCGCTCCGCCCCGGCCCAAGGGCCGGGCCTCCGGTCGAAATGACGGATGGGGGGGGCGGAATGGCGGGTGAGGGAGCGCCGCCCGCGCCCCGCCGCTTCGAGCGAAGCGCAAGCCCCCTCCCGTCATTTCGACCGAAGCGGAGCGAGTGGAGAAATCCGGCCGGCGACGGGCGCCGGCCAGGCGCCGGAGCTTGTGGCGTCGACGGAGCGCCCTCCGGGTTTCTCCCCTTCGACTTCGCTCAGAGCCTGCCCTGAGCGAAGCCGAAGGGGCAGGCTACTCCGCCCCGGCCCAAGGGCCGGGCCTCCGGTCGAAATGACGGATTGGGGGGGCGGAATGACGGGTGAGGGAGCGGCGGCGGAGCCTTCCCCGCGGCGCCCCTCCCCCTGCCCCCTCCCCCGAGGGGAGGGGGCGTACGCGCGCCGCTTGCCCCACCCGTCATTTCGACCGGGCGTACCCCCTCCCGTCATTTCGACCGAAGCGAAGCGAGTGGAGAAATCCGGCCGGCGACGGGCGCCGGCCAGGCGCAAGAGCCTGTGGCGTCGACGGAGCGCCCGCCGGGTTTCTCCCCTTCGACTTCGCTCAGAGCCCGCCCTGAGCGAAGCCGAAGGGGCAGGCTACTCCGCCCCGGCCCGGCGGGCCGGGGCTCCGGTCGAAATGACGGGTGAGAGAGCGGAATGACGGGTGGGGGCGGAATGACGGGGGTGGGTTCGAGGACCGGATTGGGCGCAAGTCCGGCCTTGCCGTTTCGCGGAGGAATCCTCTCCGGAGGGGGAAGCGGGCGCGGGCCGGGTTACTCGGCGGCCTGGCGGGCGCGGCCGGCGATCGCCTCGCGCAGCCCTTCGAGCAGCCCTTCGAGCCGCGCCTGGCCGTGCTCCATCGCCGCCATGCGCGCCTCCAGCCGCTCGAACCGCGCATCCACGCGCTCGAACCGCGCATCGACCTGCTCGAAGCGCGCCTCCATATGCGCCTCCAGGCGCTCGAAGCGTTCGTTCGTCCGCTCCTCCATCCGCCGCATGTCGGCGCGCAGCCAGGCGAACAGGCCGAAAATCAGCGTGCCCAGGGCAACGAACAGCGCCGCGGCGGCGGCGAAGGCGGCGATACCGGGGTCCATGCGGCGACGCTAGCACAGGCCGCGCCCCGCCGCCAGCCCGCGCCGCGGAACGGCTCCGAACGGAAGACCGGAAGTGTCATCCCGGACGCTCGGCAGGGGCGGTCCGCCTGCCCGGAAGCCCTTTGCTTGCAGCTCCGGTCCCTTCGGCGTCGCTCGGAGCCTGCCCCGAGCGACGCCGAAGGGGCAGGCTCCCGGACCTCCGCTGCGCTCCGTCCGGGGCGGCAAGAGAGGGTTTCAGGAGCGGAACGGGGCGCGGTCGCGGGTCAGGCCGAAGATGCTGGCGAAGACGATGCCGGTGCCGACCCAGACCCAGATGTCCGGCCATTCGGCGAACAGGATCAGCCCGGCGATCGCCCCGAAGGGCACGCGCAGGAAATCGAACGGCCCGGAGAAGCTGGCGTCCGCCGCGGCGATGGCGCGCGCCAGGCCGTATTGCGCCCCGGTGCCGAGGACGGCGATAGCCGCGATCCAGGGCAGGTCGCTCCATTGCGGGACGTACGAATTGTAGACGAACGGGACCGCGGCGACGGCGGCGATCATCAGGTTGGTCCAGCCGACGATCCGGCTCGCCGGCTCGGTGCGCGAAAGATACTTGTTGATCGCCGAACTGCTGGCGAAGAGCACCGCCGAAGCCAGCGCCGTCAGCGCGGCGATCTGCACCGTTTCCGCACCCGGCCTGAGGATCGCGACGATGCCGGCGAAGCCCATGCCGATCGCGGCCCAGCGGACCGGCGACACCTTCTCGCCCAGAAACATGCCGGCGAGCAGGGCGAGGAAGATCGGCGTCGTTCCGCTGAGCACGGTCGCTTCGGCGATCGGCATCCAGGTCAGGCCGAAATAGAAGCAGGTCTGGGCCGCGAAGATGAACACGCCGCGCAAAACGAACCAGGGCATGGCCTTGCGCAGGGGCCCGCCGTGCCCCATCCGGCCGGCGCGGCGGATCAGCGGCATCATCACGGCGACGGACAGCAGCCCGCGGTAGAAGGACAGGTCGGAGATCGGCACCCGTCCCTCCAGCATGCGCACGCAGATCGCCACGCCGGTCCACAACGCGACCGCGAGTATCATCCAAAGGGCGGCTTGCAGGCGCCGGTCCGGCGCACTTGCCGGGCGAGGCTCAGCCACGGCGGGGAACGGTCAGGTCGAAGGGCCTTTCAGTTCGACCGTGTTGCCCTCCGGGTCCGTCAGATAGATCGACGGCCCGTAGCCGGTCGCACCGTAGCGGACCGCCGCCGCCTCCACGTCGCAGCCGCGCGCTTCAAGTGCGCTGCGGATCGCCGCTTCGTCCCACGGATCGACCAGCAGGCAGAAATGGTCCTGGTTGTGGCCCTCCGGCCCCGGCGCCGGCCCCTTCTGCCGGCCGATCGGGCCGTCCACGGTTGCGAAATCGATCAGCGCGTCGCCGGCGCGCATCTGCCAGAGGCCGAGATCCTCCTGGACCTTCTCGAGCGTGCAGCCGAGCACGTCGCCGTAATAGCGGAGCATCGCATCGATATCCCGCACGCGCAGGACGATGTGATCGAGCCCTTTGATCGGAATGACGCCATCGGCCATCGGACGCTCCGGTTCAGGCCGCCCGGCCGGCGCCCAGGCCGGCGAAGCGGTCGAGATGATGGTCGGCGTCGCCGAACAGGGCGCCGATCATGGTGATGCGCTTGAAGAAGGAACCGATCGGCATTTCCCTGGTCATGCCCATGCCGCCGTGCATCTGGATCGCTTCCTGGCCGACCGATTTACCCTTTTCGCCCGCATAAGCCTTGGCCGCCGAGGCAGCGCGGGACGCCTCCGGCCCGTCGCCCGCCGCCGCGCGCACGACCGCCATGTAGGCCATCGACTGGGTCTGTTCCTTGTGGATGAACATCTCGGCCATACGGTGCTGCAACACCTGGAAGGTCGAAAGCGGCACGCCGAACTGCTTGCGCGTCCCGATATATTCCCTTGTCCGGTTCACCAGCGCCTGCATTACGCCGGCCGCCTCGCAGCACAGCACCGCCGTGGCGACGTCGATCGCCGGTTCGAGGAGCGCCATGCCGCCGTCGACCTCGCCGAGCACGGCATCGGCGCCGGCGCGGACATTCGTCAGCGTCACCTCGGCGGCCCGGCCGTCGTCCATCGTCCGGTAGGGGCGCAGGGCGATGCCGTCGGCGCCGGCCGGCAGGAGGAACAGGGTGACGCCGCGCGATTCGGTCTGCCCCCCCGCGGTGCGCGCCGGCACGATCAGCCGGTCGGCGGAAGGGGCATTGAAGACGACGGCCTTCCGGCCGGACAACCGGTAGCCGCCGCCGCTCCGCGCCGCGGCTGTCGCAACGTCGGTGAGAGTGTAGCGCGCCTGCGGTTCGGCAAACCCGGTCGCAAGCTGAAGATCGCCTGCGATCAGTTCTTCCAGCAGGTCGCCCCGCCCCGCCCGGGCCAGCAGGCCGCCGCCGAGAACGACCGTCCAGAGATAGGGTTCGACGGCCAGCCCCCTGCCGAGCCCTTCCGCGATCAGGCCGGCCTCGACCGGCCCGCCGCCGTAGCCGCCCGCGCTTTCGCCGAACGGCACGCCGAGCCAGCCCAACTCGGCGAATTTTGACCAGTTCTCCGCGCTCCAGCCGCGCTCGCTCCCGGCCAGCCGGGTGCGGATATCGAAGCCGTAGTCGCGCTCGACGAACCGGTCGACGCTTTCCCGGAGCAGCTTCTGTTCGTCGGTCAGGGCGAAGGGCATGGAAGTTTACCGTCAATGGCTTGCCCGGAGCGGTCGCGCTGACGCCCGGCCGGGCAGACGAGGGGTGCGGCGAAACCGGCCGCTGCGACCGGAAGCGATCAGAAGCCCAGCACCATCTTGGAGATGATGCCGCGCTGGACCTCGTTGGAGCCGCCGTAGATCGAGGTCTTGCGCAGGTTGAAATAGGCCGGCGACAGGCTGACGGCATAGTCCGGCCCGACCGACGGTTCGTTCCAGCCGAATTCGCGGGCCTCGGGCGTATCGGGATGGCTGTAGTAGCCGATCGCCTCCATGAGCAACTCGCCGAGCTCCTGCTGCAACTCCGTCGCGCGGATTTTCAGCAGCGAGGCTTCCGGGCCGGGCGCCCGGCCGGCGCTTTCCGCCGAGACGACGCGCAACAGCGTCATTTCGAGGGCCATCAGGTCGATCTCGGCCCGCGCTATCTTTTCGCGGAAGCGCGGGTCTTCGTTCAGCGGCGCGCCGTCTTTCTGCTCGGCGGCGGCGATTTCCTTCAGCTTCTCGAGCTGCGCCTTGGAACGGCCGATCTCGGCGATGCCGGTCCGTTCGTGGCCGAGCAGGAACTTGGCGATGGTCCAGCCCTTGTTCTCCGGGCCGACCCGGTTGGAGACCGGTACGACGACATCGTCGAAGAACACCTCGTTGACCTCGTGGCCGCCCTCCATGGTGACGATCGGCTTCACCGCAATGCCCGGCGTCGCCATGTCGATCAGCAGGAAGGAGATGCCCTCCTGCTTCTTCACCGTGTCGTCGGTGCGCACCAGGCAGAAAATCCAGTCCGCCCAGTGGGCCGCCGTCGTCCAGGTCTTCTGGCCGTTGACGATGTAATTGTCGCCGTCGCGCACCGCCCGCGTCTTGAGCGACGCCAGGTCCGAGCCGGCGCCCGGTTCGGAATAGCCCTGGCACCACTGGATCTCCGAACTCGCGATCTTCGGCAGATGCAGCGCCTTCTGCCCGTCGCTGCCGAAGGCCTGGATCACCGGCCCGACCATCTTGAGCCCGAACGGCATCAGGCGCGGGCAGTGGTTGCGGCCGGTCTCCTCCTCGAAGATATGGCGCTGCATCGGCGACCAGTCCGGCCCGCCGAATTCGACCGGCCAGCCCGGCGCGCCCCAGCCGTTGGCGTGGAGGATCCGGTGCCAGTTGACATGGTCTTCCTTGGAGAGCTTCAGGCCGCGGCGCACCTTTTCCCGGGTATCCGGCGGCAGGTTCCGGTCGATGAACGCCCTGACCTCGTCGCGGAAGGCCCGGTCTTCGGCGCTGATATCGAGGTCCATGCTTTCCTCCCTGCGCCTCGAGGCGCGGCCCGGCGGCGCTGCAAACCGCAACCGGCCGGTTGATTCGTCGGGCATCGGATTATAGGAAGCGCCAGAACGTTGCAACCGGACACATCCCGATGAAATACGACGACCTGTTCCGCCTCGACGGCAAGGTGGCCCTGATTACCGGCTCCTCGAAGGGCATCGGCCGGGCGACCGCGGAAGCGATGGCGGCGCAGGGCGCGAAGGTCGTGATTTCCAGCCGCAAGCCGGACAAGTGCGAAGAGGTCGCGCAGGGCATCCGCGACGAGGGCGGCGACGCCGTCGCCATCGCCTGCAACATCTCCTACAAAGACCAGCTGCAGGCGCTGGTCGACCGCGCCAACGCCCATTACGGGCAGATCGACATCCTGGTCTGCAACGCGGCGGTCAACCCCTATTTCGGCACGCTGCAGGACCTGCCGGACGAAGCCTACGAAAAGACCACCGGGGCCAACCTGCGCTCCAACATCTGGCTGTGCCAGATGGTCATTCCGCAGATGGCCGGACGCGAGGACGGCGCGGTCATCATCGTCTCCTCCATCGGCGGGCTGAAAGGCACCCGCTATCTCGGCATCTACGGCATCACCAAGGCCGCCGATTCCGCCCTGGCGCGCAACCTGTCCGTCGAATGGGGCGACCGCAACGTGCGGGTCAACGCCATCGCGCCGGCGATCGTCAAGACCGACATGGCGCGCGCCCTGTGGGAGAACGAGGAAATCTACAACGCCGCCGTCAAGCACTATGCGCTCGGGCGCATCGGCCATGTCGAGGAAATCGCCGGCGCCGCCGTCTTCCTCGCCTCGAAGGCCGGCAGCTTCACGACCGGCCACACCCTGGTCGTCGACGGCGGCGCCACGATCAGCGGGGAGTTCTAGGGCAATAGTCGGATCAGGCCTGAATTTCTATATTCTTTAACGGTCGTTCATTTTCCCTTTTCCGCGCAAATCCCGGAATTGCGCCGGAAACGGCGGGGCCGCCCCGCCCTATCGAGGCAGCGACGACCCGCCCATCAGGAATTCGTCCACGGCGCGGGCGCATTGCCGGCCCTCGCGGATCGCCCAGACCACCAGCGACTGGCCGCGGCGCATGTCGCCCGCCGTAAACACTTTGGGATCGGACGTGACGTAATTTTCGGTATCGGCGAGGACGTTGCCGCGCAGGTCGAGATCGACGCCGAGCTCCTCGATCATGCCCTCATGGACCGGATGGACGAAACCCATCGCCAGCAGCACGAGTTCCGCCTTCAACTCGAAATCGGTTCCGGGAATTTCTTTCAGGTTTTCGTCCAGCCGGACGGCGTGAAGCGCGGCGACGGCGCCGCCGGCGCCGGACAGGCGCTTGGTCGCGACGCTCCAATCGCGCTGCGCCCCTTCCGCCTGCGACGAAGACGTGCGCAGGCGCAGCGGCCACAGGGGCCAGACGGTCGCCTTGTCCGGGCTTTCGGGCGGCATGGGCAGGATTTCCAGTTGCGTCACCGAGACCGCGCCCTGGCGGAACGACGTGCCGATGCAGTCCGAGCCGGTATCGCCGCCGCCGATCACCACGACATGCTTGCCGCGGGCGAGAATCTCTTCGCCGTCGCCGAGGGGCTCCCCGCCGATGCGCCGGTTCTGCTGCGGCAGGAAATCCATCGCGAATTCGACGCCGGCCAAATCCCGCCCCTCGACGGGCAGGTCGCGCGCCTTCTCCGCCCCGCCGGCCAGCACGACGGCGTCATACGCCTCGACGAGTTCCCGCGCCGGTATATCGACCCCGACATGCACGCCGTTGCGGAAGGTCACGCCCTCCGCCTCCATCTGGCCGACGCGCCGGTCGATATAGTGCTTTTCCATCTTGAAATCGGGGATGCCGTAGCGGAGCAGGCCGCCCGGTCTGGCGTGCTTCTCGAACAGCGTCACGTCGTGACCGGCGCGCGCCAGTTGCTGCGCGCAGGCCATCCCCGCAGGACCCGACCCGACGATGGCGACGCGCTTGCCGGTCTTTTCCGCGGCAATGTCGGGGACTACCCACCCTTCCTGCCAGGCGCGGTCGGCGATCGCGCACTCGATCGTCTTGATCGCGACCGGCGCGTCGCTGATGTTCAGCGTGCAGGCTTCCTCGCACGGCGCCGGGCAGATGCGGCCGGTGAATTCCGGGAAGTTGTTGGTCGAGTGCAGGACCTCGACGGCTTCGCGCCACTGGTCCCGGTAAACGAGATCGTTCCAGTCGGGGATGATGTTGTTGACCGGGCAGCCGGTGTGGCAGAACGGAATGCCGCAATCCATGCAGCGCGCGCCCTGCTGCATCAGCGTGTTCTTGTCCAGCGGAACCAGGAACTCGTTGAAATGCCGGATGCGGTCGCCGACCGGCGTGTACCGCTGTTCGAGCCGGTCGATCTCGAGAAAACCCGTAACCTTGCCCATGGTTCAGCGGCTCTCGGCGACGAGATCGGCGGGATCGGCCGGCTGGGCAAGCTCGATTTCCCTGAGGGCGCGGTAGTAGTCGACCGGCATCACCTTGACGAATTGCGGCAGATAGAAATCCCAGTCTTCCAGAATCTGCCGGCCCCGCGCCGAGTCGGTGTAGCGGACATGGCGTTCGATGAGCTGGCTCAGGCGTTCGGCGTCGTAGCGGGTCATGTCGCGCATGACGTCGACCAGCCCGTGGGCTTCGAGATCGCCGCCCTGGTGCGCCAGGCGTTCGAGCGAATCGTCCTCCGCCTTGATCGGTTCGAGTTCGACCATCGCCAGGTTGCAGCGGCGCTCGAAATCGCCCTGCTCGTCCAGGACATAGGCGATGCCGCCGCTCATCCCGGCCGCGAAATTGCGCCCGGTATGCCCGAGGCACACGACGACGCCCCCGGTCATGTATTCGCAACCGTGGTCGCCCACGCCCTCGACCACCGCGACCGCGCCGGAATTGCGCACCGCGAAGCGCTCGCCCGCGACCCCGCGGAAAAAGCACTCCCCGGCGATCGCGCCGTAGAGGACGGTATTGCCGATGACGATGCTCTCTTCCGGGACGACGCCGCTGTCGGCCGGCGGATAGACCGCGAGGCGGCCGCCCGACAGGCCCTTGCCGGTGTAGTCGTTGGCCTCGCCGATCAGCTCGAACGAAACGCCGTGGGCGAGAAACGCGCCGAAGCTCTGGCCGGCGGTGCCGCGGAAGGTCGCGCCGATCGTGTCTTCCGGCAGGCCGGCATGGCCGTACCGCTTGGCCACCTCGCCCGACAGCATCGCGCCGACGGTGCGGTCGATATTGCGGATCGGCATGTCGATGCGGACCGGCCGGCGCTCGGTGAGCGCGGGCTGCGCCTGCTCGATCAGCCGGCGGTCGAGGACCTTTTCCAGATTGTGGTTCTGGCGTTCGCTGTTATGGGTCGCGACGCCCGGCGCGGCGCGAGGCTTGGCGAGGATCCGCGACAGATCGATGCCCCTGGCCTTGTAGTGTTCGATGGCGCGGCGCTGGTCGAGCCGCTGCGATTCGCCGATCATTTCTGCGAAAGTGCGGAAACCGAGCTGCGCCATGAGCTCGCGCACCTCTTCGGCGACATAGAAGAAATAGTTGATGACATGCTCGGGCGCGCCGGAGAACCGGCGGCGCAGCTCCGGATCCTGGGTCGCGACCCCCACCGGGCAGGTGTTGAGATGGCACTTGCGCATCATGATGCAGCCCGCGGCGATCAGCGGCGCGGTGGAAAAGCCGAACTCGTCGGCGCCGAGGAGCGCGCCGACGACGACGTCGCGCCCCGTCCGCAGCCCGCCGTCGACCTGGACGGCGATCCGGCCGCGCAGCCGGTTGAGCACCAGCGTCTGGTGCGTCTCGGCAAGCCCGATCTCCCACGGCGAGCCGGCGTGGCTGATCGAGGTCAGCGGGCTGGCGCCGGTGCCGCCCTCGAAGCCCGAAATCGTCACATGGTCCGACCGCGCCTTCGAGACCCCCGCCGCCACGGTTCCCACGCCGACCTCGGAGACCAGCTTGACCGAAACGTCGGCGTCCGGGTTGGTGTTCTTCAGGTCGTAGATGAGCTGGGCGAGATCCTCGATCGAGTAGATGTCGTGATGCGGCGGCGGCGAGATCAGGCCGACGCCAGGCGTCGAATGGCGCACCTTGGCGATAACGGCATCGACCTTGTGGCCCGGCAGCTGGCCGCCCTCGCCGGGCTTCGCGCCCTGGGCCATCTTGATCTGCATCATGTCTGAATTGGCGAGGTATTCGGCGGTCACGCCGAAGCGGCCCGAGGCCACCTGCTTGATGGCCGAGCGCATCGAATCGCCGTTGGGCATGGGCCGGAACCGGTCCGGCTCCTCGCCGCCCTCGCCGGTGTTCGACTTGCCGCCGATCCGGTTCATGGCGATCGCCAGGGTCGAATGCGCCTCGCGCGAGATCGACCCGAACGACATCGCGCCCGTCGAGAACCGTTTGACGATTTCGCGCGCCGGCTCGACCTCGTCGAGCGGCGCCGGCGTCTCGGCCGGGATCAGCTCGAACAGGCCCCGGATCGTCATCATCCGGTGATCCTGGTCGTTCACCTGTTCGGCGAAGGCGCGGTATTTCTCGAGCAGTTCGCCGCGCACGGCGTGCTGCAGGTTCATGACCGTGTCGGGCGTCCAGTAGTGCTCCTCGCCGCGCAGGCGGTAGGCGTATTCGCCGCCGACATCGAGCGCGTTGCGGTAGACCGGCGCGTCGCCGTAGGCGAGCCTGTGGCGCTCGACGGTTTCGCGCGCGACCTCGGCCAGCCCGACGCCGCCGATGGTGCTCGCCGTGCCGGTGAAATACCGCTCGACGAAGTCCTCGCCCAGGCCGACCGCATCGAAAATCTGTGCGCCGCAATAGGACTGGTAGGTCGAGATGCCCATCTTGGACATCACCTTCAGGATGCCCTTGTCGACCGCCTTGATGTAGCGCCGGTAAAGCTGCCGGTCGGTGAGCTTCTCCGGCAACTCGTCGCGCATGGCCGATAGGGTCTCGAAAGCGAGATACGGGTTGATCGCCTCGGCGCCGTAGCCGGCCAGGGTGCAGAAATGATGGATTTCGCGCGCCTCGCCGGTCTCCACGACAAGGCCGAGCAGGGTCCGCAGCCCCTCCCGCACCAGATGATGGTGAACCGCCGACGTGCCCAGCAGCGCCGGTATGGCGATCCTGTCCCCGGAGATCGCACGGTCGCTCAGCACCAGGATGTTATAGCCTTCCTGGCATGCCTTCTCGGCCTGGGCGCACACCGAGTCGAGCGCCGGCCGCATGCCGTCGGCGCCGTGTTCGGCGGGATAGGTCAGATCGAGGGTAAGGGTCCGGAACGCGTTGTCCGCGATCTCGCCGATCGAGCGGATCTTCTCCAGGCCCCTGTTCGTCAGGACGGGCTGGCGGACCTCGAGACGCCTTTGCGGCGTCGTATCGTCGATGCCCAGCAGGTTGGGCCGCGGGCCGATCAGCGACAGGAGCGACATCACCAGCTCCTCGCGGATCGGATCGATCGGCGGGTTGGTGACCTGGGCGAACACCTGCTTGAAATACGAATAGAGCAGCTTGGGACGCGACGACAGCGCCGAAATCGGGATGTCGTTGCCCATCGAGCCGACGGCTTCCTGCCCGGTCGACGCCATCGGGGACATCAGGAATTTGAGGTCTTCCTGCGTGTAGCCGAAGGCCTGCTGCCGATCGAGCAGCGTCACCCGGTTGGGCAGCGCGACGGGGGCGTTCGTCGCCGGCAGATCCTCCAGCACGATCCGGGTGCGGTCGAGCCATTCCCGATAGGGCTGGACCGAGGACAGTTCGGCCTTGATGTTGTCGTCGTCGAGGATGCAGCCCTGTTCGAGGTCGATCAGCAGCATCTTGCCCGGCTGCAGGCGCCACTTCTTGACGATGCGGCTCTCCTCGATCGGCAGGACGCCGACCTCGGACCCCATCACCACCATGTCGTCGTCGGTGATGACGTAGCGCGCGGGCCTCAGCCCGTTGCGGTCCAGGGTCGCGCCGATCTGGCGGCCGTCGGTGAACGCCACCGCCGCCGGCCCGTCCCACGGCTCCATGATCGCCGCGTGATACTCGTAGAACGCCCGCCGGCGCTCGTCCATCAGCGGATTGCCGGTCCACGCCTCGGGAATGAGCATCATCATGGCGTGGGCCAGCGAATAGCCGGACTGCACCAGGAGTTCGAGCGCGTTGTCGAAGCTCGCCGAATCCGACTGGCCTTCCGCGATCAGCGGCCACAGCTTTTCCAGGTCGTCGCCCAGCAGTTTGGACTTCATCAGGTGGCGGCGCGCCGCCATCCAGTTGATGTTGCCGCGCAGCGTGTTGATCTCGCCGTTGTGGCAGATCATCCGGTACGGGTGGGCCAGCCGCCAGGACGGAAAGGTGTTGGTGGAAAACCGCTGGTGGACCAGGGCCAGCGCCGTCACCATCCGCTCGTCCCTGAGGTCGCGGTAAAATTCGCCGACCTGATGGGCCAGCAGCATCCCCTTGTAGACGATCGTCCGCGACGAGAGGGACGGCATGTAGAAGTCGCCGCACGCCTCGCCCAGGGCGTCGATCCGGTGCTCCGCCTGCTTGCGGATGACGAACAGCTTGCGCTCGAACGCGTCCCGGTCCGCACAGTTTCCGCCCCGGCGAACGAAGACCTGGCGCACGGAGGGTTCGGTCGGCAGGACGCTCTCGCCCAGTCCGGAATTGTCCACCGGCACGTCGCGCCAGCCCAGGAGATGCTGCCCTTCGGCCTCGATAATCTCCTCGACGATACGAACGCAGTCCGCGCGCGGCCCTTCGGCCTGCGGCATGAACGCCATGCCGACGGCGTATTCGCCCGGTTCCGGAAGTTCGATTCCGATGTCGCCGCAGACGGCGCGCAGATGGGCGTCCGGCATCTGAATGAGAATGCCGGCGCCGTCGCCGGCCAGCGGATCGGCGCCGACCGCGCCCCGGTGCGTCAGATTCTTCAGAACCTGCAATCCCTGTTCGACGATCCGGTGGCTTTTGCGGTTCCTTATGTTGACGACGAAACCGATCCCGCAGGCATCGTGCTCGTTGCGCGGGTCGTAGAGCCCCTGCTTCTCGGGTAATCCCTTACGCATGTGCCGTACACGCTCAGTCATGCTCCGCCACACTCCCCTCCGGTCCATGCGGTGTCGGAATTGCCGGACCCGTCCGCGACCCGGAAGCGGCCGCGCGGGCGGACCTGCAAGATAGGGCGGGCGCGCCTGCCGGAACAGTCCGGCAGCCCGGCCCGGGCGTATTCAATTTGTCCACCGGACCGCCCGCGCCCTATCGCGCGCGCGGATGTCCGATCGTTTCGCCGAGCGCCGGAACCGCAGCGCGATCCGCCGGCCGCACCCGGTTTCCTTGCGCTCGGAGCGGGAGAATTCAGGATAATTCGATTTTTGCAATATGTTGATGGTCGGAGCGGCGGGACTCGAACCCACGACCTTCTGACCCCCAGTCAGACGCGCTACCTGGCTGCGCCACGCTCCGGCCCGACGCCGAAAATAGGACATGGCGGCCGCGGTTACAACGCGGCTTCCGCTGCGGCTTTTGCTGCGCCGGGCCGCCGATGCGGCGCGGCGGAACTACGGATCCGGCGGCGGGCCGCGCAGCCGGTCGCGAATCTCCTCCAGACCCTCCATCAGGCTCGCCACCGTGGCCCGGTCCAGCGATATCCGGTCCGCAGCCGCGGCATCCGGCATTGCAGGGTCCCGGAGACCGCTTCCGTCCCCGGCCGCGGGCGTTGCCTCGGGGCGGCGCAACACCGGAGGATCGGCCGTCGCCCGGCCCGGTTCCGGCGCCGACGCGCCGGCGGGGCTTCGGCCGCTCCCGCCCGCCTGCGCCCGCTCGACCGCCGCGGCGGTGCGGCCGGCGCCGGCCGGGGTTGCCGCCCCGCCTTCGCGCAACAGCTTCTGGACGCCCTTGATGGTATATCCGTCGTCGTAGAGCCAGGCCCTGATCCGTTGGATCAGGTCGATATCCTCGGGCCGGTAATAGCGCCGCCCGCCGCCCCGCTTCAGCGGCTTGATCTGGCTGAATTTGGTCTCCCAGAACCGCAGGACATGCTGCGGCACGCCGACGTCGCCGGAGACTTCGCTGATGGTGCGGAAAGCCTCCGCCGATTTGGTGCGGCGGCTCGACGTGCGCTCTTCGTGCCGGGGACCGCCGTCCGGGGGATCGTCATGCGCAGACGCCATGGTTGCCGTATCCTGTCAGCGGCGCCGGTCCCGCGGTCGGGCTGCGGCGTCAGCCGCCGTCCGTCCGGTTCAGGCGTTCCTTCAAAATGTTCGACGGCCGGAAGACCAGAACGCGCCGCGGAGAAATCGGCACTTCCTCGCCGGTTTTCGGATTGCGGCCGGTCCGCTCGCCCTTGTTGCGCAACATGAAACTGCCGAATGAAGAGACTTTCACGTTCTCGCCGCCGACCAGGGCATCGCATATTTCGGTCAGCACCGATTCGACCAATTTCGCCGAATCGTTGCGTGACAGCCCGATTTCCTCGTAGACCGCGTCCCCGAGGTCGGCTCTCGTTATTGTCTTTGCAGCCATCGCCGTCTCCCCAACAGCAGATAGATGTAGCCGCCAACTCCCGAAAGCGTCAAGAAAATCGCCGTTTTCCGTTTCGCCGGCCCCGGCGGCGGCCGTGCGAACCGGCCGGGACGCGGCAGAGGCCGGGAACAGGCGGCGGATTTTCTGCGCGGAAAGGCCCCGCGCGCGCCTTCAGTACGGCCCCGGCACGATGGGGGCGCCGTCGAAAAACCGCTGGAGGCGGAACCGGTCGAGATCGTGGCCGGGCCGCCGGCCGCGCACCAGGTCCGCCGCGATCCGGCCGACCGCCGGCCCGATGCCGAAGCCGTGCCCGCTGAACCCCGTCGCGATCAGCAGGCCGGGAATCGCGTCGGCTTCGCCGAGAATCGGCACCGCATCCGGGGTCACGTCGATCATCCCGGCCCAGGTCCCTGAAAATCCGATTTTCTCCAGCGCCGGAACCTGCCGGGAAAGCCGCTCCCGGATGCGCCGGACGGCGGCGCGCGCCGGCGCCGGATCGAGGACGCGGACCCGTTCGAAGGGCGTCTCCTCGTCCGCGTTCCAGCGCTGCGCCGTCGCCCAGGCGCCGGGATAGCCGCGGGGCGCTGCGGGCAACAGCCGGATCTCCCGCGCCGATTGCCTGACAAGCCGGCGGAAACGCCCCAGATGGCGGAAGGACGGCGGCCCGACGAAGTGTTCGGCGAAACCCGTTCCGACGGTATAGCCGCCATCGTCGCGCCGGCGCAGCGCGATGCCGTTCAGCGAAACGTTGGGGCCGACCGCCGCCGGCGCGGGCCCGGTGCGCACGGCGGTCGCCCGGACGAGCAGCTGGGGAATCGCTATGCCTGCATTGCCGGCAAAAAGGCCCGACCAAGCGCCGCCCGCCAATACGACGCTGCCGCACCGGACCCGCCCGCGTTCGGTGACGATGCCGGCGAGGCGGCCGGCTTCGAGGTCGAGCGTCCGCACGGCGCAATTCTCGACGACGGTAACGCCGAGGCGCTGTGCGGCGCGGGCGAGCGCCGGGACCGCCAACCGGGGTTCGCTACGGCCGTCGCTCGGCGTGGCCAGCCCGCCGCACCGGTCGCCGGCGACGCCGGGCAGCAGTTCGCCGACCTGTTTCCGGGTCAGCATCCGGGTGTCGAGCCGATGCCGGCGGGCGATCTCGCACCAGCGCTCGAAGACGGCAAGCCTTTGCCGGTCCTGGGCGACGTAAACGCAGCCCGCAGGCGTAAATGCGAGACCGGGCTCGCCGGTTTCCGCCGCAAGGCCGCGCCAGATGCGGTTGGATTCCATCATGATCGGAAGTTCGGCCGCATCGCGGCCCTGTTGCCGCACCCAGCCCCAGTTCCGGCTGGACTGCTCTGCAGCAACCCGCCCCTTCTCGCAGAGCAGGACCGACACACCGGCGCGGGCCAGGAACCAGGCCGCGGCGGCGCCGGCGATTCCGGCGCCGATAACCGCCGCATCGGCTGCTTCGGGCAGCGGGTCCCCGAATGTCGCGGGCGGCGCGGTTCCGGTCATGGGCAGGTCCGGTTGCCGGGCGGCGGCTCGGCCGGATCGGCGCCGGCGCCTATCAAAAGACGCCTACCAACGGGCGCCTACCAACGGATGACGCTGGCGCCCCAGGAGAGGCCGCCGCCGATGGCTTCCAGCACCACCAGGTCGCCCTTCTTGATCCGGCCGTCCGAGACGCCCTGGTGGAGCGCGAGCGGTATCGAGGCGGCAGAGGTGTTGGCGTGCCGGTCGACGGTCAGAATCACCCTCTCGGGCTCGATGCCGAGCTTTTTCGCCGTGCCGTCGATAATCCGCTTGTTGGCCTGGTGCGGCACGAACCAGTCGACGTCGCCGGCGTCGAGATCGTTGGCGGCCAGAGCCTCCCGCACCGCGTCCGTCAGCTTGTTCACTGCATGCTTGAAGACTTCCGGCCCCTGCATGCGGACATGGCCGGTGGTGCCGGTCGACGACGGCCCGCCATCGACGTAGAGCAGGTCGTAATAGCGCCCGTCGGAATGCAGATGGCTCGACAGCACACCGGTCCGGTCGGCGCCGTTGGACGCCCGCCCCTCCAGCACGATGGCGCCCGCCCCGTCGCCGAACAGCACGCAGGTCGAACGGTCGTTCCAGTCGAGCAGGCGCGTGAAGGTCTCGGCGCCGATCACCAGGGCCTTCGCGCACTGGCCCGCACCCACCGCATTCGCCGCGACGCTGACGGCGTAGATGAAACCGGCGCAGACCGCCTGGACGTCGAACGCCGCGCCGTTCGTCATGCCGAGCGCCGCCTGCACCTTGGTGGCGGTCGCGGGGAAGGTCGAATCCGGCGTCGTCGTCGCCAGGACGATCAGGTCCAGATCGGCGCCGTCCACGCCGGCGTCGGCCAGCGCCGACCGGGCCGCCGCCAGGGCAAGGTCGGAGGTCAGTTCGCCTTCCGCCGCGACGTGGCGTTGCCGGATGCCGGTGCGCGCCCGGATCCACGCATCCGACGTTTCGACCCGCATTTCGAGGTCTGCATTGCTGACGGCGTTGGCCGGCAGATAGGCGCCGACCCCGGTGACGACGGCGTCGATCCCGCCGGTCATGACGGCGACACGGGCTGGGCGCCGAGACCGATCGCGGGGTCCTGAACGCGCTTCGGAGTTTCGCCTTCCTCGCCGGCGGGCAACGCATGGAATTCCCGGACCATTTTCTCGATGAAACCGTTGCGTATCATGTCCCGGGCCACGCCGACCCCGGTCGCGAATCCCAGCGCGTCCGAGCCGCCGTGGCATTTCACCACGATGCCGTTCAGGCCGAGGAAGGTCGCGCCGTTGTAGCGCCGCGGATCGACCCTGGCGCGCAGCTTGATCAGGGCGCGCCGGGCGAACAGATAGCCGACCGCGGCGAGCAGCGAACTCTTGAACGTCCGGCGGACGAACTCGTTGACCAGCTTGGCCGTGCCCTCGATCGATTTCAGCGCCACGTTGCCGGTAAATCCGTCGGCGACCACCACATCGACCGTTCCGGCGGCGATGTCGTCGCCTTCCACGAAGCCGCTATAGGCGAGGCCGCTCTGCTTCAGGATGGCGTGGGCCTCGCGCAGTTCCTCGTGTCCCTTCACCTCTTCCGAGCCGACATTGAGCAGCCCCACCGTCGGGCGCAGCGAACCGAGGACGGTGCGCGCAAAGGTTTCGCCCATCGTGGCGAACTGGACCAGATTATCGGCCGAACATTCGATGTTGGCGCCCAGGTCGAGCATGGCGGTCTCGCCCCGGAGCGTCGGGAAGAAGGAGGCCATGGCCGGCCGGTCGATTCCCGGCACGGTCTTCAGCACCACCTTCGCCATCGCCATGAGCGCACCGGTGTTGCCGGCCGAGACGACACCGGCGGCCTCGCCGTTGCGAACCGCATCGATCGCCTTGCGCATACTGGAATTCCGGCCGCTGCGCAGCGCCGCCGAGGCCTTTTCGTCCGCCGAGACGGCGCCGGGCGCGTGAACGATCGTCGACGAGCGGCGCAGGCGGACCAGCCGCTTCATCATCGGCGCCAGTTTTTCCTCGTCCCCGAAAATCAGGAACTCCAGGTCCGGGTAGCGGCGCTTGGCGATGGTCGCGCCGCGCAACACGCTCCGCGGAGCGTTGTCGCCGCCCATGGCGTCCAGCGCGATAGTGATCCGACCGCTCAATGTCCCGCCCGTATCGACTCCAGCCCGAAGGCGGCGCTCCGAAGGCCGGCGCGCCCGCCCGGTCGCTGTCTGTTAGCACAGGCGCGCCTGGAATGTCCTAGGCTTCTGTCGCGTCGACGACTTCGCGGTCCCCGTAATGGCCGCAGGCGCCGCAAACGTGATGCGGCCGCCTGATTTCGCCGCAATTCGGGCATTCGGAAACATTGGCCGCCGTGAGGCTGTCGTGCGCGCGCCGCATGTTGCGGCGCGACTTCGAGATTTTCGATTTCGGTACTGCCATGACCCGGCTCACGAAAGACGCCCCGGCGGGAGCCGGGGCGGTGTCTGTCGAAGGCGATACTTAAATTCTCCGCGCGGGGGCGGCAAGGGCCAACGGTCGCACGAACGGCCTGCGCCGAAAACCGCCGGCGGCAGTTCAACCGTCGGCGTCCCCGCCTTCCGCGCCGTCCGGTTCCGTCGCCGGCATACCCAGCCGGGCGCCCAGGCCGGCGAACGGTTTTTCCCGCCCGCCGGCGGAATCCCCCTGCGCCCCGAACTCGGCGAGTACGGCATCGGCGCCGGGCCCCCGCGGATACGCCGCCATGGAGACGGCCAGAATCTGAATTGCCAGCTCGGCAAGGTCGACCCGGCCATCCGGAACGACTTCGTAGTCCATATCTTGCGCGGCGTCGTCTTCCGCGTCCGCCGGCTCCTCCCTTACGATCGCGCTCTCGAACGCCCGGTCGACAATCTCTTCCATCGAATCGCCGCTCACCACGCAGCGGCGGACCAGCCGGGCGCGGAGCCGGCCTTCGACAAGGACGCCGCGGCCGGGTTCCGCCCGCAGCGCAAAGGTCGCCGCGCACGCCTCGACCGATGGCAGTTGCAGACGGCCGGCAATGGCGCGCCGGTCTTCGGCGCCGGCCGAAAGGCGCACCGCCGCCCCGCCGGCGGGAAGCGTCGCAACGTCCACCCCGGCGTCTCCCCAGCGCAGCGCCCGGGTCACGATTCCGGCTCCGGGAAGCGGATATCCGCCGCTGCGACGGCGTGCAGGGACAGCCGGTCGAGCGTTCCCGCCGCCGCTTCGATATAGTCTGCCGCCCATGCGACATTCGCCGGCGCCGGATCGAGCGTGCCGTAAAGGTTCCGGGCCACGGCCCCTTCCAGGGCCGCGCGGTCCCCGCCGTCCAGCGCCGCGGCATAAGCGCCGCACCGCCCGTAGAAGGCGCGCGCCATCTCCTTGACCCGCCGGCCGAGCGACGGATCGTTCACGCCGAGCTCCCGCAGATTCACGTCCAGATCTTCGATCATGACGTCGAAAAGATGCTGCCCGGCCGCGGCGCCGGCCGGGCCTTCGGCGGCGAGGCGGCGGCAGACCAGCGCAACGTGCAGCGCGAGAAGTTCGAACCGGCCGTCCAGGGTGTCCGGCACGCCGCGCAGCCGGTAGAAATGTTCGTGGCGGGCCGCCGCGACGATACGGGCATAGAGCGCCCCGGCCGACGCCCGGTCCCGCCGCCGGTTCCGCCGCCGGTCCGTGTCGAATATCGTCGAGAAGCGATCGAGCAGGGTCATGGTTTCACGCTGTAGCGCAGCCCCGGATACGGCGGCGGTTCAGGCTCGCCCCGCGGGCCGGCGACCGCCGGTGCGGCGGCGGATTCGATTGACTTCCCCGGGCGGCGCGGCATATCGAATTGGATCGAATCGGGCGATACCGACAGGTATTTTCCCGGACGCGCCCGGCAAGCCGCCGGGCGAACCGGTCGCGCGACCGCAGCGGCCGGGACCGGCCGGGAAAGAGCGGATGGGCAGGATGGCAGAAATGCATGGCAGACGGAAACGCGGAACGGCGACGCGATGGCTACTGGCAGCCGGGCTCTGCGCGCTGACTGCGCTTGCGGCCTGTTCGCCGCGCGTCGACATTCGCGGCAACGCCGCCGAACGGGAAGACATCGTCCGCATCCGCCAGGGGGTCACGTCCGCGGCGGACGTACGGCGCGCCCTGGGGCCGCCGTCCACCGTCTCGGCCTTCGACGACAAGATCTGGTATTACGTCAGCAAGCGGGAAGAAACGGTCGCCTTCATGGCCCCGGAGGTCAAAAACCAGCAGGTTATCGAGCTGCAGTTCGACGACAAGCAGGTGGTCAAGCGCATTCGCACCTATGGGTTGAACGACGCCCGCAAAGTGGACCGGGTCTCGCGCACCACGAAAGCGGAAGGCGATGAACCCGGCATCTTCCGCAGCATGATCGACATGATCGTCCGGCGCCGCGCCGTGACCGGCCGAAGCAGAGGCAGCTACGGTCTGTAGGGCGCATCGCGGCCGTATCCGCCCGAAGGCGCGCCGCCGCGCCGGGATGAGCCCGGGCGGTCGCCCCGACGATCCTCCGCAATGAACCGTTCGTCCGCTCCTGCACCCATTCACATCGTCGGCGGCGGGCTGGCCGGTTGCGAAGCGGCGTGGCAGGCGGCGCGGGCCGGCGCGCCGGCAATCCTGCACGAGATGCGGCCCGTGCGCGGCACGGACGCGCATCAAACGGATACGCTCGCCGAACTGGTCTGCTCCAATTCCTTCCGGTCCGACGACGCCGGGGCCAACGCGGTCGGCGTGTTGCACGAGGAGATGCGCCGCTGCAACTCGCTGATCCTCGCCGCGGCCGATGAACACAAGGTGCCCGCAGGCGGCGCGCTCGCGGTCGACCGGGACGGATTCGCGGCAGCGGTGCAGGACAGGCTCGCCGCGCACCCGCTGGTCGAGGTCCGGCGCGAGGAGGTCGCGGAACTGCCGCCGCCGGCCTGGGACAAGGTCATCGTGGCGACCGGCCCGTTGACCTCGCCGGCGCTCGCGCAGGCGATCCTGGATCTGACCGGCGAGGAATCGCTCGCCTTCTTCGACGCCATTGCGCCGATCGTCCACGCGGACTCGATCGACGAGACCGTCGCCTGGCGCCAGTCGCGCTACGACAAGCCGGGGCCGGGCGGCGACACCCGCGCCTACATCAACTGCCCGCTGGACGAGGCGCAGTATAACGGCTTCATCGACGCCCTGCTCGCCGGCGACAAGACGGAATTCAAGGACTGGGAGAAGGACACGCCCTATTTCGAGGGCTGCCTACCGATCGAGGTCATGGCGGCGCGCGGCCGGGAGACCCTGCGCTTCGGCCCGATGAAACCGGTCGGCCTGACCGACCCGCGCACCGGGCGGCGCGCCCACGCCGTCGTGCAACTGCGCCAGGACAATGCGCTCGGCACCCTGTTCAACATGGTCGGCTTCCAGACCAAGCTGAAGCACGGGGCCCAGACGGCGATCTTCCGGACCATTCCGGGCCTGGAGAACGCGCGCTTCGCCCGGCTCGGCGGCATTCACCGCAACACCTTCCTGAACAGCCCCAGACTGCTGGATGCGCAACTGCGCCTGAAGGCCGATCCCCGGCTGCGCTTCGCCGGCCAGATCACCGGCGTCGAAGGTTATGTCGAAAGCGCGGCGATCGGCCTGCTGGCCGGCCGGATGGCGGCGGCCGAGCGGCTGGGCGCCGCCTTCGCGCCGCCGCCGCCGACCACGGCGCTGGGCGCCCTGCTGCATCACATCACCGGCGGCGCCGCGGCCGACAGTTTCCAGCCGATGAACGTCAACTTCGGCCTAATGCCGGCGCTCGAAACCGGCGGCAGAAAGCTCAAGGGCCGGATGCGCAAGCAGGAGATGGCCCGGCGCGCGCTTGCCGATGTCGACCGCTGGTTGCCGTGAAACGCCGCCTTCCTTCGGCCGGCACAGGACAGGCGCCCGGCCGGCCCGAAATCCGATAGGGCAGGACTCCGTTCGGGAAGGGCGGCGACGGCGGTCTGCGCAACGCGATCGACGGACAATCGCTCACTTGCCGCCGGCGGCGCTCCTGCGGCCGTCGGTTTCGTCGGCGTTGTTCGAGATGCGGGCGAGCCAGGCGTTAAGGATCCGCACGTCTTCGGCGCCGAAGCCGTCGAGCAGGCGATCGATCTCGGCGACGACAACGGACTTGAGTTCCTCCATCCTGAGCCGCCCCTCCGGCGACAGGCTGACCCGCGTGATGCGCCGGTCTTCGGGATCGCTTTCGCGCCGGACCAGACCGTCCCGCTCCATCCGTCCGACCGCCCGTCCGACGGCCGAACTCTCGACGAAAGTCGCCGCCGCAAGGTCGCCGATGGACAGCGCGCCCCGTTCCGAAAGCGTAATCAGGACCCGCCACTGGGTCTGGGAGAAGCGGGTGGCGCCGAGCGCGGCGTCGATGCCCCGCGTCGCCTTCGAAATCGCCCGCGCCATCAGGTAGAACGGGCTGTGCTCCAGCCGGAACGGCAGGCCGCGGATCGTCTCTCCGCCCGGACCGTCGCGGGTCACGGCCCGACGGCTCCGGCCCGGCGCACCGCCGGGCGCGCGCGTTTCCTTTCTTGGCGGATTATCTGCATCGGCATATGTTCGCAAGGGACCTTCGGAAAACTCGGGGACACGGTATGCCTACCGCACCTGTATCGGGCGAAACCGTAGCGATAGAGGGGCCGAACGGCAAATTCGACGCCTATCTCGCCCGCCCGGCGCAGCGCCCGGCTCCCGGCCTGGTGCTGATGCAGTATATCTGCGGCGTCAACGCCGTGATGCGCCGCCTGGCCGACGGATTCGCCGGCCACGGCTACCTCGTCGCCTGCCCGGACCTGTTCTGGCGCCAGGAACCGGGCGTCCAGCTCATCCAGGACCCTTCGAAACCCGACCCGGCGGAGCAGCAGCGCGCGCTGGAACTCAACGCCGGCTTCGACGACGCGGCGGCGACCGCCGACCTGAAGGCGACCCTCGGCTGGCTGCGCGCCCGTCCCGAGGGCACCGGGCGGGCCGGAGCCTTGGGCTACTGCCTGGGCGGGCGGCTCGCCTTCCTGACCGCCGCACGCAGCGACGCCGACTGCTCGGTCGGCTATTACGGCGTCAATATCGACCGGTATCTCGACGAGGCGGGCGCCATTTCCGGCCCGCTGATGCTCCATATCGCCGGGGCCGACGAACTCTGTTCGCAGGAGGCGCACGACGCGATCGTCGGTACGCTGGACCCGCTCGACGCCGTAACCCTGCACGAATACGAGGGCGCGGGCCACGCCTTCGCCCTGGAAGGCGGGCACAACTATCGCGCGGATGCCGCCGCCCTCGCCGACGCCCGCTCGCTCGCCTTCCTGCAGCAGCATCTGAACGGCGCCTGATGGCGCAACGCCCGTCCGACGAACCGGCCGGCGGCCCGCCGGAAACCGGAGTCGCCGGGCGCGTCGTCGCCATTACCGGCGCCGGCCGGGGGCTGGGCCGCGCCTACGCCCATCTGCTGAGCCGTAGCGGCGCGAAGATCGTCGTCGCGGATATCGACGGGGAGGCGGGCCGGCGCGTGGCCGGGGAAATTGCCGGATTCGGCGGGCCGCACCTCGCCGTCGCGACCGACGTGACCGATCCGGACGCTACCCGGGCGATGGCCGGCCGCACGGTCGAGACCTTCGGCCGGCTCGACGGCCTGATCGCCAATGCCGGCCTCAACGCGGCGCTCGCCCGCCGGCCCTTCTGGGAAATTCCGGCCGAGGAATGGGACCGGGTGATGCGCGTCAATGCCGGCGGCGCCTTCAATGCCGCCAAAGCGGTGCTGCCGGCGATGCGCGCGGCCGGCTGGGGCCGCATCGTCAACATCTCGTCGGCCGCCTGGCGTCTCGGCCTGCCGAACTACCTCCACTATGTCGCCTCGAAGGCGGCTCTCGTCGGCATGACCCGCTCCATGGCGCGCGAACTCGGCGGCACCGGCATCACCGTCAATGCGGTCAGCCCGGGGCAGATCCTGACCGAGGTCGACAATCCCGGGCAGACGGAGGAGGGCATCGCCGCGGTGGTCGCCCGGCAGATCGTGCCCCGCTCCGGCGTGCCGCACGATATTGCCGGGCTGCTGATCTACCTGCTGTCGCCGGCCAGCGACTTCGTGACCGGCCAGTCCTTCGCGGTCGACGGCGGCCTGTCCCACCAATAGCCTGCCAGACCGGGTTCAGGCCGTCAGCGGCCCCGGCATGCGTTGCGAAAGCGCCGGAACGGCGGCGGCGTAGGCCGGGCGCGCCTGCAGCCGTTCCACCCAGGCTCCGGTACCCGGCCGCGCCTCCCACAGGCGGCTGAGGCCGCAATAGTGCAGCCGGTCGACCACACCCGCCATCGCGACATCGGCGAGCGAGAAGGCGTCGCCGGCGAGCCAAAGCCGGCCGTCCGCCAGTCCGCCCTCCAGCCGGTCGAGCGCCCGGCCGAGCGCCGCTTCGGCCCGGTCCAGCGCGGCCGGCGGCGCCGGGGTGCGGCCCATCCGACGGAACATGGCGAGCCGGTCCGGGTCGGGATGCTTCGCCAGCCGGGCCTCCATCTCCGCGTCGGACAGGCGCGCCATCGGGCTTTCGGGATGAAGCAGGATCAGGCTGAAGGTGTGCGGCCGGGTCGCCGGGTGCAGCACGTCGTCCTGGAACTTCACCCACATGCGCATTTCCGCCCGCTCGCCGGGCGCCGCCGGCTTGAGCGGCGGGCCGGGGCCGATGTCGTCGAGATATTCGTTGATGACCGAGGACTCGAACACGACCCGCTCGCCGTCGACCAGCGTCGGGACCGTCCCGTTCGGATTGATCGCAAGATAGCCGGGCCCGAGATGCTCGAACGCGGCGATCGAATAGGGGACCGATTTCCAGTCCAGACCCTTCTCCGCCAGGCCCATCCGGACCTTGATCGGACAGACGGCATCCCAGGCATGGTGCAGAACGAGAGTCATGGATCGAGTCCGCAGCACGGGCGTGTCTTCGGGAACTTCGGCCCGAAGGCATGACGTATATGGCACAGCCGCCGAAAATGAGATACGGCGTGCCGCGAAGCATGCGGAGGGAACGCGATGCGAGCCGCTGTCTGCCGGTCATTCGGCGCGCCCCTGGAAATCGCGGATATCGAGATCCGGCCGCCGGGGCCGGGCGAGGTCGAGGTCGCAATCGCCGCGTGCGCCGTCTGCCATTCGGATATCCATGCCATGGACGGCGCCTGGGGCGGCTATCTCCCCGCGGTCTACGGCCACGAGGCGGCGGGCCATGTGACGGCCATCGGCGCGGGCGTCGCCGGAATCGCAACCGGCGACCCGGTGCTTGTCACGCCGATCCGGGCCTGCGGAGCCTGCCCGTCCTGCGCCGGCGGACATCCGGCGACCTGCGAGACGCCTTACGACCGGGTCGGCGGCAGCCCGCTGCGGGACCGGGACGGCACGCCGGTCGAGCAGGGCATCTCGGCGGCGGCCTTTGCCGAGCGCGTCGTCGTCGACCGGAGCCAGGTCCAGATAATTCCGGCCGGCATCGGCATGGATGCGGCCTGCCTGCTCTCCTGCGGCGTGATCACCGGCGTCGGCGCCGTGGCGAATACCGCCGGCGTGAAACCGGGCAGCGATGTCGTCGTGATCGGCGCCGGCGGCGTGGGCCTGAACTGCATCCAGGGCGCCGCCATCGCCGGCGCGGCGCGGGTGATCGCCGTCGACCCGGTTCCGGAAAAGCTCGACGCCGCCCGCGAATTCGGCGCGACCGACGCCGTGCCGGCGACGGACAACGATGTCGAACTCCAGATCAAGCGGCTCACCGGGGGCCGCGGCGCGGATACCGTGCTGGTGACGGTCGGCGCGGCCGAGGCCTACCGCACCGCGCCGCGCTTCCTGGCGCCGCGCGGCCAGCTGATCGCGGTCGGCATGCCGCCGTCGGACGCCCGGGCGGAATGGCCGCCCGCCGATTTCTCCTACTACGGCCAGGGGATCCGCGGCTCGTGCCTGGGCGATACGGTGCTCTCGCGGGATATTCCCTACCTCGTCGAACTCTACCGGCAAGGCCGCCTCAAGCTGGACGAGCTTGTAACCGGCAGGTATCCGCTCGCGCGGATCGACGACGCCATCGGCGACACGCGCGCCGGCCGGTCCCGGCGCAACGTCATCCTGTTCGAGGGGAACGGCCGATGAAGCTGGCGGATCTCGAAGTCTTCGTCGTCGGCAACCCGCCGCCCGGCTGGGGCGGCCGGTACTTCTTCTTCGTGAAGGTCTCCACGGCCTGCGGCGTGGCGGGGTACGGCGAGGTCTACGCCGCCGCGGTCGGGCCGGTGGCCATGGAGGCCGTGGTCCGGGACGTTTTCGAACGGCACATGGCGGGTGAGATCCCCGAGAATATCGAGATGATGTTCCGCCGGGCCTATTCCTCCGGCTTCACCCAGCGTCCCGACCCGACGGTCATGGGCGCCTTCTCGGGGCTCGAGATGGCGTGCTGGGACATCCTGGGCAAGGCGCACGGCCGGCCGGTCCACGCCTTCCTGGGCGGCATGATGAACGAGCGGCTGCGCTCCTACACCTATCTCTATCCGCTGCCGGACCATGACCTGACGGCGTTCTGGACCAGCCCGGAGATGGCGGCGGAATGCGCCGCGGAAATGGTGCGGCTCGGCTTCACCGCCGTGAAGTTCGACCCGGCCGGCCCGTATACGGTGCGCGGCGGCCACCAGCCGGCGATGCGGGACATCGAGCTCTCCGCCGAATTCTGCCGCGCCGTGCGCGGCGCGGTGGGGCATCGGGCCGACATCCTGTTCGGCGCCCACGGCCAGTTCACCACATCCGGCGCGATCCGCCTCGGCCGCCGCCTCGAGGAATTCGACCCGCTCTGGTTCGAGGAACCGGTGCCGCCCGACAATCCCGACGAGTTCGCCAAAGTCGCGGCGGCCCTGCGCATTCCGGTGGCGACCGGCGAACGCCTCTCGACCAAGGCCGAGTTCGCGGCGGTGCTCAAGACCGGCGGCGCCAGCATCGTCCAGCCGGCGCTCGGCCGTTCGGGCGGGCTGCTCGAAACGAAGAAGATCGCGGCCATCGCCGAGGTCTTCAACGCCCAGGTCGCGCCGCATCTCTACGCCGGGCCTGTGGAGTGGGCCGCCAACATCCAGTTGGCGGCCTGCATCCCCAACCTGCTGATGGTCGAGACCATCCGGACCGGCGGCGACTTTCACCGCCGTCTGATCGGCGACACGATCGAATGGGAGGACGGCTACATCCGGACGCCGACGGCGCCGGGCCTCGGCATCGATTTCGACGAAGACCTGGCGCGGGCCCATCCCTACGACGGCGCGAAGCTGCATCTGGAAATGCAGGAAGCGCCCTGCGACTACAGCGGCGCCAACGCTTTCGCCGGCGGCGCACCGCCCGCGGAGGAATGACCGGCAACAGCCGGGCGCCGCGGCAGCCGTCGGCGCTCAGCGCGCCGCCGCCCAGTCGCGGAAGGTCGTCCCCTGCCCGGCGATCTCGCGCAGCAGCGGCGCCGGCTCCAGCCAGTCGGGATCGCTGGTCCGGGCGTAATGCTCCAGCCGCTCCAGGACATGGGCCGGGCCGATCTCGTCGGCCCAGTGCATCGGGCCGCCGCGGTAACGCGGGAAGCCGTAGCCGTAGATCCAGATCAGGTCGATATCGAGCGGCCGGGCGGCGATGCCCTCGGCGAGCAGCTTCGCGCCTTCGTTGATGAGCGGATACATACAGCGCTCGAGGATTTCGTCGTCGGAAACATCCCGCCGCTCGATGCCGAGATCGGCCGACGACCGCTCGATCAGCGCCGTCACCTCGGCGTTGGGCTTCGGCGTCCGGCTGCCCGGCTCGTAGTCGTACCAGCCCTTGCGGGTTTTCTGGCCGTAGCGGCCGAGATGGTAGATCGAGTCGGCCACGGTCGATTCCCGCCGGTTGGTCCGGCCGTATTTCTTGAGCCGCTCCTGGCGCACCAGGTAGCCGACATCGACGCCGGCGAGGTCGCTCATGGCGAAGGGGCCCATCGGCAGGCCGAAATCGTAGATCACCCGGTCGACATCCTGGGGCAGCGCGCCCTCCTCGATCAGGAAATTGGCCTGCCGGCTGTACTGGTAGAGCATCCGGTTGCCGACGAAGCCGTCGCACACGCCGCACATCACGCCGACCTTGCCGATCCGGGGCGACAGCTTCATCGCGGTCTGGGCGGTCTCGTCGGAAGTCTTCGCGCCGCGCACGATCTCGATCAGCCGCATGACGTTGGCCGGGCTGAAGAAATGGGTGCCGACCACCGCCTCGGGCCGCGACGTGGCGTCGGCGATCTCGTCGACGTCCAGGGTCGAGGTGTTGGTCGCCAGCACGGCGCCGTCCTTGCAGACCTTATCCAGCGTGCCGAATACCTGCTTCTTGATGTCCATATTCTCGAACACCGCCTCGATGACGATGTCGGCATCGGCGACCTCGCCATAGTCCGACGCGCCGGAGATCAGGGCCATGCGCCGGTCCATCGCCTCCTGGCTCAGCCGGCCCCGGGAAACCGTCGCGGCATAGTTGCCGGCGACGATCTCCAGGCCCTTTTGCAGCGCCTCTTCGCTGGTCTCCAGCACGGTCACCGGGATGCCGGCGTTGGCGAAGTTCATCGCGATGCCGCCGCCCATGGTGCCGCAGCCGATCACCGCCGCCTTCTCCACCGCGCCGGCCGGCGTGTCCTTCGGGATCGAGGGATGGCGCGCCGCCTGGCGGTCGGAGAAGAAGACGTGGCGCATGGCGCGGGCTTCCGGCGTGCCTTGGCATTCCCGGAACACCTCTCGTTCCGCCTCGACCGCCTCCTCGTAGGGCAGGACGATCTTGGCGACCGCGTCGACCGCCTTGAACCGCGCCTCGAAGCCGCGCCAGCGCCGGGCCATGCCTTTCTTGTAGTCGTCGAAGACGCCGTCGGGAATGTCGCCGATCTTCGAATCGTCCTCGCGCAGCTTCTTCGGCGGCCGGGTAAGCGCGATCGCCGCCGCGGCCTCGACCGGATCGTCCTCGATGGCCTCGACGATGCCCAGCTCCAGCGCCCGCTGCGCCGAAACGAGATCGCCGCTTACGATCGTGTCGAGCGCCGTCTTGAGGCCGGTGACGCGCGGCAGCCGCTGGGTGCCGGTGGCGCCCGGAATCGTGCCGAGATTGACCTCCGGCAGGCCGAGCCGCGCCTTCGGGCCGGCGACCCGGTAATGGCAGCCGAGCGCGACTTCGAGCCCGCCGCCGGCCGCCGCGCCGTTGACTGCGGCGACCACCGTCTTGCTGCAGTCCTCGACGGCATGGACTCCGTCGGTCAGGCTCGGCGCGCCCGGCGGGTTCGGCCTGCCGAACTCGCGGATATCGGCGCCGGCGATAAAGGCCCGGCCGGCCCCGGTGAGCACGACGCCCTTCACCGAAGGGTCGGCGTCGATGGCGCGCATCGTGTCGTACAACTGCTGCCGCATGGCCGCGCCGATCGCGTTGACCGGCGGATTGTTCAGGGTGACGACGCGCACGCCGTCCGGCCGGTCGCGGGTTTCGACGACCGTTTTCGTCTCTGTGGTCATGGGTTCGATTCCTTGCGGTCTTTCGTGCCTTCCCGACCGTCATATCGGCCGGAGGGATTTTCCTGCCGTCGCCTAACCATTCATGCCATCTCCGCTCACTCCGTTCGGTCGAAATGACGGATCGGGACAGCGGAACGCTCAGCCCTCGAAAATCCGGATGGCGAGCGGGGCGGAGCGGAAATTGTTGGTCGGCGAGGTGTCGGCCGGGCAGGCCGAGACCGCGGCCAGGACGTTCATCTCGGCGCGCAGGTCGATATAGTCGTCCGGCCCGGCCTCCGTCGGCAGGATCCTGAAGCTGCCGTCGGTGAACAGGTCGACATTCATGAAGACGTTGAACACGTCCATGACGTCGTCGCCGGTCAGGCCGAACGGCTCGACCGCCTCGCGCAGGTTTTCCTGGCACGAACGGTGGCTGCCGGGCGGGAGATTGTCGCGGATTTCGTAAAGCCGGGTCGAGCAGCGCCCGCCCATGTTGCCCCAGTGGTTGGGGTAGGTGTCTTCGAGCACCGTCAGCATGACATTCTCGCGCGGCGGCTTGGAATAGAAATACCTGAACGCCTTGCTGGTGCCGGTCCCTGCGGTCACGTTGATCGCCCAGCTCTGGCCGCAGTGGAACGTCTCCTTCGGATCGTCGGCGTTGAAGAAGGCGCAGTCGCCGACCTGGCCGCCCTCGACCTGGGCGATGCGCAGCACCTGGCCCTTCTTCACGACGAAGCCGCGCCCGTAGCGGGCCGGGATGACGAATTCTTCGATCGGTTTTCCGGCCATGACCTAGTTCCCTCGCTCATCCGCGTAAACCATCCGCCGCCCGCCCTCCAGCCGGAAGCCCGGCAGGCCGAGGCTCTCCTGGAACATCTGCAGATAGGCCGGCGCCGCGCCGCCGCCGTTTTCCCGCGCGTCGCGCAGCGCCGCCCGCGCGGCTTCCGTCGCTTTCGCATCGACAGCGCCGGCCGCGCCGAGCACGACGCCGTAGACCGCCTCGGCATAGTCCGCCGCGATCCGTTCTTCCGCGACATCCGCCGCAACCAGGGCGGGATCGCGCTCCAGCGGATCGCCCTGCCCGGCCCCGCCGGCGCCGATATGGCAGAAGACCTCGCCATCCGCCAGATGGACCGCCTCCATCGGCATGACCGGCACGGTGCGCTGGTACGGGCCGGGATTGACGATGTTCCACGACGGCGTGCCGGGGCAGCCGCCGTCCAGCCCGTAGGGCAGGATCCGCCGCCGGTCGGAGCGCATGACCATCTGCACGCCGCCCGGCGCGCGCACCCGGTATTGCCGCCGGTAGGCCGGCGCGCCGCGATAGCGGCCCGGCCCGCCGGAATTTTCGACCATGCCGTAGCCCTCGATCTCGAGCGGGTGCAGCGCCTCGATCATCTCGGCCGGCTGGTTGGTCAGGTTGCCGCCGGGGTTGGGAATGCCGAAGGCGCCGTCGCGGTCCGGCATGGCGCCCCAGCTTCCTGCCAATGTCTCGGAAAGGACGAATTGCCGGCCCCGGTGCATGCCGCTGATCGCCGGGAAGGTGACGCCGCCCTCGCCGGCCGCCGGGATCCTGTCCGGCACGATCTGGGCGAAAGCGCCGAGCAACACGTCGATGGCTCGCCAGCCGACGATCGCCCGCGCCGCGCAGGCCGCCGGCGGCCGCGGGTTGACGATGGTGCCCTCCGGCAGGCGGATGTCGATGGCGCGGGCAAATCCCTCGAAATTCGGGATTTCCTCCCCGGCGATGCATTTGACGATGAGTTGAACCGCCGACTTGACGAAGGGCGACGGGCAGTTGATCGCGCCCGGGACCTCCGGCGACGTGCCCGCCCAATCCACGGTCATCCGGCCGCCGTCGATGGCGACGGTCGCCTTGAGCGGGATCGGCTCCGGATCGTCGCCCAGCCCGTCCAGCCAGTCCGTGAAGGACCATTGCCCGTCCGGCAGAGCGGCGATTTCCTGGCGCGCCACCGCCTCGGCATAGTCGTGCAGGCCGGCCAGGATGGCGCGGAAGGCCTCGCTGCCGTGCTTCTCCACCAGCCGGCCGTAGGCGCGCTCGGCCGTGTTGCAGGCGGCGACCTGGGCGCGCATGTCGCCGGCCAGCTTGTCCGGCACACGGCTGTTCTGGTGCATCAGCCGGAAGAAGGTCTCGTTGGGCCGGCCCGCCTCATACATTTTCAGGACCGGGATGCGCAGCCCTTCCTGGAAGATCTCGGTGGCGTAGACCGCCGTGCTGCCCGGCGCGATGCCGCCCATGTCGATCTGGTGGACGAGGGTTGCGGCGTAGCCCTCCAGCTCGCCGCCGTAGAACAGCGGCTTGACGATATAGACGTCCGGCAGATGCATCCCGCCGGCGGTATAGGGATCGTTGAATACAAAGATGTCGCCCGGCTTCGTGTCGTCGCCGTATTCGGCGACCAGCGCCTTCATGGCGTCCGGGAAGGAGCCGAGATGCAGCGCCATGGTCAGCCCGTGGGCGATTCCCGCGCCGTGCCGGTCGCACAGGCCGGTCGAATAGTCCATCGAATCGCGCACGATGGAGGAATAGGCCGTGCGCAGGACGACCAGCGCCATCTCGTCGGCGATCGACGACAGGGCGTTGCGCACCACTTCCAGGGCGATCGGATCGGCGTTGCGGCCGGCATTGAGTCGGGCGTTAAGTCCGGGCCGGGTCATGCGGCGCTTCCCTTCTCCAGCACGATATTGTGCGCCGTATCGAGGCGCGCCGTCCAGCCGGGCGGCGCAACGCAGGTCGCGTCGTATTCCTCGACGATCAGCGGGCCGGCGCGCCGTTCCGCCGTCAGGGCCCCGCGCGGCAGGACCGGGACGCTCGTCCGGCCCGCCGCCGCGCCGAAAAAGGCAGTTCTGGCGCCGGCGGCAATCGCTCCGCCCGGTTTCGGCTTGAGCGCCGGCTTCTCGACCGCGACGGTCGCCACGGCGCGCAGGGTGACGCTTTCGACCGCTTCGGCATCGGCGCGGTGGCCGTAGGTCCGCTCGTGCTCCGCGCCGAAGGCGGCGGCCATCGCCGCGGTGTCCGGCAGTCCGCCCGGCCCGGCCGGCGCCGGGACCGCCAGCTCGTGCGCCTGGCCCTCGTAGCGCAGTTCGGCCAGACGGCGCAGGGCATAGTCGCCGGCGCCGTAGCCCTCGGCCGCCATGTCCGCCGCCAGCCCGGATTCGAGCTCCCGGAACAGGGCGTCCAGCGCCGCCGGCCCGGTATCGGCGAGCAATGCGAGATGGCTGCGCGCCGCTTCCTGTTCGATGTCGGAGAGCAGCAGGCCGTAGGCGCTGAACACGCCGGGATTGGGCGGCACGACGACCCTCGTCATCTCCAGCAGGTCGGCGATCGCCGCCGCCACGACCGGGCCGTTGCCGCCGAAGGCGAACAGGGCGAAATCCCGCGGATCCCGGCCGCGGTAGGTCGAGACCGCCTTGACGGCGCGCATCATGGCGCCGCAGGCGACCTCCAGGATGCCGTGGGCGGCGTCCAGCACGTCCCGGCCGAGCACGGCGGCGATCCGCTCGGCGACCGCCTGCGCCGCAGCCCCGGCGTCGATGGCGAGGCCGCCGCCGACCAGATAATCCGGGTTGAGCCAGCCGAGGGTCAGCACCGCGTCGCAGAATGTCGGCTCCGTGCCGCCCCGGCCGTAGGCCACCGGGCCGGGCACGGCGCCGGCGCTGTCCGGCCCGACCCGGACCAGCCCGCCGGAGTCGACCCGCACCAGGCTGCCGCCGCCGGCGCCGATCTCCGAAATGTCGATGACCGGCAGCTTGAGCGCGTGGCCGCCGCCCATGACCAGCTTGCTCGACAGGTTGATGCCGGCGCCGACCTCGTAGTCGCCGGTCCGGGCGACCTCGCCGGCTTCGACGATGGAGGCCTTGGCCGTGGTGCCGCCCATGTCGAGGGTGATGCAGTCCGCGATCCCGTCGCGCGCGCCGGCGTGGGCCGCGCCGATCACGCCGGCGGCCGGGCCGGATTCGACGATATAGGCCGGTTTCTCCGCCGCGGCCGCGGCGCTCATGATGCCGCCGTCGGATTTCATCACCAGGATCGGCGCAGTGACGCCGATGCCGTCCAGATGCTCCCGGAGCCGGCCGAGATAGCCGCGGACCGTCGGGCCGAGATAGGCGTTGATGACGGTCGTGCTGGTCCGCTCGTATTCCCGGATGACCGGCAGGAGGTCGCTCGAGCAGGTCAGAAACACGTCGCTGCCGAGCCGGCCGCGCAGGATGGCCGCGACCCGGCGCTCGTGGTCCGGGTTGGCGTAGGCGTGGAGCAGGCAGACCGCGACCGCCTCGACCCCGGCCGTCGCCAGCCGCCCGGCCGCCGCTTCCACGCTCGCCGCGTCGAGCGGCCGCCAGACCTGGCCTTCCGGCCCCATCCGTTCGTCCGCCTCCAGGCGCAGCCGGCGCGGGACGAGCGGCTCCGACCGGCGATAGTTCAGCGTGTACATCTCCGGGATGCGCAGGCGGCGCATCTCCAGCACATCGCGGAAGCCGCGCGTGGTGACGAGGCCGGTCAGCGCGCCCTTGCCTTCCAGCACGGCGTTGGTCGCGACGGTCGTGCCGTGGACGACCCGGCCGACGGCGGCCGGTTCGATCCCCTGCCGGCCGAGCAGCGCCGCAACGCCGTCGCGGATGCCCCTGCCATAGTCGTCTGGCGTGGACAGAAGCTTGTGGGTGTGCAGGGCGCCGTCCGGCGCGGCGAGCACGAGGTCGGTAAAGGTGCCGCCGATATCGACGCCGAGGCGCCATCCGGATTGCGGCGCCGGCACAATCAGCCCGGTGCTTTTGCCGCCGCCGGGGCCGCAGTCGGGGCCGGCGGCGCGTCCGGTGCGGTCGCCTGCATCGAGGGGCGCCGGCCGAACGCGGCGAACCATTCCGCCAGGGCGGGATGCGCGCCGCGCCAGTCCTCCGACGGGAAACGGAAGTCGAGATAGCCGAGCGCGCAGGCCGCCGCGAGGGCATCGGTCGTCACCGGCGCATCGGCCGGCGCAACGCCGCCGGCGAGATGGCCGAACACGCGCATCCGGCGGGCGCGCAACCGTTCGATGAAACCGTCGGGCCGGTGGCCGTCGGGCTGTAGCGCCAGATGCCGTTCGGCGACGGCGGCGTCCATCAGGCCGGTTGCCGCCGCGGTCCGCGTGGCGACGCGCCACCTGTCCGCGCCCCGGCCGCCCAGCGGTTCGCCAAGGGCCTCGCCGTACCGGGCATCGAGCCAGGCGACGATCGTGGCGGAATCGTAGAGCACGGCGCCGTCTTCGAGCACCAGGGTCGGGATTTGCGCCAGCGGATTCACCGGCGATACGACATCGACGATATTTTCCACCGTCGCCTCGACCAGGCGGAACCGGCCGGCGACGCCCAACTCGTGGGCCGCCGCCATGACAAGACGGACGAAGGGCGATGTCGGCGCCCAGTAGAGGGTAAGTGCGCCGGGCACGGGCCGCCCCGCCTGTGCCTCTGCCCGCCCGGCGCCCCTACCCGCTCGGCGCCGTGGCCTGCATGGCCGGGCGTTGGGAATAGGCCGCGTACCAGTCCGCCAGCGCGCCACGTCCGCCGCGCCAGTCCCGGTCGGGGAAACGGAAATCGAGATAGCCGAGGGCGCAGCCGAAGCCGATCGCGCCCAGGCCCGTCTCCGCCGCCGCCGGGTCGCCGAGGTCCGGCACTTCCGCGTTCATCTGGTCGAGCGCCCCGTCGATCTTGCCCATCTGGGCGTCGATCCAGCCGTCCCACTGCTTCTCTTCGGGCCGCACGAAGGTTTCGTAGCGGCACAGCACGGCGGCATCCAGCAGGCCGTCGGCCAGCGCCTCCTGCCGCTTCGCCGTCCAGCGCGCCGCGCCCGACTCCGGCGCCAGCCGATGACCGCTTTCGGCGTTCAGATAGTCGGTGATGACGCCGGAATCGTAGAGCGCCGCCCCGTCGTCGGTCACCAGCGTCGGGATTTTCTTCACCGGGTTGGCGGCGGCCAGCGCGGCGTCCGGCCGGTGCGGGGCGGTCGCGAGGACGTGCAGGTCTATCCGGTCGTCGATGCCGCATTCCATGGCGACGATGCGGACCTTGCGCACAAAGGGGGAGGCCAGGGCGGCGAACAGTTTCATGGATCGATCCTGCAGGGGCTGTGGGAGCCTGTCGGGGTTGGGGAAAGGGCCGGGTCAGCCCCGGAACACGTCCTTGCGCTGCCGGACTTCGGCGAAGACCTCGACCGGCGAGCCGCCGGCGAGGCCGACCGCGGCGGCGACGCCGGCGTCGTCGGCGCGCAGGAAGGGATTGGTGCGCTTCTCGACGCCAAGCCGGCCGGGCACGGTCGCGATGCCGGCGGCGCGCATCCGGTCGATCTCGGCGGCCCGGGCGGTCAGGTCGGCGTTCTGCGGATCCACCGTCACGGCGAAGCGGGCGTTGGCCTGGGTGTATTCGTGGGCGCAATAGACGATGGCGCTGTCCGGCAGGGCGCGCAACTTGCCGAGGCTGGTCCACATCTGCGCCGGCGTGCCCTCGAACAGGCGGCCGCAGCCAAGCAGGAACAGGGTGTCGCCGCAGAACAGGGCGTCGCTGCCGGCGAACCAGTAGGCGATGTGGCCGCGGGTGTGGCCGGGCACGTCGAAGACCTCGGCGCGTGCGTTGCCGAAATCGTAGGTATCGCCGTCGCCGACCTCGATATCGATGCCGGGAATCCGGTCGCGGTCGGCGCGCGGGCCGACGATGGTGCAGCCGGTCGCGGCCTTGATCTCGCGGTTGCCGCCGGTGTGGTCGCCGTGATGGTGGGTATTGAGGATATGGGTGATCGCCCAGCCGCGTTGCGCGGCCTCGGCGAGCGGCGCGTCGGCGACCGCCGGGTCCACCACCGCCGTCAGATTCCGCTCCGGCTCGCGGGCGAGCCAGACATAGTTGTCGTTCAGCACGGGTATGCGGACGATTTCCAGCTTCGACATCGCGGCTTGTCCGGTGGCGCAGGGAACGCCGCCGCTATCTAGCACCGCGCCGGGACGGGGCCAACCTTCGCGGGCCAACCTTCGTAGGCAGCCGCCGGAAGCGGGCCGCGCGATCCGTTGACAGACGGGCATCGGCGCGGCAACCCTCGAACCGGTCCGTTTCCTTCGGAGAGTGCCGCACCCATGACCGACGACCGTCCCACCCAGGCCGAAAAGGCCGAGCGGTTCCATGCCCTGCACCGGGGCGCGGAGCCCTTCATCCTCGCCAACGCGTTCGACGCCGGCTCGGCCCGCATCCTGGCCGGCCTGGGGTTCGAGGCGCTGGGCACGACCAGCGGCGGCTTTGCCGGCACCCTGGGCCGGCGCGACGGCGACGTGACGCGCGACGAGGCCATGGACCACGCCCGCGCCGTCGCGGACGCGGTCGACCTGCCGGTGTCGGGCGATCTGGAGAACGGCTTCGGCGACGAGCCCGAAGACGCTGCCCGAACCGTCGCGCAGGCGGCCGAGGCGGGCCTGGTCGGCTGTTCGATCGAGGATTACACCGGCGATCCGGACCGCCCCTTCTACGACCGCGGCCTGGCCGCCGAACGCATCGCCGCGGCGGCCGAAGCTGCCCGCTCCGTGGGCTTCCGCTTCACGCTCACGGCGCGGAGCGAATGCTTCATCCGCGGCCTGCCGGACCTCGACGAGGTCCTCGCCCGGCTACAGGCCTACGAGCGGGCGGGGGCCGACGTCCTGATGGCGCCGGCGCTGCCGGACCTCGCCGCCGTCCGCGCAGTGTGTCAGGCGGTGTCGAAACCGGTCAACTTCATGGTCGGCGTCGGCGGCAGGTCCTTTCCCGAGACCGATGTCGCGGCGGCCGGAGCGAAGCGCATCAGCCTCGCGACCTCGCTGTACCGTGCGGCGATGACCGGCATGGCCGCTGCGGCGACCGAGGCGTTGGAGCAGGGCACCTTCGCCTATGTCGACGCTTCGATGTCGACACCGGATATCGCCGGATTCATGCGCGGGTAGGAAGGAAATTGACCGGCGCCGGACAGGGTCGTCCCGGCCGCGACCGCGCAGGAAGTCCCTTTGGACCGAACGGGCCTGCCCAACGGCAAATCAACCGGTCTCGACAATCCGAAGATGGCGGTCCGGCCGCTCGTGCGGGGGCAGGAGCCGGTTCATCCGGCGATCCAGTGTCGCCAGGCATCCCGCACGGGCGCGCGCGAGGGACAGGAGATAGGCATCGGCGACCTGACGACGCCCGGTCATGCGCATCCCGGTCGCGAACGCAGCCGACGCGCAATCGATGTCGTCGGGCCAGAACTCGTGGCCTTCCATGCCGGTCATGGCGCCCAGCAGGACATGCGCCTCGGCCGGCGATACGGCATCGGACGTAAACGCGGGATTGGAAGACAGGCGGATGAATCCGAGCTGCGTCACCGGGCAGGTCGCCCAGCGCGGTGCGGCTTCGCGTCGGAACCAGTTATGGGCGATGCCGTGATGGACGTGGGACGGCCAAGCGAGGGCGAGCAGGAGATTGAGATCGAGCAGGAAGGTCAAATTTCGTCCTCGTGCCGCTTGACGCGATCCAGCGTCAGGGGCGTGCCCCCGCGCGAGACGTCGAATACGGGGAACCCCTTGTGCCGCCGCCGGCCTGCTTCCGGCCGGTGCAGTCCGCGGCGGGCCAGATCGGACAGCACGGCGCCGACCGGGAGATTTCGTTCTTCCGCAAGCGACCGCGCCGCTTCCAGAATTTCGTCGTCGATGTTCAGCGTCGTTCTCATGCTCGAAGGGCTATCGCTTTGATGCATTGATGTCTAGATGCTATGATGTAGTACTCCTTTGCGGCGCTTGCTTTCTCCGCCGGAACCGTCTTCCGACCGGGAAGTCTCGGGACGGCGGGCAATGAACATGGATTCCGAGCCCCCGGCGCCGGCGTTGCGCGCGGGCGGGGCGCCCCTAAAATGACCGCCCATGTGGACCGACGTTGCCGACCTGCATGAATTCTACGCCTCGCCGACCGGCCTGATGGCGCGTCGGCTGATCCGGCGCAAGCTGCGCCTGATGTGGCCCAACGTCGGCGGCGCGACGGTGCTCGGCTTCGGCTATGCGACGCCCTATCTGCGCACCTTCCACCGCGAGGCGGTGCGGGTCTGCGCCCTGATGCCGCCGCAGCAGGGCATCCTGCAATGGACCCTGGGCGGCAAGGTCGCCGTGGGCCTCGCCGACGAAACGATGTTCCCCCTGCCCGACCGCTGCGTCGACCGGCTGCTGCTGATCCATGCCGTCGAAGCGAGCGAGGCCCTGCGCCCGATGCTGGCCGAATGCTGGCGCGTCATGGCCGACGGCGGCCGGATGATCGTGGTGGCGCCGAACCGGCGCGGCATCTGGGCCCGGCTGGAGCGCACGCCCTTCGGCCAGGGCCGGCCGTTCTCCGAGGGCCAGATCCGCCGGCTGCTGCGCGAGACCCAGTTCACCCCCGTGCGCAGCGAGGCCGCCCTGTTCGCCCCGCCGATCCGGCGGCGCGCCATCCTCTCGACCGCGCGGGCCTGGGAGCGGGCCGGCGAGCGCTGGCTCGGGCCGATCGCCGGCGCGGTCCTCACCGAGGCGACCAAGCAGGTCTATTCCGCCGTCGCGCTGCCGGCGCGCTCGCCCTTCCGCATCCTGCCCGCGCCGGTCCGGCCGGCCGCCGCGCGGGAGGCGCCGTCGGAGCGGGGCGCATCGTAAAAGTTTCCTTCCTTTTCCGGTTAGGCGCACCCGCGCCGTACCGAACCGCGCCGGCCGCGCCTCAGGCCCGGCCGATCCAGCCGCCGCCGAGCATCCGGGCGCCGTCGTACAGCACGGCCGCCTGCCCGGCCGCGACGCCGTATTGCGGTTCGTCGAAGGTCAGCGTCGCGCCGCCGTCCGCGCCGGCCTCGACCCGGCAGGGCATGGCGGCGCCGGTATTGCGGATGCGGGCCCCGGCGCGGATTGCCCCGTCTTCAAGCGCACTGTCTTCAAGCGCACCGCCGCCCAGCCAGTTCAGGCTGCCGATGGCGATGCGGCGGCGGGCCAGCGCCTCGCGGGGCCCGACGACGACCTCCCGGTTTTCCTCGTCGATCTTCACGACGTAGAGCGGCGCCGCCGCGCCGCCGACGCCGAGGCCGCGGCGCTGGCCGACGGTGAAGCGGACGATGCCGTCGTGCCGCCCCAGCGTCCTGCCGTCGAGATCGACGATGCGGCCGGGCTCGCAGGCGCCGGGACGCAGCTTTTCCACCACCTGCGCATAGTCGCCGTCCGGTACGAAGCAGATATCCTGGCTGTCGGGCTTGTCGGCCACCGGCACGCCGAGATCGCCGGCGATGCGGCGGGTTTCCTCCTTCAGCCGGCCGCCCAGCGGAAAGCGCAGGTAGTCGAGCTGCTCGCGCGTCGTAGCGAACAGGAAATAGCTCTGGTCCTTGGCCGGGTCGGCGGCCTTGTGCAGCTCCGGGCCGTTCTCCGTCTCGATCCGGCGGACATAGTGGCCGGTCGCGAGGCAATCGGCGTCGAGGTCGCGGGCCATCTGCATGAGATCGGTGAACTTGACCGTCTGGTTGCAGCGCACGCAGGGCAGCGGGGTCTCGCCGCGCAGGTAGCTGTCGGCGAAATCGTCGATCACGCTCTCCCGGAAGCGCGATTCGTAGTCGAGGACATAGTGCGGAAACCCCGCTTCCGCGGCGACCCGGCGGGCGTCGCGGATGTCCTGCCCGGCGCAGCAGGCGCCCGGCCGGTTTACGGCCGCGCCGCGGTCGTAGAGCTGAAGGGTGACGCCGATCACGTCATAACCTTCGGCATGCAGCAGCGCGGCGGTGACGGAACTGTCGACACCGCCGGACATCGCCACCGCAACCCGCGTCTGCGCGGGCGCTTTGGCAAAGCCGAGACTGTTGGTTTGCGCAGCCATGGGGCCGGATATAGGCGGGGTCGCAGAGAACGCAATGCGGCCCGTTCAGGGCGCATTCCCGCCAGCGGCGCCCCGCCTTGACAGCCCCGGACCCATAGGCGAAGCATGGCCGCCCTTCAGCAGGAACCGGCAAAACCGCCATGCGCCTCGCCAGTATCCATTGGGACGGACAGGACCGGATCGCCGCGGCGGCCGGCGAGGACGCGCTTGTCGATCTCAACCTGGCGCTCGAAGCGACCGGCGGCCCGGCGTTCGGTTCGATGCTGGACCTCGTCCGCGGCGGGCCCGGAGCCCTGAACCGGGCGCGCCGCGCCCTGGACTGGGCGCGGGACAATCCGGACGGCCTTTCCCCGATTCCGGCCTATGCGGCGACCTGGCATCCGCCGGTGCGCCGGCCGGGCAAGATTATCGGCGTCGCGCTCAACAATTCGGCGGCCGACGACCGCAAGATCAGCGCGCCGGACCATCCGACGATCTTCATGAAGCCGGCGACCTGCCTGGTCGGCCACGGCGAGCCGATCCCGGTTCGCCCCCACTACGGCCGCCTGCATCCGGAGCCGGAACTGGCGGTCGTCGTCGGCCGGGACGGCAGGGACATCGACCCGGCCCGGGCCATGGACCACGTTTTCGGCTACACCATCTTCAACGACATGACCGGCAACGACATGCGCGGCGAAGACCGGGTCCATTACTGGGCGCTCTACCCCGATCCGGACGACCCGGACAAAGTAAAGAAGGTCGAGCAGCATCTCTCCTACACCGCGCGCTACAAGGGCGCCGACGGCTTCGGCCCGGCCGGGCCGTGGCTGGCGACGGCGGACGAGGTGCCCGACCCGCACGATCTGGACATCTCGTGCAGCCTGGCCGGCGAGGTCTTCACCGACGACAACACGCGCCACTACACCTACCGGGTCGAGGAGGTGCTCGCCTTCGTCTCCCGCTTCATGACCCTGGAGGCCGGCGACATGATCTCCATGGGCACGGCCTTCCGCGCCGCAAAGACCGGCGGCCGGCCGCTGCACGCCGCCGATCTCAGCCGGTTCGACGGCCCGGTCGAGGTCGCGATTTCCGGGCTGGGACGGCTGTCGAACCCGGTGCGGCGCCTGCCGGCGCCGGCGACCGACTGGCGCCTGCCGCGATGACCGACCCCCTGCTTCGCCTGGAAATCGAGGCCCTGATCGCCGAGTTCGCCTGGCGGATCGACCGCGGCGATCCGGCGACCGTGGCCGACCTGTTCACGCCGGACGGCTGGTACGGCCGCAGCACCGGCGAGCGCAGCGCCGGGCGCGACGCCATCCGGGCCGCCTATGCCGCGCGGGCCGAACGCCAGGCCGCCGCCGGCGTCCGCACCGCCCGCCACCTGTTCACCAACCTGCGCCTCGAGCGGCTCGATGCGGACAGCGCCGCCGGCAGTTGCATCCTGCTGCTGTTCGCCGCCGACGGCCCGCCGCCCCATCCGGCGGCGCCGCTGCTGGTGCAGGACTACGACGACACCTACCGGCGGACCGGCGGCCGCTGGCTGTTCGCCAGCCGGTCGGTCGCCAGGGTCTTCGTCGGGGAGAATTTCGCGCCGGTCCTGCCGCTGGGGGCGACCGCGTGAGCAGCTATCTTCTCTGCCTGCCCCATTCGCCGATCCTGATGTGCTACGCCAAGGAGCCGCCGGAGCATGAGGCGATCCAGGCGGTCTACGCCGAGCAGGCCGCGGCGGTGCGGGCGTTCGACCCCGAGCTCGTCATCCTGTTCGGCACCGACCATTACAGCGGATTCCATCTCGACCGGATGCCGGCGACCTGCATCGGCCTGAGTTGCCGGGCGGTGAACGACATCGGCGGCTTCCCCGGACAGTTCGACGTGCCGCATACGGAAGCCCTGGCCCTGATCGGCCATCTGCGCGCGGCCGGGTTCGATCCCGGCGTCTCCCACACCATGACCGTCGATCACGGTTTTTCCCAGCCGGCCCACCGCATCCTGGGCGCGCTCGACGCTTTCCCGGTCATCCCGGTCTTCATCAACGTCATGGCGCCGCCGCTGCAGCGCTTTGCGCGCTCGCGCCGGTTCGGCCAGGCGATCGGCGCCGCGCCGGCGCTGGAGGGCAAACGCGTGCTGCTGATGGGCTCGGGCGGCATGTCCCACCATCCGACGCGCTATTTTCCCATGATCGGCGAGGGGTCCGACGAGGTGACGCGCTGGCAGCTCGCCGGCGAGCGCGGCGGGACGTTCACCGAGGCGGAATGGCTGGAGCGCCTGCGGGTCATGCATATCGAAGGCGCGCAGATGCTGATCGACGGCAGCCGGACGCGCGAGGACATCTGCCTCAATCCCGAATTCGACCGGTTCTTTCTCGACGTCCTGACGAACGGCAACCTGGAATCCTTCGACAGCTGGAAGCCGGAAGACGTGATGGCCGAGGCGGGCGTCGGCAGCCTCGAACTCCACACCTGGATCGCCGCCGCCGCCGCCCACGCCGAAGCGCGCGGCGGCCGGCCGCAAACCGCGGTCTATGCCGATACGCTGGAATACGGCATCGGTTTCGGCATGGTCTGCGGCGCGCCGGCCTAACCCGGGTCGACGCATGCGACAGCGCTCTTAATTTCCGCCCGGCCCCGGATCGCCTAGCCTTCGGCGGTACTCCGGCCACGAAAGCGGACATGCGCGATGACCGCCTCTTTCCCGACAACCCGCCTGCGCCGCAACCGGCGGCACGACTGGTCGCGCCGCCTGGTCCGCGAAAACACGCTGACGCCGGACGACCTGATCTGGCCCCTGTTCGTCTGCGCGGGCCGGGACAGGGCGGAACCGATCGACTCGATGCCCGGCGTCTACCGGCTGTCGGCCGACCGGGTCGCCAGGGCGGCCGGCGAGGCGAAATCCCTGGGCATTCCGGCGATCGCCCTGTTTCCGCAGACCCCGCGGGACAGGAAGGACGAAGACGGCACCGAGGCGACCAATCCGGACAATCTGGTGTGCCGCGCGATCCGGGCGGCGAAGGAGGCGCATCCCGATATCGGCGTGATCTGCGACGCCGCGCTCGACCCCTTCACCAGCCACGGCCATGACGGCGTGATCCGCGACGGCTATGTCGCCAACGACGAGAGCGTGGCGGTGCTGTGCCGCCAGTCGGTCGTGCAGGCGGCGGCGGGCTGCGACGTGATCGCGCCGTCGGACATGATGGACGGCCGGGTCGGCGCGATCCGCGCCGCGCTCGACGCCGAGGGCTTCGAGCGGGTCCGGATCATGTCCTACGCCGCGAAATACGCCTCCGGCTTCTACGGGCCGTTCCGCGACGCGGTCGGCTCGTCGACCGCCCTGAAAGGCGACAAGAAGACCTACCAGATGGACCCGGCGAACGGCGACGAGGCGCTGCGCGAGGTCGAACTCGATATCGCCGAAGGCGCGGACATGGTGATGGTCAAGCCCGGCCTGCCCTATCTGGATATCGTGCGCCGGGTGAAGGACCGGTTCGGCGTGCCGACCTACGCCTACCAGGTGAGCGGCGAATATTCGATGCTGCGCGGCGCGGTCGACCGCGGCTGGCTCGACGGCGACCGGGTGATCCTCGAAGCCCTGATGAGCTTCAAGCGCGCCGGCGCCGACGGGGTGCTGACCTATTTCGCCCTTGACGCCGCGCGCCGGCTGACCGGGTAGCGCGGCCCCGCTGACGATCTTGCGGCCGGTCTCGCGACCGCCGCCCGTTCCGCACACGGCATTCGGGAACGACCGGGCGCATGAGACACATTCTCGATCTGGACCGGTTTCCCCTCGACAGGCCCGACAGCCCGCCAGGGCGGCGCCTGCTGGACCGGTGCCGCCGGGATCTGGACGAAACCGGCATGTTCGGCCTTCCCGGGCTGATACGCCCCGAGGCGCTGGCGCGCAGCGTCGCCGATCTGGAACCGCTGTTCGAAACGGCCGCATTCGCCCACCGCCGGGATCACAACATCTACTTCGACGACGCGGTCCGCGACGTCGCGCCGGACCACCCCGCCCTGCGCCGCTTCGGCACGGTCAACCGTACCGTCTGCGCCGACCGGATCGCGGGAAGCGCGATTGCGCAGATCTACGCGTGGCAACCGCTGATCGGGTTCCTGGCGGCGGCGCTGGGCAAGCCCCGGTTGTACGAAATGGCCGACCCGCTGGCGCGGATCAACGTCATGGCCTACGGCGCCGGGGAACGGCTCAACTGGCATTTCGACCGGGCGGAATTCACCACGACCTGCCTGCTCCAGGCGCCGCTCGCCGGCGGCGTCTTCCAGTACCGCCGCGATCTCAGGAGCGACGCGGACCCGAACTACGAGGGCGTCGGCCGCTTGCTCGCCGGCGAGGACGGTTTCGTCCGGTCCCTGCCGCTGACGCCCGGCACGCTCAACGTCTTCAAGGGAAAGAACACGGCCCACCGGGTCACGCCGGTCGAGGGAGACCGGGCGCGCATCGTCGCCGTCTTCTCCTATTTCGAGGAACCGGGCGTCTCGTTCAGCGAACGGGAGAGGCTGGACTTCTACGGCCGGACGGGAAGTTGATCGCCCGGCTTGCCGCGCCGCCGCCGGCTCAGTGCACCGCCCGCTCTCCGATGCGGTGGCCGTCCTGGGCCATCAGGCCGAGCAGGATGCCCTCGCGCAGGCCGCGGTCGGCGATGCGCATGCGCCCGACCGGCCATGTCCGGACGATCGCCTCGAGGATCGCCACGCCGCCGACCACGAGATCGGCCCGTTCGGCGCCGATGCAGGCGATGGCCGCGCGCTCGTCCCGGCTCATCCCGGCCAGCATCCCGCCGATGCGCAGCAGATCGTCGAACCGCATGGTGGCGCCGTCGACCCGGGAGCGCACATATCTGCGCAGGCCGAGATGCACGCTTGTCAGGGTCGTCACCGTGCCGGACGAGCCGACCATCTGCATCCGGCCGGCGGAAACGCTGGGCAGAAACCGCTCGTCCCTCTCGAAGCCGGCGAGCAGGCCGCCCGCTTCCCCGACCATGCGCCCGTAGTCGGCCGGGGCGATCCGGTCGACGCCGTAGCGCTCGGACAGGTTGACCACCCCCAGCGGCAGCGACAGGACGCGGATCGGCGCTTCCCGGTCGGGCCGGCAGACGATCTCGGTGCTGCCGCCCCCGATATCGAAAACCATGGAGCCGGGAATCCGCGGATCGAACAGCGGCGAACAACTGCGCAACGCCAGGCGCGCTTCCTCGGTCGGGCTGATGATCTCGAAATCGAGGCCGGTTTCGCTCAGCGCCCGCGCCACGAAGTCGTCGCAATTCGCCGCCTGCCGGCACGCCTCCGTGGCGACGCTGCGGACGCGGATCACATCGGCCCGGCGCATCTTGGCGGCGCAGATGCGCAGCGCCTCGATCGTCCGGTCGATGGCTTCCGCGGAAAGGCGGCCGGTCGTCGCCACGCCCTCGCCCAGGCGCACGATGCGCGAAAAGGAATCGATCACCCGGAAGCCCCTGGCGGAAGGCTCCGCCACCAGCAGGCGGCAATTGTTGGTGCCCAGATCGATGGCCGCGTAGGCCGGCCGGTTGGTCCGTCGCGTGCGGGGCGCCTGGTTCCTTTTCCCGTTGAACTGCCGCGCACGCGGGTTTGTCATTGTTGTTCTCCAACCCGGCCTGTCGCCGAAAACCTAAAGGCTTGCGGTCGGGTTTTCAAAGGCCGTGCGACGAAACCGCGACGCGCCGCAGGCGCGCGCGGCTCCGGCGCGGACCGCGCCGTGCGGCGGCAAGGGGCTTGCGATCCGGCAATGCCGGCTTTATTTCGCGCTGGCCGGAGCAGCCCGGACATTCCCGCAGGCCGGCCGGGGAACAGTCCGGTGGGGAATAGTTTAACGGTAGAACAGCGGACTCTGACTCCGTCGGTCCTGGTTCGAATCCAGGTTCCCCAGCCAGCCCCCGGCGCCTCGCAAAACCCGGAATCCGGAACGGCCGCGGTCTTCGCTTCTCCGATCGCGCCGCCATGTTTGCATTGCCGCCATGCTTGTATTTGACGCACACGCGGCACTCCGAGTAAGCTGGTGGCCGGCTGCGCGGAGGCCGCTCTGTCTCCGGGCCGATAGACCGATACTTTGATCGGGCGTTGCAGCGGCAGTCGCGCCGCCGTCCGACGGAAAGGGAGGAGCATCGTGAAACGCCAAATCATGTTAGTTGCCGCCGGCGCGCTTGCGTTCGCCGGAACGCAGAGCGCCGCCGTGTCGGCCGAACGCGAAGTGCATGTCGCCGGTTTCGGCGCCAAGTCCGGCGTCGTCCGCTCGTTCGGCGTCAATACCGAGGCGGTCATGCGGGCCGCGGCCGAAAAGATCAACAAAGAAGGCGGAATCAAGCTCGGCGACGGCACGAAGGGCAAGGTGGTCGTGACCTTCTACGACGACCGCTGCAAGGCCGAGGAAGGCATCTCCGTCGTCCGCCGCATCGCGTCGGGCAAGGCCGTCGTGGCGATCGGCCCGACCTGCTCGAACGTCGCCGAGCCGCTGTTCGGCGTCCTGCAGAAGAAGGCCGGCGACGCTTCGGATACGGGCCTCCAGTTCCCGATCTTCACCGACACGGCCATCAAGGGCGGCCTGGCGAAGATTTCGGAATGGGCGTTCCGCAACGTGCCGAACGAAAGCCAGATGTACCAGAGCCTGTTCAAATGGGTGAAGAAGACGAACCCGGGCTTTAAGTCCGTCTTCGGCGGCGTGGAAGAGGACTTCGCCCACTCGCGCTTCACCTGGTACAAGGTGATGGACACGCGCGCCCAGGAAGCCGGCTTCAAGGTCCTGGGCCGGGTCAAGTGGCTGCTCAACGACACCAACTTCACCACCCAGGTGCGGCAGATGAAGAAGGCGAAAGCCGACGTCGTCGCCATTTCCTCGCACCCCTTCACCCTGTGCGGTGTGCTCAAGGAGATGAAGCGCCAGCGCGTGAAGTATAAGATGCTGATCGGCCTTACCAGCTCGTCGAGCATGGAGACCCTCAGGGGCTGCTCGCGCCAAGCTGCCGGAATCATCATCCCGACCAGCTACGCGCCGGTAACCCCGGCGGCCAAGGAAGCGGCAGCCGGAGCAGCCAAGTATAACGGCAGCGCCGACCTGCACAGCGCCGCGGCCTGGGAGAACATGTTCATCCTGAAGAGCGTCATCGAGAAAACCGGCGTCATGGCCAAGGGCGACACGGTGCAGGCCGACCGCCGCAAGATCCGCGACGGACTGGCCGCGTTGAAGTCGACCGGCGGCCTGATCGGCGGCATCCAGCGCACGAAAGAAGGCGAAGCCGTCAAGCCGTATGTCTATGTCCATGCGCAAGGGAAAGAGTGGAAGATCCTCCACGACCCGCGCAAATAGGCTGAAGGCCTGAGTTCCCGCCGGCGCCGGTGCGGCGCCGGCGGGTTCCCTTTCGCAATTCGTTTCCACCGCACCCGCACCCGTTCGGGAGGAAAGGCGGCACCGTGGAATTTGTCGATTATCTCCAGGCGGTCACCGACGGCGTGATGCAAGGCGCGTATTACGCGCTGATCGGAATCGGCTTCACGCTGATCTTCGGCGTGATGAACAAGATCAACCTGGCCTATGCAGCGGCGGCGTTCGGCGGCGCCTACGCCAGCCTCGGCGTCGCGGCGTTGATCGGCGCCGGCGACGATTTCGGCCTGCCGCCGTTGCTTATGTTCCTGGTCTCGGCGATCGCCGCGGGCCTGTTCGCCTGGGTCGTCTATACGATCTGCTTCCGATTCACGCCGGACCATTACGAACTCGCCACGCTGATGGCGACGGTCGGCGCCTTTTTCCTGATCGAAGAGATCGCCGTCCACGCCACCGACGGGGAACCGATGGATTTCCCGGAGGTGCTGCAGGGCATCATCGACGATCCGATGATCGAATTCAGCGACGCCTTCGCGGTCCGCGGCGACCTGCTGACGATCTTCCTGCTCGCCCTGATCGCGATGGGGCTGCTGCTCACGCTGCTGTACCGGACCAAGCTCGGCCTGGCGACCCGGGCGGTCGCGCAGCAGAGGACCGCGGCGCAGCTTTGCGGCATCAGCGTCGACCGGACCAACGCGACGACCTTCATCATCGCCGGCGTCCTGGGCGGCTTGGCCGGCGCCATGATCGGCGCGGCGGTCGGCGTCCTTTCGCCGCTGCTCTTCGTTCCGCTGACCGTCAAGGGCCTGATCGTCACCGTGATGGGCGGCCTGGGCAGCATTCCGGGCGCGATCGTCGCCGGCCTGCTGGTCGGCGGGCTGGAAAATGTATTTCTTGCCCTGCGCGGCATCACCGAGCGCGACATGTATGTCATGCTCCTGCTGTTCCTGTTCCTTGCGTTCCGTCCGCAGGGGCTGTTCGGCAAGAAGGTGTTGAGGGACTGAGGCGATGGACGACTTTACCTGGGGCCTGGTCCAGATCGTCGGGGTCCACACCATCCTGGGCCTGTCGGCCTATGTGATCCTGCTGACCGGCCAGGTCTCGATGGCCCAGGCCGGCTTCGTAGCGATCGGCGCCTATGTCGCCGGCATGCTCACGGTGCTCGCCGAATGGCACATCGTTCCGTCCATGATCGCCGGCGGGCTCGCTGCGGCCGTGCTGGCCTGCATCGTCGGCTTCCCCGCGCTGCGGGTCCGCGGGCTCATGCTGGTCGTCGCGACCATCGCGTTCGGCGAATTCGTGCGCCTCTTCTGGTTCAATTTCGACTACCGGATCGCCAAGGGCGATATCATCGTTGGCCCGGAAGGCGGTGAGGGCTTCAAGCAGATCCGCTTCTTCCCGGAAAACGGCTGGACGACCCAGGACGTTGCAGCCTTCATATGGATTGTCGCCGCGATCATCCTGGCCACCCTTTGGTGGATGGACCGGTCGCGCGCCGGCAAGGTGCTGCGCGCGGTCGGCGAAGACGAGATGGCGGCCCAGAGCGTGGGCATCAACCTGACCGTGGTGAAGGTGTCCGCCTTTACCGCCGGCGGTTTCATCGCCGGGACCGCGGGCGCCCTGTATGCCCACTACACGACCCACATCGAGCATCTGAACTTCGACATCCTCATGGCGACCTTCGCGATCGCCTATCCGATCCTGGGCGGCCTCGCGAATGTCTGGGGTACGCTGTTCGCCGCGATCTTCATCCAGGTGATCGTTATCGAAGTGCTCCGCGATCTTGGCGACGTTCGAAACCTGATGTTCGGTGCGCTGATCATCCTGGTGATGAACTTCCTGCCCCGGGGCCTGTTCAGCGCCCAGGTGGTGCGCAAGCTGAAGGAATGGATCGGCGCCGGGAAGACGTCCGATGCTTGAAGTCGCCAACCTCTCCAAACATTTCGGCGGCGTGCGCGCCGTCGACGAGCTGGACTTCACGGTCGAGGCCGGGGAAATCTTCGGCCTGATCGGCCCGAACGGATCGGGCAAGAGCACGACCGTCAATATGATCGCCGGTATCTTCGCGCCGACCGGCGGCAAGATCTTGTTCGACGGCGAGGACATCACGGAAGCGCCGCCGCACGTCACGCTGCACGCCGGCATCGCGCGGACCTTCCAGAATATCCGCCTGTTCAACAACATGACGGTCTGGGAAAATCTCTGGGTCGCCCAGAACTCGGCCGAGCACAAGCGGACCGGCAATCCCCTGGCGCGCTGGATGGGCGGGTCGCGCCGCGCCGCCGCCGCCGTCGAGGACTATCTCGACTTCTCCAACCTGGCCCACAAGCGCGACGAACTGGCCGGCAACCTGGCGTTCGGCGAGCAGCGCCGGCTCGAGGTGGCCCGGGCGCTCGCGGCGCAGCCGAAATTCCTGCTGCTCGACGAACCGGCCGCCGGCATGAACCTGGAGGAAATCAAGGAACTGGACGAACGCCTGCGCGTCCTGCGCGACCGGGGCGTCACGATCCTGCTGGTCGAGCATGTTATGGAACTGGTGATGGAGGTGACGGACCGGATCGCCGTGCTCAATTTCGGGCGCAAGATCGCCGAGGGTACGCCGTCGGAGGTGCAACAGAACCAGGCCGTGAAAGAAGCCTATCTCGGCGCCGGGAAAGGCGGGTCCGATGCTTGAAATCAGCGATATCGTCACGAACTACGGCAAGATCGAGGCGCTGAAAGGGGTCTCGCTCTCCGTCGCGCCCGGCAAGATCACCTGCCTGCTCGGCCCGAACGGCGCCGGCAAGACGACGACCATGATGACGGTCGCCGGCCTGCTCAAGCCGCGCCGCGGCAACATCATGTTCGAAGAGCGGAATATCACCGGGCGCGATCCCGGCCATATCGTGCGCAGCGGCATCGCGCTGGTCCCGGAAAACCGGCTGGTTTTCCCGGACATGACCGTTCACGACAATCTGCGCACCGGCGCCTACAGCCGCTCGGACGACGAGATCGAAGACGATATCGGACGCATGTTCGAGCGTTTCCCGCGCCTGCACGAACGCCAGGAGCAGCATGCCGGGACGCTCTCGGGCGGCGAACAGCAGATGCTCGCCGTCGCCCGCGCCCTGATGGCCCGGCCCAAGCTGCTCCTGATGGACGAGCCCTCGCTCGGCCTCGCGCCGCTGATCGTCGAGGAGATTTTCCGGATCATCCGCGACCTCAATGCCGAGGGCGTGTCGATCTTCCTCGTCGAACAGAATGTCCATCAGGCGCTCAAGGTGGCGCACTATTTCTATCTGCTGGAGCAGGGCCGCGTGACCTTCGGCGGATCGCCCGGCGACCTCGAGGAAGACGAGGTGATCCAGCGGGCCTATCTGGGATCGGCCGAACAGACATAGCGCGGGCGCAGCCCCCGGGGTGAGGAGAATCCGGGGGCGAGGAGAATCCCGGGCGGGGAGAAACCGGATTCTCGATTTCATCCAGAACACCCTCGACGGCATCACCGTGGGTTCGGGCTACGCCCTGCTGGCGATCGGCTTCACGCTGATTTTCGGCGTCCTGCGCCGCCTCAACCTGTCCTACGGCCCGTCGATCATGGTCGGCGTCTTCTTCGGAACCTTCCTGTTCCTCCAGTTCCAGGCCGGCTGGTACGCCGTATTGGTAGCGACCGTTCTGGGCGCCGCGATCGCCGGCGCCTATGTCGAGCGGCTGTGCTTCTGGGCGATCAAGAAGGGCGCGGCGGTCGCCTCCATGGTCTCGAGCTTCGCCGTCTGGATGCAGCTCGAAGAAGCCGTCACCATCGCCTTTCCCGACCGGACCTACGAATTTCCCGCGCTGGGCGATTTCGAGCTCATCGAACTGGGAGAGCTTTCGGTCCGGCAGGAACACCTGATCATGCTCGGCATCGCGGCGCTCCTCGTCTTCGCCCTGCACCTGCTGCTCTTCCGCACCCGGTTCGGCCTCGCGGTGCGGGCGGTCTCCGAAGACCCGGACGCCGCGCTCTTCATGGGGGTCAACACCGGCCGGGTGATCTTTCTCGCCTTCGTCCTGGCGTCGGCGATCGGCGGCGTCGCCGGCTACTTCATCATGGCGACCGAAGAGGTCATCACGCCGAAATTCGGCCTGCAGGCGACCTTCAAGGGCCTGATCGCCATGATGCTGGGCGGCATGGGATCGGTGCCGGGCGCGATCGCCGGCGGGCTGCTGCTCGGCGTCGTCGAGAAGCAGGCCGAGTGGTATGCCGGCGCGGTCTGGCGCGACATCGCCGCTTTCCTGCTGCTGTTCGTGTTCCTGATCTTCCGGCCGGGCGGCCTGCTGGCGCAGGGCGCGGCGGCCCGCGACCTCGCGGCGCTCAGGCGGGTTTAGGGCGGCGGGCGCAGGACCGGACCATGGACGACCATGTCATCACGGTGCTGAACAATATCGGCGGTTTCTCCTTCATCGCGCTGTCCGCCTATCTGCTCCTGCTCAGCGGCGAGATTTCCTTCGGCCAGCAGGCCTTCTACGGCATCGGGGCCTATGCTTCGGGCGCGATGACGGCGATGTTCGGCATGAGCTTCTGGCTCGCCCTGCCGCTGGCCATGATCGTCTCCGGGCTCGCCGCGGCGGCGGTCGGCAGCCTGACCCTGAGGCTGCGCGGCCTGTATTTCGCCATCGCCACCCTCGCCTTCGCCGAAACGGTCCGCCTGATCCTCGTCGCGACGACGTGGCAGGTCGAGGTCGACGGCGAACCGGTCGGCCCGAACGGCTCCGAGGGACTCGGCAACATCCGCTGGGGCTTCGACAACGAATACGAGCCGGTCGATTTCCTGTGGATGATCTACAGCACGCTGGGCATCGTGCTGCTGCTGTTCTTCCTGATGGAGCGCAGCCGCCTCGGCTCGATTATCAGGACCATCGGGGCGGACCGGCTGCTGGCCGAGACCCAGGGCATCGACGTGACCCGCTACAAGATCCTGGTGGCCGGGCTTGCCGGCGCCGTTGCCGCAATCGGCGGCGCCTTTTACGCCCATATCCAGACGACCGTTTATCCCGAGAATTTCGATGTCATGCTCGGCGTGCACAGCCTCGCCTACGGCCTGATCGGCGGCCTTGGCACCGCGGTCGGGCCGATCCTCGGCGTGCTGCTCGACGTCGGGTTTCTCGAGGCCGTCGAGTGGATCCAGGGCTACCGGATGATCGTGTTCGGCGGGCTCGTGGCCGTGCTCCTGATCTTCATGCCGCGCGGCATCCTCGACGAGCGCCGCGTGCACCGGCTGCGCACGATGCTGCGGGCGATGCGGCGCGGGCGGCGGGACGAAATCCATGGCGCTGCTGGACCTTAGCGGGCTCGGCCGGCGCTTCGGCGCGGTCGAGGCGCTCGACGCTGTCGACCTCAGCGTCGAGGAAGGCGAGGTGTTCGGCCTGATCGGGCCGAACGGCTCCGGCAAAACCACCCTGTTCAACGTGTTGACCGGAGTCTATCCGCCGAGCGCGGGGGAAATCCGCCTGGACGGCGCGCCGATCGGCGGCGCGCCGCCGGAGCGCATCGCCCGGATGGGCCTCGCGCGGACCTTCCAGAATCTCCGCCTCATCCCGCATATGAGCGCCTTCGACAATGTCTGGCTGGCCCAGCACCGGCGCCCCGGCATGGGGATGCGCGATATCCTGGCCGTCGGCGGACGCAGGGAGCGCGCGCGCCGCGGCGAGGTCGAGGCGCTGCTCGAACGGACCGGCCTGGCCGGCCGGCGCGACACCTTTGCCGGCGACCTGCCCCTGCCCGACCAGCGGCGGCTGGAGATTGCCCGGGCCCTGGTCCGCCAGCCGCGGCTGCTGCTGCTCGACGAGCCCGCCGGCGGCATGACGCCGCTGGAAACCCGGGAAATGGCCGACCTGATCCGCACGGTGGCGGCGCCGGGACGGACGCTGATCGTGATCGAGCACAAGATGGACCTGATCGCGGAAATCTGCGACCGGCTGTGCGTGCTCGACTTCGGCCGCAAGATCGCCGAGGGCCCGCCCGGCCGCGTGCTTAGCGACCCGAAAGTCCTCGACGTCTATCTCGGCCGCGAGGACGGCGATGATTGAGGTCCGCAGCCTCGCCGTGAGCTACGGCAACATCAGGGCGGTGCTGGGCATCGACCTGGATGTTGCGGCGGGCGAGATCGTCGCCCTGATCGGCGCTAATGGCGCCGGCAAGAGCTCTACCCTTCGGGCAATTTCGGGCATCGAGAAGCCGGCCGGGGGCACGATCCGCTTCGAGGGCCGGGACATCGCCGGCCGGCCGCCGCACGAGATCATCGAAGCCGGGATCACCCAGGTGCCCGAAGGCCGCCAGATCTTCGGCCGGCTGAGCGTGCGCGAAAATCTCCGCCTCGGCGCCTATCTGCGCCCGGCCGGCGAGACCGGCGCCGCCATCGCCGAAGTCGCCGCCCTTTTCCCGATCCTGCAGGACCGGCTGGAGGCGCCGGGCTCGGAACTTTCCGGGGGTCAGGCGCAAATGCTGGCGCTGGCCCGCGGCGTGATCGCCCGCCCGCGCCTCCTGATGCTGGACGAACCGACGCTCGGGCTGGCGCCCAAGACGGCGGGCGAAATTTTCGCTATCATCCGCCGGCTGCGCGCCGACGGCCTGACGATCGTGCTGGTCGAACAAAACCTGCGCCAGGCCCTGAAAATCGCCGACCGGGCCTATGTGATCGAGAGCGGCCGCATCGCTCTGGAAGGCACGGTGGCGGAACTGGCCGCGAACCGTCATCTTCACGACGCGTATCTCGGCGTCGGCAGGGAGGAAACGCCCAGGGAGGAAACGCCCAGGGAGGAAACGCCATGAGAATCGTTCTCGCCGGTATGGCCGCCATCGTCCTTTCGGCCGGGCCAACTCTCGCCAAGGACCGGGCCGCGGTGAAGATCGAATGCAAGGAGACCGCGACGAGCCTGGTTTACGATTGCCTGCTGCACCTGAGCGGCAGGAAGAGCCAGAAGCCCGTCGAAGGCGCGAAAGTGGCCGTGAAACCCGACATGCCGGCCATGCCCGGCGCCCACAACATTCCGGCGGCGGAGGCGAAGCCGGCCGGCGCGCCCGGCGCCTACGGCTTCCGGATGAAGCTCGACATGTACGGCGTCTGGGCGCTGAAGGTCACCGTCACCGGCCCGCTGCGCGACATCGCCGTGCAGAAGATCGAGTTCCGGAACTAACCCGGATTTCTCACCGCAGTCACGGCCTGCGTCGCGTCCGGACGCTCGATCCGCCCCGTTCAGTACTGGGAGCGGGCCGAAAAGCGTAGCGGGGACTACGGTCGAGGCCCGCGACGCCGCGGGCGGGCGTCCCCGGATTGCGAATTGGGGCGCGACCCGGAGGGCGGCGCTGTCGGGCCGGCATGGTGCTGCACCCCCCTTGCCCTTCCCTGCCGAAGGTGCGATTGCCGGCCCTGCCGCGTTTCCCGACGACCGACCGGAAAGCCGCCCATGAGCCGAAAACGCAACGTCCTGTGGATCATGGCCGACCAGCTGCGCTTCGACTATCTGTCCTGCGCCGGGCATCCGACGCTGCACACGCCGCATCTGGACGCGCTCGCCGCGCGGGGCGTCCGCTTCGACCGCGCCTACGTCCAGTCGCCCTTTTGCGGCCCGTCGCGCGCCAGCTACTATACCGGGCGCTACTGCCGGTCCCACGGCGCGACATGGAATGCGTTTCCGGTGCGCGTCGGCGAACTCTCGCTCGGCGACCATCTGCGCGATCTGGACGTGCGCTGCGCCCTGGTCGGCAAGACCCACATGGCGCCGGATGCGGAAGGGATGGCGCGCTTCGGCATCGATCCGGACTCGCCGGCCGGGCGCAGCATCGCCGAATGCGGCTTCGAGCCGTTCGAGCGGGACGACGGGCTGCACCCCTTCGCCTCGGTCGACAAGGCGCCGGACTATAACGAATATCTGCGCCGGCACGGCTTCGAGGCCGACAATCCGTGGGAGGAATGGGCCAATTCCGGCGAAGGGCCGGACGGCGAAATCCTCTCCGGCTGGCTGCTGAAGAACTCGGGCCTGGCGGCGCGCATCCCGGCCGAACATTCCGAGACGGCCTACATGACGAACCGCGCCATCGAGTTTATGGCCGGGGCGGAAGCAAGGGAGCCGGACCGGCCCTGGCTGCTCCATCTCAGCTTCATCAAGCCGCACTGGCCCTATATCGCCCCGGCGCCCTACCACGACCTGTACAGCGCCGACGATATACTGCCGGCGGTGCGCTCCAACGCCGAGCGCCAGACCGATCACGCGCTGTACCGGGCCTATCAGGATTCGCGCATCTGCCAGACGATGGCGCGGGACGACGTCAGGCGTGCGGTGATCCCGGCCTATATGGGCCTGGTCAAACAGATCGACGACGAACTGGGCCGCCTGTTCGCCTGGATGGCGGAAAAGGGCCTGACGGAGAACACGATGATCGTGTTCTGCTCCGATCACGGCGACTATCTGGGCGACCACTGGATGGGCGAAAAGGACCTGTTCCACGAGCCGTCGATCCGCACGCCGCTCATCGTCTGCGACCCGCGGCCGGAGGCGGACGCGACCCGGGGCGGCGCCAGCAGCGCCCTGGTCGAAGGAATCGACCTGGTCCCGACCTTCCTGGAATTTTTCGGCGGCCCGGAACTGCCCCATATCCTCGAAGGCCGCTCGCTTTCGCCGCTCCTCCGCGGCGCGGATTCCGGCTGGCGGCAATACGCCTTCGCCGAATACGACTACGCCACCCGCCCGGCCCGGGCCGCGCTCGGCGAACATGCGAACGACTCCCGGCTCGTCATGGTGTGCGACGCGCGCTGGAAATTCGTCTGGTGCAAGGCGCACCGGCCGATCCTGTTCGACCTGGAGAACGATCCGAAGGAACTGGTCGATCTGGGCGCCGACCGGGACCGCGCCGGCGTCCGCGCCCGCATGACCGAAGCGCTTCTGGAATGGGCGACCCGCTTCCACGCGCGCACCACCAAGACCCATGCCGAACTCGACCGGATCGCCGGCCGGGAACCGCGCAATATCCTGATCGGCATCTGGGACGAGGCCGACTACGAAGCCGCCTTCGGCCACCCGTTCGACGAACGTCCGGGCTTCCGCAAGGCGCCGGCGGCGAAGCCGTAGCCGCGATTGCGCCGCGCCGCCGGGAAGTCGCCCGCGCCGGCCGTACCGGCGGAGGCCCGAAACGAGGGTTCAGTTCTCCCCGCCTGGGTCTATGCCGTCCTCTCCGGACTTGGTTTTGGCCTTGGCCCGCGCTTGCGCGGCCTTCTTTTCCCGTTCGATCCGTTCCAGCAAACCCTTGCAATCCTTCCGGATTGCAGCCTGCTCAAGGGCCTCGACCTCGCCTTTGAGCCTTGCGACCTCCTGCGCCCTGTCGCCGCCGTCGGCAAGAAAGAAGAGGGCCGGCCAGAACAGCACGAGACCGACGCCCATCGCCCAGGCGTCCCCCTCCGCCTCCGAGTCCTGCACGCCCGCCACTTCGGCCAGCCTGCGGCCGACCCGGCGCATTTCGTCGCCGATCTGGTCGCAACCGAACGACTGGTATTGAAGGGGCGAAACATACGCGCCGGAAATTTTCTCCGACGAACTCGAACAGCCGCCGGCAAACACCGCCACGATCGCCGCCGCAGCGAGGCTTTTTGCTTTCATGGATATCTCCCACGTTGCAAGACCCCCGTCCCGGCGGGTGCCGGGCCGGTCGCCAAACAACCGAAGCTGGAAAGCGTGGTTCCCACCTATTTGCCCGGCGCGGGGAGCGACCCCACGCCTGGTCGGGCTCTTGTATTCAGCGGGCAGCCCGACATGGGCGGCCAGCTTCGGGTTTGGCGATGGCGGACGTTAGGGACGCTCTCTGCCGGCCGTCAACAGATTTATCGGGATGGACCGGCGGGAATCGGGACCGGCCTGCGCGCCGGCGGCGAAGCGGATGTCTCAATACCGTCGAACCGACGGGCGCCTCAAACTACAGCCGGCAATAGTGCTGAAAGGGGCCGGCCCGTGCTCAAAATCCTGGGGACTGAAAACGGGAGTCGCCGGCCGCGTCTCCGGAATTCGTCGGATATGTCAATCTTGCCGGGATCGTGGCCGTGGTGGCGTTCCTGTGGCGTGTTGACGCCTGTTGGCGGGATCGGTTCGACGCGCTGAACCGGAGACTCGGTCGCCTCGGCGAGCGCGTTGCCCGAATCGAGGGCGTCCTGACGGGAAACCCGGCTCCGCCCACGGAGCCGGCGGAGTAACGCAAGCGGCCTCTTTTGCAGACCGGCCCGGCGGCGCGCGGATTGCGCCCGACGCCGAAGCCGCGGCGGCCTGCTGCTTGTATACAGCGTACAAAGCCCCGAATGCCGAACCGGGATAGCGCGGGGTTAGCGAGCCGGTTCGGATTTCGGGTACGGACGGAATCCGAAGTCCCGTTCGCCGCCCCCGAAGATCCGTCGCCCCCGGAAAAACCGAATCCGTCCGGGGAAGCAAGGAGGGGGATTGGCGGCAGCGGAGGAGATGCGCGGACCGGAGCCGGCTGCGCGCCTCCGAAACCGCGCTGGACAGTGCCGGCGGCCTCGGCTTAATTGCGCGCGCGGCGCCGGCGGGCCGGATGCCGCCGCGGCAGCCGCAACGGGAGCCCCGCTTTGGAACTGATCCAGGTTCTGGTCGCCGGAATTGCGCAGGGCTGCGTTTACGGCCTGATCGCGCTCGGCTTCGTGCTGATCTACAAGGCGACCGAGCAGGTGAATTTCGCCCAGGGCGACATCATGATGCTCGGCATGTTCGCGGCCTTTACGCTGATCGCGGTCGCCGGCCTGCCCTGGTGGCTCGGCGCGCTTATCGGCATCGCGGTCACGGGTCTGTTCGGTTTCTGCCTCGACGCAGCCGTGCTGCGCCGGATCATCGGCCAGCCGCAGTTTGCCGTCATCATCCTGACGATCGCCGTGGGGTTCATCTTCCGGTCGGCCGCCGGCGGCGTGTGGGGCGCCGATCCGGTTTCCTTCGATACGCCCTACGGCGGCATGGTCATCGCGATCGACGAGAACGAGACCGGCCGGACGGTCCTCGACGTGGCCGAACTGGCGATCATCCTCGGCACCGTCGTGCTGGTCGGCGTGCTCTATGCCTTTTTCCGCTTCACCCGGATCGGCGTGGCGATGCAGGCGTCGTCGCAGAACCAGCTCGCGGCCTACTATATGGGCATCCCGGTGAAATACGTTATTTCGCTGATCTGGGGCATCAGCGCCGCGGTTTCGTGCATCGCCGGCATCCTGCTGGCGCCGAAAATCGCGACCTTCGATCCCGACGTCGGCTTTCTGGCGATCACGGCCTTCGCGGCGGCGGTGATCGGCGGGTTCGGCAGCCTGCCCGGGGCCGTGCTGGGCGGACTCATCATCGGCATCGCCGAGCAGCTTGCCCAGGCCTACCTGCCCGGCGAATACGCCCGCAGCATCGCGCCGGTTTCCGGCTTCGTCATCCTGCTCGCCGTGCTGCTGATCCGGCCCGACGGCCTGTTCGCGCAGATCCAGCGCAAGAAGGTGTAGCCGGCCCATGCGCTTCGTCTTCAAGACCGGCTACGACCAGGACATCCGCTTTTTCAAGCACGCCGGCTACTGGCGGTCCTACGGCTTCCTGTTCCTCGCCGCCGTCACCGCGCCGCTCTATCTGGGCAATTTCGAAATCTCCGAACTGACCCAGGCGATCAGCTTCGCCATCGCCGGCCTCGGCCTGATGCTGCTGGTCGGCTTCACCGGGCAGGTCAGCCTCGGCCACGCCGCCTTTTTCGGCATCGGCGCCTACGCCCAGGCCTGGCTGCTCGCCGCTTTCGACATTTCCTTCCTCGTCGCCATGCCGGTCGCCGCCCTCTTCACCGGCCTCATCGGCCTGCTGCTGGCCATCCCGCTCCTGCGCATGACGGGCATCTATCTCGCCATCGGCACGCTGGCGCTGTCCATCGTGCTCGAGCAGGTCCTGAAATCGTGGAAATCTGTCACCGGCGGGTTCGACGGCAAGGCGGTCGAGCCGGCCTCCCTTCTGGGCTACGAGTTCAACCCGGACAGCTGGGACTTCTACTATGTCGCCCTGGCGATCCTGATCGTGGTGCTGGCGCTGTGCGCCAACCTGCTGCGCAGCCCGACCGGCCGGGCCATGGTCGCCGTGCGCGATTCCGAAGTCTCGGCGCGCAGCATGGGCGTCAACATCGCCCGGACCAAGATCACCGCCTTCGGCGTCAGCACCGCGATCACCGGCCTCGGCGGCGCCCTGTTCGCCCACAAGCTGCAATATCTGGCGCCCGACGGCTTCAACCTGATTATCTCGATCACCTTCCTGCTGATGATCGTCGTCGGCGGGCTCGGCTCCCTGCAGGGGGCGGTCCTCGGCGCGCTGGTCGTGATCCTGCTGCCCCAGGCGATCACGATCGCGAAGGATTACCTGCCGCCGTCGATCGGCCACCAGCCCGGCCTGGAGCCCGGCATCTTCGGCCTGATCCTGGTCGCCTTCATCCTGTTCGAGCCGATGGGCATTTACGGCCGCTGGCGCAAGATCAAGCTGTTCTTCGATATCTTCCCGGTCTACCGCAAGGCGACGTTCCGGCGCCAGAAGGCCTACCTGAAAACGGAGCGGATGCGGTGACGGCGGTGCTGGCCGCGGACGGCCTGACCATCCGCTTCGGCGGCCTCACCGCGGTCGACAGCGTGTCGTTCGAGGTGCGCGAACGCGAGGTCTACACCATCGTCGGCCCGAACGGCGCGGGCAAGACGACGATCTTCAACCTGATCGGCCGGATCTACGACCCGACCGAAGGCCGGATCCGCTTCGGCGGCGAGGACATCACCGAAACGCCGGCGCACCGGATCGCCGGCCTCGGCATCGCCCGGACCTTCCAGAATATCGAACTGTTCGAGCACGCCACCGTGCTGCACAACCTTCTGGTCGGGCGGCACTGCAAGAGCCGGACCAACGTGTTCGAGGAACTGGCCTTCCTGCCGAAGGTGCGCCGGGCCGAATACGAGCACCGCGAGAAGGTCGAGGAGGTGATCGACTTCCTCGATCTCCAGCCCTACCGCGAGCAGTATATCGCCAACCTGCCCTACGGCGTGCGCAAGGTCGTCGAGCTGGCGCGCGCGCTGTGCACCGAGCCGAAGCTGCTCCTGCTCGACGAGCCGGCCTCGGGCCTCAGCGTCGAGGAGACGGAAAACGTCGCCTTCTGGATCGACGACATCAAGAACGACCTGGGAATCGCCATCCTCATGGTCGAACACGATATGTCGCTGGTGACGGAGGTTTCCGACCGTGTGATGGCGATGAACGACGGCCGGACCATCGCCGAGGGCACGCCGGACGCGGTGCAGAACCATCCCGACGTGCTGCGCGCCTATCTGGGAGCGTGAGAGGATGGCCGGTCCCCTGCCCGATCCGCTCCCCGATCCCCTGCCCGATCCCTTGTTGAGCGTGCGCAACGTCGAGACCTATTACGGGCCGATCGTGGCGATCCGCGGCGTCAGCCTCGACGTGCCGAAGGGCCGGATCGTCACCGTCCTGGGCGCCAACGGCGCCGGCAAGACGACGATCCTGAAGACGATCAGCGGCGTCATGGACCCGCAAAAGGGCAGCGTGACCTTCGCGGGCGTGGAAATCCAGGGCCGCGACCCGGACTGGGTGGCGCGCTGCGGCATCGCCCATGTCCCCGAGGGCCGCGAGGTCTTTCCCTTCCTCTCGGTGCGGGAGAACCTGCTGATGGGCGCCTTCGCCCGCGCCGACCGGGCCGCGGTCGCCGGCGATCTGGACATGGTCTACGGCTACTTCCCGATCCTGAAGGAACGGTCGGAGCAGCAGGCCGGCTATCTCTCGGGCGGCCAGCAGCAGATGCTCGTCATCGGCCGCGCCCTGATGGCAAAGCCCCGCCTGATGCTGCTCGACGAGCCGTCCCTCGGCCTGTCGCCGATCCTGGTCAAGGAAATCTTCGGCATCGTGCGGCGCCTGAACGAGGAGCAGGGCGTCACCATGCTGCTGGTCGAGCAGAACGCCAACATGGCCCTGCAGGCGGCCGACTACGGCTATGTCCTCGAACTCGGGCGGATCGTCATGGACGACGAATGCGGCCGCCTGCTCGAGAGCGACGACATCAAGGAGTTCTATCTCGGCGTCAAGAAGGACGCGGTGCGCGGCAAGAAACGCTGGCGCCGCAAGAAAACCTGGCGCTGACCCGGCCCGGCGGACGACGACGAGGACGAGGACGACATGGACGGCCCAACCGGTACGACGACCCCCGAGAGCATCGTCTTCGACGGCTGCGATACGCTGCCGAAACTGTTCCGCAAGCGCTACACCGAAGAGGCCGCCAGGGTGGCGATGCGCGAGAAGGACCTGGGCATCTGGCGCTCGATCTCCTGGGCCGAATACGGCGAGGCGGCCCGCAACGCCGGCCAGGGCCTGATGGCGCTGGGGCTGGCGCCCGGCGACGTCGTCTCGATCCTGTCTGAGACCAACAAGGAATGGATGTTCGCCGACCTGGGCGCGATCTGCGCCGGCGCCTCGAGCAGCGGCGTCTACACGACAGATTCGGCCAAACAACTCGAATATATCGTCAACGATTCCCGCTCCGCCTTCCTGTTCGTGGAGAACGAGGAGCAGCTGGACAAGTATCTACAGGTCCGGGACCGGGCGCCGACGCTCAGGAAGGTCATCGTCATGGATCTCGAGGGCCTGCGGGACTTCGACGATCCGATGACGATGAGCTGGGACGACCTGCTCGACCTCGGCCGGCGGTTCGGACGCGACAACCCGGCCGCCTGGGACGAACGCATCGACGCCTCCGCCCCCGACGACGCGCCGATCCTGGTCTACACCTCCGGGACGACCGGCCCGCCGAAAGGCGCGATGATCTCCAACCGGAACATCGTCTTCCAGATCGGCAACGGCAACGCGATGCTGAATTTCCGCGAAGGCGACAACCAGCTCGCCTTCCTGCCGCTGTGCCATATCGCCGAGCGCGGCTTCTCCATGTTCCTGTCGATCGCCTTCAAGACGGTCGTGAACTTCGCCGAGAGCCCGGAAACCGTGGCGGAGAACGTCCGGGAAGTGGCGCCGCACTACCTGTTCGCGGTGCCCCGCGTCTGGGAGAAATTCTATTCCACCTTCACGATCCGGATGGAGGACGCGACCTGGATCGGCAAGCGCCTCTACGGCTGGGCGATCGGCGTCGGGATGCGCATGGCCGACCACAGGATCGAAGGCACGGCGCCGGGTATCGGCGACAGGCTGCTCTACGGGCTCGCCGATTTCCTGGTGCTGAACAACGTCAAGACACTGATCGGCCTGCGCCGCACGCGCTGGACCGCGACCGGCGCGGCGCCGATCTCGCCGGACCTGATCCGCTGGTATCTCGCCCTCGGCGTCAACATGGTCGAACTGTACGGCCAGACCGAGAATACCGGGGTCGCCACGAGCAACCGGCCGGACGAATTCAAGGTCGGCACGGTCGGCAAGGCCCTGCCGAACACGGAAGTCAGGCTCTCGGAACGGGGCGAAATTCTCATCAGAGGCCCGCACGTCTTCAAGGGCTACCTGAACAATCCCGAAAAGACGGCGGAAACGGTCGTCGACGGCTGGCTGCACACCGGCGACGTCGGCTCGGTCGACAACCAGGGCTATTTCCGCATCACCGACCGCATCAAGGACATCATCATCACGGCCGGCGGCAAGAATGTGACGCCGTCGGAAATCGAGAACCAACTGAAATTTTCGCCCTATATCGCCGACGCGGTGATCGTCGGCGACCGGCGCAAGTTCCTGTCCTGCCTCGTGATGATCGACGAGGACACGGTGATGAAATTCGCGCAGGACAACAACGTGCCCTTCTCGAACTACGCCAGCCTGTGCCGCGCCGATGCGGTGCAGCGGCTGATCCAGGCCGAGATCGACACGGTGAACCGGGATTTCGCCCGGGTCGAGCAGGTCAAGGCGTTCCGGCTGATCGAACGGGTCCTGATGCCGGAGGACGACGAGCTGACGCCGACCATGAAGCTCAAGCGCAGTTTCGTGAGCGCCAAATACAAGGATTTGATCGACTCGATGTATGAGGCGGCGTAACCTGCCGTTCGGTTCCGGCGCGGCGGACCGGCGCGCACCGCCGCGTCAAGGCATGCCACAGGGAGAAACATCATGAAGATCGGGATGAAAGCGTTACTGGCCGGCGTTTCCGGCGCCGCATTGGCCGTCTCCGCCGGCGCGTCCGCCCAGACCCGCGGCGTGACCGATACCGAAATCGTCGTCGGCAGCCATACGGCGCTGACCGGCCCGGTCGCGCCCTGGGGCGTCGGCTCGATCGCCGGCGTGCGCATGGCGATCGCCGAAGCGAACGAAAAGGGCGGCGTCCACGGCCGCAAGATCCGGTTCATCGTCGAGGACCACGGCTACCAGGTGCCGAAGGCGGTCCAGGCCGCCAACAAGCTGCTCAACCGCGACAAGATCTTCGCCATGGTCGCCGCGCTGGGCACGCCGATGAACAATGCGGTCCTGCCGCGCCAGATCAAGGCGAACGTGCCGAACTTCGTGCCGTTCACGGCGGCGCGGCAGATGGTGTCGCCGTTCCACCGGCTGAAATTCCTCGGCACCTCGACCTACTACGACCAGATGCGCGCCGCGACGAACTATTTCGTCAAGGAAAAGGGCTTCAAGAAGGTCTGCGCCATGTACCAGGACACGGATTACGGGCGCGAAGTCTCACAGGCGGTGAACGACCAGCTGAAGGCGCTGAACCTGAAGCTCGCCGGCGAGTCGGCCCACAGCCCGCGCGAGAAGTCTTTCGTCGGCGCGATCGCCAAGCTGCGCAAGGCCGGTTGCCAGGTGACGATGATGGGAACGATCATCACCGACACGATCGGGCCGTTCCTGACGGCGAAGAAACTGGGCTGGAAGACCGTGTTCGTCGGCAATATCGCGACCTACGACAATATCGTCTCGGGCTTCAAGAAGGGCCTGATGAACGGCTACTACGCCATGACGTCCTTCGAGATGATCTATCCGGACACGAAGGACCCCGCCGAAAAGGCGTGGGCGGAAGCGTTCAAAAAACGGTTCGGCAGGCCGCATAACGGGGCGGCCCAGCTCGGCTACGGCGTCGGCGACCTGTTCGTCGAATCCCTCCGGCGCGCCGGCAGGAACCTGACCACCGACAGCTTCATCAAGGGCATCGAGAGCATCCGGGGCTACCGGCTGGCGCTCGGCGGGCCGGCCGTCGCGTTCGGCCCCAAGGATCACCAGGGGTCCAACACGGCCTATCTGGCCGTCGTCGAGAACGCGCGCTGGAAGACTCTGACCAAGCCGCTGTCCTACTGAGGTCCCGCCCTGCGTTCCGCGCCTGCGGCCTTGACGCAGCGTCGCCGGCCGGTCGATCCGGCCGGTTGATCCAGCCGGCGGGGGACCCTACTCTCCGTCGCGATCGAACTGCGCGGTGGAGGACTCATGACCGATCCGCAAGCTGGCGGCCCCGGCGTCGCCCTGATCGTCGGCGCCGGGGTGGCGACCGGCAGCGCCGTCGCCCGGCGCTTCGCCCGCGAGGGCTTCACCGTCTGCGCGACCCGGCGCGACCGCGCCGACGGGCTGAAAGACCTGGCGGCGGACATCGAGGGCCTCGGCGGCAAAATCCACACCTTCGCCTCGGACGCCCGCAAGGAAGAGGCGGTCGCCGGGCTCGTCGAGACGATCGAAGGCGCCATCGGCCCGATCGAGGTCTGCGTCCACAATATCGGCGCCAACGTGAAATTCGATATCGGCGAGACGACGTCCCGGGTCTATTACAAGGTCTGGGAAATGGCGGCGTTCAGCGCCTTCCTGTTCGGCCGCGAGGTTTCGCAACGGATGGTCCCGCGGGGCCGCGGCACCATGATCTTCACCGGGGCGACGGCGAGCGTGCGCGGCGCCGCCGGCTTCGCCGCCTTTTCCGGCGCCATGCACGCCAAGCGGGCGCTGGCCCAGGCGATGGCGCGCGAACTCGGGCCGAAGGGCATCCACGTCGCCCACACCGTGATCGACGGCCCGATCGACACGCCCTGGACCCGCGAAATGATGACGGACCTGATCGCCGAGCGGGACTGGGACGACAACCTGCTGCAGCCGGACCATATCGCGGAGATGTACTGGCAGATCCACCGCCAGCCCCGCACGGCATGGACCTTCGAGATCGATATGCGGCCCTGGGCCGAAGCCTGGTAGACACTCCGCAGGAGCGCGTTGAGCGATGAGCAAGACCGTCGAATTCTGGTACGACGTGCAGAGCCCCACGGCCTATCTGGCCTATTGGGAGTTGAAGAAGATCGCCGCGCGCACCGGCGCAACGATCGACTACCGACCGATGCTGCTGGGCGGCGTCTTCAAGGCGACCGGCAACCAAACGCCGGTCAACATCGAGGCCAAGGGCAAGTGGATGTTCTTCGACATGTCCAACTACGCCCGGAAATACGGCGTGCCGCTGCGGCCGAACCCGTATTTCGTCTTCAGTTCGCTCCCCCTGATGCGCGGCGCGGTCCTGGCGCAGCAGCGCGGCGAACTGGACCTCTACAACGACACGGTCTTTTACGGCATCTGGCGCGACGCGAAGAATCTGGGGGATCCGGCGGTCATCGTCGGGACGCTGAAAGAGGCCGGGCTGGACGCCGACGCCTATGTCGAGGGCATCCAGCGGCAGGACGTGAAGGACGCGCTGATCGCCAACACGAACGAAGCCGTGGAGAAAGGCGCGTTCGGCGCGCCGACCTTCTTCGTCGGCGGGAAGATGTGGTGGGGCCAGGACCGGCTGGAGTGGGTCGAGCGGGAACTGGCGGCGTGAGCGCCGAACTGACCGGGCGGTTCGCCGGCCGCCCCGTTCCCATGGCCCGGATCCTCGGGATCGAACTGGTCGATGTCGAACCGGACAGGGTCGTCGCAAGGGTGAGGGCGCGCGAAGACCTGAGCACCTCGCCGGAAGCGATGCACGGCGGGGCGATCATGGCGGTGGCGGACCATCTGGGCGCGGTCGGCACGGTCGCCAACCTGCCCCGCGGCGCGCGCACGACCACGATCGAGAGCAAGACCAATTTCTTCCGCGCGGTCCCGGTCGGCTCCACGCTCACCGCCGAGTCGACCCCGCTGCACAAGGGGCGGACCACCCAGGTCTGGCAGACAAGGCTGACCGGCGAGAACGGCAAGCTGGCGGCGCTGGTCACCCAGACCCAGATGGTGTTGTACCCGGAAGGGAAGTAGCGCGGCGCCGGACGCCCGAAGACCGCGGCGATGCTCCGTTTCGCCGGCGGGAAAGCGTCCGGGCAGGCTCCAGAAATTTCACCTGCTTTTTGCTTTTTTTCTTGACATTTCGATTTCCGTCTCCTAAATCGGCCCTTGCCAACGCCCGGAATGCGCACTTTCCGTTTGTTCCGACCGTCGATCCCCGCGCCGCGCCCGGCCGGCGGCGGACCTTCCCCGCGATACCCCTCCCCCAAGGGATTCCCCTGCGAAATGCGGATAAGGCGGAAACGGGCGGCGGCAGAGCCTTCTGCACGATTCCCTCCCCCTGCCCCCTTTCCCCAAGGATTCCTCTGCGAAATGCGGATAAGGCGGCAACGGGCGCCGACGCGGCCTTCCCCGCCGGACGTGCGCCCGATCCGGTCCTCGAACCCCACCCGTCATTTCGACCGGAGGCCCGGCCCACCGGGCCGGGGCGGAGTGGAGAAACCCGGAGGGCGCTCCGTCGACGCCGCAGGCTCTTGCGCCCGCCCGGCGCCCGTCGCCGGCCAGATTTCTCCACTCGCTCCGCTCGGTCGAAATGACGGGGAGGGGGTACGCTCCGGCCGGAATGACGGGAGGGGCAAGCGGCGCGGTCTCTCCCCTTTCGCAGAGGAATCCTCCGAAGAGGGGGAAGGATATGTTGCCGCATCCGCGCCGTTCCGGCGGATTTTCCGCACAGCCTGGCGCGCCCCGTCCGGGCCGGGTTTGGGTCAGGAAAGACGGCCAACCCTTTGTTTTTTGGGCCCGTTCGCCAAAGCGGGGTCTGCGGACGGGCAAAAAGCATGAGGACTATTATCGTTCCTTGCCGTTTTTTGCGGCACAGCCGGATGGCGTTTTTCAGCGATTCCAAAGGGTTGGGATCTCGCGGCGCAAAAAAACGAAAAAGAAAGACCGGTCTGTCCAGGTCGGGAAAATGGGCCAAGCGCCTGTTTTTCCGTGCGAATCGCCGGAATCCGATATTGAACGCCCGTACAAAAATACAGGATTATTATCCTGTTTCCCGGTTCTCGCGGCGCAGCCGGCCCGGCCGCGGTTGCCGGCGGCGCGCCCTACCGCCGGCGGCGCGGCCCGCGCGCCAGGGCGTCGATCACGCCGCGGAAGCCGCGGACTTCTCCCCCGGTCATGTCCGCCCGGTGCAGGACGTTGCGCAGGTTGCGCACCATGACCGGGCGGCGTTCGGGCGGAAAGAAATAGCCGGCCTCGTCCAGCGCGCCCTCCAGATGCTCGAACATTTTCAGCAGGTCGGCGTGCAGCGCTGGCGCCTCGGCGGCCCCGGTTGCGGTTGCGGGCTCCGGCTGGGCTGCGGCCGGCCCCGCCGTCCACCATTCCCAGCCGACCAGCAGCACGGCCTGGGCGAGGTTGAGCGAGGTGTGCGCCGGATTGAGCCGCGCCTCGATAACCGTGCCGGCCAGGGCGACGTCGTCGTTGTGCAGGCCCTTGGATTCCTTGCCGAACAGGATGCCGTTGCGTTGGCCGGCGGCCTCGGCCCGGCGCATCGCGGCGCCGGCCTCGCGCGGGCCGAGCACCGGCTTGTTCATGTCGCGCGGCCGGGCTGTCGTCGCGTAGACACGGTGCAGTCCTTCGAGCGCTGCGGCGGTCGACTCGTAGAGACGGGCCGCTTCCAGAATCGGTTCGGCGCCGGAAGAGGCCGCGATGGCGGTCTCGCTCGGCCAGCCGTCCCGCGGATCGACCAGCCGCAGGTCGGACAGGCCGCAATTCATCATGGCGCGCGCCGCCGTGCCGATATTCTCGCCGAGCTGCGGTTCGACCAGGATCACCGCAGGGGCGCCGGCGGGGGCATCGGCAGGGGCGTCAGGGCCGGCCATTCCCGTTGCGGCCGTCGGCGTGGCGCAGCAGCTTCCAGTAAATGGCGTCGCGCAGCGCCTCGTAGGAGGCTTCGATGATGTTCGGCGAAATCCCGACGGTCGACCAGCGCAGGCCGCTGCCGTCGGTCGATTCGATCATCACCCGCGTCACGGCGGCCGTGCCTTCCTGGGGCGTCAGGATGCGGACCTTGTAGTCGGTCAGGCGCATGTCCGCCAGTTCCGGATATGCGCGCAGCAGCGCCTTGCGCATGGCGTCGTCCAGCGCGTCGACCGGCCCGTTGCCCTCGCCCGCCTCCAGATAGGGCGCGCCGGCGACATCCAGCTTGGTCACGGCGGTGGACACCGTGGTCAGGCCGCCGCGCGCGTTGTAGCGGCGCTCGGTTTCGACCCGGAAGCTCTCCATTGTGAAGAATTTCGGCAGGCCCTGCAACAGTTTGCGGGCCAGCAGTTCGAAGCTGGCCTCGGCGCCGTCATAGGCGTAGCCGTCGTGCTCGCGCGCCTTCACGTCCTCGACCAGCCGGCCGATCTTCGGGTTGTCGGCGGCGATCTCGATCCCGGCGTCGGCCAGCCGCGCCAGGACGTTCGAGCGGCCGGCCTGGTCCGACACCACGATATGCCGGCGGTTGCCGACCAGGGCCGGGTCGATATGCTCGTAGGTCCGGGGGTCCTTCTGGACGGCCGAGACGTGCAGGCCGCCCTTGTGGCTGAACGCGCCTTCGCCGACATAGGCCTGGCTGCGGTCCGGGCTGCGGTTGAGCAGCTCGTCGAGCATGTGGGAGACGGAGGTCAGCCGTTCGAGCTGCGCCGGCGCAATGCCGGTTTCGTAATCCGTCTTCAGCGCCAGGGTCGGGATCAGGGAAATCAGGTTGGCGTTGCCGCAACGCTCGCCCAGTCCGTTGATCGTGCCCTGGACCTGCCGGGCGCCGGCCTCGACCGCGGCCAGCGAATTGGCGACGGCGTTCTCGGTATCGTTGTGGGCGTGGATCCCCAGATGCGTGCCCGGAATGTGCCGCGCCACCTCGGAAACGACGCGGTACACCTCGTCCGGCAGGGCGCCGCCGTTGGTGTCGCACAGCACGATCCAGCGCGCGCCCGCGTCGTAGGCGGCCTTCAGGCAGTCGAGGGCGAATGCCGGATTGGCCCTGTAGCCGTCGAAAAAATGCTCGGCGTCGAACATCGCCTCGTCGAGCCGCCGCGTCGCGAGGGCGATGCTGTCCGCGATCATCGCGATATTCTCCGCGGGCGTCGTCTCGAGCGCGATATCGACGTGGAAATCCCAGGTCTTGCCGACCATGCAGACGGTGCGCGCCTTCGTCGTCAGGATGGCGGTCAGCCCCGGATCGTTCTCGGCGCTGCGCCCCGGCCGGCGGGTCATCCCGAAGGCGGTGAATGTCGCCGTCTTCAGGGCGGGCGGCGCCTCGAAGAAAAGGTCGTCGGTCGGGTTCGCGCCGGGCCAGCCGCCTTCGATGTAATCGACCCCGAGCGTATCCAGGGCTTCGGCGATCGCCGTCTTGTCGCGCACGGAGAAATCGACGCCGCGGGTCTGCGCGCCGTCCCGCAGCGTCGTGTCGAACAGATAGATGCGCTTGTCATCGACGCTCACCCGGCGTCTCCGAACCGTTTCGCGACAATCCGGAGAGTTACCACCGGGACGCGCCCGCTTTGCTGCGACACGGCCTCACAGGGCGCGCCGGGGAAGCAAATTCCCGGGCCCGGCTTTCCCCGCTGCCGCCGCCTTGCTAAGTAGCGGGCCGCACTCTCGATGATCCGCTTGGCGGACGGCACAATTGACAAGTCCTTGGCAACCGGCCCCAGCGTTGGTGACACATGACCGGCTTTCGCTTCATCCATTCCTCCGACCTGCATTTGGGCCGCCGATTCGGGAATTTTCCCGAAGAGATTCGCGGTCGCTTGGTGGAAGCCCGCCATGCCGCGATTGAGCGCCTGTCGGTTGCTGCACGAAACCACGAAGCAGGCCATGTGCTTGTAGCCGGCGATCTCTTCGATACCGAGACGCCGTCCGAACAGGTCTGGCGACAGGCGCTTGCCGCGATGGCTAGAGGCGAGGACATCGATTGGTGGATACTTCCGGGCAACCACGACAGCCTTGCCGCCGAAGCGCTTTGGGACGGCTTCCGTGCGCAGGCACCCGGCAACGTACATCTTATCGACTCTGCCGAGCCGGTTGAGATTGCGTCCGGTGCAACGCTCCTTCCATCGCCCGTACCAAGCAAATTTCCGGGACGCGACGCGACGGACTGGATGCCGGACTGCCCAAACCCCAAGGGTTCGCTGCGAATCGGTCTGGCGCATGGCGGCGTCGTGACATTCGGCAGCGAAGACGATGGCGCGGAGACGATCCCTCCCGACCGCGCGGCGTCTGCCGGTCTCGACTATCTCGCTTTGGGCGACTGGCACGGCTGCAAGCCGATAGGCGACCGGACGTTTTATTCCGGCTCGCCCGAACGCGACCGTTTCAAGCACCGGGGGCGGGGCGTATGCCTAGCGGTGACTATCGCCGGTCCCGGAGCGGCGCCCGAAGTCGCCGAGATCGAGACCGGCAAGTTCGACTGGCAGGATATTTCGCTGCCGCTGACGCCGGAGCAGCATGCAGCCGACGCACTTGCCGCCGCGTTACCGCAGGATCGATCGGCGCGCCGCGACACACTTGTCCGGCTTCGGGCGTCCGGCTGGGTCCGCCTTCCGCAACGCATGGAACTGATGCGAGCCGCTGAGAAGGAGGATCCCGAATTCGGGTATTTCCACTTCAGCGACGCCGAACTGAAGACCGAACACGAGCCAGACGATCTTAATGACATTGCCCCGAGGGGCCCGCTTCGTATCGCGGCAGAGGCTCTTTACGGAGAGGCGGAGGACGACGCGAAAAGCGCAGAGGACCGCGAGGTCGCCGCAGCCGCATTACGCCGGTTATACGGCTATGTGACGGACGAGACGCAATGAAACTCCGGTCGATCCGCCTTGAGAATGTGCGCCGGTTCGTCGATCCCGTCGAAATTGGCGGTATTGGCGACAAATTGAATGTTCTGTCCGCCCCGAATGAGCACGGCAAGTCAACCTTTTTCGACGCGCTGCACGCGGTTTTCTTCAAACCGAGAAAATCTTGGGACCGGGAGATCAGAAGCCTCCAGCCGCACGCAGGCGGCGATCCCTCGGTCGCTATCGAGATCGAACTCGCCGACAGCATCTATCGGATCGAGAAGCGCTGGAGCAGCCGGCGCAATGGCGATGTACGGATCGAGACCGCCGGCCGGTTGATAAAGCAGGCGGACGAAGCCGAGGACTGGATCGCCGATACGCTGAAAGCGCCCAAGGAAGGTGGTCCGGCAGGACTTCTCTGGGTCCGGCAAGGGCAAACCAGCCTCGAGGACGATGACGATGCCCGCCTTGCGCGGCGCGACCTTCTGACATCGGTCGCAGGCGAAGTCGAGGCCATGACCGTCGGCAGGCGTATGAACGCCGCCCGGGACCGGTGCCGCAGCGAGCTTGAACGCTACCTTACCGCAAAGGGTCGCCCGAAAGCCGACGGTCCCCTGAAGAAGAAGATAGACGAGGTAGACGCTCTTGAAACGGAGCGCCAAGAACTCGCCAGGAAATCGGAACAACTTCGACAAGATTTGAGCTGCCGTCGCGAACTTAGGCGGGAACTTAGAGATTTGGAGGATCCGGAGGAACAGGCGGATCGCAGCAAGCGGCTCGCGAAAGCCGAGGCTGCGCACGCCGATGCATCCCGCCATGAAGCTTCGCTGGAAAGGGCGAAGAGCCATGAGCACACAAAGTGCGTCGAAACGAAACGCGCCAAAGAGCTTTTGGTGGCCCTTGAGAAGGAACTCTCCGAGATGGCCGAGGCTACCTTGGCGCATGGAACCGCGAAGGACGAGGAGTTTCAAGCGACAGAACAACTGCGCGTCGCCGAAGGTAAGATGTCCGAAGCGGCGCGTGTCCATAAGACCGCACTCGCCCGCGCCGAGGCCGCCGCCAACGTGTTGCGGCGCTCCCTTCTCACGGAAGCCGCCGCCGCCGCGGCCGGACACCGCGATGAGTTGATCAAGAAGATCGAACACGCGGAAGAGTTGCGGCGCCGTGCCGAACAAGCTTCGGCAGACGCCAAGGCCGAGTTATCCGATCAGATGCTGGATGGACTCGAGGAGCAGGATGAATCCGTGCGTGTCTTGCAAGGTGCCCGAGAACTTGAGGCCGTAGCGATCTCCATGACTTACACCTCCGGCCGTTCGGATGGCGTTTTCCTGAATGAGAAACCTCTTCCGAACGGCGAACGGATATCCATTCCCGATGGTGCGCGGCTGGAAGTCGAAGATATCGGCCGATTGGACATCCATCCCGGACAGCGCCGGGATGGCGAGACCCTTGCAGAAGCCAGGGAAAAATTGGCGCAAGCGCTCAAGGCTGCCGGCGCAGACAGCGTTGCGGAAGCACGAGAATCGGCCCTCCGCAGGCGCGAGGCCGAACTGCGCAAACGGAATGCAGAAGCCGATCTGAAGCATGTGGCACCAGACGGTATCGATGCACTGCGCGATCAGCTCGCTGGGATTCCCGAACAAGCCTCAATCGATGAAGCCCTTCCGACCGTCGAAAAGGCGCAGCAAGAAGATGGGGAGGCCAAACGCACTCTGGCCAAAGCTAACGAGGAATACGAAAGCGTGCGCAAGGCACATGGGAGCGCGGAAAAGGCCGCAACGCAAGCTATCGCCGCCGCTGCAAGCGCCAAAACGCGCGAGGAGCGCGCGACGGCGGCGCTTTCCGGAATCGACAATCCGGAAGCCGAGAAAGTCATTCGCAAAGAGACGCTTTCAGGTCTGATATCCGAATTGGAGAACGCTACCAAGCAACGTGAAGAAGTGGAGGCAGCAGCGCCGGATCTGGAAGCTGCCCGGACGAAGCTCGAAAGGGCGCGCTCGATTGTCAAACGCGCTAACGAGGACCGGCAACGCATCGACCTGGAACTTGGCAAGCTCGACACCTCGATCCGCATTCGTGCCGGCGAGGCCGTGGAGGAAGAGTTGGCCGATATCGAGGTCCGTCTCCAAGCGGCCCGAACCGTGCGCGACGGTCTCCAGTTTGAGATCGATGTCCTGAAGAAGCTCGACGCGGCTTTGGAGGCAGCCCGCGCGTCGGCGCGGGATCGGTATGTCGAACCCGTGATGAAGGAACTCGTACCCTTGTTGAGGCTTTTCTGGCCGGAGGCGAAACTCGTCTTCGATCCTGAGACGCTATTGCCGACCGCCTTGGTGCGGGCCGGTACCGAGGAAGACTTCGATATTCTGTCCGGTGGCACCCAGGAACAAATCGCGTTGCTGGTCCGGCTCGCCTTCGCCCGCCTTCTGGCCAAGTCCGATGTGTCGGCACCAGTCATACTTGACGACGCCATCGTCTACACGGACGACGATCGTATCGAGCATATGTTCGATGCTCTCACCCGTCAGGCTCAAGACCTCCAGATCATCGTGTTCTCCTGCCGCCAGAGGGCATTTCGCGATCTCGGGGGGCACGGCCTCGACATTGCGCCAGCAAAACGCAGACCGGATGCGTAACGAAACAGGCCGGCTATTTCCCAGCTCGCCGTTCGCGCTGCTCCCGGCCGGCTTTCCCCGCTGCAACCGCCTTGCTAAGTAGCGGGCCGGAAGTCCATCGCCGCCGGTCCCATGCCCGAAGCCACCACGCCCGTTTCTTCCGTGCTCGACCTGATCGGCAACACGCCGCTGGTCGAGGCCGCGTGCTTCGATACCGGGCCGTGCCGCCTGTTCCTCAAGCTGGAGAGCCAGAATCCGGGCGGCTCGATCAAGGACCGGGTCGCGCTCTCGATGATCCGCGCCGCCGAGGACGCCGGCGAGCTCGGGCCCGGCGGCACGATCATCGAGGCGACGGCGGGCAACACCGGGCTCGGCCTCGCCCTGATCGGCGTGCTGCGGGGCTACCGCTGCATCCTTGTCGTGCCGGACAAGATGAGCCGGGAGAAGATCTTCCACCTCAAGGCCCTGGGCGCCGACGTCCGCCTGACCCGCTCCGACGTCGGCAAGGGGCATCCCGATTACTATCTGGACGTCGCGGCCCGCCTGGTCCGGGAGACACCCGGCGCCTGGTGGGCCGACCAGTTCGGCAACCCGGCCAACCCGAGGGCGCACGAGACCGGGACCGGGCCGGAAATTTTCGCGCAGATGGGCGGCGACGTGGACGCCGTCGTATGCGGCGTCGGCTCGGGCGGGACGATTACCGGCATCGGCCGCTTCATGGCCGCGCGCTCGCCGAAGACGGAAATCGTGCTGGCCGATCCGGAAGGCTCGATCCTCGCGGACTATGTCAACGACGGAACGCTCGGCAACGCGGCCGGCTCGTGGCTGGTCGAAGGGATCGGCGAGGATTTCATCCCGCCGGTCGCCGATCTCGGCCTGGCCGGCAGGGCCTACAGTATCCCGGATTCCGAGGCCTTCGCGACCGTCCGGACCCTGCTGCTGAAAGAGGGCGTCTTCGCCGGTACGTCCTCGGGCACGCTGATCGCCGCCGCGTTGCGCTACTGCCGCGAACAGAGCGAGCCGAAACGGGTCGTCACGCTGGTCTGCGACAGCGGCGCCAAATATCTCTCGAAGGCCTACAACGACTACTGGATGGCCGATCAGGGCTTTCTCAGCACCGAGCCGGCCGGCGACCTGCGCGACCTGATCGGCCGCAAGCACGCCGAGCGCGCGGTGGTCACCGTCGAGCCCGGCGAGACCCTGATGGCGGCGTTCGGCCGGATGAAGCTGCACGACGTTTCGCAACTGCCGGTCATGGATGGCGGCAGGATCGTCGGCATCGTCGACGAAAGCGATATCCTGCTGTCGGTGCTGGACGATTCGGGCCGCTTCGAGCGGCCGGTGCGCGAAGCGATGACCGCCAACCTGGAAACCATCGAACCGGGCGCGCCTGTGGATGCCCTGCCGGTCCTGTTCGCCCAGGACAAGGTCGCCATCGTGATGGAAGGCGAGCGCTTCCTCGGCCTGATCACCCGGATCGACCTGCTGAACTACATGCGCCAGCGCGCCGCCTGAACCGGGCCCGGCCGGGTTACGCCGCCTGTGCGGTGTCGTTTTTCCCGCCTTCGGGCAGATAGTCCCGCCAGCGGGCCTCGACCTCGGCCGCGAGCGCCTTGCGCAGCCCGAGGGCGAAGGCGCATTCCGCGGTCAGGAACACCGGCGCGATGAAGACCTGCATGAAATTGTCGACAAGGGCCGGTTTTCGCCCCTCGAAAGCATGGCCGGCCAACTGAACGGCCCAGCCGCCGACGAACAGGATTGCGAAGGCGATCCCGACAGCGGTTTCGCCCTGCGTCGCCAGCCAGTCGGCAAACGGCAGCGCCGGGAGGAAGACGAGCGACGTGACGATGCCGAAGGGCCGGTCGAGGGCGATCCAGTAGACCCAGACCGCCGCCGCGAACGCCGTCGCGAGGGAAATTTCGTACCGGCCGGCCACGCCGAACCCGACTAGGGCGGGCGGCAGGAGCAGGGACACCGCGATCGCCGGCACGCCGACGAAGTGAAGCGCCTTGTTGCGCCCGTCGCGGTGGTAGGAAGCGTATCTCGATATCTGCTCGACGAAAAATCCCTGCACCGCTCACCGCCTTTGGTCCGGCGAAGGGCGTTCCGCGGCAATCCGGGCATACCTGCCGCGATAGTAGAGCAGCGGATCGCCCTCGGCCTCGTGGACGAAGCGCACCACCTCGCCGACGACGATGATATGGTCGCCGCCGTCGTGAACGGCGTGGGTCCGGCATTCGAAGACCGCCAGCGCCCCGGCGAACACGGGGCAGCCGACGCTGCACAGGTCGTAGCCGACGTGGCGCCATTTGTCCTCCGACGGCCGGGCGAAATGGGCGGACACGTCCTGTTGCAGATCGGTCAGCACGTTGACCGCGAAATGCTTCGCCGTCTCGAAATGGTTGAAGGAATAGCTGCCCCGGTCCAGGCAGAACAGCACCAGCGGCGGATCGAGAGAAACCGAACTCAGGGAATTTGCGGTAAAGCCGACCGGCTCGCCGCTGCCGGACATGGTGGTGATGACGGTCACGCCGGTCGCAAACGTCCCCAGCGCGCTCCGGTAATCGAGGGAATCCTTGTCGGCGGCCACGCTTCGGCTCCCGGATCCTTGACCTGCGCGCCAGCCTAGCCGCCCCGCTTCCCGGCGTCAAAACGGCGCGCGCAGAGGCTGGCAATGGCGCCTGCGCTGTGCCAGTTAAGCGCCGCGAACCTGCGACACCGCCTGTCTGGAGGCCCGATCCGTGAAGCTCGATACCCGCATCGTCCGCGCCGGTATTTCGCCCGACCCGACCACCGGCGCCATCCTCCCGCCGATTTACGAGACGGCGACCTTTGTCCTGGAGGAAGTCGGCAAGGACAAGGGCTTCGACTACACGAGGTCGTCCAACCCGACGCGCCAGGTGCTGGAGGACAACCTCGCCGCCATCGAAGGGGCGGAATACGGCATCTGCTTTTCCAGCGGGATGGCGAGCGTCGACAGCGTCATGAAGCTGCTGTCCGCGGGCGATCACACGGTCTCCTCGAACGATGTCTACGGCGGGGTTTCGCGGCACTTCAACCGGGTGCTGTCGCGCTACGGCCTCGAATTCACCTATGTCGACACCGCCGATCCCGACGCCGTGCGCGCCGCGATCCGCCCGGAAACCCGCATGCTGTGGGTCGAGACGCCGACCAATCCGCTGCTCCAGGTGACCGACCTCGCAGCCATGGCGGCGATCGCGAAAGAGCACAATCTCCTGCTCGGCGTCGATTCCACCTTCGCCACGCCGGTGTTCCTGCGGCCGCTGGAGCTCGGCGCGGACATCGTGGTCCACAGCACGACGAAATATCTCTCCGGCCACAACCAGATCATCGGCGGCGCGGTTCTGACCAACCGGGAAGACATCTTCCGGGAGATGAAATTCATCCAGAAGACGATAGGCGCCGTGCCGAGCCCGATGGACTGCTGGCTGGTCCTGCTCGGCCTGAAGACGCTGCACCTGCGCATGGCCCGCCACAACGACAGCGGCATGAAGATCGCGCGCTACCTGGAGGCCCACGACAAGGTCGCGCATGTCCGTTATCCGGGTCTGCCCTCGCACCCGCAGCACAACATCGCCGCCGCCCAGATGGACGGTTTTGCCGGCATGATCTCCTTCGAATTGAAAGGCGGCATCCCGGCCGGCAAGGCGCTGATGAATTCGGTCGAACTGTGCGCGCTCGCCGAGAGCCTGGGCGCGGTCGAAACCATGATCACCCATCCGGCGACCATGACCCATGCCGAGGTGCCGGCGGAAGACCGCCACGCCCGCGGGCTGACGGACGGGCTGGTCCGCCTGTCGGTCGGCATCGAGGATTGCGACGATATCCTGGCCGACCTGGACCGGGCGCTCGACAAAGCCTGAGCCGGCGCGGCGACCGGCAATTTCCTCCGCAAGACGTCACGGCCGGCCCCCAGCGGCCGGCTTGCAATGACCGGGCATCTTGGCCATCATGCCGTCGTCCCAGCGACCTGACGGATTGGGCGGGAACCGGCCGGACCGACAACGATGACAGCGAAACCCGCCAGGCTGCCCCGTTTCTTCTACCGCATGCCGCCCCGGCCGTGCCCCTACCTGAAAGGGCGCACGGAACAGAATATCTTCACCGAACTGGCCGGCCCCAATACCGGCGGCCTCTACGATGCGCTGACCCAGTCGGGCTTCCGGCGGTCCCATAACGTCGCCTACCGGCCGGCCTGCCCCGGCTGCCGGGCCTGCGTGCCCGTCCGGGTCGTGGCGCCGGCCTTCGCGCCGGGCGCCAGCCTGCGCCGGATCGCTCGGCGCAACGCCGACCTGGCCGAACGGGATCTGCCGGCCCGGGCGACGGCCGAGCAATACGAACTGTTCCTGCGCTACGTCACCTCGCGCCACGGCGACGGCGAAATGGCCGGCATGGATTTTCAGGAATATGCCGCGATGGTGCAGGACAGCCCCTTGCGCACCTTCGTCACCGAATTCCGCGACCCGAGGGGACGGCTGCGCGCCTGCGCCCTCGTCGACCGGCTGGAAGACGGCCTGTCCGCCGTCTACAGCTTTTTCGATCCGGCCCTCGACCGGCGCAGCCTCGGCACCTACACGATCGTCCGCCTGATCGCCAGGTCGCGGCAGCTCGGCCTGCCCTACCTCTATCTCGGCTACTGGATCGAGGGCAGCCCGAAAATGTCCTACAAGTGGCGCTTCCGCCCGCTCGAAGGGCTGACGGCGGACGGCTGGCGGCCGCTCGATCTGCGCCCGCCCGAACAGCGGGAACTGTTCGCGGCCTGAAGATTCGGAAACCGCAGCAACCTGCGGCGTCGGCTGCCCGGAACGGCAAGGCTGCAGCGCAGCCCCGCCGGCCGCTGAATATGCGCAGGCCAATAGCGCGCATGTTGCCAGTGTGTGTGAAACGCATATAATGCGGCCACGCTGCCGAGCGGGGGAGGATCGTTCCAGGATTTCCGCCGCCCTGACCGTCCGGAATTTGCCTGCCGGACACTGTCGCGTCAGCACGGTCAGGAGGCGCGAGGGAACCACATCAGTCAAAGAGGACGCTTCATGAAACGTCGTATATTCCTGTCGGGCGCGGCTGCGGCCGGCGCTACCGTCGCCGCCAGTGCGTTGCCGAAGCCGGCCCTGGCGCAGAAAAAGGTCGAAGCCGTGATGGTTACGACGTGGCCGCGCGACTTCCCGGGCCTCGGCACGGGCGCGCAGCGTCTTGCCAAGCGTATCAACGACGCCACCGACGGCAAGATCAAGGTCACCTACTACGCCGCCGGCGAGAAGGTCGGCGCCTTCGCCTCGTTCGACGAAGTCGCGTCGGGCAAGGCGCAGATCTATCACGCCGCCGACTACTACTGGAAAGGCAAGCACCCGGCGTGGGCCTACTTCACTTCGGTGCCCTTCGGCCTGACCTACACCGAGATGAACGCCTGGATCCAGTGGGGCGGCGGACAGCAGCTCTGGGACAAGGTCGCCGGCGAATTCGGCCTCAAATGCGTGCGCGCCGGCAGCACCGGCGTCCAGATGGGCGGCTGGTTCCGCAAGGAAATCGAGTCGCCGGACGATCTCAAGGGCCTGAAGATGCGTATCCCGGGCCTGGGCGGCGACGTCATGGCCAAGCTCGGCGCTTCGCCGGTTTCGCTGCCGGGCGGCCAGATTTACGAAAACCTGGTCTCCGGGGCGATCGACGCCACCGAATGGGTCGGGCCGTGGAACGACAAGTTCATGAAGTTCTACGAAGCGGCCAGCTACTACTACTATCCCGGCATGCACGAGCCCGGCGCCATGCTGTCCCTGGGCATGAACGGCTCCTGGTGGGGCAAGCTCAGCAAGAACGATCAGACGATCATCGAGGGCCTCGCCGCCGCCGAGAACGACATCATGATGGCCGAGTTCGACGCCAAATCCGGTCAGGCCCTGAAGGAACTGGTCCGGGATCACGGCGTCAAGCTGCGCCAGTTCAACGACGATGTGTACGATGCGTTCGGCAAGGGCGCCGAGGCAGTCTTCGAAGCCACCCGCGCCCACAGCAAGCTCGCGAAAGACGTCGACGACAGCTTCCGCGCGGCGCGCGCCGACCTCGGCGCATGGACACAGATTTCGGTTCAGGCCTATCTGTCCCAACGCAACCGCGTTCTCGGCCTCTAGCCGGGTCGCCGTATAACCGGACCGGGAGCAGCCGATAACGCCATCGGCTGCTCCCGGTTCTTTCGGTTCGGCTTCCCGGCCGCCCCGAGCGGGCGGCCCAATGCGGGCGACGGGCGGACGTCATTGCCTGTCGAGCGATCCGGTATGAGCATTGCAGCGACGGCCGATTCCGGCGCCATTTCCGACTTGCCTGCGGCGGCGTCCGGCCGGATGCAGCCGGCAATGCGCATTCTTGCGCTCTCCGTCTCCTATCTCGGCTTCGTCTATCTGGCGAACGCCTACCTGGTCTTCTGGCTCGACTGGCCGGGTGTCGTCGCCCTGCTCGGAGACGCCGGACTGCTGGGCTTTGCCGCTCCGAAAGAGCCGCTCGGCGGCCGCGTCGCGCTCGCCATTCTTCAGATTGCGTTTTATCCGGTTACCGTCGCCGCTATCGCCGTTTACGTTTTGCGGACAAGGGCGCGCACCCTCCATATGGATGCAAAACGCCTCAGCGCCATCGGCGCGTTCGTTGCCCGGGCCGCCTTCTGGACCGTTCTTCTCGTCGGCCTTGCCGACGCGGTCGTCTCCTTCCTGAGGGTCGAAGGCCTTCTCCCGGATGTCGTCGGCAAGGGCCTGGCGCAGGATCTGGGCAAGTCTTCGTTCCGCGCCCAGGTCCTGCATCTGCCCCTGATGGCTGCGGCCATAGCGATCTCGCTGTTCACCCGGTCGGTCGGCTTCACCTGGCTGGCGCTGCTGGTCGTGGTGGCCGAACTCCAGATCGTCATCCTGCGTTTCCTCTATTCCTACGAACAGGCCTTCATGGCCGACCTGGTGCGCTTCTGGTACGCCGCCCTGTTCCTGTTCGCGAGCGCCTATACGCTGCTCCACGAAGGCCATGTCCGGGTCGACGTGCTCTATTCCGGCTTCGGGCCGCGCCGGCGCGCCTGGGTCAACGCGGCGGGCGCAGCCATTCTGGGCGCGCCGGTCTGCTGGATCGTGATGACGATGGGCCTGGCCAACAAGTTCAGCGTCGTCAGCGGTCCGCTGCTGAGCTTCGAAGTCACGCAGGCCGGCTTCGGCCTCTACGTCAAATACATGCTGGCCGGCTATCTGCTGGTCTTTGCCGTGACCATGCTGCTGGAATTCATGGCGTCGCTACTGTCCAACGCCGGCGTCCTGCTGCAGGAAGCGGATGCGCCGCAGAGCAAGGGCGAGAGCGATGCGCACCATTAGCGGCGGCGGCCGGGCGGCGCGGCGGGGCGGCGGCTGATGGAATTCTTCTTCCTGCTGCTTCTGGTTCTGTTGATGGCCGGCGCGCTGGCGTCCGGCTATCCGGTCGCCTTCGCCCTGCCCGGCTCGGCCATCCTCACCATCCTGCTCGCGACGGTCGCCGGGGTGATCTTCACCGGCGACGAAGGCAGCTTCTTCCACACCGGCGGGCCCATCGAATGGCTGAATTCGGGGGTTTCCAACTTCCGGGGCGTTTACTGGGATCCCGATCGCGACACCCTGATCGCGATTCCGCTGTTCGTCTTCATGGGCATCATGCTCGAGCGGTCCAAGATCGCCGAAGACCTGCTGGTGACCATGGCCCAGCTGTTCGGCCGCATCCCGGGCGGCCTGGGAATCTCGGTCGTCTTCGTCGGCGCGTTGCTGGCGGCGACCACGGGGATCGTCGGCGCGACGGTTGTCGCCATGGGGCTGATTTCCCTGCCGGTGATGCTGCGCAACAAGTACAGCCCGGCGCTGGCCACCGGCACGATCAGCGCGTCGGGCACCCTGGGGCAGATCATTCCGCCGTCGATCGTGCTGATCATCCTGGCGGACCAGCTCTCGAACGCGACCGACCAGGCGCTGACCCTGCGCAAGGCGGAATACAAGGCCGGCACCGGATCGAGCGCCATGCCCGGCGACTACGGCCTGACCTCGGCCAGCGCCGGCGACATGTTCCTCGGCGCCTTCCTGCCCGGCATGGTGCTGGTCGGGCTCTATATCGCGTTTATCCTGGTGACGGCGCTGATGCGGCCCGCGCTCGCGCCGCCCGTGGCGCGGGAAGGAAAATTCGACGTGGCCTTCGCCAGGCGGGTGCTGATCGTCCTGGTGCCGCCGCTGACGCTGATCTTTGCCGTGCTGGGCTCGATCCTGACCGGCATCGCCACCGTGAACCAGGCCGGCGCCATCGGCGCGTCCGGCGCCATGATCATGGCCGGATACCGGCTCTACCAGGGCCGCAGAGGCGCATTCTACCCGGCCGTGCTTGCGGTCCTGTCGATCGGCGCGGTCCTGTTCCTGCTCTCGATCTACACGATCAATGTCAAGAATGTCGTCACTGCCGACGACGTGACGGCGCTGGTACTGGCGTCGGTCGCCGTCTTCGCCCTGCTGACGTCGCTCGTGTGGAGCGGCTGGCGCGTCTACAAGACCGACGACACGTTGCGCTACGTCATGGTCGAGACGGCGAAGACCACGTCGCTGGTCTTCATCATCCTGATCGGCGCCGCGATGCTGACCTCCGCCTTCCGGGCCTTCGGCGGCGAGGATCTGGTCCGCGATTTCCTGTTCGGCCTGCCGGGCGGCTTCCTCGCCAAGTTCGCGCTGGTCATGGCGGTGATCTTCATTCTCGGCTTCTTCCTCGATTTCATCGAGATCGCCGTGGTCGTGGTGCCGATCATCGCGCCGATCCTGCTTGCCGATCCATCGGCCAACGTCACCGCCGTGTGGCTCGGCGTGATGATCGGCGTCAACATCCAGACCTCATTCCTGACGCCGCCCTTCGGCTTCGCCCTGTTCTATCTGCGCGGCGTGGCGCCGGCATCGGTCAAGACCGTTTCGATGTACAAGGGCGTGGTGCCGTTCATCACGCTGCAACTGGTCGCCCTCGGCATCGTCGGCCTCTATCCGTCGCTGGTGAACTATCTGCCGAACCGCATCTCGCTCAGCGGCGAGAATGCGCCGCCGCCGCGCAATCCGCGGCTTCAGGCCTGCATCGAAGAGCGCAACTTCGTGCTGATGACGGAGCAGCGCGCAGTCCTCCTGGCGGCGATCGACAAGGCATCGAAGACGGATATTTCCTATCTCCCGGCCGAGCGGCGCGGAACGCTGAACCGGGCCTTCAAGGATGCACGGGACACCTTTGCGCGGATCGGCGACGTCCGTGCCGCGGAGAAGACCGTCGCCGGCTACATCCCGACCTACCGGCCGCTGCACCGCAAGGTGCGGTCGATCAACCGCCAGGTGTTGATCATCGACGAGAAGCTGGGCGAGGAAGCTGAGGATCTGCGCCGGCTGCGGGAAGCCGACACGCCGGATCGCGGCGCGATCGCCGATCTGGAAAGGGATATGGCGGAATTGCAGGCCGAGAAGAAGGCACTGCTGGCGCAGGTTCCGGCCGACTGGCAGGCCAGGCGCAAACAGTTCCTCGACCTCGCCAAGAAGGAGCGGCTCGCCCGGCTGCGCTACCGCCGGACCGTCGACGGCGCCTATGCGCCGGTCAAGGAAACCCGGTCGCTGATCGCCGGCGCCGGTGCGCTGAGCGGCCTCAAACCGAAGCTTACGGGACTCAAACCGCTGATCGAAACAGGCGACCCGAAAGCGGCGCAAACGGCGCTCCGGGCCCTGGAGCGCGAGATGCGTTCGGTGGCAGGCACCAGCGCGATCCGATCGCGCCTGAGCAATGCGCGGCGCAACCTGCGCCCGACCCGGCTGCGGCGGGACCGGGCGCTGAAGGCCTATGGCGATGCGCTGAAGCGGTTCGACGGCGAGATCGCCTGGCGGACCGCAGCGCAGGCGAAACTCACCGGACCGCTGGCCGAATACGACGCGGCAATCGCCCAGACCATCGGTCTGCGTCTCCAGCCGCGCCTGAACAGCGACCAGGCCACCGACGTCGCCGGCTGCCTGGCCAACCACCGCGATATATCGCTGAACTTCTAGAACCGGCGCCCACTCACACGACCGGCCGCAGGGCCGGCCACCGGCCAGCTGACCGGCTCAGAAGCGGCCGGCCCGCGGGAAACCCCTGGGCGGCAGGCGGCCGGCCTGGGCGCGCTTGCCGAGCCAGCCGGCCAGTTCGTCCGCCGAAAAGGTGCGGGTCCGCGCGCCGGTGCGGCATTCGAGCCCTTCGGCGAGCGCGAAGGTCCGGGCGTCCGCCAGGCCGCCGCCGCGGTACCTTTGCAGGATCACGCCCTTGCCCCGGGTCATCTCCGGCAGTTCCGCCGCCGGAAAGACCAGCAGCTTGCGGTTCTCCCCGAGCACGGCGACATGGTCTCCCGCGCCATCCGTGCAGGCCGCGGCCTCGACATCGCCGGCAACGTTGAGCACCTGCTTGCCCGTCCGCGTCTGAGCGACGACCTCCTTCTCCGGCACCAGGAAGCCGCGGCCTTCGCTGCTCGCGACCAGCAGCTTGCGCGCCGGATCGTGCACCATGAGCGAGACGATCTCGCTGTCGTTGCCGAGTTCGACCGACAGGCGGATCGGCTCGCCGAATCCCCGGCCGCGGGGCAGCCGGTCGACCGGGACGGTGTAGAAGCGCCCGTCGGTGCCGAACAGGACCAGCCGGTCGGCGGTCGTGGCGTGCAGAACGAAGCGTTCCCGGTCGCCCTCCTTGTAGCGGTGGGCGCCGGTGTCGGTGACATGGCCGCCGACCGTCCGGATCCAGCCTTTCTCCGAACAGAGGACGGTCACCGGCTCCTTCGCGACCAGGGCCTCGAAATCGACGATCTCGGCGCCCGGCGCGTCGCCGAGCTCCGTGCGGCGCCGGCCCAGTTCGGTGTCCGGCCCGAAGGTCTCGCGCAGCCGGTCGACCTCGGCGGCGACCCTTTTCCACTGGCGCCCTTCGTCTTCGAGCAACCCGGTCAGATCGGCCCGTTCGGCCTCCAGCGCTTCCAGTTCGGTGCGGATGCCGATCTCTTCCAGCCTGTGCAGGGCGCGCAGCCGCATGTTGAGAATCGCCTCGACCTGAACGTCGCTCAGGTCGTAGCGGCTCATCAGCTCCCGCTTCGGGCTGTCCTCGAACCGGACGATGCGAATGACCTCGTCGATGCTAAGATAGGCGACGATGAAGCCCTGCAAGATCTCGATCCGCCGGGCGATGATGCCGAGCCGGTGGCCCGTGCGCCGCACGAGGACGGCCCGGCGATGGTCGAGAAACGCGCACAGAGCGTCGCGCAGGTTCATCACCCGGGGCGTCAGCCCGGCGTCCAGCACGTTGAAATTCAGGCCGAAACGGCTTTCCAGTTCGGTCGCGCGGAACAGCGCTTCCATCAGCACCGCCGGATCGACGTTACGGCTGCGCGGCTGGATCGCGATGCGGATGTCCTCGGCCGATTCGTCGACGATATCCCCGACCAGCGGCAGCTTCCTGGCGGCCAGCAGTTCGTCGAGCTTCTCCATCAGGCGGCCCTTCTGGACGCCGTAGGGAATCTCGGTGACGACGACGGTGCTGCCGCCGCCCCTGCGCGGCTCCGCCCGCCAGCGCGCGCGGATGCGCAGGCTGCCGCGGCCGGTCTCGTAGGCGGCGGTGACGGCCTCCCGGGTCTCGACCAGCACGCCGCCGGTCGGGAAATCCGGGCCGGGCATCAGCCCGATCAGGTCGGCAACGGGCACCTTGTGCCGGTTCTCCGGGTTCCGGCGCAGCAGCAGCTTCAGCGCGTCGCAGATTTCGGCGACGTTGTGCGGCGGAATGTTGGTCGCCATGCCGACGGCGATGCCGCTGGCTCCATTGGCCAGCAGGTTCGGGAAATTAGCCGGCAGAACGGCCGGCTCGCTGCCCTCGCCGTCATAGGTCTCGCGGAAATCGGCGGCGTCTTCGTCGATGCCCTGGAGCAGCAGTTCGGCGACCTCGGTCAGCCGCGCTTCGGTGTAGCGCATGGCCGCCGGGTTATCGCCGTCGATATTGCCGAAATTGCCCTGCCCGTCGACCAGCGGATAGCGCACGGCGAATTCCTGCGCCAGCCGTACCATGGCGTCGTAGATCGCCTGGTCGCCATGCGGATGGTACTTGCCCATCACGTCGCCGACGATGCGGGCGCATTTCTTGAACCCGGCGGCCGGATCCAGCCGCAGCTCCCGCATCGCATAGAGCAGGCGCCGGTGGACCGGTTTCAGCCCGTCGCGGACATCCGGCAACGAGCGGGACACAATGGTGGATAACGCGTAGGACAGGTAGCGCTCGCCCAACGCAGCCGCCAGCGGCGTGTCGCGCACTTCCGCAGCAATGGGCGTATCGGCCATTCGACGCTCCTTCGATTCTAGATATAGTAGTCGAGGCAGTATTCCGGTCAAGAAATTGAAGGGATCCGTCCGAATCGAGGGTCCGATACCATTCAGCCTGTCGCGTCGGACTGGAAGCCCGTTTTAGGGCAAGGGTCGCAGTGCGGCGCCCGGTGATCGATGCGCAGGTCCGTTCCGCCGCTTATGGCCGTAATTCACAAACTGTGCATAACTGGGTATTGGATTGTTTTATACTCCGGCGATTAGCCCTCGTTTTTTCTTCTGCAATACCGATACTGTTTTCATTCAGTCGTCTTGCAGAGCGGGAAACCACGCGCATGGAGGGTTCGGGTCCGGTTCCGGCGCGCGGTCTCGATGCAGGCGGTTCGCCTGCGGACGGCCTGCACGAGGGCGCAGCCTTCCGTGTGCCGCCACACAATTTCGAGGCGGAGATGGCGCTGCTCGGCGCCCTGCTCGCCAACAACCGGGCGTTCGACCGCGTCGCCGATTTCCTCCATGTCGAGCATTTTGCCGATGCCCGCCACGGCCGGATATTCGGCGCGATCCGCAAACTGGTCGAGATGGGCCAGGTCGCCGATCCGATCACGCTCAAGAATCTGTTCGAGAGCGACGGGTCGCTCGACGAGATCGGCGGCGCGGACTATCTGGCCCGCCTCGCCGCCTCCGTCGTTACGATCGTCAACGCCGGCGATTATGGTCGGACCGTGTTCGACCGGCACCTGCGCCGGGCGCTGATCGAGATCGGCACCGATATCGTCAACGAAGCCTACAATATCGATCTCGACCTCGATCCCTCCGCACAGATCGAACAGGCCGAACACCAACTCTACACCCTGGCGACCGCCGGCGAAACGCAGGTCGATTTCGCTACATTCACGGCTGTACTCGCCAAGGCGCTCGATCGGGCCGAAGCCGCCCACAAACAGGATGGCCGGAGTGTCGGCATCAAGACCGGTTTCAAAGACCTGGACGTCCTGCTGGGCGGGCTGCAACCGTCGGAATTGGTCATTCTGGCCTCCCGCCCTTCGATGGGCAAGACCGCGCTGGGCACCAATATCGCCTTCAACGCGGCCAGGGCCTATCGCGAAGAACGGGACGAAAACGGCCAACCTGTGCGCAAGGACGGCGCCGTGGTCGGCTTTTTCTCCCTCGAAATGTCAGCCGAAGAGCTGGCCACCCGGATCCTCGCCGAGCAATCCGGCGTCTCCTCCCACCGGATCAGGCGCGGCGAGGTATCCGGGGACGATTTCTCCCGCTTCGTTCAGGTTTCGCAGGAACTGAATTACCTGCCGTTCTATATCGACGACAGCGCGGACCTGAGCATCGCGGCCTTGCGCAGCCGGTCCCGCCGCCTGCACCGTCAGCACGGCCTGTCCTTGATCGTCGTCGACTATGTCCAGCTGCTGCGGCCGGCGCCGGGGCAGCGGCCGGAAAACCGCGTGCAGGAACTGACGGAGATCACCCGCTCGCTCAAGGCGCTGGCGAAGGATCTGAACCTGCCGGTCCTGGCGCTCGCCCAGCTCTCGCGCAAGGTCGAGGAGCGGGAGGACAAACGCCCGCAACTGGCCGATCTGCGCGAATCCGGCTCGATCGAGCAGGACTCCGACGTCGTCATGTTCCTGTACCGGGAGCAGTATTACCTGGAGCGTCAGGAACCGCCGCCGAATACCGACAAATGGACCAAATGGTCGGAGAATATGGAGCGCGCCTACAACAAGGCGGACATTATCGTCGCCAAGCAGCGCCACGGTCCGATCGGCAGCGTAAAGCTGCATTTCGAGCCGGAACTGACCCGATTCAGCGATCTTGCGCAATCCTACCATGACGAGGCGCGCTGAACCGGCATCCGCCGTGCAGACCGGCGAAACCACAGGCCTGCTGACCGTCGACCTGAATGCGCTCGCCGCCAACTGGCGCCTGTTGCGGGACCGGATGGGCAGCCCCGAGGCGGGAAGGGCCTGCGCCGCCGTCGTCAAGGCCGACGGCTACGGCCTCGGCGCCGATCCGGTCGCCCGGCGGCTCGCCTCGGAAGGCTGCGCGACCTTTTTCGTCGCCCATGCCGAAGAGGGCGTAACGCTGCGCCGGGCCCTTCCGGAAGCGGAGATCGTCGTCCTGAACGGACTGCTGCCGAGCGACGCCCCACTCTACAGTCGCCACCGGCTCGCGCCCTGCCTCAACGACCCGGGGCAGGTGCGCGCCTGGCTCGAACACTGCGCGGAAGCGGGTCCGACGCCGGCGGCCCTGCATGTCGATACCGGCATGACGCGGCTCGGCCTCGATCCCGAAGACCTCGACGCGGTCGATCTCGACGCCCTGAACGCCCTGCCCGGCCTGGTCGTTATGAGCCATCTCGCCTGCGCCGACGAGCCGGACCATCCGCTGAACCGCCGCCAGCAGGCGGCCTTCGCCGAAATCCGGCCGCGCTTTCCGGCAGCGCGGGCGAGCCTCGCCAATTCGTCCGGCCTGTTTCTCGGCGCCGACTACCGGTTCGATCTCGGCCGGCCGGGCTACGCGCTCTACGGCGGCAACCCGACGCCGTCGGCCCGGAACGAATCGGCGGGCGCAAACCCGATGCGGCCCGTCGTGCGGCTGCAGGCGCCTGTGTTGCAGATCCGCGAAATCCGGGAACGCCGCACTGTCGGGTACGGTGCAACCGCCGAAACCGCACCGTCCGCCTGGATCGCGACGCTTGCAGCCGGCTATGCCGACGGCTATCTCCGCGCCATGAGCAACCGGGGCGCCGTTTTCATCGACGGCCGGGCGTGCCCGGTCACAGGACGGGTCTCCATGGATCTGCTGACTGTCGACGTCACCGAGGCCATGCATGCCGGCAGCGAGGTCCGTCCCGGCACCCTGGCCGACCTGATCGACGCCCGGCACACAATCGACGATGTCGCCGGTCAGGCCGGCACCATCGGCTACGAAATCCTGACGAGCCTCGGCGGCCGCTATCGCCGCCTTTATCCGGGCGAAATCGAAGCGGCCCGGCCTGCGCAGGGCAACGCATGAATTTCCTCGCGCCGATCGGCCGTGTCTTTATCGGCTTTCTGATCGCGACCGGACGCCTGGTCGCGTTCGCCGCCCTTTCCGTCAGCCATTGCCTGCGGCCGCCGTTCTACGGACGGTCGATCGGCCGGCAGATGATCCAGATCGGCTATTTTTCGCTGCCGGTCGTCGGGCTGACCGCCATTTTCACCGGCATGGTCCTCGCGCTGCAGTCCTATACGGGATTTGCCCGGTTGAACGCGGAATCGGCCATCGCCACCGTCGTTGTCCTCACGATGACGCGGGAGCTCGGCCCGGTGCTCGCCGGCCTCATGGTCGCCGGCCGGGTCGGCGCCGCCATCGCCGCCGAGATCGGCACCATGCGGGTCACCGAACAGATCGACGCGCTCGCGACCCTGTCGACCGATCCCTACAAATACCTGATCGTTCCGCGCCTGATCGCCGGCGTCATTACGTTGCCGATCCTGGTGCTGATCGCCGACATCATCGGCGTGTTCGGCGGCTACGTCGTGAGCGTCCATTCGCTCGAATTCAACGCCGCCAACTATCTGAAGCTGACCTGGCAATTCCTGGAGCCGCTGGACGTCGTCACCGGCCTCGTCAAGGCGGCGGTCTTCGGATTCCTGGTGACGCTGATGGGCTGCTATCACGGTTTTCATTCCAGGGGCGGCGCCCAGGGCGTCGGGGCCGCCGCGACCAACGCCGTGGTCTCCTCCTCCGTACTGATCCTGGCCGCCAACTACATGATTACCGCGGCATTCTTCGGAGCCTGACGGATGAGCGCGCCGACCGACAAAACGCCCAAGATCGAGCTGCGCGGCCTGACAAAATCCTTCGGCGCCAAGACGGTGCTCGACGGCGTCGACCTCAAGGTCGGCACGGGCGAATCCGTCGTCGTGATCGGCGGGTCGGGCACCGGCAAGTCGGTCATGCTGAAATGTATTCTGGGCCTGTTATGGCCCGACGGAGGATCGATCCTTATCGACGGCGCCGATGTTTCGGCGCTGTCCGGCCGGGCGCGCGAAGCCCGTAACGCCAGGATCGGGATGCTGTTCCAGGGGTCGGCCCTGTTCGATTCCCTGACGGTCTGGGAGAATGTCGCCTTCGCCCTGCAACGCCGTTCGGGCGTGTCGAAGCCGGAAGCCAGGAACATCGCGCTGGGCAAGCTGGCACAGGTCGGGCTCGAAGCCGATGTCGGCGCGCTGTCGCCGGCGGAGTTGTCCGGCGGGATGCAGAAGCGGGTCGCCCTCGCGCGCGCCATTGCGACGGATCCCGAGATTGTATTTTTCGACGAACCGACGACCGGCCTGGATCCGATCATGGGCGACATCATCGACCGCCTGATCGTCGACTGCGTCCGGGAACTGGGGGCGACCGCGGTTTCGATCACCCACGACATGGCGAGCGCACGCCGCATCGCCGACCGGATCGCCATGCTGCACGACGGCAGAATCGTCTGGGACGGGCCGGCCGGCGACATCGAATCGAGCGGCAACGCCTTCGTCGACCAGTTCATTCACGGCCGCGCCGAAGGGCCGATCGAAATGGCGGTCAGGAGGTAGGCGTGGCGAAGACCGCCACCCGCTACGTCTGCCAGACCTGCGGCACGGTCCATCGCCGCTGGGCCGGGAAATGCGACGGTTGCGGCGCGTGGAACAGTATCGCCGAGGAGGTCGAAACGGCGGCGCCCGGCGGCATCGGCGCCGGAGCGGCATCGAAAGGCCGCAAGCTGGCGCTCGCCGGTCTCGCAGGCGCTTCCGGCGAACCGCCGCGCCGGCCGAGCGGCATCGCCGAGTTCGACCGGGTCCTGGGCGGCGGCCTGGTGCCCGGCAGCGCCGTCCTGATCGGCGGCGATCCGGGCATCGGCAAGTCCACATTGTTGCTGGCAGTCGCGGCGCGGGCGGCAGCGGACGGCGCCGCGGTCTACGTTTCCGGCGAAGAAGCCGTCGGGCAGATTCGCATGCGGGCGTCCCGCCTCGGCGTTGCCGATGCGCCGCTCGATCTGGCGACCGCGACAAGCGTCCGGGATGCGGTCGCCAGCCTGGACTCCGCCGACGGCCCCACACTGGTCGTCATCGATTCGATCCAGACCATGTATGTCGATACGCTTGAGGCCGCGCCGGGCACGGTGTCCCAGGTCCGGGCTTCGGCCCAGGAGCTGATCCGGGCCGCCAAGAAGCGCGGCGCGGTCCTGCTGCTCGTCGGCCATGTCACCAAGGAGGGCGCGATCGCCGGCCCGCGCGTGCTGGAGCATATGGTCGACACCGTGCTCTATTTCGAAGGCGAGCGCAGCCACCAGTTCCGCATTCTGCGCAGCGTCAAGAACCGGTTCGGTCCGACCGACGAGATCGGCGTCTTCGAAATGACCGACCGGGGCCTGGCGGAAGTGCCCAACCCGTCCGCCCTGTTCCTCGGCGAGGCGGAGGAAAACGGCGCGCGGGCGAGCGGCGCTGCGGTCCTTGCGAGCATGGAAGGCAGCCGGCCGCTGCTGGTCGAAATCCAGGCGCTGGTTGCGCCGGCGACATTCGCCTCTCCGCGCCGGGCGGTCATCGGCTGGGACGCGGCGCGCCTGCACATGGTGCTTGCCGTGCTCGAGGCCCGGTGCGGACTTGCGCTCGCCGGACGCGACGTTTATCTCAACGTGGCCGGGGGGTTGCGGGTTGCCGAACCGGCTGCGGACCTCGCCGTTGCCGCAGCGCTGGTATCGTCGCTGACGGACTGTCCGGTACCCGGCCGCGCAGTGGTTTTCGGAGAAATCGGCCTGTCGGGCGAGATCAGAGCGGTCAGTCAGATGGACAACCGGCTGAAGGAAGCCGCCAAACTCGGCTTCGAACGGGCGATTGTGCCGAAACGGCGGACCGGGGCCGGTGGCGGAACCCCGGCCGCCTTGAAGCAGTCTTCCATCGGCCATCTCCGCGAAATGCTGCCGCTGTTCGAGGCGCCGGCCGGGCAATCCGGAAGCCGGATCGGAAATCGAGGCCGCAGGTGAACCCGACCTTGCTGGATCTCATCGTTATCGGCGTCGTGCTGCTGTCCACGATTTTGGCCTTCATTCGCGGCTTTACGCGCGAGATGTTCAGCCTGTTGGGCTGGATCGGCGCTGCGGCGGCGGCCTGGTTCCTGCTGCCCTATACGGAACCTTATGCGCGGCAGATCGTCGATGACGTGCTCGCCGCCCGGATTATCGCGTCGGTCGCCGTGTTCATCGTCGTGCTGTTCGCCATCGCGTTCATCGGTTCGCCGATCGCCGGCCGGGTGCGCGGTAGCCACTTCAGTTCGACCGACCGGTTGCTTGGCGGCGTCTACGGTGCGGTGCGCGGCGCCGTCCTGGTCGTCCTGGGCTATGTCGTGCTGATTTCCTTCTTTCCGAAGGACAGCCAGATCCCCTGGATGCGCGATGCGGCTTCGAAACCTCTTCTCGAACGGGGACTGCGCGTTGCCGAAGGGCTTTTGCCGGAAGGCGTGATCCAGACCGGGCGCGACGCGGCAGAGGACCTGCGCACCGGAGCCGAGATCAAGAAGAAGATCGACGCCCGCAGGCCGGGCGGCGGCGTCGCGAAGCGCGATGCCACCCGGTAGACGCCCACCGCGCCCGGCCGCCGGGACGGACCGGGCCGCAATGGCGACAAACCCGTTCGACGACGACAAGCTGCGCGAGGAATGCGGCGTCTTCGGCGTGTTCGGCCATGAGGATTCCGCCGCCCTCACCACGTTGGGGCTGCACGCCCTGCAACACCGCGGCCAGGAAGCCGCCGGCATCGTCGCATACGACGGCGAGCATTTTCACATGCACCGGGCCAAGGGCCAGGTCGGCGACACACTGAACGCGCCGGACGTGATCGCCAGGCTGCCCGGCCATATGGCCATCGGCCATGTCCGCTATTCGACGAGCGGCGACAGCATCATGCGCAACGTGCAGCCCCTGTTCGCCGATTTCGCGTTCGGCGGCCTGGCGGTCGCCCAGAACGGCAACCTTACCAACGCGCGGGCGTTGCGCGCCGCCATGGTCCGCGAAGGCCGGCTGTTCCAGTCGACCACCGACACGGAAGTGATCATCCACCTTGTCGCCAAAAGCGGCGCCGACACGCTGGTCGGCCGCGTGACGGACGCCCTCGGCCAGCTCGAGGGCGCCTATTCCATGGTGCTGATAAGCCGGAAGAAAGTGATCGGAGTGCGCGACCCGCTCGGCGTCCGGCCGCTCGTGCTGGGCAGGCTCGACGAGAGTTTCGTGCTTGCGTCGGAGACCTGCGCGCTGGAAATCATCGGCGCCGAGTTCCTGCGCGACATCGAGCCGGGCGAAATGGTGGTGCTGGACGACGACGGCGCCGAGAGCCTGCGACCGTTCTCGCGGCGGCGGAGCCGGCTCTGCGTTTTCGAATATATCTATTTCGCCCGGCCCGACAGCCGCGTGGAGGGCCGCGGCGTTTACAGCACGCGCAAATCCATCGGCGCCGAACTGGCCCGGGAAGCCGGCGTGGCGGCGGACGTCGTGGTGCCGGTGCCGGACTCCGGCGTTCCGGCGGCCATGGGCTATGCCGAGGCGGCCGGCCTGCCCTTCGAGCTCGGCATTGTCCGGAACCACTATGTCGGCCGGACGTTCATCGAACCGGCGGACCAGATCCGCCATCTCGGCGTCAGGCTGAAGCACAGTCCGAACCGGGATGCGCTGGACGGCAGGCGGGTCGTGCTGGTCGACGACAGCATCGTCCGCGGCACGACATCGACCAAGATCGTCGAGATGATCCGCAACGCCGGCGCGCGCGAGGTCCACCTGCGCATATCGAGCCCGCCGACCGGCTTTTCCTGCTTCTACGGCATCGACACGCCGGAGCGCGACAAGCTGCTTGCGGCCCGGCACGACGTCGCCGAAATGGCCGCCCTGATCGGCGTCGATTCGCTGGCCTTCCTGTCGATCGACGGGCTGCACAGGGCAATGGGCGAGGCGGCCGGGCGCAACGCCATCGAGCCGCAATTCTGCGACGCCTGCTTTACCGGCGATTACCCGACGGGCCTGACCGACTTCGAGGAAGGTTCGATCGGCAACGAACTCTCGCTGCTCGAAGAGGACGTGTGAGGCCGTGGGCGCTCTCGATGGCCGGATCGCGCTGATCACCGGCGCGTCGCGCGGCATCGGCGCCGCCGTGGCGGAGCGGTTCGCCGCGGAGGGCGCCCGGCTTATCCTCGCCGCCAGGACGCCCGGTGCGCTCGAAGAAATCGACGACCGGATTGCAGGGGCGGTCGACGGCGCGGAGGTTACTCTGGCGCCGGTCGATCTCGCAGAACACGACCGCATCGACGAAATGGGCGGAGCGATCGCCGAGCGGTTCGGAAGGCTCGACATTCTGGTCGGCAACGCCGCGGTCCTGGGCGGGTTGGCGCCGCTGGCCCACGTCGATCCGGAGCGGTGGGCCGGGGCCGTGAACGTCAACCTCACCGCCAACTGGCGCCTGATCCGGGCGTTCGAACCGTTGCTTCGCCGGTCCCCGTCCGGCCGGGCGATCTTCGTGACCAGCGGCGCCGCCCGGGGGACCTTTCCCTATTGGGGACCCTACGCCACGAGCAAGGCGGCGCTCGAAGCGCTGGTCCGGACCTGGGCGGCGGAGATCGAAAAGACCGACATCCGCGTCAACATGCTCAGTCCCGGCGTCGTCCGAACCCGGATGCGCGCCGAAGCGATGCCGGGCGAGGACCCGATGACCCTGCCGCCGCCGGAGAGCGTCGCCGGCCTTTTCGTCGAACTGGCTTCGGCGGACTGCCGCCGGCATGGGGAGATCGTTCTCGCCTGAGCGACCGTCAGGCAGTCTCCGCATACGGATTTCTGCCCTTGCGCAGGTACAGCCGCAGCGGCACGCCCTCCAGGCCGAAGGACTCGCGCAGGCCGTTGGCGAGATAGCGCAGGTAGCTGTCCGGCAGGTCCGCCGGCTTGTTGGCGAACAGCGCGAAGGTCGGCGGCCGCGCCTTGACCTGGGTGGCGTAGCGGATCCTGATCCGCCGGCCGTTGACCAGGGGCGGCTGGTGCGCCTCCTGCATCGCCTCGATCCAGCGGTTGAGCGCGCCCGTGCCGACCCGGCTGTTCCAGGCCGTGTCGATTTTCAGGACCGCCCCCATCAACCGGTCGATCCCCTGCCCGTCCAGGGCGGAGATGCAGGCGAGCGGAACGCCGCGCAGCTGGCTGAGGGACTTTCCCAGGCTCTCGGCGATCTGCCGGCGGACCTTTTGCGGTTCGGCGACCGAATCCCACTTGTTGGCGGCGATGGCCAGGCCGCGGCCCTCCTCTTCGACCTGCCGGGCGATCGTCAGATCCTGCTTCTCGATGCCATGCCCGAAGGACTGAACCGTCTGCGCGTCGATCATCAGGACGACGATGTCGGCGAAGCGGATCGCGCGCCAGGTGTCCATCGCCGACAACTTTTCCAGGGAACCGTCGACCTTTGCCCGGCGGCGGACACCGGCCGTGTCGATCAGTCGGATCGGCCTCCCGTCGGGCGCGTCCGGCCAGCGCCAGTCGAAGGAGATGGCATCGCGGGTAATGCCGGGTTCCGGACCGGTCAGCACGCGCTCCTCGCCGATCAGGCGGTTGAACAGGGTGGACTTGCCGGCGTTCGGCCGCCCGACGATGGCGAGAGACATCGGCCTGTCCGCAACGTCGGCGCCGGTTTCTTCCGCAGTCCCCGCCGGCCCTTCCAGATACGGCGCCAGGGCGTGCCGCAGGTCGCCCATGCCAAGGCCGTGCTCGGCGGAAATCGCAAGCGGCTCGCCGATCCCGAGGCCGAAAGCGTCGAGCCGGCCCGGTTCGGCCTCCCGGCCCTCGCACTTGTTGGCGAGGAGCAGGACGGGCGTGCCGGCGCGGCGCAGGAGATTGGCGAAATGCCTGTCGTCCGGCGTAATGCCGGCCCGCGCGTCGATCAGGAACAGGGCGACCGCCGCCCCTTCGAGCGCGCGGAGCGCCTGCGCGGCCATTCTGCTTTCGATCGCGCCGGCTGCCGCCTCTTCGAGGCCGGCGGTGTCGATAACCGAGAATTTCAGGTCATGGAGGCGCGCCGGCGCTTCCTTGCGGTCGCGCGTCACGCCGGGCGTATCGTGCACCAGGGCGGCGCGCGCGCCAGCCAGCCGGTTGAACAGCGTGGATTTCCCGACGTTCGGCCGGCCGACGATGGCGACCCTGGCCGCGGCGCCGGTCATTACCGCATGGCGGTCAGGCGACCGCTGTCGTCCAGGAACAGGATCGTTCCCTGCGCAATCGCCGGCGGGATGAACACGCCCCTGCTCAGCGGAATCCAGCCGATGACTTCGCCGGTATAGGGCGAGACCGCCAGCGCTTCGCCATGCGATCCGGCGACCACCAGGCGATCGCCGGCCAGCACCGGTCCGGTCCAGAACGGCCGCCCGCCGGCCAGATCGTCGTCATCGGTAAACCGGTCGAGCCGGATTGCCCAGCGCACCCGGCCGTCGCTGCGCCGGATCGCGGCCACCACCGCACGATTGGTCAACACGAAGACATAGTCGCCCGCCACCCAGGGCGTCTGGCGGCTGCTCAATTCGACATCCCACAGCCGCCGGCCCGAGGCCAGCTCGATGGCCGCCAGCCGCCCGGCGTTGCTCACGGCGTAGACCACGCCGCGGTCGATCACCGGACTGGCGATTATGGCGCTCAGGCCGCCTGCCGGGTTGCCGCGCTGCGCCGTGCCCAAATTCTCCGTCCAGACAAGCGTGCCGGATTCGGCCCGCAGGGCGACGACTTCGCCGGTCGACTGAGGCGCGACCACGACGCCCTCGTCCACGGCCGGGGCGCCGCCGCCCAGAAGTCCGGTCCGGGCGGCTACCCCGTCATGGCTCCACAGCTTCTTGCCGTCCTTCGTATCGAAGGCGATTACGGTATTTTCGGCGGTGACAACGAACAGGCGTCCGTCGTTCGCTGCCGGCGGCGAACGCATGGGCGCCCCGGTATTGCGCCGCCAGAGCACCCTGCCGCTCGCAGCGTCCATAGCCAGGACTTCGGCCGCACCGGTCGCAACGAAAAGCTGCCCTTCGTGATAGGCGATCCCGCCGCCGACATCGCCGTCGCGCTCGTGCCGCGGCAGGGTTCCCTGGGACCAGAGCTGCCGGCCGGACTTCAGGTCGAATCCCCGGACGGCGCCATTCGAATCCATCGCGAATGTGCGGGCGCCGGCGATCACCGGCTGGGCCAGCAGGCGCCGGCTCCTCGAGAGCGAAAGCAGGCCCTGGCCCTCGGAGCCCGACCCGGCCCCGACCGACCAAGCCTGCCGCGGATCCCTGCCGAGCGCCAGATGATGCATGGCGTGATTCGGATAGCCGGCCTGTTGCGGCCAGGCGGCATTGGGCGCCGGCCGCGGCAGCACGATCCGGACATCCGAAATCCTGACATCGGCCTTGAGAATGTCGGGGGTCGGCAACACGGCCAGACGGCGGCCCGGCAGAGGCGGATCGTCGGTACTGAAAATGTCCCCGATCGAGTCGCAGCCCGCCGTCGCCAGACCTGCCGCCAACGCTACCGCAAGTTTAAGCCTGCTCATGTCTTTCACCTGTCGGCCGAGCCGTCCGCGACGCCGCGGACGCTCACGACTCTCCCATCATGGACAGCAATTCTCCAGCCCGCCGTTTCAGCGATGCCGGCGCGGCGGCATCGCCTTCAATCTGCCTGAATATGCGCGCGGCATCGCCCTTCCGTCCCGCCTTTCGATGATAATGTGCGATCAGTTCGAGCGCCGTATAGCGCCAGGTTCCGCCGGCTGCTGCAAGGGGCGTCAGCCGCGCGATCGCCCGGTCCGGGCCGGCATGGTCCAGGGCGTGCAGTCCCCACAACACCGTGCCGAGATCGCGAAAGACCGGCGCGAGCCTTTCGTCGCCGGCGAGCTGGAGATAAAGCGCTGCGGCGCCCTTTGCGTCACCGGATTTTCCGACCAGCGCGGCCTGCCGCAATCGCGCCAGCGCCGCATAGCCGCCGTCCGTCTCGCGGGCCAGCTTGTCGAGAATCTTGCCGGCTTCGCCGCTTTTCCCGCCGGCGGCGAGCGCCGTGGCCGAGGCGAAATCCACGCTTTGCGCCTCCTGCCCGCTGCGAATGCTGTCCTGGTACCACTGCCAGCCCGCAACGCTGCCGACGGCGAGGACGGCGCCGCCGACGAAATACTGGCCGTATTTCTTCCAGGTCTGAAGATACCGTTCCTGCTTGAGCTCTTCATTCACTTCCTGAATGAAGAGCTCTTCCTCGCGGTCGATCCCGGTTTCCGGCGCGCTACCGTCGTTTCGTTTGCGCTTCCGTGCCAACGATTGTCGCTCCCGAGGGGCGTTCGCCCCTCCGCCCTCGTTCCGAAAAATGCGCCTATAGGTAGGGTCTCGCCGGCGCAAGATAAACCGTGACAGGGGCGCGCGCCGGCGCGACCGGCAGGGTTCGGCCGAAGCGGTTGAACGCAACGGCAACAAAGGCGATAATCCCGCCGTCCGCGACCGCGGTCCGATGAGCGCCACCCGATCGCCCCCCGACCGCCCCATGATAGCCGCTGCGCCGCAAAGCATGTAGAGAGCCGCCCGAATGCCCCGGCCCTTCCGCTGTTTTCACGCCCTGATCTTCGCCGTCCTTCTCGGCGGTCCGGTCTGTTGGGCGCCGGCCGCCCGGGCGCAATGGACAGTCGGCGACTGGACCGGCAATTCCTACATCGACCGCGCGGGGGGCTTCAGCCACTGCATCGTGTCGGCCAAGTACAACAGCGGCATCACCCTCTATTTCCTGCTGTTCCGCAACCGCGATCTGTTCATCGGCGTCGCGGCGCCGGACTGGTCGCTCGATCCGCACAGCCCCTACACGATGACCATGGCCATCGACGGAAAGGTCATCCGTTCGGCGCCGGGCACCGTGCTCCGATACGATACGAACCGCCTGTGGCTGGCGCTCGGCAACGACCGGGGCATAAGGGAGCGCCTGCGCCGGGGACTGAAGCTCCGGCTGCTGCAGGGCAAACGCGAATACGGGTTCCAGCTCACCGGAACCGCGGAGGCGCTGAAACGGCTCGTGGAATGCGTCGGACGGGACAACGGACCGGACCCGGACGAGCGGCAGGGCAAGCCGCCGGCGGCCGACCGGGACAAGGATTCGCAAACCGGACAGTAGCCGGGAGAAATCCGGGCCAGGCTGCCGGCCGGCCCGCAACGGCCAGGACGCTGCACGATGACGGACGGCATTCCCTTCGACCGGGACCTGGAATTCGAATACGGCCGGATCGAGGCCGTCTCGCCCCTGATCCGCCGGGTCGTCGCGCGCAACGGCGGGCCTTTCACCTTTCACGGCACCGGCACCTACGTCATCGGGCGCGGCAAGGTCGCCGTGATCGATCCGGGCCCGCTGCTGCCGTCCCATATCGAGGCCCTGAAGCACGCCCTGCGCGGCGAAACGGTCACCCATATCCCGATCACCCACACCCATCGGGACCATTCGCCGGCCGCCGCGCCGCTCAAGGCCGAATGGGCGGCGCCGACCTACGGTTTCGGCCCCCACGGCGGCGGCCGGATCGAGGCCGGCGCGGTCGTCGAAGCCGGCGGCGACGAAAGCTTCGCGCCGGATATCGTCACGCGGGACGGCGACGTTATCGAGGGCGACGGCTGGACGGTCGAGGCCGTGCACACGCCGGGCCACACCTCCAACCATCTCTGCTTCCACCTGAAGGAGGAGAACGCCCTGTTCAGCGGCGACCACGTCATGGGCTGGTCGACCACCATCGTCTCGCCGCCCGACGGCGACATGGCGCAGTATGTCGCCAGCCTGGACAAGCTGATCGCCCGCGGCGAAAGGGGCGAGGACGCGGTCTATTGGCCGACCCACGGCGCGCCGATCCGCGATCCCGCGGCCTTCGTGCCGGCGCTGAAGGCGCACCGCATGGGCCGGGAGGAACAGGTCCTCGCCTGCCTGGCGGACGGGCTGACATCCATCGCGGACATGGTGCCGCGCATGTATGCGGACGACGCGCCGCCCGCCATGTATCCGGCCGCCGCGCGCTCGGTGCTCTCCCACCTCGTCTGGCTGGTCGAGAAGGAGAAGGTGCGCGCCGAAGGCGAACTGGGCACGGGCGCGAGCTTCCGGCTGGCGTGAAGGGCGGGCGGCAGGTCTGCGGCCTCCTTTTTTTGAGCGGACATTCAAATTTTTCGCCGCCGTTTCTCCGCGCATATGCCGAATTAGACAGACCGGTCTTTATTTTAGTTTTACTGCGCTCCGAGGCTCCCGAAACGCCGGAAAACCGCGATTCCGGAGTCTGGAAAAATCATACTAGGAAATATTACTCCATTCTACCCCCCTGTGGGACCGGGAAAGCCCGGCCGCCGCGCCGGACGTTCGCAGGGAATATATAGGGAACAAAATTGGCGGTGTCAAGGAAAGTACAAACCTCGCCGCCGCGCCGGCCGGCCGGAGGGAAAGCCGCCCGGCGGGGCATTTGCCCACAGCTCCGGGGCCCGGACCGGCGCGGCGCTCCGTCCGGGGCGGCAGGAAAGGACCGCCGGGCGGCTGGCGGCGCATGTCATACGACGCTTGCGCAGGCGCTCCGCAAATTTGCAAACTGCGGCGGACGACGCCCGACCGGTATTTCCATGACAAACGACGCCCTGCACGATCTTCTGGACTCCTACCGCCAAGCCGCGCGCACCGAGCGCGAGAAAGGCGCGTATTTCGAGCGCCTTGCGGCGGCCTTCCTCGCCGAAGACCCGGTCCAGCGCGAACACTACCGGGACGTGCGGCCCTATGCCGAATGGGCCGCCGCCCACGGCTGGGACGGCCGGGACACCGGCATCGACCTCGTGGCGGCGCTCCGCGACGGCGCCGGCTACGCCGCCATCCAGTGCAAGTTCTACGATCCGGACCACCGCATCCGCAAAGCGGATATCGACAGCTTCATCGCCGCGTCCGGCAGAGTCCCCTTCGCGCGCCGGGTGATTGTCGATTCGACGGAGGAACCGTGGAGCGAGAACGCCGAGGCCATGCTCCGCGGCCAGTCGATTCCGGTTATCCGCATCGGCCTGAACGACCTTCGGGAAAGCCCGATCCGCTGGGACGCCTTCGCCGCAAAGGGCGAGATTGTCCTGGCCGGGAAGAAGCGCCTTCTGGAACACCAGAAGGACGCGCTCTCTGCCGTGCTGGACGGTTTGGCGGAGGCGGACCGAGGCAAGCTCATCATGGCCTGCGGCACGGGCAAGACCTTTACCAGCCTGAAGATCGCCGAAGACCTGGTCGGTAGTGGCAAGAATGTACTCGTGCTCGTGCCGTCCCTCGCGCTCATGGCCCAGAGCGTGCGCGAATGGACGGCGGATACGGAAACGCCGTTGCGCTCCTTCGCCGTGTGCTCCGACACCCAGGTCGGGAAGCGCCGGAGGAGCAATTCCGACGTCGCCGAGATCGACATTCTCGATCTTGCCTTTCCGGCCACGACCGACGCGGCGAAGCTGGCGGACGGCGCGCGCGGTCCCGAACCGGAAAAGATGACCGCGGTCTTCGCCACCTACCAGTCCATTCAGGTCATCGCGGCGGCGCAGGCCGGCTTCGGCCTGCCGGAATTCGACCTGATAATCTGCGACGAGGCGCACCGCACGACCGGCGCGACGCTGGCCGGGGAGGAGGAATCCAACTTCGTCAAGGTCCATTCCAACGACACGATCCGGGCCCGGAAGCGGCTCTACATGACCGCGACCCCGCGCATCTTCGGCGAAAGCGTCAAGACAAAAGCGGAAGAGGCCGACGCCGTTCTCGCCTCGATGGACGACGGGGAACTGTACGGCGAGACCTTTTTCCATCTCAGCTTTTCCCGGGCGGTGCAGAGCGGCCTGCTGACCGACTACAAGGTCGTCGTCCTCGCGATGGACGAAGGGCTGATCGGGTCGTCCGTGCAAAAGCGCCTCGCCGACGGTTCGAGCGAACTGGTGCTGGACGACGCGACCAAGATCGTCGGTTGCTACAAGGCGCTCGCCAAGGCCGACATGAAGGCGGACGTGGCGGCCGATCCGCTGCCGATGCGCCGGGCGCTGGCCTTCTGCCGGGACATCAAGAGTTCGAAGCTGGTCCGCGACGAGTTTTCGGCCGTTGTCGATGAATTCCTCGGCGGCGAGCCGGAGGACGGCGGCGCGCCCGATTCGCTGCGCTGCGAGATCGACCATGTGGACGGCACGTTCAACGCCAAGCAGCGCGGCATCCTTCTCGACTGGCTGAAGGCCGACGCCGGCGACCGCACCTGCCGCATCCTGACCAACGCCCGGTGCCTTTCGGAAGGCGTGGACGTGCCGGCCCTCGACGCGATCATGTTCCTGCATCCGCGCAAGAGCCAGATCGACGTGGTGCAATCGGTCGGGCGCGTCATGCGCAAGGCCGAAGCCAAGAAGATGGGCTATGTGATCCTGCCCGTCGGCGTGCCGCCGGACGTGCCGCCCGAACAGGCGCTCAACGACAACGAGAAATACCGGGTCGTCTGGCAAATCCTTAACGCCCTGCGCGCCCATGACGACCGCTTCGACGCGACGATTAACAAGGCGTCGCTCGGCCAGGACGTGAGCGGCCGGATCGAGATCGTCGGCGTATCGAGCCGGGAGCTCGAAGCGGTGACGGCCGTGGTCGATACCCTGCCCGCCAGGCCGGTTCCCGCCCGCGCCGGCATCGGCAGGCCGGGGCAGGATTGGGGCGCCGGCGACATGGGCCAGGCGGAATTCGTCTACCCGGTCGACGAATTTTCCCGCGCCATCATGGCGAAGATCGTGAAGAAATGCGGCACGCGGGATTATTGGGAAGACTGGGCGACCAACGTCGCGGAGATCGCCGGGAACCACATCGCGCGCCTGAAGGGCATTCTGGAGGCGCCCGGCACGCCCGCGCGCACCGCCTTCGACAGCTTCCTCGAAGAACTGCGCGACGACCTGAACGACAGCATCTCCGAGGAAGATGCGGTCGAGATGCTGGCGCAACACCTGATTACCCGCCCGGTTTTCCGGGCGCTGTTCGAGGGCCACCGCTTCACCGACGAAAACCCGGTCTCCCGCGCCATGCAGGGCGTGCTGGACGTGCTGGACGACGCCAATATCGGCAAGGAAGCGAAAGACCTGCGGAAATTCTACGCCAGCGTGCAGATGCGCGCCGAGGGCATTACCGACCCCCAGGCCAGGCAGCGCCTCATGGTCGAACTCTACGACAAATTCTTCCGCAACGCCTTCCCGCTTACGACCGCGAAGCTGGGCATCGTCTACACCCCCGTCGAGATCGTCGATTTCATTATCCGGTCGGTGAACGAGGTCTTGCAGGAGGAGTTCGGCCAGACCCTCGGCTCCGAAGGCGTCCACATCATCGACCCCTTCACCGGCACGGGAACCTTCATCGCGCGGCTGCTGCAATCCGGCCTGATCGCGCCGGAAGACATGGAACGGAAATTCCGCGAGGAAATTCACGCCAACGAAATCGTCTTGCTCGCCTATTATATCGCGGCGATCAACATCGAATCCGTCTATCACGGCATCATGGGCGGCGATTATGTCCCCTTTGAGGGCATTTGCCTTACAGACACTTTCCAGATGTACGAGCGGGACGATCTGATTGCGCACTACATGCCCGACAACTCAGAACGGCGGAAACGGCAGAAGGCACAGGACATCCGGGTAATATTCGGCAATCCGCCTTATTCGGCAGGGCAGAAGAACGAAAACGACGACGCCAAGAATATCGCCTACCGTCATCTGGACAAACGTATCGGCGACACTTACGCCGCGCAGTCGAATGCCAAGTTGCAAAGGTTCCTATACGATCCCTATATCCGCGCCATCCGGTGGGGCAGCGACCGGCTGGAGGAGGCCGGCAGCGGCGTCATGGCGTATGTATCGGGCGGTGCATGGGTCGAACGCAATTTCGCAGACGGTATGCGCAAGTGCGTGACCGACGAGTTCTCCAGCATCCATGTATTTCATCTGCGCGGCGACATCCGGAAAAATATGCTGAGCAGCGGCCGGGCCGGCGAAGGCGAAAACGTCTTCCGCCAAGGCAGCATGACCGGCATCGCGATTACCGTTTTTGTGAAGAAGCCCGAATCGACGGAACGCGGGCGAATCCGGTTCCATGACATAGGAAGTGACCTCGATCGTGAAACCAAGTTCGACATTATCCGGCGGTTTGGCAGCATATCCGGCATTTCCGCATTGGAGGGCTGGACCGGGATAATCCCGGACGAACACGGTGACTGGCTCGATCAACGGGATCGTCGCTTCGATAAATTTATTCGTATTGGAGACAAAAAGGAAAAATCTGCTATCAAGTTATTCGAAAACTATTCGTTGGGCGTTGTAACAAATCGGGATCCTTGGTGTTGCAATTCATCATACGCGGAAATTGAAAATAATGTGCGCTCCATGATCGATGTGTACAGCGAGCATCTTTCTCGCAGACCGAAGGTCGGATATCCGGGCAGGATCGAAGGCTTCATAACCTCAGATCCCAAGAAGATTAGCTGGTCCGGCAATCTCAAGGCTGACCTGAGTAAGGGAAGGTCGCTCTCATTTAGGAACGATGCCATTGCTGAGTCCCTCTATCGACCATTCACTCGGCAACATCTTTACTATGATCGCCGCCTAAATGAGAGAGTATACCAGATGCCACGCATCTTTCCGACCGGCTGTGAGGACAATCGCGTAATCTGCGTTACCGGCATTGGCGCGCGTTCGGGTTTTTCTTGTTTGATGGTGAATTCTCTTCCCAATCTTCATACGTTGGACACCGGGCAATGCTTCCCGCTCAAAATCTACAACATAAACGAAGAAACCTCCGACAAAGCAAGCGATCTCTTGTCCAAGAATGCTGGAACGGATGACTGTCGCGCCCGCGAGGCCATCACCGAGGCCGGCCTGCAACATTTCCGGGAGGCTTATCCCAGAGAAACAGTAGTTAAGGAAGACATATTCTACTATGTCTACGGCCTGTTGCATTCAGGCGACTACTGCACACGTTTCGCCAACAACCTGTCAAAGGAGCTTCCGCGCATCCCTTGCGTGAAGACGGCCAATGACTTCCGGGCGTTCCGCGATGCCGGCCGACGTCTCGGCGACCTGCATGTCAATTACGAGAGCGTCGAACCCTATCCCGTCACCATCAGGCAAGGCGATCTACGTCTTGCTGCGGTCGGCGATCCCGAAGCCTTCTACCGCGTTACGAAGATGAAGTTCGGCGGCAAGGGACGGGACAAGGACAGGACCACGGTCATCTACAACGCCAACATCGCCATGCAGGACATTCCGCTCGCAGCCTACGATTATGCGGTGAACGGCAAGCCCGCCCTCGAATGGGTCATGGACCGCCAGTGCGTGAAGACCGACAAGGCGAGCGGCATCGTGAACGACGCCAACCGCTACGCCATCGAAACCGTTGGAAATCCCGCCTACCCGTTGGAGCTGTTCCAACGGATCATCACGGTGAGCCTCGAAACGATGAAGATCGTCCGCAGCCTTCCGAAGCTGGACATCGACGGATAACCGCCGGGCGGCGGGAACGAACGAATCCGCACGACGGCCGCCTTTTCCGGTATAAGGACGGCCGTCGGCCCCGGCGTTTCCGCCCATGCGCGCAGCGCGGACATGCCCGCGCCGGCGGCCCGAACATGGAGAGGTCGCCATGCACCCGCTGATCGAAACCCACCGCAACGATATTCTTGCGCTCGCCGAACGCCACGGCGTCGGCGACGTCCGGGTGTTCGGGTCCATGGCGCGGGGCGACGCCGGCGATGCGAGCGACGTCGATTTGCTGGTCTCGCTGCCGCCGGAAAAAACCGGCCTCGCGCTCGGCGGCCTTCTGGTGGACGTACAGGAACTCCTCGACCGCCGGGTCGACGTGGCGACCGAGAACGGGCTCCATCCCGCGATACGCGCCCGCGTCCTGAGCGAGGCGCAACCGTTGTGACGCGCGGCTCCGGGGACGCCTGTCGCGGAGCGCTTTCGCCGTCCCGTCATTTCGACCGGAGCCGCCCTCCGGGGCGGCGTAGCGGAGAAATCCGCCCCCGGCGGCGCCCCGCACCGCGCGCGGCATTCCGGCAACGGCCGGGCTTCGGGTAGATTTCTCCACTCCGCGGCTTCGCCGCTCCGGTCGAAATGACGGGGTAATAATGCCGGCCGCCGCAGACGAGGATCGGGGTTTGCGTGCAGGCGGGTTCCCCGCCACAATGGCGGGGCGCGGCGCCGCAACGGGCGGCGCGTGGATCGAAGAACGGCGGCAACGCCGCACTACCGGGCCGGAGCCATGCTTGCCACTGCCAAATTCGCCATCGGCCAGGTCGTCAGACACCGGCTCTACCCGTTCCGCGGCGTCATCTTCGACGTCGATCCCGAATTCGCGAACACCGAGGAATGGTGGCGGTCGATCCCCGAAGAGGCCCGCCCGCGCAAGGACCAGCCCTTCTACCACCTGCTCGCCGAGAACGCGGAGACCACCTACACGGCCTATGTTTCGGAGCAGAACCTGCTGCCCGACGAAACCGGCAAGCCGGTGGGCCATCCGAGGGTCAAGAGCATGTTCGGCGAGTTCGGCGGCGACCATTACGAAATCCGCAAGGACATCGCGCATTGAAGGCGGGGCCGGCCGCCGCTCAGTCGTAGCGCACGAAGGGGCGGTCGAGGCGGTAGGCGAACAGCGGGACGGCATCGGCTTCCGGCCCGGCCAGCCGGCGCCGGACTTCGCCGAGCATGAAATGGGTGACGTCGAGCAGGCCGAAATCGCCGGCCCGGGCGATCGGGATCCATTGCAGGTCCGAGAGTTCGCCCGAGCCGCCGATCGCGCCGTCCTCCGGCCGGTACGCCGCCATGAAGAAACGGGCGTGGAAGCGGATCGGGCTGTAGGGCGAGGTGATCGCCCGGGCGAGATAGGTCAGGCGCGCCAGGTCCGGCGCCTTGCCGAGGGCGCGCATTTCGCGCCAGGTCCCGTCGTCCGCCGCGCCGACATCGCCGTCCGCCGCCAGCAGCAGGCCGGTTTCCTCGAAGGTCTCGCGGACCGCCGCCATGCCGAGCGCCTGCGCCTTGGCGGCGCTGCCGCGCAGGCCCATCTTCGCGACCGGCGCGGCGAGCGGCGTTGCCGGCTGCGCCTCCCAGTCGTGGCTGTCGAGCCGGCCGCCCGGAAAGACGAAAGAGCCGGGCACGAATTTCGCCCGGTTGGACCGCTGCCCCATCAGGATCTCCGGTCCGTCCGTTCCGTGGCGGACCAGGATCAGCGTCGCGGCGTCCCTGGGTGCGACCGGCCTGCCCTCATGGCGCTTGCGCGGATGGCCGAGCCGGCGCGACAGGGTGAAGTTCCGGGTTCTGGGTGGCATGGAATCTCACTCGCGGCCGGCAGCCGCCGCAGCGGAGGCGAACAGGCGATCAGATGTCGTCGAAAGCGCCGCTGCGGCCCCTGCCGCCGGCAAAGCGCGCGGCGCCGCCGACCGCCTCCCGTTCGAGCGGCGCGACGCCTTCCCGGCCTTCATAATGCAGCGCCTCTTCAAGCGGCAGGCCCCATTGCCGAATGGCGGTCATGCGGTCCGCCTGCATGCAGAGCTGCGGGAAGCGGGTAAGCCCGTCGGCGAGCGCAACGGCGGCCTCCAGCGCGGCGCCCTTCGGGACCAGCCGGTTGGCGAGGCCGAATTCCAGGGCTTCCGGGCCGCGCACCGGCCGGCCGGTCAGGATCATGTCCATGGCCCGGCTGTGGCCGATCAGGCGCGGCAAGCGGACCGTTCCGCCGTCGATCAGCGGCACGCCCCAGCGCCGGCAGTAGACGCCGAATACCGCATCCTCCGCCGCGACGCGCAGGTCGCACCACAAGGCGAGTTCGAGGCCGCCGGCGACCGCCGGCCCCTCGACCGCCGCGATCACGGGCTTGTCGAGCAGCAGCCGCGACGGCCCCATCGGGCCGGCGCCTTCCGGCTCGTAAGCGATTGCGCCCTGCGAGGCGGACAGGGCCTTGAGATCGTAGCCGGCGCAGAAGGCGCCGTCCGCCCCGGCGAGCACCGCGACATCCACCGAATCGTCGGCGGCGAAGGCGAGGAACGCATCGCGCAGGGCGACGGCGGTCGGCGGGTCTACCGCGTTGCGGACCTCGGGCCGGTTAATCGTGACGATGCGGACCCGTCCGCGCGTCCCGACGGCGACGTTCTGGGATTCGGCCATGCGGTGCACAACTCCTGCTGGGCGGCGGCATACCCGCCGTTTCGGCACGGGCTTCAGCGTCTGCCCTTGCCCTTCTTCTTTTTCGGCTTTCTGGCGGGCGTTTCGAGCCGGGCGACCTTCGCGCCCATTTTCATCAGGGTCTCGAGCTTGGATTGCGGCAATTCCCGCACATCCTCGTACCAGCCGCCCGCGGCTTCGAGAAAATCGTGCATCGCCCGGATTCGGGCGACGGCGTCTTTGCCGATGGCGTCGTCGGTCCGCGCGTCCGACAGGCATCCGGCCAACGCCGCGATCGCCGGATCGATCTCCCGCCTCTTGCGCGCGTCCGCGACGCGGAGGGCGGCCGTCCACAAATCGGTTTCGGCGACGAAATGATCGCGCCGGTCGCCGATCGCGTGGGTCCGGGCGATCAGGCCCCAGGATTGCAGTTCCCGGATGCTGGTGCTGACGTTCGAGCGGGCGACCTTCAGCGTGCCGGCGATCTCGTCGGCCGGCAGCGGCGTCCCGGCGACGTAGAGCAGGGCATAGATCTGCGCGACCGTGCGGTTCAGCCCCCACCGCGAACCCATCTCTCCCCAGTGGAGAATAAAGGATTCCATGACCGGAGACAGCTGCATGGCGCCTTCCTTAATTCGGAATATTCTGAAATATCGTATCGTAATGGAAAACAAAGTCAATGAGCAGCCGTCGGCGCCGGCTGACTATCGTGCGGCCCCGGTGTCGTCGACGGCGCGCAGATACAGGGAGCCGATGTCCGAATGCCGCCCCGCCGTTACGCGGGTGCGCCGCCCGCTGTCGCCGATCAGCCATCGCTCCTCTTCCGGCGGCAGAACCGCCGGATAGTAGTCCGCCGGCGGCAGATTGCCGAAGGAGACCCGTCCGGCCGCATCCGTCTTCGAAACCCGATGCAGCGGCCGTCCGTGACAGGGCGAACGGCCGCTCCGCAGAACCCTGCCCGGCGGCGCCGCGCAAATGTCGACGCGCGCATTTGCAAGGGCGCCGCCGCCTTGCCGGACCAGACGGAACGCGAGACCGCCCGGCGGTTTGAACAACGGCCGGGGAAGGCCGGCGCCGGCGCCCAGCACCGCAACTCCGGCCAGGTCGTTGGACGGCAGCGCAGAATCGGCCATGCGCCGCCAGCGCCATTGCCCCTTGTCGTAAACGCCGAGGCCGTAGCGGGTCGCGGCCCATATCCGGCCTCTGTTGTCCGCCGCCAGGCCCTTAACCGGCGCGGCCAGCGCAAACCGCGTCCAGAATTCGTTGCGGTACCGGGTAATCCGGCCGAAATAGCCCAGCCAAAGGGCGCCGTCCGGGCCATCGGCCATGACGCTGGCGCTGCCGGGACCGGCTGTGTTGTTCCAGGCGCGGCCGCGCCTCCGGGCGAGACCGCGATCGTGCGTCAGCCACAGGCTGCCGTCGCGGCCGGCGTGGACGCCGGTCAGGCGCCAGCGGGCCGGCAGGCCGGCTCCGGCCCTGAAAAGTTGCCAGTCCGCGCCGTCGAAACGGGCCGCTATCCTCTTGCCCGCCACGATCCAGAGATTGCCGTTTCGCTCGATCGCCAGGCTCTCGATCCAGCCGGCCCGGGCGGCAGTCAACACCTCGTCGATGCCGTGGCTGAGCCATGTCCGGCCCGTCCATTTCGCAAGGGTGCGGCCGCCTGTAATCCAGTAGCCGCCGGCCGGATCGCAGGCGATCCGCCGGGCCGGGCTGCCGGGAGTCCAATGGGTCAGGCGGCGGCGCCCGCCATCGAATTCATGCAGCCGCCGGCCGGTGGAAACGACGATCCGGCCGTGGCAGGCCGCGATGGCGTAGACGAAATCGGAGTCCAGCGCGCCGCCCGCCTCGGTCCAGCGCGTCCAGGCGCCCCCGGCCAGGCAGGCGACGCCAAAACCTCTCGTGCCGACACAGACCCTGCCCGGCGCGGCGGTTTCCCGGTCTGCAGCGGCCGATTGCGCGCTCGCGGCGCCGATGTCCAGCGCCATCGCTACCGCCGCAGCGCCTGCTGCGGTGCGACTCAGGGCATGGCGAAGCCGTCCGGATACCGGGCGACAGCGCATTCGCCGTTCGGCGGATCGGCCGGCCGACGGGGAATGCCCGGCGCGGCGGCGTCAGCCGGCGGCCAGCAGGACTTCGGCGGCCTGCTTCGCCCGGGCGGCGGTCGAGCGGTCGCCGGTCAGTTGGGCGACGACGGTGGCCCCTTCGACCAGCATATAGATCTCTCCGGCGGTCCGCGCCGGGTCCGGCGCGCCGGCGGCCTCGGCCAGCTCCCGGATCAGAGCGAGCAGACGCCCCTTGTGCGCGAGCGCCGCGCGATGGACCGGATCGTCGTGATCGTCGAATTCGCCGGACGCTTTCAGGAACGGGCAGCCGTGGAATTCGTCGCCGGCGAACCAGGCATCCAGCGTATCGAACAGGGCGAGCAGACCGTCTTCCGGCGCGCCGGCACGCGTTTGCGTCTCCGAAGCAAGCCACGCGATATGCTCTTCGTCCCGCTTTTCCAGGGCTGCGAGGATCAGCGCTTCCTTGGAGCCGAAATGGTTGTACATCGTCATCTTGGCGACCCCCGCCTCGGTAAGGATCGTTTCGATTCCGGTTGCGCGATAACCGTAGCGGCAGAACAGCCGGAGCGCTGTATCGACCAACCGGTCTTTCTTCTTGAGGCTCATGGTCGGCGTCTCCGCGCAATTCTTCGACGGGTGAAATCGGACGAAACTATACTATACCGTTTTGTCCGGTTTCGCGATTCGGGGTTCCGGCCGGCCGCCGGAAGCGGTTTCGGAATGAACAGACCGGTCAATGCAGACGCCGGGTCGGCTCCGGAATGTCCCCGTCTTCCGCCTCGTCCATCGATACCGCCATGGGGCTCGCCTGGTGGTGGATCATGCGCCACTCGCCTTCCTCATGCCGGAACATGTTGGTCGCCGCCAGAGTATGGCCGCCGAGATGCTCATGGCACAGGACAATGGCGACATCGTCGAAAACGTAGGGCGTTGCGTTGCGGCACTCGATGGCGACATCCTGCTGGCGGGACAGGATTTGCCGCCAGCTGTTGAGGACTTCCTCCCGGTCCGTCAGGATATCCCAGCCCGGATGGATGCAGGCGACCGGAGAGCGGACCGCCAGCAAATCCTCCAGCGCACCGATATCCCGCTCGCGGAAGGCGCGATAGAATTCGCTGTTCGCCGTCAGCACCGCCCGGATGATGTCCCGCAACTGCCCGCCTCCGGCCTTTGGTCCTTCTAGACGCGGCTCCGGTATCCGTTCTACGACGCCAGGCCGCGGTCGGTGCTTCCGGGCGATATTGTGACCCAGGCGGCAAAGCCGTTCAACGTCGAACGACCCTGACGTTTCGCTACTGCGGCGCCGGGCCGGACGATGCGCATAACGTCCGGATCGGCGATCAATCGGGGATCACCGCCGTGGTTTCGATTTCGACCATGGCGCCGGGCTCCATCAGGCCCTTGACCTCGATCACGGCCATCGCCGGATAGTGGCGGCCGATCACATCGCGCCAGGCCTGGCCGACGGCGCGGGCGTCGTCCAGATACGCCTTCTTGTCGGTAATGAACCACGTCATCCGCACGATATGGTCGGGCCGGGCGTTCGCCTCCTTCAGGATGGCCACGGTGTTCTCCAGCGCTTGCCGGAACTGGGCCGTGAAATCGTCGGAGACGACCCGTTCGCCGACCGGGTCCCAGCCGATCTCGCCGGCGACGAAAACCAGGGTTCCTTTCGCGGCGACGCCGTTGGAATAGCCTTTGGCGCGCGGCCAGCCGGGCGGTTGCAGGAACTGCATCTCGGTCGCTCCAGGAATAAGGGGTAGACAGAAATTTTAGGCCTGAATATTTTATATCTAAACTAATTTTCGGCTGTCCAGTCCCCGGTTTCAGCCGTTTCCGCTCCGTTGTCCCCGCCTCTCCCCGGATCCCGCTGCACGCAACCGGCGCCATCGCAATGACCGCTCTCCAATCAGACCCGTTCGAGGGACAGCACGCGCTGGTCACCGGCGGCGGCCGGGGTATCGGTGCGGCGATCGCCGACGCTCTGGCGGCCCGGGGCGCCGCTCTCACGCTGGTCGGCCGGACCGAGGCCACGCTGGAAGCCAAGCAGGCAGACCTGGCGGAGAATTTCGGCGTTGCAGCCGGCGCCGCTGCCGCCGATGTCACCGACGAGGCCGCCGTCGAAGCGGCGTTCGCCCGGGCGGTTGCGGAACGCGGCCCGATTTCCATTCTGGTGAACAATGCCGGACGCGGCGACAGCGCCCCCTTCAAGCGCACGACGACGGAATTCTTCATGCGCATGGTCGAAATCAACCTGCTGAGCACTTTCCTGTGCATCCGGCAGGTCCTCCCCGCGATGACGGAGGCAGGATACGGCCGTATCGTCAACATCGCCTCTACGGCCGGCCTGGTCGGCTACCGTTATGTCGCCGCCTATGTCGCTTCGAAGCACGGGGTGGTCGGCCTCACCCGGTCCCTGGCGCTGGAGACCGCCAGGACGGGCGTGACGGTGAACGCGGTCTGCCCCGGCTATGTCGAGACCGACATGACCGCGGACACCATCGCCAATATCGTCGAAAAGACCGGCATGGACGCCGAAGCGGCGCGGGCGCAACTCGCGCAGAGCAATCCGCAGGGCCGCCTGATCGACCCGGCCGAGGTCGCCAACGCCGCGGTCTGGCTGGCGCGGCCCGACAGCGGCTCGATCACCGGCCAGTCGATCCCGGTGGCGGGCGGCGAGATCATGTGATGGACGGCAACGTCAAACCGGGCGGCGCCGTCGACCGCGAGACGGCAGCGACGGCAGACGACAAGCTGGAGCTGCGGGTCTGGCTGCGCCTGCTGTCCTGCGCCAACCGCATCGAGCAGGATGTGCGCCAGGAATTGCGCGCCGCCTTCGGCATGACGCTGCCGCGCTTCGACCTGCTGTCGCAACTCGAGCGCGCGCCCGATGGCCTGACGATGGGCGAGCTTTCCCGCCGGCTGATGGTCACCGGGGGCAACGTGACGGGACTGATCGACCGGCTGGTCGAGGAAGGCCTGGTCGAGCGCACGCCGATGCCGAAGGATCGCCGGGCCCATATCGTCAGGCTGACGCCGGCAGGCGAAGCGGCATTCGGCGAAATGCTGCCGAACCACGAGGCGGTGATCGCCGCCAAGCTGGGGGCGATGAAGCGGTCGGACCTGCGCCAGTTGCAGAGCCTTCTGGGCCGCCTGAAAGATCATTTGCACGACAAGGCGGCCGGCGGCTGAGCGCCGCTTCCGTCCGCCGCACCTTCGAGGAAGCCGATGCCCGAAACCGACATGCTCAAGCGCCACGGCCGCATCTTCGGCCAAATGCTGGAAGACACGTCGCCCGCGCTGGGCGCCGAATACAGGCCGCGCCATTTCAAGTGGGAGGTCGACGGCAAGGTCGCCACGATCACGCTCAACCGGCCGGAAAAAAAGAACCCGCTGACCTTCGAAAGCTATGCCGAGCTGCGCGACACCTTCCGGGCGCTGAGCTACGCCGAAGATGTCAGGGCGGTGGTGGTGACCGGCGCCGGCGGCAATTTCTGCACCGGCGGCGACGTCCACGAGATCATCGGCCCGCTGCTCGATCTGGACATGCCCGGCCTGCTCAATTTCACCCGCATGACCGGCGATCTGGTAAAGGCGATCCGGACCTGCCCGCAGCCGGTCATCGCCGCCATCGACGGCATCTGCGCCGGCGCCGGCGGCGCGATCGCCATGGCCTGCGACATCCGCTTCGGCACGCCCGAAGCCAAGGTGCTCTACCTGTTCAACCGGGTGGGGCTGGCCGGCTGCGATATGGGCGCGTGCGCCATTCTTCCGCGCATCGTCGGCCAGGGCCGGGCCGCCGAACTGCTGTACACCGGCCGCGCCATGACGGGGGACGAGGGCGAGCGCTGGGGCTTCTACAACCGGCTGGTCGACAGCGCCGACCTGCTCGGAACGGCACAGGCGTTTGCCGCGCGGCTGGCCGACGGGCCGACCTTCGGCAATTCCATGACCAAGAAGATGCTGGACATGGAATGGAACATGGGCCTGGAGCAGTATATCGAGGCGGAGGCCCAGGCCCAGGCGATCTGCATGCAGACCCGGGACTACCACCGCGCCTACCACGCCTTCGCGGCTAAGGAAAAACCGGTGTTCGAGGGCAACTGATGCCGGATTCGACCTATCTCCACTGGCCGTTCCTGGAAGACCGGCACCGGCAACTGGCCGCCGATCTTCGCGCATGGGCGGAAGCCAACCTCGGCCCGATGGAGCACGAAGTCCACGGCAAGACGGATGTCGACGACATTTGTCTGCGCCTCGTCCGTATGCTGGGCGAGGCCGGCTGGCTGAAGCTGACCGTGCCGGCGGCATACGGCGGCGCCCATGAGACCCTGGACGTCCGCTCGATCGCCCTCGGGCGCGAAATCCTCGGTTACTATCTCGGCCTTGCCGATTTCAGTTTCGTCATGCAGGGGCTCGGCACCGGCGCGATCGCGCTCTACGGCTCGGAGGAGTTGAAGGCCGAATACCTGCCGCGTGTCGCGACGGGCGAACGGATCGCGGCGCTCGCCATGTCGGAACCCCAGGGCGGGTCGGATGTCGCTGCGCTCGAGACGACGGCCGAGCTCGACGGCAATCATTTCGTTCTGAACGGCGCCAAAACCTGGATTTCGAACGGCGGCATCGCCGACCATTATGTCGTGATCGCCCGAACCGGCGGGGCGCCCGGCGCCAAGGGCCTGTCCGCTTTCGTTGTGGACGCCGACATGCCGGGGTTCCGGGTCGCCGGCCGGATCGATGTTATGGCGCCTCATCCGCTGGCCACCCTGTCCTTCGAGGATTGCCGGGTCCCGGCCAGCCATCTGCTGGGCAACCCGGGCGAGGGATTCAAGATTGCGATGGCCAATCTCGATATCTTCCGGACGACGGTCGGCGCTGCTGCGCTCGGCATGGCGCGCAGGGCGCTGGACGAGGCCGTGGCCTATGCGCAGAGCCGCAGGGCGTTCGGCCAGGCGATCGGCGAGTTCCAGCTCATCCAGGCCAAGATTGCCGAAATGGCCGTCAAGGTGGATGCCATGGCGCTGCTGGTCTATCGCTCCGGCTGGACGAAGGACGTCAAGAATATCCGCGTGACGCGCGAAAGCTCGATGGCCAAACTGTTTGCAACGGAAGCGGCGCAGGAAGTGGTCGACGAGGCGGTGCAGATCTTCGGCGGGCTGGGCGTGACCGTCGGCCAGAAGGTTGAGGAACTGTACCGGGAGATCCGCGCCCTGCGCATCTACGAGGGCACAAGCGAAGTGCAGAAACTGGTGATCGCCGGCCAGACTGTGAATGCGCTCGGAGCCCCCCATGGCTAGGATTCCCGGCGACGGCGCGACCGCCCATACGGATACCTTCGCGCGCGACCGCCTGCCGCCGGAGGAACAGTGGCCGGACTTCGATTATTCCGGCCTGCCGGAGCTGGCGGCCTATCCGGACCGGATGAACGCCGCCGTCGAATTCCTCGACCGGGCGGTGGCGGAATTCGGCTGGGGCGAACGCCCCTGCATCCACTATGCGGGCGAGGTCTGGACCTATGCCGATCTGATGGCGAAGGCCGACGCCGCGGCCCGGGTGCTGGTCGAGGATATGGGGCTGGAAACGGGCAACCGGGTGCTGCTGCGCGGCCCGAACAACCCGATGATGGCGGCCTGCTGGATGGCGGTGCTGAAGGCCGGCGGGATCGTCGTCGCGACCATGCCGCTGCTGCGGGCGCGCGAACTGGCCTATATGGCGGAGAAGGCGCAGATCCGCCATTTCCTGTGCGATCTCGACCTCCGGGCCGAGGGCGATGGCGCGATGGAGCGGGCGCCGGTCCTGGAGCGGGCGAAATTTTTCACCCCGCTCGGCGACGCGTCCGACCCGGCCGCCGATCTCGATACGGCGATGGCCGGCAAGCCGGCCGGTTTCGACAGTGTCGACACCGCGGCGGACGATATCGGCCTGATCGCCTTTACCTCCGGCACGACCGGCCAGCCCAAGGGCACCGTCCATTTCCACCGCGACATCCTCGCGATGTGCGACTGCTTCCCGAAACACGTCTACCGGCCGTCGCCGGACGATATCTATGTCGGCACGCCGCCGCTCGCCTTCACCTTCGGGCTGGGCGCGCAGTTGCTGTTTCCCATGCGGACCGGCGCTTCGGTCGTTTTCTATCCGGGACCGCCGAGCCCGGACCGGCTGCTGGACCTGATCGACGAAAACCGCTGCACGACGCTGTACACGGCGCCGACCATGTACCGCGCGCTCGCCGACAAAATCTCAGAAAGCGGAAACGCGCCCGCAACCCTGAGACAATGCGTTTCGGCGGGTGAGACCCTGCCCCTGCCGACCTTCGAAGCCTTCAGGGCGGCAACCGGGATACGGATCATCGACGGCCTGGGCTCGACCGAGATGATCCACATCTTCGTCTCGGCGGAAGGCGACGCCATCCGGCCCGGCGCCACCGGCACCGCGATCCCCGGCTACGAGGCCTGCATCGTGGACGAGGCCGGCGCCGTCCTGGAGCCGCCCTGCGAAGGCCTGCTGGCGACACGGGGGCCGACCGGCTGCAAATATCTCGACAACGAGGAGCGGCAGCGCGGCTATGTCGTCAACGGCTGGAACCTGCCGGGCGACCGTTACCGCCAGGATGCCGACGGCTATTTCTGGTATGTCGCCCGGGCCGACGACATGATCGTTTCGGCCGGCTACAACATCGGCGGCCCGGAGGTCGAGGATGCGCTTCTGGACCACCCCAAGGTTCAGGACTGCGCGGTGGTCGGCGCGCCGGACGAGCAGCGCGGCCGGATCGTCAAGGCCTTCGTCATCCTGCGCGATCCGGCCGATGCGGGAGACGCGACCGCGGAAGAATTGCAGGACTTCGTGAAAGCGGAGATCGCGCCCTACAAGTATCCGCGCGCCATCGAATTTGTCGACGAACTGCCGCGCACGGAGACCGGAAAGGTCCAGCGCTTCAAATTGCGCCGGATGGAAGAAGAGAAGGCCCGCGAACGGGGCATCCGGGTGCAATGAACCGGATCGCCGGACCCGCCGGCGCCCTCCCGGCCGTTGCAACCTTCGCTGAACTATCGACCTATACCGCGACCCCAGCCGGCGCCCCGCCACGGCCCGGAAAGATGCAGGGAAGAGCATGAAGATCAACTGCCTCGGCGGCGGGCCGGGAAGCCTGTATTTCGCGATCCTGATGAAGAAGTCCTACCCGGACGCGCAGATCGCGATCTACGAGCAGAACCGCCATGACGACACTTTCGGCTTCGGCGTCGTTTTCTCCGACCGGACGATGGAGGGCTTCCGCGAGGCCGACGCGCCGACCCACGAGGCGATCACCCGGTCGTTCGAGCACTGGGACGATATCGACATCCACATCAAGGGCCGGGTGCTGAAATCGACCGGCCACGGCTTCGCCGGCATGTCCCGGGTCAAGATGCTGCTTTTGATGCAGGACCGTTGCCGCGAACTCGGCATCGATATGCATTTCGAGGAGCGGATCGAGGATCCGGAAGACCTGCGCGACTGCGACCTGCTCTATGCGGCCGACGGGGTCAACTCGGTCGCCCGCGAGCGTTGGAAAGACCGGTTCCGCCCGGCGCTCGATTTCCGGCCCAACCGCTTCGTCTGGCTCGGCTCCGATTTCAACTTCCCGGCTTTCACCTTCCATTTCATCGAAAACGGCCACGGCCTGTGGCGGACGCATTGCTATCGCTACGTCCAGGACATGTCGACGCTCATCATCGAGTGCACCGACGAGACCTTCGCCAACACCGGCCTGGAGATCGCCGACGAGGATGCGACGGTCGCCTACGTCGCCGACCTGCTGCGTCCCTATATCGGCGATGCGCAGATCGTCAGGAACCGGTCCCACTGGCGCCGGTTCCCCAATATTTCCTGCGATAACTGGTCGTTCGACAATGTCGTGCTGGCCGGCGACGCGGTGCACACCGCCCATTTCTCGATCGGCTCCGGCACCAAGCTGGCGATGGAGGATTCGATCGCCCTGCACGGCGCGATTCTCGAGACCGGCGATATCGGCAAGGGACTCGTGCGGTATGAAGACTCCTACAAGCCGCAGGTCGAGAGCCTGCAGCGGTCGGCCAAGGTTTCCCAGCGCTGGTTCGAGGAAACCGAACGCTACTACGACACTCTGGAGCCGATCCAGTTCGGCTTCTCGCTGCTGACCCGCAGCCTGCGGATCAGCCACGGCAACCTGCGCCTGCGCGACGCCGACTATGTCGAGAGCGTGGACAAATGGTTCGCCGCCGGCGCGGCCAACCGGTCGGGCGTCAACCTGCCGGACGGCCCGCCGCCGCCGCCCATGTTCACGCCCTTCCGGCTTCGCGACATGGTGCTGGACAACCGGATCGTCGTTTCGCCCATGTGCCAGTATTCCGCCGAGGACGGCATGCCCGACGACTGGCACCTCGTCCATCTCGGCAGCCGCGCGATGGGCGGCGCGGGGCTGGTCATTGCGGAAATGACCAATGTCAGCCGCGAGGGGCGGATCAGCCCCGGCTGCACCGGCATCTACAGCGACGACCATGTCGCCGGATGGAAACGGATCGCGGACTATGTCCACCGCTATACGCAGGCGAAGATCGGCCTGCAGCTCGGCCATTCCGGGCGCAAGGGCTCGACGACCCTGCTGTGGGAAGGGTTCGACGAGCCGCTGCCGGAGGGCAGCTGGCCGATCATGGCGGCCTCGCCCCTGCCCTACAAGCCGCACAGCCAGGTGCCCCGGGCGATGGACCGGGCCGACATGGACCGGGTGGTCGAGGAGTACCGCCAGGCGGCGGCGCGCGCCGAACGGGCGGGCTTCGACATGCTCGAAGTCCACATGGCGCACGGCTATCTGCTCAACAACTTCGTCTCGCCGCTGACCAACATCCGCACCGACGAATACGGCGGCAGCCTGGAAAACCGGATGCGCTTCCCGCTCGAGGTCTTCCGCGCGGTGCGGGAGGCCTGGCCGGCGGAAAAGCCGATCTCCGTACGGATTTCGGCGCACGACTGGAAGGCCGGCGGCACCACGCCGCCCGATGCGGTGGAAGTCGCCCGGCTGCTCTACGCCGCCGGGGCCGACATTATCGACGCCTCCTCCGGCCAGGTGGTGTCCGACGAGGAACCGGAATACGGCCGGCTGTTCCAGACGCCGTTCGCCGAGCGCATCCGCCTGGAGCTCGACCGGCCGACCATGGCGGTCGGCGCGATCAGCTCCTACGAGGACGCCAATTCCATCCTGGCCGGCGGACGGGCCGACCTGTGCGTGATCGCCCGGGCCCATCTGTACGATCCCTACTGGACCCGCCACGCGGCCTACGAGATGGACCGGATCGGTTACGGCAAGGTCGAATGGCCGCCGCAATACGACACGCTGAACCGCGGCTACATCTGGCGCTTCGATTCGGCGGAAAAGTAACGTCCGCCAGCCTGTCCGCCGCCCGGCTGCCTTAAGCCTGCTGCTTGCGCCGCCGGTTCTGCCGGCGGGCGACGCCCTTCTGGGCGCGGGCTTTGTCTTCGGCCATCCTCTGGTCGCCTTCCGGCGGCAACCCCAGAGCGATGAGGCGCACCGGCAGGGCGGCCATCGCGGCGTCGCGCTGCCGGTCGGAATAGGCCAGCCAGTTCTCCACCTCTTCGCCGCTGCGCCCGCAGCCGAAGCACCAGCCGGTGGCCCGGTCCAGTTCGCAGACCAGAAGGCAGGGCGACTTGACGGTCACGGCGCCCGTCTAGGGATAGAGGCCATCGACCCCGGCCCGCATTTTGACGAGGGCGGCGACGATATCGACGGTCGGCGTGTCGACCTTGACAAGCCCGCCCAGCTCCTGCACCGCGCAGACCAGCGCGTCGATCTCCATTTTCCGGCCGGCGTCGAGATCCTGCAGCATGGAGGTGCGGTGGGCGCCGACCTTGCCCGCGCCGTCGATCCGCTTGTCCAAGCCGATGCCGAACGACACGCCCAGCGCCTCTCCCACGGCCTGCGCCTCGGTCATCATGGCGACGATCGCCGGGCGGACAAGCGGGTCGTACGCCATTTGCCCCAGGGTCGCGCCGGTGAGCGCGCTCACCGGGTTGAAGCTCAGGTTGCCCCACAATTTCAGCCAGATTTCGTCCCGGATGCGCGGCCGGACGGGCGCAGAAAAGCCGGCGGCCTTGAGGGTGTCCGACAGGCGCCGCACCCGGTCGGACTTGCTGCCGTCGGGCTCGCCCAGCGAAAAGCGGTTGAGCGAAATGTGGCGGATCGTACCGGGCGCGACGGCTTCGGCCGCCGGATAGACGACGCAGCCGATCGCCCGTTCCGGCCCGATCGTCTGCCACTGGATGCCGCCCGGATCGACGGTCTCGAGGCGCGTGCCGGCGAGCGCGCCGCCATGCTCGTGGAAGTACCACCAGGGGACGCCGTTGGTCGCCGTCACCACGGCGGTCTCCGGGCCCAGCATCGGCGCCATTGCCGGTGCGATGGCGGGCGCTGCGTTGGCCTTGACGGCGACGATCACGGCGTCCTGCGGACCGGCCGCGGCAGGATCGTCCGTTACCGCCGGCCGCCCGATCCGCGTTTCGCCGTCGATGTGCAGCGTAATGCCGTTCTCGCGGATCGCTTCCAGGGTCCGGTTCCGGGCGATCACGGTAACGTCGGCCCCGGCGCGGGCCAGTTCGCATCCCAGATAGCCGCCGATGGCGCCCGCGCCGTAAATCGCGATCTTCATAGAAATTGCGCCAGTTTCTCGTGCAGGCCGATGCGCTGGACCTTTCCGGTCGCGCCTTTCGGAATTTCCTCGAGCACGATAATGCGGCGCGGCACCTTGAAGTCTGCCAGCCTCCGGGCCGCGAAGTTCCGCAGCGCGCGCTCGTCCACGCCGTCTTTCTCGGCCGGCACGATGGCCGCAGCGACCTCCTCGCCCAGTTTGTCGTGAGGCAGGGCGAAGGTAACCGCCTGGGCCACGGCGGGATGGTCGAGCAGCACCTCGTCGACCTCGCGCGGCGAAATCTTCTCGCCGCCCCGGTTGATGATCTCCTTGAGGCGTCCCGTAATCGTCAGATAGCCGTCGCCGTCCAGCATCCCCTGGTCGCCGGTATGGAACCAGCCGCCGGCAAAGGCTTCCGCGTTGGCCTCGGGGTTGGCCTCGTAGCCAGGCGTGACATTGGCGCCCCGGATACAGACTTCGCCGACGGTCCCCGCCGGCGCCGGCCGGTTCGCGGCGTCGAGAATCGCGATCTCCGGCCCGGCCGCGACGCCCACGGTTCCCGGCTTTCGGGCGGCGGGCGGCAGCGGGTTCGACGCCATCTGGTGGGCGGCTTCGGTCATGCCGTAGCTTTCGATCACCGGGCAACCGTACGTCTCTTCCAGCGCCGCCATGACCTGCGGCGGCAGCGAAGAGGAGGACGAGCGGATGAAGCGCAGACCGGCGCTGTTTATTGCAGCCTTGTTGCGGCCGGCGCGGGACAGGACCGCCTGGTGCATGGTGGGCACGGCGCTGTACCAGGTCGGCGCCGCTTCCGCCATCCAGGCGAAGAAGCGCAGCGCGTTGAACCCCGGCGCGCACCAGACCGAGGCGCCGGCGGCGAGGCTCGCCAGCACCGCGCCGATCAGGCCGTGGATGTGGAACAACGGCATGACGTTCAGGCACCGGTCGGCGGGCGTCAGCGCCAGGGTCTGCGCAATGTTCCGTGCCGACGTGCAGATATTGCGCTGGGTCAGGGGAACGATCTTCGGCCGCGACGTTGTCCCGGATGTATGGAGGATCAGCGCAATATCGTCGGGCCCCGGCGCCGAAGTGTCCGCGGCTGTTTCGGGCCGCGGCCCGGTAAGGGTAAACGCGCCGGCCGGTCCGGCGGCATCGGACGCCAGCTCGATAACCGGCACCGACAGTTCGGCCGCAACCCCGCGCGCCGGGCTTTCCGTGTCCCGTTCGACAATCAGGGCGTCGGCGCGCAGATCGCTCAGGTAAAAGCGGAATTCCTCGGCCCGGTAGGCCGGGTTGAGCGGTGCGGCGGTGGCGCATCCCGCCAGGGCGATGAAGGCCGCGGCCATTTCCGGACCGTTGGGCAGCACGATGGCGACCCGGCCGCCGCGGCCGATTCCGCAGCCGGCAAGGCTGGCCGCGGTCCTGCCGCACAAAGCGCGCAATCCTTCATAGTCGAGGCTGTTGCGCCGTTCGCCGCCGATCGCCGGCGCCCCGTCGGCGCCGGCCTGCAGCAGGTCCAGAATGGTTTCCGGCTTGTCCATGGGCAGTCGCTGCTGTTGGAATTGCCGGCGGGCCGGCCGTCGGCAGGGCGGCGCCTATCTCTTCCCGTTCAGGCCGGCCAGCGCCTGCATCTGTTCCTGCAGCGCGTCGATCTGCGCCTGCATCAGGGCAAAGGGATCGCCGGCGCCCGCCGCCGGTTTCCCGTCCTCCGGCCCGGCGGCGCGTGCGGCCCCGCCGGTCGCCTGGTACGGATTGAACATCGCCAGCGCCTGTTTCATCATTTCCATGTTCTGCTGGCTCAGGTCTTCCAGAGAGCCGAACGGGAACAGGCCGTCAAAGGCCTGGGTCATGTATTCGCGCATCTGCTCCTGATTGTCGATGAAGCTCTCCATGCTGTGCTCGAGATATTTGGGCACGAGCTCCTGAAGCGAATCTCCGTACATGCCGATCAACTGGCGGAGGAAGCCGATCGGCAGGAGGTTTTGCCCCTTGGCTTCTTCCTCGACGATGATCTGGGTCAGCACCGACCGCGTGATGTCGTCGCCGGTCTTCGCGTCGTAGACGACGAAATCGATGTCGTTGCGGACCATGCCGCTCAGGTCGTCCAGGGTGACGTAGCTGCTGGTCGCCGTGTTGTAGAGGCGGCGATTGGCGTATTTCTTGATGACGACCTGGCCGTCGCCGCCCGGCCTTTTCTTGCTCGGCATGGCGATGCAGTCCTCCCGCAACTTCCGGCGCCCGCACCCGATCGAACGATCCCCGAGGGCGGGGAGCCTGTCCCTTGAGCCGATTTTTCCAAGACTGCCAGCAATTTGCCGCAATGCGCAAGATTCATTTCGCAAGCGCGCAATGGCATCGGCGCGGAAAGAAGCCGGGCGCAAAGAAATTGGCCCGGATTTCCGGCCGCGCTATGGTGGCCCATGACCGGCACGGAAGAAGAGAGCGCGCGTCGCGATACGCCTGACCCGCTGGACGAACTGGCCCGGCAATATCTCGACCTGTGGCAGGATCAGGTAACGGCGCTCTCCGCAAACCCGGCCGTTTCGGAGGCGATCTCCGGGTTTTTTGCCCGGTGGGCGCAGGCCGCCGCTCCCGCGGCCCCGGAAGATCCCGGAGATCCGGGAGATCCGGGAGCAGCGCCGGCGACCCCGGCGGGGGAGGCACCGGGGGAGGCACCGGGGGAGGCAGCGGGGAAGACGCAGGATGAAACCCGATCGGACCGCTCTCAACCGGAGGATGTCGCCGCGCCCCTTCGGCCTGCATCTGTGGATGGCGACGGTCGCTTCCGCGAATTGCTTGAGCGGCTTGAGCGGATTGAGGAACGGCTGGCCCGGCTGGAACGGTCCCGAAGCGCTGGCGCTCCGTGCGCGCCTGGCAGGCCATGACGATGCAGCGGTAGCCGCCGCAGTCGGCCGGCTGTCGGCGGAGGCGTACGGCGATTTCCTGGCGGGCATCGCCGCCTACCGCAACCATCCCTACCGGCGGGACATGCCGGAGCCGCCCGTTGCCGCAAGCTACGGCACGGCGCGTTTGCTCGACTATTCGGCGCCCGGCCCGGCCGGCAGGAGCGCCGGGCCGCCGCTGTTGCTGGTTCCCTCGCTTGTCAACCGCGGCTATGTGCTCGATCTCATGCCCGGCGTCTCGCTCGCCCGGTTTCTGGCGGATGCGGGTGCGCCGGTTTTTCTGCTGGAATGGAACGCGCCCGATGCCGAAGAGAGCGGATTCGACCTGGCGCGGCTGATCGGCGAGCGGCTGTTGCCGGCGCTGGACGACGTGACGGCGCGGGCCGGCCGGCCGGCCGCGGTCGGCTATTGCATGGGCGGGCTGCTCGCACTGAGCGCTGCCCGGCAGCGCCTGGCCGGCATGGCCGGCCTCGCGGTCCTGGCCACGCCGTGGGATTTCCACGCCGAGCGGCCGGAGCAGGCGCGCGCGCTGGCGCATTTTGCCGGCGCCTGGCTGCCGGCGCTCGAAGCGCTCGGTCAGTTCCCGGTCGATGGCCTGCAGGCCCTCTTTGCCGTCAACGATCCGATGGTGGCCTTCCGGAAGTTCCGGGCATTCGCCCGCATGGACCCGGATTCCGGGCCGGCGCGGCGCTTCGTGGCGCTCGAAGACTGGCTGAACGACGGTATCCCCCTGCCGCTGCCGATCGCGCGCGAAACCCTGCACGGCTGGTATGGGGACAATCTCACCGCCGCCGGGCGCTGGACGGTCGGCGGCCTCGAGATACGGCCCGGGGAAATCGACCTGCCGGCCCTCGCCATCATTCCCGACCGCGACCGGATCGTGCCGCAGGAATCGGCCATAGCCCTGGCCCGCCTGCTGCCGCAAGCCGAAATCCGCATCGCCCGGGCCGGCCATATCGGCATGATGGCCGGCCGCCGCGCCGAGCGCGAAACCTGGCGGCCGCTGCTCGCATGGCAGCGGTCGCTCGCGGCGTAGGGGGAGGAGCAGCCATGCAGGCGTTCGGAGCAACCGCGGCGTTCCGACCTTATTTCGCAAGTGCACTTGAAAATGCTGCACTGCAACATTATAATGAATCCGACAGTCGGGAATTGCCGCGCCGCCGGTTCGAGCCGGACTCTTCCGGTTCGATTCCGGACCGGATTTGCGGCGCACCGGAATCCCGCAGACCGATCCCAACCGGCTCGACGGGCCGGAACTTCAGGAGGAACCTCCCATGACCGATGTCATCATCGCCAGCGCCGCCCGCACCCCGATCGGCGCTTTCAGCGGCGCGTTCGCAACGATGCCCGCCGCCGATCTCGGCAAAGTCGCCATCGAGGCCGCGCTGGAACGGTCGAACGTCGCCGGCGCCGATGTCGACGACGTCATCATGGGACAAGTGCTGACCGCCGATACCGGCCAGAACCCGGCCCGCCAGGCTGCGATGGCCGCCGGCGTGCCGAAGGAAAAGACGGCGCTCACCATCAACCAGGTCTGCGGCTCCGGCCTGCGCGCGGTGGCGATGGCCGGGCAGGCGATCCAGGCCGGCGACGCGGAAATCGTCGTCGCCGGCGGGCAGGAGAGCATGAGCCGGTCGCCCCACGCCGCCCATCTGCGCGCCGGCGCGAGGATGGGCGATGTTGCCTTCACCGACACTATGATCAAGGACGGCCTGTGGGACGCCTTCAACGGCTACCATATGGGCACGACGGCGGAAAACGTCGCCGGGCAATGGCAGATCACGCGCGACGATCAGGACACCTTCGCGGCCGCCAGCCAGGCCAAGGCCGAAGCGGCGCAGAATGCCGGCAGGTTCGCCGATGAAATCGTCCCGGTGGTCGTCCCCAACCGCAAGGGCGACATCACGGTCGATACCGACGAATATCCCCGCCACGGCACGACGGCCGAAAAACTCGCCAAGCTGCGCCCGGCCTTTTCGAAGGAGGGCACGGTAACGGCGGGCAATGCTTCGGGCATCAACGACGGCGCGGCGGCGCTCGTCCTGATGTCGCGGGAGCAGGCGGAAAAGCGCGGCGTCGAGCCGCTGGCGCGCATCGTGTCCTGGGCGACGACCGGCGTCGATCCGGCGCTCATGGGCTCCGGCCCGATCCCGGCGAGCCGCAAGGCGCTGGAAAAGGCCGGCTGGAGCATCGACGATGTCGACCTGGTCGAATCGAACGAGGCCTTCGCGGCGCAGTCCTGCGCCGTCGCCAGGGATCTCGGCTTCGACATGGACAAGGTGAACGTCAACGGCGGCGCCATCGCCCTCGGCCATCCGATCGGCGCCTCAGGCGCGCGCATCCTGACCACGCTGCTCTACGAGATGAAGCGCCGCGACGCCAAAAAGGGCCTCGCCACGCTGTGCATCGGCGGCGGCATGGGCATCGCCATGTGCGTGGCGCGCGACTGACCGTGGGAGCAACCCTTCGCCCGGCGGCGCGGTCGTTCCGGGCCGCCGGCCAAACCTCTAGCTGAACCCAACGGACGCGGCGCGCCACGGCAGGAACCGGCGGGCTGCACAACAGGAGATCACATCATGGCGCGCGTAGCACTGGTCACGGGCGGAACCCGTGGCATCGGCGAAGCGATTTCCATCGCGCTGAAGGACGCCGGCTGCAAGGTGGCGGCGAATTACGGCGGCAACGACGGGCGGGCGAAGGAATTTTCCGGCCGCACCGGTATCGGCGTCTACAAGTTCGACGTCGGCGATTTCGAGGCCGTCGCGGCGGGCGTGGCCCGGATCGAGGCCGATCTCGGCCCGATCGACATCCTGGTCAACAATGCCGGAATCACCCGCGACGGCACCATGCACCGGATGTCCTACGACAACTGGGACGACGTCATCCGCACCAACCTTAGCTCCTGCTTCAACTGCTCGCGCGCCGTCATCGAAGGCATGCGCGCGCGCAAGTTCGGCCGCATCGTCAACATCGGCTCGATCAACGGCCAGGGCGGCCAGTACGGCCAGGTGAACTACGCCGCCGCCAAATCCGGCATCCACGGTTTCACCAAGGCGCTGGCCCAGGAGGGCGCCGCCCAGGGCATCACGGTCAACGCCATCGCGCCCGGCTATGTCGATACCGACATGGTGCGCGCGGTGCCCCAGAAGGTGCTGGAGCGCATCATCCAGCGGATTCCGGTCGGCCGCCTCGGCAACGCGCAGGACATCGCCCGCGGCGTGGTCTTCCTGACCGGCGAGGATGCCGATTTCATCACCGGCTCGACGCTCAGCATCAACGGCGGCCAGCATATGTATTAGGCCGTTTCGGGGCGGGTTCCGGTCGGTTCAGGCCCCCTTGAACTCCGGCGTCCGTTTCGCCGAGAAGGCGGCGAGGCCTTCGTTCATATCGCGGGTGCGGGCGCTGGCGGCCACGGCCAGGGTCTCCAGTTCCATCTGGTGCTCGGCCCCGTTGGCCCAGGTCTCGGCGAACAACTGCTTGACCCGGCCGTAGGCGAGGGTCGGCCCCTCGGCGAACCGGCGGGCGGTTTCCATCGCGGTCCCGGGCAGTTCATCGTCGGGCACGACCCGGGTAATCAGCCGATGTCCAGCGCCTCCTGCGCCGTCAGCATCGGGTTTTCGAGCGCTAGGCGCTGCGCCGTCCGCAGGCCGACCAGCCGGGGCAGGAACCAGGTCGAGCCGCCGTCCGGACTGATGCCCGAAGCGGTGTAGGCCATCTTGAATTTTGCGCTTTCCGCGGCGATGACGATGTCGCCGGCGATCGCGAAGCTGAAGCCGCCGCCGGCCGCCGCGCCCTGGACCGCCATGACGACCGGCGCGTTGCCGCGCATCAGCCGCGACACGGCCGCATGGAAATAGGTCGTCGTCACCTTCAGCGCTTTGGCGAGTACGGCCTCGTCCTCCATTGCCAGCATGTATTTCAGGTCGCCGCCGGAACAGAACATCCTGCCGTTGGCCCGGACGAGGATCGCGCGGACGGACGAATTCTCGGTCAACTCGATCGTCGCGTCCCACAATTCCTTCGCCGCGTCGGCGTTGAGCGCATTGTTCGCCTCCGGCCGGTCGAGGGTGATGATGCCGACGCCGTTGTCGGCGGCGCATTGAATGAAGTCAGCCACGCGGTCGCTCCTGTTTCGGGGATGAGAAAGACGTGCCGTCGGCGGACGGCCCCATGGATCCGGGGGGCGGATCGGTGCGGACGGCAAAGGCGGTCTCGCCGGCGATTTCCCGGTAATGCTGCAGCGCCCAGGGGACCGACGGGAAGGCGAATTCGTCTTCCGGCAATTCGTCCCAGCCGAACAGGCGGACTTCGGCGCTCTCCGGCCCCGGTTCGATCGCCGGCGATTTGAGCGTGGCGCGATAGAAAAGCTGGACCTGGCTGATGCGCGGGATGTTGTAGAGCGCGAAAAGGTCGTGCACCTCGATCTCGGCGCGGGCCTCTTCCCAGGCCTCGCGCGCCGCGGCGGCCTCGGACCGCTCGTGCAACTCCATGAAACCGGCTGGCAGGGTCCAGTAGCCGATGCGCGGCGCGATCGCCCGCCGGCACATCAGCACCCTGTCGTCCCACACCGCCACGGAGCCGACGACGATCTTCGGGTTGTCGTAGTGGATGAAGCCGCAATCGGAGCAGACCAGCCGCTCGCGCTCGTCGCCCTCCGGAATCCTCCAGACGTCCGGCCCGACACTTTGGCCCGTACCGGAGCGGGCGCTCGAAGATCGGTCCCCGGAAGCGGCCGGGCCGGCCGGCCCGGGTTTCAGGGGGGTGGCCGGGTTATGCGTCATGAAGGCAATTTGACCGGCTTCGGGCGGGCTGACAAGACACGGGGCCATGGCAGAAGACCCCGTAACGCCGCCGCGCCCCGGATTGAAAACCAATCCGGAGGACGGCAAGCCGCCGACCGCCGAGGAGATAATCAAGCTGATCAGCGGCTCGACCCCGCACAGCCGGGAACTCGGGCTGGAGGTGGTCCATTCCGCCAGAGGCATGGCGATCATGCGCCTGCCCTGGCACGAGCGGCTGGTCGGCAACCCGGACGAACTGGTGCTGCACGGCGGCGTCGTGACCACCCTGCTCGACAGCGTGTGCGGCATGGCAACGATGAGCGCGCGGCAGCCGCCGGAACGCATCGTGACTCTCGACCTGCGGATCGACTATCAGCGCCCGGCGACGCCGCATCTCGACCTGTTCGCCCGGGCCGAAGTCACCAAGTCGACCCGCACCATCGCCTTCCTAAGCGCCGTGGCCTACCAGGACGATCCCAAGGACACGGTCGCGCTCGCCACCGGCACCTTCATGTTCGTCGGTAAGCGCAGGAAGAACGGCGCCGGCGGAAAGAAGCCGGAATGAGCGCCACGCTGACCGAACGGCTTGCGGCGGCGCGCGCGGCGGGCGACCCGAACGCCATGGCCGAGGCGATACCCTATGCCCGGTTCCTGAACATCACCGCGGCGCTCGACGGCGACGACCTGGTCTCCTGCATGAATTACAACCCGCACATCATCGGCAACCCGATCCTGCCGGCGATTCACGGCGGCACGATCGGCGGCCTGCTCGAGACCGCGGCGATCCTGAAGCTGTTATGGATGCAGGAAACCTTGCGGGTTCCCAAGACGATCACGATCACGGTCGACTACCTGCGCTCGGCCGGGCCGAAGGACACCTTCGCCCGCGCCGGCGTAACGAAGCTGGGCGCCCGGGTCGCCAATGTCCGGGTCTTCGCCTGGCAGGACGATCCTGCGAAGCCGGTCGCCGGCGCCAACGCCAATTTCATGCTTGCGCCCGCCTGAGCGGAGCGAATCCATCGGGCGGCCGCCTTAACCCGGCCGGAGTGCGGTCAACAGCGGCTTTGCGATTGCGGCAATGTCGTTTTCTTCCCTGGCCGCCGCGTAAATGTACCTGTCGGGGCGAACGAAAAGAGCGGCGAGCCTCTCGCGCTCGCACCAGGAGCCGAAGCGGCCGTCCGTTTCGCGGAGCCCGAGGATGCCGCCGGGCGAAGGGGCGGCAGACGGCGACGCTCCGGTTCCGGGCAGGACGACGATGCGCCGGCCGCCGATCACCCGCCAGGCCTCCGCCATCCCCGCCATCCAGTCCTGCGCCGCAAACCCGGTCGTCACATACAGCCACTCCATCGGCGCCAGGTCGTCGAGCAGGCGCTTTGTGCCGTCCGGAGCGTAGACCTCCGGCTGGGGCATCAGGGCGCCGGCGATCCGGTCCTCCCGCGGCGCGCCTTTTTCGGGATGGAGGATGCCGGCCTCCAGGTCGGGGATAAATTTCTGGCGCCTTGTCTCCATCCGGCCCGCCGCCAGGTCCGCCGTCAGCGCCGCGTCGCGCGCGCGGGCCTTGTCCATGTCCAACTCGCCGACGATCTTGCCGAATTCCTTGGCCGCCGCGACCACGGCGACGACGTGGGGCCGCCTTTCGTCGCGGTAGCTGTCGAGCAGCGCCGCGTTGAAGCCGGTGCGCCGGATGTGCACCAGTTTCCAGGCGAGATTGGCGGCGTCGCGGATGCCGGAGCACAGGCCCTGGCCGAGGAAGGGCGGCGTCTGGTGCACCGCATCGCCGGCGAGGATCGCCCGCCCCTTGCGCCATTCCCGCCCGACCCGGGCGGCGAAGCGGTAGGTCGCGCTGCGCCAGATCTCCACGGCGTCGACATCGACCAGGTCGGCGAGCACGTCGCGCACCCGCGCCGGATCGTCGAAGTCCGCCGCCATCTCGCCCGGCATAACTTTGATCTCCCAGCGCCGCAGCCTGCCCGGCCCCGGAATGAAGGTCGCAGGCCGCCACGGCCGGCAGAATTGCGTGCCCTTGGCCGGGAGCGCGGTCTCGCGCTGTTGCAGGGTATCGACCACCAGCCAGGTCTCGTCGAAACCGAGATCGTCGAGCGGCAGGCCGAGGCTTTCGCGGACCATGCTGTTCGCGCCGTCGCAGCCGACGAGGAAATCGCCGCTCACCGTCTCCGCCCGGCCGCTCTCCGGGTCGGCGATGTCGACATCCACCCTGTCGCCATCGTCCCGGAAGCCCTCGACGGAGCGGCCGAGCATGAGTGTGACGGTCTCGCGCCGCACCAGCGCTTCGCGCAGCAGCCGCTCCATCTCCGGCTGGACGAAGGTGCAGGTCGGCGGCCAGCCGAGGTCCCAAGGCGGCGGCAGCGGATCGAACAGCTTGATGACCCGGTCGTCGACGCCGCGGAAATCGGTGCCGGGATGGGACCGGATGCCCCTGGCGAATTCCTCCGCCACGCCGCAGAACTGGAGGACGCGCATACCCTCCCAGTCGAAGGTGATAGCGCGCGGCTTGTCGTAGATCTCGCGGTGCTTCTCAGCGATGCAAACCGTGAGGCCCCGCGCGGCCAGCAGGTTGCCCAGCGCCGCGCCGACCGGCCCGCAGCCGGCGATGACGACGTCGTAATGGGTCATCGTCTTTCGCCGGCCCCAGCCGATTCAGTCATGCCGGCGCGGTGCTCATGCGCGCCCTTGTGGGACTGCCGGTAATGCCGGCGCAGCAGGTCGATGCCGTAGTCGTTGCCGTTGGGCGTGCGCACGATGGTGTGGACGTGGAACTTCGCCGGCTCCCGGTTGGTCAGGAAGACGCCGCTGTGCATATCGAACTCGATGAACAGCACCGGGCTCTGGATGCGGTAGTAGAACGCGTCGGTCTCGCCGGTCCCGCCGATCCAGCAGAAATGCGTCTCGCCCAGATGGCGCTCGAACTCCTCGAGGCGCGCCTGGCGCGGGCCTTCCGGAACCATCGAGAGATAGTCGCCGGCGAGGTCGGTCAGCATGAGGCGCTGCCGGGCGTCCATCCACGCCGCCTCCAGCCCTTCGTAGGGCACGACGCGGTTGTCCCGGTATGCGCCGCCCAGATGCATGTGGTCGGCGAAATGGCGCCGGCCCTCGGGCAGGCCGTCGCCGAGGATCGACTTGCCGACGACCGCCAGCTCCCGCTGCGCCGGCGGCAGGGCGTTCATCAGCTCGAGGCCGCGCCGCTCATGATCCCGGAACAGCCGCAGGCCGGCGTGGGGCCCCGCATCGGCATGGGCGATCTCGGCGCCGAGAAAACAGGGCGTCAGCACCATCTGCCCGCCGAGCGCCAGGCAGTTGAGCGACAGGTGATGGCCGAACAGCTGCCAGCCCCAGGCATTCTCGCTCGAAGGTTCGCCGAACAGGCAGAAGGTGTAGCTCCATTCGTTCAGCACGCCCGGCGCGCCGAGCACTTCGCCGAGAAAGGCGTTGAGGCGCATGACGCCTTCGCTGGCCGCATAGCCGGCGTCGCTCAGGCTCGCGCGCACCACCGCCATGGCGAGGGCGCGCACCGGGGCGGCGGCCTTTTCCAGGCGCAGGCCGTGTTCCTCGACCAGCATCTCGGTGTTCTGCCACTTGCGCCACAGGGGCGAGCCGACCGGATGGAGCGCCCGCGTCCGTTCCGCCGGCGTCAGGGCGCCGATCAGGCGCCAGGCCGCTTCGGCCATCGCCGCGGCCGGCGCGCCTTCCGGCTTCAGCGCGAACAGGCCCTCGCGCTTCCGCCCGTTATCGGTCAGGCCGTAGAAGGGTTCGTCCGCCAGCGCCGCCCATTCGGCGAACAACTGCCGCGGCCGGGGCGTCGCCAGCCGCGCGGCGGTATGGTCCTCCGCCGTCGCACCGGCGATCCGGGTCTCGCCGGGGCCGGGGACATACGGGCGATAATCCAGTTGCGCCATTCAGCCCGAACCCGATCGCAACGCCGGAAGACTGTACGGCGGCGGCCGGCCGCCTACTCCGCCGCCTCCGCCGCTCCGGCCGCCGCCTCCGGCACGTCGTAGCTGGCCATCAGGCGGTCGACGACGGCGCCGAACTCGTCCCAGGGCGCTTCGCGGTAGTTGTGGTTGCGGATGATGAAGGAGGCGCCGGCGTAGAATTTCTCGTACTGCTGCTGCCGCCCGGCGAATTCGCTGCCCACCATGTCCCAGACCAGCTTGAACAGCTTCATGCGTTCGAGCGCCGGCAACTGCGGGGTCTGCCAGAAGGTCTCGAACTGCTGGCGGATTTCCGGGTCGTGCATCACGGTGGCGCTCGCCGGCATCTGGAACACGCCGCCGCCGGACAGTTCGCGCAGTTGATCGACGATCGCGGAATAGCCCTCGGTGCACCAGTTGAGCGCGGCATACATCATGCGCCGGTTGAAGGTGACGTAGCCGTCCGGCCATTGCTCGGCCGCCTCGATCTGGCCGTGGATCATGCCGGAGAGGGTGGCTTCGAGCGCCGCCATCCGGCCGAGCACCTCGAGGACCGCCGGCACCTCGATCGCGCCTGTCGCCTGCGCCACCTTCGAGCACAGGCCGACGATCAGCTCCATCTTCGACCAGTAGCGCACGTTGGACTGGTGGTTGCCGTAGCAGTGCGCCGGCGTCTCGATATAGATGCTGCGCGCCTTGATGGCGTCGTCCATGACGAACACCCGCTCCCACGGCACGAAGACATTCTCGCACATCACCATCGAATCGGTCTCGTCGAAGCGCCAGGCGAGCGGGCCGTCGAACTCGTTCGATGTGTTCAGGTTGAGCGGCTGGCGCGACCACAGGGTGAGTCCCGGCGCGCCCACCGGCACGGCGCAGGTCACCGCCTGCTTGACCTGGCTGGGCGCGAGCGGCAGCAGGTTGCCGATCCAGATCTCGTCGCAGAACACCGCGCTGGTCGCCAGCATCTTCATGCCGCCGATCACGATGCCGTCGTCGCGCTCGTCGATCACCGAGAGCGTCGGCACCGGCAGGTTCTGCCGCGTGTAGAATTCCGGGTTGCGCGCGGCCTGGGGCGGCAGCACGGCATAGGTCGCGTAGATGTCGTTCTTGCGGCAGAAGTCGTAATAGGCGACCAGGTTGGCGCCGAACTTCCAGTCCTCGGTGTCGAAGGCCGACGGCAGGGTCGACATGCCGGTGACGAAGCCGGAGACATGGTCCGGCGAGCGGCCGAACATGCCGCAGGTCATGTCGGCGATGCCCTTGTGGCATTTCAGGCGCTTGCGCAGGTCGTCCTTCGATTTCGCGCGCAGATACCAGGTCGAATAGCGCTCGCCGTCCTCCTCGAACGAATAGGTTTCGAGATTTTCCGGCGCCCGCTTGGCGTCGTACATCTCGGCGACGGTCTGCGCCGCAGCCGCGAAAGCCGGATGGGTCGTCACGTCGCCCACCTTCTCGCCGCCGATATAGACGGTCCGGCCGTCGCGCAGCCCTTCCAGATGCTCCTTGCCGGTTTTCAGCATGTCGGTCTCCCGCGCCGCCGCTGCCTGCCGGGTTGCGCCGCGCCCGGCGCCTCCGGCCAGGCGACTATACCCTACAGGTCGCCCTCGAAGGGGTTCGTCTCGTCGTAATAGTGGATTTCGTAGAGCAGGCAGCCGCCCTCGCTCTTGAACGGGCCGTGATAGACGCCGGGCGGGCGGCAGGCATAGGTCGGCGCCAGGAAATTCTCGCCGCCCTCGCCCTTCTCGTCGTTGCCGACGGTGAGGTCGCCGGAGACCAGGTAGACCTCTTCCCAGTGGTCGTGGACGAAGGGCGCCGTGCTGAAGGCGCCCGGCTGGAAGCGCAGGAACCGGGTGCGGCTGCCGGTTCCGTTCGCCTCGTCGATATCGCTGGCGAGAATCTTCTGTTTCACGCCGTCGTCGGTATAGCCGGGCGGCCGCTCCCAGCCGCTGTTCATGTCGAGCGCGAAAAATTCCATGTGCGGTTTGTTGAACGGCACTCTCCCCTCCCCGGTTATCGCTAGCCTTCGACCGGCAGCGGCAGGATCGTGTAACGGTGGCGCAGGCGGCGGCCCAGCACCGGGTCCTCCAGTTCCATTTCGAACGCGGCGGCCGGGCGGATTTCGCCCCTGACCGCCAGGGTGCCGCCGAACATGGCCGCGCCCTCCGGCAGGCCGCCGTAGAGGCCCTGCAGTTCCGCGGGCGGGCGCATCGCAGCGACCGCGCCTTCCTGGTACAGGCTGCGCCCGCTGTCGTCCTCGATCCACGCGCGCAGGACCAGGTCGTCCCAGTGGCCGGCGACGTCGTCCCAAAGCCAGACCGCCGGGCCGATCGGCTTGGCGCACATCTGCTTGGACAGCGACACGCCGACGGTTTCGGCCTCCCGGTCGGTATGGTCCGAGCCGACGGCGACATGGTGGCGGCCGCCCAGGTTGAGGATGACGGTTTCCGCCTCGCCGCTGGAATGGGGCCCCGAGACCTGGATTTCCGTTGCCGTCGTGAGCAGGCCGGCTGCGACCCGGTAGAACATCGGCGCCGTCTTCGGCCTTGCGATGCCGATCGCTTCCAGTTCCGCGATATGGGCTTCCATCGCCTCCCGGTTGCGGCCGGTCCAGCCGGCGATGACCAGTTCGCCGACGGCGGCGGCGAGCGGCTCGTCGCCGTCCTGCGCCTGCACCGTCAGATCGAGTTGCGCGGCGCTCCCGCCCATGCGGCCCTCCGGATTGCGGTTCGTTCCGGCCGGCGCGGCCGGCGGACGCCCATCCTAGCCCGGATATCCCTGCCCCGTCACGGCTTGCGTCGCGTGTCGGGACGCACATCCCTTGTATCTTGCCGACCAGTCATCGGTGCTATGGTGTTGGTGGCGGAAGCGGGCGGGAGACCGGGCCGTTCCGGCCGGACGCCACGCCACATGCCGCAGTCCGGGGCGGCGGGACAGACCGGTCTGTTTTCTATTTTTTGTTCCGGTCCGCAGAGCGCGGGGCGGACATCCCGAACGAAAGGAGACTGCCGGGTCGATGATCCCGACCGGCCGGACCCAACCGGCCGAAAAGGGGCAGCCGCCGCCTTGGGCCGCCGGCCTCCGGGACCGGATTTACGGGCCGCGAAGGGATCGACATTCGGAATGCCGGGGGCGCCTGCGGGCTGCGACAGGCGCAGACCGGGCGTTGATTAATCCTATGTAACGAATATTTCCATTATCATCAAGATCGAATTGAAATTTTTGGGAAATATCTATTACGCGCTTTCTCTCGCCGTTTTCAAGGGCCGGGTCGGCCAGACGCCGTGCCGCACACAATCCGCCTCGCCCGCTCCGGTCCGACGGCGTCGTGCAAACCCTGACTGCGGCGATACACCCGGACTAACCGCGCCACGCCTCCTGCCAGGCGGCAAATTCCGACGGCGTAATGCGATAGCGCGCGAAATTGCCGTCGCGCAGGATGAGAAGTTCCCGTTCGGCGACTTCGCGAAACCTTCCGCGTTCGGCGTCTTCGATGTGCCGGGCGGCCCAGGCCTCGACTTCGGCAGCGGCCTGCTTCTTGTCCATGCAGGCGCGGACGACGGCGCCGACGAGGTCGCGCAGCGCCGTCCTGTGGCGCATCCGGAAGGGGTCCGGCTCGCCGATAGACTGGCGCACCGCAGCGTATCGGGTGGCGGAACGCCCGTAGGCCCAGAGAAACAGGTCGCGCAGCAGTTCGGTGCGCCGCAGTTCGTACACGCCGAGTATCGCTTGAATGTACAGGTCGCGCGAAACATCGTCGAACGACAGCGGCGAGAGGTTCGCCTTTATGAGCGGAATGTTGGCGGCAAGCCGCGACACCCGCTTGTTGACGTCGTCGAAGGGTTGCAGATACGGCATATGCACCATCGCGAAGAAGGCCTGTTCGAACGGGTCTTCAATTTCGGCGGCAGTGGCGAGAACCCGATCGAAGCACTCCTCGATCAACTGCGGCGATTCCAGCGGGTGGAAAACCGAACCGCCGATGCCGACGCCGGTGAAGCGCAGACGGCCGGGCGCATCCTGATCCGGCAGCAGATTGTCCGCCAGGGCTGCGTGGAGATTGAAAATCGTATAGCGGTCGAAGCCGATATCGCCCGCCGCATCGACGAGGAATTCGATGGCGGTCTTGTGGTTCAGGATCATCAGGGCTTCGCGCGCGTCCCTGCCATCCGCTTCGTGGCCGGCTTCGATCAGGCGTACCGTATCGAGGAGCGAATAGGTGTTGCCTTCCAGCCGGCTCGAATTCCACGAAAGATCGATCAGCAGCCGGCTCAATATCTGCTTGGCGTAGGTGCCTGCGGCCCGTTCGACGACTCCGGACCTGCCGGTTTCGGCAAGCTGCGTGCGCTCCTTTTCGGAGAGATAGAAGCTCCGGTTCGGCCGGTAGGAGTCGAGGAAAGACCGGTCATAGCCGACCGGTGTCCGCGCTTCGGGCGGCTGACGGACATAGTCCCGGATTTCGGCGCCGAACCGGGAAAGCGGCGGTAACACGCTGAGCCGCGCGCTGGCGGTGGGCGGTCCAGCAGGCGCCCGAACCGACAGCGATACGATTTTCGACATTCGATATCGCGCCCGGCGACCCGAACCCTCTCTCGTCAGGCGGTCGGTGTCTACAAGAGCTTTCAGGCGGTGTTGCAAGGTCCGGTGCGGCGGCGCATCGTACAGTGCTTGGGCGATCTCCCGCGCGGTCAAACCTTCCGGCTCTCGCCGTACCACATCTTCGATTGCCCGCAGGTCCGATTCCCGATTTCGCTTCAACGGACAGCGCCTTTGCCGGATATCGCGGATTTCCGCGTAATATACTACTAATCGCGCAATTTAATACCTTTTTGCGCAAATAACAAGTTTACGCGCAAAAAAAATGCGCGAAAAAGCTCTTTATTGCGCGTAAAGCGATGGACCCGGGGGCAGGGTCTCTCAGCCGGTGCTGCCCCGGCAGGGCCTGCGGCGCCTCGATAGACGCCCGCAATCGGGCCATCCGGTTTGCCGGGTAGTCCGCGAATGTGGCTGGATACCGGCGATAGCAACTGTTCGCCCGAACCGGCGCCCGCATCTTAGCGGCCGGGCCGGCCGTATCCGGCGAGGCCGTTGCGGAACGAAGGGCCTCAATGCATCGGGACGAAGGCCATGGCGAGGGAGGTCTCGATCTCCGTCACTGCTTTCGCGACCTCGCGCCCGATCAGGTCCATCCGGCGGACCTGCTCGATTCGCGGCGCCGCGGCCTTCAGTTCCCGTCCGGACATCAGGCCTTCGAAAATCCTGCAGACGTCGGCCAGCGAAATAATGACGATGTCGCGCGCCTCCGGGATTTCGTCGCTCAGGATCACGCCCATGATCCGGAGCTTCACCTCGCGGACGGTCGCGTAGTCGTCGATCGGGTAGCGCCGGGTCCGCAGCACCCACATGAAACGGTCCTCTTCGCGATGCAGGATGCCGCGGTCGACCAGACGGGCAAGCGACCGCTCGCGGATTTCTTCGGCATCGGCCACGGTCTGCTTGATCCAGTAGGCCGTGTCGAATGTCTCCTCGGACTGGACGATACGGGCAAGAGTCGTATCGAGCAGGTCGTCGCCGAGCGGGCTCGGATCGACTACGAAGAGGCGCTCCGGATCGGTATCGATCCGCCCTTCCATTGCCAGGTCCATGAGCACCGCTCCGGCAAGGGCGTATTCGAGCGAAAGCGTGGGAACGTCGATGAACCTTCCGCCTTTGTCGTCGAGCAGGAGCAGCATGATCTCTTCCGAGAATCTCAACATTCGAGCGGTCTCCTCAATCGGGTCGTGGCAATCGCTGCGGCTTTGCGGCTGCGCAACCATACAGCGCCGTTTCCGGCTTGCACAACTCCATTGAGCGCTCTCCCCGCCCGATAACGCCGGCCCGGCCGTCGCCGGGGCAGCGTGGCCGCTGCGATGGCCCGATCGCCCCGGCCGGATGCCGTTCCGGCGTGCCCGAATCGCCGAAGCGTGAGACTTCCGCCCGATATTCCGTCCCGCTCGTTTTGGCCCAAGGGCCACTTGAGGGGGCGATCGGGACGAACGACACTGTCCGAAAGATTGCCGGCCGCAAGCGCCTTCGGGAGGGTGCCGCCATGAGCTATAGCCACATTTCGGTCGAGCCGATGACGCCGAATATCGGCGCCATGGTCTCGAACGTCGATCTCAATGCCGTGCGGAGCGACGCCGTCTACGAAGAGATCAGGGCGGCGCTGTGGCAATACCACGTCCTGTTCTTCCGCAACCAGCCGATCGAGCCGGAGCCCTATATCCGGCTGGGCGGCCAGTTCGGCGAGCTGGAAGAGCACGAATTCTTCCCGCATATCGAGGGCTATCCGCAGATCCAGACCATCGCCCACGAGGGCTACGACCAGCCGGAGACCGACCGCTGGCACACCGACGTGACGTTTCGCGCCCGGCCGAGCAGCGTCAACCTGCTGCGCGCGGTGAAGCTGCCGCCGGCCGGCGGCGATACCGTCTGGTCCTCGACCGCCGCGGCGTTCGATGCGCTGCCCGACCAGGTCAAGACGATGCTGCTCGGCCTCAAGGCGGATCACGACCTGCCCCACCACCAGCGCCGGATCGATTTCTACCGCCGGGTCGAGGAAGGCCGGATCGGCGGCCAGTCGATGATGAATTCGATGGCCAACGAGCACGAATTCCGGCTGATCGAGCAGAACCCCATCGTCACCCACCCCGCGGTCATCAACCATCCGGTCACCGGGCGGCTGACCCTGTTCGTCAATTCGATCTGGACGAAGAAGTTCTTCGGCATCCATCTCGATATCAGCGATGCGCTGCTGGCGATGCTCTTCGAATGGGTCAAGAAGCCGGAATTCCTGGTGCGCTTCCGCTGGGAGACCGACTCCCTGGTGATCTGGGACAATTTTGCAACCCAGCACTATGCGGTGTTCGATTACGCGCCCCACTACCGCGGCATGCACCGGATGACCGCCGGCTCGGCCGAGCCGCGCCTCGACATGGCGACGGTTCCGGCCCATTTGCAGCCGCCCGCGGCGTCGGCCGGCAACGGCGCCGGGCCGCGCTCGATCGTCGATACCGAACGCCTCGCCGCCGCGCCGGCCGCCGAGCGGGCGGCGGTCCATGCCGTGTTCAACGCCCTCGACGGCGTCGATCTCGACGCCATCGGCGCGCGCGCGGCCGGCATCTGACCCGCGGCGTGCGACGGGCCGGACCGGAACCGATGGACAGAGACCTTCAGGCGCTCCAGGACAGCCGAAACCTGATGCGCCGGGCCCGGGCCGCGGCGGACGCCTTCCGCCGGATCGCGCCGGCCCAGGCGATGGCGATTGCCGGCACCGTGGCCAACGCGGCGGCCGGGCGCGCGCGCCACTATGCCGAATGGGCGGTCCGGGAAACCGGCTTCGGCAAGGTCGAGGACAAGATCGACAAGAACCTGACCGGCAGCATCCGGATCTACGAGACGTATTGCGACTCCCCGATCGGCGGCATCCGGCAGGACCGCGACCGCAATCTCGTCGAGATCGGCCGCCCGGCCGGCGTGATCGTCGGCCTGTCCAATTCCACCTCGCCGGTCGGCACCGTCTATTTCAAGGCGATGCTGGCGCTGATGACGCGCAACGCCATCGTGTTCAGCCCACACCCGGCGGCGCTCGCCTGCACCGCCGACGCGGCGCGCTTTCTCGAAAAGACGGCCCGGCTCGCCGGCGCGCCGACCGACGCAATCCAGATTCTCGCCGAACCGACGCTCAAGGCGACCAATGCGCTGATGCAGTCCGGCGACACCGACCTGGTGATCGCGACCGGCGGCGCCGCCATGGTGCGTGCGGCCTACAGTTCGGGCAATCCGGCGCTCGGCGTCGGGCCGGGCAACACGCCGGTCTATGTCGACCGCTCGGCCGACCTCGCTTCGGCCGCCGAAAAGATCGTCGCCGGCAAGGAATACGATTACGGAACGCCCTGTTCTGCGCCGTCGGTCGTGCTGGCCGACCGGCCGGTGGCGCGCGAACTGCGCGGCCTGCTCGAACGGCAGGGCGCGTATTTCTGCTCGGACGAGGAACTGGCAACGCTCGAGGCGGCGGCCTTTCCCGGCGGCCGGCTCAACCCGGCGATCGTCGGCCAGCCCGCCGGCCGGGTGGCGCAGATCGCCGGCCTGTCGCTGCCGCCGGAAACCCGCGCCATCGTCGGCTTGCTGAAAGACGCCGCCAAGGATGCCGCGACCGTGCCGCCGATGGCGCGCGAGAAGCTCTCCGTCCTGCTCGGCGCCGCGGCCGTGGACGGGGTGGAAGGCGCCATCGGCATCGCGCGCTGCATGCTGCGCTCGGCCGGCAGCGGCCACACCGCCGCGATCTTCACCGGCGACCCGGAACAGGCGGTGCTGTTCGGCGCCGCGCTCGACTATTACCGCATCGTGGTCAACGGCGATCCGACCAACGGCGCGGTCGGCCGCGGCACGGCCCTGCCGGTCACGTTCACCATCGGCACCGGCTTCGCCGGCAAGAGCTCGATCGACCACAATCTCGGCCCGGAAGACCTGATCGACTGGAAGCGGGTCGCCTTCCCGGCCGGCGACGCTCCGGCGCCCGGGACGGGTGCGGAACAGGCCGGACCGGCCCGCAGCACCGATGCCGCGGTAGACGCATTGAAGGAAGAGATCCGGCGCATCGTCGCCGAGGAACTGGCGCGGAACTGAGCCGATGCCGACCCTGCGCTCCTATATCTTCCTCGATCAGCTGCAGCCGCAGACCATGTGCTACATCGGCTCGACGATGCGCGGCTTCCTGCCCCGGCAGCGCGACGCGGCGATGATCGTAGAGGTTGCGCCGGGCATGGATATCGAGTGGCTGACCGACATCGCGCTCAAGCATGACGCGATCCGGCCGGGCAATCTCGTCGTCGAGCGCCAGTTCGGCTATCTGGAGTTCCACGCCGCCGACCCGGCCTCGGTCCGCTCGGCGGGCGCGGCGATCCTGGAGGCGGCGGGCGTTTCTGCGGCCGACGCCATGCCGGCGGAAATCCTGGCATCGAAAATCGTCGACCGGGTCGACCCCTACCATTCCTTCCTGGTCAACCGGAACAAGCAGGGCAGCATGCTCCTGCCCGGCGACACGCTGTTCATCTTCGAAATGACGCCCTCGGCCAATGCCCTGCTCGCCGCCAACGAAGCCGAGAAGGCGGCCGACGTGAAGCTGGTCGACTGCCGGTTCATGGGCGCTGCCGGGCGGCTCTACATGGCCGGCACGGCGTCCGACGTTCGCACTGCCGCCGACGCTGCCCGGGCGGCGCTCGGTGCAGCCATGAGTGCGGGGAGAGCATAGCGATGGCGGAGCGGACGGACGCGATCCGCAAGCTGGTGCGGGAGGCGATCGCCGAGTTGCGGGACGCGGACTCCCCGCCGCCGCCTGCCGCCGGGCCGGGCGTGCCGGTGCGCATTCCCGTCGTCATCCGCGACAGCGCCGATGCCGGCCGCCTGGCGCAACTGGCGGGCGCCATCGCCGCCTCGCCCGAACTCGGGCCGCGCCTGAAGAGCGGCGGCATCGCCTTCGATGCGCGGCTGGAAGCGGGCGCAGACGGACCCGCGGAAGCCGAAGGCCGGGCGGCGTTCGACCGCTTCTTCGAGGCCTTCAACACCGGCGATTTCGACCGGGTGTGGGAGACCGTCACCGACGATTTCGAATGGCGCCTGCCGGGCGGCCCGGATGCGCCCTACACGTCGGCCAAGGGCAAGGCCGCCTTCCGCGACGCCTATACGAAACGCTGGGATTTCCTCAAGCATTTCACCGCGGTCAACGAGGTCGTGTTCGTCAGCGGCGACCGGGTCTACCAGCACTACCGGGTCACCGGCGCCGGGCCCGACGGCAAATTCTACGACTTCACCGGTCTCGATTTCTACATCGTGCGCGGAGGGAAAATCGCGCTCAAGGACGCCTACAACAAATCCGTGCCGCCCGGCGGCAAATCGGACGCCGCGAAACGGGCCGCGAAACGTCCTGCCCCGGGCGGCGCGCGCGCGGGTGCGCCGTCGCTCGATATCGCCGACGGCGTGATTACCGAGCGCAAGGTCGTCGAGGCGGCCCGGCTCGGCACAAGGCTGGCGGTCGGCCGGCGCGCCGTCGTCACGCCGCTCGCCCGCGACCGCGCCAAGGCCCTCGGCCTGACCATCGAGAGGAGCGACCCATGAAAACCGGCACTGTGGTCGGCCGCGTCTGGGCGACCAAGCGCGTCGACCGGCTTCCGGCCGGCGCCCTGCTCGAAGTCGAGCTGGACGGCCGCGCCAAGGAGCGGGTCATCGCCTTCGATCCGCTCGGATCGGGCGACGGCGAGCGCGTGCTCGTCACCTTCGGCCGCGCCGCCACCAACTGGTTCCCCGAAGGCAAGGCCGTCGTGGACGCCCTGATCGTCGGCTCGCTCGACGAAAACGTGAGCTGAAACGGGAAGTTATCCCGAAAACCACCCATCGGAACGGAGGATGGAATGTCTCAAGCTGTGGGAATGATCGAAACGGTCGGCTATGTCGCCGCCTATGCGGCGGCGGATGCCATGGTCAAGGCCGCGAACGTCACCATCGCGGGCCGCGAGCAGGTCGGCGGCGGGCTGGTCGCGGTCAGCGTCACCGGCGATGTCGGCGCGGTCAAGGCGGCGACCGAGGCCGGCGCCGAGGCGGCTTCCCAGGTCGGCGAGGTCAAGTCGGTCCACGTCATCCCGCGCCCGCACGCCGACGTGCAGAAGGCGTTCGCCGGCGGCAAATGACGGCGACGAAGAAGGGGCCGGCAGCCGCAGCCCGGCGGGTGAGCGGGCGTTATGCCTGAGCTGCGCGTCTACCTGACGCTGAACGGGCTGCAGCGCCAGTTCGCGGCCTATCTCAGTTCTCCGGTGCCGGCGCGCGGCTACGTTCCGCTGGAGGGCATGCACTCGCTGATCATCGAGATCGCGCCCGGCCTCGCGATCGAGCGGGTGATCGATCTCGCGCTCAAGTCGGTGCCTTCGCTCGAACCCGGCATCCTCGCGGTCGAACGCCAGTTCGGCGTGCTCGAACTGCACAGCGAGGACCGGCGGGCGCTGGAACGGGGCGGGCGGGCGATCCTCAAATGGCTCAAGGCCAAACCCGGGGATCAGCTCAAACCGCAGATTCTGTTCTCCGACATCATCGAGGAGGTGACCGACCAGCACGCCGTGATCGTCAACCGGTCGAAGCAGGCCAACATGATCCTGCCCGGCCAGAGCCTGTTGCTGATCGAATGCGTGCCGGCGCTGTTCGGCGCCTTTGTCGCCAACGAGGCGGAACGGGCGCAGCCCGGCGTCAGCCTGGTCGAATGCCGCATGATCGGCGCCAGCGGCCGGGTCTATATGGCGGGCGATGCGGACACGCTGGGCGAGGCGCTGGCGCATGTGTCCGAAGCGCTCGCGGCCATCCCCGGCAGAGCGGACTGAGCGCCGCCATGTCCGGCAGAACCCTCCCGGTTTGCGTCGCGTCCGCCGATGGTCTTTTATCGGCGCCACGCGTTGCCGGAGGGATGCGCCGGGCGGATTGGGGTGTCGGACCCGAAACCAACGACAGTGGCGATCGTGGCGGCCGAGGGGGTCATGTCCTCGGCGATCGCCGGCCCGTTCGATATTCTGTCCAGCGCGGGATATATCTGGCAGGTGCTGAACGAGGATCCGGCCGCAGCCCGGCGTTTCAACGTATCGGTGCTGGCGCGCGAACAGGGGCCGCTGCGCTGCTACCAGGGCCTGACGGCCTATGCGGACAAGGCTCTGGAGGACATGCCGGCGCCGGAGATCGCCTTCGTGCCGACGGTTTTCCTGCCCGCGCTGTTCGAGGAACCGATCGGTATTCCCGATGCCTGGCAGCCGGTCGTCGACTGGCTGAGCGCCGCCTACCGCGGCGGCAGCCTCGTCTGCTCGAACTCGTCCGGGGCGATCCTGCTGGCCGAAGCGGGCCTGCTCGACGGCCGCGCGGCGACGACCCACTGGACGCTGGCCGAACGGGCCCGGCGGAAATACCCCGCCGTCCGCTTTCAGCCCGACCGGGTGCTGATACCCGAGGGGCCCGGCGAGCGCATCGTGACGGCCGGCGGCGGCACCTGCTGGCAGGATCTGGCGCTCTATCTGATCGCCCGCTTCGCCGGATCTGTGACCGCGGCGCAAACCGCGAAATCCTTCACGATTTTCCGCAAGGTCCGCGGCCAGCAGCCCTACGCCGAATGGCTCCCGCCGCGGAACCACGGGGATGCAGCGGTCGTCCGCGCGCAAGAGGCGCTGCACAGCGGCTTCCCGGATGCCGGCGCGATGTCCGCCGCCCTGGCCGCGTCGGGTCTTTCGTCACGCACCTTCAAGCGGCGGTTCAAGGCGGCGACCGGCCAGTCCGCCACCGGCTACATCCAGCATCTCCGGGTCAAAGAGGCCCGATTCAGGCTGGAGACCACCAACACCAGCATCGAGGAGATCGGCGCCCGGATCGGCTATCGCGATGTCGGCTTTTTCCGCGCCCTGTTCCGGCGTCTCGTGGGCCTGACGCCCGGCCAGTATCGCGAACAGTTCGGCCTGCTGGAATATCCGGGGGCCGATCCGTTCGATTCCGCTGCCGAATCGGCCGATTCGCCATCATTTTAGGTAGGAAAAACCGCAGATTGCAGTACAAACCCGGTTTACCGCGAAAGGGAGGAAGACCATGAAATTCCGTTCGACGATTCTGGCGCTGAGCGCCGCGGCGCTGTTGCCGGTTCCGACCGCCGGGGCGGCGGAGCTCAAACTGTCGCTGGCGCCGCCGCCGAAATCGCCCTGGGGCGTCTTCGCCACCAAGGTGGCCGCCAAGGTGAAGGAGGCTTCGGCCGGCAAGCTGACCATCAAGATTTTCTTCAACAACCAGCTCGGCGGCAGCGAGCAGAACGTCATCCGCCAGATGGTGCGCGGCCGCATCGACATGGGCGCGAATTCCAACACGGCCATCTCCCTGGTCGCGCCGGAATTCGGCCTGCTCGCCACGCCCTTTCTCTGGAAGGACCTGAAGGAAGCCGATTGCGTCGCCGACAAGCACTTGCTGCCGGTTTACGACGGGCTGCTGCGCAAGGGCGGGGTGGTGCCGCTGACCTGGATGGAGGTCGGCAACCAGATCGTGTTCGCCAAGAAGCAGATCAAGTCCCCGGCCGATCTCGCCGGCGTCAAGCTGCGCACGGCGCCGACGCCGACCGATACGATCTACATGAAGGTCGCCGGCGCCAATTCGATTCCGCTCGGCACCGCAGAGAGCATGCCCGCGCTCAAGACCGGCGTCGTCCAGGCCGCGACCTGGCCGGCGGTCTACGGCATCGCCGTCGGCTACCACAAGGTTGCGCCCTTCGTGACCGTCACCAATCATTCGCACCAGATCGGCGCGGTGATCATCAGCAAGAAGGTCTGGGACAGGCTCTCCAAGGAACAGCAGGGATGGCTGCGCGCCTCCTACGAGACGGCGGGATTCCTGCGCAAGGCCGTCCGCGGCGCGGAAAAGGGATTGCTCGGCAAGATCGCCAAGGGCGGCGCGACGGTCTACCGGCCGAACGCAGCGGAGATGAAGGCATGGCGCGCCAAGGCCCCGGCCGCCCAAGCGCAGATCATCAAGGAGTTCGGCGGCCAGTCGGAGGCGATCTGGAAGCGCCTCCAGGAAGCGCGCAAGGCCTGCGCCGGCTGATCCGCGCCGACGACCCGTGTTTAGCCGCGTAGAGCGCGCTCTACGCGCGCTCTACTGGTTCGAGGCCGGGCTCGCCACCGCCGCCTATGCGGGGGTGGCGGGCCTGCTTCTTGCCGATGTCCTGTCGCGGGAAATCGCCGGCGAGGCGATCTGGGGCGCGCAGAAAATTGCCGTTTTCGGCGCGATCGTCGCCGGCTTCCTCGGCCTGGTGCTCTCGACCGCGTCGAACAGCCATCTGCGCCCGCAATTCGCCGACGGCTGGTTCCCCCGCGCCTGGAGCCCTGCGGTCGGCCGGGCCGGCGATGTCTTCTCCGGCCTGCTCTATATCGGCTTCGCCATCGTCGCCGTGGGCTATGTCGAGGAGAGCATCGCGAACAGGGAACGCGCCGCGGTGCTGTTCACCCCCCTGTGGCCGGTCCAGATCGTTCTGCCCTACGCCTTCTTCTCGTCGGCGTTGCGCCACCTCTCCTTCGCCGCCTTCCCCGGGCTGAAGCCCGAGGCGCGGCCCGAAGGGGGCTGACGCCGTGGAAGCGCTCGGCCTGATCGGCCTCGTTCTGCTGCTGCTGGCGTTCCGCCAGAACATCATCCTTATCCTGCTGACGGCAACCGCCTACATCCATCTCGTCTGGGGCGACGGCCGGATCTCCTACCTGGTCGACGACATGTGGGGCAGCCTCAACAACGAGGTCCTGCTCGCAATTCCCATGTTCATCGCCGCCGGCAACGTCATGACCCGCGGCTCGATCGCCGAGCGGCTGATCGAGGTCATGCGCGTCCTGACCCAGTGGCTGCCCGGCGGTCTGGCGGTCGCGACGATCCTGTCCTGCGCCGTCTTCGCCGCCATCTCCGGCTCGTCGCCGGTCACGCTGCTGGCGGTCGGCACCATCCTGTATCCCGCCCTGTTGCGCGAGGGCTATTCGAGGAGCTTCTCGCTCGGCGCGCTCACCTCGGGCGGCACGCTCGGCATCATCATCCCGCCGTCGATCCCGCTCATCCTCTACGGCATCGTCACCGAGAAATCGATTTCCGACCTGTTCACGGCCGGCATCATGCCGGGGCTGCTGCTGACGGCGGTGCTCAGCATCTACGCGCTCTGGATCAACCGGGAGTTGCCGTCGAAACCGCTGGATTTCCTCGCCATCGCCGAGGCGCTGCGCAAGGGCATCTGGGCGCTGCTGCTGCCGGTCGTCCTGCTTGGCGGCATTTACACCGGCTATTTCTCGGCGACCGAGGCCGCAGCGGTCGCGTTGGGCTACGCGCTGTTCATCGAAATCTTCGTGCACCGCGAAATGCGGGTCCAGGACTTTTTCAACACCTCGGTCGAGACGGCGAAGCTGCTCGGCACGCTGTTTCCCATCGTGGCGGTCGCGCTCAGCATCAAGTCGCTCCTCACCGTCGAGCAGGTGCCCCACGCGCTCGCCGAATGGATCGGCACGGTCGTGACCGACCCGGTGACCTTCCTGCTGGCGATGAACGTGCTGCTGCTGCTCGTCGGCTGCTTTATCGACGTGATCTCGGCGATCCTCATTCTCGGACCGCTGATGCTCGGCATCGCCGAGACCTACGGCATCGATCCGATCCATCTCGGCATCATCATGGTGATCAATCTGGAGGTCGGCTTCCTGACCCCGCCGGTCGGCCTCAACCTGATCGTCGCGACGACCGCGTTCCGGGAATCGTTCCTGCTGGTCTGCCGGGCCGTTCTGCCCTTTATCGCGCTGATCCTGGCGGTGCTGATGGTCGTGACCTTCGTGCCCGAATTGTCGCTGTTCTTCATCCGGTAGCCGCGCCGGAGCCGGCGCGAATTTTGCGCCCGCGCGGCGTTGGTGTAGGCTGCACGTCGAGCATCGGGGGGTGCGGACCGTGAACGAAATCTACAACGCCATAGGGCTGCAGACCGACACCGTCGACTGCAAGTTCCGGGTCGGGGATGCGCCGGACTACGAGCGCAACCTGCGCCATCTCGATCACATGATCGACATGGCGGTCCTCCATTCCATGGAATACCGCCCGCGCCTGCTGGCCCTGTGCGAAGGCGCGATCCAGGGTTTCCCGGACGAGTATCACGACTGGGAATCGGCGGACTACGCGCGCAGCGGCGCCATCGACATCCCCGGCCCGGTCACCGACCGCCTGGCGGAAAAGGCGGTCCAATGGGATCTCTACCTGATCGGCCAGGCCAAGGCGCGCATGGCGGAGTTTCCCGACCGCTTCTTCAACACCGCCTTCATCGTCGATCCCGCCGGCGAGATCGTTCACCTCCACCGCAAGAACGTCGTGTTCACCATCGAGCACACGACCACGCCCCACGATGTCTGGGACCAGTGGGTTGCGATGTTCGGCGACGGGCTCGACGCCTTCTTCCCGGTCGCCCGCACGCCGATCGGCAACATCGGCTGCCTGATCTGCATGGAGGGCAACTATCCGGAACTGGCGCGCGGCCTGATGATGAACGGCGCCGAGATCGTCTACCGGCCGAGCTCCATCGAGAACAAGATCTCGACCGGCGTCTGGCAAATCCAGAACCGGGCGCGGGCGCTGGACAACAACTGTTACGTCATCGCGCCCAACACCGGCTATCACACCGTCGATGCGGCGGGCGCCCGCGGCTTCGTGACCGGCGGCCATCCGATGATCGTCGACTACCGCGGCCAGATCGCGCACGAGATCCGGACCCAGGGCGACGCCTTCGTCGCCGCGCCGGTCAATATCGAGGGGCTGCGCCAGCACCGCGCGAACGCGCGCCAGAACAACTGGGCGCCCCACATGAAGACCGAACTCTACCGGCTGGTCTACGAGAAGGCGGTGTGGCCGAAGAACCTGGCCGCGCACCGGCCGCCGCAGCGCCGCGAGGCGACCGACGAAATCTATTTCCAGACGATCCGGCGCCTGCAGGAAACCGGCGTGCAGGCGCCGCCGGCGGCGGTTTCGGGCCGGACGGATACCGGCGGCGCAGCGGCCGGGACGTCGCTCCGCGAGCACATTCTCGGCCGGGTTTCCGAGATGGGAGAGAGCGAGCGGCCCGCGCCGCCGGTTCCGAAGCTGCGGGTGGTAGGCAGCGACGAAGAGGCCGGCGGGCCGAAGGAGACCGCGACCGTCCCCGACCGGGCTGCGGAATAGAAGGTTTCGCGGAATAGCCGCCGGTTGGCGGCTGCTCATATCACCGGCCGAGGGCCGGTATGCCGAGCAGGTTCGAAACCAGCGGCGCCTGTTCCAGCGCCCATTTCATTTCCTGCTTCTCGAACCCGTTGAGTTCCGACGGCGCGACCTTGTTGGACAGCGCCACGCCGGCGTCGATATCGCGCAGTTGCTGCCCGAGAATGAGGTTCAGCAGGAGGCGGTGCGCCTCGACCAGGTTGTCGACGTCCTTTCCCGACACCGTCTCGAGCCCGCGCGCAGCGGCAAGCCGCTTCGGCGTCGTGCGCGCCCCGACGCCGTGCATCAGCGCGATCACCCGGGCCGCAGAGAAGATCGGCATGATTCCGCCGATCTTGAGGTCGACCCGGCCCGCCTCAGTTCTTAAGCGTCCGAACATGCCGACCGGCGTGTCGAAATTCCCGGCGGCGAGGGCGAGGAACTTGTGAAAATTCGTCGCCCGCCGGGCCAGTGCGAGCGCTTCGGCGCGCAGGCCGTCCGCCATGCCGGTTGCGCCGAGCACCGCCTGGGCGTCGAAGAAGATATCGCAGTTCAGCAGGTCTTCGGCGCGCGACCGCCCGATCCAGGACCGGACGGTCTCCCGCCAGACGCCGAGCGGCTTACGCCAGGCGGCGTTGGCGGCCATGATGCCGCCGGGGCAGTAGACCACGCCGGTCTCGTTGAGAATGTCGGCCGTCCGCCGGCCCAGCTGTTCGAACCATCCGTCGGCGCCGTCCGGGGCGCCGTCGGCATAGATGAGCGCGTTGTCCTGATCCATCGCGAGCAGGCTCTCGCCGCGGCCGCCGGAGCCGAGCACGAGCAGGGCGTAGGGCGCCGGGGCTTCGCCCAGCCCGGCTTCGGCCATTTCCGCCGCCGCCAGCTCGCAGGCCCGTGCGGTCAGCGCCCGCAATTCGCGCGAGATCATCGAGGCGATGTTCCGCGCGTCGACCTCCTCGAAAGACAGGGCGCGGGCAACCGCCGTGAGCTGCGACCAGACCCGGCCGAGTTCGAAGCGCGACCGGGCCGATTCGATACTGTCGCTCAGGGAAACCGCATCGCCGGCCCGCTGGCGCAGCAGGTCCCGCGCGCTCAGGGCGCCGCACAGCGCGCCGTCCTCGTCCACGACGCCGAGATGCCGGAAACCGCCGCCCGACATCCGGGCGATGGCCCGGTACACGAATTCATCCCTGTGGACCGTCACCAGCGGGCGCCGGCCGAGACTGCCGACCGGCGCGTCGAGCGCCGCCGGACCGTCCCGGTCGATCGCGCGCAGGATATCCCGCTCGGTCACGATTCCGTCCCCGATGCCGTCCCCGATGCCGTCCCCGATGCCGTTCCCGATTCCGTCCGGGCCCTCGGCGGTTTCCGGCGGCAGGAACAGGGAACTGACCTTCTTTTCCATCATCGCGGCGAGCGCCGCCCCGACCGGCAGGCCGTTACCGACCGCGAGCGGCGGATGCTTCATCAGGTCGCCGACGCGGTGGCGGTAGGGGAAGCTGTCGATCCGGGCAAATTCGGCGATCCGGCTCCCGTCGCGCGCTTCGCCGCTCTGACTCATGTCGTGCCAGCCGGATTGCGCCTCTTCCGTCATCCGGGCCGAGAGCCCGCGCACGGCCCGCTCCGCCTGGGCCAGCGTCACGATCCCCTTTTCCCGCAGTTTCGGAACGACCGCGCGATAGATTTCCGCGGCGGCCCGGGCATCGCCCAGGGCGCGGTGCCTGCCGGACAGCTCGACGCCCAGCCAGCCGGCCGCCGTTTCGAGCGACTTCTCCGGAAGGGCAGGCGCCACCAGATCGACCAGATGCCCAACGTCGAGCGCCCGCGGCGGCTGCCACGGCAGGCCGTGGCGTTCGTGCTCGGCCCTGAACACCGCAAGGTCGAAGCCGATGGAATAGCCGATCACGACCGCCGGTCCGGCCCAGGCCGCGAACTCGGCCATTCGCTCAGGAAAAGGCGGCGCGCCGGCGACGTCGGAATCCGTAATGCCGTGGATGTCGATCGACGAGCCCGGGATCGGGATGCCGGGATCGACCAGTTCGGAATAGACCCTCTGCTCACCCGGCGCGCAGGTTTCCAGGCGAACCGCGCCGATTTCGACGATCCGGACCTTCCCGGCATCGAGGCCGGTCGTTTCCGTATCGATAACGACGGCCGGCATGCTGGCAAGCGGCATGCCGGAAAGTCCGCCCGATGTGGACCGGAAGCTCATATGCGGCCTCGAACGCTACGAACCGGAAGCGCTCCGCCAGTCGGACGCGATGCTGTCGGGAACGACACGGTCCCGGAAGGAGGTGCGAACCTCGCGCCACTTGTTGCCGATGGACGTGGCGACGATCTTCCGGTCGAGCCGCTTGAATTCGTCGACAACGGGCGCAAAGCGCGGCAGGTCCACGGGGCTGAGGGAAAATGCGGCGGCGCCGGCCGCCGCCGCGGACCAGTCGGTCTCGCGCAGCCGCTGCTCGAACCGTTCGCGGGCGTCGGCCGGGACCTTTCCCGGTTCGATGTCGACCAGGCCGCCCCGCATACCCTCGTCGAAGCACAGCCGGGCGATGGCCCGGGCCTCCTGCGGCGCCAGGCGCGCCGATTCCGCCACGATGGCGACAACATGAACCGTGAGGTCGGACAGGCAGGAGACAAAGACCTTGACCGACGAATCCTGAATGGCTTGAGCGAATACATCGTCGGTGAAGTATTCGCGGAACTGCGTCCCCATCCGGGCCTTCAGATATCCGAACAAGGACGTTTGCGCGACGAATGAGGCGCGCGTGCGGGCAAACAGGCACAAATACTCGACCGAGTCTATCGGCGTCCGGTCCAGTCTTTCGGCAATACTCTTGAACGGACCGGGCAGTCTTGCGAGCAGGGAAACAAGCATCGGCAACACTTAAACCGCGACAAAATAACGGGAAATCACGATCCCTTGACACATTTCGGCGTCACCGCATAATCTCCCACTCCCGTGCGCCCGGTGCGGAAGAATGCCGGGGTATGCCATGGGAACGCTCTCACGCAAACGCTTAAGGATGGTGCCGCATGTCCGATTCGTCAGGCCAGCGGGCGCGCCATTGGGGGAGGACCAGAAACCTTACGATCCTCGTACTGGTCATCTGGTTCGTCTTCTCCCTGCTGGTGCATTGGTTCGCTAAAAGCCTAAACGGGGCGTCCTTCATCGGATTCCCGCTGGGCTATTATCTCGCAGTCCAAGGCTCCCTGATCATCTTCGTGCTGCTGATCTTCTACCAGAACTGGCAGCAGGACAAGATCGACAACGATGCCGGTCTCTCCGGCGACGAAACCGAGGGTTAAGGGGGAGATCGCCATGTTCAAAGGGAACTTCATCGAGAACCTGCCGAAAATCTACGGCATGTACACCGGCGGCTTCGTCGTCTTCATCATCCTGATGGCGATCCTGGAGCAGGCCGGCCTGGGCGCCGACACCATCGGCATCCTGTTCGTGATCTTCACGGTCGTCATCTACGCCGCGATCGGCTGGCTGTCGCGCACCATGCAGGTGTCGGCCTACTACGTCGCCGGGCGCGAAGTGCCGCCCGTGTTCAACGGCATGGCGACGGCGGCGGACTGGATGTCCGGCGCGTCCTTCGTGGCGCTGGCCGGCGGCATCTATTTCGGCGGCCACGGCTACCTCGCCTTCGTCGTCGGCTGGACCGGCGGCTATGTGCTGGTGAACTCGCTGCTCGCCCCGTATCTGCGCAAGTTCGGCTGCTACACGGTGCCCGACTTCATCGGCACCCGCTACGGCGGCAACACGGCGCGGTTCGTGGCCGTTATCATCCTCGTGGTGACGTCCTTCACCTATGTGACGGCGCAGATCAACGCCACCGGGACGATCGCGGCGCGCGCACTGCACATTCCGTTCGAGGTCGGCGTCTGGTTCGGCCTGCTGGGCATCCTGCTCTGCTCGATGCTCGGCGGCATGCGCGCGGTGACCTGGACGCAGGTGGCGCAGTATATCGTGCTGATCATCGCCTACCTGGTGCCGGTCATCTGGATGTCCAACGCCCAGGGCTTCGGCATCATTCCGCACTTCACCTACGGCGAGGCCGTGGCGCGGATTACGGAGCTCGAGCCGACGCTGAATGTCGGCGCCGCGGCGGTCGAAAAGGTGCCGGGGGTGAAGATTCTCACCAGCCTGCACAACGCGCCCGGCGACGCTGCGCACAGTTGGCAGTTCGTGACCCTGGCGCTCTGCATGATGGCCGGCACGGCGTCGCTGCCGCACATCCTGATGCGCTACTTCACGACGCCGACCGTCCGTTCGGCACGGCGTTCCGTGTCCTGGTCGCTGTTCTTCATCTTCCTGCTGTACTTCACGGCGCCGGCCCTGGCCACGCTGACCAAGCTGCAGCTGTTCGATCCGAACCTCGCGACCAGCATCATCGGCAAGTCCGTTTCGGAGGTGAGCAACCTCGAATGGGTCAAGAACTGGACCGACGTGAAGATGCTGGCGATCACGGACGGCAACAAGGACGGCATCCTGCAGGTCAACGAGTTCTTCATGCGGCCCGACATCGTCGTGCTGGCCACGCCTGAAATCGCGGGGCTGCCGTATGTGATCTCCGGCCTGGTTGCCGCCGGCGGCATGGCGGCCGCCATGTCGACGGCGGACGGCCTGCTGCTCGCCATCGCCAACGCCCTGAGCCACGATCTGTACTACAAGATCATCGATCCGAAGGCCGACACCGCGCGGCGCCTGATCGTCGCCCGCGTGTTGCTGATCGTGATCGGCGCGCTCGGCGCTGCGGTCGCCAGTTTGCAGCTCACCGGCATTCTGGGAGCGGTCGCCTGGGCCTTCTGCTTCGCCTGCTCGGGCCTGTTCTTCCCGCTCGTCCTCGGCGTGTGGTGGAAACGGGCCACGACGGCCGGCGCGATTGCGGGCATGGTCCTCGGTTTCGGAGCCGGGTCGGTCTATCTGTGGTGGACCTACACGACCGGTCAGATGCTGTTCGACCTGAACCATCTCCGGTTCGGCATCATCGGCATGCCGGTCAGCCTGGTGGCGATGGTCGTCGTCAGCCTGATGACCCCGGCGCCGAGCGAAGAAGTCCAGAAGATGGTGGACGAAACCCGCGATCCCAGCGGGGCCGCGATCCTCGAAGCTTCGCACTGACGCCGACCGTACTTGCACTTCCGCGGGGGCGGGCTTCGGTCCGCCCCCGTTTTCTATGGCGCCGCAGGCGGAATCTTGTTCCGCCGCGGATTTCTTTTATGCTGCCGGCGCGACGGGAAACGAGAGGCGGAACATGACCGCAGGAATCCCGGTCTGGGCGGTGGGCCTGGACTATATCCTGGGCGCGATCATGTGGACCCTGATCGGCCGCTTCGGCATGAACATCTTCCTGCCGACCAATTCGCCCTTCTTCTTCATGAAGGCGTTCGTGATGATCACGAACCCGTTCCTCCGGCTGTTCAAGCCGATCACGCCGGGCTTCCTGATCGAGCCGATGGTCCCGCTCTACGTCGCCTGGTTCTTCTACATGATCCGCTTCTATCTGATGCCGTGGCTGCTGGGCTATTCGGTCCTGGGCATGCTGTCCTTCCCGCTGGAGGACGATTTCGCCGCCTGGCTCTACACCACCTTCGGGCCGCTGCTGCCGTAGCCCGACCGAACGGCGTTTCCGCCCCGGCAATTTCCTGCCGGCGCTTCGGCACAGGGGCGGGGATACGGTTGGGTTCGGGGCCGTCCCTGTGGTTGAATACGCCGACACGGTTCCCGGAGACCCGCCATGCCCTCTTCCCCGTCCGAAGCGCCCAGGAGCGATGACGCGCGCGCCGCCTACGACTACGAAGCGCTCGTCGCCGGGCTGACCCGGTATCTGCGCCTGCGCACGACGCCGATCGGCATGAAACTGTTCGAAACGGTCGAGGCCATGGCGGCGGTGCCGCGCATCCGGCGGCCGAAAGGGACGATCCACACGACCGACCAGATCGTCGCCCAGGCCTGCCGCCTCGGCTGGACGGTCGGCATAACCCAGGAGGATCTGGTCGGCGCCCAGTGCGGCGCGGTCATCGGCCTGCATCCGCAGAACCCGGAATGGCTCTCCGGCGAGCATATGGCCGGGGTGTGGTTCGAAACGGCGGCCGATGCCGCCGTCCATCAGGAAGCGATGGATGTCGTTCCCTACGGGACATACGCCGCCATGGCGGTTTCGCCGCTCGCCGCCGGCCGGCTCGATCCGCCGGACATCTGCCTGATCTACGCCACGCCGGCCCAGATGATCCTGTTTATCAACGGGCTGCAATGGACCGGTTACAGGAAGCTCGAATGGGGCTGCGTCGGCGAGAGCGCCTGCGCCGACAGCTGGGGCCGGGCGCTCAAGACCGGCGAACCCAGCCTGTCGATCCCGTGCTTTGCCGAGCGGCGCTACGGCGGCGTCCTCGAGGACGAACTGCTGATGGCGATTCCGCCGTCCTACCTGCCGGGCGCGATCGACGGCCTGGCCACCCTGTCGAAGAACGGCCTGCGCTACCCGATCCCGCAATACGGCATCCAGGGCGACGCGCGGGCCGGCCTGGCGGCCAGCTACGGCTGACCGTTTCGGCCCGGTATGCCCGCCGGAACGGGCGCGACGGCCGACGCCAGCGCCGCCAGAATCAGCAATCCGGCGATGACTTCCCGGGTGAGTACCGGATCGCCGAGCCAGAGCCAGCCGACCAGAAGCGCAACCACCAGTTCGAAGGCGCCGGCGATCGCCGTCAGGCCGGCGCCGGCATGGCGGGAACCCGCGGTGTAGAGCAGCTGCGGGATCACGGTGGTCGCTGCCGCGAAGACGATCAGGATAGCGGTCGCCTCCGGCGCCGCGGGCAGCAGCGGCCCGGCGTCGAACAGCAGGAAACCCGGCGCAAGGCCGGCCAGCGCGCCGGTCAGGCCGATGCTGGCGCGCGGCAGGAGGGGGATCGGCGTCAGCGTGCGCGACAGGGCAACGATCAGAATCGCGAAGCCGACCGGTGCGGCGAAGGCCAGCAGAAGAATTTCTCCCCGCCCGCCGCTCAGGCTTCCGGCAGGCACCACGACGACTGCGGCGGCGACGATGAGCAGCGAGGCAATGACCGCCCGGCGGCGGATCCGTTCGCCGAACAACAGGCGGTCGAGCAGGATGGTGAACAGCGGGTAAGTGAAATAGATCACCGAGACCGTCGCGACGCTGAGATGGCGCAGGGCGGTGAAATAGGCGACCATGCCCAGCGCGGCGATCGCGCCCACCGCCAGCCCCACGAAGGCGAGCCGGCCGTGCGCAAAGGCGCGCGGCAGGAACGGCGACAGGACCAGCACCGGAATTACGAAACGCCACGCCGTCGTTGTGAGCGGCGACAACCCGTTGTCGGCGGCGAATTGCCCGAGGGCCGGACCCAGCCCGAAGCACGCCGAGGCGACCACCACCAGGGCGAAGCCGATCCTGTAGTCCGGTTCGGGCATTTTCCCTCTCATGGCGCCGCCCTATCATCGAAACGGCGCCGGAAAAAGGGCCGGGCCGCCTGCCGCGACCCGGCGCAGCCGCAGCGGCGTCCCGAAAGAAATGCCCGAAAGAAATGCAGCGCGACCGGGCCGGAAAACCTATAATCGTCTTCGGCTTCCGGCGGCCTCTCCCGTTGCCGCGGCCGGAAAGGGACGCTATCGGCGATAACGGCCGGGGACAGGGGGTATGGCCAGGCTTCTCGGATATCTGACCGCCGGGCTTTTCGCCGTGTCGATCGTCGGCGCCGTCGCGATTTACGGCCTGGACGCAGCCGGCAGGATCGAGGCCGGGCTCCAGCGCGCCGCCGGAATAAAACTGGCTGCGACCGGGCCGGTATGGGCCTCCGTCGAGGTCCGCGGGCGCGACGCCGTTCTCACGGGCGAAGCGCTGTTGGCGGCAGAGCGCAGGCAGGGCGCGGAAAGGGCCGCCAAGGCCCTCGACGCCATTCCCGGAATTCGCGGGGTGCGCGACAACACGACGGCGCGCTTCAAATCCCCGGCCGAAATCGAAACGAAGCTCGCCGCCCTCTGCGCCCGGGCTGTGTCGGACCTGCGGGCGCCCTGGCTGAAATGCGCGGTCAGGGAACGGACCGTGACGCTGAGCGGCGCCACCGTAACGCATTCGGCGCGCCGGGAAGCCGTCGAAAGGGTCTTCAGCGCCGTAGAGCGTTTGGGCGCCCGCGAAACCGTCCGCGACACGACGCAGGCCCACTACAATACCGTCGAGGAAATGCGAAAGGCATTCGACGACGCCTGCAACGCCGCAATCGCGGACTTCATGCTCAACTGGCTGCAATGCAGGTCTGAGGACCGGCGATTCGTCCTGTCCGGCGCTGCCCCGGTCGAAGCGGAGCGCGATACCCGGGTCGCCGCGGCGCGGGCCGTACTCGAGGCGGTCGAGGGCGTTGAGAGCGTCGCCGATCGAACGACCGTGCTGCCGGCCCTTGCCTCCGCCGAGGCCTGCCGCACCGCCTTCGACGGATTGACGGAAGGCAAGCCGGTCCGGTTCGCCGCCGGCACGGCGACGGTCGCGCCCGAAAGCGAAGCGCTGCTGGATGCGCTCTCGGTCGCCGCGAAGCGCTGCATCGGCGCAAAGATCGAGGTTCAGGGCCACACGAACGCTTCCGGCGACGCGAACCGCGACCGGAAATTGAGCGAGGCGAGAGCCGCGGCGGTGGCCGGCTATATGACCGGCCTCGGCGTCCCTGCCGGCCGGGTCGCGGCCCGCGGCTACGGCAGCGCGCGGCTTCGCGCCGCCAACGGTACGGCGGAAAGCAGGGCCTTGAACCGGCGGGTCGAATTCGAGATCTCGGAATAGCCCGAAGAGCCGGGACTCCGGCGTCCGCCCGCTTCCGGCGCCAACCGGGGAGAACGTCATGGGGTACCTGATCGGCGAAATCTGGCTTTGGCTGGCCATCGCCTACCTAATCGGCCTGGCAGCCGGCTGGCCGATCTGGAGGCTCCGCCGGCGAAAGGCGCAAAGCCGTATCGACGATCTCGAGCGCCAGGTTTCCGCAGCAAGGGCCGAGGCCCTCGAGAGCGAGGCCGAACGGTCGGAACTGGCCGCAGCCGCGGTCGCCGCCGAGGCCGAGATTGCCCGGCTGAACGCCCGGATATCCGAACTGATGGAAGACAGCGACGGGAAGAGCGGGAACTGAGGAACCGCCCCGAACCGGCGCTGTCTGTAATGTCTGCGCCCTAAACCCGGATTTCTCCCCGATGTCATGGCCTGCGTCGCGTCCGGACGTTCGATCCGCCCCGTTCGGTACTGGGAGCGGGCCGAAATGCGTAGCGGGGACTACGGTCGAGGCCCGCGAAGCCGCGGGCGGGCGTCCCCGGATTGCGAATTGGGTCGCGACCCGAAGGGCGGCGCTGTCGGGGAGAAATCCGGGTTAAACCCGCTCGAAACCGCAGGCGTGGTTAAGCGGCCCGTTTCCGGCGCCGTAGCCGGGCGCCGCCAGGATCGCGCCGCGCACATACTCCCGCGCCCGCGCCACCGCCGGCTCCAGTTCCAGGCCCTGCGCCAGCCCGGCCGCGACGGCGGACGCCAGCGTGCAGCCGGTTCCGTGGGTGTGCCTGGTATCGATCTTCGCAGCGGTCCAGCGGACCGGTGCTGCGCCGCCGGACGCCAGCAGATCGACGACGGTATCGCCTTCGAGATGGCCGCCCTTGAGCAAGGCCGCGCGCGGGCCGAAATCCCGCAACGCTTCTGCGGCGTCCGCCATGCCGTCCGCATCGGAAATGTCCCGGCCGAGCAGCACGCCGGCCTCGGGCAAATTCGGCGTCACGACGGTTGCCAGGGGCAACAGCGCGTCGCGCAGGGTGGCGATCGCCTGGGCCTCAAGCAACGGCGCGCCCCCTTTGGCGACCATGACCGGATCGACCACCAGCGGCGTTTCGGGCGCGAGGTCCCGGATCGCGCCGGCCACCGCCTCGATCGCCGGGCTGCTGTGCAGCATGCCGGTCTTGATCGCATCGACGCCGAGGTCGTCCGTCACAACCTCGATCTGCTGCCGGATAAAGGCCGGTTCGATCGCGACGACGCCGTGGACGCCCAGCGTGTTCTGGGCCGTAAGCGCGGTCACGGCGGTCATGGCAAAGCCGCCGAGCGCAGTGACCGTCTTGATGTCGGCCTGGATTCCCGCGCCGCCTCCGGAATCCGATCCGGCGACGATCAGGACCCGGCCCTTCACCCGGCCGCTCCCCGGGCCGCCGCCTCGATCGAGGCGCAGACGGACTCGACGACAGCGGCGACCAGGCTTGCGTCGTCGCCTTCGGCCATGACGCGGATCACCGGTTCGGTGCCGGACTTGCGGATGACGAGGCGCCCGCCGTCGCCGAGCCGGCTTTCGCCATCGGCGATCGCCTGCTTCACCGCGCCCGCGTCGAGCGGGGCCCTTCCGGAGTCGCCCCGGTAGCGCACGTTTTTCAGCAGCTGGGGCGCAGGCTCGAACAGATGCATGACGTCGCTCGCCGGCTTGCCGGTGCGCACCAGTTCCGCCAGCACCTGGAGCGCCGTCACAAGGCCGTCGCCGGTGGCGATATAGTCGCTGAGCACGATATGGCCGGATTGTTCGCCGCCGACGTTGATGCCGTGCTTGCGCATGTCCTCGACCACATACCGGTCGCCGACCCGGGCGCGGACCAGCGCCAGGTCCATGCCCCGGAGGTAACGCTCCAGACCGAGGTTCGACATCACGGTGGAGACGACGCCCCCGCCCCGCAGTTTGCCGGCGCGGCGCCAGGCGCGGGCAATCAGCGCCATGATCTGGTCGCCGTCGACGATCCGCCCGGTCTCGTCGACCATGCGGACCCGGTCGCCGTCGCCGTCCAGCGCGATCCCGACATGGGCGTTGTGGGCCACGACCGCCGTGGCCAGGGTTTCCGGCGCGGTCGCGCCGCAATCCCGGTTGATGTTGAAGCCGTCGGGCGCAACGGCGACCGGCACGACCTCCGCGCCCAGTTCGAACAGCACGGTCGGGGCGGCCCGGTAGGCGGCGCCGTTGGCGCAATCGACCGCGACCTTGAGGCCGTCGAGGCGCAGTTCGGCCGGAAAGGTGGCTTTGGCGAATTCCATATAGCGGCCGGGCGCATCGTCGAGCCGCTGGGCGCGGCCGAGATCGCGCGGGCCGGCGAGCGCCTGCTCGGCCGTCCCCGATCCCATCCGCCGCTCGATCTCCAATTCTATGTCATCGGAAAGCTTGTTGCCGTCCGGCCCGAACAGCTTGATGCCGTTGTCCTGAAAGGCGTTGTGCGACGCCGAGATCATCACCCCGAGATCCGCGCGCAGGGACGGCGTCAGCATGGCGATCGCGGGCGTCGGCATCGGGCCGACCAGGATGACGTCCATCCCCATGGAGACGAAACCGGCGGTCAGCGCCGGCTCCAGAAGATAGCCGGAGAGGCGCGTATCCTTGCCGATCACCACCCGGTGACGGTGCGCGCCGCGGCGGAAATGGCCGCCGGCCGCCGCCGCCAGCGCCAGCGCCGTCGTCGCGGTCATCGGCTCGCGGTTGGCGACGCCGCGGATGCCGTCGGTGCCGAAGAATTTGCGGCTCATGCCCGGTTTCCGCCCCAGTTCAGGCCGTTCCCGCGGAGTCCTACCCGATCGCCCGCATTTCGGCCATATCCCGGTTCAGTCCCCTCCCGGCCGGGGCATGGCGAACCCGGCGATGCGCAGCGCCACCCGCGTCTCGGCGACATCGTGGACCCGCAAAATCGCCGCGCCCTTCTGCGCCGCCAGCACCGCCGCCGCCGCGGACGCCGCCAGGCGCACGCTTGCCGGCGCGCCGGGGGCGGAGAGTTTGCGCGACGCGCCGACGCAGACCGGGTAGCCGAGTGCGGCGAGCCTGTCGAGGCCGTGCAGCAGGGCGAGATTGTGCGCGTGGGTCTTGCCGAAACCGAGCCCCGGATCGATGGCGATCTGCGTTCGCGACAGGCCGGCCCGGATGGAGCGTGCGGCCGTCTCCGCCAGGGCGTCCGCGACTTCCGCAACGACGTCGCCGTAGCGCGGATCGTCGTTCATCGTCGCCGGATCGCCTTTCATATGCATCAGGATGACCGGCGCCCCGCTGCGCCGAACCGTTTCGAAGCTGTCCGGGTCGTGGGTGAGCGCGCTGACATCGTTGACGACCGCCGCGCCGGCGCCGAGCGCGGCCCGCATGACGGCAGCGTTGCGGGTATCGACCGAAACCGTCCGGCCGTCCGCCGCAAGGCGGCGCAGGGCGGGCATGACCCGGTCGATCTCGACCTCCGGCGCAACCGGCGCGGCGCCCGGCCGGGTCGATTCGCCGCCGATGTCGATCATGTCCGCGCCGGCCGCGAGCAGCCGTCCGGCGTGGGCCAGCGCGGCATCGGGCGTCTCGTGGAGGCCGCCGTCCGAGAAACTGTCCGGCGTGAGATTGAGAATGCCCATCAGGGCCGGGCGGCCGGCGGGCAGCAGACCGGGCCATCGGCGGGCCGGGGCGGGCGGAGGCAAGGCGGAAACTCAGAACCTGTCCGACCGGTAGGGCGTCAGGTCCACCCGCGGTTCGCGGCCGCACGCCAGGTCGGCGACCAGCAGGCCGGTGATCGCGCCCATGGTCAGGCCGAGCTGGCCGTGGCCGAAGGCGAAGAAGGTGTTGGGATGGCGGCGCGATCGTTCGATGACCGGCAGGCTGTCCGGAATCATCGGCCGGTGGCCCATCCAGGGCCGGGTCTCCGCGCCCTTGAGGCCCGGCAGCATGTCCTGGGCCAGGGGCAGCAGCATTTCGGCGCGTTCGTAGTTCGGCGCGGCTTCGAGGCTCGCCAGTTCCACCATTCCGGCCAGGCGTATGCCGCCGGACATGGGCGTCGCGGCGAAATGGCGTTTGCCGTCCAGCACCGGGCCGTTGAGCCGCACGGTCTCGTCCAGCAGCATCAGATGATAGCCGCGGGCGGATTCGAGCGGCGCCGAAACGCCCAGTTCCTTCGCGAATTTCTTCGAGAAGGCGCCGGCGGCGAGAACCAGCCGCTCGACGGGGATCGTTTCCGATGTCGTGCGCAGGCCGCTCGGCCCGGCGGCCCCCATCTCGATGCCCGTGACCTCCGCCTGCCGGAAGACGCCGCCCATCCTGCCGAACGCTTCGGCGAGCCGCTCGGTCAGATGCTTCGGATCGACCGTGTAGAAGCAGTCCGGCAGGTGGAACCCGTGGGTGTAGGCCCGGTTCAGCGCCGGCTCCATCTGGCGCAGTTCGTCGGCGCTCACCGCGTCCACCCGCGCGCCGTGGCGGCGGAACAGGTCCATTTCCCATGCGGCGTCCGCGGCGTCCGCAGCGCCGCGGTAGACGAACAGCAGCCCCTTGTGGCGCAGCATGTCCTCGGCGCCGGCCGCCTTGACCAGCTCGCGGTAAGCGTCGCCGACATGCTCCAGCAGGCGCATCTGGCCGCGGGCGTTCGCCTCTGTCCGGCGCGCCGACGATTCGCGGATAAAGCGCCACAGCCAGGGGATCAGCCGGGGCAGGTGGCGCCAGCGGACGACCAGCGAGCCCTTCGGATCGAGCAGCATGGCGGGCGCATGACGCAGCAGGCCCGGCGTGGCCATCGGCATCGGCGTGCCGGTCTGGATCAGGCCGGCATTGCCGCTCGACGCGCCGGCGCCCGGCGTGTCCCGGTCGATCAGGGTGACGCCGAAGCCTTCCCGCTGCAACGCCAGCGCGCAACAGGTGCCGACGATGCCCGCGCCGAGGACCGTGACCGCGCCCCGGCCGGCGCCTCGGCCGGCCCCCCGGCCGGCTTCGTTCGCATCGCTAGCCGGCAAGGGCGATGCACTCGATCTCGATATCGAAATCCAGCGGCCAGGACGCGACGGTGACGAAGCTGCGCGCCGGCGGATCCTTCGGGAAATAGGTCTTGTAGACTTCGTTGAAGCGCTTGAAATGGGCGGCGTTGACGGAAAAGACCGTCACCTTCACCACCTGCTCCATCGAGGAGCCGGCGCATTCCAGGCAGTATTTCACCGCCTCCAGGCAGGCGCGCGTCTGGGTCTCCAGGTCGCCCTTCACGAGTTCGCCGGTCTCGATGTCGAACGGCGGCTGGCCGGAGACGAAGACGAAACCGTTCGCCTTCACCACCGGCGACAGCGGCACGTTGTTCTTGCGCAGCCCCTCGGACAGGCCGGGAACCTCTGGAATCTCTTTGGGCATGGATCGCTCCTTAACTGCTTCGACCGTAAGCCGGAAACATCGCACGATGCGTAACGATGCCCAACCCTGTCGCGAGCAAATTCGGTTGGCTTGCTTGACACAACAATATTGTTGTTTTATATGATTCCCGGGTTCGACGAAAACGGCCAGTTGCCGCCGGGAATCCACCGGGCAACGTGGGGCGAGTTCGTTGAGCGGTATGCGGCAACGAACCGCCGGCGCAGGCTTCTGGAAGGCATGGAGCGCTTGATCGCACATCTGAAATCGATCGGGTGCACTGCGCTCTATGTGAACGGCAGCTTTGTGACAAGCAAGGAAAGGCCGAACGACTACGATGCCTGCTGGAATGTCCGTGGGGTCAAATTCGAACTGATCGATCCCGTATTGCTCGGCGCAGATGACGAAGGCAAGCGGGCTATGCTTGAGAAATACGGCGGCGACATCCGGCCGGACCAGTTTTCGCCGGTCGAACTCGATGGAACCTATCTGGATTTTTTCCAGATCGACCGGAACGGGAACGCCAAAGGAATCGTTGAACTCTCGCTCCTGGAGATCGAACCGTGATCAAGAACGACCGGCAACTGGCGGCCGCCGAGCATCAGCGCGAAACGCTGCGCGACGCTTCGGCAAGGCCGGCGCCTGCGGACTCCGACGACCGGCTGGTCGAGGCGCACCGGCAGGCGCTCGAAGCGGACATAGCCAGGCTGGATGCCGAAATCTCCGCATACCGGGCCGCTCGAAGCGGTACCGCAGACCTGGCTGCGTTAGGCGCAGTCGACGGTTTCGGAAAAGAGCTTGTTCTCGCGCGAATCGCCGCCGGGCTGACGCAAAAGGAGCTTGCGGCCAGGCTTTCGAAAAAGACGCAACAGGTTCAGCGGTACGAGCAAAACCTGTATGCGTCTGCAAGTTTGAAGACCCTCACCCAAGTGGCGCATCTGTTCGTCGATGTGCTTCAGGAGCGGGCGAAGACGGCCATCGGCCGCTAGCCCGGATTTCTCACCACAGTCATGACCTGCGCGGCGCTGCCGGGCCGGCAGGGCAGGAAAGCCGCGCCGCGCGATGCGGGGACATCGGGCAAGCGGCTTGACGCACCATGCCGGCCCGACAGCGCCGCCCTCCGGGTCGCGACCGGACGTCCGCCCGCGGCGTCGCGGGCCTCGACCGTAGTCCCCGCTACGCTTTTCGGCCCGTTTCTGGCGGATCGAACGTCCGGACGCGACGCAGGCCGTGACTGCGGTGAGAAATCCGGGCTAGAGTCCCGCCGGGCGCCGCCCCTACGCCGTCCCGTGCACTTCGAACAGGCCGGCGGCGCCCATGCCGCCGCCGATGCACATGGTGCAGACGACGTATTTCGCGCCCCGGCGCCGGCCCTCGATCAGGGCGTGGCCGACCATGCGCGCGCCCGACATGCCGTAGGGATGGCCGATCGAGATGGCGCCGCCGTTCACGTTGTAGATGTCCGGGTCGATGCCCAGCCGGTCGCGGCAGTAGAGCGCCTGCACGGCGAAGGCCTCGTTGAGCTCCCAAAGGTCTATGTCGCCGGCCGTCAGGCCGTTGCGCTCCAGCAGCTTCGGCACGGCGAAGACCGGGCCGATGCCCATCTCGTCGGGATCGCAGCCGGCGACGGCCATGCCCCGGTAGACGCCGAGCGGCTCCAGCCCGCGCTTCGAGGCTTCGGACGCCTCCATCAGCACCGCGGCCGACGCGCCGTCGGAAAGCTGCGAGGCGTTGCCGGCGGTGATATACTTGCCTTCCCTGACGACCTGACCGTTGCCGAACACCGGCTGCAGCCCGGCGAGGGTCTCGCAGGTCGTGCCGGGCCGGTTGCCCTCGTCCTTCTCCAGGACGACGTCGCGCGCCGAAACCGCGCCGGTTTCCCGGTCCTTGAATTTCATCGTCGAGGGCAGGGCCACGATCTCGCCGTCCAGCCGGCCCGCCTGCTGCGCCGCGGCCGTGCGCGCCTGGCTCCCGGCGGCGTATTCGTCCTGCCGCTCGCGCGACACGCCGTAGCGTTCGGCGACGACCTCGGCGGTCTCCAGCATGGTCATGTAGAGGGCCGGCAGGCGCTCGACGATCCACGGGTCGTGCGCCCGGTGCATGTTCATGCGCTCGTTCTGGACCAGCGAGATGCTTTCCAGCCCGCCGCCGACCGCCACCGTCATGCCGTCGTGGACGATCTCCTTGGCGGCGGCCGCGATCGCCATCATGCCGGACGAACACTGCCGGTCCAGCGACATGGCGGCGACCGTGTTCGGCAGGTCGGCGCGCACCGCGCACTGGCGCGCGATGTTGCCGCCGGTCGAGCCCTGCTGGAGGGCCGCGCCCATAATCACGTCGTCGATCTCCGCCGGATCGACCCCGGCGCGTTCGACCGCGTGGCGGATGGCGTGGCCGCCGAGTTCCTGGGCCTGGGTGTCGTTGAACGCGCCGCGGTAGGCCTTGCCGATCGGCGTGCGGGCGGTGGAGACGATGACGGCTTCGCGCATGGCGGGGCTCCTTCGTGCAGGCCGGTTCCGGCCCGTTCCTACAGGAGTCCCGCCGCCCGCGGCAAAGGAAAAGCGGTTGCGCGCACGGTCCCTGCCCTTCGCCTGCGGCGCCCCCATCCCCTCCGGGACTTCCCCCTCTGAAGAGGAGGAAGGAAACATGGGGCCAGGCTCCCGTTCCGCTTTCACGATACCTCCCCCTCTTCAGAGGGATTCCTCTGCAAAAGGGAGAGACCGCGCCGGGCGCGCCGGGCGCACGCCGGAGCCTGTGGCGTCGACGGAGCGCCCTCCGGGTTTCTCCACTCCGCCCCGGCCCAAGGGCCGGCGCTCCGGTCGAAATGACGGGTGGGGGTCGAAATGACGGGGGTGGGGGCGGCGGAGCCTTCCCCGCGACACCCCTCCCCCCCTCCCCCGAGGGGAGGGGGGGGCGGATTGAAGCTCTAATTCGGTCGGAAACGGAGAAACATGACGAATCATGACATTTCATGACAGAACACGATACATTGCGGCGCCCGCAGGCGGGTGCCGCCCCGGTCGCCCCGGGCGGTGCCGGCGCCCCGCGGCGTGCGGCTTCGCCGGGTCCGCCCCGGGCGCCCGGAAATCGAGGAACGGAACCGAATGAAAGTCTGGCAAATCGTCGGCGACGGCGGCATCGACGCCCTGGAACGGGCCGACCGGCCTTCGCCCGCGCCGGGGCCGGGGCAGGTCGCGGTCCGGGTGCGGGCCAATTCGATCAACTACCGCGACCTCAACGCGGTCCGCGCGCCGGGCCGGGCCGGGATCGCCTTTCCGCGCATCCCGAATTCCGACGGCGCGGGCGACGTGACGGCGGTCGGCGCGGGCGTCGCCGGCCTCGCGGTCGGCGACCGGGTCGCCGGCTGCTTCTTCCAGGACTGGGCCGCGGGAGGGATTTCGCCGGCCGCCATGGCGAGCGCCCAGGGCGGACCGGTCGACGGCATGCTGGCCGAAGAGGTCGTGCTCAATGCCCACGGCGTCGTTCCCGTTCCCGACCGTCTGGATTACGCCGAGGCGGCCACCCTGCCCTGCGCCGCGCTGACGGCCTGGAACGGGCTGGTCGCCGGCGGCGGCCTCAAGGCCGGCGAGACGGTGCTGCTGCTCGGCACCGGCGGGGTTTCGATCTTCGCGCTGCAGTTCTGCGCCCTGATGGGCGCGCGGGCGATCGTCACGTCGAAAAGCGACGGCAAGCTCGACCGGGCGCTCAGCATGGGCGCGTGGCGGACGGTCAACTACGCCGACACGCCGGACTGGGCCGGCGCGGTCAGGGAGATGACCGGCGGGGCCGGCGTCGACCATGTCGTGGAGGTCGGCGGCGGCGGGACTCTGGAGCAGTCGATCGAGGCGGTGCGGGTCGGCGGCCATATCGCCATGATCGGCGTGCTGACCCAGGGCGCCGTCAACCCCGTCCCCATCCTGCGCAAGTCGGTCCGCCTGCACGGCGTCTATGTCGGCAGCCGGGCGATGTTCCTGGACATGAACGCCGCCATCGCGGCCGGCGGCCTGAAACCGGTCATCGACCGGCGCTTCGCCTTCGCCGATGCGCCGGCCGCCTACCGCTGCATGGAGGCCGCCGGCCATTTCGGCAAGATCGTCATCGATTTCGACGGCCGGAGCTAGCCGCCGGCCCCGCCGGTGTCGACCGGCTTGCGGGCGCGGCGCTACGGCGGGCGCCGTTCCGGCTGCGAACCCGTGTTGGACAGCCCCATGTCTCAAGCCCGTTCGACGGAGCGAACCGGAATCGGACGCGCCGGATGCAGGCTGCACCGGGGGCGCCCGACGGTACAGGGGCGGTACGGGCGTTCCCTTTTTGCGCCCGCCGTGGCAGCCTGTGGGCTCCGGCCCCGCCCGCCGGCCGCCGCAACGGATGCGAAGCGCGCATCCCGGACCGGGACACGCTGCCAAGGGAAGGATTTGCCATGACGCCCGACAAGGTTCTCGAACATCCGGCGAAGGTGCTGAGCGACGCCCAGCGCCGCTTCTATTTCGAGCACGGCTATCTGCATCTCGACGGCTTCGTTTCCGGCGACTGGCTGGACCGGCTGTGGGCCGTAACGGACCGCTTCATCGAGGACAGCCGGAAATGCACGGCGTCGAACGACGTTTTCGACCTGGAGCCGGCCCACACGGCGGACAGCCCGCGGCTGCGCCGGCTCAACCATCCGGTGACGCAGGACCCGGTGCTCGAGGAGTTCGGCCTGCGCGGGCCGATCGTCGACCTCGCCGAAGACCTGCTCGGCCCCAACGTCAAGTTCCATCACTCCAAGCTGAATTTCAAATGGTCCGGCGGCGGCGAGGAGGTGAAGTGGCACCAGGACATCCAGTTCTGGCCCCATTCCAACTATTCGCCGCTTACCATCGGCGTCTACATGGAGGATGTGGACGACGAGATGGGGCCGATGGGCGTGATCCCCGGCAGCCATGAGGAGGCGCTGTTCGACCTGTACGGCGACGACGGCCAGTGGGCCGGCGCGATCCACGACCGCGACTTGCCGAAAGTGCGGCTCGGCGACGTCGTCTGGCTGAAGGGGCCACGCGGCTCGGTCACCGTCCACAACTGCCGGATGGTCCACGGCTCCATGCCGAACGATTCGAGCCGGTCGCGGCCGCTCCTGCTGCACACCTATGCGGCGGCCGACGCGGTCACCCTGTTCCCCGGCATCGTCGACAATATCCCGCTGTCCAACAGCGTGATCCGGGGCGAGGCCGCGCGCTGGGCCGAGTTCGACCCCCGGCCCTGCCTGATCCCGCCGGACTGGTCGAAGGGCTACACCTCGATCTTCGCTCTGCAGCAGGAGGAGGAGAAGGCGGCCTGAGGCCGTCAGCCGCACAGCGCGGGATCGACGGCGACGGCGATCTTCCCGGTCTGCCGGCCGGATTCGAGATAGGCGAGGCCCTCCCGCACGTCCTCCAGCGGCACCACCCGGTCGACCGCGGGCACGAACAGCTTGCGCTCGGCGGCGTCGACCAGGGTGCGGAACTCCTCGAAATTGCCGATGGTCACGCCGATGATGTGCAGCTGGCGGATGAACACCCTTTGCAGGTCGGCCGGCGGGTTCGGCCCGGTGGTCGCGCCGAACACGACGAGGCGGCCGCCGCCGGTCAGCGCCTTGAGCGATGTGTCCCAGGTGTCGGCGCCGACATTCTCGATCACCACGTCGACGCCGCGCCGGGCCGTGATCCGGCGCACCTCGGCCAGTACGTCCTGCTCGCGGTAGTTGATCGTGTGGGTCGCGCCGCGCTCCCGCGCCGCGGCCAGCTTGGCGTCCGAGGACGAGGTGACGATGGTCTTGGCGCGGCGCAGCGCGCAGAACTGGAGCGCCGCCGTCGAGGCGCCGCCGCCGACGCCGTGGATCAGCACCCAGTCCGCCGAGCGCACCTGCCCGGCGGTCGTCACCGCGCGCCAGGCGGTCAGATAGGCGGTCGGCAGCATCGCCGCCTCGACGAAGCCGAGATCGTCGGCGATCGGGAAGGCGCAGGCCTCCGGCATCGCGATATAGTCGGCGAAGCAGCCGTCGATATTCTCGCCGGGAATGGCGCGCGAAAAGGACAGCATCTGGTCGCCGCGCCGGGTGAATTCGTCGAGCCCGTAGCGCGCCGGGTAGATTACCGCCCGCTCGCCGACGCGGCGCGCCGTGCAGCCGGGGCCGAGCGCCTCGATCGTGCCGGCCCCGTCGACGCCCAGCGTGATCGGCAGTTCGTGGCGGAAACCCGAGCCGTCGTTCGCCATGTAGAGATCGACCCGGTTCAGGCCCGCCGCCGCGATCCGGATCAGCACCTCGCCGTGGCCCGGTTCCGGCTTCGGCCGCCGGCCGACCGTCAGGCTGCCGATTCCCTCATGCCCCTCCAGAAAGGCGGCGCGCATCGTCTCCGTCATACCGATCCCCGTCAAAACGCGTTGGCGCCGGTTGCTTGCGGGCGGCGCGGCGCCGGGCCAAGGGCCATTTTGCCGCCCCGGACGACGCAGCCGCGGCGGGCGTTCAGCCGGCCTCCGCCTCCAGCAGCGCGCGCAGTTCGGTCTTCAGCACCTTGCCGTAGTTGTTCTTCGGCAGGCTGTCGACGAAGCGGTAGTCCTTCGGCCGCTTGAAGCGGGCGATATTGTCGAGGCACAGCCGGTCGAGCGCTTGCGCCGTCGGATCGCCGCCCTCGCCCGCCCCATCGCCCGGAACGATAAAGGCGACAACCTCCTCGCCCCAGTCTCCGTGCGGCCGGCCGACCACCGAAGCCTCGCGCACGCCGGGATGCTTCAGCAACACCTCCTCGATCTCGCGCGGATAGATGTTGGCGCCGCCGGAGATAATCATGTCCTTCGAGCGGTCCTTGAGGGTCAGGAAGCCGTCCGCGTCGAAGGCGCCCATGTCGCCCGTATGCAGCCAGCCGCCCTTCAGGGCGGACGCCGTCGCCTCCGGGTTGTTCCAGTAGCCGCGCATGACGACGTCGCCACGGCACACCACCTCGCCGATCTCGCCCGCCGGCAGCGGGTTGTCGCCGGCGTCGACGACCCGGACCTCGACATCGGTGCGCGCCACGCCGGTCGAACCGAGCCGCTCCCGGTAGCGCGGATGGCCGCTGTCCTCGTGCATCGCCCTTGTCAGGCCGGCGATCGTCATCGGCGCCTCGCCCTGGCCGTAGATCTGGACGAATTTCGGGCCGAGGATTTCGAGGCCGCGCAGCAGGTCCTCGACATACATCGGCCCGCCGCCATAGACGATCAGCTTGAGGTTGGACGTGTCGGCTTCGGCCAGGCCCGGATGGTTGAGCAGGCGGACAACCATGGTCGGCGCGAAGAAGAAGGTCGCGCCCGGCCAGCTGTGCAGCAGATCGAGCATTTCCGCCGGGTCGAAGCCGCCGGACTCGGGAAACACCTGGGCCGCGCCGCGGGCGACATGGGGGATGCCGTAGCAGCCCGAGCCGTGGGACGCCGGCGCGCAATGGACGATGCAGTCGCCGGGCGCGATATCGCCGACGTCGGCGAAATAGTTCATGGTCTGGCTGACCAGGTTGCGGTGGCTGAGGATCGCGCCCTTGGGCCGCCCGGTGGTGCCGGAGGTGTAGAACAGCCAGGCCGGATCGTCGGGCGCGACCTCGGCCATCGGGGCGGGTTCCCCGTCCGTCAGCGCGGCCCATTCCGCGCCGCCGGTCGGGACGATCCGTTCCAGAGTCCCGATCTCCCCGTCCAGCCCGGCGACCGCCGCTTCCTTCTCCGGGTCGGCGAAGCAGACCCGAGCGCCGCAATTCTCCAGGATGAAGGCGAATTCCTTGCGGTGCAGCTTGGCGTTGACCGGCACGGCGCAGACCCCGGCGTGCCAGCAGGCGTATTTGACGGCCATGTAGTCGGGCACGTTCGACATGACGATGGCCGCCCGGTCGCCCTTCCGCAGGCCGAGCCGCCCGGTCATCCGCCCCGCCAGCACCGCGACCTGCCGGGCGAAGTCGCGATAGGCCACAACGCGCGCATGGCCGCGGCCGAGCGCCGTGGCGTCCGGGTTGAGCAGGGCGGTGCGGTGGAGGAAGGCGGCGAGGTTCATGGCGCCCGTTACTATCCGCCCCGCGCGGCCGAAGGCAAGACGGGCGCAAGATGCCGGTTGCGGCCGGGCGCGCGCGGGGGCTATTGCAACGGTGGGATGCAGCGCGCAGGAGGGAACCCGCCCATGCAGAACCTGACGATCGACGGCGACCGGCTCTGGGCCTCGCTGATGGAGCTGGCGCAGATCGGCGCGACCGAGAAGGGCGGCGTGTGCCGGCTCGCGCTCACCGACCTCGACCGGGAGGGCCGCGACCTGTTCATCCGCTGGTGCGAGGCCGCCGGCTGCACGGTGCGCGTCGACCGGGTCGGCAACATTTTTGCGCGCCGGCCGGGCAAGGACGATTCGCGCCCGCCGGTGATGACCGGCAGCCATCTCGATTCCCAGCCGACCGGCGGCAAGTTCGACGGCGCCTACGGCGTGCTCGCCGGGCTGGAGGTCGTCCGCACCCTCAACGACCTGGAGATCGAGACCGACGCGCCGGTGGAGGTCGTCGCCTGGACCAACGAGGAGGGCAGCCGCTTCTCGCCGCCCATGATGGGTTCCGGCGCCTTCGCCGGCGTGTTCAGCGAGGAAGAGATGCTCGCCCGGCCCGACAACGTGACCGGCGACCTGCTCGGCGACGAACTGAAGCGCATCGGCTACGACGGCCCGGCTCCGGTCGGCGGGCGCGAGGTCGGCGCCTATTTCGAGGCCCATATCGAGCAGGGCCCGGTCCTGGAGAACGAGGAGAAGACCATTGGCGTCGTTACCGGCGCCCAGGGCCAGCACTGGTACGAGATCACCGTGACCGGGCAGGAGGCCCATGCCGGCCCGACGCCGATGCCGCTGCGCAAGGACGCCCTGGTCGCCGCCGCCCGCATGATCGACGCGATCAACCGGCTCGGCCACGCCTTCCCGCCCTACGCCTGCGCCACCGTCGGCTTCGTCGATTCGAGCCCGAACTCGCGCAACACGATTCCCGGCAAGGTCTTCTTCACCGTCGACCTGCGCCACCCGGACGACGCCGCGCTGGCGGCGATGAACGACCGGCTGCGCGCCGAGTTCGCGGAGATCGCCGAGGCAGCGGGCTGCACCGTCGACATCGTCGATTTCTGGCAGTTCCCGGCCCAGCCCTTCGACGAGGACTGCGTCTCCGCCGTGCGCGCCGCCGCCGAGCAGGGCGGCCACGCCTGGCGCGACATCGTCTCCGGCGCCGGCCACGACGCAGTCTACATCGCGCGCATCGCCCCGACCGGCATGATCTTCATCCCGTGCGAGGACGGCATCAGCCACAACGAGATCGAGAACGCCACGCCGGAGGATTGCGCCGCCGGCGCCGAGGTGCTGCTCAAGGCCATGCTCGACCGGGCCGTGGAATAGCGGGAGAGGCGCCCCGGACCCCGGTTTCTCCGGCCGCGCCCGGCCCGGCGGGCCGTTGCGGGCGCATGTCGCCGCGAAGCGGCAGGCTGGCGCTGGACACGGCGCGGATTGTCGCCTTTTATCGTCCGGGTCCGTTGCAGCGCGCCGCCGGTCCGGCCGGCCGGGAGAGGAGACCGCCATGCACAAGACCGAAATCCATCCGGATGCCGTCCGGCTTATCGAGGCGCGGCGCGGCGGCCGCCTCCATGTCCACGACACGCTCGATCCTGCGCGCACGGCCCTGGTCTCGGTCGACATGCAGACGGCGTTTCTCAAGCCGGGCCTGCCTTCGGAAGTGCCGATGGCGCGCGAGATCGTGCCCAATATCAACCGCCTCGCGGCGGCTTTCCGGGCGGCCGGCGGCCACGTCGTCTGGGTCACCACCACCTTCGACGGGAACATCTTCACCGAATGGTCGTCCTTCCTGGGCGGCACCGCCAGCCCGGAGACGGCGAAGCGGATCGCGGAGCAACTCATGGAAGGCGCCGAAGGCCATCCCCTCTGGCCGGACATGGAGGCCGAAGACGGCGACATCCGCTCGGTCAAGCGGCGCTTCAGCGCCTTCATCCAGGGTTCTTCGGATATCGAGGCGCAATTGCGCGCCAGGGGCATCGATACGCTGGCGGTAACCGGCACGCTCACCAACGTCTGCTGCGAAGCCACGGCGCGCGACGCCATGATGCGCAACTTCCACGTCATCATGGTGGCCGACGGCAACGCGACCTATACCGACGCCATCCACAACGCCAGCCTGACCAGCATGTCGATCAACTTCGCCGACGTCATGACGACCGACGAGGTTATCGGCGCCCTCTCCGGCGCGCCGGCGCAGGCTGCCGAGTAGCCGGCGCCATGCGGCTGGACCGCATCGACGATCCGACCGTCTACGGCACGCGGGCCAAGATCGGCGTTATCGTCCCGCCCACCAACACCGCCAACGAGGCCGAATGGGCGCGCATGACGCCGCCCGGCGTGACGATCCATGCCGCGCGCATGCCGCTGCATCTCGATACGGCGAGCGAAGCCGGCAAGGCGGCGCTTTACGCCGACGTCGAGCGCTATGCCGGCGACCTGGCCCAGGCGAGCGTCGACCTGATCGCCTACGGCTGCACCGCCGGGTCCATGGTCAGCCCGGTCGAAGGTCTGCCGGACTTTATGGCCGAACGCACGGGGCGGCCGGCGGTGACGACGGCGCAGGCCATCGTCGAGGCCCTGCGCGCCCTCGGCGCGACGAAGGTTGCGCTCGGCACGCCCTACGACCGCGCGCTGAATGCGCACGAAGTCCGTTTCCTGGCCGACCACGGCATTACGGTCGTCCATGAGGAAGGCTTCGGCTACGGCGCCGGCGGGCCGCAGGAACACCGCAACATCGCGCGCATCCGGCCCGAGGAGGTCTACGCCCTGGCCAAGCGCGTCGACCGGCCGGAAGCGCAGGCGATCCTGCTGTCCTGCACCGATCTGGCGACGCTGGACGCGATCGAACGGCTGGAAGCCGAAACCGGCAAGCCGGTCGTCAGCAGCAACACGGCGACCTTCTGGTTCGCGCTGCGCCGCGCCGGGATCGACGACCGGCTCGACGGCTTCGGACAACTGCTCCGGGAGCACCGATGACAGCCGCAGCCGAACTCTATCCGTCGCTGAAGGATCGTGTCGTCGTCGTCACCGGCGGCGGCCGGGGCCTCGGCCTCGAAATGGCGCTCGCCCTGGTCGAGGCCGGCGCCCGGGTGACGGTGACCAGCGCCCGCGAGGCCGGCGAGCTGGCCGATGTCGAGGCGCGGGCCGGGGCGCTGGCCGGGCCCGGCCGGCTGATCGCAGCGCAGGCGGACGTGCGCGATTACGACGATTGCCTTCGGGTGCTCGAACGGACGCTGGACGCCTTCGGGGCCGTGCACTGCCTGGTCAACAACGCCGGGCGCGGCATGAAGCTGGTCCATCCCAACTATGTCGAGGAACGGCCGAAATTCTGGGAAGCGCCGCTCGACGGCTGGCGCGAGATCGTCGACACCAACATCAACGGCGTCTTCAACATGGCGCGCGCCTTCACGCCCGGTTTCATCGGGCAGGGCTTCGGCAAGATCGTCAACGTCTCGACCAGCGACGTGACCATCGTGCGCGTCGGCTATTCGCCCTACGGGCCGAGCAAGGCGATGCTGGAGGCGATGAGCCGGGTCTGGGCGCAGGATCTGGAAGACACGGGCGTCACCGTGAACGTCTTCCTGCCCGGCGGCGCGACCGACACCGCCATCCTGCCGGAGATGGCGCAGAAGCGCGGCGCCGACGGCGGGCTGCTGCGGCCGGAGATCATGCGCGCGCCGATCCTGTGGCTGTGCTCGGACCGCTCGAACGGCCATACCGCGGAGCGCTATATCGCGCGCCTGTGGGACGATTCGCTGCCGCCGGACGAGGCCGCCGCCGGAGCGCGCGACCGGCACCGCGAAAAGCCCGGAATCCTTTAGCGGAGCGCCCGCCCCGATCGAAGCGTGCGCGGTGCGGAGACCCGATCATGAAGACCCAGGTTATCGGCGACATCGTCATCGACCGGATCGTGGAGGCCGAAGGCGCCTTTGCCGAATTCGATTTCATCCTGCCGGGCGCGACCCAGGACCTGATCGACGCCAACGCCGACTGGCTGACGCCCCGCTTCGTTGCGCCGGACGGCAAGCTGATCATGGCCTTCCACGCGCTCGTCCTGCGCACGCCGCGCCGGACCATCCTGGTCGATTGCTGCGTCGGCAACGACAAGGACCGGCCGCTCCGGCCGATGTGGCACCGGCAGCGGACGCCGTTCCTCGACACCATGCGCGCCGCCGGCGTCGCGCCGGAAGACATCGACATCGTGATGTGCACCCATCTGCACGCCGACCATGTCGGCTGGAACACGCAACTGGTCGACGGCCGCTGGGCGCCGACCTTCCCCAACGCCCGCTACGTTTTCGCACGCCGGGAATACGAATTCTGGGAGGCCGAAGCCCGCCGCGCGAAGGCCGAAGGCGTGCAGGAGCCGCCCAATCACGGCAGCTTCGACGACAGCGTCCTGCCGGTCATGGAAGCCGGGCGGGCGGTGCTGGTCGAGGCCGATCACGAGCTGGACCGCGGCATCTGGCTGGAACCCGCGTTCGGCCATACGCCGGGCAACGTCAATGTCAATGTGAAGGACGGCGGCCGCCACGCCCTGTTGTGCGGCGACACCATGCACACGCCGCTGCAACTGTGCGACCCCGGCCTGTCGAGCGCTTTCTGCGAAGACCCGGCGATGTCGGCGCGCAGCCGCACGGCGATGGTCGAACGGCTGGCCGATACGGATTCCGTGCTGCTCGCCGGCCATTTTCCCACCCCGGTCGCCGGCCGCATCGTGCGCCACCGGGACGCCTTCCGCCTCGATACCGGGAGGTGAACGGGGAGCTTGCGTCACTACACGGCGGTTGCTATATTAGCTAATCCTTAGTTAAGGAGATCATTATGGCGACCGTCACGGTGCACGCCGCAAAAACCCATTTGTCGAAGCTGATCAAACGTGTCGAGGCGGGCGAGGAAATCGTCATCGCGCGAGGCGACCGACCGGTTGTGCGTCTCGTGCCCTACGCGGCGAAAGTGGACAAATCGAAAGGCTTCGGTTCGATGAAGGGACGGGCCAAGGTCGGCCCGGAATTCTTCGAACCGTTGCCCGAAGAAGAACTTGAGGCGTGGTATCGGTAAGCGCCGTGCGCTTCCTTCTCGACACGCATGTTGCTCTTTGGTGGTTGGACGGAGATATCCGAATTCCCCAAAATGTAGGCGACGCCATAGCAAGGCCGGACACCGAATCCTTGGTTAGTGCCGCAACCATCTGGGAAATTTCGATCAAATCGAAAATCGGCAGACTTCCCGAAGCTGCAGATGTCGTCGAAACGATGCCGGGTTGTTTTACCGACATCGGGTTTCTGTTGCTCGACATCAACGCGGCCCATGCGAAGCGTGCCGGCAGCCTGCCGTTACACCACCGCGATCCCTTCGACCGGATGCTCGTTGCGCAAGCGGCGATAGAATCGCTCACACTGATTTCCGGCGATCCCGTCCTCTCGCTCTACGATGTCGACACTGGATGGGATGCAATTCGGTAACCGGAAACCTCCGCGTACCGCGAGTCCCGGGCAGCCTTAATAATCCTGCATCAGGCTGCCCCAGCCGTAGACCTTGTCCTCGATGCCCTGCTGGCGCAGCGACCACCAGTAGGTCGCCGTGTTGATCGCGATCACCGGCTTGTCGAGCCAGAATTCGGCGATCGCCGCAACCCGCGCCATGGCGAGATTGGTGCCGACCTGGACGATCGCCTCGACCCGGCTGTCGTTCACTTCGACGATCGCATCGCGCAGCTCCTTCTCCGAAACGTGCGCGATCAGCTGCGGGCTGGCGCATTTCAGGCCCTTGAGATTGACCACCTCGAAGCCGCAATCCTCGAAGAACTTGCGGACATTCGCGTCGCCGACCGGCATGTAGGGCGTGATGACGCCGATCCGCTTGATGTCGCCGTATTTGCGCAGCGCCGCCTGGCAGGCGTCGGAGCCCATCGAGACCGGCACGCCGGCACGCGCCTCGCAATTCCGGTGGAAGATCTTCGAACCTTCGAGCCCGTCCCAGAAGGTCTCGGCCGACATGCCCATGATCACGGCGCCCGGCGAGCAGGTGACCACCCGGTCGATCGCCACCATCAGCTCGGCCCGGATATCGACCATCAGCTGATTGAAATCGTCGTCGTTGCGCACCGGATTGTCCGGGATGTGGATGCGCGCGAAATGGTTGGATACGCCGTAAGGCCGGAACGAATCGAACTCCGGCTGCACAGCCGTGTTGGTGGACGGCGCGATGACGCCGAATTTCATGCGGTGACCGATCGAATCGACCATGTCGTTCTCCCTCCGGAATCAGTTGGATAAACAAGGAAATATATTGCATATAATGCAATATATTTCCTTTGACTACGGGATCGCTTCGGCTTCGCGCAGCCCGGCGATCATCGAACTGCGCAGCAGGAATTCCCGCGCCCGCGCCGGATCGTCGGCGGTGCGGCGCATCTCGTCGTGCCGCTTCTGCCGCTGGACCGGGTCGGTCTCCATCAGGGTTTCCCGGTTCCGGATGGTCGACTGCTGCACGAAATCCAGCGCCATCTGCCGGCGCTGCCGCTCGTAACGGTCGAGCACGGTATCGTCCGTTTCGCCGCGCCAGACGGAGACCAGCTTCCCGCACAGGCTGAAGGCGTCCTGGATGCCGCCGTTCATGCCCATGCCGCCGAGCGGATTGTTGATATGGGCGGCGTCGCCGGCCAGCAGGATGCGGCCGATCCGGTATTTGTCGGCAACGCGCTGATGGACCCGGTAATGCGTTTTGTGCACGACATCGAACGGCGCGCAGCCTGGCGCGACACCCGCCAGGCGCTCCTGCACCCGCTCGTCGGTCAGCGCGAATTCCATGTCCTCGTCCGGGTCGGTCGGGAACAGCACCCGCCAGGCGTCGACGACGCGAAGCAGCACCAGCCACTCCTCCGGGTCGGCGAAATAATTGACCGGAGTGAGGTCCGGCATCGGACCGCGGAACTCGAAGCTCGTCGAGAGCGTCAGGAACAGCTCCGGAAAGGTCAGACCGTCATAGGCGACGCCGAGCGAGCGCCGCACCGCGCTGTTGGCGCCGTCGCCGCCGATGACCCATCGGCCTTCGAATTTCTCGATGCCTTCCGCGGTGTTCGCCGTGACCCAGGCGCGGTCGCCGTCCTGGCCGGCCCCGGTCACCTCATGGCCGAAGCGCAGATCGAAATGCGGCACGTCCGCCATGCGCCGGTGCAGCAGGCGGGTCAGCTTCCATTGCTCGGTCTGAATCCGGTAGGGGTGGCCGGTATCGTCCTTGAGCAGGCTCATGTCCCAGGTGACGACGGGGCCGGTTTCCCGGTCGCGGTACTGCCAGGTCGGCGCGATCAGGCCCCAGCCGGCGAGTTCCCCGACGATTCCGTCGAAGAAGTCCAGCATGTCCAGGGTCGGCGGATGCCAGGTCGAGGCGCGCAGGTCGGTCGCCAGATCGCCGCCCGCCTCCAGCACCAGCACCGGAATGTCGTGCAGCGCCAGATAGGCGGCGGCGGTCATGCCGACCGGCCCCGCGCCCGCGACGATAACCCGGTCCGTCTCGGCCATGTGCGTCCTCACATTCCTGCTATCCGGCCTGCTATCCGGCCCGCTATCCGGCGGCAGCGACGCGGGAATCCGGCATCGCTTCCTGCCGTGCGAGCCGCTCGACGACGCGGCGCGCCATCGCGGGCGCCCGGTCGAAGGCGGCATCGACGCGCGGGCTGTCGGGGAAGCGCTCGTTACCCCGCTGCACGCCCTCGACGACAACCTTGTCCTCCAGGAACGCCTCGCGGAACAGGTCCCCGACCCGCCGGTCCACGCCGGCATCGGTCAGCGAGAAGTTGCGCACATGGGTATAGAAATAGAAGCAGCTCCGGTCGGTTTCCGGAGTGATCAGATTGAAGGACCGCAGTTCCACGCCCCGGCTGCGGTCGCCTTCCGGCGCGCCCGTCCCGGCCGCCGCACTACCCATATCGACCGCCACCATCGCCGGCGGTTCGAAGGTGATGATCTGCCAGCGGTCGACATTGCCCTCGAACCCGCCGAGCGCGGCATAGATCGGCGCCGGCGGCCGGTCCAGGATCCAGCGGGTCATGCGCACCCGGTCGCCGTCGCGTTCGGCGCGCACCGGAATGTCGGCAACGTCGTCGGTGCCGAGCGTCGACTTGTGCACGAAGGAGACGTGCGAGCCGTCCATCAGATTGTCGACGACAAGCTGGTAATGGCCCGCGACATGCAGGGGATCGCCCTCCGTGACCGCCCAGTCCGGATGGCCGTTCAGGGCGACGTCCGGGATCAGGCTTTCGTCGGCCAGCGCCGGATCGCCCATCCAGATCCAAAGCCAGCGCCATTTCTCGATAACCGGATAGGCGCGCACCCGGGCGGCCTCGGGGATGCTGTCCTGCCCCGGAATCCGCACGCAGCGCCCGGCGCCGTCCAGCGTAAAGCCGTGATAGCCGCATTGCAGGGTGTCGCCGACGACCGTGCCCATGGAGAGCGGCAGGCGCCGGTGCGGGCAGCGGTCTTCCAGGGCCGCCGGGGTTCCGTCGGCCTGCCGGAACAGGACGACAGGCTCGCCGAGCAGCGTGCGGGCGAGCGGCCGTCTTTCGGCGCCGCCCGAAAGCTCGTGGCGCCACGCCGCCACATACCAGGCATTCCGGATATAGCCGTCGCCCATTGTCGTTACAGTCAACCCCCCGGTTTCCGCCGCTTCCGTGCGGCACTTCGGCAAATCCGGCCGCCCCCGGCTGCGTTGACATACTCCATTCGCTACATGCACTTTACTGCGCAAAATGCAGCGGGCGCAGGCGCGCCGGGAGCATCCTGCGATACTATGCATTACGACTATGTGCCCCTGCCGGCGCGCAAACCGCTGAAATGGCCGAACGGCGCGCGCCTGGCCCTGATCCTCACGATCAACCTGGAGTTCTGGGACCTGGTGAAGGACACCACCGCGCCCTATTACGCCGGTGGCCCGCCGGTGCTGCCCGATCCTTTGCCCGGCAACGTGCCCGACTATCACAATTTCACCTGGCGCGAATACGGCCAGCGGGTCGGCGTGTGGCGGATGATCGACACGTTCGACAAGGCCGGCGTGCCCGCGGGCTGCACCATGAACGCCAAGATGGGGCTGGAGCGGCGGCCGGCGATCGACGCAGTCCGGGAGCGCGGCTGGGAGCTGGTCGCGCACAATTACGAGCAGGGCGACCTGCTGACCAACTACCAGTTCGACCGGGCGGCCGAGGCCGACCTGATCGGACGCACCCTCGACGTCTACGAACGGGTCGTCGGCAAGCCGGCGAAGGGCTGGCTGTCCTCCTCGCTGCGCGGCACGTCGCAGACCGCCGACATCCTGGCGGAGAACGGGCTGATCTTCCTGTGCGACTACATGAATGACGAGCAGCCTTACTTGATCCGCACGCCGTCGGGCCCGATCGTATCCACACCCTATTCGGTGGAGATCAACGATTTCACCTTCTTCCACCGGCGCGGCATGTCCACCGGCATGGCGCTGGACCTGCTGAAGGAGCAGTTCGACCAGCTTTACCTCGAAGGCGCGGAAAGCGGCCGGCTGATGAATGTCGGCCTGCATCCGCATGTCGCCGGCCATCCCTACCGGATCCGGGCCCTGCGCGAGTTCCTGGACTACGCCAAGGGCTTCGAGGGCGTGTGGTGGGCGACCCGCGAAGCCATCGCGGCGTGGTATCTGGAAAACCACAGTTCCCACATTCCGGCCTGACGGTCGGACTGCCGGCGCCCAACTATGGACCTGTCCCAGCTTCCCCAGCAAATCGTCAACGGCCTGATGCTGGGCGGCGTCTACGTCATGGTGGCGGTCGCGTTCACCCTCATCATCGGCATGCTGAATTTCCTGAACTTCACCGTGCCGGCGCTGTTCATGCTCGCCGCCGTGCTGATGTGGGCGATCCTCGAAGGCCACGGCATCGCTCTCGACCTGACCGCGATCGCCGTGCTGCTCGTGCTCGCCATGATGGTCGCCGACCGGCTGCAGCAGGCCAGGCTGCCGGCGCCGGTCAAGACCGTCGGCGCCCTGGGCCTCGTCGCCGGCGCCTGCGTTTTCCTCTGGCTGATCCTGTCCTTCAAGCCGGGCCCTGCCGTCTTCGCCTGGCTGGACGGCGCGGTCGGCGCGGGCGGGCGGTGGCTCCTCGGCATCGTTGTCGCCTTCGCCACCGTCGCGGTGCTGTCGCTGCTGATCGAGCGCTTCACCTACCGCTACATGAAGGCGAAATACGGCGACGCCACGGAACACGCCCTGCCGCTGGTCAGCTCCCTCGGGTTCCTGATCGTTATCGAGCACACCGTTATCAGCACATGGGGTTCGGATTCGCTGACCACGGAGTCGCCTTTCGGCAACGCCAGTTTCGAGCTCGGGCCGGTGCTGTTTTCCGTGCCGCAGCTCCTCAGCCTGATCCTGTCGCTCGCCATCGTCTTCGGCCTGTCGGTCATGCTGAAAACGACGAAGCTGGGCCGGGCGCTGCGCTCGATCGCCGAACGGCCGGACACCGCGCCGCTCATGGGCGTCGAGGTCGGCCGCATCGTGCCGGTCGTCTATGTCATCGCCGGGCTGTTGTGCGCGACCGCCGGCATCCTGTTCACCATCAACTACACGACCGTCGACGCCTATATCGGCGATACCGTCGCCACGGTCGCCATCGCCGGCATGGTGCTGGGCGGACTGGGCAACGTGTGGGGCGCGATCGTCGGCGCCATGCTGATCGGCATGGTCGAGGTCATGTCGATCTACATGGTCGGCGCCACCTTCAAGAAGATTCCGATCTGGGGGCTGCTGCTGCTGATCCTGATCGTGCGCCCGACCGGGCTGTTCGGCCACACCGCCATCGGCAAGGGCAAGTTCTAGCGGGCGGCCATGAGCGGCTATCTCGAATCCCAGCTGATCATCCTGTGCCTGAACGTGATCTACGCGTACGGCATCTTCCTGCCGGCGGCGTCGGGGCAGCTCAACCTGGGGGCCGCGGGCTTCATCACCATCGGCGCCTATTCCAGCGCCTGGATCAACGCCTCCGGCGCGCCGATGTATATCGCGATCCCGGCCTCGATGCTGTTCTGCGCCGCCATCGCCTTCACGATCGCCTTTCCGATCCTGCGCACAAGGGGCGTCTATATGGTGCTCGCCACCTTCGCCTTCGCCGAGGTGGTGGCCGGCCTGATCATCAATCTGGAGTTCCTGGGCGCCGCAGCCGGCTATCCGGTGGAGTCCCACGCCGATTACCTGGTCGTCGTCCCGGTCACGATCCTGGTCGTCCTGCTGTGCTTCTTCCTGATGTCGACCCGGCTCGGCCTCGCCATGCGGTCGATCCACGACGACGAGGCGGTGGCGACCCTGTTCGGCGTCGATGTGCGGCTCGCCAAGGTCGCCGCCTTCACCCTCGGCGCCGCCCTGATGAGCCTGGGCGGCGCCCTCTACGGCCATCACTACAATTATATCGAGACCCAGACCTTCAACGTTCTGCTGAGCATCTACATCCTGCTCTACGTCCTGCTCGGCGGAACCCAGACCGCCTGGGGGCCGCTGGTCGGGGCGGCCTTCTTCACCGTCGTGCCCGAAGCCCTGCGCCAGATCGCGACCGCCAGCGGCCATGCGTGGATCGCCGACAGCCGCTTCATAATTTTCGGCGCGATCATCGTGCTGATGATGGTGTTCCGTCCGGAAGGGCTGGTCACGCGGACGATGGTCGACCGGGCGGCGGCGCCGTTCGGCGGCGGCCGGTCCGGCGCGGCGCCGGCCGCGCGGGCGGCATAGCCGGGGCCGCGATGGCGGATAACGTCCTCAGCATCGACGGCCTGCACAAGAGCTTCGGCGGCCTGAAGGTGATCGACGATGTCGGCTTCGCCGTGAAGCGCGGCAGCCGCACCGCCCTGATCGGGCCGAACGGCGCCGGCAAGACGACCGTGTTCAACCTGCTGACCGGAGTCTACCCGGTCGACGGCGGGACGATGGTGCTGGACGGCCGGGACATCACCCGGGTGCCGGCCAAGGACCGGGTGATCTTCGGCATGTCGCGCTCGTTCCAGAACATCCGGCTGATGCCGCATCTCTCGACGGTCGAGAATGTCATGCTCGGCCAGCATGCGCGCGCCCGGCGGCTCGGCGACCTGCTGTATCCGCTGGGGCTGATGCCCGGCAACCGTTGGGCCCGCGCCGCCAAAGAGGCGCTGGAAGACGCCGGGCTCGAGACCTACCCCGGCCAGGTCGTCGCCAACCTGCCCTATGGCGTGCAAAAGCGGATCGAGGTCGTCCGCGCCATGATCTCGCAGCCGAAGCTGCTGCTGCTCGACGAACCGGCGGCCGGCCTCAACCAGGTGGAGGCGCAGCAGCTTCTGGCGCTGCTGGAAAAGGTGTCGGCCAGCGGGGTCACCCTGCTGGTCGTCGAGCACGACATGCATTTCGTGCACAATCTCTGCGACCACGTCGCCGTGCTGAATTTCGGCAAGAAAATCTTCGAAGGCACGCCGGCCCAGGTCAACGACGACCCGCTGGTCCGCGAAGCCTATCTCGGCAGCGACACCAGCATGGCCGGGCAGCAGAAGGCCGCGCCGGCGGCGGGAGCGGCCGATGCTCCTTGAAGTCGAGCGCCTGGACGTCCGCTACGGCCGCAACCATGCGATCAAGGCGCTCGACCTCCAATTGGCGGAAGGCGAGATCGTGACCGTTCTGGGCGCGAACGGCGCCGGCAAGAGTTCGCTGCTCAAGGCGGTGCAGGGCACGGTCAAACCGGCGGCCGGCGCCGTGCGCCTGAACGGCGAGACGGTGACCGGCTGGAGCAGCCCGAAGCGGGTGCGCGCCGGCCTGACGCTGGTCCCGGAAGGCCGGCAGATATTCGTCAGCCTGACGGTGCACGAAAACCTGCAGATGGGCGCCTATTCGCGCAGCGATAATTTCGACCGGGAAATCGACGGTATCTACGAGCGCTTTCCCAACCTTGGGGCGCGGCGGGACATGCTGGCCTCCGTCCTCTCGGGCGGCGAACAGCAGATGCTGGCGATCTCGCGGGCGCTGCTGGCGCGGCCCAGGATCATGATGCTGGACGAACCGTCGCTCGGCCTGTCGCCGATCCTGGTCCAGAGCCTGTTCGACCTGATCGGGGACCTGAACCGGGACGGCCTGACCATCCTGCTGGTCGAGCAGAACACCCACATGGCATTACAGACCGCGCATCGCGGCTATGTTCTCGAACTCGGAGCGACCGTCCTGTCGGGGACGGCCGAGGAACTTCTCGCCGACGATCGCCTGGAGGAGGCGTATCTCGGCGGGAACTGAGCGCCGCCGGCCCCGGCCCGACGGCTGGAACGGGGGCGCCGGCAATGAGGGATCGCGGGCGAAGGCCCGCAAAGGAGAAGACTGACATGAGCATGAGGAAACCCCTTCTGGCCGCCGCTCTGGTTGCGGCGGGCGCTGCGGCGGGAACGCCGGCGGCGGCGAAGAACGAAATCGTCATCGGCGCGAGCCTGGGCCTGACCGGCATCTATTCGACCATCGCCAAGACCACGGAAGTGGCGATCGACATCGCGGTCGCCGAGATCAATGCGGCCGGCGGCATCAACGGCAGGAAAGTCCGGGTCGCCAAGTTCGACACCGCGGGCGATCCGAAACAGGCCGTGGTGGCGGTGCGGAAATTCGCGCGCGACGACGGGGCGCTGGCCGTGGTCGGCCCGTTCTCCTCGTCCGAGGCGCGGGTCGCCTTCGCCGCCGGCGAGCGGGAGAAGATCGTCCAGATCCCGAACGCCTCTTCGGCGCCCAAGCTGGCGGACAAGTTCTCATACGCTTTCCGCATGACCGAGAATGAGGGCCTCCAATTCCAGAGGGTGATTTCGACGCTCAAGAAGCGCGGCATGCCGATCGGGTCGGCGGCGATCATGTACGGCACCGACGATGTCGTCTCGAAGGCGGTCGGCCTGTTCATCATGAAGCCGATCTTCGAAAAAAACGGCGTCAAGCTGGCCAAGGCGCCGATCGGCTTCGAGACCAAGGCGGTCGACGTGTCCGCCCAGGTCACGCAGCTCAAGGGCCAGAAGATCGATTATGTCGGCCTCGCCGGCATCACCCCGGTGGCCGTGCGCGTGCTCAAGGAAATGCGCCGCCAGGGCGTTATGACGCCGATCATCGGCGCCCAGATCTGGGCCGATCCGGAAATCACCCGGCAGATGGCGAAGGATGGCGAAGGCGCCGTTTTCTCCGCCTGGTTCTGGTACAAGAAAGACGAACGCAGCCGCGAATTCACCCGCAAGTTCGTCGAGGGCAACAAGAAGCGCGGCATCGACAAGCCGTTCCCGCACCATGTCGACGCATCGGCCTACGACGCCGTCTACCTGCTGAAGCAGGTGATGGAGGAGCAGAAGGTGACCGGCGATCCCGGCAAGGTGGCCGAGGAGCGCACCCGGATCCGCGACGGCCTCAACACCGTGGTCTTCAACGGCGTGATCGGGCAGATCTGCTTCGAGAAAACCGGCGACGCCCAGCTTCCGGGCTACGTCATGACCATGAAGAACAGCGAGTGGGTCCTGCTCGGCGAGCACAAGTCGCTCCCCTGCAAGAAATAAGCCTGTACCCGGTCGGATAAGGGAACGGCGGGCCGCCCGGCCCGCCGTTTTCGTTCGATCCCGCCGGCCGGCGCCGTTCTCAGACGCCGACGATGGCGTTGCCGCCGTTCGGGCTGATCGTCTGGCCGGTCATCAGCGCGGCTTCGTCCGAGGCGAGGAAGGCGACGGCGCAGGCGAGGTCGCGGGGTTCGGCGAGCCGCCGCATCGGCACCGCCGCGGCCCGTCGCTCGAATTCCGCGTCGTCGTTCAGGCTCATCCGCGTCATCTCCGTCTTCACCAGGCCGGGCGCGAGGGCGTTGACGGTGATGTTCCACGGGCCGAGTTCCCGGGCCAGCGCCTTGGTCAGGCCGAGCATGGCGCCCTTGGCCGCCGTGTAGTGCGCCGCGTTCGGGCTGCCGATCATCGCGAACATCGAGGACACGTTGACGATCCGGCCCCAGCGTTGCGCCTTCATGCCCGGTACGACTGCCTGGCTGAGAAAAAAGGCCGATTTGACGTGAACGGCCAGCATGGCGTCGTAGCCGGCCTCGTCGATCTCCTCGAAGGGCAGTTGCCGGCCGGAGATGCCGGCATTGTTGACCAGGATATCGACCGCGCCGCGCCGGGCGGCGACCCGCTCCACCGCCGCCCGCATGGCGCGGACATCGGCAGCGTCGCCCGGCAGCGGTTCGGCGGAGCCGCCGCTGTCGCGAATCGCCCCGGCGACCGTTTCCGTCCGCGCCGCGACAACGTCCTGCACGACGATGTGGGCGCCGCGCCCGGCCAGCGCCTCCGCATGCGCCCGCCCCATGCCCGAGCCGGCCCCCGTGACGAGGGCGGTGCGGCCTTGCAGGGAATCGTCCATCGGCGTTTCCTTTCGTATTGTCTCGGCATGTCCGCCAGCAATTCGAACACTACCCGAACCGGCAAAGTATTCGCCGGAATTTATTTTGCCCGGGCCGATATGCGAATAGCGGCAATTCCCGCGCTTCGGCGGAAGACTTTGCCGGCGCCGGCGCCCTGTGCCATGCAACGCGCCGGGGCGATGCAAGGATCCGATCGTTGACCTCACGGGTTTCCGGCAGTGCAGGCGGCATGGAGCGCCGGGCGCTCGACCTGTCCTTCTATATTGCGGTCGGGCTGATCGCGGGCGCGATCATCGCGCTGCAGATCGGCATCATGCGCGTCTTCGCGGTCGGCACCTGGTCGCATTTCGGCTCCTTCGTCATCTCGATCGCCATGCTCGGCTTCGGCGTGATGAGCGCGGCGATGTGCGTGAGCACGCCGGCCTTCCGGAAATACTGGCAGCCGCTGATTACCGGCGCCCTGGTCGTTTTCGGGCCGCTGATGCTGCTGTCCAACGCCGTCGCCCAGTCGCTCGGCTTCAACCCGATCGAGCTGGTCGCCAACCCGGAACAGAAATTCAGGCTCTTCTACCTGTTCCTCGTCTATTTCATCCCCTTCCTGCCGGGCGCCCTGTTCCTCGGCCTCGTTTTCATGCGCGGCCAAGCGGTGTTCGGGAAGGTCTATTTCGCCGACCTCGCCGGCTCCGGCCTGTGCGGGCTGGTCTTCCTCGCCGGGCTGTATGCCGTGCCGCCGGACTGGATCCTGCTCATTCCCTTCGCCCTGTGGGCGCTCGCCGCGGCGGTGTGGTTCGGCGCCGCGCGGGCCTGGATTCCGCTTGCCGCAGCCGCCGTGCTCGGCGCCGGCGCCCTTACCGTCTCGGCCACCCATACGCGGATCGAGGTCAACCCGTTCAAGGGCGTCAGCTACGTCCGAAAGTTCCCGGATTCGAAGCGCATCTACCGGGATTACTCCCCCTTCGGCCTGCTCGAGGGCTACGCCAGCTCCTACCTGCATTTTGCGCCGGGGCTGAGCGACAACGCCGCGGTCAATCTCGAATCGATGCCGAAGAACGCCTATCTCGCGCTCTACATCGATTCGGACGGCCCCATCGGGGCGATGAAGCGGATCCCGCGGGCGCAGCAGGCCTATTTCGAATTCCTGCCGATGTTCGCGCCCTACGTCGTCAAGAAGCGGCCGGACGTTTTCGTGGTGCAGCTGGGCGGCGGCATTTCGTCGAATGTCGCGCTCGCTGCCGGCGCCGGGTCGCTCACGGTTGCCGAGAGCAACCCGGCGCTGCTGGACGCGCTGACCGGCGACGGGCCGGTCGCGCGGCTGACCGGCAATCCGCTGAAGGACGCCAAGGTCCGGATCGTGCCCTACGACGGGCGGCTCTATCTCGCCGGGGTCCGGAACCGCTACGACATCGTCGACCTGAGCCTCGCCGACTCGACCGGCCTCAGCCATGCCGGCGGCTTCGCCATCGTCGAGAAATACAACTACACGGTGGAGACCCTGCAGGACTACATGCGCGCCCTGAAGCCGGACGGCGTGCTCGCGATCACCCTGTGGAACAAGGAGGACCTGCCGAAGTCGGTGCCCAAGCTGTTCGCCACCGTGGCCGCCGCGGCGCGCGCGCTGGACGGCGACGCGGCGCGGGACAGGCTGTTCATCTTCCACACCTACCTCTCGACCGTCACCGTCCTCTACAAGAAGAACGGCTTTACGCCCGCCGAGACCGCAGCCCTGAAGACGTGGTCGGAGGACATGTCGTGGGAGCTGCTGCACACGCCCGGCGCGCGCGCCGACCGGACCGGCGCGGCCCGGATATGGCGGACCTACCGGGCCTCCCATTTCGTCGTCGGCAAGGCGCCGGAACCCGGGACGGGACGCTCGGGCAAGGAAGGCGCCGAAGCCGGCGGCGAGGGGCCGGCGCCGACCTGGCAGGCGCTCTACCGGCTGATGCTGGACCGCATGCTGGCCGGAGAGTTCGACGCGGTGCAGCGGAACTACGTCTTCGACACCCGCCCGCTGACCGACAACCGGCCCTATTTCGCCGCCTATATCAAGGCGCTGGAAATCCCGCACTTCCTCGACCAGCTCGAGGCGGTGTCGGACGAATGGGGCTATCTGCTGCTTTGGGCGACGCTCGTCGTCGCGGCGATCTTCGGCGTCTTCCTGATGGCGATTCCGGTCGTTGCGGGCTGGCGCACCATCTTCTCGCGGCAACCCGGCAAGACCGGCATCTTCGTCTACTTCTTCTGCCTGGGCGCCGGTTACATCGCCATCGAGGTCGGCCTGATCGGCAAGTTCCTGGTCGCGCTGTCGAACCCGACGATCTCGGCGGCCGTGCTGCTCGCCAGCATGTTGTTCTTCTCCGGCCTCGGCTCGCTCGCCAGCGCGCGTTACGTCGCCGACTGCCGGCGCGTCATGCCCCGCATCTTCGTCGGCATCGCGGCGCTGGTGGCGCTGGGCGCCCTGACGTTCGATCCGGTGCTCGGCGCGATCGGCCAGTGGCCCTACCCGCTGCGCATCGCGACCTGCATCCTGCTGATCGCGCCGGCCGCCTTCCTGATGGGCTTCCCCTTCCCGACCGGCATGACGATGCTGTCCCGGCTCGGCAAGGAGCGGTTCTTCCTGTGGGCCTGGGGCATCAACGGCACCTTCTCGGTCGTCGGCGCCGTGGCGGTGCCGATCGTCAACGTGCTGTTCGGGCAACAGACGCTGCTGCTCGCCGCCGGCGCGCTCTACCTGGTCGCCCTGCCGGCCTTCTTCAGCCTGCTCAAACCGGCGCCGGACACCGGCGCGGCGTAGGGGAGGGTTCGAATTATCCGGACTGTCAGGCGCGCTGCCCGCCGGGCAGAAGACCGATCGCAATCGGCGGCGACAACGCGGGATTATCCGCGGCGCTATCCGCGCGTGCAGGAATCGACCCGGAAGCTGCCATCCGTGGAACCCTGAACTGCCGCCGAGACGAACGGCTACGGCCCTCCGATCGCCGGAATGCCGGAAAAATTGCGAATTCTCATAGCGATAGCCTTATCGGCCTCGATCGCAGCGTTATCGGCTTCGACCGGTCGTTGACCGGCATCGACGAACAGGCAGCCGGGATATTCCGAAGGGGCTGCGTATTCGCAATATTCCGACGCCGCGTCCAATGCGCGGTCGAGGACATCCCGCAGTCGTCGCCAGTCCATCCGTGAGCCGTCCGCCATGCGCACGGTCTCGACCTCCTCCCGGGCATATCCGAATACATTGGCGCGAATTCGGCGCATCGCGGTCGGGGGCGCCATGTCCGGGTCCTTTCCGCTGACAGCCCAGGTCAAAGGACCGAGCGGCGCGTAACGCTCAACGATATTCACGAGGTCTACCGCATCCCGGGGAGCGCTATTTCGGCGCGCTGCGCAGAGAGCCTTGTTTACGGCGATGTCGGCATCGTGCAGCCGGAATCCGAAGTCAGGATCGTCCAGGGCAGGAAAGAAGCGTCGGCATGTCTCTTCGTCATAGAACCATTGGATCCGCGTTTCCTCGCCGCCCCTTCGGAGAACGGCCTCGACGACGAGGTCGTTTTCGCTGGTGAGTTCGACGGCGAATCCGGCTTTTCGCAACGCCCCTAACTCGGGCGTGACGGAGTGGGGTAGCCTGTCCCCGTAATCGTGAAAGATGTCCATGTCGTCCGATATCCTGGGCCATTCGCGGTTCAATGCCGCTCCGCCCGCAACGTAGCTGTACTCCGACCTGTGAGGTCGAAGGATATTGGCGACAGACTGCTGGATTGCCGTGAGGGTCATTACCTCGCCAGCCGGCTGAGCCTTTTTCCGAGGCTGTAGGCTTCCGCGTTTCCCCGATGCATGAGCGCGGCCGCAATCACGGCTGCATCGGACAGCCCCGCCTTTTCGGGGTCGACGTCGATATTGTCGAGACACCTCGCACGAAACTTTCTGTAAGCCTTTGCGATCAGCTTTCGCGCTTCCTTGACGGCTTCCGACTCCGAACCTTCCCGCAGTTGGGCGGCGTAGGCTTTGAGCGAGTCGACCCGATCGGCGGGAACGAAAACCTCCACACGCTTCAAACCGGCCTGCCGCCGTCGTTCGCGGGATCGATAGACACGTTCATTCGCAGAGGCGTCGGCAGCTGCCATCGGATCGTCCTCGTTTCGTATGACCGGAAACAGTATCATGCGGTGTAACCGGAAACAAGATATAAGTCAGAACCGGTAATACGAGGCTAATTGTTGCCGGTTACAATAACGGGGTCGCACGCTTCGCATCGTTCGAAACGCCGATCGGGCGTCGATCGGCAAATCGAATTATGACTGCCCGGGCGCCCGACGGATCGGATGCCGCCGACAGGGGGACAGGATACGGGCGAAGAATGTCACGGCCGGCCGGCCGGGTAGCGTCCGAAATTGTCTTGCAAAATTGGGCTAGGTCGCCGCCGGCTACACCGCGCGGCCGCCGTCCACCGGCAGGGCGACGCCGGTGATGAAGCCGGCCTCGTCGCTGGCCAGCCACAGGGCGGCCTTCGCGACATCCCCGGAGGTGCAGAGCCGGCCGAGCGGCACCGTCGCCTCGAAGGCCGCGCGGGTGTTGGCGCCGAGGAACGAAGGCAGCAGCGGCGTGTCGCCGGCCACCGGGCAGAGCGCATTCACCCGGATATTGTCGGGGCCGAGTTCGGCCGCCATCGATTTGGTCATGGTGATGACCGCGCCCTTGGACGCGTTGTACCAGGTCAGGCCGGGCCGCGGGCGCAGGCCGGCGGTCGACGCGGTGTTGATCATGCAGCCCCCGCCCTGCTCGCGCATGACCGGCACGGCCTCCATCGCCGCCAGGTAGATCGACTTCACGTTGACGGCGAAGATGCGGTCGAACTCCTCTTCCCCGACATCCAGCATCGGCCGGTTGACGTGGGTGATGCCGGCATTGTTGACCATCGTATCGAGGCGCCCGTAGCGGTCGACCGCCGTGCGGACCGTCGTGCGGACATCGTCCCGGTCGGCCACGTCGGCATGGACGTAGGCCCCGCCGATCTCGTCGGCGACCTTTTTGCCGAGCTGGTCGTTCAGGTCGGCGCAGACGACCTGCGCGCCTTCGGCGGCGTAGCGCCGGGCGATGGCTTCGCCGAAGCCGGAGGCCGCGCCGGTGACGACGGCGACCTTGTCCTGGAGTTTCATGTCCGTCTTCTCCGCTGGTCCGGGGGACGATGCGGCCGGCAGGTTGCCCCAGCGGCCCGGCGCTGGCAACTGCGCCGTCCGTATCGCGGCGGTTTCGAAGGACTCCGGCCGGGGCTCCGCCGACAGCCGACTCCCCCCGGCCGGCGGAGTCGTGTATGGAAAGCGAGCAAGGCAACCGGCAGGCGGGAGGGCGCCGTGGCAGGCATTTTCATCGCGTTCGTGAACGTGACCGATCCGGAGAAATACAAGAACTATACGGCGCTCACGCCGGCGGCCGTTGCGGCCTACGACGGCGAATGGCTGGTTCGCGGCGGCGCGACCGAGACCGTGGAAGGGCCGGAAGAGGCCCGCCGGGTCGTCGCGATCCGCTTCCCTTCGGTCGAGCGGGCGCGGGAGTTCTGGACGTCCCAGGAATACCGGGCGGCGAAGATCGAACGCGCCGGCGCGGCCGAGATGCACGCGATCCTCGCCGAAGGCGTCTGAGCGGTGCCGTACCGGGCCACGCCGGCGGAGATCGAAGCCTACGAGGCGGACGGCGCCGTCCTGCTGAAGGGCGTCATCGGCGCGGAATGGCGCGGCCGGGTGGCCGCCGCGATCGAGCGGGACATCGAAAACCCCGGCCCGTTCTGCCACAGCTACGAATCCGAAGGGCAGGGCCGGTTCCACGGCAACCTGCGGGTCTGGCAGAACGATCCGGACTTCCGCGCCTATTGCTTCGGGAGCGGCCTGCCCGGACTGGCGGCGCAATTCTTCGGCGCGTCGAAGGTCAACCTGCTCTACGACCAGCTCTTCGTGAAGGAGCCGGGCACGGCGAACCGGACCCGCTGGCATAACGACCAGCCCTACTGGCCGGTGCGCGGCCGGCAGGTCATGTCCTTCTGGCTCGCGCTCGACCCGACCGCGGCGGATAACGGCCGCCTCGAATTCGTCCGCGGCTCGCACCTGTGGGACCGCTGGTTCCAGCCCGAGCCGTTCGGCAGGACCGTAACCCGGAGCTACGACGACAATCCGGACTACGAGACCATGCCGGATATCGAGGCGGCGCGCGGCGGCTACGACATCGTCGCCTGGGACATGGAACCCGGCGACGTTATCGCCTTCCACGCGATGGCGGTCCACGGCGCCGGCGGCAACCTGCGCAGCGACGTTCGCCGGCGCGGCTACACCGTGCGCTATACCGGCGACGACGCGCGCTACGATACGAGGCCGGGCACGGCGAAGCCGCTCATGACCGGTGCGCTGCGCGACGGCGACCCGATGGATTGCGCGCTCTATCCGGTCGTGTGGCGGCGGGAGGCCGCGGCCGCGGCCTGACTTTCTCCCAACGGGCCCGGAAATGCGCCGGAACGCGCGGTTGACTCCCGAAAGCCGCCGCCCTATCTGCCGGCCTTCAGCATCGACCTCCCCCGATCCGGCGCCGGACCCATGAAAGTCGCAAGTTCCGTCAAGTCGCTGAAGAAGCGCCACAAGGACTGCCGCGTCGTGCGCCGGCGCGGGCGCATCTACGTCATCAGCAAGACGGTGCGCAAGTTCAAGGCGCGCCAGGGCTGAAACGGCGGCCGAGACGGTAGCCGGAACGGCGCGGGCGCTTGCCCGGACAGGACTGAAACGGCGGGCTCCGGTCCGCCGTTTTGCGTTTCAGGATTCCGCGTCCGCCCCGGCCGCCAGGCCGGCCCGGAACCAGCGCAGCAGGTGGCGCATGTCGTAGACCGGCCGCCCGGTGCGGCGGGCGATGTCCGCGGCCCAGGGGGCCATGTTGGTGCATTCCAGCACGATGGCGCCGACATCGGAAAAACCGGCGCACAGCCGGTCCGCCGCCGCGCACAGGTCCGCCCGCGCCCGGTCCGGATCGAGCGCCGGCCGGTTGCCGACATAGACCGCGCTGAAATGGCTGTCCCGGTCCGGCCCGGAAACCGGAATGTCCGCCGGCGCGCCGGCCGCCGCGAGATGGGCCGGCCCGAGCGCCCCGGCATCGGCGGTCAGCACGCCGACCCGGCGCCCCGCCGGCAGCAGCCGCTGGACCAGCGGAACCTGCATCAGCGAGGAAGCGGCGACCGGCGCCCCGCAACCCTCCGCCAGCGCAGTCTGGAACGGCGCCAGGAACCCGCAGCTCGTCGTGAGCCCGGCCGCCCCCTGCCCGACCAGCGCCCGGCCGGCGGCGACGAAATCCGGCAGCAGGCCGGCCTGGTCGCCGCGAACCGCCGTCGCGGGGTCTGCGCCCGGCACCGTGGCGTAGAGGACGGGAAAATCGAAGGAGTCCGGATGGCCGATATCGCCCGGCAAACGCGGGAACCGCGTCTCCAGCATCAACACGCCGATCGCGGCATCCGCCGCGCCCGGCCGGTCTGCGACTGCGCCCATGCCGGCTTCCCCGCCTTCTCCGAAGCCGGGACCGTAGGACATTCGCCGCGTGCAGGAAACCGGCGACGGCGGCCCGCTCCGGCCGGTTCGGCGCTCCCGAAGGCCCCGCCGGGGCGGCAACGGAGGGCGGCGGGCCGGACACAGGAAAGCAGCCGGATTTTGAATGGACGTTCAATATCGGTCTGGCAAGTCTTTGAAATCGCCCGGTTTTTGGAATTGGGCAGAGCGTTCGATAAAATATATTTTTTCACGCCCGCCGGCCCTAACCCGTTGGAATCGTTGGAAAGTCGCCCTTCGGATGTGCGCAAAAGTTATTTTCGTAGGAATTTTTCCAGAAGGACGGCCGGCCGGCGGCGCTCTTCGACACCGGGGGCGGCTCCCCCGGGCGCGCCGCCTGCCCCGCCCGTCATTCCGGCCGAAGCGCACCCCCTTCCCGTCATTTCGACCGGACGCACACCCCCTTCCCGTCATTTCGACCGGGCGCATACCCCCTCCCGTCATTTCGACCGAAGCCCACCCCCAACCGTCATTTCGACCGAAGCGAAGCGAGTGGAGAAATCCGGCCGGCGACGGGCGCCGGGCGGATGCCGGAGCCTTGGGCGTCGATGGAGCGCCCTCCGGGTTTCTCCGCTTCGCCCCGGCCCGCAGGGCCGGGGCTTCGGTCGAAATGACGGGGGTGGGGACGGCGCCTGCGCGCCGCCGATTCGAGCGAAGCGCAACACACACCCGTCATTTCGACCGAGCGGAGCAGCCTGCCCTGAGCGAAGTCGAAGGGAGTGGAGAAATCCGGCTGGCGACGGAAGCCGGCCAGATGCTGGAGCCTGCGGCGTCGATGGAGCGGTCGCCGGATTTCTCCCCTTCGAATTCGCTCAGAGCCTGCCCTGAGCGAAGCCGAAGGGGCAGGCTACTCCGCCCCGGCCCGATGGGCCGGGCCTCCGGTCGAAATGACGGGTGAGGGTCGGAATGACGGGAGGGGAAGGCCGCGCCGGCGTCCGTTTCCGCCTTATCCCCCTTTCGCAGAGGACTCTTATAAGGGGGCGCGCCGGCCGGCCGCGGCGAGCGCACTTCGGGCGTTGACCGGGCCGATATAGGGTGTGGGATACGCCCTGTCAAGGAATATTATCGAGAAAGAGGAAATATTTTTGGATTCCGGCCCGGCGGGCCGGGGCGGAGTAGCCTGCCCCTTCGGCTTCGCTCAGGGCAGGTTGTTCCGCTCGGTCGAAATGACGGAAGGGAGTTGCGCTTAGCTCGAATCGACAGCGCCCGAACCGCCGTCCCCCCTCCCGTCATTTCGACCGACGCCCCGGCCCGGCGGGCCGGGGCGGAGCGGAGAAACCCGGCGGACGCTCCACCGACGCCCAAGGCTCCGGCGTGCGCCCGGCGCCCGTCGCCGGCCGGATTTCTCCGCTCGCTTCGCTTCGGTCGAAATGACGGGATGGGGCAAGCGCCGCGCGTACGCCCCCTCCCCCCGGCCCCCTCCCCCGGAGGGGAGGGGGAGCTTCGGTCTGGAAACGCCGCACCAAAGCCGGAAAACCGCCCCGATTTCAGGATCTTACCCCCTCCCCTTGGGGGAGGGGGCAGGGGGAGGGGTGTCGCGGGGCGGGCACGTCGACGACGGGGACGCCGGCCCGCCCGGCCGCGTTGCGATCCGCGCCGCCGCCTCGCGGTAGAGGCGCTTGCGCCGCACCAGGGCCTTTTTGCGCAGATTGTGCATTTCCCGGTAGGACCGGCCGTGCCTGCGCCGCCATTCCGTCGGAAGGTCCCGGACCTGCCTTGGCAATGTCTGCGGCTCGTTCCGGAACCGCCCTGCCTTTGAGCAGCGGTTTGAGCTTCCTGCCGAGTCCTGCCGCCGAGTCCGAGAGCCGCGATTGCAGCTCCTCGACGTATGCCATCGTTTCCGCTGGTCGCAAGCCGGCGCCGGGGCCGGGCCGCTCATCGGCCGGCGGCGATGCCGTTCTCGATCATCCGGTCGATTTCGCCCCCGGAATAGCCGGCCTCGGCCAGCACGGCGCGCGTGTCCGCGCCGTAGCCGCGCGGCGGGGCGAAATCTTCCGGCTTGCCCGGCAGGTCCACGGCGCGGGGCTGGAGGCGCAGGGTTTGGCCGTCCGGCAGCGCCGTCCGGGTCATTTTCGAGCGCACCGCCGGCATCGCGTGGACCTGCGGGATCGGGTTGATCGGCGTATTGGGAATCTGCGCCGCCGAAAGCTCCGCCGAAACGGTCGCCAGCGTCGCCTGCCCGGTCGCCGCGCCGATTTCCCGGTAGATCGCCGCGCGGTCGGCGTAGCGGGCTTCCGGCGTGTCGCGCGCGCCGTCCTTTGCGACCGGGATAAACCGTTCGATCCCGGTCAGGCGGCGCCACTGGGCGTTGCTGCCGACGGCGATATAGATATAGCCGTCGCCGGTCGGGTAGACGCTGGTCGGGATGAACTTGCGGTGGGCGTTGCCCCAGCGGAAAACCTCCTCCGGGTCGCAATCCAGGTCGATCAGGGGCAGCAGCGTGATCAGCCACGACGCCGCGGCCTGGAGCATCGACACGTCGATCCGCCGGCCGCCGGCCCGGTCCGCGCCTTCCGCCAGGGCCAGCAGGACGTTGGCGTAGACCTCGTCGCCGGCCTTGAGATCGACCACCGGCACGCCCATCAGGGTCGGCGGCCCGTCCTCGAAGCCGGTCACTTCCATGTAGCCGCACATGGCCTGGATGACAGGGTCGTAGCCGGCGACCCTCGGATAATCCGGCCCCATGGCGGAAATCCCGGCCCAGATCAGCCCCGGCCTGACGGCGCTCAGGGTCTCGTAGTCGATGCCGAGCGGTTCGTAGCGGCTGGGAATCGTGTTGCAGGCGAAGACGTCGGCGTCGAGCTCCCGGATCGTGCGGTGCAGGGCGGCCCGCCCCTCCGGCGTCTTGAGGTTGAGGGCGACGCACTCCTTGCCGACATTCTGGGCCAGGAAATAGGAATAAGGCTCGATGCCCGGCACCGGCCCGCCGATATAGCGGTTCGGGTCGCCGGGCTGGTCGCCGCCGCCGGTGGACTCGACCCGGATGACGCGCCAGCCGAGATGCACGAAGCGCATCGTCGCGTAGGGCATCGCGAGCGCCTGTTCCATCGCGATGACGGTGCGTTTCTTCACTTCTTTCCTCCGTCGCCGCCCGTCATTCCGCCGCCGTCATTCCGCCGCCGCGGCGCCGCCGCCCGTCCGGGCGCGCAGGGCGGCGGTCGCGGCGCGGTCGACCCGCATCGCCGCCCGGTCCACGACCGCGTCGTAGTCGCGTTCCGCGCAATCGGCCGTCACCTTGCCGTCCAGCAGGTCGCGGTCGATGGCGGCGAGGTCCCGCTCGCGCGGGTCGCCGTAGCCGCCGGCGCCCGGCTGGCGCAGGCTGACGACATCGCCCTCGGCCAGCGTGTCGAGCGCCTTGGAGCGCATGCGCTCTTCCTTCGGCGTACCCGGGTTGCGGACGATCGCGCCGGGCGCGCCGGGCCTGCCGCCGAACAGCCCCCGGGGCGGGAATTTCTGCCGGTCGGCATAACGCGCAAAGCTGACCGGGCCGGTGAGCAGGCGGATATCCCGGCGCAGGGCGAGGCTGCCGCGGAACTTCCCGGCGCCGCCGGTGTCCGGCAGAAATTCGTAGCGGTCGATGCGGAAGGGGAAGCGGCTCTCCACGGCCTCGACCGGCGTGTTCATGAAGCGGGGCAGGTGGCTGTCCTGGCCGTCGGCGCCGTCCTGGCGCGGCCGGCCGCCGTTGCCGCCGCCCTGGATGTCGATCATGACGAAGGTCTCGCCGGTCTTCGGGTCCGCGCCGCCGAAGCCGCAGGTCGTGATCTGGCCGTGGCTGCCGGCGGTCACCCGGTCGGGCGCGGCCTGGGACAGGGCGAAAAAGGCGCCCTCGGCGATTTTCTGCGACGCGTTGGTGCGCGCCGCGACCGCGCCGGGCGGCAGCGGATCGGCGATGGTGCCCTTCTTCGTCACCACCTCGACCGGGCGGTAGCAGCCGGAATTGGGCGGCGCGTGCGGATCGACCACGGCGATCATGACATAGTAGATGGCGGCGTGGGTGTTCGCGATGGTGGAATTGGTGTTGCCCTCGGCCTGCGGGTCGGACTCCGTCAGGTCGACGATCGCCCGGTCGCCGTCGATCGTGACCTTGAGCGCGATACGGATGGGCTCGTCGTCGATGCCGTCGTCGTCGATAAAATCCTCGGCCTCCCAGGCGCCGTCGGGCAGGGCCGCGAGCCCCTGGCGCATCCGCCGCTCGGAATAGTCGAGCAGGTCGTTCCACGCGGTCTGCACCACCGCCTTGCCGTAGCGGCCGAACAGGCGGCCGAGCCGCTCGGTGCCGACCATGAGCGAGCTGATCTGCGCCCGGATATCGCCCAGGGTCTTGTCCGGCACGCGGATCTGGTTGGCGATGATGCCGACGATCTCGCGGTCCTCCACGCCGGCCTTGACGAGCTTCACCATCGGCAGGCGCAGGCCCTCCATGTAGATCTCGCGGATGCCGCCCGCGACGCCGCCGGCCGCGACGCCGCCGAGGTCGGAATGGTGGGTGATGTTGCCGACGAAGCCGATCAGCTCGCCGTCGTGGAAGGCGGGCGCGATGGCGTAGAGATCCATGATGTGCTGGCCGCCGCGGTAGGGATCGTTGGTGACGATGACGTCGCCGGGCGCCAGGTTCTCCGGCCCGAACTCCTTGACCAGCTCGCGCATGGTGATCTCGAACCCGGCGAGCAGGCTCGGCGTGTGATGGGCCTGGGCGACCGTCTGGCCCTTCGCGTCGGTCACGACGCAGGAGATATCCTTGATCTCGGTGATGATGGTCGACCGGCCGGTGCGCACCAGCGTGTAGCCCATCTCGTCGGCGATCTGCTCCGAGGCGTAGCGGATCACCTGCATGGTCACCAGGTCGTTCATCGCGCTTCCTCTACGTCCCGCGCAGATCGACGATCAAGCCGAAATCGGAAGCCACCGCAGCGGTCCTCCCCGGCGGCACCAGGGTGGCCGAGGTCTCCTCCTCGATCGCCGCCGGTCCGGGCACCATCATGCCACGGGCCAGCCGGGCGCGCTCGAAAATCGGCGTCCCGGTCCAGCCCGGCCCGTCGAAATAGACCGGGCGGCTGCCGCTCTGCGCCGCGGCCGGCGAAGTTCCGCGTCCCGCGCTTTCCGGGAATTCGACCGGCGGATTGAGGCCTTCGGCGCTGAGGCGCAGGTTGACGATCTCGATCGGCTCGCCCTCGAAGAAGAAGGCGTAGCGTTCGCGGTAGAGCGCGCCGAAATCCCGGACCAGGGCGGCAATGCCGGCCTCCGTCACCGGCTCCCGGCCGGGCAGGGGCAGCAGCAGTTCGTAGGTCTGGCCGACGACCTTGAGGTCGGCGAGGCGGGTCAGCCGGATACGGTCGTCCGCAAAGCCCTGGGCGCTCAGCAGGTCCCGGCCCCGTTTCTCCATGTCCAGAAAGGCATTTTCCAGCCCGGCTATATCCGCCTCTTCGGCGACGACGCCGCCGGTCGCCGTCACATAGTCGTGGCGCATTTCCGTCGCCAGCAGGCCGACGGCGGAGAAGGTGCCCGGCATCGGCGGCACGATGGCCTCGGCCATGGACAGTTCCTCGGCCAGGGCGACCGCATGGGCGCCGCCCGCGCCGCCGAAGGAGACCAGCGAGAAATCGCGCACGTCGATGCCGCGCTGGATCGTCACCGCGGCGATGCCGCGGGTCATGTTGGCGTTGACGACCCGGACCACGCCGAGCGCGGCTTCCTCCAGGCTGGCGCCCATCTTCTCCGCCAGGGCGCCGACGGCGCGTTCGGACGCCGCGGAATCGAGCGCCATCCGGCCGGCGTTGAAATTGTCCGGGTTGAGGCGGCCGAGCGCCAGGTTGGCGTCTGTCACCGTCGCCTCGCCGCCGCCCCGGCCGTAGCAGGCCGGGCCGGGCACGGCGCCGGCCGAGTGCGGCCCGACGTTGAGCGCGCCGCCGGGATCGATCCAGGCGATCGAGCCGCCGCCGGCGCCGATGATGTGCAGGTCGACGATCGGGATCTTGACCGGCAGGCCCTGAAAATCGCCTTCGGTCGTCACCCGCGAGCGGCCCTCCTCGATCAGCCCGATGTCGAAGGACGTGCCGCCCATATCGACGGAGACCATGCGGCTGCGCCCGTGCCGCCGGCCGTACAGCGCCGCCGCCACGACGCCGCCGCACGGGCCGGAATTGACGGTCGTCACCGCCTTTTCCCGCGCCGCGCCGACCGAGGTGGAGCCGCCGTTCGCCTGAATGACGGACAGGCGCGCCGCCGGCGCGGCCTCCGCGATCCGGGCTTCGAGATTGCCCAGGTAGCTGTCCATCGCCGGGGTCAGGTAGGCGTTCATCGCCGCCGTCGAGGCGCGCTCGTATTCCCGGTATTCCGGGCTCATCCGGTTGGACACGCTGACCGGCACGCCGGGCAGGCGCCCGGCCAGGAGTTCGGCGGCGCGGTCCTCGTGCGCCGGGTTCAGATGGGCGAACAGGAAGCAGATCGCGACGGCCTCGACCTCCTGGCCGGCGAAGACGTCGGCCGCGGCAAGCACGCTCGCCTCGTCCAGCGGCGTCACGATCCGGCCTTCGGCGTCGATGCGCTCGACGGCCTCCAGGCAGCGGTGGCGCGGCGCCAGCGGCCGCGGCCGGTCCACGGTGAAATCGTACAGGCCCTCCATCGGCCGCTGGACCCGGCCGATCTCCAGCATGTCGCGGAAGCCCGCCGTGGTGAGAAATCCGATCTTCGCGCCGCTGCGCTCGATCAGGGCGTTGGTGCCGGTGGTCGAGCCGTGGACGACTTCGACGATGCTGTCGAGGCCGATCCCGGCCGCCGCGGCCGCCGCATGGAGGCCCTCGATCGCCCCGGCGGCGCGGTCGTGCGGCGTCGTCGGCACCTTGACGCCGGTCAGCCCCCGGCCCCGGCCGTCGGCGACCACCACGTCGGTAAACGTGCCGCCGACGTCGACGGCGAGGCGGTACCGGCGCGCCGGATCGGCGGAGGCCATCTGCGCCCTGCCGCCTACAGCCCCGGCAGCCACAGGACGATCGGCGGGAAGAAGATCATCAGCAGCATGACCAGGGAATCGCAGCCCAGGAAGGGCAGGGCGGACTTGTAGATGTCCATCATCTTCGTGCCGGCCGGCGCGACGCCCTTCATGACGAACAGTTGCAGCCCGAAGGGCGGCGAGGTGCTCGCCATCTGCATGTTGAGCAGCATGATCGCGCCGAACCAGATGATCGCCTGCTCCGGCGTCAGGCCGAGGCCGGGCGCCAGCGCCTCGACGATCGGCAGGTAGATCGGCACGGTCAGGAACATGATCGACAGCGGCTCCATGAAGGTGCCCATGACCAGCAGCACCAGCATCATCAGGATGATGATGACGAAAGGCGCGACCTCCACCGCCGTCGCCAGCTCGACCATGCCGCGCGACGCGCCGGTAAAGGCGAGGATCTGGCCGAACGCCGTCGTGCCGGTGAGGATCATGAACATCATGACCGTCGTGCCCAGGGTCGAGCGGAGCGATTTCGCCGCGACATCCCAGTTCAGCCCCCGGTACAGGGCCGCGAGGACGAAGGTGCCGGCAGCGCCCAGGGCGGCCGATTCGGTCGGCGTCGCCACGCCCATGAAGATCAGGCCGATCACCAGGAAAACGATGGTAGCGAGCGGGAACACATAGATGAGCGTATTGCCGATTTTGGGCAGCAAGGGCTGGGGCGGCACGTCGTAGGGCGGCGCGAGATGGGGTTGCAGAGTGCAGCGGATCACGATGTAGGAGGCGTAGAACAGGCCCATCAGCAGGCCCGGCAGGATGATCGCGATCAGGAAATCGCCGACCGAGAAATCGCCGATGGCCGCGAGCAGCACGCCGAGCGCCGAGGGCGGGATCATGATCGCCAGGCCGCCGGAACCCAGGATCGGCCCCAGGGTCATCGGCTTGGCGTAGCCGCGGCCTTCCATGTCCGGCACCAGCAGCTTGCCGAGCATCGCCGTGCCCGCCATGCCGGAGCCGGTGAGCGTGGCGAACATAGTGCCGCCGCCGACCGCCATCAGGCTGAGCCGGCCCGGCACCCGGCCGAACCAGGAATCCAGCACCTCCATCTGCTTCGAGGCGATGCCCGAGCGGAACATCACCTCGCCCATCAGTATGAACATGGGGACGGGCAGGATCGCGAAATGGGTGACGGACGCGCCGACCGACAGGACGAGCTGGTTAAAGCCCGCAAAGCCGTTCCAGAAGATGTAGACGCCGACGACGTTGATGGCGAGGAAGGCGAAGGCGACCGGCACGCCGATCGCCAGCAGCACGATCAGCGCGCCGAAGATGACGAGCAGGACGACCCACCATTCGGGGCCCATCTATCCGACGTCCGCTTCGTAGCCGGTCCGGTCGCTGCGCGCGCCGGCGGCGAATTCGATCGTGTGGCGCAGGAAGCGCAGGGCGAGGATCAGCGACCCGACGGGAATGCACAGCAGCACGATCCAGGACGGGAATTCCACGACCGTCGGCTTGTAGGCGCCGGTGACGAATTTCTCCCAGACCGCGCCGGCGCCCCAGATCAGCAGGACGAGCGCGATCCCCAGCCCGAGCACGGACGAGACGACGCCGAAGCGTTGCCGCCAGCGCTGGGAAAAGGCGTAGAGGAATACGTCGACGCGGACGTGGTTGCCCTCGCGCAACGCCCAGGCCGCGCCGAGAAAGCAGATATAGAGCAGCGCGTACTCGGCGAACTCGACGACCCAGACCAGCGGGTCGTTGAGAACGTAGCGCATGAAGACTTCGAGGCAGACCGCCAGCGTGATGGCGACCAGCAGCAGGACGGCGCCGAACGACATCGCGTCTTCGATCCGGTCGAGGATGCGAAGGAAGCGTTGCATGGGGCGATCCGTATGGAATCCGGGGGCGGCGGGAGGCCGCCCCCGAAACTACAGTCCCGTGACTGGCTTGCCTAGTTGCAGGCGAGCTTCTTCAACTCGGCGACGCGCTCGGCGCCCACCTTCTCGGCGAGGCGCGCCCACTCGGTCTCGTAGGCGGCATCTACATAGGCCTTGTTCTCGGCGTCGGAGAACTTGATCTTGGTGACGTGGCCCTTGAGCGACTCCCAATCCTTCGCCTCGAGGGCCTGGTAGTATTTCACCATGCCCGGCTCATAGGCGACCGAGATTTCGGTGATCTTTTTCCGGGCGTCGGCCGGCAGCTTATTCCACCGGTCGAGATTCATGATCGCGCCCATATTCGAATTGCCGAAGAAGGGCAGGTCGACGACGTATTTCGCCTTCTTGACCCAGCCGCGCTTGAGCACGCCGGCGGTCGGCCAGCCGAAGCCGTCGACCACGCCGCGCTCCAGCGCCGTGTAGACGGCCGGCGAGTTCATGGTCACCGGCACCATGCCCAGCTTCTTCATCATCTTGTCGTAGAGCGAACCCGTGCGCATTTTCAGGCCCTTGAGATCGGCCAGCGTCTTGGCGTTCTTGTTCATCCACAGATAGAAGTTGCCGTACTGGACCCGCGCCATCAGCTTCAGGTTCAGCTTCGCCATCTGGGCGTCGAGATGGGCGAAATGGCCGTTGTTGCGCTCGTCCGGGATGGTGCATTTGGACAGCCAGCTCGACGCCGTTTCGGGCGCGCGGTCCTGGATGTCGGCGAACACGGCGAAGATGATGTCGATCACGCCGTTCTTGGCGGCATCCCATTGCTGGCGGCGGCCGATCACTTCCGGCCCGCCCCTATAGTCGATCTTCAGCGTGCCCTTGAGCGCGGCGTTCACCTTGCCGACCCAGTCATGGGACGATTTCATCACCGGATGCTTGTGCGGAATGAAGGCGATGGCGCGCATGTTCGTTTCGGCCATCGCGAGCGACGGGGCGGCGGCAATGGCCGCGGCGCCGATCAAAAGGCTCAATTTACGCATTTCCTACTCCTCGATTTTCCCGCCATTACGGCTCCCTCCCGAAGGAATCCCGGGATAGCGCTGCGAAGCCTACCCGACCGGCCGGCGGATTTCCAGCGCTTGCAGCGGGCGGCGCCCATGCGCGGCTGTCCGCAGAAGCGCGTATTTGTGTGGACCGTTCACCGGAGGAGGGCAAACAAGCGCCCGAAATCGGGCAGCGGGCTGCCGATGGCGGCCCGTTCGAGCGCCTCGATATCCGGCGGGGCGGACGCGCGGCGGGCGTTGGCCCGGAACTTGGCCAGCACCTTGCCGGCATCCGGCGGCGCCGATGATGCCGGCCGTTCGAACCGCCGCCCGTCCGCGCAGTCGAGGATCAGCACGCCGTCGAAACCCCGGCCGAGCGCCGGGTCTTCCTCATGGGTCAGGCGCGCCGCCAGATCGAGGATTGCCGGGTCGGTGCGCGACGGGGCGTCCAGCGCATCGAGCGTCACCGCGCCTTCGGCGAGCGCGACGGCCAGCAGGTAGGGCAGGCTGGCGATCGCCGCCATCTCGCTGTCCGGCCGGATTTTGGCGGGCCGCGGCGCGCACACGATCTGCGCCGCCCAGGGCGCGATCCGGCAGACGCCGCCGGCAATGCCGCCCGCGCCGAGGCCATGCTCGCGCCGCAGGTCGATGGCGGCGTCCAGATAGGGCTGAATGACGTGGGCGCAGGGATAGTATTTGAAATGGGCCTCCGCGCCGCGCCAGACCGCGCCCAGCCCCTCGGTCAGGGTGTCCGCCATTCCGGCCGGCGGCGCGTCTTCGCCGGCCAGCAGCGCGGCGTAGAGATTGTGCCTGCCGTCGAGCACCCCGGCCGGGCCGCGGAACCCCTGCGCCGCCATCTGGGCCGCGACGATGCCGCCATGGGCCGCCCAGCCGGCGTGCAGCCATTTCGACCACGAGCCGTCGGCGACGAAGGCCATCAGGCCGCCCGCCATGCTGCCGGCCAGGCCGAAGGCGTTGGCGATCGCCGCGCCGTCGAGGCCCGCCAGCCGCCCGGCCGCCGCCGCCGCCGCGAACGGGCCGACGATGCCCGTCGCGTGCAGGCCGCGGACGTGGAAGCGCCGGCCCGCGACGCCGCCGAGCCGGGCGGCCACCTCGTAGCCGGCGACGATGGCCGCGGCGATGTCGGCATCCGCAGCGCCGGCCGCCTCGCCGGCCGCGAGCGCCGCCGGCACGACGACCGAGCCGGGATGCACCACCGAATCCGGGAAGGTATCGTCGAAATCCCGGCAATGGGCGGTTACGCCGTGGACGAAGGCCGCCCAGGCCGCCGCCGCCCGCTTGCTGCCCGGAACGACGGCGGCCTCGTCGGATGTGCCCTGCCGGCCCGCGACCTGCCGGGCAGCAGCCGCCGCGTCGGTCGAAGCGCCGGCGAGGATGAGGCCCAAAGTATCCATCACGCGCAGCCCGATCAGCGGATGCTGCGCGGGCGGCACGTCCGCCCATTGCAGGCCGGCCGTCCAGTCGGCGAGGATGCGCGCGGCGGCGCGGCCGGACGCCCGATCGGCCGGGCCGGTCAAAGGACTTCCCGGAGCAGGTCCTCGACCTCGCCGGCCGTCACCGGCCGCGGGACGTGGGGCATCATGTAGTCGTCCATCGCCAGCGCCGCGATCGGGCCGAGATCGCCGTCGGTCAGGCCGACATCGGTAAGCCGCTGCGGGACCGGCAGGGCGCCGACCATATCCGCCATCGCGTCCGCCGCCGCCGCGCCGGCTTCGTCCGCCGGAAGCCCGCCGGTGGGGACGCCCATCGCTTCGGCGACCCAGATTTGCCCGTCGCCCAGCGCCGGCAGCAGGCGGCGCATGGCCGGCGCCAGCAGGATCGAGTGGGCGATGCCGTGCTGCAATCCGTGGCGCCCGCCGAAGATATGGCCCAGCGCATGGACGACGCAGACCATCGTGTTGATGCCGGCGACGCCGGACATCAGGCAGGCCATCTGGCAGTCGGCGCGCGCGTCCGGGTCGTCGGGTTTTTCGACGGCGCGCGGCAGGGCGCGATGCAGCAGCCGCGCGCCGTGCAGGGCCAGGCCGGTCGTGACCGGCTGGCGGGTGCGGGCGTAGAGGGATTCGATGCAGCGCGCCATCGCGGTCATGCCGGTGAGCGCGCTCAACACCGGGTCGGCATGGATCGCCATTTCCGGGTCGAGGACCGTCGCGTCCGGCACCATGCGCCGGTCCCAGAACAGCAGCTTGGTGCGCTTGTCCGGGTCGCGCAGCCCGGCGGTCGGCATGACGTCGCTGGACGATCCGGCGGTGGTCGGCACCGCGATATGGGCGATGCCGGGATCGGGCATGGCGGCCCGTTCCATGCCCCGGGCGCCGAAGTCGATAACGTAGGGCGCGAAGTCGCCGCCGGTCGCGCGGAGCAGGGCGATGCCCTTGCCGGCGTCGATCGCGCTGCCGCCGCCGACGCTGACGACGGTGTCCGCCCCGCAGGCGTCGAACTGCGCCGCCGCCTCCATGACCCGGGCATAGGGCGTGTGGGCGGTCATGCCGTCGTAGACGCCGGCCAGCCGGCCGCCGAGCGCCCGCTGCACCTTTTCCAGCATCGGCCCCGAGGCGACCGTCCGGCCGCACACGACGAAGGCGCGCGCCCGGCCGAATTCGGCCATCAGGCCGGGCAGCCGGGCGATGCTGCCGCGGCCGTGGCAGACCTTGCGCGGCCAGTCCTGGATCAGCCCTTCAAACATCGGCGGCCTCCGCGGGCTCCGGCCCTTCGCCGGCCTGCGCATCGCGGATCGCCCGCCAGACCCGGTGCGGCGTCGCCGGCATATCGAGACGGGCGACGCCGAGCGGCGCCAGCGCGTCGAGGATCGCGTTGATGGCGGCCGGCGCCGCGCCCAGGCTGCCGGCCTCGCCGATGCCCTTGGCGCCCAGCGGGTTGTGCGCCGAGGGCATTTCGTGCAGGGCGAGCGCGAAGCGCGGCAGGTCGGCGGCGCGGGGCAAGGCGTAATCCATGAAGGAGCCGGTGAGCAGTTGGGCGCTGCCCGGCTCGTAGACCGCGTGTTCGAGCAGGGCCTGGCCGACGCCGGTCGCGACGCCGCCGTGGATCTGGCCTTCGACAACCAGCGGGTTGACGATCCGGCCGGCGTCCTGCGCGATGGCGTAGCGGTCCAGCGCGACCGCGCCGGTCTCGGGATCGACCTCGACCTCGCAGATGTTGCAGCCGGCGGCCGACGTGCCGTGTTCCGGGCGGTAGCCGGCCGCGGCGTCGAATTTTCCGCCGTCCTGCGCCGCCAGCCCGGCGAGCGCCGCCAGGCCGATCCGGCGGTCGGTGCCGGCGATGGCGAAGACGCCGCGCGCGTAGGTGACGTCGCCCGGCGCAGCCTCCAGCGCCTGCGCCGCCATCGTCCGTCCGGTCCCGATCAGGGCGTCGGCCGCCAGCAGGGCCGAGGAGCCGCCGATCGTCAGCGACCGGCTGGCCCCGGTGCCGGAGCCGCTCGCGATCCGGTCGGTATCGCCCTGGATTACGCGGATGCGCGCCGGATCGATGCCGAGCCGGTCCCCTGCGACCTGGGCGAAGACCGTGGCGTGGCCCTGGCCGCCGGACTGGGCGCCGATCGACAGTTCGACCGCGCCGTCGGGCGCGACGGCGAGCCGGGTCGTTTCGGTGAAGTTGAAGCCCGACTTGAACAGGTGCAGGGCGATGCCGAAGCCGCGCCGGCGGCCGCGCGCCTCCGACCGCCGCCGCCGCGCCGGAAAGCCGCCCCGGTCGGCCAGCGCGAGCGCGGCGTCGAGGATGGCCTCGTAGTCGCCGGCGTCCTCGACGAGGCCGGCCGGTCCGGTGCGGGGCAGCGCCTCCGGCGGCAGGAGGTTTTGCCGGCGCAGCCCGACCGGATCGCGGCCGAGCCGCCGCGCCGCGGCATCGACCAGCCGCTCGACGACGTTGACGCCCTCGGGCTCGCCGGCGCCGCGGAAATTGCAGGTCGGCGCGGTGTTGGAATGGCAGGCGCGCATCTCGTAATCGACCGCCGGCGTCGCGTAGACATTGGCGAGGACATAGCCGGAGTTGCGCAGGGAGACGACGCCGCGCGGCGCCAGATAGGCGCCGAGATTGCCGGTCGAGCGCACCCGGACGGCGAGGATGCGCCCGTCGCCGTCGAACGCCATCTCGGCCCGGCTCGCCTGTTCCCGGCAGCCGACATCGCTCAGCAGGCTTTCGCCGCGCCCGCCGATCCACTTGACCGGCCGGCCGAGCCGGCGCGCCGCCCACAGGACCAGGCAGGCTTCGGGATAGAGCACGTTCTTGATGCCGAAGCCGCCGCCGACATCCGGCGCCTTCACAGCGATCTTCTCGGGCGGCGCGCCGAATATGTCCGCCGCCAGCGTCTTGCGGGTGGAATGGGGCTTGCCGGCGGTGGCGTGCAGCACCATGCGGCCGCCGCCGGCCTCGCAGTCGCCGATATAGCAGCGGTTCTCGATCGGCGCGCCGAAGATCCGGTTGCTCTCCAGTTCGATGCGCTCGACATGGGCGGCCTGCGCGAACGCCGCTTCGGCGGCGTCCGGGTCGCCCAGCCGGATCGTGAAGGCGCGGTTGCCCGGCGCCTGCGGCCACAGGGCGGGGGCCGACGCGGCGGCGGCTTCCGCACTGTCGGCGCAGGCCGGCAGCGGCGCGTAGTCCACCGCAATGCGCTCTGCGGCGTCGCGGGCGGCGGCCTCGGTTTCGGCGACGACCATGGCGACGATCTCGCCGCAGAAGCGGACCGTATCGCCGGCGATCAGCTGCTGCGGCGCGGCGACGGACGGATCGCCCAGGGGCGGTAAGGATTCGGGCGGCCGGGAGTCGGCGGGACCGCCCGTCGGCGGGCGGACCTCCCAGGGCACGCCGCCCAGCCCGTCGGCGGCGACATCCGCGCCGGTGAGGACGGCGAGCACGCCGGGCCTCGCCTGAGCGTCGGCGATGGACAGGCCGCGGATCCGGGCGTGGGCGTGGGGGCTGCGCAGGAAGACGGCGCGGGCCTCGCCCGGCAGCGCGATATCCTCGACGAAGCGGCCTTCGCCGCGCAGGAAGCGTTCGTCCTCCAGCCGCAGCAGCCGGCTGCCGATGCCCGGCGGCGCGCCGCCGTCCCGGATGTCGGCGTCCGGCTCCGATGGGGCGGCGGACGGGCCGCCGGGTCGGTCGCTGTCCATGCCGGTCTGCTTATCGGCTGCCCCGCCGCCGGGCAAGCCGCGCGTGGCGGCGGCGGGGCGTTTCCGGACGGCAGTCCGGACGGGGGCCCGGACAGTCGGGCGACCGCGCGCCCTTGCCGCTGGTCATCGCCCGGCGCGGGCGATAGGGTCCGCCCGGACCATCGATCGACGACTTCGAGACACGGAGATTTCCGGGGAGACCGTCCATGCTTCGCGATCTGACGCCGCGCGCTCAGGAACTGAAGGACAATCTGCTCGACTTCATGGACCGCCGCATCTATCCGAGCGAGGCGGTCTACGAGGAGCAGCACAATGCCGGCGACCGCTGGGACGCGCCGCCGGTCCTGGAGGAGTTGAAGGCCGAGGCGAAGAAGCGCGGCCTGTGGAACCTGTTCCTGCCCGACAGCGACCTGGGCGCCGGGCTGACCAACCTGGAATACGCCCATCTGTGCGAAATCCTCGGCCGCTCGCCGCATCTGGCGCCGGAATCCTGCAACTGCTCGGCGCCGGACACCGGCAACATGGAGGTCTTCACCCGCTACGGCACCGAGGCGCAGAAGGAGAAATGGCTGAAGCCGCTGCTCGCCGGCGAAATCCGCTCCGCCTTCTGCATGACCGAGCCGGACGTCGCCTCGTCGGACGCGACCAACATCCGGACCGAGATCCGCCGCGACGGCGACGATTACGTCATCAACGGCCGCAAATGGTGGGCCTCGGGCGCCGGCGACAAGCGCACGAAGATCTGGATCGTCATGGGCAAGTCCGATCCCGACGCGCCGAAATACAACCAGCAATCGCAGATCCTGGTCGAGCCCGACACGCCGGGCATCGCGATCCACCGCTTCCTGCCGGTCATGGGCTTCGACGACGCGCCCGAAGGCCACTGGGAGGTGACGTTCGACAATGTCCGGGTGCCGGCCTCCAACATGCTGCTCGGCGAGGGCCGCGGCTTCGAGATCGCGCAGGGGCGGCTCGGCCCCGGCCGCATCCACCATTGCATGCGCATGATCGGCATGGCCGAACGGGCGCTCGAACTGATGATCCGGCGCGCCGCCGACCGCACGACCTTCGGCGCCCGCGTGATCGACCAGGGCCTGATCCGCGACTGGATCGCCGAGAGCCGGATCGACATCGACCAGTCCCGGCTGCTCACCCTCAACGCCGCCCATATGATGGACACGGTCGGCAACAAGGCGGCGCGGCTGGAGATCGCCGCGATCAAGGTGGCCGGGCCGAACATGCTGCTGCGCGTCGCCGACCGGGCCATGCAGGTCCACGGCGCCTGCGGCCTGACCGAGGACACCATCCTGCCCAAGCTGTGGGCGGCCGGCCGGATTCTCCGCTTCGCCGACGGCCCGGACGAGGTCCACAAGGCCCAGATCGCCCGCATGGAGATCGGCAGGCATCTGTAGTTCCGGGCCGGCTTCCGGCCGACATCCTCTCCCGTCATTTCGACCGGCCGAAGAGCCTGCCCCGGGCTTGCCGAAGGGGAGCGGAGAAATCTTTCCCGCGCGGCGATTCGGTTCGTATTCTGCACCGGAAAGCCATCCCCGCTTCACGGTCCTGCGGACCGTTCCGGTCGATATGACGGCTGCTGGAATTCGTCCCCGAAGAAACCCGCTGGCGAAATCCGCTGGCGAAACCCGCTTGCCTTGCATCCGCTCCGGCGCAACCATAGCGGGCAGCGAAGGCCGCCAGGCCGAATCGCGCCATCGGAGGACCGGCCATGTTCGTTTCGGATATCCTGCGCACCAAAGGCGGTTCCATCCATTCCGGCACGCCGGACATGACGGTCGGCCGGGCCGCCAACGAGATGACCGGGCGCAAGATCGGCTCCCTGCTCATTCTGGACGGCGGCGGCATCGCCGGCATCCTTTCGGAACGCGACATCGTCCGGGGCCTGGCGACCTTCGGGGCCGAATGCCTCGACGGGCCGGTCACCCAGCTCATGACCCGGGGCGTGACCACCATCGGGCCGGGCGCCACCATCGCCCAGGCCATGGAAATCATGACCCAGGGCCGCTTCCGCCATCTCCCGGTGATGGACGGCGACGCGCTGGCCGGCATGATCTCGATCGGCGACGTCGTCAAATACCGCCTCGCCGAAGCCGCGCGGGAGGTCGAGGAGATGCAGAAATACGTCCAGGGCCAGTACGATTGAGGCCTGACGCTCCTACGGCCCGCGCCGGCCTCGCCGCCGGTATTTGCCGTGCCCCTTTCCCGGCGTCCGCTTGTCGCCGCCGGGCCGGCCGCCCGAGCGGTCCAGCAGCGCCTTCGCCCGCTGGGCGCGGTTTTCCAGGCTGGCCGACGGACTGAGGCCCAGGTCTTCCGCTTCGAGCCGGCGCAACTCGTCGCGCAGCCGGGCGGCCTCCTCGAATTCCAGGTTGGCCGCGTGCTCCTTCATCCGGGTTTCGAGTTCTTCCAGATAGCCCTTCAGGTTGTGGCCGATCAGGTGCGGCTTGCCGGCGTCGCCGGTCTCCACCGTCACCCGGTCGCGCTCGTAGACGCTCTCCAGGATGTCGGCGATCTCCTTGCGGATCGATTCCGGCGTGATGCCGTTCTCGGCGTTGAAGGTCTGCTGCTTTTCGCGCCGCCGGTTGGTCTCCTCAATCGCCGCCTTCATCGAATCGGTCACGCTGTCGGCGTAGAGGATGGCGCGGCCGTCGATGTTGCGCGCCGCCCGGCCCATGGTCTGGATCAATGAGGTGCGCGAGCGCAGATAGCCCTCCTTGTCGGCGTCGAGAATCGCGATCAGCGAAACCTCGGGAATGTCCAGCCCTTCGCGCAGCAGGTTGATGCCGACCAGCACGTCGAACACGCCGAGGCGCAGGTCGCGGATGATCTCGATGCGCTCCAGCGTATCGACGTCCGAGTGCATGTAGCGGGTCTTGATGCCGGATTCGTGGAGATATTCGGTCAGGTCCTCCGCCATGCGCTTGGTGAGCGTCGTCACCAGCACCCGCTCGCCGCGCCCGGCGCGCAGCTTCGCCTCGTGGATCAGGTCGTCGACCTGGCTCTCGACCGGCCGGATTTCGACCACCGGGTCGGTCAGGCCGGTCGGCCGGATCACCTGGTCGGCGAAGACGCCGCCGGCCTGTTCCAGCTCCCAGTCGCCGGGCGTCGCGGAGACGAACACGGTCTCCGGCCGCATTGCGTCCCATTCCTCGAACTTGAGCGGCCGGTTGTCGACGCAGGACGGCAGGCGGAAGCCGAACTCCGCCAGCACCGACTTGCGGGCGTAATCGCCCCGGTACATGCCGTGCAGCTGCGGCACCGTAATGTGGCTCTCGTCGATGAAGACGATGGCGTGCTTGGGCAGATATTCGAACAGGGTCGGCGGCGGCTGGCCCGGCGCGCGGCCGGTGAGGTAGCGGGAATAATTCTCGATCCCGTTGCACGAGCCGGTCGCCGCCAGCATTTCGAGATCGTAGGTCGTGCGCTGTTCGAGGCGCTGGGCTTCGAGCAGTTTGCCCTCGGCGTTCAACTCCGCCAGCCGGTCCTTCAGTTCGATCTTGATGCCGGCGATGGCCTGGCGCAGCGTCGGCTTGGGCGTCACATAATGGCTGTTGGCGAAGACGACGATATCGTCCAGCGGCTCCATCTTCTCGCCGGTCAGCGGGTCGAATTCCCGGATGCTCTCGATCTCGTCGCCGAACAGCGACAGGCGCCAAGCCCGGTCCTCCAGATGGGCCGGGAAGATCTCCACCGTATCGCCGCGCGCCCGGAAGGCGCCGCGGTGGAAATCGGTGTCGTTGCGCTTGTATTGCAGCTCGACCAGCCGCTTGAGGATGTCCTGGCGCGAGACCCGGTCGCCCTCCTGGAAGCGCGAGATCATCTCCGAATAGGCCTCGATCGAGCCGATGCCGTAGATGCAGGAGACCGAGGCGACGATGATGACGTCGTCGCGCTCGAGCAGCGACCGGGTCGCCGAATGGCGCATCCGGTTGATCTGCTCGTTGATGCTCGATTCCTTCTCGATATAGGTGTCCGAGCGCGGCACATAGGCTTCGGGTTGGTAATAGTCGTAGTAGCTGACGAAATATTCGACCGCGTTGTTCGGGAAGAAGCCCTTCATCTCGCCGTAGAGCTGGGCCGCCAGCGTCTTGTTCGGCGCCAGGATCAGCGCCGGGCGCTGCATGTTCCGGATGACGTGGGCCATGGTGAAGGTCTTGCCCGAGCCGGTGACGCCGAGCAGGACCTGGCTGCGCTCGCCGCCGCGCATGCCGCCGGTGAGATCGGCGATGGCCTGGGGCTGGTCGCCGGCGGGCCGGAAGTCCGACACCACCTCGACGCGCCGGCCGACGCCGCGCCCGCGCAGCATCGCCAGCCGCTCCGCCTTGAGCGGCGGTTCTTCGAGGGCAAGCGGAAGGTCGTCGGGCATGGGCCGATTATATACGGCCCGGCGCCGGCGCGCGCCAACGGCAAAGGGCGGTGGGGGAGGCCCGGACTTGAATCGGGGGTGGGGGTGGCGCGTCTACAGGCGCCCTTCGCTGCACGGCGAATCCTCCGGCGATCCGAGACACCCCCATCCCTTCCGCTTCGCTCCGGGACTTCCCCCGCCGAAGCGGGGGAAGGATATGTTGCGGCGGCCCTGCCCCTTTCGCAGAGGGAACCGCCTGGAGCCGGTCGCCGACACCGGTTCCGATCCGAGTCGCTTCGCGCCGCCGGCAACCGACAGCCGCCTCGACGCCCTTCTGCCCGGGGAACTTCGGCATCCGGCCAGGCCGACCGACCGGGGGACATCCGCTGCGCCTGCCTTTCGTCAGCACCCGAGCCGTTCCGCAAGCTCGACCATGTTTTCGACTGCGATATCCACGCCGGGCGCGGCCCGGGAGTCCTCGATCCGGTCCTCGGCGTCCTCGGCAGGGCGGCGGATGAACGCGGTGCGCAAACCGCAGGCGGCGGCGGCGCGCAGATCGTCGTTATGCGACGCAACCATCAGGCACTTCGCCGGTTCGAGCCCGAGCATGTCCACGGCGGTGAGATAGGCCCCGGGCCGCGGCTTGTAGTAACCGGTGACCTCAGCCGACAGAATGGCGTCCCAGGGCAGGCCGCCGCGCCGCGCCATGGCGACCAGCAGCGCGACGTTGCCGCTCGACACCGCGGCGAGGATGTAGCGCGTGCGCAGCCGGGTCATGCCCGGCACGGAATCGGGCCAGGGATCGAGCCGGCGCCAGGCCTTCGCGAGCCAGTCGAATTCCGCCGGGGCAAGCGTACCGGACGCGACGCCGAACGCGGCCAGCGTCTCCCGCAGATTGTCGCGGTTGAGATCGTCGGCGCGGATCGAGCGTTCGGCGCGCGCGGCCGCCTCTTCCGGGGAACCCGCCATCTTGCTGCGCTCCTTGAAGGCGATCGCAAAGGCGTTCCAGTCGAGCGAGAGGCCCTTTTCGCCGCCGAGCAACGCTTCGGCGTCGCGCGCGATTCCGCTCCGCCAGTCCACGACGGTGCCGAAAACGTCGTAGGCGAGCGCCTCGATCTCTCCAGGCTCCATTCCGTCCTCTCCGACGCACCCGAAAACGACGAGCGGCGCTTCAGCGCGAAAGGGCGCCCGGCGGTTGCCCGGCTCCGCGCATCGCGATCGCTCCCGCCGCACTATATCGAAGCCGGGGCCGACACGTTAACCTAACCCGGATTTCTCCCCGCAGTCACGGCCTGCGTCGCGTCCGGACGTTCGATCCGCCCCGTTCAGTACTGGGAGCGGGCCGAAAAGCGTAGCGGGGACTACGGTTGAGGCCCGCGACGTCGCGGGCGGACGTCCGGTCGCGACCCGGAGGGCGGCGCTGTCGGGCCGGCATGGTGCGTCAAGCCGCTTGCCCGATGTCCCGCATCGCGCGGCGCGGCTTTCCTGCCCTGCCGGCCCGACAGCGCCGCGCAGGTCATGACTGCGGTGAGAAATCCGGGCTAAGCGGCCGCCCGAGCCTTCTTCGACAACGGGCGGACCGCCCCGGTCGACCGGAGGGAGAGTCGGGAGCCGCCCCGGCGAGGCTTTTGCTTGCGGTTCTGGGCCCCGGATCTCCGCTGCGCTCCGTCCGGGGCGGCATTCGGGGATTTCCCGGATGTCTGCGCCCCTTTTGCAGGGGACTCCTCGTCAGAGGGGGGGCCGGAAGCGATTCGGGGTGGAGGGCAGCGCGGGCGCGCCGCCGTAACGGCGGTCCCCCGGAGCCGGAACCGGTTTCTTGATATTTTTCGGATTTTTGCTTTATTTCCTTGACGGGGCGCTTTCCGCACCCTATATCTGGGCCGTCAACGCCTGCAGTGCGCCCGAGACGGCCCCGCGGGCGTTTTTCCGTTCGCTTCGTTCGCCCTGCTCGTCCCGGAGCGCCGTTCCGCGAACCGGGTCCGGGGCCGACGTCCGGCGCGGCGCGGCCGGGAAAAAAGTGCAAAAAAACACTATAAACAGACCGGTCTGTATAAATTGCCTCGAGCCGGATAATGGCGGAATTCCGCGGTTTCCGCGCCTGGAATAATTGAACGATCGTTACAAAATAAATGGTATTTAATCCTATATCGGCCGGACGAAGGCGCGGCGTTCGGCCTCGACTTCGGCGCGGAAAGCGCAGCCTTCGAGATGGTCGTTGACCAGCCCCATGGCCTGCATGAAGGCGTAGCAGGTCGTCGGGCCGACGAATGTCCAGCCGCGCTTCTTGAGATCCCGGCTGAGCGCCCGCGACATGTCCGTCTGCGCCAGGGCGGCGAGCGCGGCCCGGTCCAGCCGGGCGGGCCGGCCTTCGGGCGGCGTTTCGTAGCGCCAGAAATACGCGGCGAGCGAGCCGGCTTCTTCCGCCAGTTCGATCGCCCTGGCGGCGTTGGCGACCGTCGCCTCGATCTTGCCGCGGTGGCGGATTATGCCGGCGTCGCCGAGCAGGCGTTCGACATCGGCCGCGCCGTAGCCGGCGACCGTGCGGAAGTCGAAGCCGTCGAAGGCCGCCCGGAAATTCTCGCGCTTGCGCAGGATGGTCAGCCAGGACAGGCCGGACTGGAAGCCCTCCAGGCAGACCTTCTCGAACAGGCGGATATCGTCGGATACCGGCCGGCCCCATTCCCGGTCGTGATAATCCCGGTACAGGGCGTCGTCGCCGCACCACCGGCAGCGCGCAAGGCCGTCGGCGCCGGTAATCGGGCCGTCCTGCGCAGTCATTCGCCCTCCGCGCCATTCGCCTGCGGCGGCGCCGGTGTCAGCGGGCGGCCCAGCCGCTTTTGCCGCCCGCCGCCGGCTCGCCGCGGTGCGCGGCGAGGTCCGCGACCTGCGCCGAGACAGGGTCGCCGTCGATGGCGAGCGCGCCCATTTCGACCGTCACCTTCACCGCAGCCCCGTCGGCGATCCTGCCGTCCAGGATCCGCGCCGCCAGCGGGTCCTGCAGGCTTTTCTGGATGACCCGCTTGAGCGGCCGGGCGCCGAAGGCCGGATCGTAGCCGGCGTTGCCCAGCCAGGCGCGCGCCCGTTCGTCCAGGTCGATCGAAATGCGCCGGTCCGCCAGCAGCCTGCGCAGCCGGCCGAGCTGGATCTCGACGATCGCCGCCATATGCTCGCGGCTCAGCCGGTCGAACAGCAGGATCTCGTCCAGCCGGTTGAGGAATTCCGGCCGGAAGCCGGCGCGCACGACCTCCATGACCCGGTTGCGCACGGCGTCGACGGGCTGGCCCGGCGCCAGCGCGGCGAGGAATTCGCCGCCCAGGTTGGAGGTCATGACGATCAGGACGTTGCGGAAATCGACCGTCCGGCCCTGGCCGTCGGTCAGCCGGCCGTCGTCCAGCACCTGGAGCAGGACGTTGAACACGTCCGGGTGCGCCTTCTCGATCTCGTCGAACAGCACGACCCGGTAGGGCCGCCGCCGCACCGCCTCGGTCAGCGCCCCGCCCTCGTCGTAGCCGACATAGCCGGGCGGCGCGCCGATCAGGCGCGAGACGGCGTGCTTCTCCATGTATTCCGACATGTCGATCCGCACCATCGCGTGCTCGTCGTCGAACAGGAATCCGGCAAGCGCGCGGGTCAGTTCCGTCTTGCCGACGCCGGTCGGCCCCAGGAACAGGAAGCTGCCGACCGGCCGGTCCGGGTCCTGCAGGCCGGCGCGGGCGCGGCGCACGGCGTTGGCGACGGCGCCGACCGCCTCGTCCTGGCCGACGACGCGGGTGCGGATCGCCGCCTCCATCTTGAGCAGCTTCTCGCGCTCGCCCTCGAGCATCCTGTCGACCGGGATGCCGGTCCAGCGCGAGACCACGGCGGCGATGGCCTCGGCGCCGACCTCTTCGTTCAGCATCCGGCTCCCGGCCTCGTCGCGGTCGCGCAGCCTGCCTTCGAGTTCCGGGATCCGGCCGTACTTGATCTCGGACGCCTTGGCGAGGTCGCCGGCCCGCTGGGCCTGCTCCAGTTCGATCCGGGCCCGGTCGAGCGATTCCTTGAGCTTCTGCGAATCGGCGATCTTCTCCTTCTCGGCCTGCCAGATCGCGGTCAGGTCCGCGCTTTTCTTCTCGAGCCCGTCCAGTTCGCCGGACAGCTTGTCGAGCCGCTTGCGCGAACCGTCGTCGCTCTCCTTCTTCAGCGCCTCCTGCTCGATCTTGAGCTGGACGATCCGGCGGTCGAGCTCGTCGATCTCGTAGGGCTTGGAATCGACCTCCATGCGCAGGCGCGCCGCCGCCTCGTCCATCAGGTCGATCGCCTTGTCGGGCAGGAAGCGGTCGGCGATATAGCGGCCGGACAGCGTCGCGGCGGCGACCAGCGCCGAATCGGCGATTCGCACGCCGTGATGCAGCTCGTATTTCTCCTTCAGGCCGCGCAGGATGGAGACGGTGTCCTCCACCGTCGGCTCGCCGATGAAGACCGGCTGGAAGCGCCGGGCGAGCGCGGCGTCCTTCTCGATATGCTTGCGGTATTCGTCCAGCGTCGTGGCGCCGACGCAGTGCAACGCGCCGCGGGCGAGCGCCGGTTTGAGCATGTTCGAGGCGTCCATCGAGCCTTCGGCCGCGCCGGCGCCGACCAGCGTGTGCAATTCGTCGATGAACAGGACGATGTCGCCCGCGGCGGCCTCGATTTCCTGGAGCAGCGCCTTCAGCCGCTCCTCGAACTCGCCGCGGAACTTCGAGCCGGCGACCATGGCGCCGAGGTCGAGCGCCACGATCCGCTTGTCGCGCAGGCTCTCCGGCACGTCGCCCTCGACGATGCGGCGGGCGAGCCCTTCGGCGATCGCCGTCTTGCCGACGCCGGGTTCGCCGATCAGCACCGGGTTGTTCTTGGTCCGGCGCGAGAGGACCTGCATCGACCGGCGGATCTCGTCGTCGCGGCCGACGATCGGGTCGAGCCTGCCGTCGCGCGCGTCCTGGGTTAGGTCGCGGGTGTATTTCTTCAGGGCGTCGTAGGCGTTCTCGGCCGTCGCGCTGTCGGCGGTCCGGCCCTTGCGGATGTCGTTCACCGCCGCGTTCAGGCCCTGGGGCGTAACGCCGGCGTCCTTCAGAATGTCCGCGGTCTTCGCCCCGGCGGCCATGGCCAGCGCCAGCAGCAGCCGCTCGACCGTCACGAAACTGTCGCCGGCCTTTTCGGCCAGCTTGCCGGCGCTGTCGAGCGCGCGCGCGGTCTCCGGCGCGAGATAGACCTGGCCCTGCCCGCCCTGGACCCGGGGGAGCTTGCCGAGCGCCAGACCGGTCGCCTTCAGGGCGCGCGCCGGATCGCCGCCGGCGGCGCGGATCAGGTTCGCCGACAGGCCCTCCGGATCGTCGAGCAGGGCCTTGAGCAGATGTTCGGGAACGAACTGCTGGTGATTCTCCCGCAGCGCGATCGTCTGGGCGGCCTGAACGAAGCCGCGCGCGCGCTCCGTAAAATTCTCGAAATTCATTGTCTGTCTTCCCGTGTCGCGTCCCCCGGCAGGCGGCGGGACAGCCAATCGAACAGGCAGGGCGGGACCCGCTTCGGCAGCATCCCCGAAGCTATGTGGGACGCCCGCCGGCGCGGCACAAGGGACCGGTGTTGCAATAATGCCACGATTGGGATTGCGGGCGGGAACGCGCCCTGGAGCCGTATTGGAATTGCCGCGGGCCCGCCGCTACAATCGGCGGATGTTCAGGGAGTTCCGAATGAAATCTTTGCTGGCGCCGGCCCTCGCCGGGCTGCTTTTCCTGATGTCGGGGACCGCCGCCCCGGCCCAGTCCCGCCTGGTCTTCGACGTCACCGCCATCGAAGTGGTGACGAAGAAGAAGCGCTACAAATGGCGCGTCGAGCTGGCCATATCCGCCGCGCAGATGGCCCGGGGCCTGATGTTCCGCAAGACCCTCGATCCGTACAAGGGCATGCTGTTCGATTTCGGCGCCCCGGTGCTGGCGCGGATCTGGATGAAGAACACCGAAATCCCGCTCGACATCCTGTTCATCGGGGCCGACGGCACGATCGAGAGCATCGGCTTCGGCGAGCCCTTCTCGCTCAGGATCGTCCGGTCCGGCGGCCCGGTGCGCGCCGTGCTGGAAATCCTGCACGGGACGGCGGAAAAGCTCGGCATCGGGCCCGGCGACCGGATCCGCCACGAAATGTTCGGCACGCCCCTCAAGAAGCCGCCGAGCTACAAGCCGAAATCGCTGCGCAAGAAGAGCTGACCGCGGCCGCCCCAACAGTCCCCGAACCGGAATGGCGCCATGAGCGATCTCTGGAAGAAGACCGCGACCGAAACCGTCGCCCTGCTGAAGGCCGGCGCGGTTTCGCCGGCCGAGCTGCTGGACGTGCTGCGCGCGCGCATCGAAGCCGTGGACGGCGCGGTCAACGCCCTGCCGACCCTGTGCCGGGAGCGGGCGCAGGCCGCCGCCGGACGGGCGGACCGGGGCAGCGTGCTCGCCGGCCTGCCGGTCGCGATCAAGGACCTCGCGCCGGTCGAGGGCGTGCGCACCACCTTCGGCTCGCCGATCTTCGCCGACAACGTACCGGACCGTTCGGACTATGTCGTCGAGCGGCTGGAGGCGCGCGGCGGCGTGGTCTACGCCAAGTCCAACACGCCGGAGTTCGGCGCCGGCGCCAACACTTTCAACCCGGTGTTCGGCGTCACCCGCAACCCGTGGGACACGCGGATGAGCGCCGCCGGCTCCTCGGGCGGGGCGGCCGTCGCGCTCGCCACCGGAACCGCCTGGCTGGCCCACGGCTCCGACCTGGGCGGCAGCCTGCGCACGCCGGCCGGCTTCAATGCGGTCGTCGGCCTGCGGCCCAGCCCCGGCCTTATCCCGAGCGGGCCCGACCTGCTCACGTTCCAGGACCTGGCCGTCGAAGGGCCGATGGGGCGGACGGTGGCCGACGTCGCGCTCATGCTCGACGCCATGGCCGGGGCCGATCCGCGCGATCCGCGCAGCTTCGCGCCGCCGGTTCCGTCCTACGTCGAAGCCTTGCGCGGCCGGCCGGCGCGCCTGCGCATCGCCTGGACGCCCGACCTGGGGACGACGACCGTCGATCGGGAAATCCAGGCCGTCTGCGCCGAAGCGGCAGCCGGCTTCAGCGGCCTCGGCGGGATCGTCGAAGAGGCCTGCCCGGACTTCGCCGGCGCCTACGACTGTTTCCAGACCCTGCGCGCGGCTTTCTTCGCCGGCCGGGCGGCGCCGCTGCTCGCCGCCCACCGCGACAGGCTGAAACCCGACGTGATCTGGAATATCGAAAAGGGCCTCGCGCTCACCGCCGACGACATCGGCCGGGCCGAGCGCGAACGGACGGCGCTCTACCACCGGGTCGCCGCCTTCATGGCCGGTTACGATATCCTGGCCTGCCCGGTCATGCAGGCCCGGCCCTACCCGGTCGAGCAGACCTATGTCGAGGAAATCGACGGCCGGAAGATGGCGAGCTACATCGACTGGATCGCGATCACCTTCTCGATCACGCTGACCGGGCTGCCCGCCCTGTCTTTGCCCTGCGGCTTTACCGGAGACGGGCTGCCCGTCGGCTTGCAGCTCGTCGGCCGGCACCGCGGCGAGGCCGCCCTGCTCGCCGCCGCGGCGCAGCTCGAAGACCTGCTGGGGCTGTCCGCCCGCGTGCCGATCGATCCGGTCGTGCGGCACTAGCATCGCCGGGCGGGCAAGGCGCGGCGGCGGGCCGCGTGGAATTGCGCCCGCTATCGCCTATGTTGCGCGCGCACCCGCACCCGCGCCGCCGGCACGGCGGCCGGGATATCCGAATTCGCCCATCGTCGGCGCCGCCGAACAGAGAGAGGGATTGGCATGACAGTCAGTGTTGGAGACAAGATTCCGGCCGCGAAGATCAAGACCATGACGGCCGACGGCATGTCGGAAATCGATACGGCCGAATATTTCGCCGGCAAGAAGGTGGTGATGTTCGCCGTTCCGGGCGCCTTCACCCCGACCTGCTCGGCCAAGCACCTGCCCGGCTTCGTCGAGAACGCCGGGGAGCTGAAGGGCAAGGGCGTCGACGAGATCGCCTGTATTTCCGTCAACGACGCCTTCGTCATGGACGCCTGGGGCAAGTCGCAGAATGCCGGCGGCATCACCATGCTGGCCGACGGCAACGGCGACTTCGCCAAGGCGATGGGGCTGGAGATGGACGGCTCCGGCTTCGGCCTCGGCACGCGCAGCCAGCGCTACGCCCTGGTCGCCGAAAACGGCACGATCACCGCCCTGAACGTCGAGCAGCCCGGCGCCTTCGACGTTTCGAGGGCCGAGGCGATTCTCGCCGCGCTATAGCCGGCGCAGGCGCCGCTCCCAAGTTCGCAGGGCATGTTCGCAGGGGAGGGCTTCCGGCCCTCCCTTGCAGCATTTCCGGGAACGCAAACCGGCCAACCCTTTCTTTTTTCTCCATTTTCCATTACGATCGAGCGATAAAAAACGTTTGCAGAGAGCGGACATGCCCCGATCGCGCAGTTTCGATCCCGGCGACGCGCTGGACAAGGCCAAGGCCGTTTTCTGGTCCAAGGGCTACGAGGGGTCGACGATCAACGACCTCGCGGAGGCGACCGGCCTCAAGACCGGCAGCCTGTACAACGCTTTCGGCGACAAGCATTCGCTCTACCTGAAATCCCTCGACCGGTACGGCGAAAAAGAGGTTGCCGCCGCGGTCGCCTGGATTTCGCGGCAGGATTGCCGCGGCGCGGAAGCTGTCGCCGGGTTCCTCGGGACGATCGCGGCGCAGGTCGAATCCGGCGCCTACAGCAACGGCTGTTTCCTGTGCAACGCCGCCGCCGACCGGGCCGCGCACGATCCCGCCATCGCCGCCCGGGTCAGCGCCAACATGGCCCCGCTGCGCCAGGCTTTTCTCGACCGGCTGAAGAGCGATCCGCAGACCGCCGACGCGGCGGCGATACTCACCGACTTTGCGCTCGCCACCTATCTCGGCATGTTCGTGATGATCCGCGGCGGCGCCGACGGCGCGATAGTCCGCCGCGCCGTTTCGGTCGCCGGCGCGGCGCTGAGCGTTTGAGCCGGCGAGACCGCGCCGCACCGTGTAGCGCGCGCGGCGAACGCCGGCTATAGAACGGCGCCATGGACCCGAATTTCGACGCCGCCACGCAGACCGCTCCGGAACCCGCCGGCGATGCCGTGCCGGTTTCCGTATTCGACGCGGCCGGGCTGAAGGCCTGGCTCGCCGAGCGGGAGCCGCGCATTCGCGCCTGGGTCGACTCGTCCGGCTTCGAGGCGAAGGCCGGCGCCGTCTGCCCGGTCCCCGGCGAAACCGGCAAGGTGGCGCGCATCCTGTGCGGCCGCGACGCGGATACGCCGGACATCTGGCGGATCGCGGCGCTGCCGGAGCGGCTGCCGCCGGGCGACTATGCGCTCGAGACCGGCGCCGACCCGGCGGAGGCCGCGCTGGGCTGGATGCTCGGCGCCTACCGCTTCGACCGCTACAAGACCGCGGAGAAGAAGGCGCGGCCGGTCCTCGGCCTGCCGGGCGGCATCGACCGCGAACGGCTGACCGCGACCGTCGAGGCGGTGTTCCTGGCGCGCGACCTGATCAACACGCCGGCCGAAGACATGAAACCGGGCGATCTGGCCGCCGCGGCCGAAACGGTCGCCGGGCGGCACGGCGCCGATTTCCGCGTCACGGTGGGCGACGACCTGCTGGAGCGGAACTATCCGGCGATCCACGCCGTCGGCCGCGCCGCCGCAGACGCGCCCCGGCTGATCGACCTGGCCTGGGGCGATGCGGACCGGCCGAAGATCGCGCTGGTCGGCAAGGGCGTGTGTTTCGACAGCGGCGGCCTAGGCATCAAGCCGGCGTCCGGCATGAAGCTGATGAAGAAGGATATGGGCGGCGCCGCGACGGTGCTGGGCCTCGCCGGCATGATCATGGCCCTGAAACTGCCGGTGCGCCTGCGCCTGCTGATACCGGCGGTCGAAAACGCGATCGCCGGCAACGCCTACCGGCCGATGGACGTCATCCGCACGCGCAGCGGCACGACCGTGGAGATCGGCCACACCGATGCGGAAGGCCGGGTCATCCTGTGCGATGCGCTGGCCGAAGCGGCGGGCGAGGAACCGGACCTGCTGCTCGATGTCGCCACGCTGACCGGCGCCGCCCGGGTGGCGCTGGGAACCGAACTGCCGGCGCTGTTCTGCAACGACGACGCGCTGGCCGGCGATATCCTCGCACAGGGCGAAGCGGCGGACGACCCGCTGTGGCGGCTGCCGCTGTGGCCGGGCTACCGCAAGGCGATCGAGGGCGACGCCGGCGACATCACCAACGCGCCGGAAGGCCCGTTCGGCGGCGCGATCGCCGCCGCCCTGTTCCTGGAGCGGTTCGTCGGCGGCGCGGCTCGCTGGGCCCATATCGACACCATGGGCTGGAACCTGGCCGCCCGGCCCGGCCGGCCGAAGGGCGGCGAAGCCCCGGCCCTGCGCGCCCTGTTCGCCGCGATCGAAGCGCGCTACGCCTGACGGACCTCAGCGGGCCGGCTCAATAGCCCCGTGCGGGATCGACGATGTTGTTCGGCGGCTCGCCGCGCATCGCCCGGCGGTAGTTTTCCGCGACCTCTGCCGCCGCGGTCGCCGGATTGGTGATGCCGGCGTTGTGCGGCGTGATGCGGATTTTCGGATGGCTCCAGAAGGGATGGTCCTTCGGCAGCGGCTCCTCCCGGAACACGTCCAGCTTGGCGAATCCGAGCTTGCCCGAATCGAGCGCGGCGATCAGGTCGGCGTCGACGACATGGCCGCCGCGCGCCGCGTTGATTATGCCGCCGCCGAAGGGCATCAGGTCGAAGGCCCTTGCGTCGAGGATGCCCTCCGTTTCCGCGGTCAGGGGCAGCAGGCAGACGACGATCTCCGAGCGCTGCATGAAGCCGGCGAACCCGTCCGCGCCGTGGAAGCCGGCGACTCCCGGAAGGTCCTTGGGCGTCCGGCTCCAGCCGGCGACGTCGAAACCCAGATGTTTCAGCTTGCCGGCGGTATCGGCGCCGATCGCGCCGACGCCCATGATGCCGACCCGGCGCGTGCTCGCGGCCGGATAGGAGACCGGGTTCCAGCGCCGCGCCGTCTGGTCCCGGTCGTAGCGGTCGGCGTCGCGGTGGTAATGCAGGACGCTGTGGACGCAATATTCGCTCATCCGCGTCACGAGGTCGGGATCGACCAGGCGCGCCACCGGGACGCCCTCGGGCAGGTCGTCGTGCCTGAAGATATGGTCGACGCCCATGCCCAGGGACTGGATCAGCTTCAAGTTCGGCAGGCCGGCGAGCAGGCCCGGCGGCGGATCCCAGACCAGCGCGGCGGTGATGTCCGCAGCGTCGCCCAGTTCGTCCGGATACAGCCGCACCTCGATCCCGCCGGGCTGCTCGATCAGCATTTCGCGCCATTTGCCGAAATAGGGGTCCATGTCGCCCCAGGAGGAGGCCAGGAGCAATGTCATCGTCGCGCCGTCCTTCTTCGTTTCCCGCCGCCGGCCGTCATGCCGCAACGACGCCGGTCTCGTCGGCCTTGAAATCGAAGGCCGCGTCCATCAGGGCCCTTGTATAGGCCGCCCGCGGATTGTCGAGCACGTCGGCCGCCGGACCCTGCTCCACCACCTTGCCGTCGCGCATGACGATGACCTGGTGGCTCATCGCCCGCACGACCTTCAGATCGTGGCTGATGAACAGATAGGCCAGATCGTGATCGCGCTGAAGCTGGTGCAGCAGGTCGATGATCTGGCTTTGCACCGACCGGTCGAGCGCCGAGGTCGGTTCGTCGAGCACCACGACTTTCGGTTTCAGCACGATGGCGCGGGCGATCGAAACGCGCTGGCGCTGGCCGCCGGAAAATTCGTGCGGATAGCGGTGGCGGGTATCGGGATCGAGGCCGGTCTCCGCCAGGGCGTCGATGACCGCCCGCTCGCGCTCTTCCGGGTCGCCCAGACCGTGGATCTTGAGCCCTTCCTCGACGATCTCGCCTACCGAAAGCCGCGGGCTCAGGCTGCCGAACGGGTCCTGGAACACGATCTGCATCTCGCGCCGCAGCGGGCGCAGCGCCTTCCAGCCCAGGCCCTGGATGTCGCGGCCCCGGTAGACGATGGGCCCGCGGCTCGAGATCAGCCGCAGCAGGCCCAGCCCGAGCGAGGACTTGCCGGACCCGCTCTCGCCGACGATGCCGACGGTCTCGCCGGCCCGGACGCGCAGAGCCACCTCGTCGACCGCCTTGATGTGATCGACCGTCCGGCGGAATACGCCGGCCTTGATCGGATACCAGACCCGGAAGCCTTCGGTGGCGAGCATTTCGGCGGCGCTGTCCGGCACCTCCGGCGGCGCGCCCTTCGGCTCCGAGGCCAGGAGGCGTTGGGTATATTCGTGCTGCGGCCGGCCGAACACGTCGGCGACGGCCCCCTCCTCCACGATCTCGCCCAGGCGCATGACCGCGACCCGGTCGGCGAAATGTTCGACCGCGCCGAGATCGTGGGTGATGAACAGGATGCCGAGGCCCATGTCCTTCTGGAGGTCCTTCAGGAGCTGCAGGATCGTCGCCTGGATCGTTACGTCCACGGCCGTCGTCGGCTCGTCGGCGATCAGCAGGTCGGGCTCGTTGGCGAGCGCCATGGCGATCATCACCCGCTGGCGCTGGCCGCCGGACAGTTCGTGCGGGAACGAGCCGAGCCGCCGCTCCGCCTCCTTGATGCCGACCTTCTCCAGCAGTTCGAGCACCCGCTTGCGCGCGGCGCCCCTGATCATGCCCTTGTGGATGCGCAGGATTTCGCCGATCTGCTTCTCGACCGTGTGCAGCGGGTTGAGGGCCGTCAGCGGCTCCTGGAAGATCATGGAAATCCGGTTGCCGCGGATGCGGCGCAGCACTTGCTTCGGCGCGCCCATCAGCTCCTCGCCCCGGAAGTCGATGCCGCCGGCGGGATGGCTGGCCTGCGGATAGGGCAGGAGCTGGAGCACCGACAGCGCCGAGACCGACTTGCCGGAGCCGCTTTCGCCGACGATCGCCAGCGTCTCGCCCTTGTCGACATGGAAGGACACGCCCTTGACGGCATGGACCGTGCCGTCCGGCGCCCGGAAATCGACCTTGAGATCGTCGACGGTGAGCAGGCGTTCGGCGCTCATGGCGTCCGCCCCGCTGCGGCGAGGCCGGCGCCGGCCGCTGCGCGACGATCCTCGGAGCGGAACGTCGCCGAATCCGGATCCTGCTCCGGCGGCGGCGCGGCTGCGGCGACGCCCTTGCGCGGATCGAAAGCGTCGCGCACCGCCTCGCCGATGAACACGAGCAGGCTCAGGAGGGCGGCGAGGACGAAGAACGCCGTGACGCCGAGCCAGGGCGATTCGAGGTTCGACCGGCCCTGCTTGAGCAGTTCGCCCAGCGACGGCGAACCGGGCGGCAGGCCGTAGCCCAGGAAATCGAGCGAGGTCAGCGCGACGATCGAGCCGGACAGGATGAACGGCATGAAGGTAAGCGTCGCGACCATCGCGTTGGGCAGGACGTGCTTGAACATGATGGTGACGTTGCTCGCGCCCAGCGCCCTTGCCGCGCGGACATAATCGAAATTGCGCGCGCGCAGGAACTCCGCCCGCACGACGCCGACCAGCGCCATCCAGCTGAACAGCAGCAGAATGATGAGCAGCCACCAGAAATTCGGCTCGACGATGGCCGAAAGGATGATGAGCAGGTAGAGGATCGGGACGGATTCCCAGATTTCGATGAAGCGCTGGAGCGAGAGATCGGTCCAGCCGCCGAAATAGCCCTGGATCGCGCCCATCGCCACGCCGATGACGCTGCTGAGCAGGGTCAGGACCAGACCGAACAGGACGGACAGGCGGAAGCCGTAGATCACCCGGGCCAGCACGTCCCGCGCTTGGTCGTCGGTCCCGAGCGGGTTGGCGGCGGAAGGCGGCGTCGGCGACGGTTCGGGCAGGCCGATGACCTGGGAATCGTAGCGGTAGGGGATCGGCGGCCAGACCATCCAGCCCTTCTCGCCGATCTTCCGCTGCACGAAGCGGTCGGTGTAGTCGGCCTCGGTCTCGAACTCGCCGCCGAACGCCGTCTCGGCATAGCGGCTGACCGACGGCAGGTAGAGGCCGCCGTCGTACCAGACGACGATCGGCCGGTCGTTGGCGATCAGTTCCGCGAACAGGCTGAGGACGAAGAGCGCGGCGAAGATCCAGAGCGACCAGTAGCCCCGCCGGTTGGCCCGGAAGTTGGCCAGCCGCCGCGCCGCGACCGGCGTCATCCGCCACCGCAGCACCCTGTCCTTCCGGGCCGGCGCGACGCTCATGACCGGATACTCATGCCTGCCGGGCCTCGAAATCGATCCGCGGATCGACCCAGATATAGGTGAGGTCCGTAATCAGCTTTACCAGCAGGCCGATCAGCGAGAAGAAGAACAGGGTGGCGAAGACCACCGGGTAGTCGCGGTTGACGATCGCCTCGAAGCCGAGCAGGCCGAGCCCGTCCAGGTTGAAGATGACCTCGATCAGCAGCGAGCCGGTGAACAGGATGCCGATGAAGGCGCCGGGAAACCCGGCGATCACGATCAGCATCGCGTTGCGGAAGACATGGCCGTAGAGCACCCGCCGCTCGCCCATGCCCTTGGCCCGCGCGGTCACGACATACTGCTTGTTGATCTCTTCGAGAAAGCTGTTCTTGGTCAGCAGCGTCAGCGCCGCAAAGCCGCCGATCACCAGGGCCAGCACCGGCAGCGTAATGTGCCACAGATAGTCCAGCACCTGCCCGGCCGTGGACAGCTCGCTGAAATTCTCCGACACCAGCCCCTTGAGCGGGAACCACTGGAACACCGCGCCGGTCGCGAACAGGATCACCAGCAGGATGGCGAACAGGAATCCGGGGATCGCGTTGGCGACGATCACGACGCCGCTGGTCCAGATGTCGAAGGCCGAGCCGTCGCGCACCGCCTTGCGGATGCCGAGCGGGATGCAGACCAGATAGACGATCAGGGTCGTCCACAGGCCGAGCGAGATGGAGACCGGCATCTTCTCCAGCACCAGATCGACCACCGGACGGTTCTTGAAGAAGCTGTGGCCGAAATCGAAGGTCGCGTAATTCGCGATCATGAGGGCGAAACGCTCGTGCGGCGGCTTGTCGAGGTTGAGTTGCTTGCGCAGCTTCTCCAGCAGTTCGGGATCGAGGCCGCGCCCGGCGCGGGATTGTTCGCCCGGCTGCCGCTGCTGCCGGCCGACGCCGGTTTCCTGCCCGCGGGAAGAACCGGTGCGCTCCGCGACCTGGTCGCCGCCCTGGCGCAGGTTCGCAATCAGCTGTTCGATCGGCCCGCCCGGCGCCAGGTTGATGATGACGAAATTGATGACCATGATCCCGAGCAGGGTCGGGACGATCAGCAGCAGGCGGCGGACGATATAGGCCAGCATCTCGCGCCCCGGCCCGCCGCTATTTCAGGCTCGCGATCCGGCCGCGCAGCCGGGCCGCTTTCGCCGGATCGAACCACCAGGTCATGATATCCGCGCCGCCGATCGTCGGTTTGTCCGGATAGCCGAACTTGTCCCAGAACACGATACGGTCGTAGGGGATGTGCCAGTTCGGGATGACGAAATGCTGGCTGAGCAGCAGCCGGTCGAGCGCCCGGGTCCGCAGCACCAGGCTCTTGCGGTCCGGGGCGGCGATCAGCTGTTCGACCAGATCGTCGACCGCCCGGTTCTCCAGGCCGCTCCAGTTGTTGCTGCCCCGCCGTTTGGCGGCGGCCGTCGTCCAGTAGCCGCGCTGCTCGTTGCCCGGCGAGAGCGACTGGCCCCAGCCGAGCACGACGACGTCGAAATCGAACCCGCGCACCCGGTTGACATACTGGGAGAAATCGACCAGCCGGATGCGCATGTCGATGCCGAGCCGTTTCAGGTTGCGCCGCACCGGCAGCACGATGCGCTCGAAGGCGGGCGACCGCAGCAGGATGGTGAAGCGGAACGGCAACCCGGTCTTCGCATTGACCAGGCGGAAATCCCGGACGACCCAGCCGGCTCCCTTCAGCAGCCTGAAGGCCTCGCGCAGGCCGGGGCGGATGTTGCTGTCCCTGTAGACGGGCAGCGTGTAGGGCGTCGTGAACACCCGGTCCGGCACCGCGCCGGGATAGCGCCGCTTGAGCCCCTGCAACAGCGCCAGCACCGCGCCGCGCGGCTTGCCGGGGCGCGACGCCAGCTCGGAATTGTCGAAGAAGCTCCGCGTCCGCCGGTACTGCCCGAAAAACAGGTTGCGGTTGGTCCATTCGAAATCGAAGGCGTAGGCCAGCGCCCGCCGCACCCGCCAGTCCCGGAACAGCGGATTGCGCAGATTGTAGACGAACGCCTGCATGCCGCTGGGCTGGCCGGTCGGGAACGTCTTCTGGATCAGCAGCCCCTCGCGCTTCGCGGCGATGTCGTAGGCCCGCGCCCAGGCGGAGGCCGTGTTCTCGGCCCGATAGTCGAACTGGCCGGCCTTCAGGGCCTCGCGCATCACCGAGGCGTCGAAGAAATACTCGTAGCGGATCAGGTCGAAATTGTAGTGGCCGATATTGGCCGGCAGGCTTCTGCCCCAATAGTCCCTGACCCGGACGAATTCGATCCGCCGGCCGGGCGAGACCTTGCCGATCCGGTAGGGGCCGCTGCCGAGCGGCGGATCGAGGGAGAATTTCGAGAAATCCCGGTCTTTCCAATAGTGTTTCGGCAGGATGTTCAGGTCGCCGGCGACGATCAGCGGCAATTCCCGGTTGGTGCCGCCGCGGAAGGTGAATTTCACGGAACGCGGCCCGGTTTTCTCCATCCGGGCGATGTCGCGGAAATAGTAGCGGTAGAACGGCCTGCCCTGCTCGCGCAGGACGTTCATGGAGAAAATCACGTCTTCGACGGTCACCGGCCTGCCGTCGTGCCAGCGCGCCGCGGGATTGAGCGTGAACTCGACCCAGGACCGGTCCTGCGGATAGCGGATCGATTCGGCGAGCAGCGGATACAGGGTGAACGGCTCGTCGTCCGCCCGGCGCATCAGCGTATCGTAGATCAGCCCGGCGCCGCTCGCCGCCGTTCCCTTGACGATATAGGGATTCAGGCTGTCGAACGTGCCCTGGGCCGCCAGCCACAAGCTGCCGCCTTTCGGCGCCTTCGGGTTGACATAGTCGAAGTGCGGGAAGCCGGCCCGGTATTTCGGCGTCCCGTGCATGGCGATGGCGTGGCCGGCGACGATGCCGGGCGCCGCCGCGGCCCGGTCGGCGCGCGCCGGCGGCGAAAGGGCACTCAGCAGGACCGGGACGGCCACAATCGCAACGATCCGACGCATAAGGCTATACGCATTCAAGCGGCGAAAAAGTAAAGGGACAGGATGCGGCGCGCCGGCAGCGGGGAGACGGCCGGCGCGTCTACCACGGCTCGCGATACGGCCGGAGTTCGACGTTGAAGCTCCAGGCGCTGCGCGGCTGGTGGGCGATGCGGAAAAACTCGCCGGCGATGTCGGCCGGCTTGGCGTAGGCGTCGTCCGGTCGGTCGCCGCCCATCCGCTCGCGCACCCACGGGATATCGATCATCGCGTCGACGGTGATGTGGGCGACGTGGAGCCCTTTCGGCCCCAGCTCGCGCGCCAGCGCTTCGGCGAGGATGCGCTGCCCCGCCTTGGACGGCGCGAAGCCGGTGAAATGCGGCTTGCCGCGCCAGGCGCCGGTGTTGCCTGTCACAAGCAGGGCCGCGTCGCCGCGTTCGACCATCGCCGGCGCCAGTTCCTGCGCCGCGACCAGCAGCGAAGACACGTTCACCCGGAAGGTGCGCTCGAAATCGCCGATGTCGATGTCCCGGTAGGGCGCGAAGACCGCGTAGGCCCCGTTATAGATCGCCACTTTCGGCACGCCGAGATCGGCGACGACCCGCTTCAGCGCCGCCCGCAGCGCCTCGTGATCGGCCGCGTCGCAGGGATAGGCCCGGCTGTCCGCGACATCGCCGGCAATCCGCTCCAGCCGCCCGGCCTTGCGCGCGATCATGGCGACGGCATAGCCGCCCTCGGCAAAGCGCCGAACCAGCGCCTCGCCCGTTCCGGGGCCGACGCCGATGACGAGGCAGGCGGGCTTCGGTTCCGTCATGCCGCCTCCAGGGGGACAATGTTGGAGAGATCGAGCGTCTTGCGGGCCCGGGCCAGGTCATAAGCCCGCTGCAAATTCATCCAGAATTCGGGGGTATTGCCGAAGAACCTTGCCAGCCGCATGGCGGTATCGACCGTCAGCGACGTCTCGCCCCTGACCAGCCGTTCGACCCGGGTCCGGGGCACGTTCAACCGTTTCGCAAGCGCAATCGCGCTCATGCCCAGCGGTTCGAGAAACAATTGGGCGAGCACCTCGCCCGGATGAGAGGGATTCTTCATCGGCGCCGTCTCCCGCCTCATTCAATGATAGTCCACGATTTCGACACGCGCCGGCCCCTGTTCGGTCCAGACGAAACAGATACGCCACTGATCGTTGATGCGAAGCGAGTGCTGACCGGCCCTGTCGCCCTTCAGTTCCTCGAGGCGGTTTTCCGGCGGAAATCTGAGGTCGTCGAGGACGGTAGCGGCATTCATTGCAGAAAGCATGGCCCGTGTTCGCTTGATCAAATCGGTAGGGAAGCGCTTGCCATAGCGGTCCCAGATCGCGTCCGCTGCGAGCTTTCCCCTCGTGCTTACGATCATGCCCGGAAGCGTATCGTATCATGATACATTAATGCCGGCCAAGCGCCCGGCGTTCGTCGGCGCGACAGGTATACGGCTTTACCCCTGACCTCGGGAATCCAGCCACATATCCAGATAGCGGATGCGGTCGTGGCCCCAGAAGGGTTCGCCGTCGGCGACCATGTGGGGCGTGCCGAATATCCCGGCCTCCGCCGCTTCCCGGCTCGCGTCGGCGCAGGCTTCGGCCGCTGCCGCGTCGCCTGCCGCAGCGTCGACATCGGCCGCCGAAACCCCGGCTGCGGCGGCGGCCTCCTTCAGCGCGTCCGGCTCCGTCAAATCCGCGCCTTCGGCCCAGTAACCCTGCATCAGCGCCGCGGACAGGCGGTTGGCCGGCTCCGGGTCCTGCAACCGGATGCGCCAGATCAGGTGGCGCGCCTGGCTGAGATCGCCGCGCGGGAAGGATTTGGGAATATTGAGCGGCAGGCCGAGCAGGCCGGCGGTCCGTGTGAAATCCTTCTTGATATAACGGCCCTTGGCGATCGGGTTGCCGATCGGCATGTAGTCGTGGATTTTCCAGACCGCCATCAGCGAGACCGGCACCCAGTCGATGCCGCGGCCGTGTTTCGCCGCCACCCGCTGCAATTCCGCGATGCCCAGGTAGGTGTGGGCGGAGGGGAGGTCGAAATAGAGGGTAATGGGGTCGGCCATAGCGCAGTCTCTTCGGTGTTGCGGACGCGCGCCAAGCAATCAGGTCGGCAGGGAATGCGCAACCCCCGTAATCGTGTCGAACGCGCCCGCGACATCCGCTTCCGCGGCGTCGAACTGCCCGGCGACGAAGCGGATCGCGACCCGGCCGTTATGAACGGTCTGGGTCAGGTAGATCGCGCCGTCGTCGTTGATCGCGTCGACCAGCCGCAGGTTGAGGCCGTCCAGCGCGTCTTCGGAAACGCCGTCCGGCGCGTAGCGGAAGGAAAACAGCGACAGGACCGGCGCGGTGACGATCTCGAAGCCGGGCTCGGCGGCCAGCCGCGCGGCGAGGGCTTCGGTCCAGCGGACATGGTTGCGGATGCGCTGCCGCAGCCCGTCCAGGCCGTAGGCGCGCAGCAGGAACCAGACCTTGAGCGCGCGGAACCGGCGGCCCAATGTCACTGACCATTCGCTGAAATTGACGATGCCGTCCTTGCCGTGGGTCCTGAGATATTCCGGCTGGATCGCCAGCGTGCGCACCAGCGTCTCCGGCGACCGGACGAAATGGGCCGAACATTCGACCGGCGCGCCGAGCCATTTGTGCGGGTTCAGGACGATGCTGTCGGCGAGTTCCGCGCCGTCCCAGAAGTGCCGGTATTCCGGGCAGATCATGGCGGAGCCGGCCCAGGCGGCGTCGACATGGGTATAGAGGCCCTCTTCCGCCGCGACGGTGCAGACGGCGCGCACATCGTCCATCGCGCCGACCGATGTGCCGCCGACGCAAGCGACGACCCCCGCCGGCGTCATCCCGGCGGCGCGGTCGTCGCGGATCGCGCGTTTCAGCGCGCCGACATCCATCGCCAGCGCCGCATCGGCCGGCAGCTTGACCAGATTGTCCTGCCCGAGGCCGGCGATCCAGAGCGCCTTGTCGATCGAACTGTGGGTCTGGTCCGAAGCGTAGATGCGCAACGGCGCCTTGCCGAACAGTCCCTCGCGGTTGCCCTGCCAGTCGAGGGCGCGCTCGCGCATGGTCAGCACGGCGCACAGGGTGGCGGTCGAGGCCGTATCCTGGAACACGCCCTTGAAATCCGCCGGCAGGCCGACCGCCTGGCGCAGCCAGTCGACCATCCCGATTTCGAGCTCGGTCGCCGCCGGCGAGGTCTGCCAGAGCATGCATTGCGCCGCCATGGCGCCGGCAAGCTGCTCGGCGACCGCCGCGGCGGGCGCGGCGTTGGACGGGAAATAGGCGAAGAAGCGCGGATGCTGCCAATGGGTCATGCCGCCGGGGATCAGCCGCTCGAAATCGGCGAAGATATCCGCCATGTCGTGGGCCGCTTCCGGCGGCGCATCGGCGATCGCAGCGCCGATCTCGCCCGGCGCCGTCTGCGCCCGCACCGGCCGGTCGCGCAATGTCTCGCGATAGTCGGCGGCCCAGTCCGCCGCCTTGTGCGACCAGCGGCGGAAATCGAAGTCTTCCATGTCGGTATCCCGTCGTTTTCCCGCCGGTCCGGGGGAGGTCCAGCGGCGGATTGAGGCGGTACAGGTTACGCCCTGCGCCGGACGGCGGCCGCGCTCAGATCAGCACGCAGGTCGCGACCAGCCCGAGCAGGCAGAACAGCAGGAACATGAACATCCAGGGCATCGGCGCGCTACACCGCGACTGCTATTTCACGACCAGGTCGAGCGGCGCCCGGGTCAGGACCTCGCACCCCGTCTCCGTGACCGCCACGGTCTGGCCGGTCGTCATGGCGAGGCCGGCCTCCGAATCGAAGATGATGATGTGGATGAAGAAAACCATGCCGGGCGCGGCCTCCACGGCGTTGCCGCGGAAAAACATCGGCCAGTCCATCCAGTTCGGCGCATAGGTCGCGCCCAGGGAATAGCCGCAGGCGTTGAGCCGGTGCGCCTGCATGCCGGCCGCGTCGATCGCCCTCGCATGGGCGTCGAACACGTCGCCGACCGGCCGGCCCGGCCGGAGCGCGTCCCTTGCGGCGTCGAGCGCCTCGACGGCGACCTCATGCATTTCGACCTGCCGGGCCGGCGGCGCGCCGATGCACAGCGTGCGCATGAGGCAGGCGTGATAGCGCCGGTAGACGCCGGCGAATTCCAGGGTGAGCTGGTCCTGCGCATCCAGATGCCGCCGGCCGGTGAAATACCGGCACAGCAGCGCCTGCGGCCCCGAGCCGACGATGAACTCGTTGCCGGGATAGTCGCCGCCGCCGCGGAACACCGCGCCCTGCATCGCGGCGAGGATATCGCCCTCGAAAGCGCCCGGTCCGGCGTGCGCGACCGCTTCGTCCCATGCCGCATCGGCCAGTTCGGCGGCGCGGCGGACATAGCCCATCTCCGCCGGGCTCTTGACCAGCCGCAGCCGGCTGACCAGCCGGGAAGCGTCCTCGAGCCGGCAGAAACCGTCCAGCGCGGCTTCGACGGCGCGCCCGTTGTTGGCGGTCAGGCCGTAGGCCTCCCACTCCACGCCGAGGCGTTTGCCGCGGCAGCCGTGCCCGTCCAGAATGTCGCGCAGTTGCTCCGCCGGGCCGGCGTCCGGCCGGTCGATCCAGATGCGGATGTCGTCGATGACGGAGGTCTGCTGCGCCTGCCGCAGGTCCGGCGCGCGGGTGAGCAGCGTCATCGCGCCGTCCGCGCCCAGATAGAGGCACTGGAAATAGACGTAGCCGAACGTGTCGTAGCCGGTCAGCCAGAACATCGATTCCTGGCGGAAACACAGCAGGCCGTCCAGCCCGGCCGCGGCCATCGCCGTGCAGGCCCGCGCCCGCCGCGCCGCCAGTTCCGCTTCGGTAAAATGGAGCGGCACTATCCGGCCTCTCCGGTCAGGCAGATCGCCGAGACGTTGCGGCCGTAGTCCCGGTGGCCGCGATGGGTGTTGCGCCGGTAGCTGAACAGCCTGTCCGGGTTCGCATAGGTATCGAGCCCGGTGTCGCAGACGGCGGCAAGGCCGGCGGCTTCCAGTTGCGCGACGATGTAGCCGCCCAGGTCGAACTGAAAATGTCCCGCCCGCTCGCCGGCGCGGAAATACCGGGCGTTGTCCTTGTGCTGCTCGAGAAAGGGCGCGGGAAACTCCGGACCGACTTCGTAGGAGGCCTGCCGGATGCACGGGCCGAGCGCCGCGATAATCCGCGACCGGTCCGCGCCGAGCCTTTCCATCGCCGCGACCGCGTTCGGCAGCACGCCGGCGAGGGCGCCTTTCCATCCGGCGTGCGCTGCGCCGACCACCCGCGCCTGCGCATCCGCCAGCAGGACCGGCCCGCAATCCGCCGCCAGGACGCCGAGCCCGATGCCCGGCCGGTCCGTGACCATGGCGTCGCAGCGCGGCCGGGTCTCGCGGGTCCAGGGTTCCGTAACCGCGACCGCCCGATCGCTGTGGCGCTGGAACGCGGAGACGAGAGCGGTCTCCGCGATCCCGAGCGCCCCGGCCACACGCCGCCGGTTTTCCCCGACCGCGCCGGGGTCGTCGCCGGACCCCTGCCCGCCGTTCAGCGAGGCGTAGATGCCCGTGCTGACGCCGCCGCGGCTGCCGAAAAAGCCGTAGCGGACGCCGGGCAGCCCGTCCAGCGGCGGCGCCGAAACGACCGCAAGCGCCCGGCGGGCGGCGGATTTTCCTGCCCCGGCAAGCTGCGCTACCGTCATCCCCGCATCCTCCTGCCGCGCCGGGCTGACGGCTCCGCTGCCGCCGGGTTCCGCCGCTGCACGGCGAATGGCGCCGGATACCGCCGGCCCGTGCAAACCGGCGGGCGGCTGCGGGCCATACGCCCGCCGGCTTCCGTCACGGCGAAAATCCGGGCAGGGAAGCGCAGGACGGCGCGGCGACCGCCATGGCCTTGAAAGCCGTTCCCATCCCCGCCGGATCGAGCAGCCTGTCGATCGCGGCGTCGACCGCCGCCGCGTCTTCCGGCGCTGCCGACGCCTTGAGCGCCGCCCGGCGCGCTTCGACCCCCAGCGATTGCAGAAAGCCGGCCTGTTCGACCGGGCCGAGCACCGTGGCGCCCGCCTGTCCGGCCGCCTTGCGAAGCCGGACGAAATCGACGTCCACGCTCAGGTCGGTCGCCCCGATGCCGTCCAGCGGATCGACGATCCTGTGGCCCCTGATGCCGCGAAGCGTCGACCGGCCGGCAGGAAGGTTGCCGCCGTAATCGACCAGCAGAGCGGCGCCGCCGCGGCCGACGAGCCGGCGCGCCGCCTCGCGAACGAAGGCGAGCGCGTCCGGCTGTATTTCCCCGATCGCGCCGGGTTCGGCTCTTGCCGGCAGGGACAGGCCGGACGCCGCGACGGCAGCGGCCGGATCGTCGCCGGCGGCGAAGACCAGCCGGCCGTCCTCTCCGAGCGCAACCGTCCGTTCGCGCCAGCCGTCCGGCGTCATCGCGAACTGCCGGACCGGCAGGGCGTCGAGAAATTCGTTGGCGATCAGGAACAGCGGGCCGTCCGGCAGCCCGTCCACGCCCTCGACCCAGACCGGCCCGGCCGTGTCCAGGGCGGCGGCCTGCGCGGCGCGCAGCGTCTCGTTACTCTCGATCAGGTGAAGGCGTGCGGCAGCCGCGAAATCGGGGATGACGCGCCGGACCGCCCGCAGGGCGTCGGCCATCAGCATGCCGCGGCCGGGACCGGCCTCGCACAGGATGCAGGGATCGGGCCGTCCGGCCCGGTCCCACGCGCCGGCCAGCCACAGGCCGGCCAGTTCCCCGAAAACCTGGCTGATTTCCGGCGCGGTGATGAAATCGCCGCGTCGCCCGACCGCTGCCGCGCTCCGGTAGTAGCCGTGCTCGGGATGCTGCAGGGCGAGCGCCATGAACCGGGAGACCGGCATGGGCCCGGTCTGCGCGATCGTGCGCCGGACAATCAGGTCGAGCGGCGTCACCCGTCGTCCGCCGCCGGGTTGACGGCGGCTGCCGCTCTTTTCCGTGCGCGCAGGATCAGCCAGACGCCCAGGGCGACCAGCGGCAGGGACAGAAGCTGCCCCATGGTGACGGAGCCGAACGGGAAGCCGCTGTCGGGCAGGAAGGCATCGGGCTGGCGGAAGTATTCGACGATGAACCGGGCGATCCCGTAGCCGGCGCAGAACAGGCCGGCCAGTTCGCCCGGCCGGTCGAGGGCGCCTGTCCGCCGGCGCCACAGGTTGATGACGACGAACAGCAGCAGCCCTTCGAGAAAAGCTTCGTAGAGCTGCGACGGATGCCGCGGCAGCGGCCCGCCGCCCGGGAAGACCATCGCCCACGGCGCGTCGCTGACGCGGCCCCAGAGCTCGCCGTTGACGAAGTTGGCCAGCCGCCCGAGCAGCAGCCCCAGCGGCGCCGCGCAGGCCGCCGGATCGCCGACGGAAAACATGTCGATGCGCCGCTTCCGGCAGAACAGGACGATGGCCAGCGCCACGCCGATCAGCCCGCCGTGAAACGCCATGCCGCCCTGCCACAGGGCGAAAATCCGCTCCGGGTTCGCCAGGTAGAAACCCGGCTTGTAGAACAGCACATAGCCGAGCCGTCCGCCGACGATCGTGCCCAGCGCCGCCCAGAACATCAGGTCGTCCACCGCCCGGTCGTCCGCGATCCGCGATCCGGCCCGCGATCCGGCCCGCGATCCGGCCCGCCGCACGCCGGCCAGGCGGCGCATGAACCACCAGGCGAAGGCCAGCCCGCCGACATAGGCCAGGGCGTACCACCGGATCTCGACCGGCCCGAGCCGGACCAGCACCGGATCGATCGACGGATAGGGAAGCGCGAGGAGGATCGGATCCATCGGCGGTCAGCAGCAAGGCCAGCAACAGGGGCGGCAACAGGGCCGGCAACGGGAATCGCCGGCCGGCGCCTTGCGGAATGCGCCGGCCCGCACACCGCCGTCGGGACGTTCGCCGGACAACCGGACCCGGCGGCCGGAATCACCGACGCCTTATACGTTCGAGGCCGGATGGCGGCAATGTCCGGTAGTGTCCCGGTTGGGCTTGGAGCGCCGGCGGGAAGGCGCCCGGTCAGGTTTCCGAAATTTCACCTATTTTTTGCTTTTTTCCTTGATATTCCGATTCCTGTCTCCCATATCGGCTCTTGCCAACGCCCGGACTGCGCCCGAAACGCTTTCGGGAGCGCCGCGCGGGCGCCTTTCCCGCTCGATCCCGGCCGGCGGCCCGCAGCCGGTCGCCTGCGGGTTCCGCTGCGAAAGGGGCGCAGACATCCCGGAAACCCTCGAATGCCGCCCCGGACAGGCGCTTGACACGCCTTGCCCGAATCGGGCAGTTTCCATCCCGCTATCGGATACAGACCCGCGAGTCGGGTCGCCCGCTGAATACAACAGCCCTCAGACCCGGCGCGGAGCGACGGCTCCAGCCCGGCGAATAGGCGGGGTCTCTCACTTTCTGTGTCTGATAGCAACGGCCCGGCGTCACGCCGGGCCGGCTCAACGCTGAACAGCTCGGAAAGGGAGTCCCATGCAGAAAATCGCTATCGCCGCCGCGGCCGCCTTGACGCTGCTCGCCGGCCCCGCGCTTGCCCAGGATATGAAGCCGGTCAAGACGCTGGACGATTTCTTCTCGATGGTTGTCGGCAAGAAGCTCGCCTGGGAATACGGCCATCAGATATTTCATCCCGACGGCAACAGCACCGGCATCTGGAAGGGCCGCGAAATCGTTGGGACCTGGTTCTGGGACAAAGACGGCGCCTATTGCCAGTCGATGGGTCTCAAAGGCAGGTCTCCCCGGAACGATTGCGGGCGTTCCATGGTCATCGACGGCAAGAAGGTCTTCGTCACCCGCGGCGACGGTACGAAGTTCACCATGACGATCGTGGAGAAATAGCCGCGAGACTCATCGAGGCAGCATGGTTCAGGGGCGGCTCCGGCCGCCCCTTTCAGGCCAGGAAAGCCGGACAACCCCCTGTTTTTTCTACTTGTTCTCCGAAAACGGGCAGGGAATCGCCGGGCGGAAACACAAGGATTATTATCCTTTTGTTTCAACTTTTGCGTCATATCCGGCCGGCCGCTCCGGGCCTCCGTCCGCCCCGAAAGCGTTTCGGGGCAAGGTGTTGCGGGCAGGGCAGCACCACCGCGGCCGGCCGCTTCAACTTTTTTGAAAAAGAAAGACCGGTCTGTCTAGGTCAGGAAATCCTGCTAACTTATTGTTTTTTCTTACAGATCGCCGGAATCTATTTTTAATGATCGTTCAAAAATATAGGATTATTATCCTTTTTGCCGGATTTCGCGGCGTAGCCGCCCCGAGCGAAGCCGAAGGGGAGGACCGGCGCACCGGCGCCCGGCGCCGGCCGGCGCGGAACGTCGAACCGGGACGCTGCCCCCTGTCCGGGTCCGTGTCCGGGCTAATGTTCGGGTTTGGGCGTTTCGACATTCCTGCGTATAGAAAGCGGCATGAGACACGCGACCGCCCTTGTTGCGGCCCTTCTTCTCCTTGCAGCGCCGGCGCAGGCGAAGATCGGCGATAACGGCGTCATCTTCGCCGCCGCCAGCCTGAAGGCGCCGCTGGACCGGGCGGTCGAACGGCTGGTGGCGGAACGCCGCTGCATCGCGCCGGGCGGCACGATCCGCGTCTCCTATGCGTCGAGCGGCATCCTGGCCCGCCAGATCCGGTTCGGGGCGCCGGCCGACCTGTTCGTCAGCGCCGATCCGGGCTGGCTGGACTATCTCGAACGCAGCGGCCGGATCGATCCGGCGGCGCGGCGCACGCTGTTCACCAACCGCCTGGTCGCCATCGCCCACGGCGCCGAAGGCGTTGCCGGGCGGCTCGAGCGCGGTTCGGCGACGGCGCGCCGCCTCGGGCGGGAGCGGCTGGCCATCGGCGATCCGGGCCATGTTCCGGCAGGGCGCTACGCCAGGGCGGCGCTTCGATCCCTCGGCCTGTGGCAGCGGGCGCGGCGCAATATCGTGCTGGCGGCGAACGTCCGCATCGTGTCGGCCTATGTCTCCCGCCGGGAAGCGGCGCTGGGCATCGTCTACGAGACCGACGCGATCGCCGAACCGCGGGTCCGCATCGCCGCCCGCATCCCGGCAAGCGCCCATCCGCCGATCCGTTACGAAGCTGCGATCGTCGAAGGCGGCGACCCGGCGTGCGCCCGGCGCTGGCTCGATGCGCTGCACAGCCCGGCCTACCGCAAGATTTTCGCCGATGCCGGCTACGGCATGCCGAAGAACCGCTAGGACCGCACGCCGATGTTGAGCGAAGCGGAAACCGACGCCCTGCTGCTCAGCCTGAAGGTCTCCTTCTGGAGCCTGCTGTTCGCGCTGCCGGTCGCCGTGGCGCTCGGCTGGGTGCTGGCGCGCAGGGAGTTCCGCGGCAAGCTGCTCGTCAACGCCTTCCTGACCCTGCCGCTGGTCCTGCCGCCGGTCGTGACCGGTTTCGTGCTACTCATCCTGTTCGGCAGCCAGGGCTGGATCGGCAGCTGGCTCAAGGCATGGTTCGGCATCGAGATCGCCTTTCGCTGGACCGGGGCGGCGGTCGCGGCCGGCGTCATGGCCTTTCCGCTGATCGTGCGGCCGATCCGCCTCTCCTTCGAAGCCGTCGACCCGCGGCTGGAGCAGGCGGCCGCGACCCTGGGCGCCGGGCGCTGGCGGCGCTTCGCCACGATCGCCCTGCCGCTTGCCATGCCCGGCGTGCTGGCCGGCGCCGTGCTCGGCTTCGCCAAGGCGCTGGGCGAGTTCGGCGCCACCGTCACCCTGGTCTCCAATATACCGGGCGAGACCCAGACCCTTGCCCTAGCGGTCTACGCGCTGCTCCAGGTGCCGGGCGAGGAGAGCGCCGTATTCCGCCTGACCCTGATCGCGATCGCCATTTCGGTTCTCGCCGTCGTGGCGTCGGAAATCCTGGCCCGGCGCGCGCGCCGCGGGCTGTCCGCCGCGGAGCGGGCCGGCGATGCTTGACGTCGACGTACGGAAGCGGCTCGGCCGGACGGCGCTGGACATCCGTTTCGAAAGCGCCGGCGGGGTGACGGCCCTGTTCGGTCGGTCGGGCGCCGGCAAAACCAGCACCGTCCAGATGATCGCCGGGCTTCTGAGCCCGGATGCCGGGCGGATCGCGGTCGGCGGACGCGTCCTGTTCGACAGCGATACGGGTATCGGCATTGCCGCGCCGCAGCGCCGCGTCGGCGTCGTCTTCCAGGAAGGCCGCCTGTTCCCGCATCTGACGGTGCGCCGCAACCTGCTCTACGCGAAGGCCGCCGGAAGCAACGGCCGCTATGGCGGGGTGGTCGGCATGCTGGGCCTCGAAGCGCTTCTGGAACGGAAGCCGGCAAGCCTTTCGGGCGGCGAACAGCAGCGCGTGGCGATCGGCCGGGCCCTGTTGTCCGAGCCCGACATCCTGCTGATGGACGAGCCGCTGGCGTCCCTCGATGCCGCCCGGAAAGCGGAAATCCTGCCCTATATCGAGCGGCTGCGCGACGAGGCCGGCCTGCCGGTCGTCTATGTCAGCCACCAGATCGACGAAGTGGCGCGCCTTGCCGACCGGGTCGTCCTGCTGTCGGACGGAACGGTCGCGGCCACGGGATCGGTCGACGAGATCTTCACCCGGCCGGACCTGATGCCCCTGACCGGCCGGTTCCAGGCCGGCGCCGTGCTGGGCGCCCGCGTCGCCGAACAGGACGCGGCCGGCGCCATGAGCCGGCTCGCCATTCCCGGCGGCAGCCTGTGGGTCCCTTCCGTGCCCCTGCCGGTGGGCAGTGCGATCCGGGTGCGGATCCGCGCGCGCGACGTTTCCGTCGCCCTCGAGAAGCCGGAGCGCGTCAGCATCCGCAATATTCTGCCGGGCGCGGTCCGGTCGGTGACCGAATCCGACGGGCCGTTCCGGACCGTCGCGATCGCCGTTGCCGACGAGACGGGGGAAAGCCTTGTCGCCGCTACCGTCACGGCCAACGCGGTACGGGATCTGGCCCTGGAGCCGGGCGTCGCGGTGTTCGCCCTGATCAAGTCCGTGGCGATGGACCGGCGCAGCATGGCGCTGCCGCCGCGCGACGAGATCGTGACATGACCCCGGACCGCGCCCGGCGCGACGACCCGGCATTTGCCGCAGGGCGGCGGCATGCCCACATGAGGGTCCGTCCGGCAGGAGGCATCGCCATGCAGTCCGACAGCAAACCGATCGACGATTTCGCCCGGGTCGCGACGGGCCTGCTGGGAGTCGCCGCCGGCGTCCGGGCGGAAGCGGAGGCGACGGTCAAGGCCAGGCTGCAGGCGCTGCTGGCCGATATGGACCTGGTGACCCGCGAGGAGTTCGACGTCGCCCGCGACATGGCGGCCAAGGCGCGCGACGAGCAGGAGGCCCTCGAAGTCCGGTTGGCCGAACTGCAGCAGCGCCTGGAAAAGCTCGAAAAACCTGCGCGCGGCCGCCGCAAGGGCGCCTGAGCGGCCGCACCTTCCGGTGCGCCGCACGAGCGGTCTTTCCCGGTACTCTACCGCGTGCAAAGACGATAAGCCGGCGCGGCAGCAGACGACGAATCGCGAATCAATATCTTGTGTAAAACCTGATTTGCACAAATAAATATTGTTGCGAGAAATTTCATACGGTGGCAGGTTCCACATCCGGTGGTATGCGGCCGTTCCAATACCACAAGATAAGGGTCAGGGATCGGCCGCGTGCGTTATCGCCGGCCGCGGCGGGCAGCGCCCGCATTCACGCTCCGGCTCTCTCGATTCCGGGAGCCGCTACAGGAGAGCGACTCATGTCTGGCATCGCGCTCGATACCTGGACAACGCCCAACCCCCTGGACACGCTGGAAGAAATCGTCGCTGCGAACGAGTGGTCGTTCGAGCGCAGCGGCGACGATGAAATGGCCGTCGAGTATCCGGGCCATTGGTGCGGCTACCACATGCATTTCGTGTGGAGCGAAGATCTGAACGCCATTCATCTTTCCTGTTTCATGGACATGCGCATTCCGAAGAAGAAACTGATCGATATTTCGCAGTTGTTGCTGAAGATAAACAACAAGCTCTGGCTGGGGACTTTCGTCGTCCCGGAAGAGGATTCGAACCCGGTCTTCCGGCACACGGTGCTGCTGCGCGGCCACCAGGGCGCCAGCGTCGAACAGCTCGAAGACCTTGTTGACATCGCCCTGTCCGAGTGCGAGCGCTTCTATCCCGCCTTCCAGTTCGTCACCTGGGGCGGCAAGACGGCCAACGAGGCGGTGACCGCTTCCCTGCTGGACACAGTCGGAGAAGCATAGGGGCGGCGAAGCACAGGGGCGGCGAAGCATAAGGGGAATTCGATGGACCTTGCCGCAGCGCGCCTGTTGCTGGTCGGCTGCGGGAAGATGGGCGGCGCCCTGGCGCGCGGCTGGCTCGCGGCCGGCGCCCGCGCAGGCAACATCGTCGCCGTGGAGCCGGCGCCGGAAGCCGCAGCCGCTTTCGCCGGCGGCCCGGCTCCCGCCTTTGTCCGCAGTGCGGAGGAAGCGCCTTCGGGTTTCCGTCCCGACGTTATCCTGTTTGCGGTCAAGCCGCAGGTTATGGACACGGTCGTGCCGGCCTATCGGCATTATGCCGGTTCGGGCGCCGTGTTTCTTTCGATCGCGGCCGGGACGCCGATTCGCTTCTTCGAAGCGACTCTCGGGCGCGATGCGCCGATCGTCCGCACCATGCCGAACACGCCCGCGGCGGTCGGCCGCGGCGTAACGGCGGCGATCTGCAACGCCCATGTGCCGCCTGACGGCCGCGCCCTGTGCGAGGCCCTGCTGCGCGCCGTGGGCGAGGTCGTGTGGGTCGCCGACGAGGCGCAAATCGACGCCGTCACCGCCGTGTCCGGCAGCGGGCCGGCCTATGTGTTTCATCTGGTCGAGGCCATGACCGACGCCGGGATCGCCGAGGGGCTGTCGCCGGAAGCGGCCGGCGCGCTGGCGCGCGCAACCGTCGCCGGCGCCGGCGAACTGCTGCACCGCACGCCCGAGGACGCGGCCACCCTGCGCCGCAACGTCACCAGCCCCGGCGGCACGACCGAGGCGGCGCTGAAGGTCCTGATGGCCGGGAACGGGCTGGGCGCCCTGATGCAGAAGGCCATTGCCGCGGCGGCCCGCCGTTCGCGGGAACTGGGCGGATGAGCGTTTTCGAGGACGGGCCGCAGACCGGCCCGCCGCTTCCGCCTGCAGCGCAAAAGGTCCAGGACGCCCTCGCCGCCGCCGGCCTGGCGCGCCGGATCCGCATCATGCCGGAGACGACGCGGTCGAGCGCCGAGGCGGCCACGGCCATCGGCTGCGACGTCGACCGGATCGCCAAGTCGATCGTGTTCCGGGCGAAGCGGTGCGACCGGCCGGTGCTGGCGATCGCGAGCGGCGCCAACCGGATCGACGAAAAGGCGGTGAGGGCGGTTGTCGGCGAAAGGATCGGCAGGGCGGATGCGGACTATGTCCGGAGCAGAACCGGCTTTGCGATCGGCGGCGTACCGCCGTTGGGACATAGCGAGCCGGCCATCGTCGTAATCGACCGCGATCTGCTGGCGCTCCCGGAAATCTGGGCCGCCGGCGGGACGCCCTTCGCGGTCTTTCCGCTCACTCCCGAAGAACTGGTCTCCGTCACCGGCGGCACGGTGGCCGACATTGCCCGAAGAGCCGGGCAGGGATGAACGGATGACTGGAGACGCAGGCGCGTCCGGAGCCGCCGGACCCGGCCACAATGCGCCGGCGGTCACCGTCTCGGAACTGTCCGCCTCGCTCAAACGGGTGGTCGAGGGCGAATTCAGCCGGGTCCGGGTGCGGGGCGAGATTTCCGGCTTCAAGCGGGCCGGGTCCGGCCATCTCTATATGGCGCTCAAGGACGACAGCGCCGTGCTGGACGCCGTGTGCTGGCGCGGCACGGCCGGGCGCCTTGCCGTGGACCCCGAGGACGGGCTCGAGGTCATCGCGACCGGCCGGCTGACGACCTACGCCGGCCGCTCGAAATACCAGATCGCGATCGAGGCGCTGGAAGTCGCCGGCGAAGGCGCGCTGCTGAAGCTGCTCGAAGAACGCCGGCGCAAGCTCGCGGCCGAGGGGCTGTTCGAAGAAAGCCGGAAGAAACCGCTTCCGTTCCTGCCGGCCGTCATCGGCGTGATCACCTCGCCGGCCGGCGCCGTGATCCGGGACATCCTGCACCGCCTGGAGGACCGGTTCCCGCGCCATGTCCTGCTCTGGCCGGTGCGGGTGCAGGGCGATTCGGCGGCCGGGGAAGTTGCCGGCGCCATCGAGGGTTTCAATGCGCTCCGCGGCGATTCCGGGATTCCGCGGCCCGATCTGCTGATCGTGGCGCGGGGCGGCGGATCGATCGAGGATCTGTGGCCGTTCAACGAGGAGGAGGTCGTCAGGGCCGCCGCAGCTTCGGATATTCCGCTGATCGGCGCGGTCGGCCACGAAACCGATACGACGCTGATCGACCATGCCGCCGACCGCCGCGCACCGACGCCGACCGCCGCGGCGGAAATCGCCGTGCCGGTGCGCAGCGAACTGGTCGCCCAGATCCTCGACGACGGCCGGCGCCTGGTGTCGGCGATGGGCCGCCTGCGGGAGGAATACCGCCTGCGCCTGGAAGCCGCCGGCCGCGGTTTGCCCGACCCCCGGTCGCTCATCGGGACCAAGACCCAGCAATTGGACGACCGGGCCGAGCGCCTCGACCTCGGCCTGCGCAGCCTGGTCCGGGAAAAACGGTCCGCCGCCGACCGGTGCGGCGCCGGAATCCGGCCGGCGGCTCTCGTCCAGCTTGTCAACCGCCGGCGCGACCGGGCGGGCGAACTCGGCGCGCGTCTCCGGCCGCAGATGGCCCGGCGCCTGGACGAACTGGGCGAACGGCTCGAGCAGCGCGGGAAACTACTGGAGTCTTTCTCCTACAACCGGGTGCTGGATCGCGGCTTTGCACTCGTGCAGGACCGGCGCGGACAACCGGTCACCGATACGGCGCGGGCGACGGCGGCCGGCCGGGTGACGCTCCGCTTCAGGGACGGCAGCCTGCCGGCGAGGATCGAAGCCGGGGACGGCGCCGCGGCGGGCCGCGCGAAGAAGCCCCGGCCCCGCTCGAAGCCGCCGCCGGACACGGATCAGGGATCCCTGTTGTAGGGGAGCATCCGCCGGGCCGGGGCCAACCCGGATGTTTCACCGGGCTCCCGGCTTGCGGCGCTTCCGGACATCCGATACGTCAGGCGCCGCCGCCCCGGTATCGCACGCCGCGAAGGCGGTCGTTTCCTGTCGTCCGCTACAGCAATCGGGCCGAATTTCGGGATGTTGAAGCGTTTTCCGCCCACAAGCGATACCGAAACGGTAAAATCACGCCTGTGGCCTCAACGTGACCCTGTGTGATAGGCCGCGTTGACGGGCCTGCATGCCCTCGCGAATGGCATTGGAGAAGAAAGCTTGGCGTCGCTGCTGCCGATCGTCGTTCTGGCAATCGTTCAGGGGATCACCGAATTCCTGCCGATCAGCTCCTCCGGGCACCTGGTGCTGACCTGGGAGGCTTTCGAGCAGGCCGGCGTGGCGTCGCGCGCCGGCGCCGCAAACGAGAGGCTGGCCCTGGACGTGGCGGTCCACCTCGGCTCCCTCGGGGCGGTCATTCTCTATTTCTGGCGCGATGTGACACGCGTGCTGGCGGGCGGTTTCCGGCTGTTCACCGGGCGCGTAACGAATGAGGGGCGGCTCTTCCTGTATCTGGTCGTTGCGACCGTTCCGCTGGTCGTCGCGGGCCTGCTGGTCAGCACCCTGTTCGGCAGCGGCTGGCGCAGCGTGGAAGTCGTCGCCTGGGCGAGCCTCGGCTTCGGCCTGCTGCTGTGGTTCGCCGACCGGACCGGCCTGACCATCAGCAAGATGGAGCATACGACCTTCGGGCAGGCGCTTGTCATCGGGCTTGCCCAGGTGCTGGCGCTGATCCCGGGAACCAGCCGCTCCGGAATTGCCATGACCGCAGCCCGCGCGCTCGGTTTCGAGCGGTCCGACGCCGCCACTATTTCGATGCTCCTGGCGATTCCGGCGATCCTCGGCGCCTCGGCGCTCTTCGGCTACGATATCTACAGTTCGGGCAACCTCGCCCTGCAGTCCGACGCACTGCTCGCTGCCCTGTTGGCGCTGGCCGCCGCGTTGCTCGCGATTGCCGGCATGATGGCCTGGCTGCGGCGCGCGACCTTCACGCCTTTCGCGGTCTATCGCATCCTGCTGGGCGGATTCCTGTTGTACCTGATTTATGTCGAAGGCCTGGCCCTCGAACTTCAGTAGGGAAACGGCAATAGCCTAGCCCGGATTTCTCACCACAGTCATGACCTGCGCGGCGCTGTCGGGCCGGCAGGGCAGGAAAGCCGCGCCGCGCGATGCGGGACATCGGGCAAGCGGCTTGACGCACCATGCCGGCCCGACAGCGCCGCCCTCCGGGTCGCGCCCCAATTCGCAATCCGGGGACGTCCGCCCGCGGCGTCGCGGGCCTCGACCGTAGTCCCCGCTACGCTTTTCGGCCCGCTTCCAGTACTGAACGGGGCGGATCGAACGTCCGGACGCGACGCAGGCCGTGACTGCGGTGAGAAATCCGGGCTAGCGGCAACCGGCGGGGTCAGGCCATTTTCGCCCGTCGGAACCGCCCGCGGGGACGATACTGATCCAGGTAGGTCGGCGCGATCGCTTCGACGGCAACAGGCGCGATTCCCAAGGCCGCAAAACCCGGCGTACCTTCCTCGACGACATTGTCCTCCCGGAGGAGCGCCAGCGTATCCCTGGAAAGGGGCGTCGGCGCCGGCAACAGGTCGAGCAGACCGGCCAGCAGGGACAGCGGACCCATCGGCAGGGCAATCCGGGGCCGCCGCCGCTCGCACAGCGCCATCGCGAGGTCGATCAGGTCGATATGGCGATAGACCTGCGGGCCTCCGAGCTGAAACACGCCGCCCTCCGGCCGGTCGAGCGCCGCGACGGCCGCTTCCGCGACGTCGCCGACATACACCGGCTGCATTTTCGTCGCTCCGGCAATGACCGGAAAGACGGGCGCGTTCTTCAGGATGCGGCCGATCAGGTTGAAGAACCGGTCTTCCTGACCGAAGATGACGGAGGGCTGGAGAACGGCCGCATCCCCGAAAGCATCGCGAACGGCCTGCTCGCCCCGGGCCCGGGCAACGATGTATCCGGATTTCGAAGCCTCTGTCGCGCCGATGCCCGAGAGGTGGACGAACCGCCGGACTCCGGCCTCCCGACTCAGCCGGGCAACCCGGGCGGCGCCCTCGCGGTGGACGGAATCGAAACCGTTGCGCGATCCATCCCAGAACCCGACCGCATTGACGACCGCGTCCGCACCGCGAACCGCCGACAGGACCGAGCGTTCGCTTCGGACATCTCCCGGCACCGGCGCGACCTGGCCGACGGCGCCCATGGGTTTCAGGAACAGCGCATTTTCCGGGTTGCGCACCGCGGCCCGCACGATCAGCCCGCGGGCTGCGAGACGCTTGACGATATACCGCCCGACGAAACCGGAACCGCCGAAGACTGTTACCCGTTCCATTGCTGTCCGTTGACTGGCGAGTGACAAGGCGACTTTGGAAGCCCCTTTTCCTAGACCTCTGCGGGTTGAAAAACAATGTGACGAAGCCGACATGAGAGGCCGCAAAGACCGGCCGGACATGCCGGCGAGCACCGGTGCAAACCGGATTGCCGTCGAACGATCGGCAGCGCCGTTGCGCTACAGGAGGCCGCGCCCTGCGGTTGACGGACGATTGACAGGCGATTGACAGGGGGAAGCCGGACGGCTACCCATTGGCGCTTCGTTTCGAGCGAATGGCGACCGACCGCGGATTTACGCCGCATGTGCGCCGGTACGGCGGGGCCGGTCGAGTGCCCAGGTGGCGGAATTGGTAGACGCGCAGGTTTCAGGTACCTGTGGCCGCATGGCCGTGGAAGTTCGAGTCTTCTCCTGGGCACCATTTGCGTCGACGCGGCGCTTCGGCCGACGCGGCGCGCCGCCGCCGGACAGGGTCTCCGGCCGTCCGGGCCTCCGCGGTCCGAACGGGTGCGGCCGGAGCGGGCAAACGCGCGGTCGATAGCGGAGCGACAGGCGGCAATGGCGGCAGCACCGGACATCCGTTTGCACCGAGGCGACCTTCCGGACGGGCTGGGCTTCAGCGGGCCGGTTGCGGTGGACTCGGAGACCATGGGCCTCAATCCCGCACGGGACCGGCTGTGCCTGGTGCAGTTGTCGGGCGGAGACGGCGTCTGCCATCTCGTCCAGATTGCAAAGGGCCAGACCGAAGCGCCGAATCTCGCCGCGGTCCTTGCCGATCCGGCCATCCTGAAACTGTTTCATTTCGGCCGTTTCGATATTGCGGTTTTCCTGCACCGGCTGGGCGTCCTGACGACACCGGTCTACTGCACGAAAATCGCGTCGCAGCTCGTCCGCACGATGACCGACCGTCACAGCCTCAAGGACCTCTGCAAGGATCTGCTGGACGTCGAAATTTCCAAGCAGCAGCAAACCTCCGACTGGGGCGCGAAAAAGCTGGACGACGAACAGATGCGCTATGCGGCGGCCGATGTCCTTTACCTGCATCGGCTCAAGGCCGAACTGGACCGGTTGCTCGAGCGCGAAGGCCGGCTCGCGCTGGCCCAGAAATGTTTCGATTTTCTGCCTTACAGGGCAACCCTGGATATTGCCGGCTGGGCCGAAATAGACATATTTGCTCACTCGTGAATCCGCTTTCCGGCAGAGACGGAGGCCGTCAGTGTTCGCAATTTCAAGGATGCTATGCATGGCGCTCTCGCTGCTGATCGGCGGGACAGCACTCGCAGATGAGAAATCTGACATTGAGCAACTCGAACGGGCGCTTCGAGCGGAGAAGGAAGCCCTTGCGATCTATGAGCGCATGAGGGAGCGCGCATGGAACGCTGTCAAGAAAAGCTCCCTGTTTGTCGAGTGGGAGAGGCTGGGCGAGCAAAGGAAGCGCGCGTGGGATGAGCATGTGGATTATCGGCCGGACAGGAAGGCAAAGAGGGAATACGAACGAAATCTTTCAAGCCTGAGACATGAATCAAGCAAGATAGAACGCCGAAGAGACGAGATAGAACGAAAGCTCTACCCCTACGGCCGAAAAAACAACTTGTCCGACAAAGATCGCGATGCCTTGAAGGATGAAGAAGATAGGCTAGAGCAGCAGAGTTATGCCAATCTCAAGAAGCGACTTGAACTACACCACGAGTGGCAGAAGCCGAGACAGCGTCTCGAAGCCAAGCACCGAGCAAGCCGCGCCGCCGAGGATGCGGCCTATCGTCGAATGGAACTTCTAGCCGCGAAGATGACCCTCAAATTCCTTTCCGATGCGATCAAGAAGGCGCAAGCGCAAAAGCGCCGTTACCTCCGGCTCAAGCTGGAACAGATCAGGGCGCGGCAGGTTCGGGCCTAGTGCCTGAGACACCCTGAGGCACTGCCCTAAAGTCTAAAGTGAGACACTGCCTGTCTTCCGCCGAATTGGCCGAAACGGATCGTTTCTGTTAGGATAGACATCGGGTTCCGGAACGCGCCGCCGCCGGAAAGGCCGTCGAGACGGCACTTCCCGCCGATTGCGTCGGCATTACCGGCCCCTTGCTCCGTTTGCGGAGAGGATATGAGACAGGCTGCACCGACTGCCGTGCCCGATAGTTCCGAACGGCGCGACGATTCCGGAACGGCGGCGGAGGCCACCGGCGGCCGCCCCGATGTCGTCGCCTCCGCGCTGCGCGTTCTCGCGCTCGAAGGCGAGGGTATCGCTGCGCTGAAGACGGCCCTGGACGGCGATCTGGGGCCCGCCTTCCGCCGGGCCGTCGACGTTATCCGGGGCACGACGGGACGGCTGGTCGTGACCGGCATGGGCAAGAGCGGCCATATCGGACGCAAGATCGCGGCGACCATGGCGTCGGTCGGAACGCCGGCCTATTTCGTGCATCCGGGCGAAGCCAGCCACGGCGACATGGGCATAATCCGGTTCGACGATGTGGTGCTGGCGCTGTCGAACTCCGGCGAGACGGCGGAACTTGGCGACATCATCGGCTATTGCAGCCGGTTCGGAATCGATCTGATCGGCATCACCGGCGATCCGGAAAGCGCGCTGGCCGAAGCGTCGACCGTCGCTCTGACAATGCCCCGGTCGGCCGAAGCCTGCCCGCTCGGCCTCGCACCGACAACGTCGACGGCCATGGCGCTGGCGCTGGGCGATGCGCTGGCAGTCGCGCTTCTGGAACGCCGCGGTTTCTCCGCCGACGACTTTCAGGTTCTCCATCCGGGCGGGCAGCTCGGGCGCCGCCTGACCCGGGTTGCCGACATCATGCATACCGGCGACGCCGTGCCGCTGGTCCGCCCGGACGACCGGATGGCCGAAGTCCTGATCGTCATGACCGCACGCCGGCTCGGCTGCGCCGGCGTCGTGGACGGGAAAGGCGCCCTCGTCGGCATCGTCACCGACGGCGACCTGCGGCGGCATATGGACGCCGGACTGGTATCGCGCGAAGCTTCGGCCGTAATGACCGTCGAACCGCTGACAATCCGCCCGGAAGCCTTGGCCGCGGAGGCCCTGGGCCTGATGAATTCGCGCGAGATCACGGGCCTGTTCGCCGTCCGTGACGGCGCCCCGGTCGGTTTCGTCCATCTGCACGATTGCTTGCGGGAAGGCGTCGCATGACCGGTGCAAGACGGCCGCAGCGCCAACGGAAGACCCGCGCCCGGCAGCGGGACGGCTATACGCGTTTCGTGAACACGATGAAATTCGCGCTGCCGAGCATGGCCTTCCTGATTGTGGTGGCCGTTCTGTTCTGGCCGAATCTCGTCAGTACCGGCAAACAAGCGGCCGATATTGCCCGGGATTCCCTGACTCAGGGCGGACTGCGGAACTTTTCCATGGAGGGGCCGGTCTTCGTTGCGACCGACGACCGGAACCGCCCCTACCGGCTCACCGCGACCGAAGCAAGCCAGGTCAGCCATACGGCAACGGTGATTTCCCTCAAGGAACCCCAGGCCGAAATAGAGTTGAGCGGCGATGGGCACATTCGAATCAGTGCGCTCAACGGCCGGTACGATCGCAAGAAGAACCAGTTGGCCTTGGCCGGTGGCGTGAACTTCAGCCACGACCGGAAGTTCAGCATTCGAACGGCCGAAGCGACCATCGACCTAGAGAAGAAAGCGGTCTGGAGCAAAAGCCCCGTCGTCGCGGAGGGGGCCGGGGGAACCGTGGCGGCCCAGGGTTTTGAGGTCGTCGACAAAGGAATGACCGTCATCTTCACGGGCAGGACGAAAGTGGTGCTGAGCATCGGCCCTGAAGACTCCGGGACCCTTCCCCGCCAAAGCAACGGCATGTCGGCCGGCATATCGGGAAGCGGCCAATGATCCGCCCTTCCGGCCTCGCCGGCTGCTGCATCCTCTCCCTGGCGCTGTCGGCGTCGATCGTGTCGCCGGAGACGCTCGAGGCGCAGGACAGCGGCCTCCCGACCGGATCGAGAGCGCCGATAACGATCGAAGCCGACCGGGGGGTCGAGTGGCGGCGCAAGGAGCAGATCTATGTCGCCAGGGGCAATGCCGTCGCCCGGCAGAAGCAAACCAGTATTCGCGCCGACGAACTGATTGCGCATTACCGCAAGTCCGAAGGGAAAAAGACGCAAATCTGGAAAGTCGTTGCGACCGGCAATGTAAACATCGAGACCGCAAAGGAAACCGCCACCGGCGAAACGGCGGTGTATACGGTCGATACGGGCGTCTTCGTCCTGCGGGGCGGCGACCTAATGCTCAAGAACAAGTCGCAGACGATAACCGCAACCGGCCGGATCGAGTATCGGAACCGGGACCGGCGCGCTTACATTATCGGCAACGCCAAAGTGGTCGATGGAGAAAGGATCCTGCGCGCCGACCGGTTCATTGCGCATCTGGAGGATGCCAGGGATGACAAGGTCGAGGTCCGCAGGGTGGAAGCCCGCGGCAATGTCGTCATTACGACCGAAGACGAAGTCATTCGGGCCTCGAACGGCGATTACGACACCCGGACAAGGGTTGCGGTCCTGACGGGCGACGTGAAGCTGACCCGCGGCAACAATCAGCTGAACGGCGAAAAGGCGGTCGTCAATCTTCAGACCGGCGTAAGCCGAATGGTCGGGCGGGTAAGCGTTCTGCTGGTTCCCGACGAAGATACGAAAACCGAAACGCCCGCGCGTGGCCGAACCGACAAGGCAAACGCAAAGGGAAACGAATAGGCGCTGCAATACGGGCCATTTCGCCATCGACACGAAAGCGGCTAGAGACGATACGTTTGCAGCCCGGCAACGCTCAGGAGCCGCGCGGAGCCGACCGTCGCGGTGAATTGCCCAGAACGCATCCGGAAAGGAAACCGTATTGACCGGACCGATCGTCGATAAATCGACCGCCGAGTTTTCAACGCCCCCCCGCCTCGTGGCGGCCAACAGCGGCCTCGCCGCCGACAGTCTGGGAAAGCACTTCAAGAAGCGCCCCGTGCTGAGAGGCGTTTCCCTTGCCGTGCAGCGTGGCGAGGCGGTCGGCCTGCTCGGTCCCAACGGCGCCGGCAAGACAACCTGCTTTTACATCGTCATCGGCCTGATCCGCCCCGACGCCGGGACGATCGTGCTCGACGGCCAGGACATCACCGACCTGCCGATGTACCGGCGCGCGCGCCTGGGAATCGGCTATCTGCCGCAGGAACCGTCGATTTTCCGGGGCATGTCCGTCGAAAACAACATTCGCGCTGCGCTGGAGGTCGTCGAAGCGGACCGGGAAACCCGGGAAACCATGCTGGACGACCTGCTCGCGGAATTTTCCGTGACCCATCTGCGCCACACGCCGGCCATTGCGCTTTCGGGCGGCGAGCGGCGGCGGGTGGAAATTGCCCGCGCCCTCGCTTCGAAGCCCGGCTTCATCCTGCTCGACGAACCGCTGGCCGGCATCGACCCGATCGCCGTCGGGGATGTCCGGGACCTCGTCTCGCATCTAAAGGACCGCGGCATCGGGGTTCTGATTACCGACCATAACGTCCGCGAGACGCTCGATATCGTCGACCGCGCCTACATCATGCATGACGGCGTCGTGCTGATGGATGGGGAGCCGAGCGAAATCGTCGGGCACGAGGATGTGCGCCGGGTTTACCTGGGCGATACCTTCCGCCTTTAGCCCGGATGGCGGAATGATGGCCGGGCCGGGCCTTTCCTTCGGTGTCCGCCAGCAGCGGAAACTGTCGCAAACCCTGACGCCGTTGCAGCATCAGTCCGTCAAGCTGCTGCAATTGTCCAACATCGGCCTCGATGCCCTGGTCCGCGAGGCGCTCGAGACGAACCCCCTTCTGTCGCTGGACGAGCCGGCGGACGAAGATGCGGTCGAGGCGCCGAAAATACCGGCGCGCAGCCCGACGGCCGGCTACCGGCCGACACCGGCAGCATCCCGCCTGTTCGGCGCCGCCGAGGGTGCATTGCCGGAAACCGGACTGCGTAGCGCGGACACCGGCGCGCACGGCCCCGACGAACCCGGCGCGGTATCGGAAACGACGCTTCAGGACGCGCTACTCGAGGACATTGCCTTCTCCTTCGCCGATGCGGCCGAACGGACGATCGCCATCGACCTGAGCTTCCTGCTCGACGATTCGGGTTATCTGGCTGGGGATGTCGGCGATGTCGCGGCCCTCCGGGGCGTATCCGAAGCGAAGGTAACCGGCATCCTGCTGCGGCTGCAGGCGCTGGCGCCGGCGGGCCTGTTCGCCCGGAACCTGGGCGAATGCCTGCGTCTGCAGCTGGTCGACGCCGGCACGCTCGACCCTCCGATGGATGCGCTGCTCGACAACCTGCCCCTGCTGACCGAACGCGGCCCGGAGACCCTGGCGGCTGCGGCGGGTATCGACCCCGGCGACCTGCCGAAGTATCTGCAACGCCTGCGCGCGCTCGACCCGCGGCCCGGCCGCGCGCTGGCCGGCGTTGCGGCGCCGGCGATAGTCCCGGATCTGGTCGTCCGCCCCGCGCCGGAGGCATTCCCCTGTAGCAGCGAGTTCGCCCACCGGATCGGCCGATGGGTCGTCGCGGTCAACCCGGAGACCGTGCCCCGCCTTTCCCTGGACCGGGCCGGGCTTGCAACGCTGCGCGCGCAGTCGAGAAGCCGGACGGACAGGGCCTATGTCAGCACCATGTCCCGGGAGGCGAGCTGGCTGATCCAGGCAATCCGGAACCGGCGCGCAACCGTTCTGCGGCTGGGCGTCGAGATTTTCCGGCGGCAGCAGGAATTTCTGGAGCATGGAACGGCCCGGCTCGGGCCGCTGACGCGCAAGGAAATCGCGCGCGCCGCCGGATTGCACGAGAGTACGATCAGCCGCGCGGCGAACGAGAAATATGCCGCAACGCCACAAGGCGTCTTCCCTTTGAAATTCCTGTTTTCCGGCCGGATCCGGGCCCTGGATGGCGGGCCCGGCCATGCCGCAAGTGCGGTCCGTCACCGGCTGCGTGTCCTGATCGACAGGGAAACGGCGCCTTTGTCGGACGAAGCCCTAGCCCGGCTGTTGCAGGCAGACGGCTACGACCTCTCGCGCCGCACCGTGACAAAATACCGTGAAATGCTGCGGATTCCCTCATCGGTCGAGCGCCGCCGGCGCCTGGCGTACCGCCCGGCCGAAAAATTTTCGGCTTGTTCGTCTTGACAGAGCGCGTTTCAGCGGCCCGAATATCGATATGAATGTCAAGGTCACCGGCCGGCATGTCGAAGTCGGTCCCGCTTTGCGACGGCACGCTGAAACCGCCCTCGGCGAGACCGTCAGCAAATTCTTCGAACGCGCCCTCGACGCCACCGTCACATTCGACAAGCGGGGCCACGAGTTCACAGTCGACATCAAGGCCCATGTCAGCCGCGGGCTGCATGTGCTGGGCGAAGGCCGGGCGGAGGATCCGTATGCGGCGTTCAACAAAGCATCGGAACATGTCGCAAAGCGCCTGCGCCGCAACAAGCGGCGCATCCGCGATCATCACGCCGCGCCGCCGAGAGAACTCGAGACTCTTTCGGCCCAGAAATACATCCTCGCCCACGACGAAGAGCCAGAGATCGAACATGCCGATGCAGGCGCCGCAGGGAACGGCAGCGGCGAGCCGGTGGTGATTGCGGACATGACCACAGACATCGCCTCGTTGACGGTCGGAGAAGCCGTCATGCGCATGGACCTGGCGGATTTACCGGCAATGATGTTCCGGAACGTGGCCCACGGGGGGCTGAACATGGTCTATCGCCGCGCCGATGGCCATATCGGCTGGGTCGATCCGGAAGGCGTTGCCGAAACCCAGTGATGTTTCCGGGCGCACCCGCTTTCTGCTGAGGAAGGCCGATGGAAATTGTCGATCTGTTGACGCCCGACAGCGTCGTGCCGGCCATGAAGGCGACCTGCAAGAAGCAGGCGCTTCAGGAACTGTCGCGCTGCGGTGCAACGGCGACCGGCCTGGACGACAGACGCATTTTCGATGTGCTGCTTGAGCGCGAAAGGCTTGGCACCACGGGGGTCGGCAGCGGCATCGCCATTCCGCACGGCAAGCTCGGCGATCTGGATCGGGTCAAGGGCGTTTTCGCACGGCTTGAGGAGCCGATCGATTTCGACGCCGTGGACGACCGGCCGGTCGATCTGCTTTTCCTGCTGCTCGCGCCGGAAGACGCCGGCGCCGATCATCTCAAGGCGCTCGCCCGTGTCTCGCGCCTCCTGCGGGATCCGGCGACCTGCGAAAAGCTGCGCGTGTCGAACGGCAGGGATGCGCTCTACGCCTTGCTGATCGAACCGGCGCCGAGCAAGGCGGCGTAACCGGCTTTCGGCGAAGCTTCGCAAGGCGGCGGCCGGGGTCTGCCGCCTTGGCCGGATTCGCAATCCTGACCTACGCGCCGCGTTGACAGCCTCCGACGCCCGGCTACTTTCCGCGGGCAAATTGCCCCCCATATCCGGACACCGCCATGAGCCTTGCCGACCTCGCCGCCACGATCGACGCCGCATGGGAAGACCGCGAGACGGTCGGCGCGGCCACGACCGGCGCCGTCCGCGGCGCCGTCGACGCCGCCCTGAACGCCCTCGACGAAGGGCGGCTCCGGGTTGCGGAGAGAAACGCCGACGGCGCCTGGACCGTGAACCAGTGGGCCAAGAAAGCGGTCCTGCTGTCTTTCCGGCTCAACGACATGCAGCCGATCGGCGGCGGGCCGGGAGCGGGCACCAACTGGTGGGACAAGGTGCCCTCAAAGTTCGAGGGCTGGGGCGACAACCGGTTCCGCGAGGCCGGGTTCCGTGCGGTGCCGAACTGCATCGTCCGCCGCTCCGCCTTTATCGCCAGGGGCGTCGTGCTGATGCCCTGCTTCGTCAATCTCGGCGCCTATGTCGATGAAGGCACGATGGTCGATACCTGGGCCACCGTCGGTTCCTGCGCCCAGATCGGCAGGAACTGCCATATCTCCGGCGGGGCGGGGATCGGGGGGGTGCTGGAGCCGCTGCAGGCCGATCCGGTCATCGTCGAGGACAATTGCTTCATCGGCGCCCGGTCCGAAGTCGCCGAAGGCGTGATCGTGCGCGAAGGCGCCGTGCTGTCGATGGGCGTCTACATCGGGGCGTCGACGAAGATCGTGAACCGGGCGACCGGCGAAATCCATCGCGGCGAGGTGCCGGCCTATTCCGTCGTGGTGCCGGGCTCCCTGCCCGATCCGAACGGCGGGCCGAGCCTCTATTGTGCGGTCATCGTCAAGCAGGTGGACGCGCAGACGCGCTCGAAGACTTCGGTGAACGAACTGCTGCGCGATTAGCCCGGCATGAAGCCATGATCGAAACGATACCCCTGGCGCAGCAACTGATCCGCCGGCCATCCGTCACGCCGAAAGACGAGGGCGCGCTCGACGTGTTGCAGGCCGCGCTGGAAAGCCTCGGCTTCTCGTGCCGGCGTCTGCCGTTCGGCGACGGTGCGCAGCGGGTCGACAACCTGTACGCGCGGCTGGGAACGGCCACCCCGAATTTCTGCTTCGCCGGCCATACCGACGTCGTGCCGGAAGGCGACCCGGCCGACTGGACCCACGACCCGTTCGCCGGCGTCGTGGCCGGCGGCGTCCTGCACGGCCGCGGCGCCTCCGACATGAAGGGGGCGATCGCCGCCTTCGTCTCGACGGTCTCGGGCTTTCTGGGCGACCGGAGCACGGACTTCGGCGGCTCGATCAGCCTGTTGATTACGGGAGACGAGGAAGGCGACGCGATCAACGGCACCCGGAAGGTGCTGGAATGGCTCGACGGGCAGGGCGAGCGGCTCGACATGTGCCTCGTCGGCGAGCCGACCAACCCGGAAGCCCTGGGCGACATGATCAAGATCGGCCGGCGCGGCAGCCTGACCGGCAGTGTCACAGTGCACGGAATCCAGGGCCATACCGCCTATCCGCATCTTGCCGACAATCCCGTGCATCGGCTGGTGCGGATGCTCGGCGCGATTGCGGACACGAAGATCGACGACGGTACCGAGCATTTCCAGGCGACCATGCTACAGGTTTCGACCGTCGATGTGGGAAATCCGGCCGCCAACGTCATCCCGGCGCGGGCCGGCGCAACCTTCAACGCACGCTTCAACGACCTTTGGTCCGGGAAGAGCCTCGAAGCCTGGGTGCGCGAGCGGTTCGACGCCGCCATCGGCGACGGCGGCGTTTACGACCTTTCCGTCCGCGTTTCCGGCGAATCCTTTCTGTGCCCGCCGGGTCCGCTGTCCGACGCCATCGCCGCGGCGGCCGCGGACGAGCTCGGCCGACGCCCGGAACTGAGCACGACCGGCGGCACATCCGACGCCCGTTTCATCCATCGCTATTGCCCAGTCGCCGAATTCGGCGCCATCGGCAAGACCATGCACAAGGTCGACGAGCAGGTGCCGGTCGCCGACCTGGAAGCGCTGGCACGCATCTACCGGCGTGTGCTGGACAGGATTTTTCCGGCGTAGCCGGATGCTCCGGAACGCGGGCGGATTGGCCCCTGTCCGCGGCAGCGAAAACGCGCAACACTTACGGCTATGTCCGATCTGACCGAAGGCTTCGCCGCGGCTTTCCGGCTGCTGTTCGGCTTCGACGCCGACCTGTGGGAAATCATCGTCCTGTCGCTGGAAGTGAATCTGGCGGCAGTCGCCCTGTCCTGCCTGATCGGCTTGCCGCTCGGCGGCGCGCTGGCGGTGTACCGGTTCCGCGGCCGCAAAGCGGTCATCGTTCTGGTCAATGCGCTGATGGGTCTGCCGCCGGTCGTCGTCGGCCTGCTGGTCTACCTGATCCTGTCGCGCAGCGGTCCGCTGGGCAGCCTCAATATTCTCTTCACGCCCGGCGCCATGGCGATCGCCCAGGCCATCCTCGTGACGCCCATCGTCACCGCGCTCACCCGCCAGATCATCGAAAACCTGTGGCAGGATTATCGCGAGCAGCTCACGTCGCTGGGCAGCAGCCGGCGGCGCGCCATTCCGACGCTCCTGTGGGACGGTCGGATCTCGGTCCTGACGGCGGTCCTTGCCGGCTTCGGCCGGGCGGCCGCCGAGGTCGGCGCCGTCATCATCGTCGGCGGCAACATCGCCCACCACACGCGCACCATGACGACGGCGATCGCCCTCGAAACCGGGCGGGGCAACCTTGCGCTGGCGCTGGGCCTCGGCATCGTGCTCGTCACACTCGCCATCCTTCTGAACGCCGCGGCGTGGATGGTGCGCGAGCGCAGCACGCCGGAAGCGGCGCTGGTCGCCGCAAGCCGGTAGGACCGCCCGATGGAAGCCCCGAGCATCCTGCCGCTGGCGCTGGAGGATATTTCGCTCCGCCACGGCGGCCAGCAAATCCTCGACTGCATCAACATGCTGGTCGCCCGGCGGCGGACGACCGTCGTCCTGGGTCCCAACGGCGCCGGCAAGAGCATGTTGCTCAAGGTGGCCCACGGCCTGATCGCGCCGGACAGCGGCGCCGTCCGCTGGTCCGGCCTGTCCGGCGCGGCGGCGCACGCGCGCCAGGCCATGGTGTTCCAGAAACCGGTTCTCCTGAACCGCTCGGTGCTGGCGAACATTGTGCATGCCGTTCGCCTGCAGGGCATCGCAAGGGCGAAGGCGGTCCACCGGGCGCACACGGCGCTCGACTATGTCGGCCTCGGCGACATGGCCGTCCGGCCGGCGCGCAGCCTGTCCGGCGGCGAGCAGCAGCGTCTGTCCTTCGCCCGGGCCTGGGCGCGCGATCCGGAGGTCCTGTTTCTCGACGAACCGACGGCGAGCCTGGACCCGGCGGCGAGCTGGAGCATCGAGCAGATCATCGTCGAACTGCGCCGCGAGGGCCGGACGGCGATCCTGTCGACCCACGATCTCGCCATGGCCCGGCGGCTCGCCGACGATCTGGTTTTCCTGCACCGCGGCCGCGCACTGGAGGCCGGCGCGGCGGCACGGCTGTTCGCGGACCCGAAGACGCCGGAACTGGCGGCGTTCCTCAAAGGGGAATTGCATTGGTAAGGGCGATCGGCGCGTTCTTTCTCGCCGCGGTCATGACGGTCTCCGCCCCCGCACTGGCCGAAACCATTCGGGTCGCCTCTACGACCTCGACCGAGGCCTCCGGCTTCTTCGATTATCTCCTGCCCAGATTCACCGCGGCGACCGGCATCGGGGTCCGGGTGATCGCCGTGGGCACCGGGCAGGCGATTCGGCTGGCCCGGCGCGGCGACGCCGACGTTCTCCTGGTGCACCACCGGCCGTCTGAAGAGGCGTTCGTACGGGCAGGCTATGGCCTGCGCCGCCATTCCCTGATGTACAACGATTTCGTCATCGTCGGCCCGGCGTCCGATCCGGCGGACGTCCGGGGCTTGAAAGACGCCGCAGCGGCGCTCAGGAAAATCCACCGCGCCCGCGCGGTGTTCCTGTCAAGGGGCGACGACAGCGGCACCCACCGGCGGGAACGCAGCCTGTGGCGAGCGTCCGGGATCGCGCCGTCCGAGCGGGCCGGCTGGTACCGGGAAATCGGCGCCGGCATGGGCCGGACCCTGAATACCGCAGCGGCGATGCCGGCCTACACGCTGGTCGACCGCGGCACCTGGCTGTCCTTCGGAAACCGCGGCCTGCTGAGGCTGCTTGTGGAGGGCGACGTTCGGCTGCGCAATCCTTACGGCGTGATCGCGGTCAATCCGGAGAAACACCCGCACGTCATGGCCGAAGCGGCCCGGCGCTTCGTGGCCTGGCTGGTTTCTCCGGCCGGCCAGCGCGCCATCGGCAGTTTCCGGATCCGGGGAAAGGTCCTCTTCCACCCGGCAGCGCGACCGGCGCGCCGCCAGGCGCGGGCTGAATGACGATCTGGGAAGAGGCCAGGCTGTCGGTGCGCGGCGCGATTCGCGTCCTGCGGCTCGATCCGGACGGGGTGGACGATTTCAACCTGACGATGGCGGGTTACTGGCGTTCCTTCTACGCCGCCCTGTTCCTGCTGCCGCTCTATCTTGTCTATCTGCAGGCCCTGCCGATACCGAAAGGCGTCGGTGTCGGCCGCTACTGGCTGATCGAAGCGATCAATTATCCGCTGGCCTGGACCCTGTGGCCGCTGTTCGCCATCTACGTTTGCGCCAGCGCGGGCGTGGTGCGGCGGTACACGACCTACATTATAATTCACAATTGGGCGCAGGTCTTTCTGTTCGGCGGCCAGATGCTCCTTGTCGTACTGGCTTTCGCCGTCGATCCCGGCGGCCCCGGCGCAGGCCTGCTCGTCCCGGTCTGGATTGCGGTGCTGGCCGCAGAAACCCTGATCGTCCGGATCGCGCTCGGCGTAACCTGGCCCCAGGCGATCCTGATCGAGGCATTATCCTTCGTCACCGCCCTGCTGTTGGGCCTGGCCAAGCAGTTCGTGATGACCGGCGGAGGCTGACGCTCTCCGGGCAGAGCGGACGCGACGGCGCCCGAAGAGCCGGGCATCGGGAGAGCCGGCCCGTTACCAGCGCAAGGTCAGCCGGTCGCCGCTGATCTCGAACGAGCGGAAGCGGCGGAGAACCGTTACGCCGAGCAGCGAAATTTGCCCCTGCCGCAGAACAAGCGCTCTTTGGTTGCGGACGGTCAGCCCGCCGACCCGGATCGTGTCCAGGACGGCAGGAGCGGCCAGCGAGGCGCCGTCGGCGGTCTGTACCGGTACGGTATAGCGGAGGCCGCCGACATCGAGCCCGGCGGCGCGGGCGTCGGCCGGCGAGAGGGCAAGGCCGGTGGCGCCGGTATCGACCAGCATCCGAGCCGGACGGCCGTTCAGGAACACGTCCATGTAGAAGGCGCCGTCGCCGGAGGCGCGCACCGTCAGGCTGCGGTCGCCGTAGACCGCCGTGCCGGGCGAGAGTTCGTCCGCGACCCGCTGCCAGACCATTGTGAGCTCGTGGCGATAGGCATAGCCGGCGACCGCCAAGAGCCCGATGGCGGTCCATGCCAGAAGCGACTTGACGATGGAGCCGAACCTGTGGCGCGCCCTCACCAACAGCCCGCCGCTCAGGAAGACCAGCAATGCGATCAGGAATCCGGCATAGAGACCGTCTTCCGCCGAATCGAAAGCGCCGAAGACCTCGCCGAGCAACCAGCCTGCACAGGCAAGCCCGCCTATTACCGCGGCGATAATCAGAAAAGTCGGCAACAGGTCGCGGAACTTATCGCCGTCTTCAGACCTGCGTTCGCTACGGCGATCCTTCCCGCCGTCGAAACCCCACGGATCCGTCACAACCGGAGAGTCCCGAAACCCGCCGACAGCCGCTGCCTCACGCCGCTTCCGTGCCGCCGACGGTGATCGCGTCGACCCGCACGGTCGGCTGGCCGACCCCGACCGGGACGCCCTGCCCGTTCTTGCCGCAGGTTCCGATCCCGTGGTCGAGCTTGAGATCGTGGCCGATCATCGAAACCCGGTTCATCACCTCCGGCCCGTTGCCGATCAGCGTGGCGCCCTTGACCGGGGCGCCGACCTTGCCGCCCTCGATCCTGTAGGCCTCGGTGCAACTGAAAGTGAACTTGCCGCTGGTGATATCGACCTGGCCGCCGCCGAAGTGGACGCAGTAGAGCCCCTTGCCGACCGATTTGAGGATGTCTTCCGGCGCCTCGTCTCCCGCCAGCATGAAGGTGTTGGTCATACGCGGCATCGGGTGATGGGCATAGCTTTCGCGCCGGCCGTTGCCCGTCGGCGCCACGCCCATGAGCCGGGCGTTCAGCCGGTCCTGGATATAGCCCCTCAGGATGCCGTCCTCGATCAGCACCGTGCGGCCGGTCGGCGTGCCTTCGTCGTCGATCGTCAGCGAACCGCGGCGGTCGGCCATCGTGCCGTCGTCGACCACCGTCACGCCCTTTGATGCGACCTGCTCGCCGATCCGGCCGGAAAAGGTCGAGGTCCGCTTGCGGTTGAAATCGCCTTCCAGCCCGTGGCCCACCGCCTCGTGCAGCAGCACCCCGGTCCAGCCCGGGCCGAGCACGACCGGCATTTCGCCCGCCGGCGCCGGCGCCGATTCCAGATTGACCAGCGCCTGGCGCAGCGCCTCGTCCACCTGGCCCCGCCAGATCGCCGGCTCGAACCAGCCGTCGTAGGCCGCACGGCCGCCCGCCCCGTCGGAGCCGGTCTCCATCCGGCCGTCCCGCTCGACGACGACCGAGACATTGAGGCGGACCAGGGGCCGGATATCGGCAGCACGCTGCCCGTCGCCGCGGACGATCAGCACGGCCTGCCACTCGCCCAGAAGCGACGCCGAGACCTGCCGTATCCGCCCGTCCTTCGAACGGGCGTACTCGTCGATTTCCTCGAGCAGCTTCACCTTGCGCTCGAACGGCATCTCCGTGAGCGGATTGACCGGGGCATAGAGCGCCCGGTTCGTGCCGCGCGGGCCGTCGGCCAGCGTGCCGCTGTGCCCGGCGAGGACCGCGCGCACCGCGGTCGCGGCCCGTCCGATCGCCTCTTCGGACAGTTCCGAAGCGTGGGCGTAGCCCGTCGCCTCGCCGGCCATCGTGCGCAGGCCGAAACCCTGGCTCTCGTCGAAGGTCGCGCTCTTCAGCCGCCCGTCGTCATACACCAGGCTCTCGGACTGGGTGTATTCGAGGAACAGTTCGCCGTCGTCGGCGCCGTGCAACGCGTCCGCCGCAAGGCGGTCCACCCGCGCGCGGTCCATGCCGGTCCGGTCGAAAAATAGGCTGTCAGCCGTTGCGAGGTCGCTCATGAAAATGTCGGCTCCCATGGCTTCTACGCTACACGCGGAAACGGGCGCTTGCCGGGACAAAATGGCGATGGAAGCATACGGGGTAAAGGTCTGGCGCCCGAAAAAGGGCGGAGCGGGGCCAAATTGCGCAGTGAGCTACCGCCCGAACCCCATCAATTCAGGTAGCCAAAGGCTGATCGAAGGCACCAGCAGCATCAGAATCAGGCCTGCTACCATGAGCACGGCATAGGGCACGGTTCCGCGGATAACCTCGCTCAGCGGAGCGCGAGTAATTCCTCGAATGACGAACAGGTTGATGCCCACCGGCGGGGTGATCAGCGCCAGTTCCAGATTGATCATCAGAAGGACGCCGTACCAGACCGGGCTGATGCCCAGGTCGACCATTACCGGGAAGATGATCGGCGTCGTGATCAGGATGATCGCGATGGTTTCGAGAAACATGCCGAGGACGAAAATCACCAGCATGACCGCGATGATGAATTCGATCGGTGTCAGCCCCGCCCCGGTCGTCGCCGCCACCAACTCGTTGGGCAGCCGCATCACCGTGACTGCATGCCCGAACATCCCGGCGGCCGCCACGATCATGAACAGCATGGCGCTGATCCTGACCGTGTCGTAGGCGCAGTCGTACAGATCCTTCCAGCCGAAATTCCGGTAGGCCAGCACCGCCACGAGCAAGGCGAGGATGGCGCCGATCGCAGCCGCCTCCGACGCGGTGAAGACGCCGAAATAGATGCCGCCGAGAACCAGCGGCGGCATGACCAGCGCCCAGAAAGAAGCGCGGATCGCAACAAGCGCTTCGCGGACGGTTGCCCGTTTTCCACGCTGGGCGCCACGCGGGCCGAGATTGCTTGCGACGCACCACAGGGCGAATAGCGTGGCGACGATCAGGCCGGGGATCAGGCCGGCGGCAAAGAGCGCACCGATCGACGCTTCGGTAACGATGGCGTACAGGATCATCGGACCCGATGGCGGAATCAATATGCCCAGCGTGCCGCCGGCAGCCACCACGCCCAGCGCAGCGCGCGTGGGATAGCCGTAGCGGTTCATCTGGGGAATGGCGCTGGTGCCGATCGTCAGCGCCGTCGCGGCCGACGATCCCGAGATGGCGGAGAAAACGGTGCAGGACATGACTGTGGCCACGCCGAGCCCGCCGGGCAGATGGCGGACCAGGGCATGTGCCGTCCGGTACAGGTCGTCGACGATCCGCGCCCGGATCATGATGTAGGCCATGAAAGCGAACAGCGGGATCGTCGCCAGCAGGTTGATGTTGAGCTTGCCGAAAACGGTGTCGGCGACACCGCTGAAGCTGCCCTCGACCAGCAGCATGATGACGATCGAGGTGAGGCCGATACCGGCGAAGACCGGGACGCCGGTCAGCAGCAGCAGGACGAGGCCGCCCAGAACGACGACGAGGGAAATCACCGCCGGATCAGTCGATGCGGCTGCGGTCGACTGCCGGGAAGCCCGCCAGCACCCGGATCAGCGCCATCGCCGCCGCCACGATCAGCATCGCGGCACCCAGCACTATGGCGGATTGCGGAATCCACATCCCGATTTCCAGATAGCCCTCCGAGACCAGGCCCATGGCGTGGACGCCGAGCACCGCGTCGACAGCATCCGCCAACAGGACGATCCCGAACGCGATCGCCGCCAGCATTCCCCAGATCGCAACCAGTCGCTGGCTGCGCGGCCCGAGGCGTCCCACGAGCAGGTCGACGTTGATATGGTCGCCGCGGCGCAACGCTTCGGCCACGCCGACCATGACCAGGGAAACGACCAGGTATCCGGACAGTTCGTCGATCCAGGTGATGGGAACGCCCAGTACATAGCGCCAGAAGACGCTGTAGCCGGTCAGAACCGTGAGCAGGAGAACTCCGACGACCCCGAAAACGACCAGCAGGAAGGCAAGCCGGCCGAGCCAGCGGTCGGCTGCCCGCAGGACCGGCCCGGCCCCCGCCAGCGGATCGGGGGCCGGGCTTTCGTCCGGACCGGATGGAGTCATGCCGTTCGCCGTTCGGCCCGTCCGGCGTATGCCGGAACGGCTATTTGCCCAGGATTTTCATCAGCTTCTTGCCGGTTTCGCCGGTAGAGCCATCGAAGGCCTCGTCGAACGCCGGCGCCATGACCTTTTTCATGGCAGCGATTTCGGCCGCTGTGTGGATGTGGACGATCATCCCCTTTTCCTTGAGTTGGCCGGGCGCCTTGGCAGCTGTCGCATCCGAAACGTCGACGGCCCACTTGCCCAGCTTTGCGCCAGCGGCCGCCAGTGCCTGCTTCTGCGCCGCGTCCAGGCCGTCGTACCATTTCGGGTTGACGTAGGCGTGGAAGAACACGCTGAACAGCGGCGATACGGTGACGTATTTCTGCACCTCGTAATATTTCCGGGAATAGGCCGCGGAAATGTCGGTGAGCCCGGCATCGATCACGCCGGTCGCCAGCGCCTGGTAGACCTTGCTGCCGGACATGGCGGACGGCGCGGCGCCCAGAGCGCGCAAGCCGTTATCCACCAGCTTGTTCAGGCCGCGGATTTTGACGCCCTTGAAGTCGTCGGGCTTGATGAGCGGCTTGTTTTTCGAGGTGTAGGCCGACATGCGGGTGATGAACATCCAGGCGACGTTGCGCACGCCCTTCTTGAGCATGGCGGCTTCGAGGATCTTGGCCGCCTCGGACTCGTGGAATTTCTCGAGCAGCGCCCGGTCCGTGAAAGTGTAGGGACGAAGCGTGACGTTCATTTCCGGAATGGTCCCGCCCCACTGGAAGTTCACCGAAAAGGCGCATTCAATATTGCCGCGAGCGACGGCCGGAATGTTCTGTTTGGCGTTGCGCAACGAATTGGCGCCGTAAACCTGGACCTTCAGCGTGCCCTTCGACTGGGCCTCGATTTCCTTGGCCCAGCGCGCGATCAACTTGGCGCCGTGGTGGCGCGGCGGCAGCTGGTGGCTGCACCGCATGGTCTGTTCGGCGGCGACCGCGGCCGGCGCAGCCATGAACGCCGGCGCGACGGCCGCACCGGCGAGGATCAGTACTGTCTTCTTCATTCCTTCCTCCTTGAAGACGATTTTCTCCGTTTGCCCTCCGGCACCCCGCTCAGACGGGCTGTACCGCGGGCGGACTCTCCAGGCCGAGCGGCAGGCCGGCCTTTTCCAACGCGCCGTAGAAAGTCTCTCCCGGCATTTCTTCGGCCTGAACTTTCCGCAACCCGATCAGTTTCCAGACGTCGACCCCGGTATCGATTCCCTTCGTCCGGCACAGGAACGCCAGGTCCTCGAACACGATGTTGCCGGTCGCCTTCGGAGCCGCCGGGCAGCCTCCCAATCCGCCGAGCGATCCGTCGATCAGCGTGGCGCCCTCGTCGAGGGCGGCCGACGCGTTGGCGAGGCCGAGGCCGCGGGTATCGTGCAGGTGGACGCCTACAGGCCGGCCGTCTGCCATGGTTCGGAGGGTCCGCACCATGTCTGCGACCTGTCGCGGACCGGCGTAGCCGACCGTGTCGGCGATGCTGACGATATCGGCGCCGGCGTCGAGGCCCAGTCCGACCAGGCGGTAGACATCCGCCGGATCGACCTGGCCTTCGATCGTGCAGCCCAAGGCGTTCGAAATGCCGACGGCAACGACCGGCCGATGCGCTGAGCCTTCGCGCAGTCGACAGATTTCCGCCACGACGGAGAGTGCTTCTTCGCGTGTGCGGCGGACATTGCGTAGACTGTGCGATTCCGTGGCGGAAACGACGCAATCCAGTTGGGGCGCCGGGGTCTCCAGGGCATCCGCGGCGGCGCGCGCATTCAGGGTCAGGACGGTCGCTACTGCACCGGGCAGACCGTCGATGAAGCCAACGATGTCCCGCACATCCGCGAACTGCGGATGGCGCGCCGGCGGCAGGAAGGAACCCGCGTCGAAGTAGCGGACGCCGGCCGCATATTCCGCCTCTATCCAGCGCTTTTTGCCTTCGGTCGAGGGAAACGACGCGGTCAGCTGGAGGCCGTCGCGCAGCCCCACTTCGCGCAGTGCGACCCGGCCGCCGGGATACAGGCTGGACAGGTTTGCGGCGGTCATGCCGCTTCCGCCCGGCTTCGCGCCAGATCGTCGATTTCGCCGGCCGAATAGCCGAGCGAAGCCAGCACGGCTTCGGTATCGGCGCCAAGCACCGGTACGTCCGATTGCGCCGACAGGCCAATCCCGTCGAACTCGATCGGCAGGGACGGAGTCCGGAACGGTGCGCCATCGGAATTGCGCGACGAAGTCAGACCGCCCGGCCGGTTGACATGCGGATCCTCGTACATGTCCTGCGGTCGGTTGATCGGCGAATAGGGAATGTTCGCACTGTCGAACAACCGGCAGAGATCTTCGAGCGGCCGGACGGTCAGCGCCTCGGCGAAGCGTGGCAGGAATCCGCCCCGACCGGCTATCCGGCCCATTTGGGATTGCAGCGCCGGGTCCGCCAGCAGATCGTCGAAACCGAACATGCGGCAGGCCGCCTGCCAATGACCGTCGGTAACGACGGCAAGAAAAATTTGCCGTCCGTCCGAAGTATCGAAGACATCGTAGACCGGCCAGGAGAAATCCCGCTCCGGCATCGGCGGCGACGCCGTGCCCGACAAATCGAAATGCACCATGTGCTGCGCGACGAGGAACAGGCAGTTCTCGAACAGGCCGACGCGCACCTCCTGCCCCTCTCCGGTCCGCGCCCGCTCCAGGAGCGCCGCCAGAATGCCGACAACGCCGTGAATGCCGCCCATGATGTCGTTGGCCGAAGAGCCCATGCGCAGCGGCCGGCCCGACGGCCCGGTCATATAGGCCATACCGGTCGCCATCTGAACGACTTCGTCCAGCGCCGGACGATGGGCGTAGGGGCCGCTGAGAAACCCCTTGTGCGCAGCGGTGATGAGGCGCGGGAATTTGCGGCGCAGCGTGGCATGGTCGACGCCCATGCGCGCCAGAGTCTCGTCGCGGAAGTTCTCAACGAATACATCGGCCGTCGCCAGCAGGCGGTACAGCGCTTCCAGCCCGCCCTGGGTCGCGGTATCGAGCGCGACCGACCTTTTCCCGCGATTGAAGGTCGGGAAAAAAGAAGCGCCCATGCCCTTGAGAGCACGGGTCTTGTCACCTTGCGGCGGCTCGACCTTGATCACTTCTGCACCGAGCTGTGCCAGATAGAGACCGCATGTCGGCCCCATCACCATGTGGCTGATCTCGACGACGCGGGTGTTTTCGAGCGGTCCGGCCATGACGTTTCCAACCGTGGAAGACCCACGCTGCAATCCTAAGGTCTCGCCACTTTTCAGAATATTAGATAATATCGATAAAAGAGATCGAATTTTTCGAAATCGAAATGAACCTTAAGCAATTGCGCTATTTCGAGGCCATCTACGAAACCGGCTCGGTTTCGGGAGCGTCGCAGCGCCGCAACATCGCCCAGTCCGCGCTCAGCTACCAGATTGCCAATCTGGAGAAAGAACTGGGTGTCCGGCTGTTCGAGCGTCGGCCGCGAGGTATGGCGCCGACCGTAGAGGGCGACCGGCTGTACGAGCATGTCCGGCGCATCTTTCTGGCTGTCGACAACGCCCAGTCCGATCTCCTGGCCCGATCCGGTACTGTCGCGGGGACTGTCACAGTCGGCCTGCCCTATACCGCGCTGGAAATGATCGGACTGCAGCTTGCGGAACGAGCCGCCGCCGCCTTTCCCAACCTGCAGCTCTGGATTGCCGAGAGCCTGTCCAGCCAGGCGCTGAGCAGCCTGAGGCGCGGCTCGGTCGATCTCGCCCTGCTGTACAACCCGGTGGCGTCGGCAGACCTCCGGACCACGCAACTGTTGACGGAGAAGATGCTGTGTATCGGCAGGCCGGAGATCGTTGGCTCCTCCGGCGCTCCCATCGACTTCGACGATGTGGCGAAGCTGCCGCAACTGCTGCTCCGGCACGGCGACGCGGCCCGGGCCATCGTAGAAGATCCCGTTTTGCTGAGACGGATCGTGCGCAAGTCGCGCATCGAACTGATCTCGACCAACATGCTGAAGCAAGCGCTGGTCAAAGGTTTCGGCTGTGCGATCGGCCCGCGGGCGACGCTCGATAGCGTTCTGCGCGATCCGAGCCTGCACGCGCGTCGCATTACCCGGCCGGTCATTCGCCGTCGCCTGTGCTTAGCCTGGCTTGCGGAGCGGTCACTCGGCCGGGCGGAGGCCGCAGTCGCTGACCTTATGACCGAACTGGTTGCGGACGCTGTTGCGGCCGGCCGTTGGGACGCCACGCCGGCAGCCTGAAGCAGCGGTCGCACAGCGCGGAAAATGCCGCGCTTCCGCCGCTTGCCGGCCCGCAGGGGGCTGGCTATATAGCGCGCTCTGCATCGCATTGCAGAGGGCAGCGCTGCGGCCTCCGGGTTTGCGGCGCTTTGCTGTGGCGGCCGGGCTCTGTACGGGCATGCCTCGGGCCGCCGAACCGGACGATCCGGCGCGGTGAAGGTCTCGACTTCGGCCGCGCGCCTTCAGGAGAAGACCGAAATGCCCAAGCTGAAGACCAAAAGCTCCGTCAAGAAACGGTTCAAGTTGACCGGCAGCGGCAAGATCAAGCGCAATTTCGCGTTTCGCAGCCACAATTTGACCAAGCGGTCCACGACGATGAAGCGGACCAACCGGGGATCGACCATTCTCGACAAGTCGAACGAGAAGACGATCCGGCCGATGATGCCCTACGCCAAGTAAAGGTTCATCGAACGACGGCCGGGCGCCGGTTCCCTTTCCCTTCAGAATCAGGAGGTTCGTTTCATGGCGCGAGTCAAACGGGGCGTCACCAAACACGCCCGCCACCGCAAGATCGTCAAACAGGCCAAGGGCGCGCGGGGCCGGCAGAAGAACACCTTCCGCGCGGCCAACCAGCGGGTCGAGAAGAACCTGCTCTACGCCTATCGCGACCGCAAGGTGCGCAAGCGCAGTTTCCGCAGCCTGTGGATCCAGCGCATCAACGCCGGCGTCCGCGAACACGGCCTGACCTACAGCCAGTTCGTCAACGGCCTCAACAAGGCCGGCATCGAGCTGGACCGCAAGGTGCTGGCCGACATGGCCGTGCGCGACGCCGAGTCGTTCAAGGCGGTCGTCGACGCGGCGCAGAAGGCGCTGGAATAGCCGACCGGGCGGCCCCCGCGTCTCCCGCCCCACGACCCTCTCCGGACCGGCCAGATGAGCGAGATCGATACCCTGCGCACCGAATTGCTGGCTGCGGTGGAGGCCGCAACCGACCTGAAGGCGCTGGACGCCGCGCGGGTCGAGGCGCTGGGCAAGAAGGGGCGCATCACCGGCCGGATGAAAACGCTGGGCGGTATGGACCCGGACGCACGCCGGGAAACGGGCCGCGCGCTCAACGGCCTGAAGGACGAGATCGCCGCCGCCGTCGAGGCCCGCAAGGCGGCGTTGGAAGACGCCGAACTGGACGCCCGGCTGGCCGAAGAGAAGATCGACATATCCCTGCCTGCGCGCTCGACCCCGATGGGCCGCATTCACCCGATCAGCCAGACGATCGAGGAAGTCAGCGCCATCTTCGGCGATATGGGCTTCTCGGTCGTCGAGGGCCCGGACATCGAGACGGACTGGCACAATTTCACGGCGCTGAATTTCCCGGAAGGCCATCCGGCGCGGGAAATGCAGGATACCTTCTACCTGCCGCCCAAGGACGACGGCACGAAAATGGTGCTGCGCACCCATACGTCGCCGGTCCAGGTGCGGACTATGCTGGAGCAGAAGCCGCCGATCCGGATCCTTGTGCCGGGCCGCACCTACCGGAGCGACTGGGACCAGACCCATACGCCGATGTTCCACCAGTTCGAAGGGCTGGTGATCGACGAAACGACCCATATGGGCCACCTGAAAGGCTGCCTGATCGATTTCTGCAAAGCCTATTTCGAAATCGACGACGTCAAGCTGAATTTCCGTCCGTCCTTCTTCCCCTTCACCGAGCCGTCGGCGGAGGTGGACATCGCCTGCAACAAGAAGGACGGCCAACTCCGTTTCGGCCATTTCGGCGACGGCCATGACGACTGGCTCGAAATCCTCGGCTGCGGCATGGTCCATCCGAACGTGCTGAAGAATTGCGGCCTCGACCCGGAGGTCCATCAGGGCTTCGCCTTCGGCATGGGCTGCGAGCGGGTCGCCATGCTGAAATACGGTATCCCGGACGGCCGCAGCTTCTTCGAGAACGATGTGCGCTGGATGGCGCATTACGGCTTCCTGCCGCTCGACGTACCGACGCTGACCGGCGGCCTGTCGCAATAGCCGTGCCCTGCCGGCCGGCGCGCTGCGCTCAGTAAATCACCTGTTCGAGATACAGCCCGCAGGCCGGGGCAGTGGCGCCGGCTTTCTTTCGGTCGGCGGCGCGCAGGACCGTCGCCAGCCAGGTGACGGGCTTCCTGCCTTCGCCCACCGGGGCCAGCGTGCCGACGATGTTGCGCACCTGGCGGTGCAGGAAAGACGGCGCACGCAGGGCGATCTCGATCTCCTCGCCGTAACGCGAAACCCGGATGTCCGTGAGTGTCTTGACCGGCGAGGTCGCCTGGCACTCCGCGGCGCGGAAGCTGGTGAAGTCGTGATGGCCGATCAGCGGCAGCGCCGCTTCGTGCATCGCCTCGGCGTCGAGCGGCCGGCCGACCTGCCAGGCTTTGCCGGCGTCCAGCGTGAGCGGCGCCCGGCGATTGACGATCCGGTAGCGGTAGCGCCGCTCGACGGCGGAGAAACGGGCGTGGAAGCCGTCGTCCACCTGTTCGGCGTCGGTCACCGCAATGGGCCGGGGCTTCAGATGGTAGTTCAGCGCCTCCTTGATGCGGAATGGCTCGGCCTCGCGCGCGATGTCGACATGCGCAACCTGGGCCAGCGCGTGGACGCCCGAATCGGTCCGCCCGGCGGCGTAGGCGACGACCTGCTCGCCACAGAATTTCTCCACCGCCTCCTCGAGGCATTGCTGGACCGAGAGGCCGTTCTCCTGCCGCTGCCAGCCGACGAACGGCCCGCCGTCGTATTCCAGCGTCAGCTTGAAGCGCCGGGTCACGACAGAATCGTCCCGGCCGGAATGGCGAAGCCGCGCAACAGGTCGGCGGCGGCCATCGGGGCCTTGCCCTGGCGCTGCACCCGCGTCGGCCGCAAGACGCCCGCGCCGCAGGCGACCGCCAGAGCGTCGTCGAGCACCGCTCCCGGCTTGCCTGCCCCCTCGACGAGTTCGGCGCTGAGCACGCGGATACGTCGGCCGCCGGTTTCGAAGAAGGCGCCGGGCACGGGATCGAAGGCGCGCACGGTGCGTTCGATGTGCGATGCGGGCTGCGACCAGTCGATCCGCGCCTCGGCCTTGTCGATCTTGCGGGCGTAAGTGGCGCCCGCTTCGGACTGAAGCCGCGGCGCGAGATCGCCGGGGGAGTCCGCGCCGTCGAGCCAAGCCAGAGCTTCCGCGATCGCTTCGGCGCCCAATGCCGCCAGAGAGTCGTGCAAGGAACCGCCGGTTGCCGTTTCGGCAACCGGGATGCGCCGCTGCAAGAGGATCGGGCCGGTATCGAGGCCGGGGTCCATCTGCATGATCGTCACCCCGGTTTCCGCGTCGCCGGCCTGGATCGCCCGCTGGATCGGGGCCGCGCCCCGCCAGCGCGGCAGCAGCGAGGCGTGGATGTTGAGGCAGCCGTGCACCGGCGCGTCCAAGACCGCCTCCGGCAGGATCAGGCCGTAGGCGGCGACGGCGGCGGCGTCCGCCCCCAGCGCCGCAAAATCCGCAACCGTGCCGGGCTCGCTGAAAGACGCCGGGGAGCGCACCGGAATGCCCTGCGCTTCGGCCCAGGCCTGGACCGGCGACGGCCGCACCGCCCGGCCCCGCCCGGCCCGGCGCGGCGGGCGGGTGTAGACGGCGGCGATGTCGTACCCTGCCGCGGCCAGCGCCTTCAGCGCCGTCAGCGCAAAGTCCGGCGTGCCCATGAAGATCAGGCGCATGGCGGTTTCCGGGGATCGGTCCGGTGCAGCCGGGCCGGCGGCCGGCCGGGCCGGATCACGCAGGCGCCGCCTCTTTCGCGGCGAGCTTCTTTTCCTTCAGCAGCTTGCGCAGGATCATGTTGCGCTTGAGCGCGCTGATGCGGTCGATGAACAGGATGCCGTCCAGATGGTCGATCTCGTGCTGGACGCAGGTGGCCAGCATACCGTCGGCCTCCAGCTCGCGGATTTCGCTGTCCCGGTCCAGATAGCGCACCCGCACCTGGGCCGGGCGGACGACGTCGGCATAATGCTCCGGAACGCTCAGGCAACCCTCCTCATGGGTGTTGTCATGGTCCGAAACCCAGAGGATTTCCGGGTTAGCCAGCGCGTGCGGCGCCGGGGGGCTGTCCTTCTCCGAGACGTCGACAACGATAACCCGCTTGAGCACGCCGACCTGCGGCGCGGCGAGGCCGATGCCCGGCGCGGCGTACATGGTCTCCAGCATGTCGTCCATCAGCTTTCGCACGCCGGTGTCGACCTGCTCGACGGGCTTCGATTTTTTCTTCAGGCGCGGGTCGGGCGCGGTCAGGATCGGCAGCAGCGCCATGGCGGTTTCACCCCGGAAAAGGCCGGTTTCAAGGGTTTTCGGTCGGTTTGCAGATAGGGCCGGCGGCGGGAAAGGTCAACGAAGCGGCGCGCCGCGCGCGCTGGCGCCCGATGCCCCGGCCGCCGCCGGGAATCGCCCGGACCCGCGTCGGTTTCCGCAAGAATAGTCATGGCCGCCGCACGGGCTTGTGATAGGAAGGCCGCGCCATGACCGGACTGGACGCCAACACCCTGATCGTGCTGGGCGCGGTGGCCGTTCTCGCGGTGCTTGTGCTGCTCGTCACTTTCCGGAGCGCGCGCGGCCAGACCGAGATCAACACGCGCCTCAGCGGCCTGGCCGAACGGCAGGACGGCATCCGCGATTCGCTGAATGCCCGCCTGCAGGACCAGGAGCGGGCGATTTCCGAACGGCTGGAGGGCGTAACGCGGCGGGTCGGCGCCAGCCTCGAAAGCAGCACGGAAAAGACCGGCGAATCGCTTCAGAAGATCCGCGAGCGGCTGGCTGTAATGGACCAGGCGCAGAAGAAAATCACCGACCTGTCGGAGCAAATGGTCGGCTTGGAGAATATCCTCGCCAACAAGCAGGCGCGCGGGGCGTTCGGCGAAATCCAACTGCGCGACCTGGTCGAAACGCTGATGCCGCCCGGCGCCTTCGCCTTCCAGGAGACGCTCGGCAACGGCAAGCGGGCCGATTGCCTGCTCCGCCTGCCGAACCCGCCCGGCCCGATCGCGATCGACGCCAAGTTTCCGCTGGAAAGCTGGCAGCGCCTGCAGAATGCAACCGACGAGCGGGAGCGGACCGAGGCCGGCCGCCGGTTCAGCGCCGACGTTCTCAAGCATGTCCGCGACATAAGGGAGAAATACATCGTGCCCGGCGAGACCGGGGACGCGGCGCTGATGTTCCTGCCCTCGGAGAGCGTCTATGCCGAACTGCACGCCAACCATGCCAACGCGGTCGAGCAGAGCTTCCGGGAGAAGGTCTACATCGTCTCGCCGACGACGCTGTGGGCGACCCTCAACACCGTGCGCGCCGTATTCCGCGACGTGCGCATGCGCGAGCAGGCCCATCTGATCCAGAAGGAGGTCGAGACCATGATGGCCGATGTCGGCCGGCTCGACGACCGGGTCGGCAAGCTGGCCGGCCATTTCGACCAGGCGCGGCGCGACATCGAGCAGATCCAGACCTCGTCGCGCAAGATCGCCAGCCGCGGCGAGAAGATTTCCGAACTGGACCTGGAAGAGGACGGCGGCGGCGGGCCGGCAAAGGCGCCCGGCAAGCTCCAGGCCCCGCCGGCGGAATAACGCCCGGGCTGCCGCTGCGCCCGCCGTACCGGCCGGAGCGGCCGGCAGGGTCGCCGCATCGGCGAACCCCTTCCGCGCGGCGCCGGAACGGCGGCTTGCTAACGGCGGCGGACCTGCATACCTTCGCCGCGCCATGGACCATTCCCTGACCGAAGACCAGGCCCGGATCGAGGAAGCGGTCGGCGCGATCTGCGACCGGTTCGACGAAAACTACTGGCTGAAGCGCGACCGGGACGGCGGCTATCCGCTGGAGTTCCACGCCGCGATGGCCGGAGGCGGCTGGCTCGGCATCGCCATGCCCGAGGCCCAGGGCGGCGCCGGGCTCGGCATCGCCGAAGCCGCGGTGATGATGCGCCGGGTCGCTCAATCGCCGGGCGCCATGGCGGCCTGCTCGTCGATCCATCTGAACATTTTCGGCCCCCACCCGATCGTCGTGTACGGCACCGAGGAGCAGAAGCAGCGCTGGCTGCCCGACCTGATCGCCGGGCGGATCCGGTCCTGTTTCGGCGTCACCGAGCCGAATGCCGGGCTGGACACGACCAACATCCGGACCCGCGCCGTGCGCAACGGGCCGGAAAGCAATGCCGGCTACACGGTGACCGGCGAGAAGATCTGGACATCTTCGGCCCAGGTCGCCGACTGCATCCTGCTGCTGACCCGCACGACGCCGCGCGAAGAATGCAAGCGGCCGACCGAGGGCATGACCCTGTTCTTCACCGAACTGGACCGCGAGCGGATCGAAGTCCGGGAGATCGACAAGATGGGCCGCAAGGCGGTCGATTCGAACATGCTGTTCATCGACGGCTTGCAGGTGCCGGCCGGGGACCGGATCGGCGAGGAGGGCCAGGGATTCGAATGCCTGCTCCACGGCCTCAATCCGGAACGCTGCCTGGTCGCCGCCGAGGCCGTCGGCATCGGCCAGCAGGCTTTGCAGCGCGCTGCCGGCTATGCGAAGGAGCGCATCGTGTTCGGCCGGCCGATCGGACAGAACCAGGCGGTCCAGCATCCGCTCGCCGAGAGTTGGGCCGAGTTGGAGGCGGCCTGGCTGACCGTCCTCCACGCCGCGGGCCTGTACGACACCGGCAAACCGTGCGGCCCGCAATGCAACGCTGCGAAATATCTCGGCGCCGAAGCCGGCTTCCGGGCCTGCGAGCGCGCGGTGCTGGCCCATGGCGGCATGGGCTACGCCAAGGAATTCCACGTCGAGCGGCTGCTGCGCGAAGTCATGATCTGCCGGATCGCGCCTGTGTCGCGCGAACTGATCCTCAGCCATATCGCCGAAAAGGCGCTCGGTCTGCCGAAGAGCTACTGAGAGCGCTATCGGGCCTGCGGCGTCTTCCGGCTCTCGGCCCGGACGTTGAGATAGTTGCCGGCGAAGATGACGGCCGCGCCGAGCGCGACCCAGATATCGATGATTTCCGCGTAGGCGAGCCAGCCGACGACCACGGCGAGCGGCAGGCGGAAGAAATCCATCGGCACGACGACGTTGGCATCGACCAGGCTGAGGGCGCGGGCCATGCAATAATGGGCGGTCAGGCTGCCGACGCCGACCACGGCAATCCAGCCCCAGCTCCAGCCGGCCGGCCAGACCCAGGCGTCGAAGCTCGCCAGCAGGGCGAGCGGCGTCTGGATCGCCACCATCCAGAACAGCATCGTCTGGGGCGTATCGGTGCGCATCAGCCGACGGGTCATCACATAGGTCGAGAAGGCGAAGCCGAGGGCCGAGAGCAGGGCCGCAATCTGGGGCATGCCGACCGGCGACAGGCCGGGCCGCAGGACGATCAGCACGCCGGCGAAACCGAGAATGACGGCCGCTACGCGCACAACGGTGATCCTTTCGCCCAGAATCAGCGCCGCCAGAATCAGGGTCCAGATCGGCGTGGTGAATTCCAGCGCGAACACCTCGGCGATCGGGATCAGGGCGACGGCGTAGAACCAGGCGTATTGCGCACCCAGATGCACGACGTTGCGCGCGCCGTGGGCCGCGAATTTCCGCGTGCGCAAATGACGCCAGCCGCCGGTGAGCTGAAACAGCAGCAGGATGACCGTCAGCCCCACCAGGCCGCGCCAGAACAGCAATTGGAAGATCGTAATCTCGGCGGCGAGCTCCCGCCCCGCCACCGCCATCGAGAGCAGCGAGGCAAAGGTGCCGACCATCCAGAAGGCGACCCGAAAGATCGGCGCGAAGCGTGAGGCGGCGGTCATGCGGCGGGAAAATCCGGCTCGGCGTCGGGAAGTGCGCCGGACGGCGCAGGCCGGAGGCCCGCCGTTGCGCCTCGCCGGCTGCGGCCGCGGATCATCGGATACAAGAAGCCGGCCGGCAAACGATAACCGCAACTGCGGGATGCGGCGTGTTACCTTGCCCGGCCTTGCCCGGCATCGGCGAAGGGCCTACTGAGCGTCGGGCGGGCGGAAACCGAGGCTGCATTCGGGAGGCGCATCGACGTGGCCAGAATCCTGATCGCGGGGGCCGGTATCGGCGGGCTGGCGGCGGCCGGCTGCCTGCTGCTCGCGGGGCACGACGTGGAAATCTACGAGCAGGCGCCCGAACTCGGCGAGATCGGCGCCGGCATCCAGCAGAGCGCCAACGCAACCCATGTCATGCGCCATCTGGGCGTGCTCGACGCGCTGGAGGACATGGCCTTCCTGCCGCCGGTCACGGAATTCCGCCTGTTCGACAGCGGCGAGGTGCTGCAGGCGCTGGCGCTGGCCGCGACCCACCGGGAACGGCACGGCGCGCCGTACCTCCAGCTTCACCGGGCCGACTACCACGCCGTCCTCGCGGCGCGGATCGAGGCGCTGAAACCCGGCTGCATCCGCCTGAATGCGACGGTCGCCGGCTTCCGGGACCGCGCCGGCGGCGTCGCCATGATCCTGGCCGACGGCGCAGAAATCTCCGGCGACCTGCTGATCGGCGCCGACGGCATCAAATCCGCCGTCCGCCGCCGGATCGCCGGCGAAAACCGGCCGGAATATACCGGCGACTCGGCCTGGCGCCTGACCGTGCCGGTCGAGCGGCTGCCGCCCGGTTTCCTGGACGGCAAATCCTCCATCTGGGTCGGCCCGGACAAGCACGCCGTGGTCTACTTCCTGCGCGGCGGCAACCTGCTGAATTTCGTCGGCGCGGTGGAACTGGAGGAACGGATCGAGGAATCCTGGACCCAGAAACGGCCGTGGACCGAGTTGCGGACCGATTTCGAGGGCTGGCATCGCGATATCCTGACGATTATCGAGGCCGCCGACCGGGACGCCTGTTACCGCTGGCCGCTGAACGTCCACCCGCACCTGGACTCATGGAGCGCCGGGCGCGCGACGCTGATCGGCGACGCCGCCCATCCCATGCTGCCCTACATGGCCCAGGGCGCGGCCGTTGCCGTGGAAGACGGCGCGATCCTTGCGCGCGCGCTGGCAGAGGCCGGCTCCATCCCCGACGCCCTCGCCCTGTACGAAAGCCACCGCAAGCCGCGCGCGCAGCGCGTCGTCGACGAATCCCGCGCCAACCGGAAACTGTTCCACCTGCCGGGCGAGGCCGCCCTGCGCGCCGCCTTCGCCGAACGGAACATGGACCGGGAGCGCTCGGACTGGCTGTACAACTACAACCCGCTGACCGTGGAGTTGTAGCCAGGGACTTGCAGGCGGGGCTTGCCGCAGGAACCGGCGGAACCGGGGATGCCGCCCCGGATTTCCGCTCCGCTCCATCGGGGGGCGGCATCGGGGGATGGATTGCGGGCCGGAAATCCAAATTGCCCCGCCTGCCGCCGCGCCATCGCGACGACTCGCCTTTTTTCGCTCTTCGCCTTATATCCCGCGGCGTTGAATCGCCTGCCGGGGCGAGCGGACGGCGTTTTCCGGAACGGGAGAGGCGTCGTCGTTTGCTTTTGCGGCAGGCTTCGCCCGACCGGCGCCCGGCAGGCTCCGGCCGCCGGCCCAACCGAAGGAGACAGGATCGTGATCCCGGCCCTCATGCCGACCTATCGGCGGACGGATATCGCTTTCGAGCGCGGTGAAGGCCCCTACCTTTACAGCACCGACGGCCGACGATTCCTGGACTTCGCCAGCGGCATCGCCGTGACCTGCCTGGGCCACAGCCATCCGGCGCTGGTCGAGGCGCTCATCGAGCAGGGGCGGAAGTTCTGGCATTGCTCGAACATCTTCACCATCCCCGGCCAGCAGGAGATGGGCGAGAAGTTCGTGCGCGACACCTTCGCCGACACCGTCTTCTTCGGCAATTCGGGCTCGGAAGCCGTCGAGCTCGGCATCAAGATGATCCGCAAGTACCATCACGCGAGCGGCAACCCGCACAAGACCGGGATCGTCTGCATGAAAGGCGCGTTCCACGGCCGGACCCTGGCGACCATCTTCGCCGGCGGCCAGGAAAGCCATATCGACGGGTTCGGCCCGGCGGTCCAGGGCTTCCGGCACGTCGCCTTCGGCAACATGAACGAGCTGCGCGACGCGATCGACGACGAGACCGGCGGCATCCTGTTCGAGCCGATCCAGGGCGAGGGCGGCTACCGCCCGGCGCCGGACGGTTTCCTCGAGGCTGTCCGCGAGACCGCCGACGAGTTCGGCCTTCTGGTCATGCTCGACGAAGTCCAGTGCGGCAACGGCCGGACCGGCCGGCTCTTCGCCCACGAATGGTCGGACATGACGCCCGACATCATGGCGACCGCCAAGGGTATGGGCGGCGGCTTTCCGGTCGGCGCCTGCCTGGCGACGGAAGAGGCGGCCAAGGGCATGACCGCCGGCACCCACGGTTCGACCTATGGCGGCAACCCGCTCGCCATGGCGGTGGCCAACGCGGTCTGGGACGTGCTCACCGCGCCCGGCTTCCTCGAAAACGTCCGCATCCAGGGCGAGGCGCTGCACGCCGAACTCCGGGCGCTCGTCGCCGATTACCCGGAGGTCTATGTCGAAGCCCGCGGCCGCGGCCTGATGGCCGGGCTGAAGCTGGCCGACAGCCTGGAAACGCGCCAGGTGGTCGATTTCGTCCGCGAGCGCGGCCTGCTCACGGTTGCGGCGGGCGAAAACGTCGTGCGCATGGCGCCGCCGCTGATCGTCGGCCGCGAGGAGATCGACGAGGCCGCCGCCCTGCTGCGCGCCGCGGCGGAGGAACTGATGTCCGAAGAGCGGGACGTTGCCTGAAACGGGGCCTGACACGGGGCCTGACAAAGGGCCTGACACGGGCGTCGCGCCGGACCTGGACCGCACCGCGATTGCAGCCGCCGGCGCGCGGCACTTTCTCGATCTCGACCTGGTCGGACAGGCCGACCTGCGCCGCATCGTCGAGGCCGGCAAGCGGCTGAAGGCCGCCCGGCAGGCCGGCGGCGCGCCGGCGCGCCCGCTGGCCGGCAAGACGCTGGCGATGGTCTTCGAAAAGCCGTCAACGCGCACGCGAGTCTCGTTCGAGCAGGCCGTCCGGCAACTGGGCGGCGACGCCATCGTGCTGGAGCGCGAGAGCAGCCAGCTCGGCCGCGGCGAAACCGTGGCCGATACGGCGCGCGTGCTCTCGCGCTATGTCGACGCCATCATGCTGCGCTGCACGAAGGAGGAAAAGCTGCTGGAGCTGGCGGCCAACGCCGACGTGCCGGTCATCAACGGCCTGACCGACCGGACCCACCCCTGCCAGCTCATGGCCGACGTGATGACCTTCGAGGAGCATCGCGGCCCGATCGAGGGCAAGGCGGTCGCCTGGAGCGGCGACGGCAACAACATGGCGACCTCCTGGATCCACGCCGCGATGCAGTTCGGGTTCGAATTGCGGCTGGCGGCGCCGGCGGCGCTGCCGCCGCCGGCCGATGTCGTGGACCGGGCGCGGGCGCGCGGCGCGCGGGTCCATGTGACCGACGACCCCGTGGAGGCGATTTCCGGCGCGGATTGCGTCGTCACCGACGTCTGGATCTCGATGGGGGATACCGGCGCCGCCGACCATCGCAACCTGCTGGCGCCCTACCGCGTCGACAGCGCGCTGATGAGCCATGCCCGGGACGACGCGATCTTCATGCACTGCCTGCCGGCCCATCGCGGCGAGGAGGTTGCCGCCGACGTGATCGACGGGCCGCAATCCGTCGTCTGGGACGAGGCGGAAAACCGGCTGCACGCCCAGAAGGGCATCCTGCTCTGGGCGCTGGCGCCCGAAATGCTGGCGCCCGAAATGCCGGAACCGGCGCGATGACGGCGGGCGGCCCGGCAGTGTCCGCCGGCCGGGGGCTGCAGAGGGAGCCGCAGACCGATATCCTGATCCCCTTCCGCCTGGAGCGGGCGAATCTGCGCGGCCGGGCGGTCCGGCTCGGCCCCGCGATTAACGCCATTCTGTCGCGCCACGACTATCCGCCGCCGGTCGCCTACCTGCTGGGCGAGGCGCTGGCGCTCGCCGCCGTGCTGGCCGGCACGTTGAAATACGACGGCATCTTTACCCTGCAGGTCAAAGGAGACGGGCCGGTCGGCATGCTGGTGTGCGATGTTACGTCGGACGGCGATCTGCGCGGTTATGCCGAAGTCGACGAGGCGGCCTACGACGCGCTGGGCACGGCGGCGCCCGACGGCCCGGTGCCGCGCCATCTGGGCGCCGGCCATCTCGCCTTCACGGTCGACCGGGGCCCGGACATGGAGCGCTACCAGGGGATCGTGGACCTGGCCGGGGCGACGCTGACCGAGTGCGTGCAGCATTATTTCCGGCAATCGGAGCAGGTCGAGACCCTGCTTCGGCTCGGCGTCGGCCGCCCGGACGGCAGGCGTTGGCAGGCCTCCGCCCTGATGATCCAGCGCGTGCCGATGACCGGCGGGGCCGGCGGCGGGGCCCTTGGCGGGAGCGGCGCGCCGGCGGCGGACGACAGCGGCGACGCGGACGAGGACCGGCGCGAGGACGACTGGCGCCGCCTCGCCATGCTGCTCGGCACGGTGCGCAACGCCGAGGCGCTGGCCCCGGACGTCGATCCGTTGCGCCTGCTGCACCGCCTGTTCCACGCAGACGGCGTCCGGGTCTTCGAGCCGCAGGCGCTGCGCGACCGCTGCCGCTGCTCCGACGGCCGGGCCGAGAGCGCGCTGCGCATGTTGGACGCGGACGAGCTGGAGGCGATGACGGTCGACGGCGCCGTGACCGTCTCCTGCCAGTTCTGCAGCCGGGTCCGGCGCTACGACGAGGCGGCCCTGGCCGCGCTGCGGGCCGGGCGGACGGCGGCCCGGGGCGGGGCCGGATAACGGGGCGGGAGTCCGCAGACACCCGGATATGTTATGAAATGTCATGATTCGTCATGTTCCGTGGCGGCGTCCCCCTCCCTTTTTGCCTTCGCGGCCCGGCTTCAAAAGCTAGACAGACCGGTCTGTTTTTATGTTTTATGTGCGCCGGAGCCGCCGTTCCGGCGCGAAAATCCGCAGAAATCCGCCATTTCCGCTCCGGCGGTTGCGAGGGAAAAAACATACAAGGTATGTTTTCTCAAATCGTCGGCATCGAACGGCCGCGGCGCCGGAGGAGCGCCCGGTCGGGATGACGGGCGAGGAGCGTGCCCGGTCGGAAGGATGTGCGGCGATGTCAGGAAATGTCATGATTCGTCATGTTTCTCCGTTTCCGACCGAATTCAGAGCTTCAATCCGCCCCCTCCCCTTGGGGGAGGGGGCAGGGGGAGGGGTGTCGCGGGGAAGGCTCCGCCGCCCCCACCCCCGTCATTTCGACCCCCACCCGTCATTTCGACCCCCACCCGTCATTTCGACCGGAGCCCCGGCCCTTGGGCCGGGGCGGAGTAGCCTGCCCCTTCGGCTTCGCTCAGGGCAGGCTCTGAGCGAAGTCGAAGGGGAGAAACCCGGAGGGCGCTCCGTCGACGCCACAGGCTCCGGCGTGCGCCCGGCGCCCGTCCCTGGCCGGGTTTCTCCGCTCGCTTCGCTCCGGTCGAAATGACGGGAGGGGGCTCCGCTCGGTCGAAATGACGGTTGGGTGTTGTGCTCCGGTCGAAATGGCGGGGAGGGGTCCGCTGACGCCGCCGCGGACCTTGAACCCGGCATCGGCGCGGCTTCCTGCATGTTCGTTCATATATTGTTCTTAAAGCGAATGTCAAGGCCCACGGCGAGCGCATCGACCCGGTCGTGGGTAAATGTCGCGTTGGGCAGGTCGAAGCCCGGCCGCAGCAGGTAGCCGACGCCGGCCTCGATCTCAAGCATCAGCGGCGGCAGGGCGAGCCGGGCAACGCCGAACAGGGTCATCGGCGGCGCGGCGCCGGCAGGCCCGAGGCGCGATCCGAGAATATCGAAGTGTTTCAGGGCTTCGTCCACGTCGGTGGTGTAGAGGTCGAGCCGGACAACGTCGGCAAGGCTCATGCCGGCGGCGTCCAGAACGGCCTCCGGATTGTCGAGGGCGAGCGCGATCTGACGGCGCATGTCCCCCGGGTGCTGCGGGTTGCCGTCGGCGTCGACGGAAGTCTGGCCTGCGCAGACCAGGCGCCGGTTCGCTCCGACGAGCATTTCAGCCTGGTTGTAGCCGAAATTCAGCGACCGCGGCCACGGGTTGACGGCTGTTCTCTTCATGGGTGCGGCGCCCTCGCGACAATTCGGAGAGCGCCAAGAAACACAGGCCTCCTGTCACCGCGGTGACAGGAGCTATCGCGCCGCAAAGCGAATTATTCCGCCGGATCGTCCGGGATCCGGCGGCTACGGCCCTCCGGGGCCGGTCAGGTTATAGGCGCCGCCGGGATGGGACGTGTCGCCGCCGGCCCCGCGGCGCGTCATTTCGGCGATCCAGATTTCGTCCCACTCGAGATTGGCGAGATTAACCTCCGTCCCGAGCTCCCTGACCAGCCACGCGGTCACCTTGTGCTTGTATTCCCGGCTGACGCCCGGAAGGATGACGACCGGCAGTTCGAAAATCACCTTTTCCAGGCCGAACCGCTGCGCGATCGACCGGATCAGGTCCGCCCGGATGCGCTCGCCGGAAAAGAATTCATAGGCTTCGAGGAACACCAGCGCGGCGCCGGCGTCGAAGCAGGCGTCGAGATCGGCCACGATCTGGCTGTCGGTCAAATTCCCTTCTTTCCTGCCGACCTCGCCGAGAACGCGAAGACCGAAATCCCGGCGCGCCGAGGCGATGACCCGCTTCTTTTCTTCCAGGCTCCAGTCCAGCAGATTGTCGGAAACCTCGACGGCGTCGAAGCCGAGACGCGCCAGGTTCTCGAACAGCGCCTGCGCCCGGCCCTGCATGACCGCCAGCTCCACGAACAGCCCGCCCTGCGAGGTGCTGATATCCGCCTCGCGGTAGAGGCGCAGCTTCTCGAGCAGGACCTTCTCGTCCATCAGCCCCGCGATGCTTCCCGCGATCTTCGCCATGTCGATGAACGCGCCCGCCGTCTTCACGACATCCGCCTGATGCAGGGGCGGCAGGCCCCAGTCGATCGTCATGGTCAGGCCGCGGTCTCGCGGCTTCGGCTGGCGCGCCGGCATCCGGACGCCGAGAACCGTCTCGGTCGCCTGCGGCGGCGCCGAAGTTTCGATACCGGTTCCGGGAGAATTGTCCGCCGAGGGCATGGCGCCGGATTCTGTCGGGTCAGCCGCGCAATCGCCGCGCCGCTAGCCGGCCAGCGCGGCGATGTCCCCGTCCGCCGCCGCCCATTCGACCAGCCGCGCGACATAGCGCGCGCCGGCTTCGAGCTGGGCGATTTCGATGAATTCGTCGGGCTTGTGGGCCTGGGCGATGTCGCCGGGGCCGCAGACGACCGCCGGAATGTCCGCCTCCTCGAACAGGCCGGCTTCGGTGCCGTAGGCGACCTTCTCGGTGCGGTTGGCCCCGGTCAGCTTGCGCGCCAGCGCCACCGCCGGCGAGCCGGCGCCCGCCTGCATCGGCGGCGACAGGGCCGTGACGGCGGTCTCGATATTCGCATCCGGCGAAACCGCCCGCATTTCCGGCAGCAACTCGCCGCGGATATAGTCGTCGAGCGGCTCCAGCACCTCTTCCGGCCGGACGCCGGGAAGCGGCCGGAACTCCCAGTCGAAACGGCAATGGCGGGGCACGATGTTGACCGCGCTGCCGCCCTCGATGACGCCGATGTTGAAGGTCGTCCAGGGCGGCGTGAAGCCGTCGTCGGTCCGCCCGGCGCGGCGCAGCCCGTCGACGATCTCCTCGATCCTGCCGACGATCCTCAGGGCGCAGACGACGGCGCTCACCGCCTCGTGCGGCCGGCTGGAATGGGCCTCCAGGCCGGTGACGGTCGTCTGCATCGCCGCGATGCCCTTGTGGCCGTCGACGACGCGCATCGAGGTCGGCTCGCCGACCAGAACGAGCGCGGGCTTCGGCAGATCCCGGCCCAGCCGCTCGATCAGGTGCGGCACGCCCTTGCAGCCGACCTCCTCGTCGAAGGAAAAGGCGAAATGGACCGGCGCCTTGAGATCCGCGGCCTTCAGGGCCGGCGCCATGGCGAGCGCGATGGCGATGAAGCCCTTCATGTCCGCCGTGCCGCGGCCGTAGAGCCTGCCGTCCCGCTCCGTCAGCTCGAACGGGTCCGACGACCAGGGCTGGCCGGCGACGGGGACCACGTCGGTATGGCCGGAAAGGGCCACGCCGCCTTCAGCGCCGGTCCCGCCGTTTCCCCCGATCGTCGCGTACAGGTTCGCCTTGGTCTCGTCGGCGCCCGGCGCGAGGCGGCTCTCTATGCCGAGGCCGTCGAGATAGTCCCGGATCCAGTCGAGCATCGGCATGTTGGACTTCGACGAGGTCGTATCGAAGCCGACGATGGTCTCCAGGATCGAGCGGATTTCTGCCAGGCGCGCGGTCAGGGGGCTATTCCTTCCAGAAAGAGGGGAGGAACAGGACCAATACCGCAAATATCTCCAGCCGGCCAATCAGCATGCCGGCCGAGAGCAGCCATTTCGCCGTGTCGTTCAGGCCGGTGTAGCTGCTCTCCGGCCCGATGATCGGCCCCAGCCCCGGCCCGACATTGGCGATGGCGCTGGCCGCGCCGGACAGCGCCGTGATCGGGTCCAGCCCGGTCATGCCCAGCAAGACCGCCAGAAACCCGAAGGACAGGCCGAAGAACAGCAGGAAGCCCATGACCGACTGGGCGACCTCGTCGGTGATCGGCCGGTGGTTGTAATAGGGGATGAACACGCCGCGCGGCTGCACGAGGCGCGACACCTGGGCCCGGCCGACCGCGTAGGCGACCTGGAAGCGGAAGATCTTGATGCCGCACGTCGTCGATCCGGCGCAGCCGCCGACGAACATCAGCAGGAAGAACACGGCGAAGGGAAACGGGCCCCACTTGTCGAAACCCTCGGTGGCATAGCCGGTGCCGGTCATCACCGAGGTCACGTTGAACGCCGCCTTGGTGATCGCCGCGCCCATGCTCTCGCCGCGGTCGAACACCAGCCACAGGAAGACCAGCAGAACCGCCACGGCGAGAACGCCGAGAAACACCCGCACCTGGCTGTCCTTCGCCAGCGGGTCGAACCGGCCGCGCACGGCGTCGATGTAGAAGACGAACGGCAGGCTGCCGACGATCATCGCCCCGAACAGGATCCACTGGATCGACGGCGGATAGGCGCCGATCGAGGCGTCGCGGGTCGAGAAGCCGCCGGTGGCGATGCTCGTCATCGCGTGGTTGACGGCGTCGAACGGCGCCATCTGCGCGCCCCACAGGACGGTCGCCGTAAGCATGGTAAGGCCGATATAGACGGCGCCGATGCCAGCCGCGAGCTGCGCGGCGCGCGGCAGCACCTTTTCCGGCGTCTCGAAGGCCTCGGTGCGGAACAGCTGCATGCCGCCGACCCGCAGCACCGGCAGGAACGCCAAGGCGAACACGATGATGCCGATGCCGCCGAGCCATTGCAGGATCGACCGCCACAGCAGGATGCCGGGCGGCGCATTGTCCAGGCCGATGACGACCGTGGCGCCGGTCGTCGTAATGCCCGACATCGCTTCGAAAAACGCGTCGGTATAGGACATTTCCAGCTTGGAAAAGGCGAAGGGCAGCGCCGAAAAGGCGGCGATGATCAGCCAGCTCAGAACGGTGAAGGCGAAGGCCTGGCGCAGGTTGAGCCGGAACCCCTCGGCCCGGTTCGCCAGGATCAGCGAGATGCCGACGAACAGCGTCACCCCGGCCGCCTTGACGAACGCGGACCAGTCCTCTTCGCCCAATGACAGGTCCGCCGCGACGGGCACGAGCATGATGAGGGCGAGAATCGCCAGCAGCACGCCGCATATGAAGAAGACCGGTCGAAGATCCAGCAAGGAGAATCCGCTTTCGAAAGAGGCCGGCGCCGGCCCGGCCGCCTCGCCCCGCCGGAGCCGCCTGCGCGTTACGGACTATAATCCGCCGGGCGCAGCGGGCAATGCGGGTCCGGCCGGGTTCTTTTTCGGGAATTCCGGTGCAACGCCGGTGCGGGGCCGGCGCGGGGCCGGTGCGGGGCGCGCCGCCCCGGCCTAGCCGCCGTTGCCGATCATGGTCAGGAATTCGCGCCGGGTCGCCGGATCGTCCCGGAACGCGCCGAGCATGCGGCTGGTCACCATGCCGGCGCCCGACTTGTGCACGCCGCGGGTCGTCATGCATTGGTGCGACGCCTCGATGACGACGGCGACGCCGCGCGGATCGAGCACTTCCTGCATCGTGTTGGCGATCTGGGCCGTCAGCTTCTCCTGGATCTGCAGCCGCCTGGCATAGGCGTCGACCAGCCGGGCGATCTTGCTGATCCCGACGACCCGGTTCTTCGGCAGATAGCCGACATGGGCCTTGCCGAGGATCGGAACCATGTGATGCTCGCAATGGGATTCGATGCGGATATCGCGCAGCACGACGATCTCGTCGTAGCCTTCGGTCTCGGAAAAGGTCCGGTTCAGGAATTCCACCGGATCGACGGCATAGCCGGAGAAAAACTCCTCGTAGGCGCGGACCACCCTGGCCGGCGTTTCGAGCAGGCCTTCGCGGTCCGGGTCGTCGCCGGTCCAGCGCAGCAGGGTGCGGACCGCCGCTTCGGCTTCTTGGCGCGAGGGGCGTGACGGGCGGCGGACGGCGGATGAACTGTCGTTCATGGCAATGTCCCGGATGGGCGGTCATGCCAGCCGCCGCGGTGCGGCAACCGGCCGGCGCCGTCGTCAGGGGCGCGTGGAGCGGTCGGGGGATCGAACACGGCTAGATCGGCAGGAACTGCGGCCGGGAGCGCCGCCACCAGCCGACCACGAGCAGCCGCGTCACCATGATCGCCGTGAACATGGAGGTCGCCAGCCCGATCGACAGGGTGACGCCGAAGCCCTGCACCGGCCCGGAGCCGAACAGGAACAGCAGCAGCGCGGCGATGAAGGTCGTCAGGTTGGAGTCGATGATGGTGGTGAGCGCGCGCCGGTAGCCGGTGTCGATCGCCGAGAGCGGCGTGCGCCCGGCGCGGACTTCCTCGCGGATGCGCTCGAAAATCAGCACGTTGGCGTCGACCGCCATGCCGATCGTGAGCACGATGCCGGCGATGCCGGGCAGCGTCAGGGTCGCCTGCAGCAGCGAGAGCGCCGCGGCGATCAGCACCAGGTTGGTCAGCAGCGCGACATTGGCGAACAGGCCGAACCGGCCATAGGCCATCACGACGAAAACGACGACGAGGATCAGGCCGATGATGCAGGCGATCTTGCCGGCGTCGATGGAATCCTGGCCCAGTTCGGCGCCGACCTGGCGCTGTTCCTCGATGCTGAGCGGCGCCGGCAGGGCGCCGGCGCGCAGCAGCAGGGCCAGTTCGTTCGCCGACTGGATGGTGAACCGGCCGGTGATGATGCCGGAGCCGCCGCAGATCGCCGACTGGATCACCGGTGCGGAAATTACCTCGTTGTCCAGAACGATGGCGAAGGGCTTCTCGATATTCGCCTGGGTGATCTTGCAGAACTGGCGGGCGCCTGCCGTATCGAAGCGGAACGCCACGACGGGCCGGCCGTCCTGGAACGACTGGCTGGCGTCGACGATATGCTGGCCGTCCAGCGCTACCTCTTCCACCAGCAGGTAGCGTTCCCGGTAGCCGTCCTTGCTGGCAACCAGCCTGTAGCCGGGCGGCGCTTCGGCGGTCTGCGTCCCGTCCAGCGACGGGTGCAGCAGGTGGAAGGTCATTTTCGCCGTGGTGCCGATTTTCCGGCGCAGCGATTCCGGGTCCTTTTCGCCCGGCACCTGGATCAGGATGCGGTCGTCGCCCTGGGCCTGGATGATCGGATCGATGGCGCCCGTCGGGTCGATCCGCTGGCGCAGGATTTCGATCGCCTGATCCACCGTGCGGCTGGCCAGCGCCGTCCGCCCGGTGTCCGTCAGGCGCATCGTGCCGCGGCCGTCGTCGAAATCGAATTCGTAGTGGGCGCTGGCGCCGGTCAGGGCGTTGGCGCTGCCGCCGAGATCGGCAACCACCTCGCGCAGCGCCTGCCGGGCGGTGTCTTCCTGGGACGGATCGACAAGGCGGAAGGAAACCTGCCGGTCCGTGGCCCTCAAGCGCTGATACTTCACCCGGTAGTCGGCGCTGCGAAAGGCCCTGCGCACCTGCTTGCGCACATCCTGCATGCGGTCCTTGACGACGTCGCGCAGATCGACCGAATAGAGCAGGTGAATCCCGCCCTGCAGGTCGAGACCCAGGTTGAAGGTCTGGCTCGGCAGCCAGCCCGGAACCTTCTCCAAGGTACTCCGGGGCAGCGCGTTCGGGATGGCGAAGGCCAGGCCCGTCAGGCAGATGAAGGCGACAGCGATCGCCTGCCCGCGCGAAATGTTAATCATCCGAGCAAGCTCGCAGCCGGTGCAAATCGATCGTGCGCGCAGCGGGTCCGGGTGCGGCGCGTCAGCCCCTCCGGCCGCCGAACAGGCCGCCCAGCAGGCTGCGGCGCCCGCCGGCATCGTTCGCCGCGGCCGGCTTCTGCCCCGGGCCCGCGGCCTTCTTGTTCAACACGCCCTGAATGGAATTGCGGTCGATCGAAACCTTCACCTCGGGCGCGATCTCCATTTCGATTTCAGGCCCGTCGCCGGCCTTGGTGATCTTGCCGATCAGGCCGCCGCTGGTCACGATCCTGTCGTTGCGTTTGACCGCGGCGACCATTTCGCGATGTTCGCGCGCGCGTTTCTGCTGGGGCCGGATCATGAAGAAATACATGACCACGAACAGCAGGACGATCATGAGAAGAAACGAAAAATCCGGCGAACCGCCGCCCCCGTTTTGGGCCCAGGCTTCCGAAACCAGCATGACCGAACTCCCGGATGTCTTGTCTTTGCGCCGGCGCGCCCGAAACGACGCCGTTCGCCGTATGCGCTGCGCGAGGCCCGGCAGGATCGCGCCGATCGTCTGCCGGTTTGACGGAGAGGGCCGGCGCCCGATAGTGTCGCCGGGATCCGACCCGCCGCGGCGCTGTGTTTGCGGCGGCTTATATAATGTGGCGCCGGACCGATTCACACCCGCCGATGACAGACCCATCCCAACGCGCGCATCTGTCGCGGATCGTCGAAGCCCTGGAACGGCTCGCGCCGCCGACCCCGCCTGCCGCCGCGCCGGACGACGGCGACGCCTTCGTCTGGCACGCCGACGGCCGGCGGCTCGAGCCGGTCGCCGACGTCAACCGGGTCGAGATCGACCTGCTGCGCGGCATCGACCGGCAGCGCGACCAGCTGCTCGAAAACACCCGCCGCTTCGCCCGCGGACTGCCGGCCAACAACGCGCTGCTGTGGGGCGCCAGGGGCACGGGCAAGAGTTCGATCGTCAAGGCCGTCCACGCCGCGGTGAACGGCGAAACCGGCTGCCGGCTGGCGCTGGTGGAAATCCATCGGGAGGACATCCCGACCCTTCCCGCGCTTCTGGGCCTTCTGCGCAAGAGCGACCGGCCCTGCATCCTGTTCTGCGACGATCTCTCCTTCGACGGGCAGGATGCGTCCTACAAGTCGCTGAAGGCGGTGCTGGAGGGCGGCATCGAAGGGCGGCCGGCCAACGTGATCTTCTACGCCACGTCCAACCGGCGCCATCTGATGCCGCGCGACATGATCGAGAACGAGCGCTCGACGGCGATCGCGCCTTCGGAAGCCGTCGAGGAGAAGGTCTCGCTGTCGGACCGGTTCGGCCTGTGGCTCGGCTTCCACGCCTGCGATCAGGAAACCTATTTCCAGATCATCGAGGGCTATGCCGGCCGCTATGGCCTCGACATCGGCAGGGACGCGCTGCGCGCCGAAGCCCGGGAATGGGCGGTGACCCGCGGGTCGCGCTCCGGCCGCGTCGCCTGGCAGTTCGTTCAGGACCTCGCCGGGCGGCTGGGCAAGCGGCTGGATTGATCCGGTTCAGCCGACCGTCCCGCTTACCAGCGGGACGAAGCGGACGCCGGCGAGCGGTTCCTCCTCGAAGCCGTCCCCGGTGCGCCGGATGCGCCAGAGGGTCTGCGCCGCGCCTTCGGCGCCGACCGGGATCACCAGGCTGCCGCCGATACGCAACTGATCCAGCAGGGCCTGGGGCACCTTGCCCGCCGCCGCCGTCACGATGATGCGGTCGAACGGCGCCTGTTCCGGCCAGCCGAGCCCGCCGTCGCCGATCCGCGCCGTAACGTTGCCGATGCCCAGCCTGTCGAAGCGCTGGACGGCCTCCAGGTAGAGGTCGCGAATGCGCTCGATGGAATAGACCCGCCGCGCCAGCCGGGCCACGATCGCCGTCTGGTAGCCTGACCCGGTGCCGATTTCCAGCACCTTGCAGCGCCGGTCCGGCGCCAGCGCCTGGGTCATCAGGCCGACGATGAGGGGCTGGCTGATCGTCTGGTCGGCGCCGATCGGCAGGGGCCGGTTGTCATAGGCGCTTTCGCGGAACAGTTCGGGGACGAATTCCTCCCGCGGGGTCTTCTCGATCGCCGTCAGCACGTCCGTCTGCGTTACCCCGCCCTGGCGGAGTTCCATGATCAGGCGGATTTTGCGGGTTTCGGCAATCATGCGGACGGGCGGGCGAGCGGTGGCGAACGGCGGCGGAAAATGCGGACTCAGGCGAAGGCCGCCTGCAACGTGCGCACCGTGGGGCGGTCGGTCAAATCCAGATGAACCGGCGTGATCGCGGTGTATCCTTCCGCGACCGCCGCGAGGTCCGTTTCGGGGCGGTTCGGCTCTTCGTTGCGCAGCGAGCCGATCCAGTAATAAGGCACGCCGCGCGGATCCTGCCGCTCGACCGGATGGTCGCCGATCTTGCGCCGGCCGAGGCCGACGATCCGCTCCCCCCTGACCGCCGCCGGCCCGCCTGCGGGAAAGTTGACGTTGATGAGCACGCCGTCCGGCCAGCCGGTATCGACGAGCCGTCGGATTATGTCCGGCGCGAAGCGGCGCGCGGTGTCCCAGTCCGGCCGGGCGCCGTCTTCGTAGACCTGGCTGAGCGCGATCGAGGGCACGCCCGTCAACGTGCCTTCCATCGCGGCCGCCACCGTGCCGGAATAGGTCAGGTCCTCGCCCAGATTGCCGCCCCGGTTGACGCCGGACAGCGCGAGATCGGGCTTGCGGTCCTTCAGCAGATGGCCGACCGCCATCAGGACGCAGTCGGTCGGCGTCCCGTCGACCGAATAGCGGCGCTCGCCGCGCTTCGTCATGCGCAACGGCCGCCGCAGCGTCAGCGAATGGCCGGCGCCGCTCTGCTCCTGTTCCGGCGCCACGATCCAGACATCGTCCGACAGCCCGCGCGCGACCCCGGCCAGAATGTCGAGGCCCGGCGCGTTCGCCCCGTCGTCGTTGGTGACGAGGATGCGCGCCTTCGAGAGGTCGGGGATACGCCGGGTCAAGCGGCGATCCTGTCGATCCCGCCCATGTAGGGATGCAAGGCTTCGGGAACGGCGATCGAGCCGTCGGCCTGCTGGCAATTCTCCATCACCGCGATGAGCGTGCGGCCGACGGCAAGGCCCGACCCGTTGAGCGTGTGGACGAAGCGCGTGCCCTTGCCGCCGGCCGGCCGGTAGCGGGCGTTCATCCGCCGGGCCTGGAAGTCGCCGCAGTTCGAACAACTGGAAATCTCGCGGTAGGCGCCCTGGCCCGGCAGCCAGACTTCGAGATCGTAGGTCTTGCGCGCGCCGAAACCCATATCGCCGGTCGACAGCACCACGACCCGGTAGTGGATGCCCAACCGCTTGAGGATTTCCTCGGCGCAGCCGGTCATGCGTTCGAGTTCGGCTTCGGACCCGTCCGGGTGCGCGATGCTGACCATCTCGACCTTGGAAAACTGGTGCTGGCGCAGCATGCCGCGGGTGTCGCGGCCCGCCGCGCCGGCCTCGGAGCGGAAGCAGAGGGTGTAGGCCGTGTAGCGTTGCGGCAGGGAGTTTTCCTCAACGACCTGCCCGGCCGCGAGGTTGGTCAGCGGCACCTCGGCGGTCGGGATCAGCCACATGCCCTCTTCGGTCCGGTACTGGTCCCCGGCGAATTTCGGCAACTGGCCGGTGCCGTAGAGCACATGGTCGCGCACCAGGACCGGCGGCGAAATTTCGGTATAGCCGAACTCGCCGGTGTGGGTATCGAGCATGAACTGGGCGATCGCCCGCTCCAGCCGGGCCAGCCGGCCGGAGAGCAGAACGAAGCGGGCGCCGCTCAGGCTGGCGGCGGTATCGAAATCCATCTCGCCCAGCGCCTCGCCGAGGTCGAAATGCTGCTTCGGCTCGAAATCGAAGTCCGGCCGTTCGCCGACCCGGCGCAATTCGACATTCGCCGCCTCGTCCGGCCCGACCGGCACGTCTTCGAACGGCAGGTTGGGGATCACTTCGAGCGCCGCGGTCAGCGCCGCTTCGGCCTCTTTCTGCTCGGCTTCCAGCTCGCCGAGCCTGTCTTTCATCGCGCCGACCCTGGCGATGATGTCGCCGGCGTCCCGGCCCTCGGATTTCGCTCTGCCGATGTCCTTCGACAGCGCGTTGCGTTCCGATTGCAGCGTCTGCGCCTCCGTCTGCGCCCGGCGGCGGCGGGCGTCGAGCGCGGTCAGCGAGGCGCTTTCGGGCGCCAGTCCGCGGCGCGCCAGCGCGGCGTCGAAAGCATCGGGATTGTCGCGAATCCAGCGGATGTCGTGCATGGCTCGAAACGGCTCGGGATCTCGGTCGGGCGCAATTCGCTAACGCATATAGCCGCGCCCGCGCCCGACATCCACCGTCGCCCGCCGGCCCGGCGAATGGGTCGCGCGCCGCCCGCCGCGGACCGGCGGCCTAATCCGCCAGTTCCGCCTGTAGGGCCGCATCTTCCTCGGCGCGCTTCTTCTCGATCATCCGGGCAAGGAAGATGGAGACTTCGTAGAGCAGCAGGATCGGGATCGCGAGGCCGATCTGGCTGATAACGTCCGGCGGCGTCAGGATTGCGGCAAAGACAAAGACCAGGACGACGGCGTATTTCCGGAACCGCGCCAGGCCCCTGGAAGTTACGAGATCGACCTTGGCCAGCAGCGTCAGCACCACGGGCAACTGGAACGCGATGCCGAAAGCGAAAATCAGCTTGATGACGAGGGAGAGATATTCCTCGACCTTGGGCAGCAATTCGATCCGCGCGCCGGTCTCGCCGGTGTTCTGGAACGCCGCGAAGAATTCCCAGGCCAGCGGCATGATCGCGTAGTAGACCATCGCCCCGCCGGCGAAGAACAAGACCGGCGTAGCGACCAGGAACGGCCGGAACGCCGCCTTCTCCTTGGTGTACAGGCCCGGCGCCACGAACTTCCACAACTGGATGGCGAAGATCGGGAAGGCCAGGAAGGCCGCCGCGTAGAAGCCGATCTTGATTTCGGTGAAAAACACCTCGTACAGCTTGGTGTAGATCAGCGTGGCGTCCTCGTTCCGGGCGCGCAGGATGTCCATCAGCGGCCGGGACAGGAAATCGAAGATATTCTCGGCGAAGTAAACGCAGACGCCGAATGCGGCCAGAAGGGCCACGACGCACCACATGAGCCGGCGGCGGAGCTCCGTGAGATGCTCCATCATCGTCATGCGATTCTGGTCGGGATCGTCTTTCGCAGGCGGGTCGCCGGCCGGCGATTCGACCTGTTCTCCGGTCGGCCCGCCGTCTTCCCCGGCCGGCCCGTCGTCCGCGTTTTCCGGCGTCGCCTCCGGTGTCTCCTCAGGCGTCTCCTCAGGTATCTCCTCAGGGGCGTCCGGTTGGGCCTTCTTCTTCCCGGCTTCCGGGTCTTCGGTCATCGGGTGCGGACCTTGCGCTTGACCGGCCCGTCGCGGCCGGAGCGGCGGCTGCTGAAGCGCGGCCGCGACCTGGCCGGCGCCTTGCGGTGCTTCGGCCATTTGTCCGCAGCATCGCCCGGGGACACGTTGCGCCAAGCCGGAATCGGCTTCCAGTAGGAACTGTAGTCGGGGCTGTCGGAATCGTCGTCCACGCCGGCATAGTCGAAATCGCCCGCCATATTCTCGATGGCGTTCATTTCCTCGCTCGCAGCGTTGGCGACCTTGTCGATATCTTCCTGGAGCTTGTCGAAATCCGCCTCGCGGGCGAGATCGTCCAGGCCGGAGCGGAATTCGCGGGACAGCGCCTTGAGCCGCCCGACGCCTTCGGTCACGCCCTTGACGACCTTCGGCATGTCTTTCGGGCCGACGATCATCAACGTGATCACGGCGATCATCGCCATTTCCATCCAGCCGAGATCGAACATCGCCCTACAATCGCGGCCCGCGTTTCCCGGCCTCCAGCCCCGATACCAGCCCCGGCACGATGTCCGGCGCGGTGTCGGATCAGGCTTTCTCGACCTCGTCGACCTTGGCGCCGGCGGTCTGGCCGCTCTTGCCGTCGATGACCTTGGCGTCGTCGCCACCGGCGGCGGCGGATTCGGAATCGGCTTTCAGGCCCTTGCGGAACTGGGTGATGCCGCTGCCCAGGTCGCGCATCAGTCCGGGAATTTTCCGTCCGCCGAACAGCAGCAGGATGACCGCGACGATGATCAGGATTTGCCAGATGCTCAGGCCCATTCCACTTCTCCCCTGTCCGGTCTCATTCCGGCGATCCGGCCGCGTTCCGATGGCTTTGCGCAGCCGGCCGACGCGCCTTTCCGGCGCGGTTCGTTGCCCGGTCTATTTAGCGTTTGCCGATGGAAAAACAAACACATGCGCCGGGTCTAGCGTCACCGCGACGCAATCGCCCTCCCAAGGTGCGCGGCGCGCCGGCATTTGGGCATACAGCGTGTCGCCGGGGCGGTTCGCTGCCTCCAGCGCGACGAGCGCGTTGCCGCCCATCGGCCGGCTGCGCAGGACCCGGGCGCGCATTGCGTCACCGTTGGCGATGTCCAGGTCGATGCCGACGCCCGGATAGCGGATAAGCACATCTGCCGATCTGCCGGGCGGCAGGCTGCGGGCATCGACCGTTCCCCAGCCCGTATCGATTGTACCCGATTCCCCGACGATACCGGTCAACCTGTTGGAGTCGCTCATAAAATTCGTCACAAACGGACTCGCCGGGCGGCTGTAGACTGCGGTTGGCGTACCGAGCTGCATCAGCTTGCCGTCTCGCATGACACCGATACGGTCAGCGATATACATGGCTTCTTCCGGATCGTGAGTCACGAGGACCGCCGTCGTCCCGGTCTCGCGCAGGACGGCGAGCAGCGTATCGGCAAGGCCGTGCCGCAGACGCGCATCGAGGCCCGACAGCGGCTCGTCCAGCAACAGCATGCCCGGCGACGGCGCCAGGGCCCGGGCGAGCGCGATACGCTGCTGCTGGCCGCCCGACAGGGTGTGGGGGTAAGCGTCGGCGAGAGCCGATACGCCGACGCGCTCCAACACCTCGCCGACCCGATTGCGCCGTTCGGCGGCGCCCAGATGCTGCAGGCCGAAGCCGACATTGCCGGCCGCGCTGAGATGCGGAAACAGCGCGTAGTCCTGGAACAGGAAACCGACATTGCGCTGTTCGGGCGGCACATCGGTGCCCGGTGCGGCGCCGACCGTCCGGCCGCCGATAGCGATCCGGCCTTGCTGGATCGGTTCGAGACCGGCGACGAGCCTCAACAGGGTGGACTTGCCGCAGCCCGATGGCCCGAGCAGCGCGAGGATCTGCCCGGCGCCAATGGCCAGTGAAACGTCCTCCAGCGCGGTAATCCGGTCGAAGCGGTGGGTCAGCGCATCGATGGCCAGGTCGGGGCCGGGCGGCGCGGCGGTCATAGCGGCGCCGGCGCCGCGAGCGGGGCGATCTTCTCCGCCTCGCGCGGTTCGCTGCTGCGCCGCATGGCGCGGGACAACGGGATTACCGGAAGGATTCCGGCGAGCACGATCGCGAGAGCGGAAGGCGCCGCCTCGACGAGTTGTTCGTCGGTGGCGAATTCGAAGGCCCGCAGCGCCAGCGCCGTGGCGATCGGCAGGAGTACGGCGCCGAGAACGGCCGCCAGCCCCAGCCCGGATTTCTCGCCGCAGTCACGGCCTGCGTCGCGTCCGGACGTTCGATCCGCCCCGTTCAGTACTGGGAGCGGGCCGAAAAGCGTAGCGGGGACTACGGTCGAGGCCCGCGACGCCGCGGGCGGACGTCCCCGGATTGCAAATTGGGGCGCGACCCGGAGGGCGGCGCTGTCGGGCCGGCACGGTGCGTCAAGCCGCTTGCCCGATGTCCCGCATCGCGCGGCGCGGCTTTCCTGCCCTGCCGGCCCGACAGCGCCGCGCAGGTCATGACTGCGGTGAGAAATCCGGGCTAGGCCCCAGACGGCATTTGCCGGGCGGCGGAATGGCGGGATTCCGGCTCGGGGCAAGGCAAACGGCGCGGCAACGGGCGAATCGTCGGGCACGAGTCGATCCCTGCGGTCAAGCGATAGCGTGCGCCCTTAACACCGTTGCTAATGATTTGCAGTTGCAATGTGCCGCAGGACCGCGGGCGGCTCAACCGGGATCGGCGCCTGCCTCGGCCGGTTCCTCGTCTTCTTCGGCCGGTTCCGGCTCTCCGGCATCGACCGCCGCATCGCCGTCCGCCGCGCTCCGGAACGCCTCTATCGCCGGGCGCTTGTCGAGCAGGCCCGAAGCCTTGAGGTCAGCGACGCCCGGAAGGTCGCCGACATTCTCCAGGCCGAAATGGTCGAGGAAAGCCTGGGTGGTGATCCAGGTCAGCGGACGGCCCGGCGTCTGGCGGCGGCGGCCCGGCTTGATCCAGCCGGCTTCCAACAGCAGGTCGAGGGTGCCGCGGCTTTGCCCGACGCCGCGGATTTCTTCGATTTCGGCGCGGGTCGCCGGCTGATGATACGCGATCACCGCCAGCGTCTCGACCGCTGCGCGGGACAGTTTCCGCACGGACGACCGTTCGATCTTGAGGGCGTCGCCCAGGTCGGGCGCGGTGCGGAACGCCCAGCCATCGCCCGCCCTGTACAGCTCGACGCCCCGGTTCTCGTACAGGCCGCGCAGGATTTTCAGCGCCGGGTCGAGTTGTCCCGGGTCGGGCAGCCGGTGCGCCAGATCGGCTTCGCTGACCGGCTCGGCGGCAGCGAACAGTACGGCCTCGATCAGGCGCACGACCCGGCTGTCGGCCGCCACCGCCGGCTCGCCGCCCGCCGCCCCGGCAGCCTCCGGCGGCGCGCCGCCGGAGCGTTCGGGCACTTCCGCGCCATTCATCTTGTGCGTCCGTCGCGCAGCAGGACCGGCCCGAACGGGCGGTCCTGCCGGATCTCCACGTTGCCCGACCGCGCCATTTCGAGACTGGCGACCAGCGTCGAGGCGACGGCGGAGCGCACGGTCAGGCCATCGCGCAGTTCGGGCGGCAGGAAAGTCACCAGGTCCGTCCAGTCGGGCAGGTTCCCCAGCAGCGCCTTCAACCGTTCGCGCGCTTCCTCGATCAACATCAATTCCGCCGGTTCGACTATGCGCAACACCGAACCGTCGGCCCGCTGGCGGTTCCGGGCATAGGCGCTGAGCAGATCGAACAGCGATACCTCGAAGACCGTGCTCGAAACGACGGTTGCGCTCTCCGGCGCGCCGCGGACGAAACGTTCGCGCCCCAGTTGCGGCCGCGCCATCAGCCGGCCGGCGGCTTCGCGCAGCGCCTCCAGCCGCTTGAGCTGGAAGGTAAGGGCCGCCGCCATTTCGGCGCCGCTCGGCTCGTCGGCGGAATCGTCCCGCGGCAGCAGGAGGCGCGATTTCAGATAGGCGAGCCAGGCCGCCATGACGAGGTAATCGGCCGCCACCTCGAGCTGCAAGCTGCGGGCCCGGGCCATGAATTCGAGATATTGCTCGGCGAGCTGCAGGATCGAAATCTTGGTGATATCGACCTTCTGGTCGCGGGCGAGCGCCAGCAGGAGATCGAGCGGGCCTTCGAAGCCCTGCAAATCCAGCAGGAGCCGGTCTTCGGCGCGAACCGGGCGAACGTCGTCCATCGCAAAATCGTCGTTCATGGCGGCTCAGCCTACCACAACCGGACGATGCTTGCGCCGGTCACGGCCTCGAAATGCCGGACCAGACCGTCGGCCATGGGCCGGATCACCGCATCGAAGGGATCGATGGCGGCGCCCAGCCAGCCGGACACCAGCGGCAGCAGGAAAAAGACTCCGAGTATGACGGCAAATCCGTAGGGCTCCAGCCGCTTGTAGCGCCAGGCGAAGTTTTCGGGGAGCAGATGGAGGACCACCTGTCCGCCATCCAGCGGCAACAGCGGGATCAGGTTGAAAAGGGCAATGAGCACATTCACGAAAATCATTGCGGAGCAAACGCCCGCCACGAAGCCCTCGGCCAAGCCGGCCGTCTGCAGAAGCCCCTGGATCAGCGCGAATCCCACCGCCAGCAAGAGGTTGGCCAGCGGTCCGACAGCCGCCACCAGAAGCATGTCGCGCCGGGGCCGGCCCATCTTGAGCGGATCGATCGGCACCGGTTTCGCCCAGCCGAATATGAACCGGCTCGGCGTCGGCAGGAACAGGATCGCCGCGGGAACGATCAGCGTGCCGACCAGGTCGAGATGGCGGAGCGGATTGATCGAAAGCCGTCCGTGTTCCGCCGGCGTCGGATCGCCCAAACGCGCCGCCACGAAGCCGTGCGCCGCTTCGTGCATCGTGATCGCCACGATGGCGGCGCCTGCAAACAGCAGAATAACGACAGCCTGGGAAAACTCGCCGCTCATCGGCCGGTGTACCGTCCGGCATCCGCTCGGCGTTCGAGCAGCGCCGTCACACGGGCCCGCGCTGCCTCCCGGTCGAAGTCGTCCGGCGTTCCCAGCATGGCGCGACCCGCTTCCACGCGATTCAGGCCGGCGTCGTTCATTCGGCCGGCCCCATCCACGACCTGTATCATCTCTTCCATGACGCCATTGCAATGAAGGGCGATATCGCAGCCGGCGATCCGGCATTGCCGCGCGCGTCGTTCGAGCGGGCCTTCCAGCGCCTGCATCGACAGATCGTCGCTCAGGAGCAGCCCCTGAAAGCCGATCTGGGTGCGTATGATGGTGCTGACCATCAGTTCGGACAAGGTCGCCGGCGCGGTCGCGTCCAGCGCTTCGTAAACCACATGCGCGGTCATGGCCCAGGGCAGGTCGGCCAGCGCCGAGAAGGGCGCGAAATCCGTCGCGCGCAACCGGTCGACCGGCGCGTCGACTTCCGGAAGGGCGCAATGGCTGTCGGCCGGAGCGCGACCGTGGCCGGGAATATGCTTGACGACCGGAATCACGCCGGCGTCGAGCAGGGTCCGGGCGACGATCCGGGCGAGCTGCGCGACCCGGTCCGGCGACGATCCGTAGGCGCGGTCGCCGATGACCTCGTGCGCGCCGGCGACCGGCACGTCGGCCACTGGCGCGCAGTTCACGTCGATCCCCAGATCGAGCAGGTCGGCGGCAATGAGCTGGGTGTTGAGCTTCAGGGCTTCGGCGCCGCGCGCCGGGTCCTCGGCATGGAGACCGGCAAATACAGCGGCGGCCGGCGCGGCATACCAGAATGGCGGCTTCAGGCGCACCACCCGGCCGCCCTCCTGATCGATCAGCACCGGCGCATCGCCTCGTCCGATCGTTTCGCGCAGCGCGCCGACCAGGGCCCGGACCTGATCCGGCGTCTCGATATTGCGGGCGAACAGGATGAAGCCGAGCGGATCGGCGTCGCGGAAAAACCGCTTCTCCTCTTCCGATAGCCGGGTCGAGACGCAGCCGAGGATCGTTGCGCCAACCGTCATCGGGGCGCTAGCCGCTGACGAGGAAGCAGTTTATCCGCCGCTTGCCGAGCGTCCGGCACAGGTCGCGCGCCGTTTGCCGGTTCGCGAGCGGACCGGTCCTGAGCCTGTAGAACACCCCTTTGGCGCCCAGATCGACCCGCTCGACAACCATGCTCAGGCGGCCGAGCAAGCTGCGGTGCTTACGCTGAAGGCTGCGCCCGTGATTCCTGGCCTTGGCCTGCGTCCGGAATGCGCCGAGCTGTATGCGATACGACCGGACCTTGGCGGCCCGGCGGGCTTTACCGGGGACTTTGCGGCTGTCGGCGCCGGCGGTCCCGGCGGTGGCTGGCGCGGCATTCGCGGCGGGCCGGCCGGCTCGTTCCGCCGGTTTCGTGGAGACGGCCGGTTTCGCGGAAACATGCCGCTTCGCGGAAGCCGGCCGTTTCGGGCCAGCAGGTTTGGAGGCAGCGGATTTCGGGGCAGCGGGTTTCGGGTCGGCCAGGTTCAACGCGGCAAGCCGGTACAGACCGGTGTCGGCCATCAGGGTCGGCGCCGGATGGCAGACCGGGCCCGGCGGATGAGAGCGCTGCTGCGCCGCCGGACCCGGTGCGCGGGGATCGGGCATGTCCTCGGCAGCCTTGCCGCGCTGCGCCTTGTCGATCGTCTTGTAGACGCCCAAACCCTGGTTGGGCACTTCCAGTCCGCCGGGATCGGCCGGGCGGACCTTGACCGGCCCCTTTGCCGCGCGAATCAGGGGAACGCCGCCCTGCTCCGGCCCGGCGGTTTCGATGCCGAAACTGTAGACCAGATAGACGCCGCCGAAGACCAGCGCAACGGCGACGCCGATGCCGAGCAGCCAGCGGTAAACGACCGCAACCCAGCCGGTCCTGCGGGGTCTGTCGTCCTCGTATTCGGCATAGTCGTTGTCGCTGTCGATCACCGCATTTCCTCTGCCGGCGCGACGCCGAACAGAACCAGACCCGAGGCAACGACCGTTGCAACGGCTTTGACCAGCGCCAGCCGGGCCAGGGTCAGCGAAAGATCGTCCGGCCGGATGAACCGCAAATCGGGATCGTCCCGCCCCCGGTTCCAGTGCGCGTGAAAGTCCGCCGCAATATCGTACAAGTAAAAGGCGATTCTGTGCGGCTCGTGTGTTTCAGCTGCGTTCTCGATTACTCTCGGCCACGTTGTGAGTTTCTTGATTAAACTTAATTCGCCTTCATTCGTCAAGGTCGAGAAGTCTGCATTTACCAATGAAGCGGGGCCTGTATCGAGATCCGGCAGGACATCCTTCGCCTGGCGAAAAACCGAATGGCTGCGCGCATGCGCGTATTGAACGTAGAAGACCGGGTTGTCCTTCGACTGCTCGGTCACCCTGGCGAAATCGAAATCCAGCGGCGCATCGTTGCGGCGCGTCAACATAACGAAGCGGACGACATCCTTGCCGACTTCGTCGACGACATCGCGGACGGTCACGACGTCGCCGGCCCGCTTCGACATTTTCACCGCCGCGCCGTCGCGGATCAGGCGGACCAGCTGGACCACCTTCACGTCCAGCGCGGCCCCGCTCCGGGTAATCGCGTCGACCGCCGCCTTCATCCGCGGGATATAGCCCTGGTGGTCGGCGCCCCAGACGTCGATCAACAGCCCGGCGCCGCGCTCCCACTTATCCCGGTGATAAGCGATGTCCGTGGCAAAATAGGTCCAGTCGCCGTTCGATTTCTTCAACGGCCGGTCGACATCGTCGCCGAATTCGGTCGCGCGGAACAACGATTGCGGCCGTTCCTCCCAATCGTCGGGCCGCTTGCCTTTGGGCGGATCGAGCACGCCGGTATAGATCAGCCCGCGTGCCTCGAGATCGGCGAAGACGGTGTCGACCGCGCCGGTTTCGACCAGCGACCGCTCGGAAGAGAACACATCGTGCCGGACACCGAGCGCGGCCAGATCGTCCCGGATCCGGTCCATCATCCAGGCGACGGCAAAATCGCGGGCGCGGATGCGGTCTTCCTCGCTGCCGGAGGCCGGGTCGGGCCGCACGTCCGCGGGCAGGTCCAGCGCCGCCCGGGCTGCATCGATCACGTCCTGCCCCGGATAGAGGCCGTCGAACGCCTCTTCCGGCAATGCCTCGCCCCGGAGTTGCCGCATCCGCTTGAGCAGGGATTCGGCGAGGATATCGACCTGGCCGCCCCAGTCGTTGATGTAATATTCCCTTGTGACGGCATATCCGGCCTTTTCCAGCAGCGCCGCCAGCGTATCGCCGAACACGGCGCCGCGGGCGTGGGCGACATGGAGCGGGCCGGTCGGGTTCGCGCTGGTGAATTCGACGTTGACCGCAGCGCCCCGGCCGACATCGGTATCGCCGTAGGCCGGTCCTGCCGCCAGGATATCGGCGACGCGGCGTTGCCAGAATCCGTCGGCGATCCGGATATTGATAAAGCCGGGGCCGGCGACCTCGACCGCGGCCACGCTGTCCAGCCAGCGCAGGCCTTCGGCTATCTTCCCGGCCAGATCGCGCGGCTTCGCGCCTGCCGCCCCGGCGAGGACGAGGGCGGCGTTCGTCGCCATGTCGCCGCGGCTCGGGTCGCGCGGCGGTTCGCAGGCGACACGATCGAAATCCGCACCGGCGGGCAAATCCCCGGCCTCGGTTAGCGCGGCCAGCACCGCCGCGACCTCGTCGCGAAAATGGCGGAAGACGTTCATCGCAGCGGATCCGTCAGCGTTCGGCGGCAATCAGCCGGTCGTGTTCGTTCAGGGCGAAACGGTCGGTCATCCCGGCGATATAGTCGGCGATGACCCGGGCGCGGCGGGCCTCGCCGCCGGCTTCCGCCCGGCGCCGCCACGGCGGAGGCAGCGCGTCGGGACGGCCGATGAACAGGCCGAACAGGCTGCGGACCACGGCACGCGCCCCGTCGGTCTCGCGCCTGACCTTCGGATGGGCGTACATGTTCTCGAACAGAAAGTCCTTCAACGCCCGGTCGTTGGCCGCCATGGCCGCGGAAAAGGCCACTGTCGCGCAGCCGCGGCGGCGCACGGCGTCCGGATTTCCAGGCCGATAATCGGCCAGGCGCCGCCGTGTTTCGGCCAGCAGGTCATCGACCATCAAACCGATCAGCCGGCGGTTCGCCTCGTGATTCAGCCTGGGCGCCTCCAGATCGGGGTAGCGGTCCAGCACCTCGCGGAACGCCTCGTCGACGAAGCCGACCCGGCGAACCTCGGCGACGGTGAACAGGCCGGCGCGCAAGCCGTCGTCCAGATCGTGATTGTTGTAAGCGATATCGTCGGCCAGCGCCGCCACCTGCGCTTCCAGACCGGGCCAGGTCTCGAGCTCCAGATCGTGCTGCGCGACATAGTCGGCGATCGGTTCGGGCACCGGGCGCGCCGCCTGCCCGGCAGCCGATCCGACGAGGGGGCCGTTGTGCTTGACCACGCCTTCCAGCGTCTCCCAGGTCAGGTTCAGACCGTCGAACTCGGCATATTTCCGTTCCAGCCGCGTCAGGATCCGCAACGTCTGGGCGTTGTGGTCGAATCCGCCATAATCCGCCATGCAGTCGTTGAGCGCGTTCTCGCCGGCGTGGCCGAACGGCGTGTGGCCGAGATCGTGGGCCAGCGCCAGGGTTTCCGCCAGTTCCTCGTTCAGGCCCAGGCACCGGCCGACCGAACGGGCGATGTTCGAGACCTCCAGCGAGTGGGTCAGGCGCGTCCGGTAGTGATCGCCTTCGTGGGAGACGAAGACCTGCGTCTTGTGTTTCATCCGGCGGAAGGCCGTGGAGTGGACGATCCGGTCGCGGTCGCGCTGGAAAACCGTGCGCGTCGTGCATTCCGGCTCGCCGTGGAGGCGGCCGCGGCTGTGCGCCGGGTCGCAGGCGTAGGGCGCATGGCGGAAGCCGAAAATCCGGTCGGGCGCATCGGCTCGGTTCATGGTCGGGAACCTAGCCCGGATTTCTCACCGCAGTCACGGCCTGCGTCGCGTCCGGACGTTCGATCCGCCCCGTTCGGTACTGGGAGCGGGTCGAAAAGCGTAGCGGGGACTACGGTTGAGGCCCGCGACGCCGCGGGCGGGCGTCCCCGGATTGCGAATTGGGTCGCGACCCGGAGGGCGGCGCTGTCGGGCCGGCACGGTGCGTCAAGCCGCTTGCCCGATGTCCCCGCATCGCGCGGCGCGGCTTTCCTGCCCTGCCGGCCCGGCAGCGCCGCGCAGGTCATGACTGCGGTGAGAAATCCGGGTTAGGGCAGCGGCGAGTCCCCGGCAATCGGCCAGCAGGTAGCGGAGGGCCGGCGCCGGCGTGCCGAAGGCGGTTCCGGCAGCCGATCCGAAATTGACTATCGCCGCCGTTTCCCTAACTCTGGGGCAGGTTCCCGACAGCCCGGCCGATCGCCCATGTCCGAGTCCGTCCCGCCCGTATTCGGTATCACGGAAAACGCCGCAAGGCGGGTTGCAGAGCTGCGCGCCGCGGAAGGCAACGAGCGGCTGATGCTGCGGATTGCAGTGGACGGCGGCGGCTGCAACGGCTTCCAGTACCGCTTCGATTTCGACGACGCGGTCAACGACGACGACACGGTCTTCGAGCGCGATGGCGTGAAGGTCGTCGTGGACGAGATATCGCTCGATTTCCTGGGCAACGCCGAGGTCGATTTCAAGCAGGAGTTGATCGGCAGCTATTTTGCCGTCGAGAACCCGAACGCCACGTCGAACTGCGGCTGCGGCACCAGCTTCTCGGTCGATTGAGCGCCGGGTGAGCGCTCCCCGCCCGCAGCGACGGCCGGCCCTATGACCCGGATCGCGACCTTCAACGTCAATTCCATCAAGGCTCGCATGGCGAATGTGCTGGCCTGGCTGGACGAGTTCGATCCGGACGTCGCCCTGTTCCAGGAGATCAAGTCGACCGAGGAGAGCTTCCCCTGGATGGAACTGGAAGCGGCCGGCTACAACATCGCGATCAGCGGCCAGAAATCCTACAACGGCGTCGCCATCTTCTCGAAGACGCCGCTGGAGGTCGTCCATACGCGCCTGCCGGGCGACGAGGGTGACGACCAGGCGCGCTATATCGAGGCGGTCGCGGAGACCGATGCCGGCGTCCTGCGCCTCGCCAGCATCTACCTGCCGAACGGCAATCCGGTCGATACGGACAAGTTCGCCTACAAGCTCGCCTGGATGGAGCGGCTGGTCGCCCACGCCCGCGGACTCCTGGAACTGGAGGAGCCGATAGTCCTGGGCGGCGATTACAACGTGATCCCGCAGGACGAGGACTGCCACGACCCCGCGGCATGGCGGGGCGACGCCCTGTTCCGGCCCGAGAGCCGCGCCGCCTTCCGCCGGCTGCTGGCGCTCGGCTACACCGAGGCCTTCCGGACCCTGCACCCGCGCACGCAGGACTACACCTTCTGGGACTACCAGCGCGGCGACTGGCAGAACGACCGCGGCGTCCGCATCGACCATCTGCTGCTCTCGCCCCAGGCGGCCGACCTGCTGACCGACTGCCAAATCGACCGGAAGCCGCGCGGACGGCCGAAAGCGTCGGACCACACGCCGATCTGGTGTGCGTTGAGCGCGCCCTGACCCCTTCGCCCCGTTCCCGCGGCCGCGCCGGCGCCGGCGACCGCCTCTGCATGGCGCCATCCCGCCGCGGCATGGCGGGTGGGCCGGCGGCGCAAGACGCGTTACAGAAAGCTCCATGTTCAAGATCGTCTTCTGCCTGCGCCGGCGGCCGGACCTGACCCCGGAGCAATTCGACAGCTACTGGCGCGACACCCACGCGCCGCTGGTCCGCCGCCATGCCGCGGCGCTCGGCATCCGCCGCTACGTCCAGAGCACGCGCTTCGAAAGCGACCTCGCTGCGGTCGCCGCGAAAGTCCGGAACGCGCCGGCGCCGTTCGACGGCGTGGCCGAACTCTGGTTCGACAGCCGGGAGGCCATGCAAGCCGGCTTTTCCGCCGAAGCGGGCCGCGCCGCCGGGCGCGAACTGCTGGAGGACGAGGCCCGTTTCATCGACCTGGAAAACTCGCCGATCTGGTTCGCCACCGAGCGCGAGATCGTCGGAGGCGAGGCGTGACCGGCAGCGCGGCCGACCGGGACGGGGGCGACCGGGACGGGGGCGAACTGGCCCCGTCGGCCTTCGGCAGCCTGCTCGGCTCCGAACTGAAACACTGGCGCGACGGCGCCGCGGAAATCCACCTGCCGTTCCGGGACGACCTGTTGCAGCGCGGCGGTTTCCTGCACGGCGCCGCGGTGAGCTATCTGGCCGATACCGCCTGCGCCCGGGCGGCGGCCTCGCTGGTGGGCGAATGCCGGACCGCCGAATACAAGATCAACTTCCTGGCGCCGGGCGCCGGGGAGCTGTTCGTCGGCCGCGGCGAGGTCGTGAAGGCAACCCGCCGCACCGCCATCGCCCGGGCCGAGGTGTTCGCCGTGAAAGATGGCGCGGAAAAGCCGATCGCCATCGCGACGGCAACCCTGATGCGCGTCTAGGGCGCGCCGATCCGCGCCGGCCCCGAACGGAATACCGCCATTTCCAGCCCCGCCATTTCCAGCCCTGCGACCGAAGGCGCCGCGCCGCCCAGGACCGGGGTCGAGTTTATCCTGCTCGTCGCCCTGATGATGGGCATCACGGCGCTGTCCATCGACATCATGCTGCCGGCCCTGCCGGACATCGAGGCGCACTACGACCTCACCGACATGAACGACCAGCAGCTGGTGATCGTCAGCTACATGGTCGGATTCGGCATCGGCCAGCTCGTCTTCGGTCCCTTCTCCGACCGCTACGGCCGCAAGCCGGTCTTCCATTTCGGCATGGCCGTCTACATGGCTGCGACCGTTCTGGCGGTGATGGCTTTCGACTTCGACACCCATCTCGCCGGGCGCCTGCTCCAGGGGGTGGCCGCCGGCGCGGCCCGGGTGATCGCCGTGGCGGTCGTGCGCGACCGCTTCGCCGGGCGGGCGATGGCGCGGGCGATGTCCTTCATCATGGCGATCTTCATCCTCGTTCCCGTCGTCGCGCCGGGAATCGGCGCCGGCATCCTGCTGATCGGGCCGTGGCAGGACATTTTCTGGTTCCTGCTCGGCGTCGCGGCGGTCCTGATGCTCTGGACCGCACTGCGCCTCAAGGAAACCCGGCCGCGGGACGCGCGCCGGCCGCTCACCGTGCGCAGCTTCGCCGGTGCCGCGGCCGCCGTCCTCGGGAACCGGCAGACCCTGTGCTACATGGCGACCGTCAGCCTCACCTTCGGGCCGCTGCTCGCCTACATCGCGACATCGCACCAGATTTTCGTCGGCATCTACCGGATCGACGCCTGGTTCCCGGTCGCGTTCGGCGGCATCGCGCTGTTCAGCATCGCCTCCGCCTTCGTCAACGCCCGGCTGGTGCCGAGGCTGGGTATGCGCCGCATGTCCCACAGCGCGCTGCTGATCCAGCTCGCCCTGGCGCTCGCCTTCGCCGCCGTCGCGTGGGCCGGCGAGCCGTCGCTCATCCTGCTGCTCGTCTTCTTCGGCCTCTCCATGTTCATGGTCGGCCTGTGCTTCCCGAACTTCAACGCGCTGGCGATGGAGCCCCACGGCGCGATCGCCGGCGCCGCCTCGTCGATCACCGGCTTCGTCTCGACCGCCATCGGCTCCGCGCTGGGCTGGGCGATCGGCGCGGCCTTCGACGGCACCGTCATGCCGCTCACCCTCGGCTTCGCCGCCTGCGCCGGATTCAGCATCGTTGCCGTGCTGGTCGCCGAGCCGGGACGGTTCCTGAAATCGACGGCGTAGCCAGCGCCGTGCCCGGCGCGGCGGGCGGAGGGGCGGCGGGCGTGCCGTCGAATGTCATGATGTGTCATGATATGTCATGATTCGCCGCCGCGTCCGGTCCGGGCAAAACGGACAGACCGGTTTACCTACTGCAAAAATGCGGTTTCCGACTTCGTTTTAGGATTACTTCCGGAATAGTCCCGCCGCCCGGCGCGGTTGGCGCCGATCCGCTGCAGGTGCGGTCGGAGGACTTATGTTCTTGTATTGTTCTTGCCGCCGGCATGTCAAGGAGCAGCGCCGGGGACAATGCCCGTCCGGCGCCCCGCCCGCCCGATGAACGGCGGTGCGCCGCACGGGCAATCCGGAGGGCGCCCCGGAGAGCTTCCCGAACGGCGGAGCGGCGCCGACGGGCGGAACTGGCGCTGGGGGCGGCCGATCCGTATGGTGTTACCGGCCCCGCGCTCCGCCGCGTATCGAGGCCGGCGCATCGTTTTTCGCTTCGAAAAACCCGATGCGCCGTACCCCGGCTTCATCCTCTTCGCGCTCATCTGCGATGAACCGCGCAGTGCTGACAGGCCCTGGGCGCGGCGCTTGCGGGGCAGGAGTCACGAAAAAGACATGCAATTACCCTTAAATAAACAAAAAAGACGTATTGCCTTAATGATCCGGATATTTTTTGAGAATTACCGATATTTCGACATAATGAAGCATATTTTTCAGTGCAATGATATGAAAAACGTACGTCCGGTAGCTCTACTTCTCCTTCAAAATAATGTTATTATTTTGCGTCTATTAGTGTTTGGCCATTTTCGATATAGCTGGGTTTCCTTGCGGCGCAGCGAAACCGCGCCCGGCCGCTTCCCGCCGGTCGAATGCGCAAACGACTTCGGAAACGCCGGATACGGTTCCGCATAGCCACTGCACTCCGGTTAAAGATCATGCTGCGATTTGCCGAAGAGATCATGCTTCTGATCGCGGACGAGGGCGGCGAGATCGCCCGGGTGCCGAATTGGCCGCTGTATTGCTCCCTGGCGGGCGGGGTGCTGATGGACCTCGCCCTGGAGGGCCGGATCGACACCGAACCGGAACGGCTGTTCCCGCTCGATCCGGCGCCGGTCGGGGACGACCTCCTCGATCCGGCGCTCGCCCGGATTGCAGCGGCGACCGCAACCTTCGACGCCCGTTACTGGGTCCGGGCCGAGGCCGAAGGCGCCGGTTGGATCCGGGCGCGCGCGCTCGAACGCCTCGTCGAGCGCGGCATCCTCGCGCGCCGGGACGGGAGCTTTCTGTGGGCATTGCGGCGCCAGCGCTTTCCGGTAGCCGACGCCGGGGCCAGCCGGGACGTGAAGGGGCGGCTCATGTCGGTGCTGTTCAGCGACCGGATTCCCGATCCGCGCGACAGCGCCATCGTCGCTCTAGCCGACACTTGCGGCATTTTCGGGCACTTGCTGTCGAAACGCGAACTGGAAGGCGCCGCCGGGCGCATCTCGCTGGTCCGGAAGCTGGAACTGATTCTACAGGCCGTCTCCCGGACGGCCCGGGACCGCCGCCCGCCGCCGGGGGGCGTTGGCCTGCATCTGTGAGCGGCGGGGCCGCATGAGGGCCGAATTTACGGCTTGCCGGGTTCGCCCAAGGGCAGGTGGCGTGTCGGATCCATCGAATCATGAAGGATGCGGAGTACATCGATCGTCGGCGGCTCCGCAGGGGAACCGATCCGGTAGAACACCAAGTGCCGGCCCTTCCGCCCCTGCCGCGCGACATGAAGCGCCATGATTCCTTCGCCGAGGTCATTGCGTACTCTGGCTCCGGCAACGCGCGGGCCGGCCTTCAAAGCGTCGGTCGCGCGACCCAATATTTCGGCGTAGACCCGCGCCTGCGTTGCTCCGAAATGCGCCTCGGTCCATCGGAGTATGTCGCGGGTGTCATTGTCGGCGGCGGGTGTCAGACGAACCTCCCATCGGCGGTCGCCCGTCATCCTGCGTCGCTGCCGCCCTTCGGTGGTTCGGCAAGCACTTCTTCGGCAAGAGCCGAAAAGTGTTCGAGCAACGGCTCGGTCGAGTCGAATGTGCGGAAACGCCCAGCCTCGATATCGGCAATGCCGACAGCGATTGCCTCGCGCAATGCTTCGAGGCGAGCAGTGTCTTCCGCCTGTCTTTGCTCGACGAGCCTCAAACCATGGCGGATGACTTCACTGACATTCTGATAAAGCCCGGAACCGACCAGACTGGCGACCATCTCCGCCTGACGGTCCGTCAGCACAACATTGCGCGTCGGCATAACTCCTACCCCATATAACGCCGGAATTGGCATAATATGCCAAAAACCGGCGCCGGACAAGACATCTGCCACCCTCGCCGTCATTCCGACCGGAGCCCCGGATCTATTCCGGGGCGTAGCGGAGGAGGCTCGGCGCCGGACCCGGGTTCTTGTGGGTAAGCCCGAGTCGAGATCGCTCCGCTCGCCCCGCTCGGTCGGGATGACGCCGGGAGAACGGCCTGCGGGCCGCCCTACTCCGCCGGCTTCTCGTATTCTCTCGCGCAGTCGCGGGTGATGCGGCGCATGGCGGTGTGGACCGGCTTGCCGAGGGCGAGGCGCAGGGCCCGGGCGGCCTCCATGTCGCCGGCGGCGACCAGCGCAAACGTCTTCGTCACCTTCGGCTTGTCGCCGTCCGGGATTTCGCCCTCTTCGGCGACGGCATCGGCGACGCAGGCGCAGATCGGCGTGCGGTTCTTCACCAGCGCTTCGGGCGTTTCCCGGCCGCGCTCCTGCCGCTTGGCCAGGCTGTCGGCGCAGGCGGCGGCGAGTTCCTTCTTCGCGCCGTCGGAAAAAGCCGTCAGCGCCAGGAAACAGGCCGGAAGGACAGCGAGGGGTCGGAGCATGGCGGGATTCCGGGTTGGGCTTCGGACGCGACCGCGCCGGGCAGGGAGATTCGGGCAGGGGATTTCGGCGTCTGCATGAGGCAGTCTACCGGCATTTCATGTATAGGGCGCATTCCGCGCCCGCGCGCGTGTACATGCGCGCGGCTGGCCTTGGCGGAAGAAAGACCCTAATATGTCCGGCGGAATGACGCCAGCGCGGACATTCCCGGCAAGTTCACCCCAATTGTCCCATCGGGCCAACTTTTTTGGGCCTCGGTTGAAGATACGGTCATGGAACGGTCATTTGCGAAAGAGGTGCAGTCGCTGAAGAAGGGCGACGGCGAGATTTTCGAAGGCGAAGGCATCCTTGCGGTCACCAAGGCGGCGCTGCAATCCGGCGTCTCCTATGTCGGCGGCTACCAGGGCTCGCCGGTCTCCCACCTGGTCGACGTGCTGAACGACGCCAAGGACATCATGGACGAATACGGCGTCCATCTGGAGATCTGCGCCAACGAGGCGGGCGCGGCCGCCATGCTCGGCGCGTCGATCCAGTATCCGATCCGCGGCCTGGTCACCTGGAAATCGACGGTCGGCACCAATGTCGCTTCGGATGCGCTGTCCAACCTCGGCTCGGTCGGCGTGACCGGCGGCGCGGTCGTCATCCTGGGCGAGGATTACGGCGAAGGCGCCTCGATCATCCAGGAGCGCAGCCACGCCTACGCGCTGAAATCCACCCTCTGGCTGTTCGATCCGCGGCCCAACCTGACCTCGATCGTCAACCTGACCGAGAAGGCGTTCGAGCTGTCCGAAGCGTCGAACCAGCCGGTCATGGTCCAGCTGCGCATCCTGGCCTGCCACGTCCAGGGCCGCTTCGAAGCGAAGGACAACAAGCACGGGCAGTTCACCGGCAACCGCAAGCTGGAGAAGCCGAATTTCGACCTGATGAAGATCGCGCTGCCGCCGGGCACCTACGCCCAGGAAAAGCACAAGTGGGAAGAGCGCGTGCCGGCTGCGATCGACTTCATCCGCCGGGAAAAACTGAACGAGACGTTCGACGGCGAACTCGACGAGCTCGGGATCATCTGCCAGGGCGGCCTGTACAACACGGTGCAGCGGTCCCTGAACCATCTCGGCCTTGCCGACATCTACGGCAATTCCCGGGTGCCGATCTATTGCATGAACGTCACCTACCCGCTGGTGCCGGACGAAATTTCCGCCTTCTGCGCCGGCAAGAAGCATGTCCTGGTCGTGGAGGAGGGGCATCCGGCCTATATCGAGGACGACGTCAACGTCATCCTGCGCAAGGCCGACGTTCAGACCGAGGTCCACGGCAAGGGCCCGCTGCCGATGGCCGGCCAGTACACTTCGGACGTGGTGCAGAACGGCGTCTCGCAATGGATCGACGAAATCGGCCTGCCGGACACCAACCCCGACTTCAACAGGGGCAACGCCGGCGCGCGGATCGAATACATCGTCGGCCTCAAGACCAAGGCCGCGAAATATCTCGGCAGCCCGGTCCCGCCGCGGCCGCCGACCTTCTGCACCGGCTGCCCGGAGCGGCCGGTGTTCAGCGCCATCAAGCTGATGGAGAAGGATCTCGGCAAGACGCATATCAGCTGCGATATCGGCTGCCACACCTTCTCGGCCCTGCCGCCCTTCAACATCGGCCAGACCGTGCTGGGCTACGGCCTCGGCCTCGCCAGTTCGACCGGCGTGGCGCCGAATTTCGACAAGCGGGTCATCTCGATCATGGGCGACGGCGGCTTCTGGCATAACGGCCTGAGCACGGGCGTCGCCAGTTCCGTCTTCAACAAGAACGATTCGATCCTGATCGTGATGAAGAACGGCTACACATCGGCGACCGGCTGGCAATGGGTGCCGTCGACGCCCAAGGAGGGCAATTTCGAGCAGTCCCACATGTCGATCGAGGAGACGGTGCGCGCGCTCGGCGTCAAGTGGCAGCGCAAGGTGCGCACCTACAACGTCTCGAAGATGGTCAAGACGCTGAAAGAGGCGATGACCACGACGCACAACGGCCTCAAGGTCATCGTCGCGGAAAGCGAATGCATGCTGGCCAAGCAGCGCCGGGTGAAGGCCGAACGGACGAAGCTGATCCGCGAGGGCAAGCGCGCCGTGCGGCCGCGCTTCGGCATCGACGACGATGTCTGCACCGGCGACCACAGCTGCATCCGCCTGTCGGGCTGCCCGTCGCTCACCATCAAGGCCAACCCGGACCCGCTGCGCACCGACCCGATCGCCCATGTCAACACGGGCTGCGTCGGCTGCGGGCTATGCGGCGAGGTCGCCCACGCGGCGATCCTGTGCCCGTCCTTCTACAAGGCGGAGATCGTCTACAACGCCGGCCCGTTCGAGCGCTGGCTCGCCGGCGTGCGCCGGCGCGTCATCGGCATGGTCTACAGCCCGGAGGAACTGCGCCTCGCCCCGCGCCGGGAAGGCGCGATGGAGCGGGAAGACGCGGCGAAGGCGGCCTGACCATGGCCAAGACGAGCAAGAAGGCGTCCGCGCCCAAGGCTGCGACGGCCAAGGCCGCGCCGAAACGCAAGACCGCCCGGCGCAAGCCTGCCGAGGAGCGGCCGGTCACCGTCGTCATCGCGGCGATGGGCGGCGAAGGCGGCGGCGTGCTGACCGCCTGGCTGGTCGACGCGGCGCGCAAGGCCGGCCTGCCGGTCCAGGCGACGTCGATCCCCGGCGTGGCCCAGCGCACCGGCGCGACGACCTATTATGTCGAGATCGTCCCGAAGGCCTATGCCGAGACCGGCGACATAGAGCCGGTGCTCGACCTGTATCCGGGTCCGGGCGACATCGACATGATGATCGCGACCGAGCTCATGGAAGTCGGCCGGGCGATGGAGAAGGGCTTCATCAGCCCGGAGAAGACCACGCTGATCGGCTCGACCCATCGGGTCTATACGCTGGCCGAGAAGATGGCGATGGGCGACGGCCGCTACGACGGCGACAGGATCATGGACTCCGCCAAGCAGATGTCGAAGCGGCATATCCTGTTCGACATCGAACGCGCCGCCCAGGACGCGGGCACCATCGTCAATTCGGTCCTGCTCGGCGCCATGGCCGGCTCCGGCGTGCTGCCCATCGAGCCCGAGACCTTTAAGGACGGCATCCGCGAATCGGGCAAGGCGGTCGAGTCCAACCTCGCCGGTTTCGATGTCGGCTTCGCCTACGCCACGGGCGATGTCGTCGAATTGCAGACCGCACTGGCGCCGCCGAAGGCGCCGGCGCCGCGGCCGGGCGATGCCGCCGGCGAACTGAAGGGCCGGATCGAGCGCGACTATCCGTCGGAGACCCACGCCGTCGTGCTGGAAGCCTGCGGCCGCTGCCTCGACTATCAGGACGCGGCCTACGCCCGGCTCTATCTCGACCGGCTCGATACGGTGCGGGCGATCGACGAGGGCCGCGGCGACGGCGATTTCAAGATCGCCAACGAGGCGGCGCGCCATCTCGGCCTCCGGATGACCTTCGAGGACATCATGCGGGTCGCCCAGCTCAAGACCCGCCGCTCGCGCTTCGAACGGATGCGCCGCGACGTCCAGGCGCAGGACGGCCAGCTCGTCCGCACGACCGAGCATTTCAAGCCGGGGCCGTACGAATTCGCCTCCGTGCTGCCGAAGGGCCTGGGGCGCCGGGTCGTCGACTGGGCCGACCGCAACCCGGCCAGGGCGCGCAAGTGGCATTTCGGCCTGCATATCCGCACCGACACGGTGTGGGGCTTCGCCCGGGTGCGGACGCTGGCCGGGATGCGGCGCTTCCGACGGCGCGGCTACCGCTATGCCGAGGAACAGGACCTTATCGAGGGCTGGCTGGACCTGGTGCGCAAGGCGGCGGCGGTCAGCAAGCCGATGGCGCTCGAGACGATCGAATGCGCCCGGCTGATCAAGGGCTATTCGGAGACCCACAAGCGCGGCGTCGGCAACTACCGGCGCATCGTCGCGCAGATCGTCGAGCCGGCGCTGGCCGCGGGCGTCGACCGGGCCGGCGACATCGCCCAGGCCCGCGCCGCCGCGCTGGCCGACCCGGAAGGCGAAAGCCTGAGCGAAGCCATCGCCGCAATGGCCGCGGCACGCGACAGTGCGGCGGTGGCGGCGGAGTAGGGCTTCGGCTTTTCGCGGTCTGCCCTCTCGTCATATCGACCGGAGCGGCCCGAAGGGTTGCGGAGCGGAGATATCTTTCCCGCGCGGTGCGTGGGTACGGAGCGCATGAGCGGAAAGATTTCTCCATTCGCTTCGCTCAGTCGAAATGACGGGTGGGGGAACGTCCGGTCGGGACAGCAGACCGGAAGCCGGCAGCCCGGTTTATCGGCGCTTGGCAAATCAAAAAACGACAAACAAGCCCTTGACAACCTCTCTTAATTCGATAATTATCGAAATATGGAAATCGTAACGGCTACCGAAGCCTTCGCCGCCCTGTCGCAGGAGACGCGCCTCCGGGCCTTCCGGCTGCTGGTGCGCGCCGGGCCGGCGGGGCTGCCGGCGGGCGAGATCGCCCGGGCGCTGGATACGGCGCCGTCGACGCTCTCGACCCATCTCGGCCTGTTGCAGCGGGCGGGACTGGTGTCGTCGGAGCGGCGCTCGCGGCAGGTCGTCTACCGGGCGGATTTCGACGGCGCCGGGGCGCTGATGCGGTTCCTGATGGAAGACTGCTGCAAGGGCCACAAGACGGTTCGGGCGGCGGTCCGCGCGGCGCTCGGGGACGAGGCCGCGGCGGCCTGACGGCCTCTTGGCGGAAATCCCGGTGCGGAAATCCCGGTGCGGAAATCCCGGTGCGAAAGTCCCCGTGCGGAAATCCCGGTGCGGAAGCCCCCGTTCGGAAGTCCCCGTGCGGAACATGAAGGAGAAACGGCCATGAAACGCCTGCATGTGCATCTGAACGTCGCGGACCTGGACAGGACGGTGCAGTTCTACAGCACCCTGTTCGGCGCCGCGCCGGACAAGCTGAAGAGCGACTACGCCCAGTGGATGCTGGACGAGCCGGCGGTCAATTTCGCGGTCTCGACGCAGAAATGCTGCGACGGCGAGGGCGGCGGCGTCTCCCATCTCGGCATCCAGGTCGAGGACGGCGACAGCCTGAAGGCGATCACCCGCGCGCTGACCGACGCCGAGCAGGCCGTCTTCGAGGAGAAGGAAAACCTCTGCTGCTACGCCAAAGGCAACAAGACCTGGGCGTCCGATCCCGACGGCGTGGTGTGGGAAACCTTCCACCGGCTGGCCCATTCCGAAACGATGGGCCGCGACGACGCCCGGGACGCGGAAATCGGCGCCCTGCACGACCGGACGGCGCCGTAGGCGGCGTTTCCGCGCCGCGCCGCTGCCGGCGGCCCCGCGCCCGAAACGCCCCGAAACGCCCCGAAACGCATAGCCGATGACCTTCTCGTTCGCCCGGAAACTCGCCGCCGAAGCGCTCGGCGCCGCCTTCCTGCTCGCAACCGTCGTCGGCTCCGGAATCATGGCGGAGACGCTGGCCGGCGGCAACGCGGCGCTCGCCCTGCTCGGCAACACGGTGGCGACCGGCGCCATCCTGATGGTGCTGATCCTGATCTTCGGGCCGGTTTCGGGCGCCCATTTCAACCCGGCGGTCACGCTCGCCTTCCTGATCCGCAGGGAGATCGGCGCCCGCGACGCGGCGGTCTACGTCGTCGTCCAGATCGCCGCCGGGCTGGCCGGCGTCCTGGTCGCCCATCTGATGTTCGGCGAGCCGGCCTTCGCCGCCTCGGTCAACAGCCGCACAGGCATCGGCCAGTGGACCGGCGAGTTCGTGGCGACCTTCGGCCTCGTGGCGGCCATCCTGGGCACGGTGCGCTTCCGCCCGGAGGCGACCGCCTACGCCGTCGGCCTGTTCATTTCGGCCGGCTACTGGTTCACTTCGTCGACCTCCTTCGCCAATCCGGCGGTGACGATCGCCCGCAGCCTGACCGACAGCTTTTCCGGCATCGCGCCGGCCCACGCGCCGGGCTTCATCCTGGCGCAGCTCGCCGGGGCGGTCGCCGCGACCCTGACATTCGGCTGGCTCCTGAAAACACGCGACGGCTGAGCGCCGCGCGCCGCTGCGGCGCGCTTCCCGTTTCGCCGGCGCGCCGGTCACGCTATAGCTGCGCCCGGCGCCCGTTCCGCGGCGCCGTTTTTTACGCCGCCCGTTCCCCTGCCCCTCCCGTCCGCTGCCTGTTCCGCCGATGAACGATTCATGACCGTCAGAGCCAAAGCGGCCTTTTTCCTGGTCCTGATGCTGATGGCGGCGGCAGGCTCCTTTTCGATGCAGGTCTTCCTGCCGGCGCTGCCGGAAATCCAGCGCTATTTCGGGTCGAGCCAGTCCTTCGTCCAGCTCACGCTCAGCCTGTCGATGGTGGCGATCGCCGTTTCGACCCTGTTCTACGGCCCGTTGTCCGACCGGTTCGGCCGCAAGCCGGTGCTGGTCGGCGGCATGGGCCTGTTCCTTGCCGGCAGCCTGCTTTGCGCCTTCGCGCCGTCGGTGACACTGCTGATCGTGGGGCGCGTTGCGCAGGCCGCCGGCGGCGCCGCCGGCATGGTCCTGAGCCGCGCCATCGTCCGCGATGTCTATGGCGCCGCCGAAGCGCCGAAGGCGATCAACTACCTGACGATGTCGATGGTGATCGCGCCGATGATCGCGCCGGTGGTCGGCGGGTTTCTCACCGAAGGCTTCGGCTGGCGGGCGAATTTTGCCGCAACCGCCCTGCTCGCCCTGCTGGTCGGCGCCCTTGTCCTCGGGCTGCTGCACGAAACGTTTCCCGCCGCCGCGCGCGCCCGTTCATGCGACGGATCGATCGTCCGGTCGGCGCTCGGCGGCCTGCGCCAGGTCGCGCGGTCCCGGCGGTTCTGGGGCTACACGCTGATCTCGGCGTTCAGCATGGCGATCTTCTTCGCCTTCGTTGCCGGCGCCCCTTACCTGATGAACGGGCTGCTGAAACGCCCGCCGAGCGAATACGGCCTTTGGTTCCTGGGCATTCCCGGCATGTTTGCCGTGGGCAGCTTCACCGCGACGCGGCTTCTGAACACGCTGGGCCTCGACCGCTCGGTCATGCTGGGCGCGATACTGGGTGCGTTGGTCCTGGCCGTCGCGGCCCTGCTGTTCGGCGTGTTTGCCCTCACGCCGGCCCTGTTGTTCGTGCCGGCTTACGCCATCTCGTTCTTCCAGGGGCTTATCATTCCCAACGGCGTCGCCGGCGCAATCAATTCCAGCCCGGGCGCTTTCGGCGCGGCGTCCGGCCTGGTCGCGTTCGTCCAGATGACGGTCAGCGCGGCCGCGGCGCAGCTTTCGGGCGCCGTCACCGGAGACAGCGTCTGGCCGATCGTCGCCATCATGGCGGTGTGCGCCGGCCTGGTCCTGCTGTTGCTGCCGCTGCTGCGCAGCCGGCCGGCTGTAGCGGAGCCGGCGGCCGCGTCACCGGCCGACGGCGGCTGAGACAGGCGCCGATCTTTCCCAGGCGTCGGGCCCGTCGATCAACGTGACCCGGACGCGGAAGTCCTTCGGGACCGGACGTTTGCCCAGAATCGGGATCGACACGCCGATCCGGCCGCCGGCGCCCGCCGTCACCGGACCGGACCGGCCCAGCCGCACATTTTTCGGCGCCTCGACCAGGACGACCGGGCGCGCGAACGACCGGCTGCGATGGCGGAGTTGCACGCTTAGGGAGCGCCCGCGCCGCTCGGCCCGCCAGACCGCAAAGCCGCCGCCGGCCGGTTTCGGCACGCGGGTCCGCGCCGCGACGATGTCCGGGTGGGGCGGCGCCGACGCCGGAAGGGTGAGCGCGAGTTCCGTCTCGACCGGAATGCAGACATCCTTGCACAACTGGAACAGCACCCGGACGCGGGCCTCGACGGGCTTGTCCGCATCCCGCACCGCCGCGCGGACCGGCAGGGTGAACCGGCCGCCGAAGCCCCGGGCCCTGAAACCGAAACTGGTGAATATCTCCGGCGCGGGCCAGACGATCCGGGCCGACAGCAGGTTGCGCGAGCCCTGCCAGTCCAGCACCGGCGGCAACCCCGGCGCCCCCGGCGCCCGCCAGAAGATTTTCCAGTCCGGCTTGAGATCGAAGGTCAGGCCCAGCCAGCGGCCCTCCCGGCCGCTGCCGCCCCCGACCAGCCGCATCCGGCCCTCCAGAGCATCGATCCAAGACGATTCCACCGGGCGCGATTCGGCGGGCGCAGACGCGGCGGCAGGCGCCGCAGCCGCGCCGGCAAGGCCGGCCGCCAGAAGGAAGGCACGCGCCGCCCTCCCGGCCGCCGATCCGGCTTTGCGGCCGGTTTCGCTTGCGCGGCGCGCCGGCGGGTCTATCTTCGGAAAGGACCGGCCGCCCGAAGAGCCGGCGACCCGCGACGGAGGGTGACAATTCCAGGCTCGACCGCAAGCGCCAATCCCTGGCTCACCGGACGGCTGCTGATCGCCATGCCGGGCATGGCGGACCCGCGCTTCGCCCACACCGTCATCTACATGTGCGCCCATTCCGGCGACGGCGCCATGGGCCTCGTCGTCAACAAGCGCTCGGACTCCATCGTCTTCAAGGAACTGCTCGAGCAGGTCGGCGTCGACGATTGCACGATCCGGCGCGACATTCCGGTGCATATCGGCGGGCCGGTCGAGACGGCGCGCGGGTTCGTGCTCCACGGCGGCGGCTACGACCACAAGGGCACGATGGCCGTGTCCGACGGCATCGGCCTGACCGCGTCCGTCGATATCCTGCGCGAGGTCGCCGGCGGCGGCGGCCCGGAAAACTGCCTGCTCGCCCTGGGCTATTCGGGCTGGGGCGCCGGGCAGCTCGAACAGGAAATCCAGCAGAACGGCTGGCTGACCGCCGACGCCGGCGAAGACCTGATCTTCGGCGCCGACCTGGACGAAGACCGCTGGCGCACCGCCATCGGCACGCTCGGCATCGATCCGAGCATGCTGTCCAGCACCGCCGGGCACGCCTGATTTCGCGGCCTCAGGCGGCCAGCCGCGCCGCCATCGCATCGTAGCTTTCCAGCGTTCCGGCCGGGCCCAGCGCCGCGCTGGTGAGCGGGCCGGCAAGCAGCTTCTCGCCGAACGCGCCGACGGCCGCTTCGTCGACCGCCTCGATCTTCTGCAGGATCTCCGCCGGCGGCAGCGGCCGGCCGTAAACCAGCATGTGATGGGCGAGCTGCTCGCAGCGCGCGCCGGTGCTTTCCCGCGACATCAGCAGGCCGGCGCGCGCCTGCGCCTTCGCCCGGTCCAGCTCCTCCGGCCCGGCGCCGCGGGCAAGATCGGCCAGCTGGTCGAACACGACCGGCGCCAGTTCCGCCGCCCGGTCCGGCCCGGTGCCGGCGTAGATGCCGTAAAGGCCGGCGTCGGCATAGGCGGTGTTGTGGCTGCTCACCGAATAGACCAGCCCGCGCTTTTCCCGCACCTCCTGGAACAGGCGGGACGACATGCCGCCGCCGAGGATGGTGGAGTGGAGCATGGCGGCGAAATAGTCGTCGTCCGTCTGCGCCGCGCCGCGGAAGCCGAGCAGCAGGTGAAGCTGCTCCAGATCGCGCTCTTCGCGATAGTCGCCGCCTGCGTAGCGCGCCGGTTCGGGCGCGCGCCGGCTGCCGGCCGCCAGCGCCGCGAACCGGTCCTCGACCATCGCGGCGAAGCCCTCGTGCTCCAGATTGCCGGCCGCGGCCACGACCGCCCGCGGCGCGGTGTAGTTGGCCTTGTGATAGCCGTCGAGCCGGTCGCGCGGAAAGGCGCCGACGATCGCCGGATCGCCCAGGACGGGCCGGCCGAGCGCCTGGTCCGGATAGGCGGCGCGCTGGAAATGGTCGAAGACGATGTCGTCCGGCGTATCCATCGCCTGGCCGATCTCCTGCAGCACGACCTCCCGCTCGCGCGCCAGTTCCGCCTCGTCGAACAGGCTGTGCTGGACGATGTCGCTCAGGATGTCGACGGCGAGCGGCAGGTCGCCCTTGAGCGTCTTGCAGAAGAACGCCGTCGCCTCGCGCGACGTCCAGGCGTTGATGTGGCCGCCGACCGCCTCGATCTCGTCGGCGATATCCTGCGCGCTCCGGCGCGCCGTGCCCTTGAACATCATGTGTTCGAGCAGATGGGAGACGCCGTTGACCTCGGCCGGCTCGTGGCGCGCGCCGGCGTCGATCCAGATGCCGCAGGAAACCGATTCGACCTGGGGCATGGCGTCGGTCGCGATCCTGAGGCCGCCGGGAAGCGTTGTGACCTGCGCTGTATCCATCATCCTCTCGCCGCCCTTGCGTTGGCGAGCACATAATCGGTCAGCCGGGCGGTATCCTTCGCCATGGTGACGCACCGCTCTTCGCGCTCGTGCAAATCGGCGAGGTGCGGCGGCAGGGCCGGCCGGCGGCCGGTCGCGCGTTCGACCGCGTCCGGGAACTTCGCCGGATGGGCGGTGGACAGCACGACGACCGGCTCGCCGCCGGCCCGGCATTGCCGCGCCGCCGCCAGGCCGACGGCGGTGTGCGGATCGATCTGCCGGCCGGTGCGCTCGAAGACCCGCCGCATTTCGGCAACGGTGCCCTCGTCGTCCAGGCTGGCGCCGTCGAACAGGGCGGCCGCCCGGCGCCAGCGCGCGTCGTCGAGCGGCAGCCGGCCGCCGTCCCGGAACGCCCGGATCGCCGAGGCCACCGCCGCGCCGTCGCGGTCCAGCAGGTCGAACAGCAGGCGCTCGAAATTGCTCGACACCTGGATGTCCATGCTGGGCGACAGGGTCGGCGTCACGCCGCGGATTTCCATGGCGTTGCGGCGGAAGAAGCGGGTGAGGATGTCGTTCGCGTTGCTGCCGACGATCAGCCGGGCGACCGGCAGGCCGCACTGCCGGGCGCCGTAGCCGGCGAACACGTTGCCGAAATTGCCGGTCGGCACGGCGAAGGAGACCGGCCGTTCGGGCGCGCCGATCTGGAGCGCGGCGTGGACGTAGTAGACGATCTGGACCATCACCCGGGCCCAGTTGATCGAGTTCACCGCCGAGAGGCCGACCCGGTCGCGCAGCGCCTCGTCGGCAAACAGGGCCTTCACCATGTCCTGGCAATCGTCGAAGGCGCCCTCGACGGCGATGTTGAAGACGTTGCCGTCCGGCGCCGTCGTCATCTGCCGGCGCTGGACCTCGGAGGTCCGGCCCGCCGGGTGCAGCATGAAAATGTCGATCGCCTCACGCCCGGCGCAGGCGGCGATGCCGGCCGGGCCGGTATCGCCCGACGTCGCGCCGACCACCGTGATGCGCTCGCCGCGCGCGGACAGCACAGCGTCGAACAACCGGCCGACCAGTTGGAGCGCGTAGTCCTTGAAAGCCAGAGTCGGGCCGTGGAACAGTTCCTGGAGATACAGGCCGTCTTCGAGCGGGACCAGCGGTGCGACGGCGGGATCGTCGAAGCCCGCATAGCTCGCTTCGGCCAGCGCCGGCAGGCCCGCCGCGGCGGCGGAGCCGGCCATGAAGGGCGCGCAGATTTCCGCAGCCAGCCCGGCATAGGACAGGCCCTGCCAACCGGCCAAGGTCTCCGCCGTCCAGGCCGGCCAGGCGTCGGGCACATAGAGCCCGCCGTCCCGCGCCAGGCCCGACAGCAGGATATCGTCGAAGCCGGCCGGCGGCGCGGCGCCCCGGGTGCTGATATAGGGAAAGGCCGGTGAGGTCATTCCAGCAGCGCGGCCACGCCGGTTGCACGATCGAGTACGCTGAGCCGGCCGTCGCCGATCGAAAAATGCGCGCCGTGCAGCTTCAGCCGGTTGCCGTCGACCGCCTCCCGGACGAACGGGAAGCTCAGAAGATTATCCAGCGAATTCAGGATCGAGGCGTATTCGAAGGCCCGTTGCAACTCCGGCCCTTCCTTTGGCGCATCGGCGGGCAGGCGGGCTTCCGCGCCGCGGACCGTCGATATCCATTTGCCGATGAAACCCGGCGCGCCGGACTCACCGGGCGGGGCGCCCCGGCTCTCGATATAGGCCCGGATGCCGCCGCACCCGCTGTGGCCCATGACGACCATATCGCCGACGCCGAGGACTCCGACGGCGAACTCGAGGGCCGCGCCGGCGCCGTAGTCGCCGCCGTCCGGTTCGCAGGGCGGCACCAGATTGGCGACGTTGCGCACGACGAAGAGTTCGCCCGGTCCGGCATCGAAAATCGCTTCGGGATCGACCCGGCTGTCGCAACAGCCGATCACCATGACCGGCGGATGCTGGCCGTCGGCGAGCGCCCGATAGGTCTCCCGTCGACCCGGATAGCGGCCGCTGCGAAAGCGGGCGTAGCCGGCCGTCAGACCGGCCGGAAGCGCGGATGCAGCGCCGGCCATGCCGCTCACCCGGCCCGGCCGGCGAGCCAGTCTTCGCACAGTTGCCGGGCGATCGAATCCCGGCGCGGCAGCTTGAAGCCCTCGCTGCGTTTGCCGATCTGCTCGATCACCCAGTCGCGCTGGAACCAGTCGGCCATTTCCAGTTCCTCCGTGTTGACATCGAGTTCGTCCGACAGCGCCCGGGCGTGAAACCCCAGCATCAGCGAGGTCGGGAAGGGCCAGGGCTGGGACGAGTGATAGCGCACATCGTGCACCCGGACCCCGGATTCTTCGAAGACTTCGCGCGCCACCGCCATTTCGAGCGTCTCGCCCGGCTCGACGAAGCCGGCGAGCGTCGAGTGCATGCCCGGCGGCCAGACCTTCTGGCGCCCCAGCAGGCATTTGTCGCCGTAGGTCACCAGCATGATGACCGCCGGATCGGTGCGCGGGAAGTGGCTGGTGGCGCACTTTCCGTCGGAGCAGACGCGCAGATGGCCGCCGTCCTTCGGCCGGGTTTCGCTGCCGCAGACGCCGCAGAATTTGTGCCGCCGCCGCCAGGTCAGCATACCGCGGGCATAGGCCAGCAGGTTGCCGTGTTCCCGGTTCATCATCGGGCCGGTGAAACGCAGGTCGAGAAATTCCGCCCGATCGGCCTGCACACCGCACAGCGCCTCTGCCTCCGTCTGCTCGAGCCGGGAGAGATCGCTGGCGAAATAGGCCAGCCCGCCGTGCAGGCCGAGAAACAACGGCGTGTCGCCCCGTTCGATCAGCGCTGCAAACCGCTCCGTCGGCAGCAGCGTCGCTTCCGGCGGGTCCTCCGGCGGCGCGCCGGGATCGATCAGGTTGCGCGAGCGCCAGACCGGGACCAGGCGGCCCTGCGGTCCGTGGAGCTGCGCCTCCAGCCAGCCGTCGTCGGCGCGCCGGGCCGAGGCGCGGTCCAGCGTGCTCCAGGAATAGAAATTGTCGTCGGAACGGGAAAGGCGCAGCCGGTCGGACATGCCCGTTAAGTGGCACAGAGGGCGGTGGCGGGCAATCGGCCCTCTGACGGTTCTTCGGCGACCCTTCGGCGGATCGCGCCGCCGCGCCCGGCCTCAACCCGCGCGCGGATCGCGGCCTTCGAACGCGGCGATGGCGTCGATCAGGCGTTCGGGAACCGGCTCCGTCCTGTGGGTCTGCTGATGGGTGTTGACCCAGACGATCTCGCCGGTCGCCCGCAGGTCGTCGGCCGAATCCTTCGAATAGATCGCCGGATCGTAGGTGATGCTGGTCCGGCCGATGCGGCGGGTGCGGATGCAGATGTCGATTTCGTCGTCGTAGAAGATCGGCGCGCGGAATTCGACGAGCGCCTTGACCAGATGGAAATCGCAGCCGGTTTCCGGATCGCCGCCCAGCGGATAGTCGTGGCCGATGGCGCGCAGATACTCCGTGATCCCAACGTCGTACCAGGTGAGGTAATGCGCGTTATACGCAACGCCCTGGCCGTCGACCTCCGCATAGCGGACGCGCAGCGGATGGTGGAAGCGGAAATCGGCGCGTGTCGGTTTCGTCATGGGCAGCGGCACTTTCCTTGCAGGCAGGACGGGACAGGATGAGGGTCCGGCTTCCTCCGCCGGTGTGGCGGCGCGGCGGCCTGCGCAATGCCCGGTGCAGCGCCCAATGCAGCACTCAGTGCAGCTTTTCGGGCAATTCCTCGATCGCCCGGTCGACCAGGCCGGCGGCCTTCTTTTCGTCGAGCCGGTCTTCGAGCAACTTACGGGTGGCCGAGACCGCCAGGTCGATCGCCGTGTTGCGCACCTCGGCCTGGGCGGCGGCCTCGGCCTGGGCAATGCGGTCGAGCGCCTGCTGCTCGCGCCGTTTCAGGGACGCCGCCAGATCCTCCTCCGCCCGGGCGCGCAGCCGGGCCGCTTCTTCCTCCGCCGCGCGCAGCATCCCCTCGGCTTCCTGGACGGCGTCGCGCTGCTTGCGTTGATAATCGGCGAGCAGGCTCTGGGCCTCTTCGCGCAGGCGCTGGGCTTCCTCGATCTCGCTGCGGATCGACTCGGCCCGGGCGTCCAGCGCACCGGTAATTGCGCTCCGCGCTTTCCAGACCATGAAGGCGACGAAGATGACGAAGGCGACCAGGACCCAGAACGTCGCCCCGCCGAAATCGAACAGGTCGCCGAGCCAGCCGCCGACCGAGGCGGTCTTGCCCGCGGCGAGCAGCGCGGCCGATCCGGCGATCGCGGAAGGCTCCATCGCGCCGGCTCCCTAGCGGCCCGCGACCGCATCGACGGCGTCGGCCGCCGATTTGCGCGCGATCCGGCCGCCGATCAGGCGCTGGGCGGCCGCCTGCACGACGTCCACCGCAACCTCCCGGATATTGCCGACGGCTTCGTCGCGGGCGGTTTCGATCCGGGCTTCGGCGCCGGCGATGTCGTCGGCCAGCCGGTTCGCCAGCTCGCTATGGGCCTTTGCGGCCCGGGCCTTGCCGTCCTCGACGGCGTCGCGGATCGCCGACTGGGCCCGGTCGCGGCCCTCGGCCATCGCCGCCTCGTATTCGGCCAGGACCTGCCCGGCCTCCTGCCGCAGGGTCTGGGCCCGGTCCAGATCGCCCTCGATCCGGTCGCGCCGGGCCTCCAGCGTCGCCTGGATTTTCGGCAGCGCGACCGTGCGCATCACGACGAACAGGACGGCGAAGGCGATCGCCAGCCAGACGACCTGCGAGAGGAAGGTATCGATCTGTTGCAGTTGCGGCATCGCCGTTCTCCGCGCGCCCCCGCGTATTCGTGCGTATCCGGCCGGTCCCGGTTCCGGGAGGCCGGCCGCAGGGCGCCCGCCCGCAAGGGCGGCCAGCTATCCGAACAGGATGACGAGCGCGATCACCAGGGCGAACAGCGCGATGGCCTCGACCAGCGCGAAGCCCAGCATCGTCATGGTGAAGACCTCGCCGCGCGCCGCCGGGTTGCGGCCGACCGCCTGGATGAAGGCGGCGAACACGTTGCCGATTCCGATACCGGCGCCGATCACGCCGATCACCGCCAGACCGGCGCCCAGGAATTTTGCAGCTTCAACATCCATATTCAGGTCCTTTCCCCGAAACGTTAGGGCCCGCCGCGCCCGGCCCGGATACCCACGTCTAGTGGAGGTGGAGCGCGTCGTTGATGTACAGGCAGGTCAGAATTGTGAAGACGTAGGCCTGCAGGAATGCGATCAGGATTTCCAGCCCGGTCAGCGCAACGATGAAGAGCAGGGGCACCACGCCCGCGGCGCCCAGCGCGACCACGAAACCGGCAAAAACCTTAAGCAGCGTGTGTCCGGCCAACATATTGGCGAAGAGTCGCACAGACAGGCTGACCGGACGCGAGAGATAGGAGATCACCTCGATCGGGATGAGCAGCGGCCACATCAGCTTCGGCGCGCCGGGCGGCACGAAGAAGCTGAAGAAATGCAGGCGGTGTTTCGCGATCGCCAGCAGGGTGACGAAGGCGAAGACGACCAGCGCCATGGCGAAGGTCACGACGATGTGGCTGGTGAAAGTGAAGGCGCTGGGGATCATGCCCAGCATGTTGCCGAACAGGATGAACATGAACAGGGTGAAAATCCACGGGAAGTAGCGGCGGCCTTCGTTGCCCACCGTCTCCTTCAGCAACCCGGCGACGAATTCGTAGCTCAACTCCGCCATCGACTGCCACCGGCCCGGCACCAGCCGGCCGCGGCCCATGCCGACGACCAGGAACAGGCTGACCGACGCCACCGTGATCAGCATCGCCAGCGACGAATTGGTGAACGACAGGTCGGCGCCGCCGATGTCGATCTGCACCAGCGGCTTGATCGCGAACTGGTCGAGCGGACCGTGTTTTTCGCCAGCCACCGCTCATCCCCCCTTGCGTTCGTCCGGACCCGGCCCGCCGCCGTCTTTCGCGCGGTCCCGGTCGGCATATCCCACGGCATGGCCCAGACCGCTCATCGTCCGGTAGACGTTCACGATCCCGGCGCCCGCGCCGAGGAAGAAAAAGACAATCATCAGCCAGGGCTTCGTCCCCAGCCACCAGTCGAGCCCGAGCCCGATGGCGACCCCGACGGCGACGCCCGCCACCAGTTCGGCGCCGATGCGCAGCGCGAGGCCGATCCCCTTGCCCCGGTCGGTCCGGTCTTCGGCGTCCCGCCTGCCGCCGCGTCCCGCCCGGTTCCCGTCGCGCCTTTTCTGCGCTGCGCGCAGCCGGGCATCGAGCCGATCGAGGGAGGGAGGACGGTCCTGTTGCGCCATGGCGCCGCCTCCGCGCGGCGCGGCCCGCAACGGCGGACCCGGCCTCCGAAGGAACCGCGGGACGGCCGGAGGAAGACCGGCCGGAAACGCCGGCAACCTAGGGGGTGAGCGCGAAGGGTGTCAATCGGGGCGCCGGGCGCAAATGCGCGTCCGGATGCCGGCTAACCCCCCGGTATTCCGGCACAAACCGGGCGATGCGACATTATTTTAGCGGCGGCTACGCGGTCTCCCGCAGCGCCTCGGCCTCGCGCAGGTCGACGGAGACCAGTTGCGAGACGCCGCGTTCGGCCATCGTCACGCCGTAGAGCCGGTCCATGCGGGCCATGGTCAGCCGGTTGTGGGTCACGATCAGGAAGCGGGTGCCGCTCTCCTCGGCGATATCCTCGACCAGGGTGCAGAACCGGTCGACATTGTTGTCGTCGAGCGGAGCATCGACCTCGTCGAGAATGCAGATCGGCGCCGGATTGGTCAGGAACACGGCGAACAGCAGGGCGATCGCGGTCAGCGCCTGCTCGCCGCCGGAGAGCAGCGACAGGCTTTGCAGCCGCTTGCCCGGCGGGCTCGCCATGATCTCCAGGCCGGCGTTGAGCGGATCGTCCGATTCGGTCAGCGCCAGATGCGCCCGGCCGCCGCCGTAGAGGCGGGTGAACAGGGACTGGAAATGCCCGTTCACCGTTTCGAAGGACGCCAGGAGCCGTTCCCGCCCCTCGCGGTTCAGGGTGGCGATCGCCCGGCGGAACCGTTCGATGGCGCCGGTCAGGTCGTCGCGCTCGGTCTCGAGTTCCTCGATCCGGTCGCCGAGCTCCTTCGACTCCCGCTCCGCGCGATGATTGACCGGGCCCATGCCGTCGCGCTCGCGCAACAGGCGGTCGAGCCGCCGTTCGGTGTCGGCCTGGGTCGGCAGGGGCCGGTCCGGATTCTGTTCGGCGACCTCCAGCAGCGCTTCCGGGCGGCAGTTCAGTCGCTCGGCGCAACGCTCCGCGATCTGCGAGACCGTCTGCCCGGCCTGGCTGACCCGGCCCTCGGCCAGGCCCCGGCCTTCGCGCGCTTCGGCGAGCGCCTTCTCGGCCTCGCGGAGTTCCCGGTCGATGCCGGCGAGCGCCGATTCGGCTTCCGCCTGCGCCGACGCCGCCGCCTCGCGCGCGGCTTCGCTTTCGGCGACCAGGGCGTCCGCCGCCGCCTGCCGGGCCGCCAGATCGTCCGGCAGGCGCTCGATCTCCGCCGCTTCGTCGGCGATTCCGCCGCGCCGCTCTTCCAGCGCCGCAACCTGGGCCTCGCCGTCCTCGAGACGCCGCCGCCAGCGCGCCGTGTCCTCCCGGGCCGCCGCCCGCCGTCGCTCGCGCGCCGCCGCTTCGGCTTCCAGCCGGTTGCCGGCCTGCTCCCTCTCGGCCAGGTCCCGGCGCAGGGCGGCAAGGTTGTCGCGCATGTCCGAAAGCTGCGCCTGGGCGGCGGAATCCTCCGGAATTGCGTCCAGCGCCGCCCGCGCCGCGCTCAGGGCTTCGGCAGCTTCGGCCCGTTCGCTTTCGAGCGCCGCCAACGCCTCGGCGACGGCCTCGAGACGGCTGCGCTGCGAAACCGCCGCCTCGTTGAGCGAGGCCAGCGCCGCGCGGCGCGCGTTGAGCAGGTCGAACGCCTCGCCCACGGCGGCATTGGCGCTGCGCCAGGCCCCGTCGGCGGCGGCCGCGGCGGTCCGGGCGGCCTCCAGGTCGTCGCGCGCGGCGGCGGCCTGCCGCTCCACCGCAACCGTTTCCCGGCCGATGGCGTCGAGCCGGTTCTGCTGCGCCAGGCGCTGGGCCGCGGCGGTCGGCGCGCCGGCGGCGACGACGAAGCCGTCCCACCGGACCATGCCGCCGTCGCGCGACACCGCGCGCTGCCCCTGGGCGAGCAGCGGCGCGACCGCCTCGAGCAGATCGGAATCCTCGACCACCGCGATCTGGTCGAGCCGGCGGGTCAGCGCCGCCGGCGCGTCGACGAACCAGCTGAGCGGGCGGGCGGCGCGCGGCAGGTCCGGGCCTTCGCCGTCAACGTCCGGGCCAACATCCGGGCCGCCCTGCCAGCGGATCGCGGCCGCCCCTTCGGCCCGGGAGTCGACGGGCGCGTCGAGATCGTCGCCCAGCGCGGCGCCGAGGGCGGCCTCGTAGCCAGCGGTCACGCGGATGTCCTCGATCGCCGGCCGGGTATCGCCGGCGGCGCGGCGTTCGAGCAGCGCGGTCAGCGTGTCGGCTTCGGCGCGCAGGCGGGTCAGCGTCTCGGTATGGGCCTGGAGAATGCCGCGCGCCTGTTCGACCGCTTCGGCGCTGTTGTCGCGCTCGGCCTCGGCCCTGTCCGCCGCCGCCCGGACCTGCGCCAGTTCTTCCTCGGCGGCATCGGCCATCCGCTGCGCGGCTTCGAGGCCGGAGCCCGCTTCGTCCGCGCCCAAGGCGTCGCGCTCGGTCTCGGCGGCGAGAATGCGCCGGCCGAGCGCGCCGAGCGTCCGTTCCTGCGCCGCGACCCGGTCCTGTGCAGCGACGCGCCGGGCCTCGCGCGCGGCCGCCCGCTCGGTCGCCGCCGTCACCTCGGTCTCGAAGGCTTCGACTTCGGCGCGGCGCTCCTGCACCGCTGCGGCTGCGGCCGTTCGCGCCGTCTCGTCTCCGGCGTCGGCCCGGTCGAGGCGCCGGAGTTCCTGGTCGAGCCGGCCGAGCGCGCCGGCGGCGTCGGCCAGTTGCGCCCGTTCCCGCTCAAGGTCGCGGTCGGTCTGCTCCAGCCGCTGGGCGAGCTCGGCGCGCCGCGCCGCGAGGCGGCCGGCTTCGGCGATCAGCCCGTCGCGCTCGACCAGATGGCGCTGCAGTTTCGCCGCCACGCCGGCCGCTTCGTCGCGCAGGACGGCCAGCGCCGCGCCGCCTTCGGCCGAACGCTGCGCCAGCCCCGCCGCCGCGCCGGTCAGGGCTTCGACCTGCCGGTCGGCTGCGGCGCGCGCCTGCGTCGCTTCTGCGAGCGCCGCCTCGGCCTCGGTCCAGCGCAGATGCAGCAGGACGGCCTCGGTGCGCCGGATATGGCCGCTGATATTGCGGTAGCGGGCCGCCTGGCGCACCTGGCGCTTGAGCCGCTGCATTTGCTCGGCCAGTTCGGTGAGCACGTCTTCCAGCCGGTCGAGGTTGGTCTCGGCGCCCTTGAGGCGCAATTCGGCCTCGTGGCGCCGGGAATGCAGCCCGGTGATGCCGGCCGCCTCCTCGAGCACCTGGCGCCGTTCGGCCGGCTTGGCGGCGATCATCGCGGCGACCCGGCCCTGGCTCACGATGGCGGTGGAGCGCGCGCCGGTCTGGAGGTCGGCAAACAGCAGCTGGACGTCGCGGGCGCGCGCCTCGGCGCCGTTGATCCGGTAGCTGGACCCCCTGTCCCGTTCGATCCGGCGGACGACGTCGATCCGTTCGAAGCCGTTGACGGCGGCCGGCGCGTCGCGCGCGCCATTGTCGAGGTCGATGGAGACCTCGGCGATGTTGCGCGCCGGGCGGTCGGCGGTGCCGTTGAAGATGACATCGTCCATGCCGCCGCCGCGCAGCTGGCGGGCCGAGCCCTCGCCCATGCACCAGCGGAACGCCTCGAGGATGTTGGACTTGCCGCAGCCGTTGGGCCCGACGATGCCGGTCAGGCCGCGCGAAAGCTCCAGTTCCGTCGGATCGACGAAGGATTTGAATCCGGTCAGGCGAATCTTGCTGAACTGGACCAATCGCTGCTTCCCGGCCGCCGCCGCCGCGGCAGGCCTATTTCCTGCCGGCTGCCGCCAGCGCTTCCTCGATGATGCGGCCGAAGGTTTCGAACGGCTGTGCGCCGTCGAGCCGTTGGGCCGCGCCGCTTTCGATCTGCTTCTTGGTGCCGATCAGGAAGGACGGCACGCTCGCGATCTTGTACCTGGACGTCGCCTCGTTGATGCTGTCCCTGATGCCCTTGACGATGCCCTCGCTGTCCAGGCAGGCCTTGAAATCGGCTTCGCTCAGGCCGCCGAGGCGGGCGTAGCGGCCCAGGGCCTCGTAGAACTTGTCGCGGCCGAGAAACGCCCACTGGGCCTGGTTCGCGAACAGGATTTCGACCATCCCCTTGGCGCGCGCCGGCCCGAGGCAGCGGGCGGTCATAATGCCGAGGAACCCCTGCCCGTTGTGCGGGAAATCGCGCAGCACGAAACGGACCTTGCCGGTATCGACGTAGGTTTTCTTGATCTTCGGCCAGGCGCCGACATGGAAGTCGCGGCAATGCGGGCAGGACAGGGATTCGAAGCCGTAGATCAGGACCGGCGCCTCGGGCTTGCCGTAGCTGATTTCCTTCAGGGCTTCCTCGACCGACGCGATTTCCGCGCGCGCCGGCAGGGCGAACGCCCCGAATGCAAGGACGGCGGCGGCCAGAAAAGCGGGGAGAACGGGCAACAAGCGGTTGGGGTTCATCTAAACCTCGCCACAATATATGGATGATGCGGGATTTTTCGCCAGACGGCAACAGACATATGGCGCTTGTGCATAAATGCACAATCGCCCAGTCGTCACGGGGTCGTCACGCCGTCGTCACCCGGGTGCGTCACCCGGGTGCGTCACCCGGGTGCGTCACCCCGGGTGCGTCACCCCGGGGGGCGCAGCCCCGACACTGGAGCGGGAATGCGCCCGCATTGCGGCGCGGCCGCGCCCGCCGCCGGCGTTCAGCGCCGGCCCTGCCGCGCCGCAACCGCCTCGCCGAGCCGCTGCAGCGCGCCGCGCACGCCGTCGTCCTCCACGCCGGCGGTCTGGCGGCGCACGGCTTCCTTCTCTTCCGGCGCCGCATCGCGCGGCGCGGGCGCGGCGCCGGCGTCGGGCCGATCGCCGGGCCGGGCGACCGGCGCGTGCAGGATGTGCAGCCGGGCGACCGCGCGATAGCCGAAATAGCCGTTTACCTTTTCGATGATCTGCGGCGCCAGATGAGCGATTTCCGGCGCCAGCGCCGGGCTGCCGACCCTGAGATGCAGGACGCCGGCGTCGCGCCCGCCTTCGGGCAGCGAGCGGCCCGCCACCAGCTTCTCCGGCGCGGTCGATTCGGCCAGGAAGGGGCCGACGATCTTGCGCCAGTCCGCGACCGCCCCGGCGACCGCCAGGCCGCGCTTGCGCAGCGCCGGGCGGGCCGCCGCCGCCGCGGCCGGCGCGATATGGCGCATGCCGGCGCCGCGCCGGTTATCGCGTTTCGCCGGCGCGGCGGCGGAGCCAGGGGAGGAAACGGAGCGTTGCGCCATCGTTCGGGGGATTTGGAGGCTCGATCTGGCCTTTGCCGGAGGACGGCGATAGCGTAGCCGACCGCTCGGCTCTTCGCCAGCGCTGCTTGCTGCACAATGCGCCCGATGCCCGACGCCCGCGCCGCCGATGCCCTGATGTCCGCCATGCTTTCCGCCGCCGGGGCGCGCCTGGACGCGGCCTTCGGGGGTCCGGCGCAGGCGTCGGCCGCCCTGCTCGCCTGGTACGGCCGGCACGCCCGCGACCTGCCCTGGCGCCTCCCGCCCGGCGCCGCCGGACGGCCGGACCCCTACCGGGTGTGGCTGAGCGAGATCATGCTGCAGCAGACCACCGTTGCGGCGGTGGCGGGCTATTTCGCGCGTTTCGTCGCGCGGTGGCCGGCCGTCGGCGACCTGGCCGCCGCCCCGCTGGACGATGTGCTGCACGCCTGGCAGGGCCTGGGCTATTACGCAAGGGCGCGCAATCTGCACCGCTGCGCCGTCGCCGTGGTGCGGGAGCATGGCGGCGTCTTCCCGGACACCGAACAGGCGTTGCGCGCCCTGCCCGGCGTCGGCGCCTATACCGCCGCGGCGGTCGCCGCCATCGCCTTCGGCCGGCCTGCGACCGTCGTGGACGGCAATGTCGAGCGGGTGATGGCGCGGCTGCACGCCGTCGAAACGCCGTTGCCGGCGGCAAAGCCCGCGCTGAGGCGGCTGGCGGCGCTGACGACGCCGCAGCGCCGGCCGGGCGATTACGCCCAGGCGGTCATGGACCTCGGCGCGACGGTGTGCACCGCGCGGGCGCCGCAATGCCTGCTGTGCCCGTGGTCGGCCGGCTGCGCGGCGCATCGCCGGGGCGTGGCCGCGGACCTGCCGCGCCGGGCGCCGAGGAAGGCGAAACCGCTGCGCCGCGGCATTGTGTGGTGGATCGAGCGGCCGGACGGCCGGGTCATGCTGCAACGCCGGCCCGAGAACGGCCTGCTCGGCGGCATGATGGAGTTTCCCGGCACCGGCTGGACGGAAGCCGGACCGCAAGGGGCCGAACCGCAGGGGGCCGAACCGCAGGGGGGGCCGCCGGTCGCCGTGACCGCGGAGCGCGACGCCGGCACGGTCGATCATGTCTTCACCCATTTCCGGCTCGAACTCGCCGTGCGCACCGCCCGGACCGAAGATCGGACGGGCGAATGCGAAGGCCGTTCGGTCTGGGAGGACCCGGCCCGCCTCGACCGGCAGGCCCTGCCGACCGTGATGAAGAAGGTGGCGCGGGCGGCGCTCGCCCGCGATAATCGCCGGGACAATAGGGGATCGGCGCGGCGAAGCGGCCCCGAGCGGGAGTAGAGCGGGAGCAGCACCGGCGATGCGGGGCAGGAAACGGGGCAATATCGTCGTCCTCACCGGGGCGGGCATCTCGAAGGAATCCGGGCTCGATACCTTCCGCGACGCCGGCGGCCTGTGGACGCGGGTCGACCTGGAGGATGTCGCGACGCCGGAGGGCTTCGCCCGCAACCCCAAGATGGTCCACGATTTCTACAACCATCGCCGGCGCGAGCTGCAATCCGGCAACGTCCGGGCCAACGCGGCCCATGCCGCCCTCGGCCGCCTCGAGGCCGAATGGCCGGACAGCGTGCTGGTCGTGACCCAGAATATCGACGCGCTGCACGAGGAAGGCGGCTCGAAGAACCTGATCCACATGCACGGCGAGATGCTGAAGGCGCGCTGTTCCGTGTGCGGCGACGTGCGCGGCTGGACCGGCGACATGGATATCGGGACGGTCTGCCCGGCCTGCGAGAGCGCCGGCGGGATGCGCCCCCATGTTGTGTGGTTCGGCGAGATGCCGTTCGAGATGGAGCGGATTTCCCGCGCCCTGTCGCAATGCAGCCTGTTCGTCTCCATCGGCACCTCCGGCAACGTCTATCCGGCGGCCGGCTTCGTGCAGGAGGCGATCTTCTCGGCCCGCGCCCACACGGTCGAGCTCAACATGGAGCCGAGCGAAGGCGCGACCATGTTCGCCGAGACCGTCTACGGCCCGGCGACCGAGGTCGTGCCGGCCTGGGTCGGGCGCGTCCTCGAAGAAGGATTTTGAGCGACGACCTCGACGCCCTGTGGGACGACGCGCGCGGCTGCACCCTGTGCGCCGCCGGCCTGCCGCGCGGCCCGCGCCCGGTATTGCGGCCGTCGGCGACGGCGCGGCTGCTGATCGTCGGCCAGGCGCCGGGCGCGAAGGTCCATGAGAGCGGCATCCCGTGGAACGACCCGAGCGGCGACCGGCTGCGCGGCTGGATGGGCGTCGGCCGGGAGACCTTCTACGACCGGCGGCGCATCGCCATCGTGCCGATGGGCTTCTGCTATCCGGGACGGTTGCCGCGCGGCGGCGACGCCCCGCCCCGGCCGGAATGCGCGCCGCACTGGCACGCCGCCCTGCTGGCGCTGATGCCGGCGGTCGAACTCACCCTGCTGGCCGGCGGCTACGCCCAGGCGCACTATCTCGGCGCCCGGCGCGGCCGGACATTGACCGAAACCGTTTCCCGCTGGCGCGATTTCCTGCCCGACTATCTGCCGACGCCGCACCCGAGCTGGCGCACCCGCGGCTGGGTCGCCCGCAACCCTTGGTTCGAGGCGGAATTGCTGCCCGACCTCCGGGCGCGGGTGGCGGAACTAGCCGCGGCGGCGTGAGGGGCGGCGGCGCGAGGGGCAAGGCGGCCGGGCATCGCGCCGGACGGGCCGGAAAGCGGCCGGATTTTGAATCACCGTTCGCTATCCGGTTTGCCAAGCCTTCGAAACCGCTCTTTTCGAACTAGACAGACCGGTCTTTATTTTGCGTTTATGTCTTGCGCCCGGCGGCCATAACCCTTTGGAATCGTTGGAAACACGCCCTCCGAAAGTGTGCAAAAACAACCCCATAGGAAATTTTCCAGCCTCCCGGCCGGGCGGAGCGGCCTGCCCCGGCGCGTAAACCCTTCATTGCCACCCCGGACGCCCCGCAGGGGCGATCCGGGGACCGGCGGCGACCCGAAAGCCCTCCGCTTGCGGCTCCGGTCCCCGGATCTCCGCTTCGCTCCGTCCGGGGAAGCAATAAGGGGTTACGCGGCAGGCGGCCGGGGCGGCATAAGGAAGTAAGGAGGGCGTAGGACTGCACGGCTCGTCCTGCCGCGTTACGGGCGGAAAGGCGGCGGCCGGCGGGCCGGAAAGCGGGAATGCGCATGTTCCTGCATGTTTTCGATTCCCCTGCGAAACCCCTCGCCGTCATTCCGACCGGAGCCGCGGCCCTTCGGGCCGGGGCGTAGCGGAGGAATCCCGGCTCGATCCCTCCCGCAGGAAGCCCGTAGTCCTGCGTTGAGATTCCTCCCCTTCGACTTCGCTCAGGGCAGGCTGCTACGCGCCCCGGACTAAATCCGGGGCGCTCCGGTCGGAATGACGGGATGAGAGACGGGACGCAGGCGCACTTCGGGCGTTGACGGGGGCGATATGGGGTGCGGAACCTGCCCTGTCAAGGAATATTATCTAAAAAGAGGAAATATTTTTGGAGACCGGCCCGGCGGACCCGCCGCACGGCGGCGGCAGAGGGCCGGCGGGCGAAAACGGTGGCCGTTCCGGTTTTATTCGCTTATAGTCGAAGGCCGAACCGTCCGGCGGCCCCGGATTGGGGGTTGCGGCAGCACGGCAAATTGCCGGAAATGTCCCCCGCCCGTATCGGCTTCCCCCGAACCGCAATTGCGAGCCTGCATCGGTGCCCATCCAGGAAAACGCCCTGAACGCCGCGCTGGCGGAAGCGCTTTCGGCGCACGGCCTTCATGCGACGCCGGAGCAGACCCGCGCGCGGACGGGCGCGAAACGCTGCGACGTGCAGGTCCGCCGCCGGTACGGCGACAGCTACTATACCGCGGTCGAGTGTAAAATCGGGCAAAGCGCGGCGCAGCGCCGGGCCGCGGTCAAGGATGCGCAGCGCTGGCTGAAGCAGCCTGACTGCTGGAACGCGGTCGCCCTCTGCTATCCCGAAGACCTCAGCGAAGACCGGGAAGAGACGCCGAAGCAAGCCCTCGAAAGCTCCGCCGGGCTGCTGATGGCCAGGGTGAACCGGGGCGGCGTCATCGGGCGCTGGCGGCCGGGCGGCCTGTCCGATCTGGCGAAACTCGCCGACGATATCGGCGCGAACGAAACCTACGCCGTTACGGATATCCTCCGGCGGGCCATCCTCGCCGCCAGCGACCGGATAAATACGTCCACCGGTCACGATCTGGCGGACGTTCTGGAGCTTCCCAAAACGGACCGGGCCAGCGGTCTTGCGGACCCGCGGCCGGCGCGCATCGCCTGCCTGATCATCGCGAACATGGCGCTGTTGCAGAACCGCCTGCACGGCGAGGGCGTGCGCATCCCGAAGCTCGATTCGCTGCTCGCAATCCGGAGAGCGCCGAACAAGCAGGTCGCCCTGTTCGACAACTGGCGGCGAATCCGCGATGTGGATTATGCGCCGGTCGTCGATCCGGCTCTTGCGGTCTTGCAGGAGTTGCCGACCGACCGCCACACAGAATTTTTGCTCGAAACGCTGATCGAAGCGGTGTTCGAGTGCGCGCCCCGCATCCGCGGATTCCAACTCGACCACGCCGGGCCGCTCTATCACGAACTCTTGCAGACGGCGCGCTACGACGGCTCGTTCTACACCGGCACGTCGGCGGCGGTCCTGCTGGCCGAACTCGCCATGCCGCCGGACTGGAGCGTCGTGGATACCGCCTGGGCGGACGCCGACAGGCTGACGGCGCTCAAGGTCTGCGACCCGGCCTGCGGCACCGGAACCCTTCTGATGGCCGCCGCCCGGACGATCGAGGAGCGGTTCCGGTCCGCGGGCGGCGGCGAAGACGATCTCGAAGCGCTCCATCTCGGCCTGGTCGAGGACGCGCTGCACGGGCTGGATATCAACCGCCACGCGATTCATCTGGCCGCGTCCATGCTGACGCTGAGCGCGCCCAAGATCGACTATAACAAGATGAACCTGTGGAACATGCAGCACGGCGTGAACGACAAGGGGGAGGTGCGCGCCGGCTCGCTCGATATTCTGACGAGCAGCGCCGGCTTCCTTCCGGGAATCGCTCCGGAAATTCCGAACGACCAGAGGCGCGCTTCCGCGGCGGGTTACAGGGAAGAAACGCCCGATCTCGACGGCGCCTGCGATCTGGTGATCATGAATCCGCCCTTTACCAGGAACGATATCCGCAACCGCCATCTGCCGGAGGAAATACGGAAAGAAGTTCAAAAGCATGAAGCCGATCTTGCCGGGAAGACCCCGGACCCGCTTCATCGCAAGGCTATCGACCAGGCGGCGATTCGAACCTTCTTTACGCCCATTGCTGATATTTTGCTCCGCGACGGAGGCACAACCGCAATCGTAGCGCCCTTTACCGCCTGCACCGCCGCCAGCGGCAGGGACGAACGGAACCTCCTCACCGACCCGGAGCGGTTTCATGTCGAACTGGTCGTCACCAGCCACGACAACCGGCGCATCTATTTTTCCGAAAATACGGACATTCACGAATCCCTGATCGTGGCGCGCCGCCCGGCGCCGGAAACGGGGGGCAGGCCGACGGCGTTCGTCTCCCTTTCCGAAAATCCGGCAAGCGCCAGCGAGGCCCATTTCCTCGCCCAGGCGATCCGCATGGCGATGGCGGGCGACCGCACCCGCCTGGCGGATTACGGCACGATCGCCTGGCGCTCCCCGGAGCGATTGCGCGGGCGCCCGTGGAACGCCGCCTGCTTCTACGACCAGAGCCTCGCCGACGCCTGCGATTCGTTGGCCGATAATCCGGTTCTGGCGCCGCTGGAAACCCTGGCCGCGGTCGAACCGGGAGGACAGCGAATCCGGGATGCGTTCAGAAGGGCCGAAAAACGGCAAAACCCCGATATGCGGGCCCTCTGGGACCATAAATCGGAGCGCCAAACCGCAATGCGGACCGGACCGGACGAGTTTCTGGTCGCAAAGAAGGGAATGGACGACTACGCCGAACATCTGTGGCGGAAGCGGAGCAACCTGCTGGTCGCCAACCGGATGCGGCTGAACCTGACGCAGACGCCGGCGGTCTTTTCCGCCGAACCGGTTCTCGGCTCCGCGTTCATTCCCGTATCTCCCGCCAACGGGGACGAGGAAACGCTGTGCAAGGCGTGGTGCGCCTGGCTCAATTCGACCGCCGGAATCCTCGGCTTCCTGAACATCCGCCAGAAAAACCTGACCTATCCCAATTTCTCCCTCGACGGCCTGCGGTCGCTTCGGGTTCCCCACCCCGGCCGTTGCGATATCGCGCAACTGGCGGCGGCGTTCGACCGGCACGCTTCGGAAACCCTGAGGCCGCTTCCGGAAATGCGCGCCGATCCGGTGCGCCGGGCCCTGGACGACGCCGTTCTCCGGGCGGTCCCCGGCCTCTCTCCCGAAGAACCGGCGCGGTGGCGGGAAGCCATCTGCCTGGAGCCGACCGTGAACAACGAAAAGGAGCCGCCCGGCCTGGGCTGACGCCGCCGCCGGCGGACCCGCCGCATGGACCCAGCCGTGCGCGGTGCTAAAGCAGCTTCACCAGCGCGACGATCAGGCCGCCTTGGGCGATCAGCGCGCCGAACATCCATTTCAGGAGGTCTGCCTTCACCGCCTCAATGCGGACATCGATCTTTGCGATATCGGCCTCGGTCGCGAGCCGCAGGGCCTCGATATCGGCTTTGGTCTCCTGACGCAGGGCCTCGACCCCGGCCTCGAGCCGCGCGATGTCGGCGTGGATCGCCGCAACATCGGCCTTGGTCGCGAGGTTGGCGTTGAGCAGGGCGACATGCTCTTCGGCCAGGGTCTCGGCCTGCTTCTCGGTAAAGCCGCTGTCCGTCAGGCGCTTGACGAAGCGGTGGGTATCGAAGGCGATGGCTTCGGTCATGGCCCGATCATAGGAAGCGTCCGGGCGCCGGGCAAGAGCCGGCGCGCTTCCGGGCGGCGGCGGCCGGGGCAGGCGGAACGCCGCTGCGGCGCCGGAAGACCCGGCCCCGGCGCACCCGCCGCATGGACGCCGGCCCTGCCGCCCCTGTAACCCTGCCGCGGCGCGATTTTCAGCGGGCGGGGACCGGAGCGATGAGCGGGAAGAGCGGCGTGAAGAAGGTCGTGCTGGCCTATTCCGGCGGGTTGGACACCTCCGTGATCCTGCGCTGGCTGCAGGACACCTACGGCTGCGAGGTCGTCACCTTCACCGCCGACCTCGGCCAGGGCGAGGAGCTTGAGCCGGCCCGGCGCAAGGCCGAGATGCTCGGCATAAAGGAAATCTATATCGAGGACCTGCGCGAGGAATTCGTCCGCGACTACGTCTTCCCGATGTTCCGGGCCAACGCGGTCTACGAGGGGACCTACCTGCTCGGCACGTCGATCGCCCGGCCATTGATCGCGAAGCGCCAGATCGAGATCGCCAACGAGACCGGGGCCGACGCGGTCGCCCACGGCGCGACCGGCAAGGGCAACGACCAGGTCCGCTTCGAACTGTCCTACCTCGCCCTCAAGCCGGACATAAGGATCATCGCGCCGTGGCGCGAGTGGAACCTGACCAGCCGGACGAAACTCGTCGCCTATGCCGAGAAGCACCAGATTCCGCTGCCCAGGGACAAGCGCGGCGAGCCGCCGTTCAGCCAGGACGCCAACCTGCTGCACGTCTCCTCGGAAGGCAAAGTGCTGGAGGATCCGGCGCAGGCCGCGGACCTGGACCTGATCCTGACCCGCACGGTCTCGCCGATGGACGCGCCGGACCGGCCGGCGGAGATCGAGATCGCCTTCGAGCGCGGCGACCCGGCCGCGATCGACGGCGAGGCGCTGGGCCCGGCCGCCCTGCTCGCCCGGCTCAACGAACTGGGCGGCGAGAACGGCATCGGCGCCATCGACATCGTCGAGAACCGCTTCATCGGCATGAAAAGCCGCGGCGTCTACGAGACGCCGGGCGGCACGATCCTGTTCCACGCGCGGCGGGCGATGGAATCGATCACGCTGGAGCGCGGCGCGGCCCATCTCAAGGACGAACTGATGCCGCGCTACGCCGAGCTGGTCTACAACGGCTTCTGGTTCGCGCCGGAGCGCGAGATGCTCCAGGCCGCCATCGACCATGCCAGCGAGCGGGTGAGCGGCACGGTGCGCCTCAAGCTCTACAAGGGCAACGTCATGGTCACCGGCCGCGCGTCGCCGAACAGCCTCTACGACGAGGCCATCGTCACCTTCGAGGAGGACGCCGGCGCCTACGACCAGCGCGACGCCGAAGGCTTCATCCGCCTCAACGCCCTGCGCCTGCAACTGCTGGGGCGGCAGAGGGGGCGGTAACCTTTCGGACGGACCGCCCCCGTCGACCGGCCCAGAGCGGGCTTTCTACAGGGGAATATATCTGTGATTATGCGTTCGCGGCCCACGGCCACTCCGATGGCCGACAGTGTCATCCATCCCTGAATTGCCGCCCCGGATTGAATCCGGGGCGGCGCAGTTGGTATTTGGCCATCGAGGAACGGGCGGCGGATACAATTTTCATCGGTTTCTTCCTGCCGCCGGAGAAAGGTCGGGCGCTGCACAGTCAACGAAATATACCCCTTTCCATAGGCCCCGTGCCTTGGCCGGCGCGCGGCCCGATCGGCCGAAAGGAGAGAAACGCCATGCCATACCAGCCTATCGTTCCGGAGGGTTCGGCGCCGCCGCTGGCGCCCTATTCGCCCGGCGTGCGCGCCGGCAACACCGTGTATGTCTCGGGGATCGTGTCCCTCGACGCCGGCGGCGCCACGGTCGGCGTGGGCGACGTGAAGGCCCAGACCCGGCACGTTCTGGAGGCGATCAAGGCGATCGTCGAGGCGGCCGGCGGGTCGATGGAGGACATCGCCTTCAACCAGATTTTCCTCAGCGACCTCGCCGACTATGCCGGCATGAACGAGGTGTACCGCGCGTATTTTCCGGCCGATCCGCCGGCGCGCTACTGCATTCGCGCCGATCTCGTGAAGCCCGAATTCCTGGTCGAGATCGCGAGCACCGCGCACATCGGGGACTAGGGCCTGTTCACACTAACGCACGGCATCGTAGATGAGTGCGAAGTGGACGAAGCCCAGGAAGAGGGCATCGAGTTTCTCGAAGCGCGAGAAGATGCGCCGGAAGCCCTTGAGCCTCCTGAACAGGCGCTCGATCTCGTTGCGCCGCTTGTACATGTCCCGGTCGTAGGTCCAGGGATTGCGCCGGGTTCTGAGCGGGGGAACGACGGGCGCGAAGCCGAGGTCGAGCGCGAGTTGGCGTGTCTCGTCGCCCTCGTAGGCCCGGTCCATCGCCAGCGCCGGTCTGCCGGTCTGCCGGCCGAGGCGGCGCAGCAGCTTGCGCCCTTCCGGCGCGTCGTGTGCCTGTCCGGGGGAGAGCGAAAAGGTCACGGCCGTCCGGGCATCCGCGGCAACCATATGAAGCTTGGTGGTCCAGCCGCCGCGGGATCGGCCGATCGATTGAGGTCCGTTTTTTTTAGCGCCCCCGTCCCGTCGGGATGCACCTTGACGATGGTGCTGTCCATCGAAACGGCCTCGACCTTGAGGCGCACGATCCGCTGCCGCTGCAACTGCTCGAACACCCGGTCGAGCACCCCGCTCTTCGACCAGCGGTTCATGCGCGTGTAGATAGTGTGCCAGTTGCCGAAGCGCTCCGGCAGACCCCGCCACTTGCAGCCGTGCTCGGCGACGTACAGAATGGCGTTGAGCACCTGCAGGTTCGACAGGCTGACGTTGCCGCGCTGCACCGGAAGGTACGGGGCAATGCGGGCATATTGAGCTTCCGTGATCTCCATACCGGAAAACTAACATGAGCAAGCCGCCAAAATCAACAAATAGTGTTAACAGGCCCTAACCCGCCGGCTCCTCGATCCCCGCCTGCTGGCAGGCCGCCGTCACCGTGTTGGCGAGCAGGCAGGCGATGGTCATGGGGCCGACGCCGCCGGGCACCGGGGTGATCGCGCCGGCGACCTCGACCGCCGAATCGAAATCGACGTCGCCGACCAGGCGCATTTTGCCCTCCGGCGCGCCGGGCCGGTCGTCGGGAATCCGGTTGATGCCGACGTCGATCACCGTGGCGCCGGGCGCGATCCAGCCGCCCGGCACCATGCGCGGCCGGCCTACCGCGGCGACCAGGATATCCGCGCGGCGGCATTCCCCGGCGAGGTCGCGGGTGCGCGAATGGGCGATGGTGACCGTGCAGTGCTCGCCGAGCAGGAGTTGGGCCATCGGCTTGCCGACGATGTTGGAGCGGCCGAGCACGAGGGCGCGCAGCCCTTTCAGTTCGCCCAGCCGGTCCTTCAGCATCGTCAGGCAGCCGCGCGGCGTGCAGGGCACGAGCGCCTGGCCGCCGGTCGCCAGCCGGCCGGCGTTGACGACGTGGAAGCCGTCGACATCCTTGTCCGGGTCGATGGCGTCGAGCACCGCGGCCTCGGAGATACGGTCGGGCAGCGGCAGTTGCACCAGGATGCCGTGGACCGCCGGATCGCCGTTCAACCGCCGGACGAGGGCGAGCAGCGTCGCCTCGTCCGTCTCCGCTGGCAGCGTGTGCTCGAAGGAGTTGAGCCCGGCCTCGACGGTCGCCTTGCCCTTGTTGCGGACATAGACCTGGCTCGCCGGGTCCGCGCCGACCAGCACGACGGCGAGTCCGGGCACGAGGCCGTGTTCCGCCTTCAGGACGGCGGCCTGGCGGGCGACGGTTGCGCGGAGGCGGGCGGCAAAGGCCTTGCCGTCGATGACGTTCGATCGGTCCATGGTCGGGCGGTTCCGGTGAAGGGGCTTGTCGGTAAGGTGCGGTCGCCCGGCCGCCTCAACGGAAGGCCATGCCGGCGCAGGCCGGGATGACGGCGTATTCGGCGAGCAGGCTGCGCAGCACCCAGATGCCGAGGAAGACGACGATGGGCGAGAAATCCAGCGCGCCGGTATGCGGCAGGAAGCGGCGGATCGGCCCGAGGACCGGTTCGATCAGGCGTTGGAGCCCGTCGAAGACGACGTTGACGAAGCGGTTGTAGGCGTTGATCACGCCGAACGACAGCAGCAGGCTCAGCACGATGTAGATAATCAGGATCCAGGTGAAGATCCCGAGGATCATGTCGATGAGCTGGACAATCGTGCACATGGACGGGCGGCGGCTGCGGGCTCGTTCGGCGAAAAGCGACGCGACCCTATCGGGGCGGCCGCGGCATGGCAAGGATTTGGGCCGCGCGGCATAGCATCGCCAGCCGCCGCCCGGCCGCCGGCAGGGCGGCGTGACGATGCGGCGGGGCCGCGCCTTGACTTGCCGCATCTTGACTTGCCGGGCCGCGGCGCCCCATATGCGCCACCGCAGGCCGGCCCGCGCTTCGGGCCGATGGCCGGACAACATGCCTTTGGTGCGGGGCCGTAGCTCAGATGGGAGAGCGTCGCGTTCGCAATGCGAAGGTCAGGGGTTCGATTCCCCTCGGCTCCACCAGAACCCGCCCGATCGAGATCCTCTTGGGCAATATTTTCCGCGAACCGCCGGCGCGCCGCCCCGCAAGGATAGCGGCGTGACACAGGATGCCGGCGCCCTGGCGGTCGAGGTCTGGCGCGGCGATGCGCGCGGCGGCGGCTATGCCGCCTATGCGGCGCCGCGGCGGGAGAGCCAGACGGTCCTCGACGTCGTGACCTGGATCCAGCAGAACGCCGAGCCGGGGCTGGCCTACCGCTTCGCCTGCCGGGTCGGCATGTGCGGCTCCTGCGCCATGACGGTGAACGGCGCGCCGCGCTGGACCTGCCGCACCCATGTCCGCCGGGTGGCGAAGGCCGGGCGGCTGCGCATCGCGCCCCTGCGCAACCTGCCGGTGATCCGCGACCTCGTTGCCGACCTGACGCCCTTCTTCGACAAGTGGACGGCGGCGGGCGGGACCTTCGCGCCGACCGCGACCCGCGACGACCCGGTCGCTGAGATTGCGCCCGAAACGCCGCAGCGGGCGGCGGCGGACGCCGGCATCGAATGCATCAACTGCGCGGTCTGCTACGCCGCCTGCGATACGGTGGCGATGGCGCCGGACTATCTCGGCCCGGCGGCGCTCAACCGGGCCTGGACGCTGCTCAACGATGCGCGCGACGGCGGGCAGGCGGAGCGGCTGGCGGCGGTCTCGGGCGGCAACGGCTGCGCCAACTGCCATTCCCACCAGAGCTGCGCCGACCTGTGCCCGAACGGGCTGAGCCCGACCGCGGCGATCGCCGGGCTCAAGCGCGCGGCCGGCCGGGCCTGGCTGCGCGGCGGGGCGTGACGCGATGACCGACATCCGCCTCTACATGCTGCAACGGATCAGCGCGATGATCCTCGCGCCGCTGGTTGTCGGCCATATCGCGACCATGATCGTCGCGGTGCAGGGCGGGCTGAGCGCCGGGGAAATCCTCGGCCGGACCCAAGGCAGCATCTGGTGGGGCCTGTTCTACGGCCTGTTCGTCGCCGCCGTGTCGGTCCATGCCGCGATCGGCCTGCGCACCGCCGCCTTCGAATGGCTGAAGCTGAAGGGCCGGGCGCTCGACCTGCTCGCCTGGGCCGTGTTCGCCGGCCTGCTCGTGCTGGGCGGTCGCGCCGTTATCGCGGTAGTGCTGTGACGGCTTCATCGGCAGAGCCGTGCGCGCCGATACGCGCCCGGATTCATGCGGGCGCGCATCGCGGCCATCCGCTGTGGATCGCCTGGCTGGTCCACCGCCTGTCCGGCCTCGCCCTGGCCCTCTTCCTGCCCGCCCATTTCCTCGTGCTCGGCCTCGCGCTCAACGATCCCGCCGCGCTCGACGGCGCGCTGCGCTGGATGGACAACCCCTGGGTCAAGGCGGCGGAAACCGGGCTCGTCCTGCTGCTCGGCCTGCACCTGTTCGGCGGCCTGCGCCTGCTCGCCCTCGAATTCCTGCCCTGGTCGCCGCGCCAGAAGACCTTCGCCGCCGCCGCCGCCGCGCTGGCCTGCGCCGTCTCGGCCGGCTTCCTGCTGAGCGCGGTCTGAGCCGTGCCGCCGGGACGCTGACCATGACGGTCGCTGACCTCGAACGGCACAATGCCGACATCCTGATCGTCGGCGCGGGCGGGGCCGGCCTGTTCGCCGCCCTGCACGCCTGCCGTGCGGCGCCGGAGCTGTCCGTGACGATCGCCGTCAAGGGCCTGCTCGGCAAGTCCGGCTGCACCCGCATGGTCCAGGGCGGCTACAACGTGGCGCTCGGCCCCGGCGATTCGGTCGAGCGGCATTTCATGGACACGATCGCCGGCGGCAAGTGGCTGCCGCACCAGGAGATGGCGTGGCGGCTGTGCGAGACCGCGCCGGTGCGCGTCCGCGAGCTCGAAAACGAGATCGGCTGCTTCTTCGACCGCAACCCGGACGGCACGCTGCACCGGAAGGCGTTCGCCGGCCAGTCCTTCGACCGCACGGTCCACAAGGGCGACCTGACCGGCATCGAGATCGTCAACCGGCTGATGGAGCAAGTCCTCGCCCGGCCGGTCGACCGATTGGAGGAACACCGGGCGCTCGCCCTGATCCCCGACCGCGCGGGCGGCGCCCTCGCCGGCGTTCTGTTCGCCGACATGCGCAGCGGCGCCTTCCGCTTCGTGCGGGCGCGCGCCGTGCTGCTGGCGACCGGCGGCGGCCCCACCATGTACCGCTACCACACGCCGTCGGGCGACAAGAGCATGGACGGGCTGGCGATGGCCCTGCGCCGCGGCCTGCCCCTGCGCGACATGGAAATGGTGCAGTTCCACCCGACCGGCCTGCTCGCCGGCCCGGACACGCGCATGACCGGCACGGTGCTGGAGGAAGGGCTGCGCGGCGCCGGCGGCCATCTGCTGGACGGCGACGGCCGGCGCTTCATGTTCGACCATGACGAGGCGGGCGAGCGTGCGACGAGGGATATCGTCAGCCGGGCGATCTTCGAGGAAATGCGCAAGGGCCGGACCACGCCCAACGGCGGCGTCTTTATCGCGATGAGCCATCTGGGGCCGGAGACGGTGCGCGACCGGTTCGGCGGCATGGTCCGGCGCTGCGCCGACAGCGGCTTCGATCTCGCCGGGGGACGGGTCGAGGTCGTGCCGACGGCGCATTATTTCATGGGCGGCCTGGTCTGCGGCCCCGAGACGCGGACGGACCTGCCCGGCCTCTACGTCGCCGGGGAGGATGCCGGCGGCGCCCACGGCGCCAACCGGCTCGGCGGCAACGGGGTGGCCAACTCCACGGTGTTCGGCGGCATCGCCGGCGATGCGATGGCGGCGGATGCGGCGGCCGGAAACCTGCCGTTGCGCGACGCGGACGAAGAAGCGCTGGCGGCCGAAGTCGCGCGCGCCCTGCATCCGTTCGGCCGGGCCGGGCCGGGAGGTCCGGCGGGCGGCGTCCACGGCCTGCGCCGGCGGCTTATGGACCTGATGTGGGACGATGCCGGCGTCGTCCGCACCGCCGACGGCCTCAGGCGCGCGGTTGCGCAACTCGGCGAACTGAAGGCGGAACTCCTCGACACCGGCCTTGCCGACGGCAACCGGGTGTTCAACCTGACCTGGCACGACTGGCTGAACCTGCGCAGCCTGGTCGAGGTCTCGCAGGCCATCGCGACCGCGGCCCTGGCGCGGGAAAACTCCTGCGGCGCCCACTACCGGGAGGACTTCCCGGACGAGGGGGCGCCGGCCGAAGCCCGGTACACGGTCGTCCGCCGGACCGGCGGCGGTCTTGATGTTTCGCGCCGGCCGGTCAATTTCTCCATCGTGCAGCCGGGCGAATCGCTGCTCGGCGAAGACCATGCCACGCTCGCCGCGGTCTGACCGGGGTTTGGGCTGAAAGAGACATGCCGATGATCGCCATCGACAGCATCCACCGCACCGCGCTCACCCTGATGAGCAAGGCGGCGATCGAGATTCCCGACGACTATCTCGACGGGCTGCGCCGGGCCGCCGAGGCGGAAGACGGCGACCTCTCCGCCTTCGTGCTCCAGGCGATGCTGGAGAATTACGACGCGGCGAAGGAGGACGGCCGGGCCATGTGCGGCGACACCGGCTGCCCGCGCTGGTATGTCAAGCTGGCGAACGAGGCGCAGATCGAGGGCGGGCCGGTGGCGCTCGAACAGGCGCTGCGCCGGGCGACGGCGGACGCGACCCACAACATCCCCCTGCGCCCGAACCGGGTCCATCCGCTGTGGCGCACCGACCGCGACAACAATGTCGGCATCGCCGCGCCGGAGATCGAGGTCGCCTTCGAGCCGGACGGCGACTGGATCGACCTCACGACCGTCCACAAGGGCGGCCTGTTCGGCACCGACTACCGGATGCTGTTCCCGTCGGACGGCATCGAGGGCATCAAACGCTTCTACCTCGATTCGCTGGTCGCCTTCGGCAAGCGCGGCCTGGCCTGCCAGCCGGCGATTATCGGCATCGGCCTGGGCGGCTCCAAGGACGCCTGCATGGTGCTGGGCAAGCGCGCGGCCTGCCTGCGCACGGTCGGCGACCGCAACCCGGACCCGAAGATCGCGGCGCTGGAGCGGGAATTCATCGAGCTCGGCAACAGCATCGGCATGGGCGCCATGGGCTTCGTCGGCAAGTCCATGGTCGTCGATTGCCATATCGAGGTCGGCTATTGCCACACCGGCGGGATGCAGATGAGCGTGCACGCCTTCTGCCTGTCGTCGCGCCGCGCCTGCGCCCGGCTCTACGGCGACGGCCGGGTCGAATACCGCACCGATCCGCAATGGTTCACGCCGTACCAGCGCCGCGAGACCGTCGAGTGGCCGCCCGCGGAGACCGCGGCGGCCGTGGCATGAAACCCGGGACATGAAACCCGGGACATGAAGGCGGGGGCATGAAAAAGGTCCGCCTGAGCACCGGGCCGGACCGGGCTTCGCTCGCCGCGCTGTCCCTGGGCGACGTCGTCTATCTGGACGGCACGGTCTACACCGCCCGGGAAGGCGTCTACCGGCGCGTCGTCGAGGACGGGGAAGCCCTGCCGCTCGACCTGCCGGCGGAGAGCGGCGCGAACTTCCACTGCTCGCCGGCCGCCACGATCGAGCCGGACGGCGGCTACCGGGTCGGCGCGGTGACGGCGACCGCCTCCTTCCGCTTCAGCAAGTGGATCGGCCCGTGGCTCGAAAAGTCCGGCGCGACGCTGATCCTCGGCAAGGGCGGCATGAACCCGGAGGACTACCGCAACCATTTCGTGCGCAACGGCGCGGTCTATCTCACCACCGTCGGATACGGCACCGGCGCCCTGCTCGGCCGCGGCATCCGGCGGGTGAAAGACGTGCACTGGCGCAAGGAACTCGGCCTCGCCCAGGCCGTCTGGGTCGTCGAGGTCGAAAATTTCGGCCCCTTCCTGGTCGAGAGCGACCTGGTGGGCAACAGCCTGTTCGAGCGCGAAAACGCCAAGATCGCCGCCGGGCTGGACAAGGTCTACGAAGGCACCCGCCCGGCCGTGATGAAGCGCTTCGGCGAAACCGACGACCGCCGCGACGAGATGATCTGAGGATCGATTTTCGACGGCAGGCGTCGTCCCGACGGGCGATGCGCCGCCAGAAAACCTCCCCCTGCTCGGAGGATTCCTCTGCGAAACGCGGATAAGGCGGAACCGGCCGCCGGCGCGGCCTTCCCCTCCCGTCATTTCGACCGGAGGCCCGGCCCACCGGGCCGGGGCGGAGTGGCCTGCCCTGAGCGAAGCCGAAGGGGCAGGCTACTCCGCTCGGTCGAAATGACGGAAGGGGCAAGCTGCGCGCGGGCGGCCCCCTCCCCCGGAGGGGAGGGGGAGCTTCGATCCGCAAACGCTGCGCCAAAGCCGGAAAACCGCCCCGATTTCAGAATCTTACCCCCTCCCCTCGGGGGAGGGGGCAGGGGGGGTGCAAACCGGATACATGGTTAACAGTCTAGACCGGAGACATGGGTAACAGGTCTGATGATCGGCGAGGAGGAACTTGCCGATGGCGTGGAAGGAGACCTGTGCTGTGGAAGAACGGCTGCGTTTTGTGATGGCGGTTGAGGCCGGTGAGGAGTCGCTTGCGGCGATCTGCCGTCGGTTCGGTGTGAGCCGTGTCGCTGGGTACAAGTGGCTTGAGCGCTACCGGCGGGACGGCGTTTCGGGTCTTTCGGACCGCTCGCGCGCGCCGCACCGGCGTCCGCGGTCGCTGTGTGCGGATCTTGCGGCGGCGTGCCTGGCGGTTCGGCGGACGCATCCGAGCTGGGGCCCGGTGAAGGTGCGGGCGTGGCTGCAGCGTAACGACCCGGATGTCGTCTGGCCGGCGGCGAGCACGATCGGGGCCTTGTTCGACCGCGAGGGTCTGACGGTGAAGCGCCGCTTGCGCCGGCGCGCGCCGCCGCGTTCGGCGCCGTTTGCGGCCTGCGCGGCGGCCAACGACGTGTGGTGCATCGACTTCAAGGGCTGGTTCCGGACCGGCGACGGGGCGCGGTGCGAGCCGTTGACCCTGTCGGATGCGCACAGCCGCTACCTTCTGCGCTGCCAGGCGGTGGCGCGGGCCGATACCGCGCATGTCTGGCCGATCCTGGACGCTGCGCTACGCGAGTACGGCCTGCCGGTGGCGCTGCGCTCGGACAACGGGCCGCCGTTCGCCTCGACCGGCGCCGGCGGCCTGTCGCGGCTTGCGGTCCTGGCGATCAAGGCCGGGGTGCGGCCCGAGCGCATTGCGCCGGCCAAGCCGCAGCAGAACGGCCGCCACGAGCGGCTGCATCTGACGCTCAAACAGGAGACGGCGAGCCCGCCGGCAGCGAACCTGCGCCGCCAGATCGAGCGGTTTCGCGCCTTCCAGCGGCTCTACAATTTCGAGCGCCCCCATGCGGCGCTCGACCACGACACCCCGGCCGACCGCTACCGTCCCGCCGGGCGCGCCTGGGACGGCGTGCTGCGCGAACCGCCCTGTCCGGACGACGCCGAGCGCCGCCGCGTGCGCCGCAGCGGCGAGATCAAGTGGAAGGGCAACGCCATCTACATCAACCAGGCGCTCGCCGGCGAAGCCGTCGCGCTGATCGAGCAGGACGACGGTCTCTGGCAGGTCCGCTACGGACTCATCGAACTCGGCTGCATCGATCGTCGCGCCGAGCGCCTGCAACGGCCGAAACGCAAGCCCCGTGGACTTGTGGATAACCCGGACGGGTTACCCACAAGCCCACCGGCCCAGCAACCAAAACAACCTCTCAATACAACATGAACAAAAATGGAAACCTGTAACCCATGTAACCGGTCAGAACTGTTACCCATGTCCCCGGTTGCACAGGGAGGGGTGTCGCGGGGAAATGCCGCCGCCCCGGCGACCGTTCCCGCCGAAGCGCACCCCCAACCGTCATTTCGATCCCTACCCGTCATTTCGACCGGAGGCCCGGCCCACCGGGCCGGGGCGGAGCGGAGAAATCCGGCGGGCGCTCTACCGACGCCGCAGGCTCCGGCGCTTGGCCGGCGCCCGTCGCCGGCCGGATTTCTCACCAGCGTCCGGGTCCGGTCGGCCTTCCCGGCGGGCTTGCGGTCGCGGGGCGGCCTGCCTATTTAACGCCGCCGCGTTCGGGCATTCTGCCCAGCGGTCCGGGGCAGCGATCCGGGTGGGGCGTAGCCAAGCGGTAAGGCAGCGGGTTTTGATCCCGCGATCCCAGGTTCGATTCCTGGCGCCCCAGCCAGTTGCGGAACGGGCCAGTTGCGGAAAAGGCCGGTTGCGGAACGGGCCGGCCGTTCAATCGACGACGAAGATGCCCTCGACCTCGATCGCGACGTCGAAGGGCATGACGGCGACGCCGACCGCGGTGCGCGCGTGCCGTCCGGCCTCGCCGAAAATCTCGATGAACAGTTCCGACGCGCCGTTGACGACCTGGGGAATCGCCGTGAAGTCCGGCGTCGCGTTGACGAAGCCGTTGAGCTTCAGGATGCGCCGGATCCGGTTCAGGTCGCCGTCCAGCGCCAGCTTCGCCTGGGAGAGCATGCACAGGGCAGAAAGCCGCGCCGCCGCCCGGCCCTGGGCGAGATCGAACTCCCGGCCGACCTTGCCGATATATTGCGGCACGCCATCCAGCTTGGGCACGGCGCCGGAGATGAACAGTTGGTCCCCGTGCAGCGCCCAGCCCTCGATCTTCGCGGCGATCGGCGGATGGGCCTCCGGGATCCCGATGCCGAGTTCTGCAAGCCGCCGGTCGATCGGGCCTGTCATGTTCCGTTCTCCTCCGCGCGCCCCGCCCGCTCCGGCGCGGGCGCAAGCCGGTCGCGAATATAGGTGTAGATTTCCATGTGGTCGCTCGCCGGCATCGCGTCGCGGAAGCTCCGCCACACGGCCTCCGACGCGGCGGCGAAGACCTCGGGCGACCCGGCGCGGCGCAGGCTGTCGGCGAACAGTTCCATGTCCTTGGCCATCAGGGCGGTGTCGAAGCCGGAATCGAAGGTGCCGGTGAGCACGCGGCGGACGAATTTTTCGCGGCTGGCGTTGCTGCCGCCGCTCGATGCGTTGACCGCGTCGAGCATGGTCTTGAGATCGAGGCCCTGGGTCAGGCCGAACAGCAGCGCCTCGGCGGTCGCCGCCGTGATGGTGGCCGAGAGGAAATTGTTGAGCAGCTTCAACGCCTGGCCCTGGCCGGGCCGGTCGCCGACATGGAAGATGTTGCCGGCGAAGGAGGCGAGCGCCGGGCGGTGGGCTTCGAGCAGGCCGGCCGGCCCCGCCCACATCAGGGAGATTGTGGCGTTCTGCGCACCGATCCGGCCGCCGGAGACCGGGCAGTCCGCATAGGCCATGCCGCGCCCGGCGAGCAGGGAGTCGAGACCGCGGGCGGCATCGATCCCGACGGTCGATAGATCGACCAGGGCGGCGGCGCGGCGGCGCGGCAGGCGCGCGATGTCCCCGGCGACCGCCGCGACGGCCGCGCCGTCCGGCAGGCTGAGGAAAACGAGATCGGCCTGCCGGGCGACGGCGGCGGCATCGGCGGCGCAGGTTGCGCCCTCCGGCGCGCGTTGGGCCGTGCCCGCCGCGTCGAAGACGACCGGCGCCGGGCGCCCGCCGGCCGCCAGATGGGCCGCGAGGTTCGCCGCCATCGGGCCGCCCATGTTGCCGAGGCCGATAAAACCGTAGGTGACGCCGCCGTTCATGCCCCATCCGTAACAGAGCGGCGCGAAACTGCAAGCGGCCGGCCGGCGCGGCCCGGCCCGGCGCTAACGGGCCAGCACCGCCCCCGGATCGCCGACATCGACCACGCCGATGGCGCGGTGGGCCTTGTAGCCGAGCAGTTCCCGGACACGTTCGGGAAAGCCGCGCACCAGGTCCAGCGGCACGGTGAGGAACATGTTTTCCTCCGTGCGCAGCCAGCCGACGACATAGCCGACGAACATGCCGCGCCGGGCGTCGGCCGCCGTCCGGTTCGCGCCGCCGCCGTGGATCGTCGAGCCGAGATAGACCAGCGCCGAGCCTGCCGGCATCTCCGCCTGGACGATTTCCGCCGGCTCCGGCGTGCGGCCGGCCGGCCAGAGATGGCTGCCGGGGACGACCTGAGTCGCGCCGTTTGCGGCGGTGAAACCGGACAGCGCGACCATCGCCTCGACCTCGAGCTGGGCGCGCGGCCCCCCGGCGGTCCGGGCGGCGGCGAGCGGCCCGAAGCGCCAGGCGTCCTCGTCCCGGTGCAGGCGCTGGGCGGTCTCGCCCGGCCGGATCTCGATGAACTGGCCGGTGTTGAACAGGTAATCCAGGCAGTGGGGCAGCAGGTAACGGTCGGCCAGGCCGGTCAGCACCGGCGACTGCATGACGTCCACGAAGGCCGCCGACTTGGCCGGCAAACCGTCGAAGCGCACGGTCGTGTCGCCGTAAAACTCCACCATGGCCGGCATGGTCGGACGGCGGACTCCGGGCGCCAGGCCGGGGACGATCCGGTCGAAATCCGCATTCAGCGCTTCGAGAAGCCCCGGCGCGAGGAAGCCCTCGACAATCGCGGCGCCGTCGGCGTCGAGCGCGTCGGCAAGATCGTCGAGCGGCGCCGAAGCGGGCAATCTGGCAAGGCGGGCTGGCATGGGGGCGGCGTTCCTGCAACGGGGCGGCCCGCATACTTTCACGAGTCGGCGACGAAAGAAACGGCGCGCAAACCGGCGCCGGCAGCCTGTCGAGCCGGCGGCCGTGCAGGGGGCATCCCGCGCCCTGCCGGCCCGGCCGGCGCTCGCCATGACGGGCCGGTTCCGGTAAGGACAATCGTGAGCCGAATGCACCGCCCCGGAGCCGCCCCATGCCGTCGTCCGCCCCCCAGCCGTCCCACTTGCCGCCGTCCCCGTTGCCCCTCGATACGATCGCCCGACGGCAGGCCGCCATTGCGGCGGGCGAAACGACCGCCGCCGCGCTGGTCGACGAGGCCTGCGCCGGAGCCGAGGCGCCGGACGGCGAAGGCGGGCCGGTCTTCCTCCGCCATTACGGCGCGGCCGCCCGGAAGCAGGCCGAGCATGCCGACGCCATGCGCGACGCCGGGGTCGATCTCGGCCCGCTCGCCGGTATGCCGGTGTCGATCAAGGACCTGTTCGACGTGGCGGGCGAGACCACGCGGGCCGGCTCCATCGTCCGGCAGGACGCCGCGCCGGCCGCCGCCGACGCCGCCATCGTGCGCCGCCTGAAGGGCGCCGGCGCGATCCCGGTCGGGCGAACCAACATGACCGAGTTCGCCTATTCCGGCATCGGCATCAATCCGCACTACGGCACGCCGGCCAACCCCTGGGACCGGGCGAGCCGGCGGATTCCCGGCGGCTCCTCCTCCGGCGCGGCGGTCTCCGTGACCGACGGCATGGCGATCGCCGCCATCGGCACCGACACCGGCGGCTCGGTCCGCATCCCGGCGGCGCTGAACGGCCTGACCGGCTTCAAGCCGACGGCGCGCCGGGTGCCGCAGGACGGCTGCTTCCCGCTCTCCTTCTCGCTCGACAGCATCGGCCCGCTCGCCGCCTCGGTCGATTGCTGCGCCCTGCTCGACGCCGTCATGGCCGGCGAGGCGCCGGCGCCCCTGCCGGACATCCCGGTAAGCGGCCTGCGCCTGGGCGTTGCGCAGAGCCTGGTGCTGGACGGCCTGGAAGAGCCGGTCTCCACAGCCTTCGAAGTGGCGCTGACCCGCCTGTCCGCGGCCGGCGCCCGGCTCGCCGACCTGCCCTTCGCGATCCTCGCCGACATCCCGCAGCTCAGCACCGCCGGCGGACTGGCGGCGGCCGAGGCGCTGGCGCTGCACCGCAGGGACCTCGAGAACCGTCCGCAGGACTTCGACCGCCGCGTCGCGGCGCGCATCCTGAACGGCGCGAAGATCGGCAGCGCCGACTATGTCGACCTGCTGCACGCCAGGGCGCGCCTGCGCCGCGAGGCCGACGCGCTCACGGCGCCGTTCGACGCGGTTCTCATGCCGACCTGCCCGCGCGTCGCGCCGCCGATCGCCGATCTCGAACGCGACGACGACGCCTTCGGCGCGGCCAACCTCGCCATGCTGCGCAATACGGCGCCGTTCAACTTCCTCGACCGCTGCGCGACGACGATCCCGATCCACCGGGCGGGCGAGGCGCCGGCCGGCCTGATGATCGTCGGCGAAACTCTGGGCGACCGGCGCAACCTCGCCGCCGCCAAAGCCGTCGAAGCGGCGCTTGCCCGGCGCTAGGCAGGCGCCGGACGGGCGCGGGGCAGGCGCCGGGCGGACGGCGGCGGCCATGACGGTCCTGCGATGAGCGGCGCCGTCCGGCTGGTCTTCGTGCTGTGCCTGGCGCAGTCGCTCGGCATGCTCGGTTTCGCGACCTTCCCGGCGCTGATGCCGGGCCTGATGGCCGAATGGCAACTCAGCAACACCGAGGCCGGCATCGTCAACGGCGCCTATTTCGGCGGCTACATGGCCTCGGTGGCGATCCTGGTGCTCCTGACGGACCGCTTCGACGCCCTGTGGATTTTCCTCTCGGCGGCGGCCCTGTCCGGCGCAGCCCAGCTCGGCTTTGCCCTGCTCGCCGACGGCTTCTGGAGCGCCGCCGTCCTGCACACAGCGATGGGCGTCGGCCTGGCCGGGGTCTACATGCCGGGCCTGCGCGTGCTGACCGACCGGCTGGAGGGGCCGAAACAGCCGCGCTACATCGCCTTCTACACCGCGACCTTCGGCATCGGCTCGGGCCTGTCCTTCCTGTTCGCCGGCATCGCGGGCGACCTGCTGGGCTGGCGCTGGGCGTTCGGGCTGGCGGCGGCCGGGGCCTGGATCGCCGGGCTCGCGGTCGCCGCCACGACGCGGCCGTTGACGGAGCGCCAGCCGCCGGCCGGCCATCTGCTCGATGTCCGCCCGGTGCTGCGCAGCCCGCCTACCATGGGCTATATCCTGGGCTATGCCGGCCATGTCTGGGAGCTGTTCGCCCTGCGCGGCTGGCTGGTCGCCTACCTCACCTGGGTCGCGGCGCAGGAGGGCGGCGCGCCGCTCTGGCTCGCGCCCACGCTGGTCGCCACGGCGATCGGCCTGGTCGGCGTGCCGGCCAGCATCGTCGGCAACGAAATCGCCATGCGCGCCGGGCGGCGGCGCACCGTCGCCTGCGTCATGCTGCTCTCCGCCGTCACGGCGCTGGCGCTGGGCGCGCTGGCCGGGGCGCCCTACTGGCTGGTCTGCCTGGTCGGGCTGTTCTACGGCATCCCGCTGCTGGCCGATTCGGCGTCGCTGACCGCCGGGGCCGTGGCCGCTGCGCCGGCCGGGCGCCGGGGCGCGACGCTGGCGCTGCATTCGACCCTGGGGTTCGGCGCCGGTTTCCTCGGCACCACGGCGGTCGGCGTCGCGCTCGACCTGGCCGGCGGCGCCTCGGAGACCGGCTGGCTCGCCGCCTTCGCCACGATGGCGCTGGGCGCCCTGTTCGGGCCGCTGATCCTGTGGCGGCTCGGCCGCCCGCCGGGCGGGACCGCCCGGCAGGAGGCATCGGCATGAGCCGGAAACCGAAACCGTCGCACTGGGAGAATCTGGCAACGATCCTCGGGCATTTCGGCGTCACCGTCGTGCTCGATATCGGCGCCCGCAAGGGCGAATACAGCGGCTGTCTGCGGCGCGCCGGCCGGGCCGGCCGGATCGTCTCCTTCGAGCCGCAATCCGCCGTGCGCCCGGCGCTCGAGGAACGGGCGGCGGCCGACGGCGCCTGGCAGGTCGCGCCGGCGATGGCGCCCGGTCGGGACGACGGCGAGGTCGCGCTCAACATCTCCGCCGAGAGCGACATGAGTTCGGCCCTGCCGCTGGCCGGGAGCGCGATGCGCTTTACCCCGTCCTCCGCGATGACCGGGCGGGAGACCGTGCCCCTGCGCCGGCCGGCGACGGTGTTTGCCGAATACGTCCGCGACGGTGAGACGGTCTTCGTCAAGGCCGATACCCAGGGCTACGAGAGCGCGGTGCTGGACGGCGCGGCGCCGGTCATGGCGCGCATCGCCGGCTGGCAGCTCGAACTGTCCATCGAGCCGGTCTACGCCGGCGAGACCGGCTGGCGCACGATGCTCGATCGCATGGAGGCGCTCGGCTACGCCGCCCATCTGTTCATCACCGGCTATTTCAGCCGCCACATCGCCCGCCAGATCCAGATCGACGTCGTGTTCATGCGGCGCAGCATGGGATAGACCGCGCTTCCCGCCCGGCCCTTCGATCGGTTACAAATGCCCTGCGGCCCGAAAGGAGACACGTCATGAACGGACCGCTGACCGCAATCGTCGAACGCGAGGGCGATGGCTATGTCGCCCTGTGCCCGGAAGTGGATGTCGCCAGCCAGGGAGACACCGTGGCCGACGCGCGCGACAATCTCGCCGAAGCGCTGACCCTGTTCTTCGAGACCGCCTCCGGCGGAGAGATCGACAGGCGCCTAAGCGGCGAAATGTATATGACCCATGTCGAGGTCGCCGTTGGTTAGCCCGGATTTCTCACCGCAGTCACGGCCTGCGTCGCGTCCGGACGTGCGATCCGCCCCGTTCAGTACTGGGAGCGGGCCGAAAAGCGTAGCGGGGACTACGGTTGAGGCCCGCGACGCCGCGGGCGGACGTCCCCGGATTGCAAATTGGGTCGCGACCCGGAGGGCGGCGCTGTCGGGCCGGCAGGGTGCGTCAAGCCGCTTGCCCGATGTCCCGCATCGCGCGGCGCGGCTTTCCTGCCCTGCCGGCCCGACAGCGCCGCGCAGGTCATGACTGCGGTGAGAAATCCGGGTTAGCGGTCTCCGCATCGATGTCTGGAACAAGTTTCCGCCCTACCCCTCCCGCGCCCACAGTTCGCGGCAGAGGACGCCGACCCGGTCCTCGATGGCCTGGGCGGCGTCGAGGGCGAGGTCTTCGCGGAAGCGGCTGGCGACGATCTGGCAGGCGTTGGGCAGGCCGTTCAGCGTGCCGACCGGCGCGATGGCGCAGGGCAGGCCGAGCAGGTTCATCGCCGAGATGAAGCGGGCGGCGGTGAAGATCTCGTAGACCCGCCTTTTGCTTTGCAGATCCTCGTTCAGCAGGTTGACCGGCTGGACCGACGCCGCGGTCAGGACGAGCGGCGTCTCCTCGAGCTGGCGCATCCATTCGCGCACCAGCCGGGAGCGCTGGGCGATGGCCGTCATGTAGCCCTCGAGATCGAGCGGATTGGCGAAGGCGAGATAGGCGTCCAGCGTGTCGGTGAGCGCCGGCGAGGCGACCTTGTCGATTACTTCCCGCTGCATGGTCTGGACCTCGGCCATCAGGATGTCGATCCAGACCTGCCAGACCTCCCTGAGCAGCGGCGCCGGCCCCTTCTCGACCGCATAGCCGGCGTCGGCCAGCATCGCCGCCGCCTCGTCGACCTGGGCGATCGCCGCCGGATCGCAGTCCATGTCGTCGTCGGGCTGGGCGTAGAGTACGCGGACCGGGCGTTCCGGTTTCGGCCCTTCGAGCGGGACCGGGCACCAGAACGGGTCGCGCCAGTCGCGCGCCGCCATCGCCTGCAGGCCGAGCCGCACGCTCGCGACCTCCCGCGCCATCGGGCCCTGCACCGACATGAGTTGCGCCAGCAGCGGCCGTTCGGCCGGCGCGCTCGGGTTGTAGGCCGGCACCCGGCCGAGGGTCGGCTTGATCGTCGACAGGCCGTTGCACCAGGCCGGAAAGCGCAGCGAACCGCCGATGTCGTTGCCGTGGGCGATGGCGCCGATGCCGGCCGCCACCGCCGCGCCGCCGCCGCCCGACGAGCCGCCGGGATTGTGGAGCGGGCTCCACGGGTTCTTCGTCGGGCCGTGCAGGGGATTATCGGTGAAAGCGCGGAAGGAGAATTCCGGCGTGTTGGTGAGGCCGAGAGTTATGGCCCCCGCCCTGCGCAGGTTGGCGACGACCGGCGAATCGTCCGGCGCGATGACGTCCCGGAAGGCCGCGACGCCGTTGGTGTTGGCCTGGCCCTTGTAATCGACGTTGATCTTGACCGTGACCGGCACGCCGTGCAGCGCGCCGAGCGGCTTGCCGGCCGCCCGGTCTGCGTCCGCCCGGTCGGCCGCCGCCCGCGCATCCTCGCGCAGGTCGATGACGACGGCGTTGAGCGCCGGATTGGCCGCATCCATGCGCGCGCTGTGCGCCTCGACCGCCTCGGCGGCGGAAATTTCGCCGCCGCGGATCGCGGCTGCGGTCTTCGGGGCGGACCATTGCCAGATCGGGCCGGCGGCATCGGAGTGGGTCATGGCTGTCTTCCGGAACAAGAGGGCGCGCAGCGCCGGAAATCGCGGCGCCGGCGGTTCGGCGGGCGGAGCCGCTAGAGATACCCGATTCTGCTGCCGTGCCAACGGTAGAGTGCACGCCCTGCCCCGCCCCATGCCCCTTGCATCGGCGTGCGGCCCGGAGCGACAATGCCGGCATGATCGAGCCTTGCGAATTCCGCGGCGCCTTCGGGGCGGCCGCGCCCCGGCGGGTCCTCTGACGTTGGCCGCTGTCGACAGCCTGGAGTCCCTGCGCACGCGCTACCGGATGCCGACGGAGCGGGCGCGTCGAAAAGTCATCGACCGGCTCGACGCCCATTGCCGGACCTTCATCGCCCATGCCCCGTTCCTGGTGATCGGCACCAGCGCGGCGGACGGCGGCCCCGGCGATGTCTCGCCGCGCGGCGACCGGCCGGGCTTCGTTCACGTCGTCGACGACCGGACGATCCTGATTCCCGACCGGCCCGGCAACAACCGGCTCGATACGCTCACCAATATCCTGGAAAACCCGGAAGTCGCGGCGATCTTCATGATCCCGGGCTTCGACGAAACCCTGCGCCTCAACGGCCGCGCCGGCCTGACCGACGACCCCGGCCTGCTGGAGCGGCTGGCCATGGGCGGCAAGCCGGCCCTGATGGCGATCCGCGTATCGGTGCGCGAAGCCTATATCCACTGCAACCGGGCCCTGCGCCGGGCGCAACTGTGGGACGAAGCCAGCAAGCCCGACCGCAGCATCCTGCCGGGCGGGGGGCGCATGGTGCATGAAATGGCCGGACTCGACGGCGATCCGGAAGAGGCCGACCGCCTGTATCGGGAGGGCACGCGGAAGCTGTACTGACGAAGAAGGTCCGCCGTTCCGAAGTCCGCCGCCGCATAACGTCCGGAAACCGCAATGCTCAGGCTCATTTCCTCGATCGGCCTCGTCATGGCCATCTATGCGGGATTCGCCCTGCTCGGTCCCGTGCTCGGCCCGGCCGATTTCCGGATGGCGGCCTTTCTGGCCGGGCCGGCCTGGACGATTCCCCTGCCGTCCGGCGACGCATGGCCGGTCGATTTCGGCGCCCTGTTCCTTCTGGTCGGGCTGACGGCGCTGGCCTTCGAAACGCTGAAGACCGCGCGATCCGGCGGCAGGACGCTCGGCTACCGCCTGCTCGCGTTTCTCTGGCTGGCCGGCGGCGCGGCCCTGTTTCTGACGGTCGGCGGGTTCGGCACCTCGACCTTCCTTCTGTTGACGGCGATGGCCGCGTTCGACGCCGCATCCGGATTGCTGGCGCCGCTGCTGAGCAGCCGGCCCGACGCCGACGAGTTCGTGGAAGAGGCCGAAGCGCCGAGACTCCAGGCGCCGCCCGGCGCTGGGCGGCCGGCAACCGATACGCCGGTAATGCGCGGCGACGGATAAGGCCCCGCGGCGGCTTCGGGACGGGCCCGCCCGGTCGCGCCGGGCCGCGCAATGCCGGCTTTCCGGGCCTCGCAGAAATTTTTGATTTTATCGGTACGGACCGGCGTGGCACTGTTGCCGGACAGACGTTCCAATCCCGTGCGGTCCGAGAGTTTTTCCGCAACCTCCGGACCGCGGCAAACCAACCGGCCGCCTGCCGATGCGCCTGATCGGGCTCCTGCTGTTCCTCGCCATAGCGGCGGTCTTTGCCGCCGGCATTCCCGCCCTGTTCCCGTCGCTCATCTGGCAGATGCCGAAGTCCGGCCCGGATGCGGCAACGGCCGATCCCGGGCGGGGCGCCTATCTGTTCGCCATGTCCGGGTGCATGGGCTGCCATACCCGCAAGGGCGGCACGCCGCTTGCCGGCGGGCGCGAGATCCCCTCGCCTTTCGGGGTGTTCGTTTCGCCCAACATCACACCGGATGCAGCCACCGGGATCGGCGGATGGACCGAGGCGGATTTCATCCGGGCCATGACCCTGGGCCTGTCGCCCGACGAACGCCACTATTATCCGGCCTTCCCCTACGTCTCCTACACGCGGCTGACGCTCGACGACCTGCGCGACCTGTGGGCCTATCTGAAGACGGTCCCGCCGGCCACGGCGCGGAACGGGGAGCACCGGCTGGCGTTTCCCTATTCCGTCCGCCCCGCCCTCGGCCTGTGGAAGCTGCTGTTCCTGGAGCCGGGCCGCTACCGCCCCGACCCCGGCAAACCGCGCCGCTGGAACCGCGGCGCCTATATCGTGACCGGCCCCGCCCATTGCGGCGAATGCCACACGCGGCGCAACGTTCTGGGCGGACTGCGCAACAGCGTCCGGCTGGCCGGCGCGCCGGACTACGGCGACGGCAGCGCCAAGATCGGCGGCGCGCCCAACATCACGCCGCACGAGGAAAAGGGCATCGGCTCGTGGAGTGCGGACGAAATCGTTTTCGCCCTGCAAACCGGCGTCACGCCCTCGGGCGACGTCATGGGCGGCGAAATGGAAGAGGTCGTCACCAACGTCACGTCGAAACTGACCGACGCGGACCGCCGGGCGATCGCGGAATATCTGCGCGGTGTGCCGGCCAAGGCGCTGGAATAGCACCGCCCGGCATCCGGCGCCGTCAGAAAATCCCCGCTTCCAGCCCGGCCGCCATCGCCGCGCCGATCTCCGCCACCCGTTCGACGAACGCCTCGTCCCATTCGCCGCGGCAGACCAGCGGCTCCTGCACCGCGCGCCAGCGCAGGCCGGTGACGATGGTCTCGACGCCGCGCCGCGTCCCCGTCCCGTCATGGCCGGCGCGGATATAGAGGCAATAGGGCAGCCCCTGGGTCTGCTCCAGGCAGGGATAGTAGCAGCGGTCGAAAAAATCCTTCAGCGCGCCGCTCATATAGCCGAGATTTTCGGTCGTCCCCAGAATGACGGCGTTTGCGGCGAGGACATGCGCCGGCTGCGTCTCGAACGGGCTCTGCGCGACGACGCGCACGCCGTCTCCCTCGACGGCGTCGCGCGCGGCTTCGGCCGCGGCGTCGCGCAGGCGCCGCGTGTTGTCCGACGGCGCATGGCCGACGATCAGGAGCCGTCTCGCGCCGTCTTCGTCGGTCACGTCGGATGGCTCCGTTCCGGGGGCGATTCGGTCATGGTGCATTCGGCTTCGGGATGGGGTATTTTACATTATCCGGCCGGCCTGTCCGCGGCAGCGAAGCGAAAGCGGAATGCCGGCCTTTGACGGTATTGTCCCGCCGCTCTTTCCTTTGCCGGGCGCCGGTCCGGCAATTCTGCCGCGTTGCCTGCCGGCCGCACGGAGTTCCGTATGCGAATCCTGTCGATCGTCGCCATTTTGCTCGCCGGGGCGGTCGGCGCGATCCGGCCCGCCGCCGCCCATCCGCACATATTCATCGACGCCCGCGCCATTTTCCACATGGAGGGCGGCAAGGTCGTGGCGATCACCCAGCACTGGACCTTCGATGCGGTATTCGGCGGCGTGGTGATCCACGCCTTCGACCGGAACCGCGACGGCAAACTGGACGCCGGCGAAGCGGAGCTGGTGCGCCGCGGCGCTTTCGACGCCCTGAAGGGCCTCAACTATTTCACCGTCGTGCGGATCGGCCGCGAGGAACTCAAGCTCGAAAGGATCACCGGATTCGCCGCTTCCGTCGTAGACGGCCGGCTCGCCTACCGCTTCAAGGCGGCGCTGCCGCGGCCGGTCGATCCGCGCGCCGACAATCCGGCCATCCTGTTCGTCGACAAGACCTACTATGTCGCCGTCGAACTCCGGAAGCAAAACCCCGTGACCTTCGCCGGCGCCGCTCCTGCCGGATGCAGGACGGTCGTGCGGGACGATTTCGAAAACCCGATCTATTTCGACCTGGTCGTGCCGCGAATGCTCAATTTCGACTGTCCTGCAGGTTGATTTCCCGCACAATTCCGCGAAGGCCGCAGCCGCGTACCGCCATGCCGGCGCCAACCCGATGCGCAAAGAGTATCCGGCGATGACCCTGGACCGCAGGCTCCTGCACCGCGTCGTCCTGTGGGTCTTGCTGTTGCCGGCGATCGCCGGCGGAATCCCGGCGACTGCGGCGGGCCCCGCGGCAGCGCAGAACCCTTTCGGGCTCGATCCGAAAGGCGCACCGGCGAAGCCGGGCGCTGCGCCGACGGCGCCGGAGGCCCGGTCGCCGCGCTTCCGGCCGCCCGCCGCGTTCCAACGCTTTGTCGTGACGGTGGCGCGCTGGCAGCGGCGGCTGAACGACGAGGTCGCCCGGCAGGTCGCGGCCTACAAGGCGGGCGGCGCCATCGCGCCGGTGCTGGCCATCCTGCTGCTGTCCTTCCTCTACGGCCTGTTCCACGCCGCCGGGCCGGGCCACGGCAAGTTCGTCGTCGCCGCCTATTTCCTCGCCAACCGGGCGCGGCCCCGGGACGGCGTGCTGATGAGCGGCCTGATCGCCCTGACCCAGGCGCTGGCGGCGATCGGCCTGGTCGGCATCTTCGCCCTGGCGCTGGATACCGGCGCCCTGGAGATGATCGACAACGCGACCTGGGTCGAACTGGCGAGCTACGCGCTGATCGTGCTCCTCGGCCTGTGGATGTTCTGGGGCGGCCTCGTCGGCCGCGGCTGTTCCCACACGCATGGGCCAGGCGGGCATCGCGACTGCGAGCATGGGCATGGCGCCTCCGGACCGGCGGAGCCGGGACGCAGGACCATGGCCGCCGCGGCCGTCGCCGCCGGCCTGCGCCCCTGCACCGGCGCGGTCATCGTGCTGCTGTTCACGCTGGCCAACGGCATTTTCGCTATCGGCGTTCTGGGCGCGCTGGTCATGGCGCTGGGCGTGGCGGTCACGGTATCGGCGATCGGCCTGGCGGCGATTTACGCGCGGCGCGGCGCAGCCCGGGCCGCCGGTTCGAGGCCCGGCCTGGCCAAATTCGGCAACCTGGCGCACCGGACGGCCGGACTGGCGGGCGGCGGGGCGATCGTCCTGATCGGCGCCGTGCTGGCGCTGGCGGCGGCGGAGCGGCTGGGTCTGCCGGTGTAGGCCGACGCGCACCCTTGCCCTTTGCGCCGAATACCGGCACAACCCCGCTGTCTGAAACCCCAACAAGGGAAAATTGCCGGCATGGGTGAGAAACTCGGTATCGGCGCAACCTTTCCGGACCTGTCGATCGATCTTGTCGGCGGCGGATCGATGCGCCTGCCCGATGACCTGAGCGGAAAGTACCGGGTCATCCTGTTCTATCGGGGCCATTGGTGACCGTTCTGCCGCCATCAGTTGGATGGCTTTGCCAAACAGCTCGACGAATTGCGCGCGGCCAATGCATCCGTCGTGGCCGCGAGCGTCGACGATATCGATAACGCGAAGAAGATCGCCGGCGGCAAGGGCTTCCCCTTCGGCTACGGCGTGACCCGCGACATCGCCGACACGCTGGGCTCCTGGTGGGAGGACCGGCGCCAGATCGTCCAGCCGTCCGAATTCGTCGTGAACGGCGAGACCGGCAAGGTGGTCCTGTCGAGTTACAGCGACGGCCCGCTCGGCCGGCTCGACGCCGGGGACGTTATCCGGCTTGTCAACTTCTACGAGTCGCAGGCGAAGAAATAGCCCGGATTTTGCGCCGCGAAATCCGTGAGGTGTTCCATGTCTACCGATCCGGTGCTCTACGAAAAGGCCGGCCGTATCGTCACGATCACACTGAACGATCCGGACCGGCGCAACCCGGTCTCCGGCCAGGAGACGATCGACGCCCTGGTCGGCGCGGCCGGCCGGGTGCAGCGCGATCCCGAGGTGTCGGTGGCGATCCTGACCGGCGCGGGCACAGCCTTCTCCTCCGGCGGCGACGTGAAGGCGATGCGCGACCGCGCGGGCATGTTCGACGGGCCGGGCCAGGACATTGCCGAGGGCTACATGTACGGCATCCAGCAGATCCCGCTGGCGATCTACGGGCTGGACGTGCCGACCATCGCGGCGGTCAACGGGCCGGCGATGGGCGCGGGCTGCGACCTCGCCTTCATGTGCGACATGCGCATCGCGTCGACGAAGGCCCTGTTCGGCGAAGTCTTCGTGAGCCTCGGCCTGATCGCCGGCGACGCGGGGAGCTGGTTCCTGCCCAGGCGCGTGCCCTGGGAGGTCGCGGCCGAAATGTCCTTCACCGGCCGGCCGATCGGGGCCGACGAGGCGCTCAGCCGCGGCCTGTGCATGAAGGTGGTCGAGCCGGAGGACCTGATGGACGAGGCGCGGGCGCTCGCCGGCGTCATTGCGTCCAAGCCGCCGAAGACCGTGCGCCAGGCCAAGCGCCTGCTGCGCGCCGCCATGAAGACGGACCTGCCGGCCTTCCTCGAGACCGCCGCGGTCAACCAGGCCCTGTGCCACCGGAGCGAGGACCATCTGGAAGCGGTCAACGCCCTGCTGGAGAAGCGGCAGGGCGTGTATTCGGGGCGGTAATTCCGCGCTCCGCCGCAGGGCTGCCGTACGGCTGAGCGGGGACCGGTTCCGGCCGGTGCGGCGCCCGCGTCGTTTCGGCGGTCCCGATCCCGAGAATGTCCCTTGTACCGGCGGCAAAGTCGTGCTTCACGGCGGGTTTGGGCGGTTGCCTCCACGGTAACGCATACCGGACGGGTACCGGGATCGGGCCATGAGCGAAACGATCGCATTCACGCTGGACGGGGAAACGGCCGCGGCCGCGCCGGGCGAGACGATCTGGCAGGTCGCCAACCGCCTGGGCACGGAAATTCCGCATCTCTGCTACGCCGACGAGCCGGGCTACCGGGCCGACGGCAACTGCCGCGCCTGCATGGTGGAGGTCGAGGGCGAGCGGGTGCTCGCAGCCTCCTGCATCCGGATGCCGACCGAGGGCATGGTCGTGCGCACCGCCTCCGACCGCGCCAGGGCATCGCGCAGGATGGTCTTCGAGATGCTGCTGGCGGACCAGCCGGCCAGAGAGGCCGCGCGCGATCCCGAAAGCCGCTTCTGGCGGTGGACCGACCGGGTCGATCTGGAAGAGAGCCGCCTGCCGCCGCGCGCGACGCCGGCGCCCGATGTCAGCCATCCGGCGATGGCGGTCCATCTGGACGCCTGTATCGACTGCACCCTGTGCGTCCGGGCCTGCCGCGAAGTCCAGGTCAACGACGTGATCGGCATGGCCGCGCGCGGCCACGGCTCGAAGATCGCGTTCGACATGGACGACCCGATGGGCGCCAGCACCTGCGTCGCCTGCGGCGAGTGCGTGCAGGCCTGCCCGACCGGCGCCCTGATGCCGGCCAACCTGCTGGACGAAGCGGGCGTGCGCACCGAATTTCCCGACGACAAGGTCGAGAGCGTCTGCCCCTATTGCGGCGTCGGCTGCCAGATTTCCTACCATCTGAAGGACGGCAAGCTGCTCTATGTCGACGGGCGCGACGGCCCGGCCAACGAACAGCGGCTGTGCGTGAAAGGCCGCTTCGGCTTCGACTATGCCCACAGCCCGCAACGCCTGACGAAACCGCTGATCCGGCGGGACGATGCGCCGAAATCCGCCGATATCGTCATGGACCCGTCGAACCCGCTCGAATACTTCCGGGAAGCGAGCTGGGAGGAAGCGCTGGAGCGCGCCGCCGGCGGCCTCCGGCGGATTCGGGACGAGAAGGGACCGAACGCGCTCGCCGGCTTCGGCTCGGCCAAGGGCTCCAACGAAGAGGCCTACCTGTTCCAGAAGCTGGTGCGCACCGGTTTCGGGACCAACAATGTCGACCATTGCACCCGGCTGTGCCACGCCTCGTCGGTAGCTGCGCTGCTTGAGGGCATCGGGTCGGGCGCCGTCACCGCGCCGTTCACGGCCTGCCGGGACAGCGACGTCATCTTCGTCATCGGCGCCAACCCGACCGAGAACCACCCGGTCGCGGCGACCTATTTCAAGCAGGCGGCGGCGCGCGGCGCGACCCTGATCGTCGCCGACCCGCGCGGCCAGGCGCTGGCGCGCCACGCCGGCCATATGCTGCAGTTCAAGGGCGGCACGGATGTCGCGCTGCTGAACGCGCTGCTCAACACGATCGTCGAGGAGAAGCTCTACGACGAGCAGTATGTCCAGGCGACCGTCGAGGGCTTCGCGGCCTTCGCCGAGCATATCCGGCCCTTCACGCCCGAGGAGATGGCGCCGGTCTGCGGCATCGACGCCGGGGAATTGCGCACCGTCGCCCGCAAATTCGCCCGGGCCGAGAAGGCGATCGTCTTCTGGGGCATGGGCATTTCCCAGCACATCAACGGCACCGACAACGCCCGCTGCCTGATCGCGCTGTCGCTGATCACCGGCCAGGTCGGCCGGCCGGGCACCGGCCTGCATCCGCTGCGCGGCCAGAACAACGTCCAGGGCGCGTCGGACGCCGGACTGATCCCGATGTTCCTGCCGGACTACCAGCCGGTCGAGGACGCCGACCTGCGCGCGCAGATCCAGGATCTGTGGGGCGGCGCGCTCGATCCCAAGCGCGGCCTGACGGTGGTCGAAATCGTCAACGCGATCCTCGCCGGCGAGATCGACGGCATGTACATCATGGGCGAGAACCCGGCGATGTCCGATCCCGACACCGCCCACGCCCGCGCCGCCCTCGCCAAACTCGACCATCTCGTGGTCCAGGACCTGTTCCTCACCGAGACGGCCTGGCACGCCGATGTCGTGCTGCCGGCCTCGGCCTGGCCGGAAAAGACCGGCACGGTCACCAACACCAACCGGCAGGTCCAGATGGGCCGTCAGGCGCTCGCCCTGCCCGGCGACGCGCGGCACGATATCCGGATCGTCCAGGACATCGCCCGCGGCATGGGCCTGGATTGGAACTACGGCGGCCCGGCCGATGTCTATGCCGAGATGGCGCAGACTATGCCGTCCCTCGACAATATCTCCTGGGAGCGGCTGGAGCGGGAAAGCGCCGTGACCTATCCGAGCGCGGCGCCGGACAGGCCGGGCGAGCAGATCGTGTTCGGCGACGGCTTCCCGACGGCGAACGGGCGCGGCAAGCTGGTCCCCGCGACGCCGCAGCCGCCGGGCGAGCGGCCGGACGCCGACTATCCGATGATCCTGACCACCGGACGGCAGCTCGAACACTGGCACACCGGCGCCATGACCGCCCGGGCGACGATCCTCGAAGCGCTGGAGCCGGAGGCGGTCGCCTCGCTCAGCCCGACCGACCTCGAACGCCTCGGCATCGCGCCGGGCGACCCCGTGCGGGTCGAGACGCGGCGCGGCGCCATCGACCTGGCGGCGCGCATGGACACGGCCGTACCCGCGGGCACCGTCTTCATCCCCTTCTGCTTCACGGACGCGCCGGCCAACATGCTGACCGACCCGATGCTCGACCCCTGGGGCAAGATCCCGAGCTTCAAATTCTGCGCCGCGCGGGTGACGCGGCCGGAGGCGCCGCCCGTCGCGGCGGAATAGTCTTGGGCGAGATCGCCTTATCGGTTCAATTTCTGGCGATACGGTACAGAAATACGTTCGGGTAGGCGCTGTCCGGCGATGAAGACTGCGCTCAAGTTGAACGATCGACTCCTGCACCGAGCCAAGGAACGGGCAGCACGAGACGGGATCTCGCTCACGAAATTGTGGAGGACGCTCTGCGCGCGGCTTGCGACGGAACATGCCGGAATACAGCCGTTTCGGTTGCGGCTCGAGACCGTGACCGGAAATCGGCCGCCCGATGTCGACATCCCGGATCGGGCCGCGCTCGATAACCCGGTCGAGCGTGCTTGATCGCCGTTGAGAATCCTTTCGTCTTCCCGCCTCAAAGCACCCACGCGACCAGGACGAAGCCGCCGAGCAGCAGCACGGTGAAGACCGCGAAGGCGAGCTGCGCGTTGCGGTTTATGAAGCGGTCGATCAGCGGGCCGAACAGGTAGACGGCGCCGGCGACGAAGAAATAGCGCGCGCCGCGGCCGATGAGCGAGACCAGCGCGAAGCTGGCCGGGTCCATCTGGAAGAAGCCGCTGACGATGGTCACCACCTTGTAGGGCACCGGCGTGACCGCGCCGATGGCGACGAAGAGTTCGCCGTATTTGCGGTACTCCGCCCTCAGGACCTCCATCCGGTCCATCGCGCCGTAGAGTTCGAGCAGCGGCCGGCCGAGTTCCTCGAAGGCGAACGCGCCGATCAGCCAGCCGAAACAGCCGCCGGCGACCGAGGCGGCGGTGCAGGCCGCCGCCAGCCGCCAGGCCCGGGCGCGCACGGCGAGGACCATCGGGATCAGCAGGATATCGGCCGGCAGGGGAAAGAAGGTCGCCTCGGCGAACGCGAAGGCGACGAGCCACCGGAAGGCGTGCGGATGCGCCGCCTTCGTCATCGCCCAATCGTAAAGCCGCTGGAACACCGCCGCCGTCCTGAACCGTTCCGGATATGCAACCGGCGGCCCGCAACCGCGCCCGCCGTCCGGCGCGGATGGTGCAACCCGGCGCCGTGCTGTCAAGCCGTCGGCAGCCGTGCCGGGCAAACGAAAAGGCCGCGGCGCCCGGGGACGACTGCGCCGCGGCCTTTCCGGAGGAGGGGCGGGAGTGCGGAGCGGGAACCGTACCGCCGAATTCCCGTTCCGCCACGTCCCGGCCGGTTCGGGGTAACCGCTCCGGCCGGCCGACCGGCGCCGGGGTTTGCGCCGTATCGACCGGAGCGAAAGTCCCACCGGCCTGTGGCAGGATTACCGGCGAATCGCGGCATTTCCGCGATCGTTCGAGGCAATTTCGCGGCCCGGACGGCAAGCGCCGGACGGCCGGACCCGCTTTACGCCCCCGCGCGCGGTTCCGTCTTGCGGAATATTACGCAGAAATTGTTGGCCGGCATCGGCGCCGCCTCGACGAATTTCAGGCCGCTGTCCGCCGCCAGCGCAGCCACCGCCTCCAGGTCGCGCACGCCCCAGGCGGGATCCTCGCGGCGCAGCGCGGCGTCGAAGGCGGCGTTGCTCGGCGCGGTATGGGCGCCGCCGCGCCTGAACGGGCCGTAGAGCAGCAGTTCGCCGCCGGCGCCGAGCAGCCGCCCGGCGCCGGCCGCCAGAGCGGCGGCGCAGTCCCAGGGCGCGATGTGGATCAGGTTGCAGCACAGGACGAAATCCGCCCGCCCGGCCGGCCAGGGCGCGGTGCGGACATCGAGGTCGAGCGGCGGCGCGACATTGGCGAGGCCGGCATGGGCGGTCCAAGCGGCGATGCTCTCGCGGCAGGCCGGATCGGGATCGGAGGGCTGCCAGCGCGTATCGGGCCGGAGCGCGGCCAGATGGACGGCATGCTCGCCGGTGCCGCTGCCGACTTCCAGGACACGGGCGCCCGGCGCCAGGCGCGGCAGCACGACGGCGGCGATCGGATCGCGGTTGCGCGCCGCGGCCGGAGCGAAGCGGCGCCGGTCCGGGCGTGCAGCCGTCATGCGCCGGTTTTCCCGCCGCGCCGCGCCGAAAATGGGTTGAAACCGGCGCGGCGCCGCGATAAGCCGCTTGGCAATGTCATAAGGCAGTTCCGGATGGAAGCCGGGGGAGATATTCCGAATGACCTATGTCGTCATCGAAGCCTGCATCAAGTGCAAGTATCAGGACTGCGTGGAAGTCTGTCCGGTGGACTGCTTCTACGAAGGCGAGAATATGCTGGTCATCCATCCGGACGAATGCATCGACTGCGGGGTCTGCGAGCCGGAATGCCCGGCCGAAGCCATTCTGCCCGACACCGAACCGGATGTGGAGCGCTGGGTGGAGGTCAACCGCACCTACGCCGAGCAATGGCCGAACATCAACCGCAAGGGCGAATCGCCGGCCGACGCCGACGACTGGAAGGACGTCGCCAACAAGTTCGAGGACCATTTCAGCGACCGGCCGGCGGCGCAATAGCGGCGGCCTCCGGAACGTCCGGCGCCCGGCGCTCCGCGGGCCATCCTGCCGCAGCGCCGCGGCTGCATTGCCGCGGCCGGGAAACTGGAAAATTCCGTTTTTTTGTGATAGGTTACACGCATCCGGAGGGATTCGGCCGCGACCGGCGGCCTGTCGCCTTCCGGAGCGTACCGGTCAGCGCCGCCCGCGGGATATTCCGGTGTTCGGCGCTTTTTTGTCGCCGGCCTTTCCGGAGGCCGCCGCGGCGGCCGGACATGACGAAAACAACGGGATGAGGAGCGGCATGGCTGTCAAATCCAAATTCAAAAAAGGCGATTACGTTGTCTATCCGACGCACGGCGTCGGCCGGATCACCGGGACCGAGAAGCAGGAGATCGCCGGACAGCGGCTGCATTTGTTCGTTATTGAATTTCCCAAGGAGAAGATGACGCTCCGCGTTCCCGTCGCCAAGGCGGACACCTCCGGCCTCCGCCTGCTCGCCGGCGCCGCGGTGATGAACACGGCCTACAAGACGCTCAAGGGCAAGAGCCGCGTCAAGCGCACCATGTGGAGCCGCCGGGCCCAGGAATACGAAGCGAAGATCAATTCGGGCGATCCGGTCTCGATCGCCGAGGTGATCCGCGACCTGCACCGCAACGCCGGCCAGCCGGACCAGTCCTATTCCGAGCGCCAGATCTACCAGGCCGCCTTCGAGCGCCTGGCCCGCGAAGTCGCCGCCATCGACGGCCTCGACGAGGACGCCGCGGTCGAGAAGCTGGAACGGGTGCTGGAAGCGGCGTGATTCGGGCGATCGGGAACGGTGCGCGGCGATCGTCGCTCCACCGCTTCGTCGCGAAGCGCAGGAAAACGGGCGGGTTCGCTTCTGGGGTGAAGTCGTGCGGCCCGGCGCGCCTGTAGCCTGTGCGCCGATGCGGGGAGCAAGCCATGAAACTGAAAGTCGTGGTGCACGAAGCCGAGGAAGGCGGGTATTGGGCCGAGGCGCCGGCAATTCCCGGATGCGCGACCCAGGGAGACAGCTTCGAAGAGTTGCTGGGTAACCTCTACGAGGCTATCGAGAGCTGTTTATCGGTCGATGTCCGGTAAGCCGCGGCAATAAAGGTCTTGGGCGCATGAGCGCTGTCGATTCCCCCGACCCCCGCCTGTCCCGCCTCCGCGCGATGATTGCGGAGAAGTCCTTGCTGCGCGGGCAGTTCCGGCTGGCGTCGGGCGGCGAGAGCGGGCTGTTCTTCGACATGAAGCAGACCCTGCTGCTGCCCGAAGGGCTGAGCCTGGTCGGCAGCCTGATGCTGGAGAAGGTGCTGGCGAGCCGGGCGACGGCGGTCGGCGGCCTTGTGCTCGGCGCCTGCCCGATCGTCGGCGCGATCGCCCAGGCGAGCTATGCCGCGAGCGCGAGCGGCGGCGGGCGCGAGATCGCCGCCTTCTACGTCCGCAAGGAGCCCAAGAACACCGGCACCCGCGAGCTGATCGAGGGCCATAACATCGCCGGCCACGCGGCGGTTTACATGATCGAGGACGTGACGACGAAGGGCGGCTCGGTCATCAAGGCGATCGAGGCGGTTCGGCGCGAGACGCCGTGCGAAGTGCTCGGCGTGCTCACGGTGGTCGACCGCGAACAGGGCGCCCGCGCGGCGCTCGCCGAAATAGGCCTGCCGCTCGACGCCCTGTTCGCCATGAGCGAGTTTGCGTGAGGGGCTCTCGATACGGCCCTTCGGGCCTACTCGGGATGAGGAACGGCGGCAGTCAGAAGGTCTTCGCCCTCGCCTTGAGTAACTCCGATAGGTTCCGGCGCGAATCGAGCGGTCGATTGAGATAATTCCGTTCCGGCTGGCGAAGTCCGAATTCCGTCATATCGACCGGAGCGGCACGAAGTGCCGCGGAGCGGAGATATCTTTCCAGTACGGCGCGGGGGACCGAAGTGCCGCGCGGGAAAGATTTCTCCGCTCGCTTCGCTCGGTCGAAATGACGGGGCAGCGTTGGAGAGCCCGCCCCCTACAAAATCTGCCCCAGGAACTCCTGCGTGCGCGGGTCCTTGGCTTCGTCGAAGAAGGTGGCGGGCGGGCCGTGCTCGACGATCACGCCGCGGTCGGTGAAATAGATGTGGTCGGCGATTTCGCGGGCGAAGCCCATCTCGTGGGTCACCAGCATGCAGGTCATGCCTTCCTGGGCCAGGTCCTTGATCGTCACCAGCACCTCCTTGACCGTTTCGGGATCGAGCGCCGCCGTCACCTCGTCGAACAGCATGACGTCCGGCTGCATGGCCAGCGAGCGGGCGATGGCGACGCGCTGCTGCTGGCCGCCGGAAAGCTCGCCGGGATAGCTGTCCTCCTTGCCGTCCAGGCGGACCTTGCGGATCAGCGCCCGGGCCCGCGCCTCGACGCTCGCCTTGTCCTCCTTGAGCACCAGCACGGGCGCCATCATGACGTTTTCCAGCGCCGTCTTGTGCGGGAACAGGTTGTATTGCTGGAACACCATGCCGACCTTCTTGCGCAATTCCAGCTTGTTGAGCCGCGGGTCGTTGACCTCCTGCCCCTCGACGGTAATCGAGCCGGAATCGATCGGGTTCAGGGCGTTGACGCAGCGGATGAGCGTCGACTTGCCGGAGCCCGACGGCCCGATGATGCAGATCACCTCGCCCTTCATCACGTCGAAGGAAATGCCCTTCAACACTTCCAGGTCGCCGAACGACTTGTGCACGTCCTTGAGCGAGACGATCGGCAGGTCCGGTGTCCAGTTTCCGTTGGCGGCGGCGGTCATGCCGGGATCCTCCGGTGCGGCCTGCTGCATGCCCGCTGGAGCTTGCCCATCAGAGCTTCACCGCGTAGCGGCGCTCCAGCCGCAGGGTCAGGCGGGCGATCGGGTAACAGTAGGCGAAGAAGATGACGAGGGCGAAGCCGTAGAAGGGGATCAGCAGCTCGGGATGGTTGTTCTCCGACTCCATCGCCTGGCGCGACAGGGTGATGAGTTCCTCGACGCCGAGCAACGAGCACAGCGGCGTCGCCATGGTCAGGATGGCGTACCAGTTCATCCACGGCGGAATCATGCGCTTGAAGCATTGCGGCAGGACGATGCGCCACAGGGTCTGCCGGCGCGAATAGGCCAGCGATTCCGCGGCCTCCCACTGGCCGGTCGGCACCGACTGCACCGCGCCGCGCACGACTTCCGAGATGTTGGCCATGATCGGCAGCGACAGGCCGAACACCGCCTTCATCCAGTCCGGAATCTTGACGATCGTATCGCCGAGCGCGATCTCGAACGGGAAGGTCAGCATCACGATGAACAGCAGGACCAGCCAGGGCGAGTTGCGGAACGCCTGGGTCAGGAACCAGCAGACCCGCCGGACCGCGCCGCTGAGCGAAATCTGGCCGAGGCCGAGCAGAATGCCGAGGACGGTGCCGATCGCCATCGTGGTAATCGAGATCGCGACGTTGAGCAGGAAGCCGCTGGAGACCAGGAAGGGCAGCCAGCGCACCAGCGCGTCGAAGGCGTCGGAGAAGGTGAACTTGCTCTGAGCCGCGGCGGACATCGGCCAGACCATGACGACGGCGGCGAGCAGCGCGACGCCGGCGAGCGGCAGCCACAGCCCGGCGCGCGCCAGCCAGCGGCTGAACAGCAGGTCGTCCGGCTCGCCCGCCGCCCGGGCCCGGACCGGCCGGAGCACGGCGAAGCCGCCGGCCGCCGGCGCATCGACGCCCGGGATCGCCCGCCGCCTGGCCGAGAGCTGCATCGGCCGGCTCATCCGCCGCCTCCGCCATAGCCCGGAATCTGCATCCGGCGCTCCCAGCGGTTCATGCCGAAGACGAGGAAGCCGACGAGCGTGATGTAGACGATGAACATCAGCACCATGCAGGCGTTCTGCGCGGTGGAATAGTCGTTGTAGATGCTGACGAGCTGGTAGAGCAGCTCCGGCACGGCGATCGCCAGCGCCTGGGTCGTCGTCTTGACGAGGTTGACCAGATTATTGTTGAGCGCCGGCAGGCTGACCCGGAAGGCGAGCGGCAGCACGACATAGACATAGGCCTGGAAGCGGCTCATCCCGAGGGATTCGGCGGCCTCCTGGGTCGATTGCGGCACCGCCTCGATGCCGGCGCGGAAGATCTCGACATTGAAGGCGCCGGCGAAGAAAGACAGCGAGACGATCGCCCAGCCGACATTGGAGACGATCGGCTGCTGGAGATAGCCGTCGGGCGACCAGGTCGGCGTGAACTGGCCCAGCGCGAAATAGAAGAACATGAGCTGGACCAGCGGCGGCGTGTTCCGGAAGAACTGGATATAGCCCTGGACGACGCTGCGCACGACGCGCGAGCGCGCGCCTTGGAGCCAGGCCCCGACCAGCCCGATCGCGACGCTGAAGACGACGCAGACGACGGAAAGCTCCAGCGTCACCCACATGCCTTCGAGGACGCGCTCAAGCTCGTTGTCGTCGTAGATGTAGATGAAATTCCAGGATGCGTCCCGCTCGGCGAGATCCCGGAAGAATGTCTGGATCGAATCCCACATGAACCGCGTTCCGGGCGCAGGCAACCGCGCTCAGTACGGCGCGCTCGGGAAGGCGCTGAGACGACAAGGGCGCCCGGACCGGAAATCCGGCCGGGCGCCCTTCGCCTTCACCCCCGCTTTCACCCCCGCTTTCAGGGGCCCGAACGGCCGGCCGGGGCTACTTGCCCGCGAGCCAGTCGCCGTACTGCTTGTTCTTGTCGGCCAGATACTGGGTCGCCTGGATGCCCCACTTCTTTTCCAGTTCGATCAGGCGGCCGGACTGGTGCCAGTTGTAGGTCATGCCGGACATGAAGTTGCCGAAGACGCAGTTCAGCTCGGCCAGCGGCACGGCCAGGCCCCAGGGGTTGTCGTCCTCGCTGTTCAGCGGCATCTCGAAATCGTTGTACTGGCCGGACGACAGGTCGGACATGATCGACGAATCGTCGTAGACCCAGGCGATGCACTTGCGGTCGCGCAGGGCCTGCTTGGCCTCGGCGTTGCCGGTGAAAGCGATGATCTTGGCGCCGTAGCGCTTGGAGACGATCTTGTTATAGAACGCGCCCTGCTTGCCGCACACCGGCTTGCCCTTCAGCGCCGTCCACTTGCGGATCTTCAGCGCCTTGGGCGACATGATGTTGGTGCCCGACGTGTAGTAGTTGGGCTGGGTGATGCCGACGATCTTGCGCCGGTCCTTGCGGTCCGACATGGTCGCGATCATCATGTCGATCTTGCCCTGCTGCAGGAACTGCATGCGGTTCGACGACTGCACGGCGACCAGCTCCAGCTTGACGCCCATGGCGTCGGCGACGTCCCTGGCCATGTCGGCTTCCATGCCGACGATCTTGCCGCTGGAGTCGCGGTAGCCCCAGGGCTTGTAGTCGGCCTTGACGCCGACGACGAGCGTGCCGCGGGCCATGACCTTTTTCCACACCTCGTTCTTGCACTGCGCGGCAAACGCCGGAGTAGCGCCGAGCGCAACGGCGGCGCCGGCCGCGGCGAGAATCAGACTCCTCATTTCCACCTCCCGAAAATTCTCCGAAAACACAGGAGCAGCGCCGCTTTCATGGGCGTTGCCCGACAGCGCGCCAGCCCTACCATCCCGCCCCGCCCGCGGGCAAGGGGGGAGCGGCAATGCGGCGGCGCGGCTTGCGGGACCGGCGGCAAAGAAACGGGCCGGCGTCCGCTCTGCTCGGATGCCGGCCCGACTTTGGGGCTGGGACCGTATCGGCAGGTTCCGTTTATGCCCCGAATACCCCGATCCGGAGCGGCTTGCCCGGGCCGCTTCGGCCGGGGGCCGTCTTCGAACCCCGCTCCGGTCCCCGGCGCCCGCTCCTCGATGCGAGGGAAAAGGCGCCGCGGGCGTGCCGGGTTTTCCGGCGGCTCCGGGAGCGTGGCGCCCGCCATTCATAAAATCCAATATCGTTTTCTTCTTATCCGGATAATTATTTCCGATACCGGGCTGGCCCGCGGGACGAAGCGGACACGCTGCCGCCGAGGCCGGGAAACGGCCTGCGCGCCGGCGGGCGAACGGCCTTCCCGCTCCCGGAACCCGTATTTGGGACCCGTACTTGGGAATTGCCGCCGGCGTGCGGTTCGGATATTCCAGCGGGGCCCGGCCCAACGGCCGCGGCAGCCGCGGAGCCGGAAGGAGCCGGATCGTGCCGAACGCCCTGTCCCTGTTGTGCCGGATTGCCGGCCTGTCCGCCCTTCTGGCCTGTGCGGCGCAGGCGGCCGGCGCGGCGGAACTGCCGCCGGCCGGGGCGCTGCAAAAGCGGATGGGCGCGCCGCCGCAGGCGTTTACCGTCTACGAACCCCATCTGAGCGTCGGCGACCGGCATGTCGCGATCCGCTATGTCGGCTACCCGGCCATCGCCGTATTCGAGCGCATCCTGGGCAAGGACTGGCGGGACCGGGGCGAATCGGTCGAGTTCCGCGCCCTCGACGGCTACGTCTCGCGCCTTCCGGCCGGCCGGTTCCTCAAGGAGAAGGCATATCTCGTCTTCGCCCGGCAGGACGGCGCGCCCTTCACGGTCACCAACATCCGGCAGAACGAGAAGGACGTGCCGCTCGGGCCGTACTATCTGGTCTGGGACAATATCGGCAATCCGGCCCTGCTCGCCGAGGGCGCGCGCAACTGGCCCTATCAGGTGGCGGTCGTGAAGCTCGTCACCCTGTCCGACGCGGCGCTGCTGCCCAAGGGCCTCCCGGCGCGGCATCGCAAAGGCGCCGCGCTGGTCAAGACCCATTGCCTGAACTGCCACAAGGTCAACGGCTACGGCGGCGAAAAATTCGAAGGCAACCTGGCGGAGATCGCGAAGGACTACGACAGGGCGGATTTCCTCCGGCTGCTGCTGGTCCCGGCGGCGGAGCGGGACGGCTCGACCATGCCGTCGCTGTCCGACCGCCTGCCCGAAGCCGAACGCCGCCGCATCGCCGGGGCGATCCTCGACTATCTCAGGGCGGCGCCGGTGCTGCCTTGACCGAGGCGACGGCGCAAACGGCGCGCCGGGGAAGAGGCGGCTCCTCCGGGGGCAGGAGCGGGCCGGAACGGGAAGCGCTTCGGGCGACCGGGTTTCCGGCCTGTCATGTGAAGTGTCATGAAATGTCATGGGCGCACACTTCCGCCCCTGCCCGTCATTCCGACCGGAGCGCCCCGCAAGGGGCGCGTTGTAGGGGAATCCCGCCGCCGCCCGGTCGGGGCCGGGGCCGGGACGCCTCTCCCTCGCCGTCATTTCGACCGAACGGAGTGAGCGGAGAAATGACGGCGGAAGGCGGAGCGGCGCGAAAACAAAACACGACATTCCACGACACACCGCGGCGTTTCCCGGACCGTACCGCTGTGGCATGGTCCGGGCCTGCCGTTTGCGGACCCACAAAGCCGGCCTGTACGCCATGAACCTTGCGGCGGCGCCGGTATCGAAACATGAAAGGCCGGACGGGTGGCCCCGGCCGCCCTGTCGCCGGGGCGGGGCTTGCGCTAGTATGGACGGGTTCCCGGCCGGTACGCCGCCGTTCCTCCGATCCCGCGCCTTAAACCCATGATCCGCGTTCAACGGGAAGATTTCGATCCGCAGGCCGAGGCCGCCGCGCTCACCGCGGGGCGGACGGATATCGGCGGCGTCGTCACCTTCACCGGGCTGGTGCGCGAACTGACCGGCAACGAGGGCCGGCCGGCCGCAATTTCGGCCATGACGCTGGAGCACTATCCCGGCATGACCGAGAAGATGCTGGCCGAAATCGAGGCCGAAGCCAACGCGCGCTGGCCGCTTGCCGCCAGCCTGATCGTCCACCGCTACGGCCGGCTGGAGCCGGGCGACCGGATCGTCTTCGTCGCCACCGCCTCGGCGCACCGCCACGCCGCCTTCGAGGCCAACATGTTCCTGATCGACTGGCTGAAGACCAAAGCGCCCTTCTGGAAGCTCGAGGACGGCGAGGCCGGCCCGGCCTGGGTCGCCGCCCGGGACAGCGACGACGAGGCCGCGGAGCGCTGGCGTTAGGACCGCATCGCCCGGGCGAGGCGCACGACGCCCAATACGGTACAGGTCGCCGCCGTCACGACGATCCCGGCGAACGACGGGACGGCGAAGACGAGAGGCGACCACTCCATGTTGGTGGTCCGCTCCCCGGCTTCGTGCAGCTCCAGCCCGTGCCCGAGGACCGGCCATGCCAGCACTGCGAAGAACAGGCCGGCCGCAATCAGCCAGACGGCGTCCAGGCGGGCATTCGTGCGGCCGGACAGACGGGTTGTGAACAGGTCGACCGAAATGTGGCCGTCTTTGACGAAGGTGTGGGAGAAGGCGAAATAGGCCATCAGCACCATGGTTAGGGTTGAGATTTCGATGACGCCGACCAGGTAGAACAGCTTCAGGTTCCGGCCGGCGATATCCAGCACGGTAAGGGTCATCAGGCCGACGATCGCGACGCCGGCGAGCGCCGCCATGCCGGCCAGCAGCAGCCGCGGCCCGCGCCTCATTGGAAAAACACTCCCGGCAGCCACAGCACGATGACCGGAAAGGCGACGATCAGGAGCAGGCGCAGGGTATCGGCGACCAGATAGGGCGCGATGCCCTTGAACGCCTGCGCTGCCGATACCTGCGGCAACTGTTTCGCCAGCACGAAAATGTTCATTCCGATCGGCGGCGTCACCGCGCCGAATTCCACGACCATCATGGTGACGATGCCGTACCACACCGGATGGAAGCCCAGATCGCGCATGATCGGGAACAGCACCGGCGTGGTGACGAAGACGATGGCGATCACGTCGAGAAAGCAGCCGAGCACGATCAGCAGCAGAACGACGATCGCCAGGACGAGATATTTCGACAGGTCGAGATTGCCGATGGTCTCCGAAAGGAACTGCGGAAAATGGGCGCCGGTGACGAAGAAGGAAAACAGCGATACGCCGATCACGACGAACAGGATCGCGGCGGTCAGCACGACGGTTTCGGAGACGGCGTCGACAAAGGCGCGCCAGCCGATCTTGCCGGACAGGATGCCGAGGAGCAGCGCGCCGGCCGCCCCGACCGAAGCGCCCTCGGTCGGCGAGAACAGGCCGCCGAAGATACCGCCGAGCACCAGAAGAAAGATCGAGACCACGCCCCACACGCCGCCGAGGGCGCGCAGGCGGTCGATCCAGGCCATGCGTTCGCCGGCCGGCCCGTCCTGGGGCCTTAACCGCATCCAGGCGACCGTGGTCAGCGAATAGAGCAGCACCGCCAGGATGCCCGGCAGGATGCCGGCGGCGAACAGCTTGCCGATCGAGACTTCGGTCAGCAGCGCGTAGATGATCATGGGGAGCGAGGGTGGAATCAGGATGGCGACGGTCCCGGCCGTCGCGACCGATCCCGCCGCCAGCGGCCGGCTGTAGCCGTAGCGCAGCATCTCCGGCACCGCGAGCTTGCCCATCGCCGCGACCGTGGCGAGGCTGCTGCCGCTGACCGCGCCGAAGCCGCCGCAGGCGACGATGCTGGCGATGGCGAGGCCGCCCCTGCGATGGCCGACGAAAGCGTACGCCGCCTGGTACAGCGACTCGGCGAACCCGGCCTTCACGGCCAGGATGCCCATGAAAATGAACAGCGGCAGGACCGAGAGCGTGAAGTTGCTCATCGCCTCGACCGGCGCCGAGCCGAGGGCGAACACGAGCGTGTCCCAGCCCAGCAGCGCCCAGGTGCCACCGATGCCGACCGCGCCGAGCGCAAGGCCGATCGGCATCCGCAAGGCGATCAGGAGGAGGAGGATTGCCAGACCGGCAAGGCCGGCGGCGGGCGCCATGTCGATCGGCCGGGGTTACGGCAGGGCCGGATCGCACCGGCCCGGACGGAGGCCGGTCCGGTCCGGCGTAGCGCCGATTTCTATTTCGCTTCTTCTTCGGCGATGGCCTTCTTCATCGCCGCCAGGATTTTCCGCGCCGGCAGGCCCTTCTTTTCCAGCCCGGCGATATAGGCTTCGCTGACGCCGGCCAGCCGTTTGCGGAAGTCGGCCTGCATCCCGGCGTCGGCCATGACCACCTTGTTCTGCTTCTTCGCGATGGCCAGCCCCTTGGCGTCGACCGGCGTCCAGCAGTTGGAGCTCCAGGCCGCCAGCTTCGGGCCGGTGAAGTCGGAATCGATCACCGTCTTCGCATCCGCCGGCAGGCCGTCGTAAGCCTTCTTGCTCATGCCCAGGAACATGGTCGCGCCGTTCAGCGTCACGCCGAGGCTGTAGTTCGTGACTTCGCCGATCTTCCACGACAGCATGCCCGACCACGGGAACAGCGCGCCGTCGATCACGCCCTTCGACAGGCTCTCGTAGATGCGCGGCGCAGGGAGTTGCGCCGGCACCGAACCCAGCGCCTTCAGCACCATCTGGTGCACGCGGCCGGCGCCGCGCAGGCGCAGGCCCTTCATGTCGTCAATCGTCTCGATCTCTTTGCGCGAGTGAATTTGATAGAGCGCCGGAACGACGATGGCGAGAAGGTGAATGTCTTTGAACTCGCTTTGCAAATGCGCCTGCACAACCCGCGTCACGGCCCGTGCCCCGGCGACATTGTCTTTCATCAGGAAGGGCAGCGCCGCCAGGCTGGTCAGCGGAAACCGGCCCGGCGTGTAGGTCAACACGCCCTGGGACATGTCGGTGACATTCTTGGCGAGCTGCTGATACTGGCGCAGCGGATGGGACAGCGCGGTGCCGGCGAAGAAGCGGGTGAACTTCACCTTGCCGCCGGTGCGCTTGGTGATCGCCTCCATGATGGCGACCGGGCCGCACTGGTTGATCGGGTTGCGCTCCGGCGCCATCGAGGCGAATTTGAGGGTGACCGACTGGGCAGAGGACGCCCCCCACAGCGCCGCGAAAGCGAAGCCTGCGAGCGCCAATACCTTCTGATGTCTGGGCATGACAAATTTTCCGGAAGTGTTGAATTTCGGTACCGCACGCCATTCTAGACGGTTTTCCGCCGCCCTCTAAGCGATTTGTGTATTTGACAACGGGCGCGGCAACGGTGCGATAAACCGGAACCGGCCGGCGTCCGCCGCCGGCGCCGAAACAACCCGGGAAACCCGATGGCCGACCGCCCGAACTTTCTGTTCATCGTCACCGATCAACAGCGGGCGGACCACCTCTCCTGCGCAGGCAACCCCTTGCTGCGGACGCCGCACATCGATTCGATCGCGGCGCGCGGCACGCGGTTCGACCGTTTCTACGTCGCGGCGCCGATCTGCATGCCGAACCGGGCGACCATCATGACCGGCCGGATGCCGAGCCTGCACGGCGTGCGGATGAACGGCATCCCGCTCGGCCTGGATGCGACCTGCTTCACCCATCTGCTCAAGCGCGCCGGTTACAGGACGGCGTTGATGGGCAAGGCGCATCTCCAGAACTTCACCGGCCAGGAAAAGGCCTTCGCTACCGTATGGCCCGAAGGACTGGCAGCGCCGCCGCCGGATTTGAGCGAAGCCGTCCATCCGCTGCGCAAGGGGCCCGGCTACGACCGCGAATTGCGCGCCGACGCGTGCGACGATCCCGCCGAAGACGAGGCGGAAGGGGATTTCTACGGCTTCGACAGTTTCCGGCTCTGCACCTGGCACGGCGACAGCGTCCGCGGCCATTACTCCCGCTGGCTGGAACAGCGGCTGCCGGATTCGGACAGCTATCGGAGCCGGGACAATCCGCTGCCGGACCCGCGGTACGACGCGCCCCAGTGCCGCCGGACGCGCATTCCCGAAGAGCTGTACCCGTCGAGCTACATCGCCGACATGACGGTCGAATATCTGGAGAAACATGCCGCGCTGGGCGACGGCGCGCCCCTCTTCCTCCAGTGCTCCTTCCCCGATCCGCACCATCCCTTTACGCCGCCGGGCAGGTATTGGGACATGTACGACCCCGGCGACGTGACGCTGCCGGAGAGCTTCTACCACCGGCCGCACGACCAGACTCCGGCCCTGGCGACGATGCACCGGGAGCTGGCGGACGGCACGGCGGACCGCCGCTGGGTGCTGCCCTACGCGGTCGACGAGGCCGAAGCGAAACAGATCATCGCGGTGACCTACGGCATGATCGCCCTGATCGACGATTGTATCGGCCGCGTGCTGGCGAAGATCGAAGAACTCGGGCTCGCCGAAAACACGGTCGTCGTCTTCACCAGCGATCATGGCGACTGGATGGGCGACCACGGCATCGTCCAGAAGGGTCCGCTGCACTATCAAAGCCTGATCCGGGTCCCCTTCCTCTGGGCCGATCCGGCGGCGCAGGGCCGGCCGGCCGCGACCGACGCTCTGTGCAGCTCGCTCGACATCGCGCGATCCGTGCTGGCGCGCGCCGGCCTGGCGCCCTTCAACGGGATGCAGGGCCAGAACCTCGCCAACGTCCTGGCCGGCGGCGAATCCGGGCATGAATGCCTGGTCATCGAGCAGCAGACGTCCCGGCCCTATATGGGCCTGACCGGCTCGGTCCGCGTCCGCACCTATCAGGACCGGCGCTGGCGCATGACCTTGTGGGAAGGCCAGGATTTCGGCGAACTCTACGATCTCGACGCGGATCCGGGCGAGATCGTAAACCTGTGGGCCGCACCCGGCCTCCGGGCGAAGCGGCGCGCGCTCATGGAGCGCATGGCCTGGAAGCTGTTCGAATTGCAGGACCGGTCGCCGCTCCAGACCGGCGAGGCGTAGTCCTCAGGCCTCTCCCTCCGCCGGACCTGTTTCGGCGAGGTCGGTGCGGACCGCGTCCTCGACCATGCGGGCCGGCAGCGGCAGGGCGTCGCCCTCTTTCCCCTCGCCGAAATAGAGCGTGACGTGCGGGAACGGGATCTCGATGCCGCGTGCGTCGAAGGCCGCCTTGATGCGCCGGTTCATCTCGCGCCGCACGCCCCATTGCCAGCCCGGCCGGCACTTGAAGCGCGAGCGGATGACGACGGCGCTGTCGCCCAGCTCCTGGAGGCCGGCGACTTCCAGTTCCTCCACGATATGGTCCCGCCAGTCGGGATCGGCGCGCAGGGCTTCGCCGGTCTCGCGAATGACCGCGATCACCGCATCGACATTCTCGCCGTAGCCGACGCCGTAATCGAGCACCGCGTAGGAATAGTCCTTCGTGAGATTCTCGACATCGTCGATCGAGCTGAACGGGATGGTGTGCTTGGAACCCGAATAGCCGCGCAGGGTGACCGAGCGGACCGACAGGTCCTCGACGACGCCGCTGCGCCCGGCCACGGTCACGAAATCGCCGATCGCCATGCTGTCCTCGACGATGATGAAGATGCCGGTGATGACGTCCTTCACCAGGGTCTGCGCGCCGAAGCCGACGGCAAGCCCGAGCACGCCGGCGCCGGCCAGCAGCGGCCCGATATCGAGGCCGATCTCCGACAGCACGATCATCGCCGCAATGACGACGATAGCGACGAGCATGGCCTTCTCGACCATCGGCAGCAGGGTGCGCATACGCAGCGCGCGCGAGTCCTCGCCGGCCTCGTCGAGCCGCGACAGGTAGCGCGCCGCCGCCGTCTCGATGAATTCCCAGAGGATGAAAGCGCCCACCGTCACCGCCAGGACGACCAGCACCGTGCGGGCCAACGCCCGGCCGGCCGGGGTCTGCAACAGTTCGGCGATCCCGAAGCCCCACACGTCGAGAATGGCGAGCAGGGCGACGGCCGCAATCGCTCCGGACACCGTACGGCGGACCGTCGCCAGATAACGGTTCGCGCGCTGCTGCAAGCCGGGATTCTTTTCGAGCAGCGCATCCTCGATCCGGAACAGCCGGCCGAGCAGGCGGCCGAGCCCGGCGACCGCCGCCAGCGCGATGAGCAGGATAACGGCGCTCAGCACCGTGGCGCGCGCCATGAAGGCGAAGCCGCCCTCGACGTCGAGCAGCCAGACGAACAGGCCGGCCAGCACATAGACGATCGCCACGACATGCCACAGGTCGCCCAACCGGCCGAGGGTCCGACGCAGGCCGCGGACCGGTGTCGCCCGATCGTCTTCGGCATCCGCCTCGCCGCGCAAGCGCCCGGCGACCGGCCGGCGGTTCTGGAGGATCAATACGATCAGCATGGCCGCGACGACGAGGCCGAGCAGATGCAGCAGCGCGGCATGGGCGCTGCCCGGCAGGTCGAAGGCGGCGAGCGCTTCCAACAGGACCGCGCCGTAGACGACGGCGCCGGCGAGCCGGCGCAGCCAGACATAGAGATAGGCGGCCGTCCCGTCGGCGAGCGGCAGCAGGCGCAGGCTGCCGACCCGCGGCGCCAGGGCCGCCCGGCCGGCGGCCAGGATGGCCCGGACCAGCACGACGCCGAAGATGAGGGCGAGCGCAACCCGGGCGGTCGTGGCCCCGGGCGCCAGTTGCGGCAGCACGGCGTAGGCCGCCGCCGCCATGGCGGCGACGGGCAGCAGGTCGAGTAGAGTGCGGATAGCCAGGCCGACAGCGCGGACGGCGAGCGTTTCGCCCTCCCGGTCTTCGACGCGCCGGCGCGGCCCGCGGAGCAGGAGCCGCGTCAGCCATTCCGCAAGCAGGCCGAGCAGCAGCGCCAGCGCGGTTTTCCATACGCCGCCGATCAGGGCCGCCCGCTCCGCCTCGCCCGCAAGGCGGCTGCGCAGCCAGTTCCAGGCGCGCGGCAGGTCGGCGACCGCGGCGGCGAGATCCTGGAGGCTGCCGGTCAGCGTCCGCGCCCGCCCGGCCAGGCGCTCCATCAGGGCCGGTCCGGCCGGCGCTGGGGTCCCGCTTGCGGTTTCCGCCGCCTTCCGCGCCGCGATCAGCGCCTTGAGTTGCGCCAGGAAGCGCTTGCGCGCCTGTTCGTCTTCGATGGTTGCGACCAGTTTTTCGAGCGCCGCGGGATCGAGGCCCTGCGCGCCTGCCGCAGCCTTGTCCTGCGCCGCCGCCGGAAATGCCGCCGGCCCGAACGCAAGAGACACCGCCAGAAGGACCGCGCCCGGAAAGAACAGGAGGATATGGCGAAGGCGGTGGAACATGGTCCGGAACAGGCATATCTTTCGGCAAGGTTCCGGCTCGATCCGGCGGTGGCAACATAGCAATCGCCGCCGCGGCGGCAAACCGTCTGCAAAAAGGGGCCATCGCCGGGAAAGGGAACCCCGGCGCGGCGCCCGGCCGAACGAGGAGGCGTAGCGAAACCCGATGTCGGTGACGATCTGGCATAACCCGCGCTGCAGCAAGTCGCGCCAGGCCCTCAAGCTGCTGACCGATCGCGGCATCGAGCCCGCCATCGTCGAATATCTCAAGGCCCCGCCGTCCCCGACCGAACTGCGCGACGCTCTGGACAGGCTGGGCATGGCGCCGCGGGACCTGATGCGCCGCAAGGAACCGCCCTACAAGGCCGAAAACCTGGACGACGGGGCGCTGCCGGACGAAGCGCTGATCCGGGCGATGCACGATCATCCGGCGCTGATCGAACGGCCGGTCGTCTTCGCCGGCGGCAAGGCCGCGATCGGCCGGCCGCCGGAGCGGATACTGGACATCCTGTAGCGCGCCCGGCGGGTATCGTGGCCGCCGCACCGGCACCGCATTCCGAACGGCACGGCCGGCAATCGGCGGCCGTTACGCTGGGCGGCGAGCCCGCGTTGCTCGACGGCTCCGGCGCGCTGGTCCTGCCGGAGCGGCAGACCGTCGTCTTCGCCGACCTGCATTTCGAGAAGGGCTCCGCCTACGCCGAGCGCGGCGCCCTGCTGCCGCCCTGGGACAGCGCCGCCACGCTCGAACGCATGGAGGCAGTGCTGGCCTGCCACACGCCGGGCCGGGTCGTCTGCCTGGGCGACAGTTTTCACGACACCGGCGGCGGCGACCGCATGGCCGGACCGCTGGCCGGACGGCTGCGCCGCCTGGCCGACCGCTACGACTGGATCTGGATTGCCGGCAACCACGATCCCGAGATTCCGGAAGCCGCCGGCGGCCGGGCCGCCAGCCGGTTCCGCCTGGGCGGTTTGCTGTTCCTGCACGAGCCGGACGAGCGAGGGCGCGAAGAGGGGTCCGGCGACCCGCAGATTTGCGGCCATTTCCATCCCAAGGCGCGCATCAGGGCCGGGCCGCGGCGCATTACCCGGCCCTGCTTCGTCGGCGACGGCCGGCTGCTGATCCTGCCGTCCTTCGGCGCCTATACCGGCGGCCTCGACATCATGAACCCGGCGATCGCAGGTCTGTTTCCGGGCGCTTTCACCGCGTGGCTCGTCAGCAACGGCGCCGTCTACGCCTTCCCCTCGAACCGGACCCGGTTCCTGCCGTTCGAAAGCTGAAGCCGTTTAGGGGTTCGGCCGGACCCGTGCGGAAACGGGCGTATCGGGCGCAGCCATGCGCTCCGCTTGCGGGCCCATGCGGCGGCGGGGCTGCCCGGAATCGCCGAAGCCTGCTATGAAGGCGCCGCCGGACGCCCGATCGAGGATACTCCCCTGGCCGAGAACCCCAACCGTTTCAAACCCTCCGCCGCTGCCGCCGCCGCGGGGCACGGCCGCGACGGCGCGGTGATCGGCCTGGTGTGTACGGCGCATTTCTTCAGCCATTTCTACATTTTCGCCATCCCCCCGATGCTGCCGCTGATGAAGGCCGATCTCGGCGTCAGCTACACGGAGATGGGCCTGCTGCTCACCCTGTTCAGCCTGGCCTCCGGCGCGGCCCAGTATTTCATGGGCGTGCTGGTCGACCGGGCCGGCGCGCGCTGGGTGCTGACCGGCGGCATGACTCTGCTCGCCGCCGCCATCGCCATGATGGGCATCGTGCCGGTCTACGGCGCGCTGGCGGCGTTTGCGCTGGCCGCCGGGCTGGGCAACAGCGTGTTCCATCCGGCGGACTACACGATCCTCGGCGCCCGGGTGCAGCCCGGCCGGATCGGCCGGGCGTTCAGCTTTCACACTTTCTCGGGAATGGCCGGTTTCGCTGCGGCGCCCGTGGCGATGACGTTCCTCGCAACGGCCTGGGACTGGCGGACGGCCTTCGTCATCGTCGGGATCGCCGGACTGTCGATCGTCGCGCTCCTGTTGAGCCAGATCCACCTGCTCGACGACCGGCGGAGCGGACAGCCGGCCCTCGCCAGGACGCCGAAGGGGCTCGGCCTGCGCGCGATCGTCTCGCCGCCGGTCATGTACATGTTGCTGTTCTTCTTCGTCGTCGCCCTGGTCTCGGTGGGCATGGCCGGCTTCATGCCCGCGGCGCTCAACACGCTGTTCGGCATGGGACTCGTCGAGGCCAACCTGATCCTCACCGGGTTCCTGGCCGCGACGGCGGCGGGCGTGCTGTTCGGCGGTTTCGTGGCGGACCGGATGCAGCGGCTCGATCTCGTCGCCGGCATCGGTTTCGCCGGGGCCGCGGCTGCGCTGGTGCTGGTCGGGCTGACCCGGCTGCCCTACCCGGCCATTCTGGCCGTCTTTCTCTTCGCCGGATTCGCGATCGGCACGATCGCGCCGTCCCGCGACATGATGGTGCGCGCCGTGTCGCCGCCGGGCGCGAGCGGGCGCGTCTTCGGTTTCGTCAGCATCGGCCTCGATCTCGGCGGGGTGGCGGCGCCGGTGTTCTTCGGCTGGCTCATGGACCGCGGGCTGCCGGAGGGCGTCTTCATCGGCGCCGCGGCGGTCCTGCTGCTGGCGATCGCAGCCGGCGTCGGGGCCAACAGGTACGCGCTGCGGCCCGCCGCAGCGGAATAGGCCCGGGCGAGAGGGCCGGGCGAGAGGGCCGGGCAATTTACCCGGCTTGCGCCCGCGACGGCGAACCGGGAAGCGAAACCGCCGTCAACGGCAGGTTCATGCCCATGTTCCACAGTCCGGCCAGATGGGCGATCGTCTCGTCTTCCGACGGAAACCCGGCGTCTTCGGCCAGCGCTTTCCCTTCGGCCCGGACCGCCGCGCGCCGGCGGTCGAGAATTGCCGCGAAGCGCCGCCGCGATCCGATCCGGTCAAAGGCCGGATCGCTGCCGACCTGGGCGCGCACTACTGCGAGGTCGCGGTCGAGGCCGAGCAGGTCGCCGAGGCGCCAGAGCGCCAGGATTCGCGCGTCGAGCGTATTCGGAGCGAGCTTCTTCAGAATCCGCAAATGGTTCCGGTGATACTTGATGCGCTTGCGCCATTCGTGCCGCGCGACCACGGCGCCGGTGCGCTCGACCTCCGCCGCAGCGGCAAGCACGCGGCCGTAGGTGATGCGCAGGCCCGGCTCCAGCGCCCCGAACCCGTCGGCCCGGAAGCTCCAGTCGGCAATGCCGAGGCGGAACTTCAGCAGCAGCCAGTGCGCGTTGTCGAGCCGGCTGGCCAGGTCTGCGCCGTCCCCGGACAGCAGGGCGCGGCGGCGGCGGGTCATGCTCGCGCGGATCGGCCCGAACCGGCGCCTGTCGAACCGCCCTGCCGCCGCCCTTCTTGTCTCTCCCAGGGCGAAAGCCGCCATCTCCCGGTCGTAGACCGCCAGGGCGACATCGGCGTCGCGCAGGCCGGAAAAGGCCGCTGCAATGTCCCGGAGCGCCGCGTTGGCCGGCCGGTAGAGGCCCGCTTCCTCCAGCGGGCCGCGCGCCAGCCGCAGCACGGCGCGCACCTTCTTGCAGCGCTTGCGCAGGGCGTAGATCGCCTCCGGGCGCGGAACCGCCCCGTCCTCGATCGTCGCGAGGGCCCGGTCGAGCTGCTGCAACGCGATCCGCTGGACGGCGTCGGACACCGGTTCGGCCGGGAGGATGGCGTAGGGCAAGCTGGCGCCGGTGTGTCGTTAAAGGGCGCACGATTTTATCACAACGGCCGGAAGCGCGACAGCGGCGCCGGGCCGGGCGCCCGCTGTCGTCAGCCGGGCGCCCTCGCCAGCAGGGTTGCAGCCTGAACGGGGTCGGCGGCGATGATGCGCAGCAAGGCGCGCCCCGCAGCGTCCGGCCTGCTTCTTTTCTGCTCCCAGTTCTGGACGGTGGTGAAAGCCAGGCCGTAGCGCCGGGCGAAATCGCGCTGGGACAGCCCGGTTCGGGCCCGGACGGCGCGCACATCGATCCCGTCCTGACGCCCGCGCTCGATGGCGACGCCGGCCTTGTCCAGCGCAGCTGGGACGTCCCGGTCCAGACCGAGGCGCACCGTCGAAACGCCGTATTCCGTCAGGTCCTCGACAACCTTCTTGGCCGTCCGCGGGCCGACGCCGTTGCGGACCAGCGTCCGGGCGACCGCAAGCGCGTCGACGACGCCGCCGGTCCTGCGCGCCAGACGAACGGTTTCACGTTCGCCGCCGGGCTGCGACCGCCTCGAGGTTGCCATCGCAATGTCCATCTGGAATCGCAAATCGAAATTTGCCGGAACCGCACAAGCAAACCTATACGTTATTTGCGTAGAGTTATCAATCCGGGCAAAGTCCGGCGCGCCGACGAAAAAGGCCCGCACCGGGGTGCGGGCCTTTGTCTTCGAGCCGTCGAAGGACGGCGCCGGCCGGCAGGGACTAGAAGTCCATGCCGCCCATGTCGGGCATCCCGCCGCCGGGCGCGGCGGGGGCCTTCTTCTCCGGCTTCTCGGCGACCATGGCTTCGGTCGTGACCAGCAGGCCGGCGACCGAGGCCGCGTCCTGCAGGGCCGCCCGCACCACCTTGGTCGGGTCGATGATGCCGGCCTTGACCAGGTCTTCGAACTCGCCGGTCTGGGCGTTGAAGCCCCAGTTGGCCTCGTCGTTTTCCATGATCTTGCCGGCGATGACCGAACCGTCCTCGCCCGCATTGTCGGCGATCTGGCGCACCGGCGCCTGGATGGCCTTGCGCACGATCTTCACGCCGGTGGTCTGGTCGTCGTTTTCGACCGCAAGGCCGTCGAGAGCCTCGATCGTGCGGATCAGGGCCACGCCTCCGCCGGCCACGATGCCTTCCTCGACCGCGGCGCGGGTCGCGTGCATCGCGTCGTCGACGCGGTCCTTGCGCTCCTTCACCTCGACCTCGGTGGCGCCGCCGACCCGGATCACCGCAACGCCGCCGGCCAGCTTGGCCAGCCGCTCCTGCAGCTTTTCGCGGTCGTAGTCGGACGTGGTTTCGTCGATCTGCTGGCGGATCTGGCCGCAGCGGCCCTCGATCTGGGCCTTGTCGCCCGCGCCGTCGACGATCGTGGTCTCTTCCTTGGTGATCTCGACCTTCTTGGCGGTGCCGAGCATGTCCAGCGTCACCGATTCGAGCTTGATGCCGACGTCTTCGCTGATGACCTGGCCGTCGGTCAGGATCGCGATATCCTCGAGCATGGCCTTGCGGCGGTCGCCGAAGCCCGGCGCCTTGACCGCAGCCACCTTGAGGCCGCCGCGCAGCTTGTTGACCACCAGGGTGGCCAGCGCCTCGCCCTCGACATCCTCGGCGATGATCAGCAGCGGCTTGCCCGACTGCACCACCGCCTCCAGCACCGGCAGCATGGACTGCAGGTTGGAGAGCTTCTTCTCGTGGATCAGGATGTAGGGATCGTCCAGCGTCACCTTCATCTTCTCGGCGTCGGTGACGAAGTAGGGCGAGAGGTAGCCGCGGTCGAACTGCATGCCTTCGACGACTTCCAGCTCGGTCTCGAGGGACTTGGCTTCCTCGACCGTGATGACGCCTTCGTTGCCCACGGTCTCCATCGCCTTGGCGATCATGTCGCCGACCTCGCGGTCGCCGTTGGCGGAGATGGTGCCGACCTGGGCGATCTCGTCGTTCGACTCGATCGTCCGCGACCGCTTGTGCAGGTCCTCGACGATCGCCGAAACGGCGAGGTCGATGCCGCGCTTCAGGTCCATCGGGTTGAGGCCGGCGGCCACCGCCTTGGAACCCTCGCGCACGATGCCGTGGGCGAGCAGGGTCGCGGTCGTGGTGCCGTCGCCGGCTTCGTCGTTGGTCTTCGAGGCGACTTCGCGGACCATCTGGGCGCCCATATTCTCGAACTTGTCCTCAAGCTCGATTTCCTTGGCGACCGTCACGCCGTCCTTGGTGATGCGCGGTGCGCCGAACGCCTTGTCGAGCACGACGTTGCGGCCTTTCGGGCCGAGGGTGACGCGCACCGCGTCGGCCAGGATGTCGACGCCGTGCAGCATCCGCGTGCGGGCGTCGGTTGAGAATTTTACGTCTTTCGCAGCCATGGCTGACGATTTCCTCCTTGAGAAAGCGTATTGAAAGAGGGGTGCGGCCGTGAGCGGGTCGCGCCGCCGCCGGCCGGAATGTCACATGCCGGTTGCCGGCTGCCCGACCGGGGTCAGGCGGCCTTCTTGACCGGGGCGGCGTCCTCGATGATGCCGAGGATGTCGCTCTCCTTCATGATGAGCAGCTCTTCGCCGTCCATCTTGACTTCGGTGCCGGACCACTTGCCGAACAGGATGCGGTCGCCGGCCTTGACGTCGAGCGGGGAGACCTCGCCCTTGTCGTTCTTGGCGCCGGCGCCGGCGGCGACGATCTCGCCTTCCATCGGCTTTTCCTTGGCCGTGTCCGGGATGATGATGCCGCCTGCCGTCGTCTCCTCTTCGTCCAGACGGCGCACCAGCACACGGTCGTGCAGGGGACGGAAGTTCATGGATTGCCTCCTTCCAGAAACAATGTCGCGTTGGAATTGCGAATGGGTGGGTTCCGGTGGAACCGGGGACGGCGCCTGGATTGCCCTGTCGGCGGAATGCGTGTGTTGGCACTCCCTCCAGACGAGTGCCAGCGCCGTTGCGAGGGGCATTTAGGGGAAGGCCCGGCCCTGTCAAGGCGGCCATCCGGAAAATTTTGCCGATTCGGCCAGTCCGTCGCAGCCGCAACGGGATTCCCCTGCGAAAGGGGCGAGACCGCCCCGCGCGCGCCGCCTGCCCCGCCCGTCATTCCGGCCGGGCGCACCCCCTCCCCGTCATTTCGGCCGAAGCGCACCCTCACCCGTCATTTCGGGCGGAGCGGCGCCCCCACCCGTCATTTCGACCGAAGCGCAACCCCACCCGTCATTTCGACCGAAGCGGAGTAGCCTGCCCTGAGCGAAGTCGAAGGGAGCGGAGAAATCCGGCCGGCGACGGGCGCCGGGCGGACGCCGGAGCCTGTGGCGTCGGTGGAGCGCCCGCCGGGTTTCTCCGCTCCGCCCCGGCCCGACGGGCCGGGGCGTCGGTCGAAATGACGGGGGTGGGGGCGGAATGACGGGAGAGGGATCGAAATGACGGGAGGGGGGTTCGAGGACCGGACCGGGCGCACGTCCGGCGGGGAAGGCCGCGCGGGCGGCCGTTTCGGCCTTGTCCGCGTTTCGCAGGGGAATCCGGCAGGCATGACGGGCCGGCCGCAATTTCCTAAACAGGAGGCCGGAACAGGACGCCGGAACGGCGCCGCCGGCGGGCGGCGGCGGAATTGCAGGAGACGGACGATGACCATTCGCACGACCACGGACGCCGGGCGGGCCGGCTATCCGGAGCAGTATTATCCCAACGCCGAAACGCTGGGCCCGGACGAGATGCGGATTACGGCGCTCGGCACCGGGCGGCCGTTCCTGCGCCGCTCCCAGGCCAACGCCTCCTGGCTGGTCGAGCTCGGCAACGGCGACAAGTTCGTGTTCGATTTCGGCTTCGGCAGCCAGATGAATTTCACGGCGCTGGAAATTCCCTACAACGACATTACCGCCTGGTTCGCGACCCATCTGCACACCGACCATGTCGGCGATTTCGGCCAGGTCTGGATCGGCAGCTGGGCCGGCGGCCGGCTCAAGCCGCTGGTCGTCTACGGCCCGTCCGGCAACCGGCCGGAATACGGCTTCCGCCATTTCGTCGAGAAGCAGATGGAAAGCTACCGCTGGGACACCGACACCCGCGTCGGCTTCCTGCCGGCCATCGGCGCCGAGGTCGAGATCAACGAGTTCGACTATGCGAAGGTCCACCCGGTCTACGAGAAGAACGGCGTGACGATTACCAGCTTCCCGGCCGTGCATATCTACGACGGGCCGGTCAGCCTGAAACTGGAATGGAACGGCCTCAGCTTCGTCTATTCCGGCGACACCACGCCGAGCCGCTTCATGATCGACAACGCGAAAGGCGCCGACGTGCTGGTCCACGAGACCTTCAACACCGTCGGCCAGCTCATGGAGCGCTCCGGCTACGACGAGCGCACGGCCCGCGGCATCGGCACGATCGCCCATTCCGACCCCGGCGAGGCGGCCCATGTCGTCGCGCAGTGCGACCCCCGCCTGTTCGTCGCCTTCCACTTCTTCAACGATTTCGACACGGCCGGCGAGATGGAGGCCGAGATCCGCAAGCACTGGCAGGGCAGGCTGGCGCTGGCGGCCGACTTCATGGTCATCAACGCGACCCGCGAACACATCGTCACCCGGATGGCGCGGGTGTCGGAGCATGTCTGGCCCAACAAGGCGCGCCACGGCGGCTTCGGCGCGGCCGAGCGCAAGGAACGGATGGTCATGTCCGGCTGGCTGCGCGAAACCCAGATATTCCCGAAATTCTGAGGGCCTCTTTCGGGACGGGGCTTCCGCCGCCGAAGCGGAGCCCCCTGCGCAAAGGGGCCGCCGGCCGGGCCGCGCGCCGGAAAGCGGCCGGATTTCGAACGATCGCTCGATACCGGTTCGGCCAGGTCTTTGAAACCGCTCTTTTCGAATTAGACAGACCGGTCTTTATTTTGAATTGTGTTTTGCGCCCGGCGGCTCTAACCCGTTGGAATCGTTGGAAAGGCGCCCTCCGGAATGCGCAAAAATCAATTATCTAGGAAATATTTCTACTGTCCTTCGCCCCCTCTTCGGAGGATTCCCCTGCGAAAGGGGGGAGACCGCGCCGGGCGGCCCCGGCGGGCATTCCGGCCGAAGCGCAACACCCAACCGTCATTTCGACCGGAGCGCACCCCCTCCCGTCATTTCGACCGGAGCGCACCCCCTCCCGTCATTTCGACCGGAGCGCACCCCCTCCCGTCATTTCGACCGGAGCGCCGTCAGGCGCGGAGTGGAGAAATCCGGCTGGCGACGGGCGCCGGGCAGACGCCGGAGCCTTGGGCGTCGATGGAGCGCCCTCCGGATTTCTCCGCTCCGCCCCGGCCCGGTGGGCCGGGGCGTCGGTCGAAATGACGGGTGAGGGTCGGAATGACGGGAGGGGAAGGCCGCGGCGGGCGCACTCCGGGCGTTGACGGGGGCGATATGGGGCGTGGGATACGCTTTGTCAAGGAATATTATCGAGAAAGAGGAAATGTTTTTTGGAAGCCGGCTTTGGCCGGAACGGCCTTCCCCGCCCGCCATTCCGGCCGGGCGCCGCTCCCCACCCCGTCATTTCGACCGGAGCGAAGCAGCCTGCCCTGAGCGAAGTCGAAGGGAGCGGAGAAATCCGGCCGGCGACGGGCGCCGGGCAGGGGCCGGAGCCTGCGGCGTCGACGGAGCGCCCTCCAGGTTTCTCCGCTCCGCCCCGGCCCGGCGGGCCGGGCCTCCGGTCGAAATGACGGGAGAGGGGGCGGGATGACGGAAGAGGGAGAGGAAGAGCCGCGCGGGCCGGGTGATTTATTCCATTGAAACGGGAACCGGTTTAGTGCATTAACCGCCGGCCCTCCGCTCCATTGCCCGGAATGTGCCGGCCCATGATTCGATCCCTGCTTTCCACCCCCCCCCCCCCCCCCGCGGTTTCCGGGGCGGCGCATGACGGCCGCCCGGTCCGCCGCCGCCGTCCTTCTTCTTCTGGCCGCGGCGCTCTCCGCCGGCCCCGCGGCGGCCCAGCAGCAGGCCGTGTGCCCGAACCAGCCGGGCAATCCCGCCGCCGGGAACCGGGTGGAGTGCACTATTGGGGATTCGCAGACCCACGATGTCACCGGCAATATCGACATCCAGCTGAACGGCTTCGACATCACGGCCGCAGAACGGGGCCATCACGGCGTTGCGGGCCAGCATTGGGCCATCGGCGATATCGACATCCGCGTGACCGGCGGCAAGATAAAAGTCGGGAAGGACGCGGTCCAAGGGGATAGGGGCGAGGCTTGGGGCATCGCGGGCGTCCACGAACGCAATACCCCGGGCCGTGTCAGCATCGACGTGTCCGGCGTCGATATCGACACTAAAGGCAAATGGTCTTTCGGCGTTCGCGGCTTGAGCCGGGGACCGGACGGCGTCCGCATCCGAGTGCGGGACAGCACGATCGATACGACGGGCGAGAGAGCCAACGCCATCTCCGGCCGGGTTCACAACGCAGGCGGTCTCCACATCGGCGTGACCGGCGGCTCCTTCGGGACCGCGGGCCAAAATGCCGTTGGCGTCAAGGGCGAGAGCTACGGGACCGGGGACATTATCCTCGATATCCGCGACGCCGCCATCGTGACGCGCGGATTTCTCGCCGATGGCGTCCTGGGCTGGAATTTCCACAACGCCGGCATCATCAACAGCGACGGCCTTATCGACATCGCGCTTTCGGGCCGCGCGTCGGTGACGACGCACGGCGACCAGGCGGCTGGCGCCAATGGCGAGCAGAGCGACCCCGGCGCCACGAAGGACGTCCGCATCTCCCTGTCCGGCGGGGCCGCCGTCCGGACCGGCGCCAGCCGCACCGGCGCCACCCCCGCCGGCGGCTACCTGGCCCATGGCGTTTACGGCAAAAACTACGGAACGGGCGACATCGCCATCGGCCTGTCGGACAGCGCCTCGATCGGGACGAAGGGCGACGCGGCCCGCGGCATTTACGGCCTTCACTACGGAACGGGCGACATCGCCATCGGCCTGTCGGGCGCCGCCTCGATCCGGACGGAGGGCGCCCGGGCCCGCGGCATTTACGGCTTGCAGTTCAATGCCGCTTCCGAGAGCGACGTCCGCATTTTCCTGTCCGGCAGGTCCAGCGTGCGGACCGGAGGGGCCGAGGCGCACGGCGTCTACGCCGACAACGACGGGAAGGGCGGCATCTTCATCGGCCTGTCGGACAGCGCCTCGGTGAGGACGGAGGGCGGCGGGGCCCTGGGCATCCGCGGCCTGAGATGGACTGGCGCCAGCGGCGACATCGCCATTTCGGTGGCGGACCGCGCTTCGGTCACGACCTCCGGCGCCGGCGCCGACGGCATCCGCGCCGGGCACGTCTCCGGCGACGGGACGATGACGGTCACGGTCGGCGCGGGGGCGTCGGTGCGCGCAACCGGAGAGAATGCGAGCGGCGTCCAGTTCGGCCGGTTGAACTCCGGCTATGACGGCACGGACAAACAAAAACTAGATGGCGTACCCGATCCGATCCCCGACGGAACCCTGGAGCGCGCCGCGAACCTGGACGCGGCCGGCGTCTACCGCAAACAGACGGCAACGGTGAACGGGACGGTGCGCGGCGGGACCGGCGACGCGGCCGGCGTCTATCTGGCCGGCGGCGGCAAGGTCCATATCGGGCCGAAGGGCACGGTGGGCGCGGCCTCCGGCGTTTCGGTGTGGGCCCGGCGCGAGCTCGATACCGAAAACGCCCCCGCGCTCCATGTCAGCCTCGATCCCGGCGGCCGGCGCATGGCGAAGGTGCTGGACGGCGGCTGGATCCTGAACGACGGCGGGAAGACGACGATCGTCATGAACGGCGTCAAACTGCACGACGGGACGGACGGCGCGACCGGCCTGTGGGCGCCCAACGGCGCGCGCGACGTGACGATCCGCAAGGCGGGTGTCACAGTCACCATCCCCAAGAACGGCGACTGGACGATAAGCAAGCGCTCCGAATCGACAGTCGAGGGCCGGGATTTCTCGGCGGCGGACTTCACCGAGGTCTACGCCCCGCGGGCGGCGGTGTACGAGGCGCTGCCCGGCTTCCTGCTGCGGCTGGACGGCGGCGCCGCGTCCGGGGCGGCCGGCGCGCTGTACGGTCCGGGCCTGGCGCAGGCGGATGCGGGCGGACGGGGGGCGGCCGAGGTCGCGTCGTCCGCTTCGGGTTCCGCTTCCGGGGCGGCTTCGGGCGCGGGCGGCAAGGCGCGCGCGCCGGGTTCGCCCCTGTGGCTGCGCATCGGCGGCGGGTTCGGCAAATACGCCGCCCGGCAGGCCGACGCAAAAGCGCGCTACCGTTTCCGGCGCTGGGAGGCCGAAGCGGGCATGGATTTCCGGCTCGCCGAAGGCGTGACCGGCTATGCGTCGGCCCGGCTGGCGTCCGGGTCGACCAGGGTGGCCGCGCCGGGCGGCGGCGGCAAGGCCAGCGCGACGGGCTACGGCCTCGCCGCCGGGGCGGAATGGACCGGCGCGGACGGCTGGTTCGCCGCCGGGCGCGCGTCGGTCATGCGCTACAGCCTGGACGTGGAATCCGCAACGCGCGGGGCGCTCGCCGGCGGCGCCGGGGCGTGGGTCTTCGGCTACCGGGCCGAAGCGGGCAAGCGCATGGCGGCGGGCGCGGCGGACCTCGCCGGGCGGGTCTGGCTCGACGGGGCGCGGATGTCGCTCGACGGGTTTTCCGACGCGGTGGCGTCGCAGGTCGAGGCCGCTTCCGCCGGGCGGCTGTCGGCCGGCGCGGGCCTCGGGACGGAGACCGTGCGGGCGCTGTCCGGCGGCGGCGGCCTGGCGCTGCGCGGCGCGTTCGGCGCGGCGTTCCGGCTCGACGAGGGCACGAAGACGGACGTGTCGGGCGAGGCCCTGCGCTCCAAGGGGCCGGGCGCGCGCCTGCTGCTCGGCCTGGGCGCGGAATGGCGGCCCCGCAAGGACGACGCCGGAACCGCCCTCGGCTTCGACGCCGAAGCCAGCGGCGCCGGCTCCCGCGACGCCGCCTACAGCCTCAACATAACCCTGCGCACGGCCTTCTAGGGCGGCGGCCGTTCCGGCCATTCCGGGCGAAGCGCCTGCCCCCTCGCCGTCATTTCGACCGGAGCCCCGGCCCGCCGGGCCGGGGCGGAGTAGCCTGCCCCTTCGGCTTCGCTCAGGGCAGGCTCTGAGCGAAGTCGAAGGGGAGAAATCCGGTCGGCGTACCGTCGACGCCGCAGGCTCCGGCGTGCGCCCGGCGCCCGTCCCCGGCCGGATTTCTCCACTCGCTCCGCTCGGTCGAAATGACGGGAGGGGGGCGCCGCTCGGTCGAAATGACGGGAGGGTGTTGTGCGTCGCCCGAATCGGCGGGGCGCGCGCGTACGCCCCCTCACCCGTCATCCCGGCCCCCACCCCCGTCATTTCGACCGGAGCGGCACCCCGAGGGGCTACAGCACGGCTTGCAGGGCCTTGCGCACCTCCGGGGTCCAGCCGGCCGCGAACGCGCCGCGGGTGGCGTCGATGACCGGGCGCTTGAGCAGCGTGGGATGGGCCTTGAGCAGGGCCCGCGCCTTCGCGGCGCCGAGGCCGGCCTTATCGGCTTCCGGCAGCTCCCGCCAGGTCCGGCTCTTGCGGTTGAGCAGCGCCTCCCAGCCGAGGGCGGCGATCCAGCGGTCGAGCTCGGCATCCGGAACGCCGTCGGCGCGGACGTCGCGGAATTCGTAGCGGAAGGCGCGCTCCTCCAGATAGCGCCGCGCGGCCCGGCAGCTGCCGCAATTCTTCAGGCCGTAGACGATGACGGCGGTCATGGGCGGTCTCCTAGCCGTGTCCGGCGCCGGCGGCGCCGGCGGGCTCCCCGCCCGCTCCGCCTGTTTCCTGCGCCGGCGCGCTCTTGTCGAGGGGAAGCTGCACCGCGGCGCGCAGGCCGGGGCCGGCGGCGGCCAGGGCCAGTTCCCCGCCGTGCAGCCGCGCGACCGCATCGACCAGGGCGAGGCCGAGGCCGGAACCGCCGCCGGTCCGGCTGGCGTCGGCCCGGTAGAAGCGCTCGCGCGCGCGCTCCAGCGCCTCGCCGTGCAGTCCCGCGCCGCGGTCCCGGACCGCGAAACGCGCGCGCTCCCCGGCGGCGTCCAGATCGAGATCGATCGCCGGCTGCGGCGCCGGGCCGGCGGACGCAATGCCGTATTTTATGGCGTTGTCCAGCAGGTTCGCGCAGGCCTGGAACAGCATGTCGCGGTTGCCGCGCACGACAACCGGCCGGCCGGGCAGGGCAAGCGTCAGCCGGGCGCCGGCCTCTTCGGCGAGCGGTTCGTAGAGGTCCGCCACGTCCTGCAACAGGATGCGCAGGTCGACCGGTTCGAAACTGCGTCTGGGCGCGCCGGAGTCCGCCTGGGCGATGCTCAGGATGGCGTTGAAGGTCGCGAGCATCCGGTCGGTCTCGTCCAGCGCCTCCATCGCCAGCGCGTCCTTCTCGCCGGCGGACAGGGACTCCGAAAGCTGGCGTTCGAGCCGCTGGCGCACCCGGCCGAGCGGGCTGCGCAGGTCGTGCGCCAGATTCTCCGCCACTTCGCGCATCCCGACGAAGAGCTTCTCGTTCTGGCTCAGCATGGCGTTCAGGCTCTGCGCCAGCCGGTCGAACTCGTCGCCCCGGCCGGTCTCGGGCACCCGGCGGGCGAGGTCGCCGGCCACGATCTCGCGGCTCGTCCGGGCGATGCTGTCGATGCGGCGCAGGACCAGCCAGCTCAGCAGGCCGCCCGAGGCGACGGCGAACAGCACGGCGACGATCCCGGCCAGGATCAGCGTCCGGCGGGTGCGCGCCGTCACCCGCTGCTGTTCGCGCAGGTCGTGGCCGACCAGCAGGAAATAGCCGCCCGGCAGGCGGAACATGCGCCCGCGGGCTTCGCCCCCGGCGCCTTTTCCCTCCGCGTCTTCTTCCCCTGCGCCTTCTTCCCCCGCGCGGGGCCGGCCGTCCGCCGCGCCGCCGGTCCGGAAGGAGAAATCCACCCAGCGGCGGCCGTCCGGCTCCTCCTGCGGCCAGGCGGCGATATTGCCGGCCAGCGGCGCGAACCGGGCATCGACGAGAAGGTAGATGGCGCCGGGCCGGGCGCGCTGCCGCGTCCGGTTCCGCACGGCGCGGACCAGCCCGGCCGTCCCGAATTGCCGGTACTGCTCGGACAGGCCCTCGATCTCGGCGTCGATGGTCGCCTCGACCTGCCGGGTGACGGCCTCGACCGAGGAGAAATACAGGGTGGCGACGACGGCGCAGGCCGCGAGGCCGAACATCGCGCTGGTCAGCAGCGAAAGCTGGAAGACCCGCGATCTAACCGGCCGGATCGGGCGCACGGAGGCTGTACCCGGCGCCGCGCACCGTATGGAGCAGCGGCGTCCCGAAATCCCGGTCGATCTTCTGGCGCAACCGGCTGATATGCACGTCGATCACATTGGTCTGGGGGTCGAAACGGTAGTCCCAGACATGTTCCAGCAGCATCGTGCGGGTGACGACCCGGCCGGCATGCTGCATCAGGTATTCCAGCAGCCGGTATTCCCGCGGCTGCAGCTCGATCCGCCGGCCGTCGCGGACCGCCTCCCGGCTCAGCCGGTCGAGTTCGAGCCCCGCCACCGCGAGGACCGTTTCCTCCCGGTAGGCGTCCCTCGGCCGCCGGCCCAGCGCCTCGACCCGCGCCAGCAGTTCCGAAAAGGCGAAGGGCTTGGTCAGATAGTCGTCGGCGCCGGCGCGCAGGCCCTCCACCCGGTGGCGCACCTCGCCCATGGCGCTGAGGAACAGGACCGGCGTGGACCGGCCGGCGCCGCGCAGGGTCTCGACGATCGTCTTGCCGTCGACGCCCGGCAGCATCCGGTCGACGATGGCGACGTCGAAGGCTTCGCCGACCGCCTTCACCAGCCCGTCCCTGCCGTCGCGGGCCAGGTCCACGGCGTGGCCGGCTTCCTGCAACCCCTTGGCGACATAGTCCGCCGTGTCGGCATCGTCTTCGATGACGAGAATTTTCATGGCGCCGGTTATACCGGGATGCGGCCGGACGATGAACGGGGAACCCGGCTGCTCAGCGGCGCAGGAGCCGCGCCGGTGCGGCGGAAAAAATCGCGCCCCGGACGCCGAAGGCGGGCAGGCGCCCTGGCGTCCGGGGCATCCGAAGCGCCCGGGGGGCTGGCGGGCTGCCGGGGGAATCGCCGGGAAGGCAATCCGTCCTCAGCCGAGTTCGACCGTGACGAAGATCGGCCGCTCGCCGCGCAGGATGCGGAACAGGACCGCCGCCCGGCCGCCGCGCCGCGCCGCCTCGACCTGCCGCTTCACGGCCGCCGCCGCGGTAACCTTGTTGCCGTTGACATGGGTGACGAGGTCGCCGGGCCGCAGGTTCTTCGCCGCTGCCGCCGAATCCGGCGCGACCTCCACGATCACCAGGCCCTCGGCGCCGCGCTTCAGGCCGAAGCGGCGGCGCAGCCCGTCGTCGACCGGCGCGACCGACAGGCCGAGCTCCGCATTGCCGCCGGGCGCGGCGCCGGCGCCCGCCGCGGCCTGCTGCACGCCGCTTTCGGCGACCAGCACGGTCAGGGACTTGCGGCTGCCGTTGCGCCAGACGACCGCGGCCACCTTCCGGCCGGCCTTGGTGTAGGCGACTTTCCGGACGAGATCGCGGGTATCCTCGATATCCTCGCCGGCCCAGCCGACGATGATGTCGCTGGGCTGCACGCCGGCGCGCGCGGCCGGGCTGTCGGGCATCACGGCGGCGACCAGGGCGCCGCGCGCCTTTTCGAGGCCGACCGCCCTGGCGATGTCGTCCGAGACGTCCTGGATCTGCACGCCGAGCCAGCCGCGGCTGATCCTGCCGCCGCTCTTGAGCTGCCCGACCACCTCGCGCGCCGTGTTGGACGGAATGGCGAAGCCGAGGCCGACGCTGCCGCCGGTCGGCGAATAGATCGCCGTGTTCACGCCGACCACCTCGCCGGCCATGTTGAAGGTCGGGCCGCCGGAATTGCCCTTGTTGATCGGCGCATCGACCTGGAGAAAATCGACCAGCGCGGCGCCGCCCAGGCTGCGCCCGCGCGCGGAGACGATGCCGGCGGTGACGGTGCTGTTGAGGCCGAAGGGGTTGCCGACCGCCAGGATCCAGTCGCCGACCCGGGTCTTGTCCGAATCGCCCCACACGATGTGCGGAAACGGCCCGCCGCCCTTGACCTTGAGGAGCGCCAGGTCGGTTTTCGCGTCGCGCCCGACCACCGCCGCCTTGCGCCGCTTGCCGCCGTCGAAGACGACCTCGACCTCGGCCGCGTTATCGACGACATGATGGTTGGTGACGACGAAGCCGGCCGGATCGATCACGAAACCGGAACCGACCGCGCGGAAGCGGCGGCGCGGTTCCGCCGGGCCGCCGCCGTCCGGGCCGTCGAAGAAGCGGCGGAAGAAATCGCGATACGGCGATCCCTCCGGAAACGGGTTGCGGAAGCCGGGCGGGAGCCCGCGCCGGGCCGCCGGGCCGCCGGGCCGCTCGACCGCAATGCTGACGACGGCCGGTTTCACCTTCTCGGCGAGATCGGCAAAGCTCTGCGGAACGCCGCGCGCCTGGACGGCCGCGGGCAGCATGGCGAAGGCGGCGAGCGCGCCGCCGCCCAGGGCCAGGATCAGGCCCTTGCGGGCATATCCGGGCGCCGGCGTCCGGCGTTGCCGTCCGGCGCGGGCGCGGTCGGCCAGGGCTGTGGTCATGGGTAAGCCTCCTTCGGGACGATCGGGCGGCGGCGGCGCCGTCCGTTACCGGCATATATAGGACGCAGCGCCTCTCCGTCCGCTGTAGGCAGGATTAAAGTTCGGTAAGGTCGGGCGCGCCGTTTGCGGCAGCGTTGCCGCAACATATCCTTCCCCCTCTTCAGAGGATTGCCCTGACGCCGGTTTTGGGGCGATGCCGGGGAATCCGGGGCTGGCTTTGTGTGCTTTGCGCGCGGGCGGGTCCATCCATCGGGGCAGTTCCGGAGGGATGGGGGCGGCGGTCGCCGCCTACAGCTTCAACCTCACCCTGCGCACGAAGTTCTAGCCCGGATTTCTCACCGCAGTCACGGCCTGCGTCGCGTCCGGACGTTCGATCCGCCAGAAGCGGGCCGAAAAGCGTAGCGGGGACTACGGTTGAGGCCCGCGACGCCGCGGGCGGACGTCCGGTCGCGACCCGGAGGGCGGCGCTGTCGGGCCGGCATGGTGCGTCAAGCCGCTTGCCCGATGTCCCGCATCGCGCGGCGCGGCTTTCCTGCCCTGCCGGCCCGACAGCGCCGCGCAGGTCATGACTGCGGTGAGAAATCCGGGCTAGGGCGCAAGGCGGCGCGCGTCCGCGCCGCCTGCCCCACCCGTCATTTCGACCGAGCGGAGCAGCCTGCCCACGGGCCGGGGCGTCGGTCGAAATGACGGGAGAGGGGGGAGGAAGAGCCGCGCGGGCCGGGTGATTTATTCCATTGAAACGGAAACCGGTTTAGTGCATTAACTTTCCGACCCTCCGCTCCATTGCCCGGAATGTATCGGCCCATGATTCGATCCCTGCTTTTCACCCCCCCCCCCCCCCGCGATTCCGGCCTAAGCGCATGATTGCCGCCCGGCGCGCCGCCGCCTTCCTCTTCGCCGCCGCGGCCTTCCTCTTCGCCGCCGCCGCCTTTACGGCAGCGCAGGCCGCGGCGCTGGACCCGGTTTGCCCGAAACCGGCCGGCAATCCCGACCCGCCGGGCAATCCCGACACCCCCAACCCCCGGGTGGAGTGCAAGAAGAATGCGTCTTCCACCGATGACATCGACATCCGGCTCGAGGATTACGATATCACGGTGTCGGACAATGGAATGGAGGGCGTCTATGCCCAGCATTTGGGCACAGGGGACATCGACATCCGGATCGACCGCGGCACGATCGAGACGAGGGGCGCTAAGGCCGGCTTCGATTTCGCCGAGGGCGTCTATGCCCAGCATACGGGCGCAGGGGACCTCGCCATCCGGATCGACGGCAGCACGGTCCTAACAAGTGGCCGTACCGCCGTCGGCGTCAAAGCCCAGCATAGCGGCGACGGGCGCCTCGCCATCACGTTGGACGGCGCCCACGTCGAGACCGAAGACGACTATTCGATCGCCGTTCAGGGCTCGCACAGCAAGAACGGCGGCAGCGGCGATCTCGCCATCGACGTCCGGGACAGCACAATCGAGACCGGCGGCAGCGACGCCAACGGAGTCTTTGCGCAACATAACGGCGACGGCGCGCTGTCGATCGGCGTGACCGGCGGCTCCATAACGACGACCGGCGGCGCCAGCGACGCCATTTACGGCAAGCGCAAAAGCGTGACCGGCTCCGGCCGCCTCGACATCGCGACGGACGGCGCCGCCATCGTCACCGAGAGGGACCAGTCCAACGGCATCTACGGCTATTTCTTTGCCGGCGACGGCGACACCGGTATCGACGTCCGCGGCGGCTCGATCGAAACGAAAGGCAATGGGTCGGCCGGCATCCTGGGCCATCATAAAGCGGCCGGCGACATCCGCATCGACGTGGCCGGCGGCGCGTCCATCGAGACGGCCGGCGGCAATGCCTGCGCCTGGTGGGGCTGCAGCGACGGCGCGGACGGCATTCTCGGCAGGCATGAATCCGGCCTGGGGACGATGGCGGTCACGGTCGGCGCCGGGTCGTCGGTGCGCGCGGCCGGGACGGGCGCGAGCGGCGTCCGGTTCGGCTGGTTCAACGCCGTCACGATCGACAATGTGACCGACGGAACCTTGGAGGACGCCGCGGGGGTGGGACCGGACGGCTACCGCCGGCAGACGGCGACGGTGAACGGGACGGTGCGCGGCGGGACCGGCGACGCGGCCGGCGTCTACCTTTCCGGCGGCGGCAAGGTGTTCATCGGGCCGCAGGGGACCGTCGGCGCGGCCTCCGGCGTTTCGGTGTGGGCGCGGCGCAAGCTCGACACCGAGGATGCCCCCGCGCTCCATGTCAGCCTCAATCCCGGCGGCCGGCGCATGGCGGAGGTCCTGGACGGCGGCTGGATCCTGAACGACGGCGGGAAGACGACCATCGTCATGAACGGCGTCAAACTGCACGACGGGACGGCCGGCGCGACCGGCCTGTGGGCGCCCAACGGCGCGTGGGACGTAACGCTCCGCGAGGCGGGCGAGGTGACGGACCGGGACTTTTCGGCGGACGATTTCATCGTCAGCGAACATTACGCCCCGCGGGCGGCGGTCTACGAGGCGCTGCCGGGCTTCCTGCTGCGGCTGGACGGCGGCGGTGTGACGGCCGGGGCGCTGTACGGCCCCGGCCGGATGCAGGCGTCGGGTAGCCCGGCCGAGGTCGCGTCGTCCGCCGGCGGGGCGTCCGGCGCGGGCGGCGGCAAGGCGCGCGCGCCGGGGTCGCCCCTGTGGCTGCGCATCGGCGGCAGTTTCGGCCGCTACGCCGCCCGGCAGGCCGACGCCGAAGCGCGCTACCGCTTCCGGCGCTGGGAGGCCGAGGCGGGCATGGATTTCCGGCTCGCCGAAGGCGTGACCGGCTATGCGTCGGCCCGGCTGGCGTCCGGGTCGACCAGGGTGGCCGCGCCGGGCGGCGGCGGCAAGGCCAGCGCGGCGGGCTACGGCCTCGCCGCCGGGGCGGAATGGAACGGCGCGGACGGCTGGTTCGCCGCCGGGCGGCTCTCGGCGATGCGCTACAGCCTGGACCTGTCGTCGTCGGCGCGCGGAACGCTCGCGAAGGGCGCCGGGGCGTGGGCCTTCGGCTACCGGGCCGAGGCCGGCCGGCGTATGGCGGCGGGCGCGGCGGACGTCGCCGGGCGGGTCTGGCTGGACGGGGCGCGGATGTCGTTCGACGGGTTTACCGACGCGGCGGCGACGCAGGTCCCGGCGGGGGCCGCCGGGCGGCTGTCGGCCGGCGCGGGCCTCGGGGCGCAGACGCTGCGGGCGCTGTCCGGCGGCGGCGGCCTGGCGCTGCGCGGCGCGTTCGGCGCAGAGTTCCGGCTCGGCCGCGGCACGAAGACGGAAGTGTCGGGCGAGACGCTGCGCTCCAAGGGGCCGGGCGCGCGCCTGCTGCTCGGCCTGGGCGCCGAATGGCGGCCCCGCAAGGACGACGCCGGAACCGCCCTCGGCTTCGACGCCGAAGCCAGCGGCGCCGGCTCCCGCGACGCCGCCTACAGCCTCAACATAACCCTGCGCACGAAATTCTGACGGGCCGTAGCGCCGGCGCGCTATCGTGCGCCGGCCTCCCCCTCCGAAGAGGGGGAGGTACAAATCTTCGGACGCTTGCCGCCTTTCGCAGAGGTATCCCCCTTGGGACATCGCTGCCCTACCGGCGCGCCGCGGCGCTGCTATATTCCGGGGGACGTCCGGACATATCCAGCGATTGCCCGAGGGTTCCATGACCGACTACCGCGCGCCCGTGCAGGACATGCGCTTCGTGCTCGACCATGTCGCCGGCCTGCCCGGCATCGCCGCGCTGCCCGGCTACGGGGAAGCGACCGGCGACCTGGTCGACGCCGTGCTGGACGAGGCCGGCCGGCTGGCCGGCGAGGTGATCGGGCCGCTCAACCGGCGCGGCGACGAGGAGGGCGCGGTGCTCGAAAACGGCGTGGTGCGCACGCCGGCGGGCTTCCGCGACGCCTATCTGAAATTCGTCGAAGGCGGCTGGAACAGCGTGCCGTTCGATCCGGAGATCGGCGGCCAGGGCCTGCCCTGGGCGCTGAGCACGGCGGTTTCCGAGATGTGGGGCGCGGCGAACACGAGCTGGTCGCTGTGCCCGATGCTGACGGTCGGCGCCATCGAGGCCATCGGCGCCCACGGCACGGAAGCGCAGAAGGCGGCCTACCTGCCGAAGCTGGTGACCGGCGAGTGGACCGGCACGATGAACCTGACCGAGCCCCATGCCGGCTCCGACGTCGGCGCGCTGCGGACGAAGGCGGTGCGCGACGGCGGCCGCTTCCGCATCCACGGCCAGAAGATCTTCATCACCTTCGGCGACCAGGACTACACCGAAAACGTCATCCACCTCGTCCTCGCCCGGATCGAGGGCGGGCCGCCGGGCGTCAAGGGCATATCCCTGTTCCTCGTGCCCAAGGTGCTGGTCAACGACGACGGCTCCCTCGGCCCGCGCAACGACCTGCGGCCGGTCTCGCTCGAGCGCAAGCTCGGCATCCACGGCAGCCCGACCTGCGTCATGGCCTATGGCGAGAACGACGGCGCGGTCGGCTACCTGATCGGCGAAGAGAATAACGGCATGGCCTGCATGTTCACCATGATGAACAACGCCAGGCTCAACGTCGGCGTCGCCGGCCTCGCCACCGCCGAGCGGGCGTGGCAGCAGGCAAGGGCCTTCGCCATGGAGCGCACCCAGGGCCGGGATATCGCGACCGGCGAGCCCAACGTGCCGATCGTCCGCCACCCGGACGTGCGCCGGATGCTGATGGACATGAAGGCGAAGACCGAGGGTATGCGCGCCCTGTGCTACTATACGGCCGGCCGCATGGATGTCGCCAAAAGGCACCCGGACGCCGACACGCGCAAGGCGGCGCAGAGCGAGCTCGACCTGCTGATCCCGGTCGTCAAGGCCTGGTGCACGGACACCGGCTGCGACGTCGCCTTTACCGGCGTGCAGGTGCATGGCGGCATGGGCTTCATCGAGGAGACCGGCGCCGCCCAGCATATGCGCGACGCCCGCATCCACCCGATCTACGAGGGCACCAACGGCATCCAGGCCAACGACCTGATGGGCCGCAAGATTCTGCGCGACGGGGGCGAATCGGCGCGCGCGTTCATCGCCGGCATGGCTGCGGACGCCGCCGCCGCCGCCGGGTCGGCCAATCCCGATGTCGCCGCGACCGGCAAGGCGCTCGCCGCCTCCGCCCGGGCGCTGGAGAAGGCGACCGAATGGATGCTGGCGACCGGGCCGGCCGACATCTGCAAGGCTTCGGCCCACGCCGTCCCCTATCTGACGCTGTTCGGCAACACGGCGGCCGGCTGGCTGATGGGCAAGGCCGCGGCAGCGGCGGCGGCCGAGGGCGCCAATGGCCCCAATGGAGGCGGGAGCGCCTGGTGCGAGGCCAAGATCAAGACGGCCCGCTTCTACGCCGATCACATCCTCAGCCGCTCCGGGGGCCTGCTCGCCGGCATCGCCGACAGCGGCGATACGGTGATGGCGCTGGCGGAAGACCAGTTCTGAGCCTGCCGGCCGACCCCTCGGGCGCTCCCGCCGGCGCCGGACAGACCACGGGCCAGACCATGGGGCAGGCCATGACCGGCGCCGCCGCCGCGACCCATCTGCTGGTCGAATTGTGGGACGCCGCCGATCTTTCGGACGTCGGCGCCGTCGAGGCGGCGCTGATCCGTGCGGCGCGGGACAGCGGCGCCACGGTCCTGCACAGCTTCCTGCATCCGTTCGGCGCCGGGAAAGGCGTTTCGGGGATCGTCGTGCTGGCCGAATCCCATATCGCGATCCACACCTGGCCGGAACGGGGCTATGCCGCGGCCGACGTGTTCATGTGCGGCGCCTGCGATCCCCACCGGGCGGTCGCCGTGCTGCGCGAGGCCCTGGCGCCGGGGCGCGTCGAGATTTCCGAGCACCGGCGCGGCGTTCCGGGCTGAGGGCGCCCCATAGGGAGTGGACGGTGGACTGGTTCGACGAAATGCTGCACGACGGCATCCGGCAATCGCTCGCCGTCGACCGGATGCTGCACCGGGAGCATACCGGGCTGCACGACCTGGCGATTTTCGAGAGCCGGACGTTCGGCCGCGTCCTGGCCCTGGACGGCGCGATCCAGACGACCGAGTCGGACGAATACGTCTATCACGAGATGCTGGCCCATCCGGCCATCCTGGCGCGCAAGGCCGCGCTCGGCGGCGGCGCGGGCAGCGGGCCGGGGGACGGCCTCGACATCCTGATCGTCGGCGGCGGCGACGGCGGCTGCCTGCGCGAGGCGCTGCGCCATCCGGAGGTCCGGGCGACGCAGGTCGAGATCGACCCCCGCGTTGTGGAACTGGCGAGGACCTGGCTGCCGGCGCTCTCGGCCGGGGCGTTCGACGATCCGCGCGCCGAACTGGCGATTGCCGACGGCGCCCGCTTCGTCGCGGAGACCGACCGGCGCTTCGATGTCGCGATCATAGACTCGACCGATCCCATCGGTCCCGGCGCCGCCCTGTTCACCGAAGACTTCTACCGCAACTGCAAGCGCTGCCTGAAGGACGGCGGGGTGCTGGTGACGCAGAACGGCGCGCCGGCGCTCCAGGGCGGCGAACTCGCCGCGAGCCTTGCCGCGTTCCGGGAGCTGTTCGCCGACCCGGCCTGCTACCTGGCGCCGGTGCCGACCTACAATGGCGGCTTCATGGCGTTCGGCTGGGCGACCGACGATGCCGGCCTGCGCCGCTGGAGCGCCGCCACGATCCGGGACCGGATCGACGCCATCGGCCTGACGACGCGCTATTTCAACGCTGACATCTTCACCGCCGCCTTCGCGCTGCCGAACGACATTCGCAGCCTGCTGCGCGCGTAGGGCGGCAGGCCTGCCGCAGGGGCCGCGCGCTCCGGGCTATCCGCCGCGCCGCGCCCGGCCGCTCCCGAGGACATCCAGCGCCGCTGCGTGCAAGGCCGGCGAGGACGCGGCGAGCGTGAGCCCGTCGCCGGCTTCGAGGGTCAGCGGGTCGCCGGTCCAGCCGGTCATGACGCCGCCGGCATTCTCGATGACCGGGACCAGCGCCAGGTAGTCCCAAGGTTTCATGTCCCCTTCGACATGCAGGTCGATCAGCCCGCTCGCCAGCAGCCCCGCGGCGTAGCCGTCGAGGCCGAAGCGGGTGAGACGGGCCGCCGCGCGGAGCCGGCGATAAGCCTCCGCCGCCGCTGCGCCCCCGAATACGCTCCCATCGAACATGTCCGGCGCGGTCGTGAACATCGCCGCTTCGGCCAGCGGCTTCGGCGCGGCCGTGTCGACCGGCGCCCCGTTGAAAACGGTGCCGCGGCCGCGCGCGCCGACCCAGCGCTCGCCCAGAACCGGCTGGTCGATGACGCCGAGGATCGGCTCGCCGTCCCGCAGCAGGGCGATCAGGGTCGTGAAGAGCGGGACGCCGCAGATGAAGCTGCGCGTGCCGTCGATCGGGTCGATCACCCAGACCAAGTCGCGCCCCGCCCCGTCGGAACCGAATTCCTCCCCGACGATGCCGTGGCCGGGGCAGGCCCGTTCCAGGATGCGGCGGATGTCCCGCTCCGCCGCCTCGTCGGCGGCGGTGACGGGGCTGAGGTCCGGCTTGTCCGCAACCGCGATCCTGCGGCGGAAATGCGGCCGGATCGCCGCGCCGCTCGCGTCGGCCAGCCGGTTTGCGGTCTCGACGAATTCTTCGGGGCAGGCGCCGGTCATGGCGCCGCAACGCCCCTTCCCGTCCGGGGCGCGCGACGGGCGGCTATTCCGCCTTCTCTGTCGCGGCGCCCGCCTCGGGAAGCGGCAGGGGCGTATCCGCCTGCGTCCGCAGGAAGGCGATCACGTCGGCGCGCTGGGCGTATTTGCGCAGGCGATAGGTCATCTTCGTGCCCTTGATCTGCGCGCTCGGCCGCTTGAGGAAGCTGTACATTTCCTCGAAGGACCAGTTCCCGCCGGCCTCCTTCATGGCCGAGGAATAGCTGAACCCGTCGACGGTCGCTTTCCCGCGGCCGACCACGCCCCACAGATTCGGACCGACGCTGTTGCGGCCGCCCTTGCTCCAGGTATGGCAGGACTTGCACTTGCTGCGCACCAGCTTCTCGCCCTTGGCCGCATCGGCGGCGGCCAGCGCGACGGCGATCGCCGGGTCCGGGGCGGCCTGTTTCGCCGGCGCGGCGGGTCCGGGCGTGTGCGCGGCTTCGGCCTTGTGGGAGAAATGCTCCTCCGGGACGAGGATATCGCCCACCTTGCTGATGACCAGGGCGCTGATGCCCACGATCAGGACGGAGGCGGCAAGGGAGTTGAAATTCATGGCGGCGACCGGACTTTCCCTGCAACGCGGCTCCCGCGGCGCGCGCCCGGGGGAGGCGGGCGGCGTCCGGCGCGAACCGCCGTCGGGCCGCCGCTGCACGCCCCTGGGGAAAGCGGGCGGGTGCGGCGTCGACGAAATCTGAAATCGGTTTCCCGGTTTATAGAGACGGCCCCGCAGACCCGACAGGCCGGGGCTTGGCGACACGATGTCACATAAATCCTTTGCGAACCGCGGGTTACGCCCCCGACTATAACCGGAACCATGATCGAGGCCATGACCGATAACGGCCGGGAATCGCTGGTAATTATCCCCGCCCGGCTGGCCGCGACCCGGCTGCCGGACAAGCCGCTTGCGACAATTGCGGGCGCGCCGATGATCGTCCATGTCTGGCGCCGGGCGGTCGAGGCGGATGTCGGCCCGGTGATCGTCGCCTGCGCCGACCGGGCGATCGCCGACGCGGTCGAAGCGGCCGGCGGCGAGGCCGCGATGACCGATCCGGGCCTGCCCTCAGGCTCCGACCGGGTGCACGCCGCGGCGGCGATCCGCGATCCCGGCGGCCGCTACGCCGCCGTCGTCAACCTCCAGGGCGACCTGCCGGCGATCGACCCCGCCCTGATCCGCGCGTCGCTCATCCCCCTGCGCGACCCGGCGGTCGATATCGCGACCCTCGTCGCGCCGACCGCCGATCCGGGCGAGCGCGACAATCCGAACGTCGTCAAGGCCGTGATGAGCCTGGCGGACGGCGCCGCGGCCGGCCCCACGGTCGGCCCCACGGTCGGCCCCACGGTCGGCCCCACGGTCGGCCCCGCGGTCGGCCCCGCGGTCGGCAGGACGCTCTATTTCACCCGCGCCGCCGCGCCGGCCGGCGCCGGGCCGGTCTGGCTCCATATCGGCATCTACGCCTGGCGCCGTCCGGCCCTGGACCGCTTCGTCGCCCTGCCGCCGAGCCCGCTGGAAAAACGCGAAAAGCTCGAACAGCTGCGCGCGCTGGAGGCAGGGATGCGCATCGACGCGGCCGTTGTGGAAGGCGCCGCCCTCGGAGTCGATACGCCGGAAGACCTTGCGCGCGCACGGGCATTGCTGGAACAAGACGCATGACCGAGATCCCCGCCAACCGCATCGCCTTCCAGGGCACCCTGGGCGCGAACTCCCACATCGCCTGCCTCCAGGTCTATCCGGACATGCAGCCGCTGCCCTGCGCGACCTTCGAGGACAGCTTCACCGCGGTGCGCAAAGGCGAGGCCCGGCTCGCCATGATCCCGATCGACAATTCGGTCGCGGGGCGCGTGGCGGATATCCATCACCTGCTGCCCCATTCCGGCCTGTACATCATCGGCGAGCATTTCCAGCGGGTCGAGCATTGCCTGCTCGGCACGCCCGACGCCGAAATCGGCGGCCTGGAGGAAATCCACAGCCACATCCACGCCCTGGGCCAGTGCCGCAGGCTGATCGCCGAACTGGGCGCCGAGCCGGTCATCCATTTCGACACCGCCGGCGCCGCCCGCGACGTCGCGCAATGGGGCGACAGGGCGAAATGCGCCATCGCGTCGTCCCTGGCGGCCGAAATCTACGGCCTGAAGATCCTGCGCGACCGGATCGAGGATGCCGAACACAACACGACCCGCTTCATCATCATGGGGCCGGAGCATCTGACGCCGGCCGCCGGCAGCCGCAAGACGATCACCAGCTTCGTCTTCCGGGTCCGCAGCGTGCCGGCCGCGCTCTACAAGGCGCTCGGCGGCTTCGCGACCAACAACATCAACATCACCAAGCTGGAGAGCTACATCATCGACGGCGCCTTCACCGTCGCCCAGTTCTACGCCGACGTCGAAGGCCACCCGGACGAGCAGGCCATGAAATGGGCCTTCGAGGAGCTCGATTTCTTCACCACCGAATGGACGCTCCTCGGCACCTACCCGGCCAGCCCGTTCCGGGGATAGGCCGCGACGGCGGATCGGGCAGGCCTGTCGCCGTTCACGACGCGATACCGAGGAACAGTGCGAGCGCCCGGTTGACGCGGTTCATGTCTGCCTCGGCAAGCCGTCCGAATGGCGCGCCGAGCTTCTCCGAGCGGATGGACATGGCCTTGTCGACCATGACGAAAGACGGCTGGCGCAGGCCGTTGTCCGGGGACGGTTCGACCGGCAGGCGGAAAAGCGGCGCGTCCGTCGCAGCGGTGGTTACCGGGAGGACGGTGACCGTGGCGTGGTCCGCAAAGAGGCCGGACTGGATAACGAGGGCCGGACGGGGTTTGCCGAAATCGCCGGGCAACGCGACGGTAACGAGGTCGCCGCGCCTCACCGCCGGAGGCCCATCGCTTCCCGGCTTTCCCTCACTTCCACGTTCCGAAGTCTTCGAGCGCGGCGTCGAGGAAACCGCCGAGGTCGGCGTCGGCGCGATCGGATGCCGCTGCCAACGCGGTCTGGCGCCGGCACTCTTCGGCAAAGCCGGGCGCGCGCGAATCGGGCACCCATAGCTGCACGAGGCGCAATCCGGAGGCCCGGCGGGCGTCGCGATGCTTGCGGACGCGATGGGCGGCGGAACGGTCGGTCATGGCTCTGCCTCCGGCAATTTCTTGCGTTACATGTAACACAAATCGAGGCGATGACAAGTCCGCCGCCCGCCCGTTCGACAGCGCGGTTCGCTCGACGCTGTAGGGGAGGGTTTCAAACCCTCCCCTATAGTTCGCAGGCCGCGTACTGGCCGGATTGCGCAGGATCGCCTATGTCGTATCGAACGGCGACAGACATTGCGAGGCTCCCGCCATGTTCTTCATCCCGCGACGCAAGCTGGAGATGCCCGCGCCGGGCCGGGCGCTGAAGGGCCGGGCGAAGGCGATGCCGGTCGAGAACCGGCACCATGTCAACGGCAATCCGATCGAGCCGCCCTTCCCCGGCGGCATGGAAACGCTGATCGTCGGCATGGGCTGTTTCTGGGGCGCGGAGCGGGTCTTCTGGCAGGCGCCGGGCGTCCATACGACCGCCGCCGGCTACGCCGCGGGCCAGACGCCCAACCCGACCTACGAGGAAGTGTGCAGCGGCATGACCGGCCACAACGAGGTCGTGCTGGTCGTCTACGATCCGGCGGCGATACCTACCGAGGAAGTCCTGAAGCTGTTCTGGGAGAATCACGACCCGACCCAGGGCATGCGCCAGGGCAACGATGTCGGCACCCAGTACCGTTCCGGCATATACTGCACGACGCCGGCGCAGAAGGAACGCGCCGAAGCGACGAAGGCGCTGTACCGGGACCGGCTCGCCGCCGCCGGCTACGGCCCGGTCACGACGGAAATCCTCGACGCGCCGGCCTTTTATTACGCCGAGGATTACCACCAGCAGTATCTCGCAAAGGTTCCGGGCGGCTATTGCGGCCTCGGCGGCACCGGCGTCGCCTGCCCGGCCGGCGTCGCCGTCGCGGCGGAGTAGCGGTCAGGCCGCCCATTCGGCGCGCACGTCGGGCTCGGTTTCCGCCGGTTCCGCGGCTGCCCTGAGCGCTTCGGCCCGCGCCGGGTCGAGCCGCCGCAGCGCCCAGACCGCCGCGCCGCGCACCAGCGCCGATCCGTCCTGCAACAGGTTTTCGGCAGTCGCGGCCAGGCCGGCGCTCCCGCTGTTGCCGATCGCGATCAGGACGTTGCGGACGAAGCGGTCGCGGCCGATCCGCTTGACCGCCGACTTGCGGAACAGGGCGCGGAAGCCGGCGTCGTCGAGCGCGGCCAGGCCGGCCAGCCGCGGCGCGGTCAGTTCGGCCCGCGGCAGGAAAGCGGGTTCCTCGGTCCGGCGGGCGAACTTGTTCCACGGGCAGACCGCCAGGCAATCGTCGCAGCCGTAGATCCGGTTGCCCATGAGGGGCCGCAATTCGCGCGGGACTGGCCCCTTGTGCTCGATGGTGAGATAGCTGATGCAGCGGCGCGCATCGATTTGGCCGGGCGCCGGGAAGGCGCCGGTCGGGCAGATGTCGAGGCAGGCCCGGCACGAGCCGCAACGGTCCGCCTCCGGCGGGTCCGCCGGCAGGTCGAGGGTCGTGAGGATCGTCCCGAGGAACAGCCAGCTGCCGAAGTCGCGGGACACAAGATTGGTGTGCTTGCCCTGCCAGCCCAGCCCGGCCCGCTCGGCGAGCGGCTTTTCCATCAGCGGCGCGGTATCGACGAAGACCTTGACCTCGGCGCCGTACCGCCCGGCGATCCGGCGCGCCAGCGCCTTGAGCCGCTTCTTGATTACGTCGTGATAGTCGTCGTTCTGCGCATAGACCGAGATCGCGCCCCGGTCGCGCCGCGCCAGAATGGCGAGCGGGTCGCCGGCCGGCCCGTAGTTCGCGCCGAGCACGATGGCGGTCTTCGCGTCCGGCCACATGCGCTCCGGCGAGCGGCGGCGGGTCCGGGTCAGCGCCAGCCAGCCCATGTCGCCGGCATAGCCGCGCGCCAGGAAGCGGTCGAGACCGTCGCCCGCCGCCGCGGGCAGCCGGGCCGGCGCGAAGCGGACGGCGTCGAAGCCCAGCCGCGCCGCCTCGGCCCGGATATCGGCGGCGGCGCTCATCCTCCCGGTCTCATCCCCCGGGGTCCGGCGGGCTGCCGGTCAGCCGCGCCCGCGATAGGGCGCGACCCCCTGGTCGGGCAGCCACAGGCCCGCCGGCGGGTCGCCGGTCTGCCAGAACACGTCGATCGGCATGCCGCCGCGCGGATACCAGTAGCCGCCGATGCGCAGCCAGGCCGGCGCCAGCGCCTCGACCAGCCGCGCGGCGATGCCGACGGTGCAGGCTTCGTGGAACGCGCCGTGGTTGCGGAACGAGGTCAGGAACAGCTTGAGGGACTTGCTCTCGACGATCCGTTCGGCCGGCGCATAGTCGATGACCAGATGGCCGAAATCCGGCTGGCCGGTGAGCGGGCACAGCGAGGTGAATTCCGGGCACACGAAGCGCACCAGATAGGTCTTGCCGGGGTGCGGATTGGGGACGGATTCGAGGACCGCCTCGTCGGGCGAGCCGGGAATTTCCGTCGGCCGGCCCAGCTGGGTGAGCGTATGGACTTCGGTCGGCGCTGACATGGCGTTTCTCGACGGCCTCCTTCGGCGGTCGCTCAGGCGGCCTGCGGATCGAAGGCCGCTTCGGCCGCAACGTGGCCCTGGACATATACCGCGAAACCGCCGCTCTCGACCGCGGACCGGATGTCCCGCATCAGGTCCTGGAAATGCTGGAGATTGTGCCAGGTCAGCAGGATCGGCCCAAGCATCTCGCCGGCCTTGAACAGATGGTGCAGGTAGGCCCGGCTGAAGCGCCGGCAGGCCGGGCAGGCGCAATCCGGGTCGAGCGGCCGGTCGGCGCCCGCGTGGCGGGCGTTGCGGATGTTGAGCTCGCCGCCGGGCACGAACGCCTTGCCGGTGCGGCCGGAGCGGGTCGGCAGGACGCAATCGAACATGTCGATGCCGCGGGCGACCGCGCCGACGATATCGGCCGGCCGGCCGACGCCCATCAGGTAGCGCGGTTTGTCGCCGGGCAAGGCCGGCGCCGTAACCTCAAGCGCGTCGAACATCGCCCGCTGGCCCTCGCCGACCGCCAGGCCGCCGACGGCGTAGCCCTCGAAGCCGATAGCGGCCAGCGCCGCCGCGGATTCGGCGCGCAGGTCCGGGAACACGCTGCCCTGCACGATGCCGAACTGGCCGTAGCCGGGCCGGGCGCGGAAGGCGGCGCGGCTCCGCGCCGCCCAGCGCATGGACAGGCGCATCGATTCCGCCGCCGCCGCCTCTTCCACCGGCCAGGGCGTGCACTCGTCGAGGACCATGGAGACCGTCGCATCCAGATCGTCCTGGATCGCCGTCGAGCGCTCCGGCGTGAGCGCGTGTTCGCTGCCGTCGATATGGGAGCGGAAGATCGCGCCCTCCTCGGACATCGTGCGCAGGCTGCCCAGCGACATGACTTGGAAGCCGCCGCTGTCGGTGAGGATCGGGCCGGGCCAGTCCATGAAGCGGCGCAGGCCGCCCAACTCCTTCACGCGGGCCGCGCCCGGCCGCAGCATCAGGTGATAGGTGTTGCCGAGCACGATTTCGGCGCCGGCGCCCGCGACATGTTCCGGCAGCATGGCCTTGACCGTGCCCGCCGTGCCGACCGGCATGAAGGCCGGGGTCTCCGCCGTGCCGTGGGCCGTATGCAGCCGGCCGCGACGGGCCGCGCCGTCGGTCGCCAACATTTCGAAGCGGAACCCGGTCACTTCTCGCGCTCCAGCAGGCAGGCGTCGCCATAGGAGTAGAAGCGGTAGCCGCTCTCGACGGCGTGGGCATAGGCGGCCTTCATCCGCGCAGTGCCGGCGAAGGCGCAGACCAGCATGAACAGGGTCGAGCGCGGCAGGTGGAAATTGGTCAGCAGCAGGTCGGCGCTGCGGACCGGCGAACCGGGGACGATGAAGATATCGGTCTCTCCCGCGAACGGGCGGACCCGGCCGCTGCCATCGGTGCAGCTTTCCAGCAGGCGCAGGACGGTCGTGCCGACGGCGACGATCCGGCCGCCGGCCGCCCGCGCTTCGTCGATCCGCTGCGCCGTTTCTGCGGAGACCGTGCCGGTCTCGGCGTGCATCCGGTGATCGGCCACCCGCGCCGCCTTGACCGGCAGGAAGGTGCCGGCGCCGACATGCAGGGTGACGAAAACGCGGCCGACGCCGCGCCGGTCCAGCGCCCCGAGCAGGTCTTCGGTAAAGTGCAGCCCGGCCGTCGGCGCGGCGACCGCGCCGCGTTCGCGCGCATAGACCGTCTGGTAATCCTCCCGGTCGTCGCGGCGCGCCACGGGCCGCGCGATGTAGGGCGGCAGGGGCATTTCGCCGGCGGCGTCGAGGGCTTCCAGCAGGGCCGCCGCCCCGGCCTCGAAGGCGAGCAGGATTTCGCCGCCCTCCCGTTTCTCCAGAACCGTCGCGCCGGGCAGGCCGGGGCAGCGCACGGTGTCGCCGGGCTTGAGCCGCCGGCCCGGCCGGGCGAAGGCCAGCCAGCGCGTCTCGGCCCCGCTTCCGCCCGGCATCTGCCGGTGCAGGGTCAGCTCGATCCGGGCCGCGCCGCGCGCCGCCGGGCGGACGCCGCGCAGCCGCGCCGGGATCACCTTCGTATCGTTCATCGCCAGCAGGTCGCCGGGGCGCAGCAGGGCCGGCAGGTCGCGCACCGTGCGGTCGGCCGTTTCGGCGCCGACCCCTTCGCCGACATGGAGCAGCCGCGCCGAATCCCGCGGCCGCGCCGGCGCCTGGGCGATCCGGTCTTTCGGCAGGGCAAAATCGAAGTCGTCGACGCGCATCGGGCTCCCGGCGGCGGCGGTTTCCGGCCTGGGCCGGGTTCCGGCGGTTTCCCTACAGCAATTGGCTTGCGGCTGCGAACGTGGTAGCGGGCCGTATCGTCGCTTTTTCCGCCCGGCGCAACCGCTCCCCCGGAGAAATCCCCCGGAGGGCCGGCCCGCCGGCGGGGCATTGCCGAGGCATCTTATGACGACGGTGGAGACCCCTTCCGGCAAGGGCGCCGGGGACGAGAATTTCCCCGTCGGCTCTTTCCTGCTGCCCCGGCGGCTTCGCCCGAAGGTCGCGGTCTTCTACGCCTATGCCCGGGCGATCGACGATATCGCCGACAATCCGGCCCTGAGCCCGGACGACAAGATCGCCCGGCTGGACGGGTTCGACCGTGCGCTCGCCGGCGAGACCGGCGACCCGGCCTACGCACGGGCGCACCGCGTCCGCGAGACCATGGCCGGGACCGGCCATGTCATCCGCCATTGCCGGGACCTGATCGTCGCCTTCAAGCAGGACGCGGTGAAATCCCGTTACGACGATTGGGACGACCTGATGAATTATTGCCGCCATTCGGCCGCGCCGGTCGGCCGCTTCCTGATCGACCTGCACGGCGGGCCGGACAGCGCCTGGCCGGCCGCCGACGCCCTGTGCAACGCGCTCCAGGTCATCAATCACCTGCAGGACTGCGCCGACGACTACCGCAACCTCGACAGGGTCTACCTGCCCGGCGACTGGATGGAAGCCGAGGGCGCGGCGGCCGAAGACCTGGGGGCCGCCGCCATGCCGCCCGGCCTGAAACGGGTGAAAGACCGCTGCCTCGACGGCGTCGATGCGCTGCTCCGCGATGCCCGGCCGCTGATGCCGGCGCTGCGCAGCCGCCGGCTGGCCTGGGAGAGCGCCGCCATCCTCGCCCTGGCGCGCGCCCTGTCGAAGCGCCTGCGCGCCGGCGATCCGGTGGCGGCGCGCATCGAACTGTCGAAGCCGCGCGCCGCCCTCACCGCCGGCCGCGGCGTGCTCGGCGAACTCGGCCGGGCCTGGATGGTGCGCCCAAGAACGCCGACGCCGGGGACGTGAAGGGGGCGGGCCGAAAATGCGTGACGCCGTGCGAGTGCCGGCGATAGATTCGGCCGGGCAATCCGTGAAAGCTCCGCAGCGCCGACAGCCCCGTTCCGTGACCGCAACCGCCGCCCACCCCGACCGCCCGCCGCCCGGCCCCCCGGACGACAGCGCCGACAGCGCCGCCGGCAGGGGCGGCGACGGCCTGCCGCCGCCGGATTTCGAGGCGCTGACCCACGCGCAGGACATCGTCCAGGCGTCGGGCACGAGCTTCCTCGCGGCCATGAAGATCCTGCCGGAGGACCGGCGCAACGCGATGTACGCGATCTACGCCTTCTGCCGGGAGGTCGACGACATCGCCGACGCGGCCGCGCCGGCATCCGAAAAGATCGGGCGGCTGCAGAACTGGCGCCGGGAGATCGACCGCGTCTACCGCGGCGATCCCCAGATCATGACCCTGCGCGCGCTGGTGCGGCCGGCGCGCCAGTTCGGCCTCGAGAAGGAGGATTTCCTCGCCGTCATCGAGGGCATGGAGATGGACGCGATAGAGGATATCCGCGGGCCGAGCCTGGCGGCGCTCGATACCTATTGCGACCGGGTGGCGTCCGCGGTCGGCCGGCTCTCGATCCGGGCGTTCGGCGCCGGGGAGGAGCGGGCGAGACGGGTGGCGCACCATCTCGGCCGGGCGCTGCAACTGACCAACATCCTGCGCGATCTCGACGAGGACGCAAGGCGCGGCCGGCTCTACCTGCCGGCCGAACTGCTCGCCGCCCAGGGCCTGGAGTCGCGCGATCCCTACACGGTGCTCGGCCATCCGGCCCTGCCGGCGGTCTGCGCCGAGGTCGCGCGCATGGCCGGGCAGCACTACCGGATGGCGCTGCAACACATGCGCAAGTGCCGGCGCGGCCCGATGCGGCCGGCGCGGATGATGATGATGGGCTATCGCGCCATTCTGGCCGCGCTGGAGCGGCGCGGCTGGCAGCGCTACGCCGAACCCGTGTCGCTCTCGCGGCCGCGCAAACTGTGGATCGCCGTGCGCTACGGGCTGATCTGAGCCGGATGGCGCCCGGCGGCACGCAGCCCGGAGGGTCCCGGGCCTGGGTGATCGGCGCCGGCCTCGCCGGCCTGTCCGCCGCGGTGCGGCTCGCCGGGCTGGGCTGGTCCGTCACCGTGTTCGAGGCGGCGGGCCGGGCGGGCGGGCGCTGCCGGTCGTTCCGCGATTCCGCGCTCGACCGCCTGATCGACAACGGCAACCACCTGCTGCTGTCCGGCAACCGGTCGGCCGCGGCGCTGCTGCGCGACATCGGGGCGCCGGACCCGCTGATCGAGGTTGCGCCCGCGCGCCTGCCGTTCGTCGATCTGGAATCGGGCGAGCGCTGGACCCTGCGGCCGAACCGCGGGCCGCTGCCCTGGTGGGTCTGCGCCCCCGGCCGGCGCGTCCCGGATACGCGCCTTGCGGACTATGCCGCCGCCTTAGGGCTGCGCCGGGCCGGGGACCGCACGGTCGCCGAACTGTTCGACGGGCCGCCGGGTTCGGCGCGCCGCCGCCTCTACGAACGGTTCTGGGAGCCGATGGCGGTCGCCGTGCTCAATACCGAGGCCACGGCCGGCGCGGCGCGGCTGCTCTGGCCGGTGATGGCGGAGATCCTGTTCCGCGGCGAGGCCGCGTTCCGCCCCTGCATCGCGCGCACCGGCCTGTCGGAGAGCTTCGCCGATCCGGCGGTGGCGTGGCTGGAGGCCCGCGGCGGCCGGTTCCGGCCCGGCGTCCGCGTCCGTTCGGTTTCCTTCGGCGACGCCGCGGTGTCGGCGCTGAACGCCGGCGGGGAGACGGTCGCGGTCGCGCCGGGCGAACCCGTCGTGAGCGCCGTGCCGCCCGCCGCCTGCGCCGGTCTTTTCCCGGAAGTCGAAACGCCGAAGGAATACCGGCCGATCGTGAACCTGCATTACGTCGTCGATGGCGGGGCCGTCGATAGCGGGGCCGTCGATAGCGGGGCCGTCGATGGCGGGGCCGGCGGCGGGTTCGCCCTGCCCGGCGGCCTGCCGCTGCTGGGCCTGACCGGCGGAACGGCGCAATGGCTGTTCCTGCGCGGCGACGTGCTCTCCGTCACGATCAGCGCCGGGACCGCCGAAGCCGCCCTGCCCCACGACCGGCTCGCCGGCACGGTCTGGGAGGAAATCCGCCGGGCGGCCGGCGCGGCCGGCCCCGTCCCGCCCTGCCGGGTGATTACCGAAAAGCGCGCCACCATCGCCCAGACGCCGGCCCAGGACCGGCTGCGCCCCGGCGCCCGGACCCGCTGGCGCAACCTGTATCTCGCCGGCGACTGGACCGACACCGGCCTGCCGGCGACCATCGAAGGCGCGATCCGCTCGGGCGAGACTGCGGCAAGAGCGATCGGCCACCCGCCGGCGGGCGGATAGGCATCCCCTTCGACAGGCTTTGGGCGTCCCTCGATACGGCGCTGACGCGCCTACTCGGGATGAGGGTGTGTAATGAATTCACCTTCCTTCACCCTGAGTAGCCGCCGAAGGCGGCGTATCGAAGGGCGGTCAGGGACGGAGCCCGCTGACCAGAGCGACGTAGTCCGGATCGTCGGGCGGGATGAAGCCGTGGCGGATCAGGAAATCGATGACGACCAGGTTGCAGTTGTCCTTGAATTCCCGCGTTCCGGCGACGGTGCGGGCGACCCGTTCGACCGGCCAGAGGGCGAAGCCCTCGATCTCGCCGTCGGTGTTGCGCGGCGCGAAGTCCGGCGGCAGCTCCAGGTCGAAACAGAATTGCACGTCGGGCTTGAGGCCCTCCGGCGCCTGCTGGACATAGGTTATCGCGCCGACCGGCCGGGCCTGCCGCGCGAGGGCTTCGGGAATGTCCGCTTCCTCTGCGCATTCCTTGACCAGGTTTTCCATCAGGCCGAGCCCGGCGGGCTGGCCGCCGGCCACCATGTTGTCGAGCCGGCCCGGATAGGTCGGCCTGTCCCTGGCGCGCCGGCCGACCCACATGCGGAGCGCGCCGCCGCGCCGCGTATAGCCGTTCAGATGCACGCCCCAGGCGCGCAGGCCGAGAAAGGGCACGGCCGCCCGGTCGACGACGAAGGCGGGCGTCTCGCCGAACCGGCGCGCCGCGGGATAGAGTTCGCGGCGCAGGGCGCCGATGGCGCCGGCCCCGGACAGGCGCGCCGCGGCGGCGGCCAGCGCCTCGCTGCGCGCCGCTACCGCCTCCGGCCCCGCGGCGGCCAGGCCGTCTGCGAAGGCCAGGGCGCCGTCGCCGGACCGGACGATGGCGCCGGTGGCGGACAGCAGCGGCCCGATCCGGTCGCGGCGCACCGCGCCGAGCCGGCGGCCGTCGACGACGAACGGCGCGAAGGCTTCCGGATCGTGCCGGTTGATCTCGCGGATCCGGTCCAGATAGCTCATAAGCGTCCGGGGCGGCGGCTCAGGCGGCGGCCGTCACGGCAAGGCCGATCGCGAAGCCGCCGGCCAGGCCGCAGACGGCAAGGACCAGGGCGGCGAACGCGATCCGGCGCGTCCGGTTCCGGCCCCGCCCGGCGACGAGCGCAATGCTCGCCATGAGCACCGCGGCCAGCCCGGCCGGCAGCGGGATCAGCAGGCCGGCGAGCGCCATCGGGACGGCAAGCAGAGACAGGGCGACGGAAAAGACGGCGCGCGCCGGCAGCCGCCCCGCTTGCCCTTTGCCCCCCTGCGCGCTTCCCGCCTTCGGGCCCGCCTTCGGGCCCGCCTTCCGGCCCGCCCGCCGTCTCGCGCCGGCGCGTTTCCTCCCCGGTTTCGAAGCGGCGTTCACGGCGCCGTCGCGGGCCGCGGCCTATCGGAGATATTCCGGGCACTCCCGTTCCAGAATCCGGTGGACCGACCGGAAATGGTTCTCCGCCATGTCGGCCTCGTCCTCGTTCAGCTGCTGCCGGGTCTTTTCGGCGATGTCCTCCGGCACGAGGCGCAGGGGCCTGCCAGTCGACAGCGCCATGACCTGGTGCATCGCCGCGCGCTCCAGGTAGTAGAGCCGGTTCCAGGCGAGCGGCACGGTTCCGCCGGTCGCGATGACGCCGTGGTTGGCGAGGAACAGGGTGGAGCGGTTGCCCAGGGCCGCGGCGATGCGGTCGCCCTCCTCCCGGTGGCCGGCCAGGCCGTTGAAGGCGGTATCGTAGCCGATCTCGTCGCGGAACATCAGCGACGTCTGGCTGAGCGGCAGGAGCGTCGGGTCCTCCAGCATGGTGAGCGCCGTCGCATAGGGCATGTGGGTGTGCAGCACGCATTTCGCCTGCGGCGCGGCCTTGTGCAGGCGCCAGTGGATGTAGAAGGCGCTGGCCTCCGGCGGGGCGTCGCCCTCGACCAGCGCGCCGTCGTCGTCCACCAGCAGCAGGCTTGAGGCCGTGACCTCCGACCAGTGAAGGCGCCGGGGATTGATCAGGAACAGGCCGTCCCCGCCGGAGCCTTCCGCATCGGGGACGGCGTAACTGAAATGGTTGCAGACGCCCTCGCCGAAGCCGAGCCGGTCCGCCATGCGCAAGGCGGCGGCGAGGTCCCGGCGGGCCCGCCGGATCGCCTCTGTCCTGGATGCGGTCGACAGGTTCGCCACAGCCGGCTCCTCCCGGAAATCGTATGCCGGACGCTTGGCAGGGGAATGTGGCCGCCGCCTTCCGGCCGGTCAAGGCCGCCGAACAACCCGCGCCGCGCGCGCCGCCTGCCCCAACCGTCGTTTCGACCGGCGCACCCACTCCCCGTCATTCCGGCCGGAGCGTACCCCCTTCCCGTCATTTCGACCGAGCGGAGCGAGTGGAGAAATCCGGCCGGCGACGGACGCCGGCCAGGCGCCGGAGCCTGTGGCGTCGATGGAGCGCCCGCCGGATTTCTCCCCTTCGACTTCGCTCAGAGCCTGCCCTGAGCGAAGCCGAAGGGGCAGGCTACTCCGCCCCGGCCCGGCGGGCCGGGCCTCCGGTCGAAATGACGGGAGGGGAAAGCCGCGCCGGCGGCCGTTTCCGACTTATCCGCATTTTGCAGGGGTATCCCTTGGGGGAGGGGCGCAAGTCCCGCGGGGAAGGCTCCGCGCGGCCGGTCAGAACGCCGTGCGCAGGGTAAGGTCGAAGCGGTAGGCGGCGTCCTTCGCGCCGGACCCGCCGGCCTGCGCGTCGAAGCCGAGCGCGGTTCCGCCGTCGTCCTTCCGGGGCCGCCATTGCGCGCCCACGCCGAGCAGCAGGCGCGCGCCCGGCGCTTTCGAACGCAGGGTCTCGCCGGCGACGGCCGCCGCCGTTTCCGGCCGGAGCGCGAACCCGATTTCCAGCGCGCCGCGCAGCGCCAGTCCGCCGCCGCCCAGCGCCCGCACGGTCTCTGCGGCGATCCCCGCCCCGGCGTCCAGCCGGCGCCCGCCCACCGCCGAAACCCGCGTCTGCGCCGGGTCGGTAAAGCGGCCGAACGACGCCTGCGCGCCGTCGAGCCAGACCCGCCCGGCGAACCGGGCCGCGCCGGCGGAGAAGCGCCGCCCCGCCTCCGCCCGGTAGCCGAACGCCCATGCGCCCGCGCCCGACGCCAGCGGCCCCGCCGCCGCCAGGTCCGGAGCCAGGTCCAGGTCCACGCTGTAGCGCATGGCGGAAACGCGCCCGGCGGCGAAAGACCCGTCCGCGCCGCGCCACTCGGCCCCGGCGGCGAGGCCGTAGCCGGCCGCCTCGATGCGCCCGCCGCCGGCTGCGACGCCACTTTGGCCGACCCGGAGGCCAGCCGCGCCGACACGAAGCCGGTGACGCCTTCGGCCAGCGGAAAATCCATCCCCGCTTCGGCCTCCCAGCGGCGGAAGCGGTAGCGCGCCCCGGCGTCCGCCTGCTGCGCCCTGTAACTGCCGAAGCCGCCGCCGACGCGCAGCCACAGGGGCGACCCCGGCGTGCGCGCCCTGCCGCCCGCGCCGGACGCCCCGTCCGCAGACGCAACCGCCTGCGCGCGGCCCGGCCCGGACAGGCCGTCCAGCGCCCCGGCCGCCATCCAGCCGCCGTCCAGCCGGAGCAGGAAGCCGGGCAGCGCCTCGTAGACCGCGGCGTGCGCACCGTAGCCGCCGTAAATGAAATCCGCCGCCGAGAAATCCCGGTCCGCGACCGTCGAGTCGGAGGGATCGCTTACCGTCCAGGGACCGCTCGCGGGGATGGCGACTGTCACGCCCGCCTTGCGGATCGTCACCCGGCGCGCGCCGTCGGGCGCCCACAGGCCGGTCGCGCCGTCCGCGTCGTGCAGCACGACGCCGTTGACAACGACGGTCGTCACGCCGCCGTCGTTCAGGATCCAGCCGCCGCCGATAATCTCCGCCGCCGTCCGGCCGCCGGGATCGAGGCCGACATAGAGCGCGGGCGGGTTCTCGGCGTTATCGCCGGTGTCGAGTTTGCGCCGGGCCCACACCGCCACGCCGGACTTCGCCCCCACCGTCCCCTGCGGGCCGATGAAAACCTTGCCGCCGCCGGCCAGATAGACGCCGGCCGCGTCGCCCGCGCCGCCCATGACCGTCCCGTCCACCGTCGCGGCCTGCCGGCGGAAACCGTCGTCGTCCTTGTCCGCCGCGCGCTCCAAAGCCATCGTCGTTGCATTGAAGCGGCCGAACCGGATGCCGCTCGCGTCCGCCCCGGTTGCGCGCACCGACGACCCCGCGCCGACCTCGGCCGAAACCGCGCCGCTGCCGGTTATTCGGGTATAGAGGCCGTGCGCGCGATCGCCCGCGGTCGTCACCTCCGCGCCGCCCGCCAGGGCGATGGCGATATCGCCCGAAGCGCCGGTATGCGACCCGAGAATGCCGTAGGCGCCGGCTCCCGCCGTGTCGATGCCGGCGCCGCGGACGCCGATGTCGATGCCGCCCGCGCCTTGATGCCAGCCGTAAACGCCCACGGACTGGCTGCCTCCCGTGGCGATGGAGCCGCCCTTCACGTCGATTTCGATGCCGCCGCTGCCGGCCAATATCCAGCCCATGATGCCGTGGGAACGGCCGTCGCCGAGATTGAGGGGGTCGCCGGGCGGACTCACGAGGCCCCGGGTGACGATGTCCGCGTCCCGCGTCTCGATGCGCAGGAGGCCGGTCCCGCTGCGGCGCGCATAGACCGCCTGGGCCCGGTGGGACTTCGTTTCCAGCCGGCCGCCCCGGATGCGGATGCGCAGGGCGTCTTCGCCTTTGTGCAGCCCCTCGACCGCGTAGGAATTGACGCCGTCGGTCAGGATTGCGCTGTCGCGGATATCGATGTCGAGATCGCCGGCGCCGAGGGCGACTCCGAAAACGCCCTGCGAGTAATCGTCTTTCGTTTCGATGCGGGCGCCGTCCGCACCGATGGCGACGCGCCCGCCGCCCTTCGGCTCGGCGAAAACGCCCCGGCCGTACAGGCCGTCCGTTTCGATCTCCCCGCCGCCGATCCGGATGTCGATGCCGCCGTTGCCCTCGTGCCAAGCGGACACGCCCCGGATGTTCCGGCCGGTTGCGTCGATGTCGAAATCCTTGAGCCGGATGACGATTTTACCGGTCGAATCCGCTTTCTCCGTGCACTCCACCCGGTTCCCGGCGGCGGGGTTGCCCGGCGGGTCGGGGCACACGGCCTGCTGCTGCCGGGCCGCCGCGGCGGCGGCGAAGAGCAGCGCCGGGGCCAGGGCAAGGAGAAGAACGGCGGCCCGCCTGCCCGCCGTCATGCGCCGCCCCGGAAATCGCGGGGGGGGGGGGTAAAAAACCGTCGGCAAAGCGTGTGTCCTCGGTTTTCCGGCCCTGCGTTCGGCGCAGCGCCGACCGCGCTCCGCCCTGCGGATAATATACCCGAATCGCGGACGAAAGGGATTGGATTCGCCGAAGCGCCCGCTTAGGTTTGCAGGGCTTACCGCCACCCACCGAGAAACTCCCCCGGAGGACCGAACCATGAAGCACGTCAACGCGCTGACCGTTGCCGCGGCCGTCGCCGGCGCCCTTTCCCTGGCCGCCGTCACCGCCGCGACCCCGGCCATGGCCGCCAAGGTCAAGTGCTACGGCATCGCCAAGGCCGGCCAGAACGACTGCGGCAACGCCGCGGGCACCCACAGCTGCGCCGGCCAGTCCAAGGTCAGCTACGACGGCGGCGATTGGAAAGGCGTTGCCTCGGCGGCGGCCTGCACCGAAATGGGCGGCCAGACCGAGCCGTTCAAGGGCGTGAACCCGAAGAAGAAAACCGGCTGACCCCGGCGCGGCCGAAAGGGCGGCGCGGCCCGGCTGCGCCGCTCCGGCTTCCGGCGGCGGGGGACGGCATGGCCGGGACTTTCGCGCGCGGTCCGGTTCCCGCCGCGGCCGGCGTCGGCCTGCGCCATACCCATTACGGCGATTTCCTCGACGGCGGGCCGGCGGCCGCCTGGCTCGAGGTCCATTCCGAAAACTACCTGTGCCCCGGCGGGCCGCGCATGGCGGCGCTTGAGGCGGTCCGGCGGCACTACCCCCTGAGCTGCCACGGCGTCGGCCTGTCGCTCGGCAGCGCCGAGGGGCTGGATGCCGGCCATCTGGCGCGGCTGCGGGCGCTGATCGACCGGTTCGAGCCCGGCCTGGTCTCCGAACACGTCTCCTGGAGCACGGCCGGCGGCGACTATCTGAACGACCTGCTGCCCCTGCCCTATACCGAAGAGGCGCTGGACGTCCTGGTGGCCAATATCGGGCAGGCGCAGGACGCGCTGGGCCGGACCATCCTGATCGAGAACCCGTCCTCCTACGTCACCTTCGCCGAATCGACGATTCCCGAGTGGGAATTCTGCGCGGAGGCGGCGCAGCGCAGCGGCTGCGGCCTGCTGCTGGACGTCAACAACATCCATGTCAGCGCGCATAACCACGGCTACGACGCCCTGGACTTCCTGAACGGGATTCCCGGCGGGCTGGTCGGCGAAATCCACGTCGCCGGCCACGCCGATACCGAATGGGACGGCCGGCCCGTGCTGATCGACGATCACGGATCGGCGGTGAAGGACGCGGTCTGGGATTTGCTGGACGCCGCACTCGCGCGGACCGGGCCGAAGCCGGTGCTGATGGAATGGGACCTGGACCTGCCGCCGCTCGAAATCCTGCTCGGCGAAGCGGCGAAGGCGCAGGCCGCGCTGGACCGGCTTGCACCCGAAGCCGGACATCCCGGCGATGCTGCCTGACCTGCAAGCCGCCTTCCGCGCCGCCACGATCGGCCGGGACGCCGCCGCCGCCGCGGCGCTCTCCGCCGGCGGGATGCGGAACGGCCATCGCTTCGGCATTTACCGGAACAACATTTTCAAATCCCTGACCGGCGTTCTCGAAGCCGCTTTCCCGACGATCCGCACCCTGGTCGGCGGCGGGAATTTCGCCGCGCTGGCCCATCGCTTCATCGCGGCCCATCCGCCGCGGCAGCCGCAGCTCTATTGCTATGGCGGCGATTTTGCGGCGTTCCTGGCCGGCTTCGCGCCGGCGGCCGGGGAGCTGCCCTTCCTGCCCGACGTCGCGCGCGTCGAGTGGGCGGTGAACGAAGCCTATTTCGAAGCCGACGCCGAACCGCTGGCCGCCGGCCGCCTGGCCGGGCTGGCGCCGGAACGCTATGCCGGGCTCCGCCTCGGCCTGCATCCGACGGCCCGCCTGATCGCCTCGGACTGGCCGGTCTGGGACCTGTGGGGCGCCGGGGCGCTGCCGGAATCGTTTCAGACTCCGGGGCCGCCCGGAAAGCCGGAGGGCGGACAGCGCGTGCTGGTCCGCCGGCCGGAGAGCAAGGTCGACGTGGTCATGCTGACGCCGGGCGATTTCGCCTTCGTCGGCGCGCTGGCGGGCGGCGGTACGCTCGGCGAAGCTGCCGCCGCGGGCGCCGCGGCCGACCCGGAATTCGATCTATCGGCGTGCCTGGCCGGACATCTGTCGGGCGGCACGTTCCATTCCCGCTTCATTGCCGGCGCCGGCTGATTCCGGCGGGCAATCCCGGATTTTCAGACACTCAAGGAGCCGAACCCCATGAGGATGACCGAAACCAGGATAACGGAAGAGGGGCCGGACGGCCTCGTCCAGCTGTCCTTCCGCCTGTTCGAACTGCTCCCCTATTCGCTGCTCGCGCTCGGCGCCCGCTTCGCCGTGGGCCTGTTCTTCTTCCGCTCGGCGCTCACCCGGGTCGGCGAGAAGATCGACCTGGGCTTCATGAGCATTCCGCTGCCCTGGTCGATCGCGGACAATCAGGCCTTCGTGTTCGCCGAATACAAGTATTTCGGCTTCGAGATGCCGGAATGGTTCCACGCCGTTTCCATGCACCCGATCGTCTGGGCCGAGAGCATCGCGCCGCTGTTCCTGATGGCCGGCCTGGCGTCGCGCTACGCGGCCTTCGTCCTGTGCGTCATGGCGCTCGTCATCGGCCTGGTCGTCTATCCGGACTTCTTCTCCAAGGAGACGCTGGCGATCGCCGTGCTCGCCGCCATTATCTTCAAGGGCGGTCCGGGGGTCTTTTCGCTGGATGCCCCCCTCCGGCGGATGCGCTGGGCGAACAACTGAACCGGCCCGGCGCGAACCGGCAACGGCGCGCGGGCGTCCCGGAGCTTTCCCGGCGCCGCCCCTGCCCCCTGCCCAGGGCTTCCTCTGCGAAAGGGCGGACACCGCGCCGGACGCGCCGCCTGCCCCGTCCGTCATTCCGGCCGAAGCACGCCCCCGCCCCGTCATTTCGACCGGCGCACCCCCTCCCCGTCATTTCGACCGAAGCGGAGCGAGCGGAGAAATCCGGCCGGGGACGGGCGCCGGGCGGATGCCGGAGCCTGTGGCGTCGATGGAGCGCCCTCCGGGTTTCTCCCCTTCGACTTCGCTCAGAGCCTGCCCTGAGCGAAGTCGAAGGGGCAGGCTACTCCGCCCCGGCCCAAGGGCCGTGGCTCCGGTCGAAATGACGGGGGTGGGGGAGCGCCGCCCGCGCCCCGCCGATTCGGGCGAAGCATAACACCCAACCGTCATTTCGACCGAGCGGAGCGAGCGGAGAAATCCGGCCGGGGACGGGCGCCGGCCAGGCGCCGGAGCCTTGGGCGTCGACGGAGCGCCGGCCGGATTCCTCCCCTTCGGCTCCGCTCAGAGCCTGCCCTGAGCGAAGCCGAAGGGGCAGGCTACTCCGCCCCGGCCCAAGGGCCGGGGCTCCGGTCGAAATGACGGGAGAGGGGGCGGCGGCCGCGAAGCCGCGTATCGAAGGGGCCGCTCTAAAACACCCAGTAGCCGCCGTCGATCAGGTGGCTGTCGCCGGTGTGGAAGGCCGAGGCGTCGCTCATCAGGTAGACGGCGATGCCGCCGAAATCCTCCGGCCGGCCCCAGCGGCCCACGGGCGTACGCGGCAGGGCGGCTTCGGCGAACCGGTCCCAGGCGAACAGCGCCTCGGTCATGCCGGTTTCGATCCAGCCGGGCAGGATGGCGTTGGCGGTGATGCCGTAGCGGGCGAAATCCACCGCCATCGCCCGGATCATCGAGACGACCGCGCCCTTGGTCGCGCCGTAATGCTCGTTGCGCGCCGCGCCGGACAATGCCGCCAGGCTCGCCGTCGCGACCAGCCGGCCGCCGGGGTCGCCCTTCTCCGCCCGCTCCACCATGTGCCGGGCGGCGGCGCGGAGCGTATAGAAGACGCCGTCCAGGTTGACCTGCATCACGCGCCGCCATTCGGCTTCGTCGATCTCGAAGAAGCTGCGCTTGCGGCCGGTGACGCCGGCGTTGGCGAACGCGCCGTCGACCCGGCCGAACTCGGCGAGGGTGTCGGCGAAGGCGGCCTCGACCGCCGCGCTGTCCGAAACGTCGACCTGCTGCGTGCGGACCTTGCGGCCGGTCTCCACCAGCCGCGCCCCGGCGGCGGCGTTCTTCTCCGCGCTGGTGCCCCAGATGCAGATGTCGGCGCCCGCCTGCGCCATCGCCTCGCAGAAGCCGAGGCCGATGCCGCCGTTGCCGCCGGTGATGAGCGCAACCTTTCCGGTCAGGTCGAACGGTCGGTACATGGCGGGCTCCCGGCAATGAAGACCCGCCTATAAAGCCGAACGGCCGGCGCCGATCAAGTGCCGCCCGGCGACGGTACGGGCGACGGCGCGGGCGACGGCGCCGACGCTGGCGGCCCTTTACAGGCGCGGCGGGCGCGGGCATGGATGGCGGAAGACGAACGGGAGCGGGAAACGGCAACGATGGCGCGCGAAACCTTCACCTGGCAGGCCGAATGGGCGCACATTTCCTATGCGGAGACCAGCCAGTTCACCGAGACCTACGGCTTCGCCGGCAGCCACGGCGCGGTGAACCTGGAGGGCATCCGCTTTCTTCCGGAAGGCCGGCCCTCCGACACGCTGCTCGTCTACATGCATCCGGCCTCGACGCTGCAGCTCCTGCCCATGCCGCGGGCGATGGCGCGGCACGGCGTCCATGTCCTGTGCGCCGGCAGCCGCTATCCGAAGAACGATACGGCGCTGATCATGGAAAAGGTCGCGGCCGATCTCGGCGCCTGGGTCCGGCACGCGAAGGAGGACTGGGGCTACGACAAGGTCGTGCTGGTCGGCTGGTCCGGCGGCGGCTCGCTCTCGCTGTTCTACCAGTCCCAGGCCGAGAACCCGACGATCGCGCATACGCCGGCCGGCGACCCCTACGACCTGACCGCCGCGGGGCTGATTCCCGTCGACGCGCTCATTTTCCAGGCCGCGCACCTGTCCCGCGCCGTTGTGCTGACCGACTGGATCGACCCGTCGGTGCGCGACGAGAACGATCCCGACGACCGCGACCCGGAACTGGATCTCTACGATCCCGATAACCCGAACCGGCCGCCCTACAGCGCCGACTATATCGCCCGCTTCCGCGCCGCCCAGCTCGCCCGGATGCGCCGCAAGACGGCGTATGTCCGCCAGATGCTCGAAGACCTGAAGAAGCGCGGCGGCAACGAGGTCGAGCGCAGCCTGATCACCCACCGGACGATGGCGGAGCCGCGCTTCCTCGATCCCGCGCTCGACCCGAACGACCGCAAGCCGGGCGCCTGCTATCTCGGCGTACCGGAGACGGTGAACAGCGGCCCGGTCGGGATCGGGCGGTTCTCGACCCTGCGCGCCTGGCTCAGCCAGTGGTCGCCGGACGATACCAACGCCCATGGCGAGAAATGCGCGCGCACGGTCGGCGTGCCGCTGCTGGCGATCGAAAATTCGGCCGACGATGCGGTGCCGCAGCCCCACACCGGCGCGATCCATGCCGCCGCCGGAAGCGCGGACAAGACGATGAAGGTGATAAAGGGCGCGACCCACTACTATCTCGGCCAGAAGGACAAACTGCAGGAAGCGGCCGACACCTGCATCGACTGGCTGAACGCCCGTGGCTTCTGCGGCTGATCCGGACGGCCCGGCGGGCGGCGGCCCGCAAATCGGCGGACTGGAGGGCCGGGTCGCCATCGTCACCGGCGGCGGCCAGGGCATCGGCCGGGCCGCGGCCCATGCCTTCGCGGCGTGCGGCGCGCTGCCCGTTATCGCCGACGTCGACGCCGGCAAGGCGCGGGCGGTGGCCGGGGAGATCGGGCCGGCCGCGCTGGCGGCGCCGACCGACGTTGCCGACCCGGCCTCGGTCGAAGCCATGGCCGAAACCGTGCTGGGGGAGCGCGGCCGGATCGACATCCTGTTCAACTGCGCCGCAATCTTTTCGACCCTGAAGATGCGCCCGTTCTGGGACATTCCGCTCGACGAATGGCGGCGGGTGCTCGACGTCAACGTCACCGGCACGATGCTGGCGACCAGGGCGGTCGTGCCGGCCATGCGCGACGCCGGCTGGGGGCGCGTCATCAACGTCTCGTCGGCCGCGGTCAACCGCGGGCGCGGCCGATATCTGCATTATATTGCATCGAAATCCGCCGTGATCGGCATGACGCGCTCAATGGCGCGGGAATTGGGCGATTTGGGCATTGCAGTAAATTGCATATTGCCCGGCGCGACCATGACGGAGATCCCGCGCGAAACGACCACGGCGGAAGGATTCAGGGCGTTCGCCCAGAGCCAGTGCTTCAAGCGCACGGAAACGCCGGACGACCTGATCGGCTGTATCCTGTTCCTCGCCTCGCCCCAGACCGGCTTCCTGACCGGCCAGTCGCTGACGGTCGACGGCGGCGGTTCGCACCTGTAGGGCGCAGCGGCGTGACCGGCTTCGGCGACCTCTGGAAACTGGACGCAACGGACCAGGCGGCGCTGGTCCGGCGCGGCGACGTCACCGCGCTCGAACTGGTCGACGCCGCCATCGCCCGGACCGAACGGCTCAATCCGGCGCTGAACGCCATCGTTCATCCGATGTTCGACCGGGCCCGGCAGGCCGCTGCCGGCGATTTGCCGGACGGGCCGTTTCGTGGCGTTCCGTTTTTTCTGAAAGATTTGGCTGCCGAATTCGCCGGCGAACCGATGACCGAGGGATCGCGCTTCCTCGCGGGCTACGTTTCCGGCGGCGACAGCGAACTGGTCGCCCGCTGCCGCGCCGCCGGGCTGGTGACGCTGGGCAAGACCAACACGTCCGAATTCGGCCTGCTGCCGACCGCGGAGCCGGAACTGTTCGGCCCGGCGCGCAACCCGTGGGACACCGGCCGTATGACCGGCGGCTCCAGCGGCGGCTCGGCGGCGGCGGTCGCGGCCGGCCTCGCGCCGGCCGCCCACGCCAACGACGGCGGCGGCTCGATCCGCATTCCGGCGTCCTGCTGCGGCCTGTTCGGCCTGAAGCCGACGCGCGGGCGCAATTCGCTGGCGCCGCATTACGGCGATATCGGCAACGGCATCGTCCACGAACATGCCGTCACCCGCTCGGTGCGGGACAGCGCGGCGATCCTCGATGCGACGGCCGGCGCCGCGCCCGGCGATCCCTATGTCCCGGCCCCGCCGGCCCGGCCTTTCGTCCGGGAAGTCGGCGCCGATCCGGGCGCGTTGAAGATCGCCGTCATGACCGGGTCGATGAACGGCTGCGCCGTCCATCCGGATTGCGTCGCTGCGGTCGAGGACGCGGCCCGGCTGTGCGACTCCCTCGGCCATCGCGTCGACTACGCCGAACCGGATATCGACTGGGAGGCCATCGCCGGGCTGTTCTCCGACCTGTGGACCGGCATGTTCGGCTGGACGGTCGCCGACTGGTCCCGCCGCCTGGGCAGGGAACCGGCGCCGGACTATTTCGAACCCTGGACCTGGCGCATGTACGAAATCTCGCAGCAGGTCGGCGCGGCCGACTATCTGCGCGCGGTCCAGGACGCCCAGCGGGTCGCCCGCATCGTCGGGCGCTTCTTCGAGGACCGGGACATCCTGCTCACGCCGACCGTCGCCGCGCCGCCCCTGCCGGTGGGCAGCTTCGTCTGGACGGAGGAGACCCGCCGCCCGGCCCGCCGGGCCGTCGCGCAGTTCAGCTCGCACACGCCGCTGTTCAACGTGACCGGCCAGCCGGCGATGACCGTGCCGCTGGCCTGGAACGATGCGGGATTGCCCATCGGCGTGCAGTTCGCCGGGCGCTACGGCGGCGAGGCGACGCTGTTCCGTCTGGCGGGGCAGTTAGAAGCTGCCCGGCCCTGGAAGGATCGCTGGCCGGCGCTCGCCGCCTGAAGACTTATCGCCGGCCGAACAGCCGCTCGAGATCGTCCAGCTTCAGTTCGACGTAGGTCGGGCGGCCGTGATTGCACTGGCCGCTGTGGGGCGTGGCTTCCATCTGGCGCAGAAGCGCGTTCATCTCGTCGCCGTTCATCGACCGTCCGGCGCGGATCGAGCTGTGGCAGGCGATCGTGCCGCACACCTCGTCCAGCTTCTCCTTGAGCGAGAAGTCGCCGCCCATTTCGACGATCTCGTCGGCCAGGTCACGCACGAGACCCTGGATGTCGCCGTCGCCGAGCAGCGCCGGAAACTCGCGCACGACGATGGCGCCGCCGCCGAATTTCTCGATCGCCAGCCCGAATTCCGCCAGATCGCCGCGCCGCGCGATCAGGGCGTTGGCCGCTTCGTCTTCCAGCTCGACGACTTCCGGGATCAACAGGCCCTGGCGATGAACGCCGCCGTTGGCGAGCGCGGCCTTCATCTCCTCGTAGACCAGCCGCTCATGCGCCGCATGCTGGTCGACGATCACGATCCCGTCGGCGGTCTGGGATACGATATAGGTGCGGTGGACCTGGGCCCGGGCGGCGCCGAGAGGGTTGTCGAACGCGGATTCGTCGGGCTCCGGGATCTCACCCGGGCGCGCCGACGGCGCCGTCATGCCGTCGAATGTCCCGCTCGCCGGCAGGTGCGGCGGGTCCGGGCCTTGCCACGCGGTCGCCGCCTCCGCCATGCCGCCGAACGCCGGGCCGCCGAACGCCGGGCCTTGGCCGTCGATGGGGGCGCCGTTGGCCGGGTAGTCCGGCGCGGGGGACGGCGCGGCGCTGCCGTTCGACGGGCGGAACGCGCCGAGCGCCGCATCCGCGACGGTCGTCGATGCCCGGTGGCCGGCTTCGGCGAGCGCATGGCGCAGGGCGCTGACGATCATCCCGCGCACCGCGCCCGAATCGCGGAACCGGACCTCCGCCTTCGCCGGATGGACATTGACGTCCACCTCGTCCGGCGAAATATCGAGGAACAGGACGACGACGGGATGGCGGTCGCGCGCCAGGAAATCCCGATAGGCGCCGCGGACGGCGCCGGTCATCAGGCGGTCCTTGACCGGCCGGCCGTTGACGAACAGGAACTGGTGGCGCGCGGTGCCCCGGTGCAGGGTCGGCACGCCGACATGGCCGGTCAGCCGCATGGTGTCGCGCACGGCGTCGACGCGCACGGCATTGTCGGCGAAGTCCTTGCCCAGAATGGCCGAGAGGCGCGCCAGCCGGATATCGAACATGTCCCCGGTGGCGACCGGCAACGCAGCCAGCGGGCGTTCGCCGTCGCCGCGCAGGGTGAAACCGATCTCCGGATGCGCCATCGCCAGCCGGTTGACGGTATCGCACACCGCCTGCTGCTCGCTGCGCCCGCTCTTGAGGAATTTGAGCCGCGCCGGCGTGGCGTAGAACAGGTCGAACACCTCGACCTTGGTCCCGTCGGGCATGGGCGCCGGTCCGGGGATGCCGCGCAGGCCGCCCTGGATGTGGATCGTCCAGCCCGTATCGGAACCCGCTCCCCGGGTCGTGATCTTGAGCCGGCTGACCGCGCCGATCGAGGGCAGGGCCTCGCCGCGGAAGCCGAGGGTCGAAATGTTGACGAGGTCGTCGTCCGGCAGCTTGCTGGTGGCGTGCCGCTCCACCGCAAGCGACAGCGCCTTGCGCCCCATGCCGCAACCGTCGTCGGTCACGGCGATATAGCTCCGCCCGCCGTTGCGCACGACTGCATCGATCTTGCGCGCGCCGGCGTCGATGGCGTTTTCGACCAGTTCCCTGACGACCGCCGCCGGGCGCTCGATCACTTCGCCCGCCGCAATGCGGTTAACAACATCTGGTGGAAGGAGGCGAATCATTCACCAGATAATGTAAATCATCTCTCGCCGGATTTCGAGAGAAAATCGCGCATCAGCGCCTTTCCGGCGTCAACCGCGGGCTGGCTGTAGGGATCGACTCCCAGCATGTATCCGGCGAGCGCCGTCTCCAGCATGAAATGCATCGCCAGCGCGCCGACGGCCTCGGCGTCGACGCGCGCCGCGGAGAGCCGGATCCGCCGTACCGGACGGCCGTTTTGCACCAGAATCCGGGCGGTTGACTGCGCTGCAGCCGCCATGAGCTCGCCCAGGGTCCGGCCGTCCAGCCAGTCCAGGCCGGGTTCGTCGAAGCGCAGCGGCGGCGCCTCGGCGGGCGGCAGGTCGATGATCGTGTAGACGCCGATCGGCGGGCCGTCGAGCCAGAACTGGAGCTGGCTGTGCTGGTCGACCGTGCCGAGAGCCGGATAGGGCATGCTGCCGCAGCCCGCCTTGCCCAGGCTCTCGGCCCAGAGCTGGCAGTACCACAGGGAAAATTCCGCCAGCCGGTCGGCGTAGGGCATCAGGATGCTGGCGCGCGCGCGCCGCGCGCGCATGAGCGCCACCTGCATCGCCGCGCCCAGGGCCGGCGGGCAGTCCGCCGCGGCCGGCGCGCTCAGCGCCTGCTCCGCAACGCTGCGCGCCCCGGCCCGCACCGCGCGGGCGTCGATGCCGTCTATCGCGGCCGGCAGCAGCCCGACATTGGCGAGAATCGCCATGCGGCCGACGACATCCGGCTCGTGGTCCAGAATTTCGATACCGTGCCGCCGGGCGAGCCGGCGCAGCGGCGACTCCTGCGGCCCGGTCACGACGAGGAAGCGCGCCGCCGCCTCGGCCGGTCCCAGCGCATCCGCCGCCGCCGCCCAGTATTGCGCGAAGACCGCAAGGGTCTCGGCGGTGGCGCCGGATTTCGAAACGGCGAGGAAGGCGCAGTCGGCAATGCCGCTGGCCGCCGTCCGGGCCACGGTGTCCGGATCGGCGTTCTCGACGAAGACCGTCCGCCGGGCCGGCGCGGTTGCGCACAGCGTCCGGGCGCCGAGCGACGAGCCGCCGGTGCCGACCGGGAAAATCCTCGAGCCCCGGCCGGCTAGGTTCCGGGCCGCAGCCTCGATCGCCGGCACATCGTCGTCGCGGAAGGCGTGGCGCATCAGCGGCGCGCCCTCCGCGTGTTCCCTGCGCAGCCGTTGCAGGGCGGCCCAGGCTTCGCCGCACGCGGCGTCGAAGCCGGCCTCCGGCAGCCCGCCCGCGCCGCACGCCGCCGAAAAGATGCCGGAAATGTCCTGCGAATAGAGGGAACTCATGGCGTTCGGCCGGGTGCGGGCCGGCGCCGGCCGGCACGATGATGTTCGACCGTGCGTGCTTACAGGCCGGCCGGCTTGCCGACAATGAAGAAGGTCAGCCGGTCCGGTTTCAGCAGGCTCCCGGCCACGCGCCGGACATCGGCCAGCGTAACCCTTTCGATCAGGCCGTTCCGCTCGGCGAAATAATCCGGCTCCAGGCCCTCGAACTGCAACCCGACCAGCATGTCGGCAATTTGCGGCGAACTGGAAAAGCGCAATGGATAGCTGCCGGTCAGGAACTTCTTGGCCGCGGCCAACTCTTCGGCGCTCGGCCCGGTTTCCGCCATGCGGGCCCATTCCGCCCGGACGATCGCGACCGATTCGGCCACCCGCGCATTCTGGGTCGCCACGCCCCCGAGCATCAGGGCCGTGCGCCGCATCGGCCAGAGATAGGAGTAGACCGAATAGGCCAGGCCGCGCTTCTCCCGGATCTCGAGGTAAAGCCGGGACGTAAAGCCGCCGCCGCCCAGAATATGGTTCAGGACATAGGCCGCGTAATAATCCGGATGCCGGCGCGGCAGGCCCGGCTGGCCGAACATGACGACGCTCTGCGGCGTATCGAACTGCCTGACCGAGACTCCGCCCGGCAGCTTCGGCGCGGCGGCCGGCACCGGGCGCGCCTTCTGTTGCGCGGGCAGGCCGCCGAACGCCTTGTCGAGCAGCACGGCCAGCCGGGCCGGCGTCACGTCGCCCACGACGCCGACGAACAGGTTGTCCCGGGTGAAATTGTCGGCGACGAAGCGTTGCAGGTCGGCCCGGGAGATCGCGCCGAGGCTCTTGTCGGTGCCGGCAACCGGGCGGCCGTAGGGGTGGCCCGGATAGGCCGACGACCAGAAGGTGCGGCGCGCAAGGTAGCGCGGCCGGCGGCTGTTGCGCAGATAGGCCGACAGCAGGCCGGCGCGCATCCGCTCCACCGCGTCGGCGTCGAAACGCGGCCGGGAGAGCGCCAGGCCGATGGTCTCGAACGCCGCGTCGCGGTTGCGGCTCAAGGTTCTGAGCGTGCCGCGGAACCGGTCGCGGCCGACCTCGAAGTTCAGCCGGATCGACAGTTTTTCGAGCCTTTTCTGGAAGGCCAGCGCATCCATCGGCCCGGCCCCTTCGTCCAGCAGGATGGACGCGAGTTCGGCCAGCCCTTCCTTGCCGGGGGGATCGTAGGACCCGCCGGCGCGGAAGCCGAAACTCACCGAGACGATCGGATTGCTGCGGTCCTCGACCAGCCACGCAACGATGCCGGACGGGCTGACGACCTTGCGGACCTCGACGGCCGCCGACGCCGCGGAGACGGCGAACAGGGCGAGCGCGCCGGCCGCGAGCGCCGCAGCCGGCCCGGCGATGCGCAGGAGGACCGTCATTGCTTCTGCACCTCGGCCTTTCTCGTTTCGCCGGACCTGTCCGGCAGCAGGAGGGCGGTGACGGATTTCCGCCGCTGCAGGACATACCGCGCCGCCGCGTTGACCCGGTCGACCGTCACGGCGCCGATCCGGGCCGGCCATTGCTCGACGTCCCGGACCGTGCGGCCGGCGATAAGCGCCGCCGCGACCGCGTGGGCGCCGCTCCGCAGGCTGTCGCGGGCGAAGATCGCCATATCCTGCAACTGCTGCTTCGCCGCTTCGACATCTTCCGCGGAAACGCCGTGCTTCAGGACCTTGTCCAGTTCGGCGTCGACCGCCTTTTCGAGCGCCTCGATGCCGGCGCCGGGCCGCGGCGACGCATAGACGTAGAAGTCCGACGGGCCGCGCCGGGTCGCGCTGTAGTCGGCGCCCGCGGCGGTCGCCAGCTTCCGGCGCACCACGAGGCTCCGGTAAAGCAGGCTGGTCGACGACGCGCCGAGCAGCCGGGCCAGCACCTGCAAGGCGTCGGCGTGTTCCGCGCCGCGGCTGTTGTAGCCGGGCGCGAAATACATCCGTCCGAACGACGGCCGGCGCACCCGGGCATCGCGGTAGATCACCCGGCGCTCCGCGCGCTGCGGCGGCTCCAGCAGCTTGCGGCGCGGCGGCGGCTTCGCCCGCGCCACGGGGCCGTAATATTTCTCCGCCAGGCGGCGCACCTCGGCCGGGTCGACATCGCCGGCGACGACCAGGACCGCGTTGTTCGGGCCGTAATGCTTCTTGTAGAAATCGAGCGCATCCCGGCGCGACAGCTGCTCCATTTCGTGCATCCAGCCGATGATCGGGCGGCCGTAGCGATGGTTGAGATAGAGGGCGCGGCGCGCCTGCTCCCACAGGATCGACGACGGCCGGCCTTCGATACGCGACCGCCGTTCCTCGAGGATGACCTGCCGCTCCTGGCGGACATCCTCTTCCGACAGCACGAGATTCGCCATGCGGTCCGCCTCGATCTCCATCATCCGCGCGAGGCGGTCCTTGGCGACGAATTGGTAGTAGCCGGTGTAATCCCAGCTGGTGAAGGCGTTTTCCCGGCCGCCGTTGGCGGCGACGATCCTGGAAAACTCGCCGGATTTCAGGGTTTTCGTGCCCTTGAACAGCAGGTGTTCGAGGAAATGGGCGATACCGGACTTGCCGGCCGGCTCGTCGATGGCGCCGGCCCTGTACCAGAGCATGTGGAGCGCGACCGGCGCCCGCCGGTTGACGATGACGACGCCGCGCAGGCCGTTATTCAGGGTGAAGGTCTCGGCGTCGAACAGGCCCCGGCGCTGCGGCTCCTGCGCCGCCGCCGGGCCGCCGGACGCGGCCGCGACGCAGATCAGAAGCAGAGCCGCGAGGGCCGGCCCCAGCCCCGGCATGGGCATGCGGCGCGCCATTTTCCTACCGAACACGGCATTCTCCTGCATTCGCTCCCGGACCGGCCGCGCGGCAGGCCGCCCGTCCGACGTCCCCATACGACGTCCTCATGCGCCCTTCATCGCTGCAACTTGTGGCCGGGATGTGGCAAGGCCGGCCGCAGCGCCGGAACGGGCGCCGCGGACCCGGCGGGCGCCGGCAGGCCGGCTGCGCCGACCGGCGGTCAGTTCTTCCTGGCGGGCCGGTTCGACGGTTCCTTTTCGCCCTTGCCCGGGCTCCCTTCCTCGACGGTCCCGCGGTTCGTGACGACGGTCTGGCGGGTCACCGCTTCGCCGCCCCTGGCGGCGCCGAGGTCGATCTTCTTCGACGCCGGGGGGCCGGCGGCGTCATCGCCGGTCCTGCCGCCCGTTGCGGCGCCCGGCGCGCTGCCGCGTCCGGCCGCGTCGACCGGCGGCAGCAGCGAATAGCCCGGCGGAATCGACAGGGACCGGTCCGGACGTCCGGCCGCGCCCTTGCGGGCCGTCCTGTCGAGCTCCTTCGCGATCGGATTGGCGCCCTTGAGGGCGTCGTCGAGAAAACCGCAGGCGTTGAGCGCAAGCGCCGCCCCCAGAACGGACGCAAGGACCGCAACCCGCCGCCCGGACCCTACCGATTTCGTCATCGCGTTCATCCCCACAGCAGATTGCCCACAGCAGATTGCCCACAGCAGATTGCCCACGGCAGATTGCCCGAAACCGCCGCCGGCCGGATGCTGCGGTTATGTAGCGTCCCTCCGGCCGCCGAACAAGGAAACGGCCAGCAATACCGCGACGCCGCAGGTGATCGCCGCGTCCGCCACGTTGAAGGCCGCGAAATGCCAGCCGCCGGTATGGAAGTCGACAAAATCGACCACGGCGCCCAGGCGCACGCGGTCGACCGCATTGCCGATGGCGCCGCCGGCGACCAGGGCGACCGCCAGCGCCGTCCAGCGGCCGCGCGCCGTGCGCAGCCAGACCAGCAGGCCGGCCACGATGACCAGGCTCAGGCCGACGAGGAACCAGGGTTGCCAATCGGATTCGCGGTCGAACAGCCCGAAGCTGATGCCCCGGTTCCAGACCAGGACGATGTTGAGGAACGAGGTGACCTCGATCGCCGGGCGGGCCGCGCTGAGGACGCCGAGAACCCAGACCTTGCTGATCTGGTCGAGCGCCAGGATCAGGGCGCCGATGCCGGCGACGAGGCCGTATCGCCGGGCGGCCATATCCGCCCTTCAGCGCAGGGTCCGGACCCGATGGGCCCGGACCGCGTCGGCGCAGCGGCCGCAGGTCTCCGGCGCGTCCGGGTCGGCGCCGACATCCGGCAGCTTCTTCCAGCACCGGGCGCATTTCGGGTGTCCGGCCGGCGCCGGCATCACCGCCACGCCGGCGACTTCCGGCATGGCGAACGCGCCCTGCGGCTCGGCGCTCGCAACGAGCGTCGCCGCGGACGTGATCGCGATTTCGGCAAGATCGACGCCCTTCATGGCCTCGACAAAATCGGCCGTCGCTTCGACGGCGGGGGCGGCGTCCAGGCTCGACCCGATCCGCTTGGCCGCCCGCTCCTCCTCCAGCGCGCCGGTGACGACGCGGCGCAGCGCGCGCACCTTCGACCATTTGGCGGCCAGGGCGTCGTCGCGCCACGCCGCCGGGATGTCGGGGAAGGTGCGCAGATGAACGCTGCCGGCATCGTCGCCGTGGCGCGCCGACCAGGCTTCTTCCGCGGTGAAACAGATCACCGGCGCGAGCCAGGCGGTCAGGCAGTCGAACAGGATGTCCAGCACCGTGCGCGCCGCCCGCCGCCGCTGCGAATCCGGCCGGTCGCAATAGAGCGCGTCCTTGCGGATATCGAGATAGAAGGCGGACAGTTCGGTGGCGCAGAAATGGTGCAGGGCGGCGTAGAAGCCGTGGAACTCGAAGGCGTCGCACGCCTTGCGCAAGTCGCCGTCGAGCGCGTGCAGCCGGTGCAGCACCCAGCGCTCGAGCTCCGGCATGTCGGCCGGCGCAACCCTCTCCCGGTCCGAGAACCCGGCGACGTTGCCGAGGATGAAGCGCAGCGTGTTGCGCAGGCGGCGGTAGGTGTCGGCCTGCTGCTTGACGATCTCCGGGCCGATGCGCAGGTCTTCGGAATAGTCCGAGGCGACGACCCACAGGCGCAGGATATCGGCGCCGTACCGGTCGCAGATCTCCTGCGGCGCCGTCACGTTGCCCAGGGACTTGGACATTTTGCGGCCGTCTTCGTCCGTCACGAAACCGTGGGTCAGCACAGCCTCGTAAGGCGCCCGGCCGCGGGTGCCGCAGGATTCGAGCAGGGAGGAATGGAACCAGCCGCGGTGCTGGTCCGAGCCTTCGAGATAGAGCGAGGCCGGCCAGACCAGCTCGTCCGGCTCCCGCTCCAGGCAGAAGGCGTGGGTGCAGCCGCTCTCGAACCAGACGTCGAGGATATCGTCCACCTTCTGCCACGAGCCGCCGCTGTGCGCGTCGCCGAGGAAGCGCTCGCGCGCGCCGTCCCGGAACCAGGCGTCGGAACTCTCTTCGCGGAAGGCGTCGATAATGCGCGCGTTGACCGCCGGATCGTTCAGCACCTCCCCGGTCGCCGGGTCGGCGAACACGGCGATCGGCACGCCCCAGGCGCGCTGGCGCGAGATCACCCAGTCGGGCCGCTGCTCGATCATGGCGTAGAGGCGGTTCCGGCCCGCCGCCGGGAAGAACCGGGTGGCGTCGATGGCGTCGAGCGCGGTCTGGCGCAGGCCCTCCGCCTCGCCGTCGCCCATGCCGATGAACCATTGCGGCGTGTTGCGGAAGATGACCGGCTTCTTCGAGCGCCAGGAGTGGGGATACTGGTGCTTGAGCCGCCCGCGCGCGATCAGGGCGCCGGCCGCGGCCAGCGCGTCGATCACCGCCCTGTTGGCGCCGCCCTTCTTCCCCTTGCCGGTGATGACGAATTCGCCGGTAAAGCCGGGCGCGTCTTCGGTGAACGCGCCGTCCGCGCCGACGGTGAAGGGGATCGCGGTGTCGATGCCCCGGTTCCCGAGTTCGGCTTCCGCGCCGGTCCAGGTCTCGAAGTCCTCCCGGCCGTGGCCGGGCGCGGTGTGGACGAAGCCGGTGCCGGCGTCGTCGGTGACGTGCTCGCCGGCGAGCAGCGGCACATCGAATCCGTAGCCCCCGAGGCCGGCATCGCGCAGCGGATGGGCGCACGCCGCCGCCGCCAGATCGTCCGCGCCGACCGCGCGCCGCTTCTCGAACCCGTCGACCCGCGCCGCGCCCATGACGCCGGCGGCGAGGGCGTCGGCCAGAATCAGGCGGTCGCCGGCTTTCGCCCAGTTGCCGTCCGGCGCCGCGGTGACTTCGTACAGGCCGTAGGGCAGGCGGGCGGAATAGCCGATTGCGCGGTTGCCGGGGATCGTCCACGGCGTCGTCGTCCAGATGACGACCGAAGCCCCGGCCAGGCCGCCCGGCCCGCCGACGACCGGAAATTTCGCCCAGATCGTGTCGGACTCGTGGTCGAGATATTCGACCTCCGCCTCGGCGAGCGCCGTGCCCTCGACGACCGACCACATGACCGGCTTCGAGCCGCGGTAGAGCATTCCGTTGGCGGCGAACTTCATCAGCTCGGCGGCGATCAGCGCCTCGGAGTCGAACTTCATGGTGAGGTAGGGATCGTCCCAGCGGCCGATCACGCCGAGGCGCTTGAACTCCCGGCGCTGAACCTCGATCCAGTATTCGGCGAACTCCCGGCATTCGCGCCGGAAATCGTTGACCGGGACGGCGCCCCGGTCCCGGCCCTCCGCGCGGTACTGCTCCTCGATCTTCCACTCGATCGGCAGGCCGTGGCAGTCCCAGCCCGGAACGTAGTTGGCGTCCTTGCCCAGCATCTGCTGGGTCCGGTTGATGAGGTCCTTGAGGATCTTGTTGAGGCCGGTGCCGATATGGATGTTGCCGTTGGCGTAGGGCGGCCCGTCGTGCAGGATGAATTTCTCCCGGCCTTCGCCGATCCGGCGCAGCTGGCCGTACAGGTCCTCGTCTTCCCAGCGCTTCTGGATTTCCGGCTCCTTCTTCGGCAGGCCGGCGCGCATGGGAAAGTCGGTTTGCGGCAGGAAAATCGTGTCTCGGTAGTCGGCGGTCATCGGGTATTTCCGGGAGGAGGCGCCGGGCAGGCAACGCCCGGTGCGATACGGGAACGGCGGAACGGGCCCGGCGCGTTTAGCGCCCCGCCGGGAGGGCGGCGGTAATTCGGCGCGCCGCCGCCGCGTCCTTCGCGATCTGCGCTTTCAGGGCGTCCAGTCCCTCGAATTTCCGTTCCGGCCTGACATAATCCACGAAACGCACCCTGGCGAGCCGGCCGTAGATTTCCCGGTCGAAGCCGAAGATGTTGACTTCGAGGAGAACCCTGTCGCCGCCGATCGTCGGGCGTTTGCCCAGATTGGCCACGCCGGGCAGCCAGTCCGGCGCGCCGCCGCCGGGCCCGTCGAGCGCGGTCAGGACGGCATAGACGCCGAAGCGGGGCTGCAGATAGTCGCCGGTATCCAGGTTCGCCGTCGGGAAGCCGATCGTGCGCCCGCGCCGGTCGCCCGGCAGGACATGGCCCTCGATCTCCCAGTAGCGGCCGAGCAGGGCGGCGGCGGTCGCCGGGTCGCCGTCGCGCAGCGCCTGCCTGATCCGGGTCGAGGAATAGCTCCCGCCGGTTTCGTCGTCCACGGCCGGAACGACGGTCAGGCCGAACCGGCCGGCGGCGCTGCAGCCCTCCAGGGTCGCAACCGACCCGCCCCGGCCCTTGCCGAAGACGAAATCGTAGCCCACGACGACCCGGCCGACACCGAGGCCGCCGACAAGGATGTCGTCGACGAAAGCCCCGGCCGTCCGGCCGGCCATCGCTTCGTCGAACGGCAGGACGAAGAGCAGGTCGACGCCGAGCGCCTCGAGCTGGCGCACCTTGGAGCGCAGCGGCGTCAGCCGGAAGGGCGGCTGGCCGGGCCGGAACCATGTCCGCGGGTGGGGCTCGAAGGTCAGCACGCCGGCCGGCGTCCCCGCGGCCCGGGCGGCCTCGACGGCGGCGGCGATCACCGCGCGGTGCCCCTCGTGCACGCCGTCGAAATTGCCGACCGCGACAGCGGCGCCGGCCGCATCGGCCGGAACCTCCCGCCATGTCCGGATCAGCCGCATGGCGCGGCCGGTCAGCCGCCGCGCGACGGCACCTTCACCATCGCTTCCCCTTCGATCACCGGCTCGCCGCCGACCATGCAGATCGTGTCCAGAATCGCGCGCTGTTTCTCGTCGTTGAGTTCGCGGACGGTGAGGCGGGTGTTCACCGTATCGCCCGCGCGCACCGGCGCCATGAATTTGAGCGACTGGCCCATATAGATCGCGCCCGGCCCCGGCAGCTTGTTGGCGATGACCGCGGAAATGAAGCTGGCCGAGAGCATCCCGTGCGCAATGCGGCCCTCGAACATGCCGTCGCGGCCGAACTGGTCGGAAAGATGCACCGGGTTGATATCGCCGGAGACGGCCGAAAAATTGGCGATATCCGCTTCGGTGACCGTGCGCGAGTACACGGCGGTCATGCCGACTTCGAGGTCCTCGAAATGGTAGCCGTGGAGTTCGGCGCTGGTCACGGGGGCATAGGCCGGACCGCGGTCTTCGGGCCGCTCGTCGCGGGGCATCGGCAGGTCTCCGGTAAGGGGAAAACGGGGAAACGCGCGGGCGAAGCTATGGGCGGGCCGGAACCCCGCCAATGCGACCGAAGGTATCCGGCGTCCCGGCCGGCGCCGGAGGCCGGGCGGATGCCGGAGCCTGCGGCGTCGACGGAACGCTCTCCGGGTTTCTCCCCTTCGGCTTCGCTCAGAGCCTGCCCTGAGCGAAGCCGAAGGGGCAGGCTGCTCCGCCCCGGCCCACGGGCCGGGGCGTCGGTCGAAATGACGGGGGAGGGGGGAGAAAGAGCCGCGACGGGCCGGGTGATTTATTCCATTGAAACGGAAACCGGTTTAGTGCATTAACTTTCCGGCCCTCCGCTCCATTGCCCGGAATGTGCCGGCCCATGATTCGATCTCTGCTTTCCACCCCCCCCCCCCCCCCCCGCGGTTTCCGGGGCGGCGCATGACGGCGGGCAGGCGGGCCGCCGTTCTTCTCCTTGCCCTGGCCCCGGCGCTGCTCTTCGCCGCCGCCGCGGCGGCCCAGCAGCAGGCCGTGTGCCCCGACCCGCGGGTCAACCCCGCCGCCGGGAACCGGGTGTCGTGCAGTAAGGAATCGACCTCGTCCGACGATATCGTCATCCGGCTCGAGGATTTCGATATCGAAACGACGGCCCACTCCCATTCCGGCGTCCTCGCCAACCAACAGGGGAGCGGCGGCGCCAGCATCGATATCCTTGGCGGCTCGATCGAAACGCAAGACGCCAACGGAAACGGCGTTTACCTCAATCACGGGGGATCGGGCGGCGCCCGCGCCACGATCCGGAACGCCGCCATCGAGACCGCTGGCCAACAAGCCCACGGCTTGTACGGCAAGCTCTTTGGCGCGGCCGACCTCCGCCTCGAAGCGGAGGGCGGCTCCATCCTTACGAAGGGCAGTGGCTCGGCCGGCGTCTTCGGCTGGGCCTATCAGCAAGGCCGCGACATCCACATCGACATCCGAAAGACCGACATCGATACGGCAGGCGGAGCTATCGGCGTCTACGGCTGGCACCAAGGAACCGGCGACATCTCCATCCGCGTGGACGGCGGCGCGCCGGTGACGACGCTCGGCAGTTTTGCGCATGGCGTCTTCGGCCAGCACCAAGGAACCGGCGACATCTCCATCCGCGTGGACGGCGGCGCATCGGTGACGACGCACGGCAGTTTTTCGTATGGCGTCTGGGGCTGGCACGACAATTCCGATACCACGAAGGACATCCGCATTTCCCTGTCCGGCAGGTCCAGCGTCCGGACCGGAGGGGACGATGCGCGCGGCGTTCACGGCCGCGGCAACGGGACGGGCGGCGTCGCCATCGGCCTGTCGGACAGCGCCGCCGTCGCGACTTCCGGCGCCCGCGCGCACGGCGTCCATGCCGAGCACCTCACCGGCGACGGGACGATGACGGTCACGGTCGGCGCGGGCGCGTCGGTGCGCGCAACCGGGGCGGGCGCCAGCGGCATCCAGCTCGGCCGGTTGAGTTCGAGCGACGCCATCGTGCGGGCGGCGGACCCGGACGCCGACGGTTTCCGCAAACAGGCCGCGACGGTGCACGGGACGGTGCGCGGCGGGACCGGCGACGCGGCCGGCGTCTACCTCGCCGGCGGCGGCAGGGTCTATATCGGGCCGCAGGGGACCGCCGGCGCGGCCTCCGGCGTTTCGGTGTGGGCCCGGCGCGAGCTCGACACCGGCAATAACGCCGATGACCCGCCCGCGCTCTATGTCGGCCTCAATCCCGGCGGCCGGACGATGGCGAAGGTGCTGGACGGCGGCTGGATCCTGAACGACGGCGGGAAGACGACCATCGTCATGAACGGCGTCAAACTGCACGACGGGACGGCCGGCGCGACCGGCCTGTGGGCGCCCAACGGCGCGCGCGACGTGACGATCCGCAAGGCGGGTGTCACAGTCACCATCCCCACGAGCGGTCCCTGGACGATAAGCCAGCCCTCCGAATCGATAGTCGCGGACCGGGATTTCTCGGCGGCGGACTTCACCGAGGTCTACGCCCCGCGCGCGGCGGTCTACGAGGCCCTGCCCGGCTTCCTGCTGCGGCTGGACGGCGGCGCGGGGCCGGCCGGAACCGCCCTGGCCGGAACCGGCCCATCCGGAACCGCGGGCAAGGCGCGCGCGCCGGGCTCGCCCCTGTGGCTGCGCATCGGCGGCGGCTTCGGCAGGTACGCCGCCCGGCGGGCGGCCGTCGGGGCGCGCTACCGCTTCCGCCGCTGGGAGGCCGAGGCGGGCATGGATTTCCGGCTGGCCGAAGGCGTGACCGGCTTTGCGTCGGCGCGGCTGGCGTCCGGCTCGGCCCGGGTCTCCGCCGCGACCGGCGGCGGGCGCATCGAGGCGGCGGGCTACGGCCTCGCCGCCGGGGCGCAGTGGCGGGGGCCGCAAGGCTGGTTCGCCGCCGGGCGGCTCTCGGCGATGCGCTACAGCCTGGACGTGGAGTCCGCAACGCGCGGGCCGCTGAAGGGCGGCGCCGGGGCGTGGGTTTTCGGTTACGGCGCGGAGATGGGCAAGCGTTTCGCCGCGGCCGGCGCAACCCGGTTCGCCGCGCGGGCCTGGGCCGGCGGCGGGCAGGTCTCGCTCGACGGCTTTACCGACGCGGTGCGGGCGCGGGTTTCGGCGCCGGACGGAAGCCGGCTGTCGGTCGGGGCGGAGGCCGCTTCGGAGACCGTGCGGAAACTGGACGGCGGCGGCGAACTCGCGCTGCGCGGCGCGGCCGGCCTGGCGCTTGCGCTCGACGGCAGGACCGCGGCGGAGGTCTCCGGCGCCGCGCTGCGCTCGAAAGCGCCCGGCGCGCGCCTGCTGCTCGGCCTCGGCGCCGAATGGCGGCCCCGGAAGGACGACGCCGGAACCGCCCTCGGCTTCGACGCCCGAACCGACGGCGCCGGCGCGAAAGACGCCGCCTACAGCCTCAACCTCACCCTGCGCACGGCGTTCTAGGGCGGATTTCTCCCCGCAGTCATGACCTGCGCGGCGCTGTCGGGCCGGCAGGGCAGGAAAGCCGCGCCGCGCGATGCGGGGACATCGGGCAAGCGGCTTGACGCACCGTGCCGGCCGGGCGGCGCAGCCTGCCCCTTCGGCTTCGCTCAGGGCAGGCTCTGAGCGAAGTCGAAGGGAGTGGAGAAATCCGATCCGCGCTCTGTCGACGCCACAGGGCCGCGCCTTGGGCCGGCGCCCGTCGCCAGCCGGATTTCTCCACTCCGCGCCTGACGGCGCTCCGGTCGAAATGACGGGGGTGGGGGAGCGCCGCCCGCGCCTTCCCCGCGACACCCTTCCCCGCCGATTCGGGCGAAGCGCAACACCCACCCGTCATTTCGACCGAAGCGAAGCGAGCGGAGAAATCCGGCCGGGGACGGGCGACGGGCGCACGCCGGAGCCTGTGGCGTCGACGGAGCGCCCTCCGGGTTTCTCCCCTTCGACTTCGCTCAGGGCAGGCTACTCCGCCCCGGCCCACGGGCCGGGCCTCCGGTCGAAATGACGGGTGAGGGATCGAAATGACGGGAGGGGAAGGGGTCAGGGGGCTCCCGGAACGTCCGGGGCAACGGTTCGCGCCGGGGCAGCATTTCGCGCCGCGCGGGCCTCGCGGTGGGCGATGTAGAAACCGGCGGCGGCAATGACCGTTGCGCCTACTCCGGTCCAGATATCCGGCACCTGGCTGAAAAAGAGAAAGCCGACGATTGCGGAGAAGATCAGCCGCGCGAAATCGAACGGCATGAGCGCCGAGGTGTCGGCCAGCCCGAACGCCCGGGTCACCAGAAGATGGCCGACCGTGCCGGCGAAGCCGATTCCGGCGCCGACCGCGAGCTGCTCCCATGTCGGGTCCTGCCAGACGAAAACCGCGGGAACGAGGGTGATGGGGACCAGAAACAGCACCATCCAGAAATAGATCGCGTTCACCGATTCGGTGCGCGACAGCAGCTTGATGCAGACGATCGAGCCCGCCATCATCAGGGTCGAGAACAGGACCGCCAGCGCCGGCCAGGAGATCGTATCCCCGCCCGGCCGCAGGATGATCATGGCGCCGACGAAGCCGACGGCGACGGCCGTCCAGCGGCGCGCCCGCACCGCCTCGCGAAGAAAGACCACCGCCAGGATCGTCACGAAGAGGGGCGCCGTGAAACTGAGCGCGACGGCATCGGCCAGCTGCATCCGGGACAGCGCCCAGAAAAAGGCGAACATCGCTGCGGCCGAGGTCAGGCCGCGCACCGAAAACAGGCCGAACCGGCGGGTCCTGAGAATGCCCGGTCCGGAGCGCATCAGCCAGGGCAGCATCAACAGGAGCCCGAACGCGCTGCGCAGGAAGGCGAGCTGAAAGGGATGCAGGTCCTCGCTGCCGTAACGGATCAATCCGGCCATGGCGGCAAAGAACGCCGAGGCGACGATCATCAGGGTTACGGCGAGAACGAAATCGGGTTCGGGCGCCCGGAACGCGATATGACGCGCTTCGGAGGGGTAGGCGGGTTCCGGCATGGCCGGCCATATAAGCGTCCCCCGCGCTTTGGCACCCGCGGCCTGCGCATGGCACGCAGGACTTTCCGGCGGGGCGGGCAATCCGCTATCTGTCGGCGGCGAGGGACAGAACCGGAGGAGACCCATGGCCAGCCGGACGATGTGGCAGCCGGGCCGGGAACGCATCGACGCCGCGAACATGACGGCCTTCATGCAGGCGGCGACCGGCCGCTGGGGCGCGAATTTTTCCGACTATGCCGGCCTGCACGCCTGGTCGGTCGACGAGCCGGAGAAATTCTGGACGACGATCTGGGACTTCTGCGACGTCGTCGGCGAGCCGGGCGGGCGGGTCGTCGCCGACCGGGAGAAGATGCCCGGCGCCCGCTTCTTCCCGGACGGGCGGACGAACTTCGCCGAAAACCTGCTGCGCCGGCGCGACGATACGCCGGCCATTATCTTCCGCGGCGAACACGGGGTGCGCCGGGACATGACCTGGCGCGAGCTCCACGACGCGGTATCGCGCCTCGCCCGGGCGTTCCGCGCCGAAGGCCTGACCGCGGGCGACCGGGTCGCGGCCTACATGCCGAATGTGCCCGAAACCGTCGTCGCCATGCTGGCGGCGGCCAGCATCGGCTGCGTCTTCACCTCGGCGTCGCCGGATTTCGGCGTCCAGGGCGTGCTCGACCGGTTCGGCCAGGTTTCGCCCAGGGTCCTGATTGCCGCCGACGCCTACACCTATAACGGCAGCGTCCGGCCCTGCCTCGACAAGCTGCCCGCGATCGCAGTGGGCATGCCGTCCCTCGAGCGGGTGCTGGTCGTTCCCTATATCGATCCGGCGCCGGACGTTTCGGCGGTCCCGCACGCGGTGACGCTCGGCGACTACATGGCGCCGCACGCGCCGGGCGGGATCGAGTTCACCCGCGTCGGCTTCAACGACCCGCTCTATATCCTCTATTCCTCCGGCACGACCGGCGCGCCGAAATGCATCGTCCACGGCGTCGGCCCGGCGATCCTGACCCACGCCAAGGAGCATCGCCTCCACTCGGACGTGAAGCCGGGCGACCGGGTCTTCTGGTTCACCACCTGCGGCTGGATGATGTGGAACTGGACGGTCGGCGCGCTGGCCGCGGAAGCCACCGTCGTGCTGTACGACGGCTCGCCCTTCCATCCGGACGGCAACGTGCTGTTCGACTATGCCGACGAGGCGCGGATCGCCCTGTTCGGCGTCTCGGCCAAATTCATCGACGCCTGCGGCAAGGCCGGCCTGAAGCCGCGGGAGACCCATGACCTGTCGAGCGTGAAGACCATCGGCTCGACCGGCTCGGTGCTCGTGCCGGAGGGCTTCGATTACGTCTACGAAAACGTGAAGGCCGACGTGCATCTCGCCTCGGTTTCCGGCGGCACCGATCTGCTCGGCTGCTTCGTCGGCGGCAATCCGCTCGCGCCGGTCTATCGCGGCGAGCTGCAGGCGCCGTGCCTGGGCATGAAGATGGACGTGTTCGACGAAGCCGGCCGGCCGGCCGCCGGCGGGAAGGGCGAACTGGTCTGCACCCGGTCCTTCCCCTCGATGCCGATCGGCTTCTGGGGCGACGAGAGCGGCGAGAAATATTTCAACGCCTACTACGCCGACTACCCGAATGTCTGGCGCCACGGCGACTGGGTGCAGTGGACCGAAACCGGCGGCATGGTCTTTTTCGGCCGCTCGGACGCCACACTCAATTCCGGCGGCGTGCGCATCGGCACGGCGGAAATCTACCGGCAGGTGGAACGGCTCGGCGAAATCCAGGAAGCCATCGCGGTCGGCCAGGACTGGGACAACGACACCCGCGTCGTCCTGTTCGTCGTCCTCAAGGACGGCCATGCGCTGAGCGAAGAGTTGGAGAAGGAAATCCGGGCCGCCATCCGGGCGGGCGCCTCGCCGCGCCACGTTCCCGCCTGCATTGCCGCGGTGCCGGACATCCCGCGCACCAAGAGCGGCAAGATCGTCGAACTGGCGGTGCGCGACGTCGTCCACGGCCGCCCGGTCAGGAACCTGGAGGCGCTCGCCAATCCCGAAGCGCTCGACCATTTCCGCGACCGCCCGGAACTGGCGGCCCGATGAGCGAACGGCTGCGGCGCCGTTTCGACCTGCTGGCCCGGGCCGGGCGTCCGGGCCTCGCGCCCTTCGCGGTCGCCGGCGATCCGGACGCGGCGACGGCGGACCTCGCGTTCGACGCGCTGCGCCGGCGCGGCGGCGACCTGATCGAGATCGGCATCCCGGCGCGGGAGCCGGCCATGGACGGGCCGGTCATCCGGCGCGCCCATGCGCGTGCGGCGGCGGCCGGCGCCGGCTCGCTGGATGCGCTCACCCAGGCGGCCCGGCTGCGCGGCCGGGACCCCGATCTGCCGCTCGTCCTGATGGGCTATGCCGCGGAACTCCGCTCGGCCGGGCCGGCGCCCTATCTGGACGCGCTGGCGAACGCCGGCGCCGACGGGCTGCTGATCGTCGACGCCGACCCGCCGGAGCGCATCGCCTGGTCGCAGCTCGCGCGCGACCGCGGCGTCGCCTTCATCCAGATCGTCGCCAGCGACGAGGACGCCCGGTCGCCGCCCGGCCCGGCCTGGGCGCGCAGCGGCTTCGTCTATTGCGTCGCCTCCGACGGCCCGACCGGCGGCGCGCCGCCCGCGGTCGCCGCGCTCGCCGGGCGGGCGGGGACCGCGCGGCGCGTCACGGGCCTCCCGGTCGTCGCCGGCTTCGGCGTGCGGACCCCGGCGATGGCAATGGCGACCGGCGGCTTCGCCGACGCCGTCGCGGTCGGCACGGTCGTCGTGGACGCGCTGGAAAGGGCCTTGGCCGCCGGCCATTCCGGCCGCGCCGCCGCCGCCGCCGTCGGCAACGTCGTGGCCGGGCTGGCGGAGGGGCTGGCGGGCGCGCGGCTCACAATGGGGTAAGCGACATCGTTGCAGTCGGGGGAGAGGTGCATTACGTTTGACGTAACGCGGATTTCAGCGGCTTGAAATGCATTGATCGTCAGCTTCAGGGACAAGAGAACGCAAGCATTCTACAATGGCCGGAGAGTGGCCGCCTTTTCCGGCTTCGAACGAAGCGCCATACGCAAGCTGGACCAACTCGACGCTGCCCTGAATATTCGCGACCTGGCACGGCCGGGCAACCGTCTCGAAGCCTTGAAGGGCGATCGAAAGGGCCAATGGAGCATCCGTATCAACGTCCGGTGGCGAATCTGCTTCGAATGGCCCGAAGGCAGCCTCGGACCGACCGATGTAGAAATCGTCGACTATCATTGAAGAGCAAGCCATGGCGCGTATCCCGATCCACCCCGGCGAGACCTTGCGCGACGACCTCGAAGCGCTTGGGATGAGCGCCGCCGAATTGGCGCGGCAAATAGACGTCCCGGTGAACCGTATCGCCGAAATCCTGAACGGCCGCCGGGCCATCACCGGCGATACCGCGCTGCGCCTGGGACGGTATTTCGGGACGTCCGGCGAGTTCTGGCTCAATCTCCAGAAACTCTACGAACTGCGGCTCGCCGAACGAAAATGCGGTGAGGAAATTGCCCGCCTGCCGTCATTGGCCGATGCGTAGCGAATCTTTCGGCCGAACCGCATTCCGGCCGCGCCGCCGCCGTCGGCAACGTCGTGGCCGGGCTGGCGGAGGGGCTGGCGGGCGCCCGGATCGCCATTAGTGACTTGACAGCCGCGAAACCCGCCGCTAGAAGCCGCAATCGAGCGTTTAATCCAAGGGATCCGCTGTGAACCGGCTCCGCACCCCGTTCGGCAATATCGTGACCGCGCCCGCCGGCGCGGCGGTTGCCATGCGGTGGTGGCGCTGCTCGCAGGGCCCGGCCGGGGTGCGCGCCCGATCGACTTGACCGATCGACGATAGCAGCCGGCTCATCCGACTTCTCAAGGGGCCCGCCAGAAACGACTGGCGGGCCTCTTTGCTTTTCCGAAACGACGTTCCGCAACCAGACACCGAAAAGAACCGCCGCCATGTTGAACGACATTCTCGAAAAGATCGCCCGCCGCGAAGATCTGACCGCCGACGAAATGGCGACGGCGGTCGGCGCCTTCGTCGATCGCGATTGCGAACCCGCGCAGATCGCCGGTTTCCTCATGGCCCTCAGGGTCAAGGGCGAGACCGTCGACGAACTGGTCGGCGCCGCGATGGCGTTCCGCGAGCGCGCGGTGCGCCTGCCCGATACGGTCCGCCCCGTGCTGTGCACCGCCGGCACCGGCGGCGACCGGTTCGGCTCGATCAACCTGTCGACCGCCGCCGCCCTGATCGCGGCCGCGGCCGGCGTGCCGGTCGCCAAGCACGGCAACCGGTCCGTTTCGTCCCGGTGCGGCAGCGCCGATGTGCTGGATGCGCTCGGCGTTCCCACCGGCCTCTCTCCACAGGGAGCCGCGGCGGCGATACGGGACAGCAACTTCGGCTTCCTGTTCGCCCCGCACTATCATCCCGCCATGAAGAGCGTCGCCCCGGTCCGCAAGGCGCTGGGGGTATCGACGCTCTTCAACCTGCTGGGCCCGCTCACCAACCCGGCGCGTGTGCCGACGCAAGTCGTGGGCGTTTTCCATCCCTCCCGTACCCGCTTCATGGCGGAGGCGCTGTTGCGTCTGGGAGTTGAGCGGGCCCTCGTTATTTCGGCCGAATGCGGTCTCGACGAGATCGCGCCGGCGGGCCGGACCCGCCTGGTCGAAGTCGGCGGCGGCGCCCTGACGGAACGCCTTGTCTCCCCGGCGGATTTCGGCCTCGCAGAACGGCCGGTCGATTCCGTGCGCGGCGGCGATCCGGCGTTCAATGCGCGGACCGTCCGCACCGTCCTGGAAGGCAGGAATGTCCCGGCCCGCACCGGAATCCTGCTGAACGCGGCGGCAGCGCTCTATGCCGCCGGGGCCGCCGGAAGCCTGAAGGATGGCGCGGAACTCGCGGCCCGGACCGTCGACAGCGGCGCCGCGGCGGCGACGCTGGCCCGCGTCAGCTATGCCGCCGAGCCGCAGGCGGTCGCCGCATGAACCGGCTGACGCCGATCCTGGAAGCGCGGCGCGCGGCGGTCGCCGCCGCGAAACGCGCAACGCCGCCCGAAGCGCTGCGCGACCGGCTGCCCCTGGCGCCGGCCTTCCGCGATTTCGCCGGGGCGCTGCGCGCGCCGGGCCTGGGCGTGATCGCCGAGGTCAAGCGCCGGTCGCCTTCTGCGGGAACGCTGGCGGCCGGCGCCGATGCCGGCGCGACGGCCCGGCGCTATGCCGATGCCGGCGCCGCGGCGATCTCCGTGCTCACGGAGCCGGATCGTTTCGGCGGCGCGCTGGCTGACCTGGAGATCGTCCGCGACGCCCAGACCGCGCCGGTCCTGCGCAAGGATTTCGTGGTCGATCCCTACCAGCTGGTCGAGGCCCGCGCGGCGGGGGCCGATGCCGTGCTGCTGATCGTCGCCGCCCTCGGCGAAGCGCTGCCCGACTTTCTCGGCCACACCGCCGAGGCGGGGCTGGACGCGCTGGTCGAAGTCCACGACGAGGCCGAACTGCGCGTGGCGCTCGACGCCGGAGCCCCGATCGTCGGGGTCAACAACCGCAATCTGACCGATCTCGGCGTCGACCTGGCGGTTTGCGAGCGCCTGTTGCCGCAAATTCCGCCGGCCGCCGTCAAAGTCGCCGAAAGCGGCATCGCCACCGGGGCCGACGCCGCCCGGATGCGCGCGGCCGGCGCCGACGCGGTGCTGGTCGGAACATCGCTGATGACCGCAGAAAATCCCGGCGCGCTGATCGCCGAGTTCCAGGCGCAAGGCGCCGTGGCGCGCCGGGCCTTTCTGCACAGCGAGGCGGCCTGACCCATGCGGATCAAGATTTGCGGCATCACCAGCGAGCGGGACGCCCACGCCGCGGTCGAGGCCGGGGCCGACGCCCTCGGCTTCGTCTTCTATCCGCCGAGCGCGCGGGCGGTGTCGCCCTTGCAGGCCATGTCGATCGCACGCTGCCTGCCGCCCTTCGTCGGCCGGGTCGGCATCTTCGTAAATCTGCCGCCGGCGGAAATCCGCACGATCCGGGCGCAGGCCGGCCTGACCGCGATCCAGCTGCACGGCGACGAACCGCCGGCCGCCGCCGGCGCCCTGCCGGGCCCGGTCATCAAGGCGTTCCGCGGCGCCGTGCCCTGCCGGGAGGTGTTCGAGTACCGGACCGCCGGCTATCTGCTCGACGGCGATGCCGGCGAGCGCTACGGCGGCGCCGGGGCGCCGGCGGACGAAGCCGCGGCCGCGGCCCTGGCCGGCGATCCGCGCTTCATCCTGGCAGGCGGCCTGAACGCGGACAATGTCGGCGCGCGCATCCGCCGCTTCCGGCCGGCGGCCGTGGACGTATCGAGCGGCGTCGAACTGGAGCCGGGGCGCAAATGCCCCGAAAGGATGCAGGCTTTCGTCGCCGCGGCGCGGGCCGCGCTCGCCGGGGACGTCGCCCTGGCGGCGTAAGCCCGGATTTCAGTAGCGGTAGTGCTCCGGCTTGTACGGCCCGGCGGCCGGGACGCCGATATAGTCGGCCTGCGCGCCGCTGAGCCGGGTCAGCCGCGCGCCGACCTTGGCGAGATGCAGGCGGGCGACCTTCTCGTCCAGATGCTTCGGCAGGACGTAGACTTCCTTCCCGTAGCGGCCCGGATTCTGCCAGACCTCCATCTGGGCGATCGCCTGGTTGGTGAAGGAGGCGCTCATCACGAAGCTGGGATGGCCCATGGCGTTGCCCAGGTTCACCAGACGGCCCTCCGAGAGCAGGATGATGCTGTGGCCGTCCGGGAACTCGATCCGGTCGACCTGCGGCTTGATGTTGGTCCATTTCATGTTGCGCAGGGCGGCGACCTGGATCTCGCTGTCGAAATGGCCGATGTTGCAGACGATCGCGCCGTCCTTCATGCCGCGCATATGGTCGACCGTGATGACGTCGACGTTGCCGGTGGCGGTGACGAAGATGTCGCCGCGGGTCGCGGCGTCCTCCATCGTCACGACATCGTAGCCCTCCATCGCCGCCTGCAGCGCGCAGATGGGGTCGATCTCGGTCACCATCACCCGACAGCCGGCGTTGCGCAGCGACTGCGCCGAACCCTTGCCGACATCGCCGTATCCGGCGACGACGGCGATCTTGCCCGACATCATCACGTCGGTGCCGCGCCGGATGCCGTCGACCAGCGATTCGCGGCAGCCGTAGAGATTGTCGAACTTCGACTTGGTCACGCTGTCGTTGACGTTGATCGCCGGGAACAGCAGCTCGCCCTTCTTCTGCATCTCGTAGAGCCGGTGGACGCCGGTCGTCGTCTCCTCGGTCACGCCGCGGATCGAAGCGGCGACTTCGGAATACCAGCCCGGCTTCCCGGCCAGCCGCCTTCGGATCGAGGCGTAGGCGGCCTCCTCCTCCTCGTTCTGCGGATCGTCGAGGACGGAGGGATCGCTTTCCGCCTTCTTGCCGAGATGGACCAGCAGGGTGGCGTCGCCGCCGTCGTCCAGGATCATGTTCGGGACGCCGCCGTCGGCCCAGTCGAAGATGCGGTGGCAATAGTCCCAGTATTCCTCCAGCGTCTCGCCCTTGACCGCGAAGACCGGCGTGCCGTTGGCCGCAATCGCCGCCGCGGCATGGTCCTGGGTCGAATAGATATTGCAGGTCGCCCAGCGGATATCGGCGCCCAGCGCCTCAAGCGTCCGGATCAGCACGGCGGTCTGGATCGTCATGTGCAGCGACCCGGCGATGCGCGCGCCCTCGAGCGGCCGGGCGGCGGCATATTCCTCGCGCGTCGCCATCAGGCCGGGCATTTCGGCTTCCGCGAGGGCGATTTCCTTCTCGCCGAATTCGGCCAGGGAAATGTCGGCGATCGCGTAATCGTTGGCGGCTTCGCTCATCGTTTCTCCTCTGGCGGCGCGCCGGCCCGGCGATCGCGACGGGCGCCGTCCGGGTCGAAAGGCGTATCGGGACGGTGCGGCGGCGGCGCGGGTCCGCGCCGTGCGGGGACTTCCGCCCGTGTTAGCAGCGGGCAGGCCGGCATGCAAATATAACGATTTCCTTATCCGCCCGGTTGCGGCCGGGCCCGGCGGGGCTGCCGGTTGCCGCCGCCCGCCACGGCCGCATGAGCGAATGGCGCTTGTGCGCCGGGCGGTTCCGTGGTCAACCGCGCCGGCCATGAACGCCCCGCCCGCCCCCGGCCGCACGCCGGTCTCCGGCCTCGGATCGCCGCAGAATTTTCCGGCCGCGGCGGCGCTGTTCCTGTTCGCCATGTTCTGCTTCATCGGCATGGATGCGGTGGCGAAATGGCTGACCGGGCAGATCGACCTCGTCATGATCGTCTGGGGCCGCTACGCCGCGCAGACCCTGCTGCTTGCGCTGATCTTCAGCCGGTCCTTCGCGCGCCGCCTGCGCACCCGCCATGTCGGGCTCCAGACCACCCGTTCGCTGCTGCTGCTGGCCGCAACCTTTTTCTTTTTCGCCGGGCTCGAGGCGCTGCCCCTCAGCGAGACCACGGCGATTTTCTTCGTCGCGCCGCTCATCGTCGTGGCGCTCGCCGGCCCCCTGCTCGGCGAGCCGATCGGCCTGTTCCGCTGGACGGCGGTCGCCGTCGGCTTCGGCGGGATGCTGATTATCCAGCAGCCCGGCGCGGCGACATTCCAATGGGCCTCGCTGCTGCCCTTCGCGGCAGCGGCGTGCTACGCGCTCCAGCAGATCGCGACCCGCAAGGTCGCGGCCGGCGACGCCGCGACGACCACGCTCATTTTTACGGCGCTTGCCGGAACGATTATCGTCTGCTGCATCGTCCCCTTCTTCTGGGAGACGCCGGACTGGCGCCAAGCGCTGGCCATGCTCGCCATGGGGGCGATCGGCGGCATCGGCCATTTCGCCATGATCCTGGCGCTCGCCCGGGCGCCGGCCTCGGCGCTGGCGCCGTTCGACTATTCCTCGCTGATCTGGGCGGCGCTCCTCGGCGTCATCGCGTTCGACGAGATCCTGCCGCCCAACACGCTCGCCGGCGCCGCCATCATCGCCGGCGCCGGCCTGTTCGTCATCTGGCGCGAGCGGCAGGCGCGGCGGCGGGGGTAGCCCGGATTTCTCACCACAGTCATGACCTGCGCGGCGCTGTCGGGCCGGCAGGGCAGGAAAGCCGCGCCGCGCGATGCGGGACATCGGGCAAGCGGCTTGACGCCCCCTGCCGGTTCGACAGCGCCGCCCTTCGGGTCGCGACCCAATTTGCAATCCGGGGACGTCCGCCCGCGGCGTCGCGGGCCTCGACCGTAGTCCCCGCTACGCTTTTCGGCCCGCTTCTGGCGGATCGAACGTCCGGACGCGACGCAGGCCGTGACTGTGGTGAGAAATCCGGGTTAGCCGGTTCTGCGGGGCGCAGCGCGCGACGGGTTTCCGGCTACGCGCTGTTTTCGCCCTTGGCTGCGGCAAGCGGCACGATCGTCGACCGCCGGATAACGCGGTCGCGGGTCACGAGCGGAACGCCGTGCACGATGCTGGTGGCCGCGATGATCCCGTCCGCCGGATCGCCCTCGAAGTCGAGACGGACCGAGGTCCGCGCGACATCGAGATCGATGGGCCAGACATGCACGCGGTTCAGCACCCGGGCGACATCGCGGTCGTCGAGATCCATGCCGATTCTGCCGAGCCGGGCAAGTTTGGCGATTTCCCACAGCACGATCGCCGATATCGACCACCGGTCCTTGGCCAGCAACCTGCGTTCGGCAGGACGGAGCGCGCCGCTGACGGCGAAGATCAGGATATGGGTGTCAAGATTGAGCATCGGCATCCCATTCGACACCGGTCGAGAGAATGTCGCCCCGGACCTCGATCTTGTCACGCAGGCTGCCGATCAACTCGGCGTGCTGCCGGTCGTACGGAATCAGGCGCGCGACCGGTTTGCCGCGTTTGGTAATGACCAGCCCGTCGTGATCGAGCCCGTCGAGCAACGCCAGGCAGCGCTCCTTGAACTTTGCCGCACCGATCGTCTTCATCGTTCCCTTCTCCGATATATAGTCAGATTATATGTCCAGACAGTTAATTTGTCTATATTGGATGTGCTTGACGCCCGGCGAATGGCTGCTTGCCGGCTGGCGCCGATCCGCCATCGCCGGGCAGATCCGGCTCTTTAGTCCGGGGGCGGCGCTTCCGTCCGGGCCGGCATCGCGGCAATCTCCTCCCGCATCCAGTCGCGGAAGGCGCGGAGTCGCGGGTCCTCCCCGCTGCCAGGCGGATAAACGAGATAGTAGCCGGCCGTTGACGGCATGTGGACGTCGAACGGCTCGACCAGCCGGCCTTCCGCCAGGTCGCGGGCCAGGAGCTGACGGTCGGCGATGACCATGCCGATATGGTTCAGCGCGGCCTCCAGGGCGACCGGAACGGATTCGAAGACCGGACCCGCCGCCGGATCGACACCCTCGACGCCGGCGGCGAGCAGCCACATGCGCCAGTCGTCGGGCCGGTTCTCGACATGGATGCGGACGCGGCGGGCGACATCGGCCGGCGCGTTCAGCGGCGGGCCGCCGGCCGCGACCTCCGGCGTGCAGACCGCCGTGGCGTCCAGCGCCATCAGCCATTCCGCCTCCAGCCCCGGCCAGTCGCCGCGGCCGTAGCGCACCGCAAGGTCGAGATCGCCGGTGCGGAAATCGTGCAGGTCCGAGGTAGTGACGAAGCGCAGTTCGATTTCGGGATGGCGCTTCTGGAACCGGGCCAGACGCGGCAGCAGCCAGCGCAGCGCAAAGGCCGGCGAAAGGGTCATCGCCAACGGCCCGTCGGCGCGCTCCGCCGACAGCCGCCGGGTCGCCGAGCGCAGAATCGCCAGGGCGTCGGCCACCGGGGCCGCATAGCCGGCGCCCTCCGGCGTCAGCACGACCCGCCGGTGCGCGCGGTCGAACAGGCGCACGCCAAGTACATCCTCAAGCGTGCGGATCCGGTGGCTGACCGCCGAAGGCGTCAGGTTGAGTTCGGCCGCCGCCGCGTTGAAGCTGCCGCGCCGGGCGGCGGCTTCGAACACGCGCAGGGCATCGAGAGGCGGCAGGTTCACAGGCTCGTTTCAGATGAATATTTCTAACTTTTATAGTGAGAAACGATCCTTTGCGAAACGTAAGATTACTGCCCAAATCTATGTTTATCGAAGCGCCGCACGTTCGATTGCGGCAATCAGATGAGTTAATTCTAATCGAAGAGGCATCGCCATGTCGACCTTTGCCAACGAACTTTCCCAACGGCCCGACTGGCCCGCGACAAGCCGGACGGGCCTCGACGGCCGGGTTCCGGACCTGAGGCGCACCGCCGACGGAGTCATCGACTACGATTTCTATCTGCGGCGCGCCCGCCGCATCCGGGCCGAGGCGGCGCGCGGTTTCCTCCGCCGCCTCGGAACGGCACTGCACGACGCGTTCGTCCGGGCCGGGAAAACCGGAACGCCGGGCGACAGGTTGCTCTCGAGCCCGTAACTGCCGTGCGAGAGCCGGCCGGCCTCCTTCCCGCCGCGCCGGTCCGTAATTTCCCGGCGCGGCATCCCGTCCCTCCGATTGCCCCGCCGGCCTGCCCTGGAGTATCATTGCGTCGCCGTCCGCTTTCCGGCTGCGGCGCTTTCCTTTCCCGGTTCCCCGCCATGACGCACGCTTCGCCCGACCGCGGCAACGCCCGCACCCTGCGCTGGACCGGCGCGGACGCCCTCGCCTGGCGCCTGCGCCGGCATGGCGGCCTCGATTTCTTCCGGGCGGTGGCGCGCGGCGACATTCCGCAGGCGCCGGTCCATGCGATCGCGGACATGCGCCTGACCGGGGCCGAACCCGGCTACAGCCGGTTCGAATGGGATCCCGGCCCCCACACGCTCAACCCGATGGGCGGCGTCCACGGCGGCGCCTACGCACTCCTGCTCGAGTCGGCGGCCGGCGCGGCGGCCCGGGCCGGGGCGGAGGCCGGCCTCGCCCTCCGCGCCGTGCGTCTCAACGTCGATTTCCTGCGCCCGCTGGCCGCCGGCGCGGGTACGGTCGTCTGCGAAGGCCGGACCGTAAAGCCCGGCCGCCGGATCGTGCTGGCCGACGCGGCGATGGCCGACCGGCAGGGCCGGGAGACCGGCCGCGCCCAGGCGGTCTTCGCGGCGGCGCCGGCGGAGGACTCCGCGCTCCCGTCCGGGGAACCGCCGCCGTTCGTCGAGAGCGAATACCGGGCCGAATGGGGCGACCTCGGGGCAACCCGCCGGGCGTCGGCCGGCAAGACCGGCTTCGAGCTCATGTTCGGCGGCGAACAGGACGGCCCGCCCGCCAATCCCTTCGGCCAGACGCTCGGCTTCGCCTTCGCCTCCGCCGGCGACGGCGAGGTGGTCATCGTCTCCGACCCGGCGGAGCGCCAGCGCGACGCGACGGGGCGCATCCATAACGGCGTGGCCGCCACCCTGATCGACAGCGCGACGGGCTGCGCCTTCCTGACGACGCTGCCGGCGGGATACATTTTCTCGACGGTTTCGCTGACCTGCGACTTTTTCCGTCCCGTCGGCCTCGACACCGGCCCGCTCACCTGCACGGGCCGGGTCGTCGAGCGCGGCTCGGACCTTTCGGTCGCCGACGCCGCCGTCACCGGCCCGGACGGCGCGGTCCATGCGCGCGGCGCCGCCGTTTGCGTGGCCCTCCCGATTCCCCCGGACGCCGGCGGCGGCGGAGGATGAGCCGCTACCGCATCGCGGTCATTCCCGGCGACGGCATCGGCCGGGAGGTCGTGCCCGAAGGCATCCGGGTGCTGGAAGCCGCCGGCGCCCGCTTCGGCATCGACTGGGACTGGACCGAGTTCGACTGGGGCTGCGAACGCTACGCCGGGACCGGCCGGCTGATGCCGGAGGACGGGCTCGACCGGCTCGCCGGTTTCGACGCCATCTTCCTCGGCGCAGTCGGTTTCCCCGGCGTCCCCGACCATATCTCGCTCTGGGGCCTGCTGATCCCGATCCGGCGGCGCTTCGAGCAATATGTCAACCTGCGCCCGGTGCGCCTGCTGGAGGGCCTGCCGTGCCCGCTCGCCGGGCGGCGGCCGGGCGATATCGACTATCTGATCGTGCGCGAGAATTGCGAGGGCGAATATTCCGAGATCGGCGGCCGGCTGCACCGGGCGCCGACGCCGAAATGGCGGTGCAGCAGGCCGTGTTCACCCGGCGCGGCACCGACCGGATCATGCGCTACGCCTTCGACCTCGCGCGCAGCCGCGAGCGCCGGCGCCTGACCTCGGCGACCAAGTCCAACGGCATCGTCCACACCATGCCCTACTGGGACGAGCGCTTCGCCGCCATTGCCGCCGACTATCCGGACGTGACCGCCGACCGGTTCCATATCGACATCCTGGCGGCCCATTTCGTGCGCAATCCGGACTGGTTCGACGTCGTTGTCGGCTCCAACCTGTTCGGCGATATCCTGTCGGACCTCGGCCCGGCGACTACCGGAACTATCGCCGTCGCGCCCTCCGGCAACATCAATCCGGAGCGCGAACATCCTTCCATGTTCGAGCCGGTCCACGGCTCGGCCCCGGACATCGCCGGCCGGGGCATCGCCAACCCGGTCGGCCAGATCTGGTCCGGCGCCATGATGCTCGACCATCTCGGCGAGCCCGAAGCCGCGGCGGCTGTCGTATCGGCGTTCGAGGGCGTGCTGGCGGAAGGCGCGGCGCTGACCCCGGACATGGGCGGCACGGCGCGCTGCGCCGATCTGGGCAAGGCGATCGCGGAACGCCTGTAGAGCGGCCGATCCTCGGGACAGGTTTACCGGGAGTGCTGCGATTTGGCTCGTCTGCCTCAATCCCTTCTATTGAGCCAGCGAAAGAGTCCGAATAAGGTCAGCATCCAAGTAATCGTTCCTTTAATGCCGATGAGCGCCACAGAGATTGCAAGAACGACAACCGCAATGGCAATCGATCCCGCTTCCTCAGAATAGTGAAATAATACCGCAATCCCAATTGGGATACCAAAGAATATGCCTGTTATAGAGTATGCAATAATGTAGTCGGACCATTTCGACTTATATTTCGCAGTGTGATGTTCTTCTTTTTCCTTCGATGATTGAAACTCTCGAACATACGCTTCCAATTCTTTGGCGTCGCGAATGACGTGTGAATTCTTTTGCAAATCGGGATGCATCTGATTTTCCGAAAATCCCGTAGGTAAATTTTTCCCTTTGTTGACGACCCACGATACCTCTGGTCTTTTTTCGCCAAGATATTTGCCGGCAACATTCCAAGCCTCGACGCCATCTAAACAATCCGCGAGAGCTTCGTATGTGCATCGAATTTTCTTCTCGTTAAGGAATTCTATAATTTCTTTGACAATATTTTCGTTACTTGTCATTCAGCGCGCTCCTCCAATAATGCGCGGTTGCATCTTTTTCAGATCGTGTTCGGATAAGGCCAGTGCGTCTGCTAATTGCCCCGAGAGGCATTCCAACCGGCACCGAAATTCTGCAACTTCACGACGATTCCCGCTCAGGCGCGGCGAAGCCAGCACGACATCGGCATGGTATGTGCTTTCGCCTTCTACTCCGGTCAGGCGAATCGGTGGGCACGTCATGATCCATGCACCTTTCAAGTGCTCTTCCAAAAGTTTGTCGAACCGGCGGCCGACACGATTGAACGGATCCAAATTCAAAGCGAACAGCAATATAGCGGATCGTTCGGCCATTTTTCCGAGTTGCCGCACGACAGGGGCGGCCTTCTCCAGAAACTCGCCGAACGGATCGATCAGCGTCAGATCGTCCGGGCCGGCTTCGCGGCCGATATGTTCGACGGCGCCGTAAGCGTCATAACCGGGCGGAACAGGGCAGCCGGGAATCGCCTCTTCCAGCATCGCCAGGCCGGCTACCCGCAGCCTCTCCCGGCGTTCGGCACAGCGGTCGGAGGCGTACACCGACACGCGGTCGCCGCCCAGATTGCGCACCGCCATCCCGCTGCCGTAGTATTTACCGGCCGCGATTTCCGGCTGCGCCGCCTCCAATGCCGCGCCCGGCAAGGCCCCGACGCGCCGGACGACTTCCGCACGGGCCGCTGCGTCGAACGGCTCGCCGCCGAACGGGTCGAAGAACCGCATTGTCCGGGCCGGATCGGTTTCGAGACGCCAGCGGACGAACTCCGCCAGCACGCCGTGCTTCAGCAGGTCGCCGGCATTGCCCATATCGTAGGGCAGGCCCTTCTTTTCGGTATCGGCCATTCTGTTCGTCGCTCCACGCTTGGCAGTCTCCGCATCGGTGCAGCGGATCGTGCGGTCGCTTTTCCGCCGCTGTCAACGGGGTGTCCGCGGCGAGGCTTTCGCGGCGGGGCGCGGCCCGCAATGGCCCGTCAGCGCGTTGCGACGAAGAACAGCCGCCGGAAGGGAAACAGCGTCCGGCCGTCCGGGCCGGGCGGATAGGCGGCGGCGATGCGGGCGCGGTAGGCCGCCTCGAAGCCGGCGCGCCAGCCGCCGTCGAGCGCGTCGAGAAACGGCTTCAGCCAAGTTCCCTTGGTCCATTCGGCGACCGGGTTGTCGCCTTCGAGGAGCTGGAAATAGGTCGTCTCCCACAGGTCGAGTTCCGAAACGGCCGGCGCGAGCAGCCGGCGGTAGAAGGCCGGCTCGCCCACCGGCGCCGGCTTCAGCATCGGCTCCAGCACGTCGATCCACGGCCCGTCGCGCGCGGCATCGGCCATCGCGGTATGCGACGGTTCGGTGAAATTGCGCGGCATCTGCACGGCCAGCACGCCGCCGGGCGCGAGATCGCCGGCCAGCTTCGGAAACAGGGATTCGTGATCCGCCAGCCAGTGCAGCGCCGCGTTCGAATAGATCAGATGCTGCGGCCGGTCCGGTGTCCAGGCCGCAATGCCGGCCCGCCGCCAGCGCACGCCCGGCACAGCTTCCTCCGCCTTTGCGAGCATGGCGGCCGAGCCGTCGATCCCGGTGACCGCGGCGTCCGGCCAGCGCTGCGCGAGCCAGCGGGTGACGTTGCCGGCGCCGCAGCCGAGGTCGGTCACCGTTTCCGGCCGCAGCAGGTCGATCCGGTTCAGCAGGTCGAGCGCCGGGCGCAGCCGGTGGCCGGCGAAGCGCAGATACTGCGCCGGATCCCATGCGTCCGTCCGTTCGGCCGTCTCCGCCATGCCCTTCCTGCCGCTGCCGCCGGCGCCGCTTACGCGATCTACCCTACTACACCAAGGTCGAGGCGGCGCCCCCGATCGATCGTCCGTCGTTGCCGCAATTCTGCGCCCCGCGCCCGGATCGACTCAAGGCGCAACAGGCGAGGCGGCCGCCTCACCGGAAGTCCCGCGACTTCGGAATCGTGCGCAGGTTGCGCGGGTGGCGCGAAGGGAAGGCGACAGGACCGGGAGCGGGAGGCGGCGCGCCGGCCCCGTCTTCCGGCGTGAGCAGGTCGAGCCAGCCGGTCAGATCCTCCAGCCGGTCGGCGACGAGATGGACGATCTCGCCGGCGCGCTGGACGCGGCCCCGGACCAGGGCGAGGCGCGCGCCCAGAACCGCCTTGCGGAAGCGCTCCAGCACGCGCGGCCAGACCACGACGTTCACGACGCCGGTTTCGTCTTCCAGCGTCATGAAGACGACGCCGCTCGCGGTGCCGGGGCGCTGGCGGACCAGCACGAGCCCGGCGGCGGAGGCGCGCTGCCCGTCGCGCGCGGCTGCGACCGCCTCGGCCGCAAGCGCTCCCCGCTTCTGCGCCAGGCGCGCGCGCAGGAAGGCGAGCGGATGGGCCCGGAGCGAGAGCCTGAGCGTGCGGTAGTCCTCGACGACCTGTTCGCCCGGCGCCATGGCAGGCAGCGGGACCGGCGGCTCCCCTATTGTCATGGGACCCTCGGCCGGCCCGGCCGCCGCTTCGAACAGCGGCAGCGGCGCCGCATTCGCGAGCGCGCTCGCCTGCCAGAGCGCCCCACGCCGGTCGAGCCCCATGGAGCCGAAGGCGTCGGCGGCGGCCAGCGTCTCGATGGCGGCGGCCCCGATCCCGCTCTCGCGCTGCATGGCGGCAATATCCGGCCAGGGCCGCGCGCCGCGCGCCGCGAGGAGGCGGCCGGCGTCTTCCTTGCGCAGGCCGGCGATCTGGCGGAGACCGAGCCTGAGCGCATGGCGGCCGCCCGCCCGGTCACCGTCCCGGCCGGCATCCCGGCCGTCGGCATTGAGGCACTCCAGGCTGCTGTCCCAGCCGCTCGCATGGACATCGGCCGGGCGCACGTCCACCCCGTGCTCGCGGGCGTCGCGCACGATCTGGGCAGGGGCGTAGAAGCCCATCGGCTGCGCGTTGAGCAGCGCGCAGGCGAACGCTTCGGGATGGCGGCATTTGAGCCAGGAGGAGACCCAGGCGAGCAGCGCGAAGCTCGCGGCATGGGATTCCGGGAAGCCGTAATCGCCGAAGCCTTCGATCTGGCGGAAGCAGCGCGCCGCCAGCTCCGGGTCGTAGCCGCGCGCGGTCATCCGGCCCACCATCCGGTCCCGCAGCAGGCCGAGCGTGCCGCGCTTGCGGAAGGTCGCCATGGCGTGGCGCAGCGCATCGGCCTCGTCCGGCGTGAACCGGGCCGCCTCCATGGCGACGCGCATCGCCTGTTCCTGGAAGAGCGGCACGCCGAGCGTCTTCTCCAGCACCTTGCGCAGCTCGTCCGGCGGCCCGTGCTCCGGCGCGGGGGCCGGATAGACCACCGCCTCCAGCCCGTCGCGCCGGCGCAGATAGGGATGCACCATGTCGCCCTGGATCGGGCCCGGCCGCACGATCGCCACCTCGATCACCAGATCGTAGAAGCTGCGCGGCCTGAGCCGCGGCAGCATGTTCATCTGCGCCCGGCTTTCGATCTGGAAGACCCCGATCGTATCGGCCCGGCAGATCATGTCGTAGACCTGCCCGTCCTCCGCCGGCACGGTGGCGAGCGTGAGCGCCAGGCCCTTGTGCGCCGCCAGCAGTTCGAAGGCCTTGCGGATGCAGGTCAGCATGCCGAGGCCGAGCACGTCGACCTTCATCAGGCCGAGCGCCTCCAGGTCGTCCTTGTCCCACTCGATGAAGGTGCGGTCCTTCATCGCCGCATTGCCGACGGGCACGGTCTCGTCGAGCCGGCCGCGGGTCAGCACGAAGCCGCCGACATGCTGCGAGAGATGGCGGGGGAAGCCCTGCAACTCGGTCGCGAGCGCGACGGTCCGGCGGAGCAGCGGGTCGGCGGGGTCGAGCCCGGCCTCGCGGAGCCGCTTTTCGGGCACGCCCTCGCGGTGCATGTCCCGCACGGCGGCGGCAAGCGCGGCGGCGATATCTTCCGACAGCCCCATCGCCTTGCCGACATCGCGCACGGCGCTGCGGGCGCGGTAGGAGACGACGGTGGCGGCGATCCCGGCGCGTTCGCGTCCGTAGCGCCCGTAGATGTACTGGATCGCCTCCTCACGCCGCTCATGCTCGAAATCGACGTCGATATCGGGCGGTTCGCGGCGCTCGCGGGAGACGAAGCGCTCGAACAGCAGGTCGATCCGGGCCGGGTCGACGGCGGTGATGCCGAGACAGTAGCAGACCGCCGAATTCGCCGCCGAGCCCCGCCCCTGGCAGAGGATGCCCTTGCTGTCGGCGAAGCGCACGATATCGTGGACGGTGAGGAAATAGGGCGCGTAGTTCAGCTCGCCGATCAGCCCGAGTTCGTGCCGGAGCGCGGCGGCGACCTTCTCCGGAACGCCGTCCGGATAACGCCATCGGGCGCCCTTCCAGGCGAGCGCCTCCAGATGCCGCTGCGGCGTGCTGCCGGCCGGCACGGGCTCGTCGGGATATTCATAGGCAATCTCGTCGAGGCTGAAGCTGCACAGGCCGGCGATTTCGAGGCTCCGCGCGACCGCCGCCTCATGGCCGCGGAAGAGCCGCGCGATCTCGGCGCCGTCCTTGAGGTGGCGCTCGGCATTGGCGGCGAGGCGCAGGCCCGCTTCGGCCACGGTGACACGCCCGCGGATGGCGGTCAGCACGTCCTGGAGCGGCCGGCGGCCGGGGCGGTGGTAATGGACGTCGTTGGTGGCCAGCAGCGGCGCGCCGGAACGCTCGGCGAGCGCCGCCAGGCAGCCCAGGCGGGCGCGGTCGCCGCCCCGGTAGAGCATGTGCGCGGCGAGGTAGAGCGGGCCGTCATGCGCCCGGCGGAGCCCGGCGAGTTCCGCCTCGAAATTCCCGCCGCCCGCTTCCTCCGGCGGCTCCGGCGGCAGGGCGATCAGCACCTGCCCTTCGGCATGGGCGAACAGGTCGTCCCGGCGCAGCACGCATTCGCCCTTGCCCGCGCGCCGCCGGCCGAGGGTGAGCAGGCGGCAGAGGCGGCCCCAGGCGGCCCGGTCGCGGGGATAGCAGAGCAGCGAAACGCCCCCGCCCCCGCGGCGGTCGAGATCGAGGTCGAGCCGCGCCCCTGTCAGCAGTCGGATGCCGGCCCGCTTCGCCGCCACATGGGCGCGCACCGCGCCGGCGAGCGTGTTGCGGTCGGCGATGCCGATGGCCGCAAGCCCGAGCCGCGCGGCCTCCTCCACCAGTTCCTCCGCATGGGAGGCGCCGCGCAGGAAGCTGAAATTGCTGACCGCCTGCAACTCCGCATAAGGGACGGCGTCCGGGGCGCGGCTCATCCGTAGAGCCCGTGGATGTACCAGCGCGGCGTTCCCTTGCCGCCCGCGTTCCGGCGGAGTCCGTCCCGGCAGGGTCCGTCCCGGTAGAGTCCGGCGCGGAACAGCCAGTAGCGCCGGCCTTCCGCATCCTCGACGCGGTAATAGTCGCGCGGCGCGTCCGACCGGCCGTCGGCCCACCACTCCGGCTCGATGCGCTCGGGCCCCTCGGCGCGGGCGATGCGGCGGCGCAGCCGGCGCCAGACGAACAATACCGGCGGCCCGTCCGGCACTTCCGCCACGGCCTCCACCGGCTCGGGCCGGTCGAACAGGCGGAAGGGACGCTGCGGCAGGCCCGGCCGGGCCGGCCAGGGATCGCCTTCCGGGCCGGGTTCCGCCCGCCGCTCGGCGCGTTCCGGCAGATGGCTCTCGACCGGCTCGAGACGGAAGACGGAACCTGCGCCGAGGCGGGCCTGCAGGCGGTCGATCAGCGGGCCGGGATCTCCGCCGCCGCGCCCGTCCTCCGCCAGCCGGAATTGCGCGGGCGCGAGCGGCTCGGCGCGGACGGCGTGGAGCGCCATCGCGTCGATCCCGAAGCCGGGATCCACGGTCTCGATCTTCCCGGCGAACAGGCGCGCGAGATGCGCGGCGTCGCGGGTGGCGCGCGCGGCCGAGACGCGGCGCGCGGCCGCGGCGCCATCCACCCGGCAGAACAGCAGCATGAGTTCCCGCGCGCCGAGCCCGGCCCGCTCCAGCGCGGCGCAGAGGTCGTCGGCGAGCCGGGCCAGCGCCGCCTCCAGCCCTGCGAGGCCGGCAAGCGGCTCCGCGAAGGCGAGGCGCGCAAGGCAGGCCGGCGGCGGCGGCAGGGATGCGACCGGGTCGGGGCGGCGCCCGAGCGCCCGGTCGAGGCGTTGCAGGACGGTCTCGACCCTCTCCCGGCCCCCTGCCCCGCCCTCTGTCCGGTCCCCTTCCCGGCCCCGGAACCGCCGCGCGAGCGCCGCGCGCGGCAGGGCCGCCGCCGCGCCGATCGTCGTCAGGCCGAGGCGGCGCAACAGGCGGGCGTCCCCGGGCGCGATCCGGAGCGCTTCGACCGGCAGCGGGGCGAGGGCGGCAAGGGTGGCGCCGGGCGCGGCGCGGCGGCGGCCGTCCCGGCCGAAGCGGGCGAGCGCCCAGGCGGCGGCGGGGGTGTCGGCAAGGCCGGTCCGCGCCTCGATGCCCAGGCCCGCGAGATCGGCCTCCACCGCCGCCGCCATCGCCGCCTCGCCGCCGAAGAGATGGGCGCAGCCTGCAATGTCGAGCAGCAGGCCATTCCCGCCATCGACCGCGCAGCAGGGCGTGAAGCGGTTGCACCAGAGCGCCAGGCGTGCGAGGGCGCGCCGGTCCTCCGCCGGCCGGGCGCCGGCCGCGGCGAGGCGGGGCAGCAGGGCGCGGGCGTCGGCGAGCCGCATGCCGGGCGCGAGCCCTTCCGCCCTGGCCTGCCGGTTGACCGCGGCCAGCACCGTTCCGTGGCGGCCGGGCGCGGTGAGCGCAAACGGGACCGGCTCAGCCGGCGGCGCGCGCGAGGGCGGGGCGGCGGACCTCCGGGCGCGGCGCAGCCGGTCGATCGGCCAGTAGGGCAGCCATACCGAAATCGCCCGTCTCACGGTTCTCCTCCTTCGATAAGCCCAAAGGCGACAAGCCCGAGGGCGACAAGTCCGGGGGCGACAAGTCCGGGGGCGACAAGCCCGGGGCACGTTGCACATCGCATGTTGCCGGCCGCCCGCCCCGGCAGCGCAGCAGCTCCAGGCGCCAGCGCGGCGGGCCGGGCGCCCCGGCATCGAAAGGGACTGCGTCGAAAGAGGCCGCATCGAACGGATCGGCCCGCTCCGGGGGCAGCGCCGTCACCCGCCAGCGCGAGAAGGCGGCGCTGGCGCCGTCGAGGCCGTCGCCGCGCAGCAGCAGCAGGGGCGTCCCGCCCTCGCGCGCGGCGAGCGCCAGCCGCCGGCCGGAGACGAAGGCCAGCCGCTCCGTCTCGCCCAGCACCGCCGCCGCGGCGCCGCTGCGCAGGCTCTCCTCCATCGCCCACAGCGCGTCGCGCTCGCGCCGGGTCTCGACGACCAGCAGGTCTGCCGGCTCCAGGCCGAGATCGCGCCAGCCCGGCCCGTACAGCCGGCCCAGCCGCGCGACCCCGCCGGGACCCTGACAGACCGGCACCGGGCCGCGCCGGCCGAGCCGGACCAGCAGGGCGGCGAGGAAGGCCAGGGCCGCCGGCCGGTCGGCCGCGCCGGCGCCCGCCGCCTCGTGCACGCCGCCCGGGGCCAGCCCGGCCGCCGGCAGCGCCGCATCCAGCGCGTCGAACCCGGTTCGCCAAGGGGTCCGCCGGGGCCGCGGCGCCCCGATGGCATCGCTCCCGGCATCGCTTCCGGCATCGCTTCCGGCAACCGCCGATCGGCACACCGGGCCGCTCCCGGCGCGCGGCGAACGCCGCTCCAGCGCCGCGATGCGTTCGCGCAGCGCCGCCAGGCCCAGGGCAGCGTCCGAAGCGGCGGAAGGAGAAGGGACAGAAACCATTATTGTTCTTTATTTGTTCTTGATACGGTATGTCAAGGGACATGGGCGGCGGGCGGGCGGGCGCGAGCCGGTGGCAATCGGCGCCCATCGGAAAGCCTTATCGTGAGGTCCCGCCGGAGCGCCGGCCCCGTTTTCGCCGTTTCCGGGTTGCGCCGGGGCCTCTATCATGGGGCGCGGACGGGGCAGACGATCGGTGGACAGGCGATGGGCGGCTACGATCTTTTCATGGAGGATTTCACACCCGGCGACCGGTTCGTCACCGAAGGCGAGACGGTGACGGAGAGCCAGGCGATCGATTTCGCCATGCAGTGGGACCCGCAGCCCTACCACACCAACGCGCGCCACCCGCGCACCGTGGCCCAGGGCGGCCTGATGGCGAGCGGCTTCCACACGGTCTGCATGACCTTCCGCCAGTTCCAGATGGACGGCGCGATCGGCGCGGCGGCGCTGGCCAGCCCCGGCATCGACAAATTGCGCTGGCTCAAGCCGGTGCGGCCGGGCGACACGCTGCACGTCGAATCCGAGGTGATTTCCGTCCGCCGCTTCCGGTCCAAGCCCGACCGCGGCGCGGTGATCATGCTGCACCGCACGATCAACCAGGACGGCGCCGACGTCTTCTCCTGCGAATGCACCCACATCCTGCAATGCCGGGACGGGGGCGAAAAGCGGCAGTTGCCGGCATGACACTCATGGCTCCGGAGCCCGTCTGCCGCCCGAAGCCGTTCGACGCGAATCCGCGTGCGGCCGGGTTCGGCGGGACGCTTCACCGCGATGCCGGCCGAATTTGCTTTTCATGCACCCATATTTACGGGTATATGGGCGCATGAAAACGACAATCGAACTGCCGGACGCCATGTTCCGGCAGGCAAAGGCGCTTGCCGCCGCGCGCGGCGTCACCTTGCGGCGTTTCTTCACCGAAGCGCTGGATGAACAGCTCCGCCGCTGCGCGCGGGAGGATCGCGCCGACGACGGGGATCCGCCGTGGATGGCCGGGTTCGGCGCATTATCCGATTTAGCAGACGAGAACCGCCGCATCCTCGCGTTGATCGAGGAGGAGTTCGAGAAGCTGCCGCTCGAAGACCGTACTTGATCCTCGACACGAACGCTTTGTCCGCATGGGCGGACGGACGCGCCGCAGTCAAGGACCCGCTTCGTGCGGCCGCCCGGCTGGTCGTGCCCAGCGTCGTTCTCGGCGAGTATTTCTTCGGCATCCGCCGGTCGCGCCATCGAAGCCGTTACGAGGACTGGCTGACCCGCTATCTGCCGCTGACTGAAATCGCAGCCGTCACCTCGGCAACGGCCGATTCATACGCCGATATACGCCTGGAATTAAGACGGCTCGGCGCGGCCATCCCGCCGAACGACATCTGGATCGCTGCGCTCGCCCGGCAGCACGGATTCCCGGTCCTGAGCAACGACAGCCATTTCGACGTTGTCAATGGCGTCAGACGCATCGCTTTCTGAGAGGCAGCAAAATTCCCCTCATCCCGAGCAGGCGCGCTTGCGCGCCGTATTGAGGGACGCCCTGCCGCCGCGGTTCAACTTAGCTCTAATTCCGCATCGGCGGCAGTTTCCGGTAGCCCGCCGGCACCGCGAACAGGGCCGGATCGACCGGGCCGATCTTCAGGTTCTGCAGCTCCAGGGTGAGCGGCTGCTCCTGCGCGCCGCGGACGACGGTGCCCGCCATCCTGACGACGATCCGGTGTTCCGTCGCCCAGGCGAGGCCGCTGAACCGGTCGCCGGCCGCCGACTTGCTCGACACCCGGTATTTCGTCACCGCCAGGCCGGCCAGCGTCTCCGCGCCCAGCCTCTCGCGTTTCGAGGCCGGGTCGGACAGGCCGAAATTGTATTGCGGGGCGGTTGCAGCGACCGGGCGCCAGCCGCGCTGGCTGAGCAGGAGCTGAATCGCCTGGCCGCCCCTCCGGTCGAAGATCATCGCGACGATCTGCTTGCCCGACTTGAATTCCAGCCGCTGCCGGTTTGCCGTGTAGTAAAGCCGCGCGGTGCGCGAGCGGCCCCGGTCGTCGGTGAAGACCATGTCGGCCGCATACTCCGTTGTCGGACCGCCCCAGGCCGCGCCGCTACCGCCTTGGGCGCCGCCGTCCGCGGCGCGGACCGGCGCCGGCAGCAGCAACAGAACGGCGGCGAGGAGGCAGCGGACGATCATGCCGCCACGGCCGGCTCGCTCCCGGCGTAGCCGCCGAACAGGCCGAGCATCCGGCCGCGCCATTCGGCAACCGGGTCGTCGTCGGCCAGCAGGGCGCAATCGCTGCTGCAGCGCGCCCATTGCAGCATGCCGAAAATACAGTAGTCCGCGTAATGGGGCGCCTCGCCCGCGAGGAAAGGCTGCCGGCGGACGGTCCGGCGCACCGGGAACAGGGTGCTGCGGAGGCGGGACACGAACGCCTCGCGCTCCGGTCGCAGCTCGTCCAGGCCGCGCCTCATCATCTTCTCGCGGGACGCCCTGAAATAGCTGCGGTCGGCATCGACGATCCGGTCGTAGATGTCGTAGACGATGGCGCCGGCGATCTGCGGCAGCATCGCCGTATCGGCGAATTCGTTGGCGAACCGGGCGAAGGCCCTGCCCTCGGCGCTGCCGAACAGGCTCGGCGCGTCGGGATAGGCCTCTTCCAGATATTCCGCGATCGCCCAGCTGTCGCCGACGCTCCTGGCGCCGTCCTTTAGCGCCGGGACCCGCTCGGCGCCCGCAAACGCAACCTTCTCCTTGACCTCGGTGAAAATGCACGGCTCGGTCTCGAACGCGAGCCCCTTGTGCTTCAGCGCCATCTTGGTTTTCCAGCAATGCGGGCTGAAGCGCCGGTCTTCGGCGCCGGCGAGGTCGTAGAGAATGCGGGCCATGGGCTGCCTTCCGTCGGTCGGTTTCCCCGGAACGGGGGATCGCGCCCGGCCGGCGTTTTGCAAGCCGGGCGCCCTGCAAAGCGTCACATAGGCCCGAACGCCGGCCCCTCAACGGGTCGGCGCGCCGCCCGATGCAACCGGCGCGGCAACGGCGCGGCTCAGGCGGATTCCGGCCGCCGGCGCGGCTTGCGGCACATTGTCAGCGCGGCCCCAGTCCGTTTGACCGGTTTGCGGCTGCCCCATACCGTTCGCGCCGTTTTCAACCGGTTTTCGTCCCGTTTGCAGGCCCGCCCGCCCGACGGCGAGACGCGCTGCGAGGCAGTCATGGCGACACAGCGCGCAAAACCGGCCCTTCGGCCGGCCAATCCGAACTTTTCCTCCGGCCCGTGCGCCAAGCGGCCGGGCTGGTCGGTCGACGTCCTGCGCAATGCGCTGCTCGGCCGGTCCCATCGCTCGGGCGAAGGCAAGGCGCGGCTCAGGGAGGTCATCGACCGCACGCGCGCCATTCTCGGCATTCCGCAGGACTACCGGATCGGCATCGTGCCGGCGTCGGACACCGGCGCGGTCGAAATGGCGATGTGGTCGATGCTGGGCGCCCGCCCGGTCGACATGCTGGCCTGGGAGAGTTTCGGCAAGGGCTGGGCGGCCGATGTCGCCAAGCATCTCAAACTGGACGGGATGCGCCTGATCGAGGCGCCCTACGGCGCCTTGCCCGACCTCGGCCGGATCGATCCGGCCCACGATGTCGTATTCACCTGGAACGGCACGACCTCCGGCGTGCGCGCGCCCGACGGCGACTGGATCGACTCACGGCGCGGCGGCCTGACGCTGTGCGACGCCACTTCGGCGGTCTTCGCCATGGACCTGCCGTGGGACAGGCTGGATGTCACCACCTGGTCCTGGCAGAAGGCGCTGGGCGGCGAGGCGCAGCACGGCATGCTCGTGCTCGGCCCGCGCGCGGTCGAGCGGCTGGAGAGCTACCTGCCGCCCTGGCCGCTGCCCAAGCTGTTCCGGCTGACGAAGAACGGCGCGCTGATCGAAGGCGTGTTCGAAGGCGAAACGATCAACACGCCGTCCATGCTGTGCGTCGAGGATGCGCTGGACGCCCTGCGCTGGGCCGAAGGCATCGGCGGGCTCCCGGCCATGATCGCCCGGTCCGAGGCGAACCTGGCCGCCATTGAGGCGTGGATCGGAGACTCTTCCGCCTTCCGCTTCCTGGCCGAAGATCCGGCATTCCGGAGTTGCACGTCGATCTGCCTGGTCTTCGCCGACCCGGAGGCGACCGCCCTGCCCGAAGCCGCCCGGCGCGCCCTTGCCAAATCGATCGCCGGCCTGCTGGCGGCCGAAGGTGTCGCCTTTGACATCGCCGCCTATCGCGATGCCCCGCCGGGTCTGCGCATCTGGGGCGGCTCGACGGTCGAAACCGCTGACATATCGGCGCTTTTACCCTGGCTCGACTGGGCATATGGTAAAGCGGCCGGCCGGCTGAAGGCTGCCGCCTGAAGGCCTGCCGACCGGCCGGCCGCCCGTTCCGCTCAAACCGAACTGACAGCAAAACCATGCCTTCAGACCTGCCCCCCGATACGCTGAGGGTGCTGATCTCGGACAGGATGAGCCCGCGGGCGGCGGAAGTCTTCCGCCAGCACGGGGTCGACGCGGATGTCAAACCCGGCATGGCGCCCGACGAACTGAAGAGCGTCATCGGCGCCTATGACGGGCTCGCCGTGCGGTCGGCCACGCGCGTGACCAGCGAGATTCTCGCTGCGGCCGGCCGGCTGAAGGTCGTCGGGCGGGCCGGCATCGGCGTCGACAATATCGATATCGACGCCGCGACCTCGAAGGGCGTGCTGGTGATGAACACGCCGTTCGGCAATTCGATCACCACCGCCGAGCACGCCATTGCGCTCATGTTTGCGCTCGCCCGGCAGCTTCCCGCCGCCGACCTGAGCACCCAGGCCGGGAAGTGGGAAAAGTCCCGTTTCATGGGCGTGGAACTGACCGGCAAGCTGCTGGGCGTGGTCGGATGCGGCAACATCGGCTCGATCGTCGCCGAGCGGGCGCGCGGCCTGAAGATGCAGGTGATCGCCAGCGACCCGTTCCTGTCGCCGCAGCGCGCCCGGGAAATGGGCGTGGAGAAGGCCGAACTCGACGACCTGTTCCGGCGCGCCGACTTCATCACGCTGCATACGCCGCTGACCGACGGCACAAGGCACCTGATCGACGCCGCCGCGATCGGCCGGATGAAGCCGGGCGTGCGGATCGTCAACTGCGCCCGCGGCGGGCTGATCGACGAAAACGCGCTGAAGGCGGCGCTGGACGACGGCCACGTCGCCGGGGCCGCCCTCGACGTGTTCGAAACCGAACCGGCGAAAGAGAACCTGCTCTTCGGCTCCGACAAGGTCGTCGCGACGCCGCATCTCGGCGCCTCGACCGAGGAGGCGCAGGAGAATGTCGCCGTCCAGGTCGCCGACCAGATTTCGGACTATCTGCTGAACGGCACCGTCACGAACCCGATCAACATGCCGGCGGTGTCGGCTGCCGAAGCCTTCCGGCTCCGCCCCTATATCGAACTGGCGCGCCAGCTCGGCAGCTTTGCCGGCCAGATCACCGAAAGCCCGCTGGTGGACGTGAAAGTCCGCTACGAGGGCCAGGCGGCCGACCTCAACATCCGCCCGCTGACCGCCGCGCTGCTCACCGGTCTGCTGGCGCCGCTCTACGAGGGGATCAACCCGGTCAACGCGCCCTATCTCGCCCGGGAGCGCAACATCGCCGTGACCGAGGAAACCGACGAAAAGGCGACCGACTACCAGACCCGGATCCATCTCGCGATCACGACCGAGAAGCGCCGGCGCTCGATCGCCGGAACCCTGGTGCACGGCGACCAGCCGCGCATCGTCGAGATCGAGGGTATTCAAATGGAGGCGGCGCTCAGCGATGTCGTCCTGTTCGTCCGCAACCGGGACAAGCCGGGGATGATCGGCGCGCTCGGCAAAACGCTGGCCGATGCCGGCGTCAACATCGCAACCTTCCATCTCGGCCGGTCGGAAGCGGGCGGCGACGCCATGGCCCTGGTATCGGCCGACAGCGACATCGCGGAGCCGATCCTGATGCAGCTTTGCACCCTGCCTCACGTCAAACAGGTGAAAGTCCTGCGCTTCTAGCCGCCGGCTCCGCCGGCGCCCTGCGCAGACCGAAGATCATGGCAATTCCAGACAACCGAGGCCTCCTGCCGGCCGGACTGCGCGATGTCCTGGCGCCGGATGCGGCCCACGAATCCGCCATCGTGGAGCGGCTGCTCGGCGCCTTCGCCGGATGGGGCTACCGGCGCGTCAAGCCTCCGCTCGTGGAATTCGAACGGTCGCTGCTCGAAGGCGCCGGGGCGGCGACGGCCGGCGAGACCTTCCGGCTGATGGACCCGGTCAGCCAGGCGATGATGGGCGTGCGCGCAGACATGACCCTGCAGATCGCCCGGATCGCCGCCAGCCGGCTTGCCGCGGAGGCGCGGCCCCTGCGGCTATCCTATGCCGGCGACGTGCTGCGGGTGCGGGGGACGCAGCTCCGGCCGGAGCGGCAGTTCGTGCAGGTCGGCGGCGAGCTGATCGGCGCGGCCGGGCCGGCGGCGGACACCGAGGTCATCCTGATGGCGGTCCGGGCGCTGCGCGACATCGGAGTCGACCGGCTGTCGGTCGACCTGACCTTCCCGGCCCTGATTTCGTCGCTCTGCCGTTCCCTCGCCATTGCGGGCGAACGGGAGGCCGCCGTACGCGCGGCCCTCGACAGCAAGGACCGGCGGGCCCTTGCCGCGGCGCTGCAGGGCGAAGGAGAGGGCCGCGCGGTCTTTCTCGCGCTGCTCGATGCGACCGGACCGGCCGGACCCGGCCTCGCCCTCCTGGAGGCCGCCGACATGCCCGAGGAGGCCCGGGCGGACGTGGACCATCTGGCCGACGTGGCGGCCCGGCTCGGCGCCGCTGCGCCGGACCTCGCGCTTACCGTCGATCCGGTCGAATATCGCGGCTTCGAGTATCACACCGGCATCGGCTTTACCGTCTACCGCAACGGCAGCCGGGGCGAGATCGGCGCCGGCGGTCGCTATCTTGCCGGTTCCGGCTTCGCCGACCGGACGATCGAACCGGCGACCGGCTTTACGCTCTTCCTCGATACCGTCATCCGCAGCCTGCCGGCGCCGCGCGAGCCGTCCAGGACCTTTGCGCCCGACGGGACGCCGCCGGAGACCGTCGATTCCCTGCGCCGGGAGGGCCGCGCCGTCGTTGCGGGCCTCGAACCGGCCGGCGACATCGACGCGGAGGCCCGGCGGCTCGGCTGCGATACGGTCGTAGACGCCGGCGCGCCGCGGGCCGTCGGCCCCGGACGGCCGGCGGCGGAAGCGCCCGAGTAGGAGGCCGGACCATGGCCAACGTGGCGGTCGTCGGCAGCCAGTGGGGCGACGAGGGCAAGGGCAAGATCGTCGACTGGCTCTCCGAGCGCGCCGATGTCGTCGTGCGCTTCCAGGGCGGCCACAATGCCGGCCACACGCTGGTCATCGACGGCGTGACCTACAAGCTGAGCCTGCTGCCCTCCGGCATCGTGCGGCCGGGCAAGCTTTCGCTGCTCGGCAACGGCGTGGTGATCGACCCCTGGGCGCTGCTCGAGGAAATCGACACGGTGAGAGCCCAGGGCGTGGCGGTGGATCCCGACCGGCTGCGCATCGCGGAAAACGCCGCGCTGATCCTGCCCCTGCACCGCGAGCTCGATAATCTGCGCGAGGCGGCGAGCGGCCGCGGCCGGATCGGCACCACCGGCCGCGGCATCGGACCGGCCTACGAGGACAAGGTCGGCCGGCGCGCCATCCGCGCGGGCGATCTGGCGCATCCGGAGGTCCTGCGCAGCCGGATCGGCCGCGCCCTGCTGCACCATAACGCCCTGCGCGCCGGCATGGCGGCGACGCCGGTCGACGGCGACGCCCTGTTCGACAGCCTGATGGACATCGCGCCGCGGATCGCGCCATTCCTGGAGCAGGTCTGGGAGCGGCTGGACCGGCTGCGGCGGGACGGCAAGCGCATTCTCTACGAGGGCGCCCAGGGCGCGATGCTCGACGTCGATCACGGCACCTATCCCTTCGTCACGTCGTCGAACACCGTGGCCGGCCAGGCCGCCATCGGCAGCGGACAGGGTCCGGGCGCCATCGGTTACGTCCTGGGGATCACCAAGGCCTACACCACCCGGGTCGGCTCCGGTCCCTTTCCGACCGAGCAGGACAACGAGACCGGCGCCCGGCTGGGCGAACGCGGCCGCGAATTCGGTACGGTGACCGGCCGGCCCCGGCGCTGCGGCTGGTTCGACGCCGTCATGGTGCGGCAGGCGGTCAAGGTCGGCGGGATCGACGGCATCGCGCTGACCAAGCTCGACGTCCTCGACGGTTTCGAAACCCTGAAAATCTGCACCGGCTACCGGCTGGGCGGCGACCCGATCCGCCATTTCCCGTCCAGCGAGAACGAGCAGGCGGCGGTCGAACCGGTCTGGGAAGAGATCGAGGGCTGGTCGGACAGCACGCGAGGCGCCCGGTCGTGGGCCGAATTGCCGGCAACGACGGTGAAATACGTCCGCCGTATCGAAGAATTGATCGAGACGCCGGTCGCGCTATTGTCCACCAGCCCGGAACGGGACGATACAATCCTGGTGCGCGATCCCTACGCGGATTGACGCAAGACGGTTGCCCGGCGGCGATCGCACTCCGTAACCTGCCGGCGGTCCCGGAGCCTTCTCCGCCGCTTATCGCGAGGGTTTCTGCATGGTGCGAAGACTGATTGGCCTGACGGCGCTGGCGGCGTTCGCGGCGGCGGCGCAAGCCGGCCCCGCGGCGGCCCAGCAGAGCGGCGGCGCGCGGACGGAATCGGCGATCCCGGCGGCCAAGCAGGCGCGGGTCGAAGCGCTGGCGCGCGGTTTCATGCGCAGCCGGGCGGTCAAGGGCATGTCGATCGCCATCGGGCGCAACGGCAAGATTCTGCTCGCCACCGGGCTCGGCGAGGCGCGGCCCGGCCTGCCGTCCGGCAAGGACACCGTCTATCCGATCGGCGAAATCACCCAGCAGTTCACCGCCGCCGCCCTGCTGTGGTGGCAGGACCGGAACTACCGGAACGCCGGACCGGTCCGGGTCAACGACCCGGTCACCGAATATTTCTTCGGCGTTGCCCACTGGCAGGGCATGAAGCTCGGCCATCTGCTCACGCACACCTCGGGCCTGCCCCTGCTGACCGACTCGGTTTTCTTCGAAGAGCGGCTCTATTCCAGCATCAAGGCCCACCGGATTCTCGATTTCATCAAGGGCCGCGACCTCGCCTTCCGGCCGGGAGCGGATTTCCGGGCCAGCCGGTCCAACTATTTCCTGATCGCACAGGTCATCGAGATCGGGCTGCGCGTGTCTTTCCACGACTACATCCAGACCGAGATCTACGACCTGAACGGAATGACCCGGTCGGGCTTCCTCGGCACCACGCCGCTCGGCCGGCGCGCGCAGGGCTACACCGCCGGCAGGCCGGCCCGGGAAGTCAACCCGACCATGTTCCTCGGCAGCGCCGATGCGACCTCGACCGCGGTCGACCTCATCAGGTTCGACCGCGAACTGATGCGCGGCGCCTTGTTTTCGGCGGAAGCGAAGCTGGCCATGTTCGGCCGGCATATCCGCGCCGGGAAAGGCGACCTGCGGTACGGCGCGGGCTGGCACGTCCGCGGCGCCGGCGCCCGCCAGTCCTATTTCACCGTCGGCCGGATCCCCGGTTTTTCGTCGATCAACAAGATCTACCGGGACACGGCGGCCGGCGCCGACCACTATGTCGTGGTGCTGACCAATGCCGACGGCGTAACGGGGCTGGAAGCATTCGCCGACCGGCTGCTCGCCGCGGCCCGCTGAACCGGCCCGCGCGCCCCGGACTTCGAACGCTCCGGGTTTCGAACGCTCCGGGTTTCGAACGCTCCGGGTTTCGAACGCTCCGGGGCCGGCCGGTCTACAGGGCGGCCTGCTGCTCGATCACCATATTCTTCATCGCCTTCTGGAGCTTTTCGAAGGCGCGGACCTCGATCTGGCGCACCCGCTCGCGGCTGATGCCGTATTCCTGGGACAGTTCCTCCAGGGTCAGCGGCTCTTCCTGAAGCCTGCGTTCGGTCAGGATATGGCGCTCGCGCGGGTTCAGGATCTTCATCGCCTCGGCCAGCATGGCCTGGCGGAGCCGGTATTCCTCGCGCTCCGCAACGACGGTTTCCTGGCTTTCCTGGTTTTCGTCGACCAGCCAGTCCTGCCACTCGCCGCCCGCTTCGCCGTCGTTCCGCAGCGGCGCGTTGAGGGAATTGTCCGGCGCGGCCAAGCGCCGGTTCATGTTGATCACCTCGTCTTCCGAGACCTTCAGTTCGGTCGCGATCTTCTTCACGTTGTCCGGCGACAGGTCGCCCTCTTCCAGCGCGTCCAGCCGGCTTTTCACCCTGCGCAGGTTGAAGAACAGCTTCTTCTGCGCCGCCGTGGTGCCCATTTTGACGAGCGACCAGGAATGCAGGATGTATTCCTGAATCGAGGCGCGGATCCACCACATGGCGTAGGTCGCCAGGCGGAAACCGCGCTCCGGGTCGAAACGCTTGACCGCCTGCATCATGCCGACGTTGCCTTCGGAAATCAGCTCGGCGACCGGCAGGCCGTAGCCGCGGTAGCCCATGGCGATCTTGGCGACGAGGCGCAAATGGCTGGTGACGAGCTTGTGCGCGGCCTCGGTATCCTCGTGGTCGCGCCAGCGGGTCGCCAGCATGTATTCCTGTTCCGGCTCCAGCATCGGAAATTTGCGGATCTGAGCCAGATAGGCGGACAGGTTCCCGTCCCGCCCGACGGAGGGGATCGCCGGCAACGTAGCGATTGCCGTGGATGCCGCCATTTTCGTTCCGCCCCGTTTTCCTTCGGACGCCGGCGCCGGCCGCGCGCCGGCATTTTCCTGCCCGCCCGGTATTTGAGGATTGGCGCCCGTCTTTTCAAGATCGCCCATATTTCGAAAAACTCATCGCCCGGTAGCCGGTTGTCCGGCATTTCGTAACGGTTTCAAGGCAGAAACCAGCGCCGCGATGTCCTGCGGCAAGGCTGCCCCGAACGCCAGCGCCTCGCCGGTCGCCGGATGGACGAAGCCGAGCCGGGCCGCGTGCAACGCCTGGCGGCGGAAAGACTCCACCGCAGCGGCCTGCGGCGTCTCCCGCCAGGGCTGCGGCAGGCGCCGCCGGCCGCCATACAGATAGTCGCCGACCAGCGGATGACCACGGTGCGCCAGATGAACCCGGATCTGGTGGGTCCGTCCGGTCGCCAGCCGGCAATCGATCAGGCTGAGCAGGCCGCCGTAACGGTCCGTCACGGTATAATACGTCCTGGCGGCCCGCCCTCCGTCGCGCCTTACGGCCATTTTCGTGCGGTGGCCGGGGTCGCGGCCGATCGCGGCGTCGATCCGGCCGGCGAGCGGCCGCGGCTCGCCCCACGCCAGCGCCGTGTAGCGCCGCTCGATGCTGTGTGCCGCGAACTGGGCGGCCAGGCCGGCGTGCGCCGCGTCCGTCTTCGCCGCCACCAGCAGGCCGGAGGTGTCCTTGTCGATGCGGTGGACGATGCCGGGGCGGGCAACGCCGCCGATGCCCGAAAGGCTGTCGCCGCAATGGGCGAGCAGGGCGTTCACCAGGGTGCCGTCCGGGCTGCCGGCCCCCGGATGCACGACGAGTCCGGCCGGCTTGTCGATCACGATAAGATGATCGTCCTCGAAGGCGATCTCGAGCGGAATGGCCTGCGGCGCCGGGCGGGCGGGCGCCGGCGCCGGCGCCTCGACGGTAAACCGCTGGCCGGCGGCAACCTTCAACGACGGCGAGCCGACGGTGCGGCCGTCGCCGTCCTTCACCGCGCCCCGCTTCACCAGCGCCTGGATGCGGGTGCGCGACAGGCCGTCGAGCGCCGCCGCGAGGACGGCGTCGAGCCGCCGGCCGGCGGCTGCGGCATCCGCTCTCACCTCGCGCCTCGACACCGGGTCCGGTTCGGCTATTGTCTCGGTTTCCGGAAGGTCGTCGTCCATCGGCGGGCCTCGGGCAGAACGCGCTATCCTAGCAGGTTGCAGGTCGGACTTTGAGCGCGATGCGGATGCGTTTGTTGATCGGCGCCGCGATCGGCATGGGCGTGCTGATCGTCGTCGGCCTGGTCGTGCTGATCGCCGGCATCGTCTACAAGGCCGGAGAAACGGCCGGCCCGGAAACGACCGGTTCCGAAACGGCCGCTCCGGCGGCGGCCGGCAAATTGCGCACCGGCGCGGTATCCCTGGGCTTGCCGGCGGCGGCGAAAGTGCTGCGGATGACGGAAGTTCGCGGCGGACTGGCGGTGCTGGTGTCGATGCCCTCGGGCGAGCAGGTGATCTATGCGGTTCCCCTCCATCGCCGGCAGGCGCCGTTCCGGATTCACGTTACCGGCCCGAAGGGCGGCGAGTAAGCGGAAACGATGAAAGAACCGACATTCCGGACGGCCCCGGCGCCGGACAGCTTCGAACCGGCCGGGCCGGCGAATTTCCGGCCGGTCAATTTCGCCTCCGACAACGTCACGGGCGTCGCCCCGGAAATCATGGAGGCGATCGCCGAGGCCAACGCGCCGCAGGGCGCCTGGCCCTACGGCGCCGACGACGCGACCGGCGGGCTGAACGGGCGGTTTTCCGAACTGTTCGACACGGAGGCGCGCGTCTATCCGGTCGCGACCGGCACGGCGGCCAACGCCCTGTGCCTCAGCCTGATCGCGCAGCCGTTCAACACGGTCTATTGCCTGAAGCACGGCCACACCTACGAAGACGAGGGCGGCGCGCCGGAATTCTACACCAACGGGGCCAAGCTGGTGCCGGTGCCCGCCGCGGACGGCAAGATGACGGCCGCGGCGCTGGAAGCGGCGATCATCGACGTCGGCGGGGGCGGCGCCCGGCTGCCCCATGTCATGGAGGCCGCCGCCGTCTCCATCGCCCAGGTCAACGAATGCGGCACGGTCTATTCGGTCGACGAGATCCGCGATATCTGCGCGGTCGCGCGCGCCAACGGCCTCTTCGTCCATCTGGACGGCGCGCGCTTCGCCAACGCGGTCGCCGCCCTGGGCTGCGAGCCGTCGGATATAACCTGGCGGGCGGGCGTCGACCTGATGTCGTTCGGCGCGACCAAGAACGGCGCCATGGCGGCCGAGGCGGTCGTCCTGTTCAACGACGATCTGGAGGATACGTTGAGCCAGCGGCGCATGCGCGGCGGACACCTGTTTTCCAAGATGCGCTTCCTGTCCGCCCAGCTGGACCGCTATGTCGAAAACGGCCTGTGGCTGCAGCTCGCGGCCAACGCCAACGCAATGGCGGAGCGGCTGTCGGCCGGGCTTGCGGAAATCGACGACGCGACGATCGACTATCCGGTCGACGCCAACATGATCTTCGCCAGGATCCCGGGCGATACGGCCGAGCGCCTGCGCGACTCCGGCTTCGAGTTCTACGACTGGGGCGATCCGGACCGGCCGAATATCCGCCTGGTCTGCGCCTTCAACACCGAGGCCGACGACGTCGACCGCTTCGTCGAGGCCGCCCGAAGATAGGCGCGACAGGCGCCGGGCCCGCGGCGCCCCCGCCGCGGCGGCCGGCTGCGGCGCAAAGCGGCCGGATACGGCAAACGCCGCCGAAAATGCCGGCCGAAACCCTGCCCGCGAGGCCGGCAAGGGATTTTGGGGTTCATTCGCGCCGTTTATGCGCTAGGATTTTTCCGTTCGGACAGACGGGACCGTCTCCGGACTGTCCGCGATGCGACGCGCCTGGCTTCGGCCGGGCGCAAATCGACGTTCCACATGGAAGAAACCGGAGGAATCATGTCAACCGCAATCAAGCTCGTTGCCGCCGCCGCGGTCGCCGCCCTGGCGTTCGCCGGCACGACGACCGGCGCGTCGGCGCAGAAGCAGCGCTTCATCAGCATCGGCACCGGCGGCGTCACCGGCGTGTACTACCCGACCGGCGGCGCGATCTGCCGCCTCGTCAACCGGATGCGCAAGAAGACCGGCATCCGCTGCTCGGCCGAATCGACCGGCGGCTCGATCTACAACATCAACACGATCCGCGCCGGCGAGCTGGAGTTCGGCGTCGCCCAGTCGGACTGGCAGTACCACGCCTATAACGGCACGTCGAAATTCGAGAAGGCGGGCGCCTTCAAGGATCTGCGGGCGGTCTTTTCGGTCCATCCGGAGCCGGTGACGATCCTCGCGCGCGACGGCACGGGCATCAAGAATGTCACCGACCTGAAGGGCAAGCGGGTCAACATCGGCAATCCCGGGTCGGGAACCCGCGGGACCTGGGAGGTCATGGAAGCCGCGCTGGGCTGGAAACGCACGGACCTCAAGCTGGCCGCGGCGATGAAATCCGCCGAGACCGGCGCCGCCATGTGCGACGGCAAGATCGACGCCTATTTCTGGCTCGTCGGCCATCCGTCGGCCCTGACCCAGGAATCGCTGGCGACCTGCGCTTCCCACCTGGTCAACGCCACCGGCCCGGCGATCGACGGCCTGGTGAAGAAATGGCCGTTCTACCGCTACGCCACGATCCCGGCCGGGATGTACAACAACAAGGCCGACGTGAAGACCTTCGGCGTCGGCGCCACCTTCGTGACCAGCGCCAAGGTGCCGGCCGATGTTGTCTATGTCGTCGTCAAGGCGGTGTTCGACAATTTCGACGCGTTCAGGAAGCTGCACCCGGCGTTCCGGAATCTGAAAGAAAAGGAAATGATCTCGGATTCGCTGTCGGCGCCGCTGCACGCCGGCGCGGCGAAATACTACAAGGAAAAGGGCTGGATGAAATAACGGCCGGAACGGTTTGGCGGGGCCCCTGGCGGCCCCGCCTTTTTTGTTTGCCCCATACATCGATTTGAATCGCAGCGCTTGAGGACAAGCCTATGGCCGAAGCCGCCGCGCAACGCCCGACTGCCGAAGAACTGGTCAGCAGCGTCGACACCGGCGGACGGGCGCCCCGGGGCTGGCAGCGCAACCTGATTCCGGGGATCGCCTTCATCTGGGCGCTCTTCCAGCTCTATATCGCTTCGGCCCTGCCGTTCACGCTGCAGGAATGGACCGGCCTGCCCTTCGTCGTGCCGAACACCGAAGCGCGCATGATCCATCTCGCCTTCGGCCTGCTGCTCGCGGCGCTGGCCTTTCCGCTGCTGAAGCGCGGGCCGCGCGACTACATCCCCTGGTACGACTGGCTGCTCGCCGCGGTCGGCATCGCGTCGTGCCTCTACATGATCGTGTACCGGAACGAGTTGGCCGAACGCGCCGGCGTGCCGACGGATTCCGATCTCGTCGTCGCCAGTTGCGGCATGGTCGTGCTGGCGATCGCCGTCTACCGCGCCCTCGGCCTGCCGCTGGTGATCGTAGCCTCGGTCTTCGTCCTCTACGTTTTCGGCGGCGACGCCGACTGGCTGCCCGACGCCGTGCAGTGGAAGGGCGCGTCCTTCGGCAAGGCGATGTGGCATTTCTGGATGCAGACGGAAGGCGTGTTCGGCGTCGCGCTCGGCGTCTCGGCCTCGCTGATCTTCCTGTTCGTCCTGTTCGGCGCGATCCTGGAAAAGGCCGGCGCCGGCAACTTCTTCATCAAGATCGCCTTCGCCCTGCTCGGCGACCGGCGCGGCGGGCCGGCCAAGGCCGCCGTCGTCGCCTCGGCCCTGAGCGGCCTCTATTCCGGCTCCTCCATCGCCAACACGGTGACGACCGGCACCTTCACCATCCCGCTGATGAAGCGCACCGGCTTCACGCCGGAGAAGGCCGGCGCGGTCGAGGTCGCCTCCTCGACCAACGGGCAGTTGACGCCGCCGGTGATGGGCGCGGCGGCCTTCCTGATCGCCGAGTTCACCGGCGTCAGCTACACGGAGATCATCAAGCACGCCCTGATCCCGGCGCTCGTGTCCTACATCGCGCTGGTCTACATCGTGCATCTGGAGGCCCTGAAGCTGGGGCTGAAGGGCCTGCCCAAGCCGTCCACGACCATGACGGTGGCGCAGAAGCTGATCGGGTTCCTCAGCGGCTTCATCGGCATCGCGCTGCTCGGCATCGCGGTCTATTTCGGCCTCGGCTGGATCAAGGTTATCGCGCCCGATGCCGCCTTCTTCGTCGTCATGGTGCTGGCGGCGGTCGCCTATCTCGTGCTGCTGTGGCTGGCCTCGCGCCAGCCGGACCTCGCGGTCGACCCGCCGGACGCGCCGATCACCGAACTGCCCCGGGCCGGGGCGACGGCGATCACCGGCCTCTACTATGTCCTGCCGATCGTCATCCTGATCTGGTGCATCGTGCTGGAGCGGCTGTCGCCGGCGCTGTCCGCCTTCTGGGCGACCATGGCGATGATCGTCGTCGCGCTGACCCAGCATCCGCTCAAGGCCCTGTTCCGCGGCGCCGGCAATCTCGGCGGCGCCTTCCGGCAGAGCGTCGGCGAACTGGTCGACGGCATGATCTCCGGCGCGCGGAACATGATCGGCATCGGCGTTGCGACCGGCGCGGCCGGCATCATCGTCGGCACGATCTCGCTCACCGGGGCGCACCAGGTCGTCGGCGAATTCGTCGAGTTCCTGTCCGGCGGCAGCCTGATTATCATGCTGATCCTGGTCGCCGCGATGAGCCTGATCCTCGGCATGGGCCTGCCGACGACCGCCAACTACATCGTCGTCTCGTCGCTGATGGCGCCGGTGATCGTGGCGCTGGGCGCGAAGAGCGGCCTGATCGTGCCGCTGATCGCGGTCCATCTGTTCGTGTTCTATTTCGGCATCCTGGCGGACGATACGCCGCCCGTGGGCCTCGCCGCCTTCGCCGCCGCCGCCATCTCCGGCGGCGACCCGATCCGCACCGGCGTGCAGGGCTTCATGTACGATATCCGCACCGCCCTGCTGCCGTTCCTGTTCATCTTCAACACGGAACTGCTGCTGATCGACGTCTCGGCGGGGAAGGCAGTGCTCGTCTTCGTCATTGCGGTTGTCGCCATGATGCTGTTTGCGGCGGCGACCCAGGGCTATTTCTTCGCCCGCAACCGGATCTGGGAAACCGCCATCCTGCTGCTCGTCGCCTTCACCCTGTTCCGGCCCGGCTACTGGCTCGACCGGGTCGAACCGGAATTTGCCGAGCGGCCGGGCGCGGAAATCGTGCAGGTCGCCGAAAAGGTGCCCGAGGGCGGCACGCTGCGGGTGACGATATCCGGGCCCAACTTCAACGATCCCGACCGGATCGACGAAACCACCGTGACCATCCCCTTCGGCAAGCCGGGCGCGGGTCTGGCGCGGCTGCGCGCCGCCGGGCTGCTCGTCGAGGTCGGGGAGGGCAAAGCGAGGTTGGAGGAGCCGCTGCCGACCAGCCCGCTCAAGGCGCTCGCCAGAAGCTTCGACTTTTACGGCGACACGCCGACGACGATCGAAGCGATCCTGGTGCCGAACGAGCGGATGGCGAAGGAACTCTTCTATATCCCGGCCGTGTTGCTCCTGATCCTCGTCATCCTGCTGCAACGCCGCCGGCAGACCCAGCCGGCCTTCTGAGCGGCCGGAACGGGGCTTGCTTTGCGAAAGGCCGCCCGCGCGGCCCGCTACAGCCCGGCCACGGTCTCCTCGATCAGCTGCGCCACGACCGCCTCGATGGCGGCCTGGGGGTCCAGCCCTTCGGCCAGGCCGGCCTCGTAGGTCTGCACCTGCCGGCGCGCGCTGGCGCCGTGGGCGAGGATGGCCCGGCTGTGCTCGATCTCGGCCAGGCAGCCGAAATGCTCGGCGTCCGGCCGGGTCAGTTCCAGCAGTTCTTCCAGCAGGTCGGCGAACGGCACCCTGCGGCGGATGCCGAAATCGATCAGGTCGCCGTCGCAGCCGTAGCGCTGCGCCCGCCAGCGGTTCTCGCGGATCAGCAGGTTGGCGTAGCGCCGCCAGCGCTGGTTCTGCCGGCGCAGGCGCCACAACATGCGCAGGATGCAGCGGTAGAAGGCCGCGATCGCGACCGCATCGGCGAGCCTGGGGCACAGGTCGCAGATGCGCATTTCCAGTGTCGGGAAGCGGGCGGACGGGCGGATGTCCCACCAGATTTTGGTCGGTTCGTCGATGATGCCGGCCTCGATCATCATCTGCACATGGCGGCTGTATTCGCCGAAGCTTTCGAACTGCTCGGGCAGGCCGGTGCGCGGAAGCTCGTCCCACACGGCCAGCCGGTAGCTCCTGAGCCCGGTGTTCCGGCCCTGCCAGAAGGGCGAGGAGGTGCTGAGCGCCAGCAGGTGGGGCAGGAAATACGACACCTGGTTCATCAGGTCGATGCGCAGGTCGTCGTCGTCGATTCCGACATGGACGTGCATGCCGCTGATGACGAGCCGGCGGACGACGCCTTGCAGGTTTTCGGCCAGTTCGTGGTAGCGCTCCTTCTCCGTCCGCTTCTGCTCGCCCCAGGCGGCGAACGGGTGGGTCGAGGCCGCCATGATGGCGAGGCCGTGCTTTTCGGCGACCCCGGACACCGCCTTGCGCAGGCGGCGCAGGTCGGCGGCGGCCTCCTGCACCGTGGCGCACACCTTCGTGCCGATCTCGATCTGCGCGCGCAGGAATTCCGGCGCGACCTGGGAGCCGAGCAGTTCTTCGCACTCCGCGAACAGGGCCTTCGGCGGATCGGCCGCGAGGTTCAGGCTCTCCCGGTCGATCAGGAGGTATTCCTCCTCGATGCCGATGGTGAAGCTGGGTTCCGTGAGCGCCATGATGCACCTCTTCTCCGCCGGTTACGGCGGCAGGCTGTCGAACGCGGCGGCCAGCGCATCGCCGACGATGGCGGCCCAGTATGCAGCGCCTGCGCCGTCGGCGATCAGGTCCTGGCGGATTTCCACCAGCAGGTGCGGCAGATCCCGCAATTCGCCGTGGCGGTGGACCGTGTAGCCGAAATTGTTGCGGGCGCTGTAGGGCTGGTTGTCGCCCACCGCGACGTCGCCGCGGGCGGCCAGCGCGGCCATGAAAGGCAGGGCGAGCCGGCCGTCCCGGTTCCACAGCGCGGCAACCTGCCAGGGCCGCGGCCGGCCGCCGAACACCGGCGTGAAGCTGTGCACCGAGACGAAGGCATGGAAAGGCGGCGCACGCCCGCTGTCCAGCAGCCGTTCGATCTCGGTATGGTAAGGTGCCATGATCTGGGCGGCGCGCGCCGCCGCTTCCGCGCCGTCGAGATTGCGGTTGCCCGGGATCGCAACGCCGTCGCTCACCTCCGGAATCGAGGTCTCGTCCGCCAGGCTGCGGTTGCAGTCGATCGCCAGGCGCGAATAGCCGGATTTGACGAGCGGCGCGTCGAACCGGCCGGACAGGATATCGGCGACCGCCGCCGCGCCGATGTCCCAGGCGATATGCTCCTGCAACCGGCCGCCGGCGAGACCGAGGGCGCCGAGCGCGGCCGGCAGCCGGTTGCTGGCGTGGTCGCAGACGAACAGCACGCGCCCGCCGCCCCCGGCGTTGGCCACCGTAAAGGGCGGCGGATCGGCCGGGCCGAGCAGGGCCGGCGGCCCGTCCGCTTCCTTCAGGACCGGTTCGGCGCCGGCGGACACTCAGCGCAACTCCCGGCGCCAGGCGCGCAGCCGGTCGGTGACGGTGAGCGCCGCCGCCAGCACGTCGCGCACGCTTTCGCCGCTCGCGACCGGCTCCCGCCGGGTCTTCACGCAATCGAGGAAATCCTCGCATTCCATCATGATCAGGTCCGCCTTCTCGTACTGCCGCCGTTCGGTGGCGAAGGACGACGGCGCGTCCCCGGCGCCGCCGCGGCTCGTGACGACCAGCCGGTCCTCCGCCAGGTCGGCAACCATATAGGCGTTGCGCTGGAAGACGCGCATGGTGCGCCGGGTCTTCCGGCTTATCCGGCTGGCCGTCACGGTCGCGACGCAGCCGTTCCCGAAGCGGATGCGGGCGTTGGCGATGTCCTCGGCCGGGCCGACGACCGGCGCGCCCACGGCGTCGATCTGCGCTATCGGGCTGTTCACGAGGGTCATGATGTTGTCGATATCGTGCACCATCATGTCGAGAACGACGGTGGTGTCGGCGCCCCGGCCGCTATACTGCGAGATGCGCGTGCTCTCGATATAGCCCGGCCGGTCGGCCAGTTGCTTGACGTCCCGGACGATCGGGCTGAAACGCTCGAGATGGCCGGCCTGCAGGATGCGGCCGCCGGCTTTCGCCAGGGCGATCAGGCCGTCGGCCTCTTCCAGCGTCTCGCAGACCGGCTTTTCGACCAGCACGTCCTTGCCGGCCTCCAAGCAGCGTTTCGCGATGGCGTAATGGGTCGTGGTCGGCGTGACGACGCTGACGGCATCGACCCGGCCGAGCGCCGCCCCGAGATCGGCCGTTGCCTCGGCCCCGGTCGCGGCGGCGACCTTTTCCGCCTGCGCAGAATCGGTATCGACGACCGCGACCAGTTCCGCTGCTTCCAGCGCGGCGAACTTCGCCGCATGCAGCGCGCCGAAATAGCCGCAGCCGATGACGGCGACCCGGACCGGCGCAGAATCGGATTTTCGGTTGGAACCGGACAGTTTTTCGCTCCCGGCAAGGATAATCGCGACCGGAACCGCCCGCTTACCGCGCGTCGGCGATGGCGACGATGCGCTGCATCGAGCGCAGCACCGGCTTTTCGATCAGCTTGCCCCGGTGGACGACGAGCCCGCCGTCGCCGGCCTCGAAGGCGGCGATGATCTCGCGCGCCAGGGCAACCTCGTCCGCGGCCGGGCTGAAAGTCTCGTTCAGAACCGGGATCTGCTTCGGATGGATCGCGGCCTTGCCGGTAAAGCCGAGGCTGGCGCAGCGCCGGGCTTCGTCGCGCAGCCCGTCCATATCCTCCAGATCGAGCCAGGGCACGTCGATCAGGTCGATTCCGGCGCCCGCCGCGGCATGGACGACCCGGGACCGGGCGAACAGCAGATTCTCCCAGTCGACGGTTGTGCGCAGGTCGGCCGCCATGTCGATCGCGCCGAAGAGCAGGGAGCGCACCCGCCGGCTCGACCGGGCGATGTCGAAGGCCCGGTCGAGCGCTTCGTTGGTCTCGATGATAACGTGGAGGAAAGAGGCGGCGCCGGCTTCGCCCAGCACGTCGTCCAGCATCGCAACCTCGCCGGGGCCCTTGACCTTGGTGAGCATGAAACCGGCGGGCGGGTCGGGCAAGTCGGCGAGCGCGGCCACGTCCTTCACGCCGTCCAGCGAATGCAGGCTGTTGATGCGGACCGCGGTTTCCGGGCCGGCGGCCCGCGGGTCGAGATCGCGGAAAATGCCGACGGCGCCGTCCCGGGCCGCATCCTTGTCGCCGGGCGCCACGGCGTCTTCCAGGTCGATGCACACCATGTCCGCGCCGGTATCGAGCGCCTTCAGGCACATGCGCGGATTGTCGCCCGGCGCAAAGATCATGCTGCGGCGCGGGCGGTAACGGGTTTCGGGCATGGCGACCTGCCGGCTTCGGGATTTGGCTGCGGGATTTGGCTGTGGGCTGCGATGGCCGGCAGATTTAGAGTATTTGCCCCTGACTGTTAATGGGCCTGTTAATGGGCCTGTTAATGCGGCCCTCGATCCCCGTCAGCGGTTCTCGCCCCGATTCTTTCCGGGCGTCCACAGGACGTCGTCTGCGCCGTTACCGTTGTGCGCCCGCGCCATCACGAACAGGTGGTCCGACAGCCGGTTGATATAGGCGACGGCCAGGGGATTGACGGTTTCCCGCTCCGCCAGCGCCGTCATCTCCCGCTCGGCGCGCCGCGCGACGGTGCGCGCAAGGTGCAGCCACGAGGAGAGCGCCGAGCCGCCCGGCAGAATGAAGGACTTGAGCGGCGGGATATCGGCGTTCATCGCGTCGATCTCCGCCTCCAGCCGGTCCACCTGGGCCTGGGACATGCGCAGGGGCGGCCATTTCGGATCGTCCTCGTGGGGCGTGCACAGGTCGGCGCCCAAATCGAACAGGTCGTTCTGGATGCGCGCGAGCATGGCGTCGGCCGCCGCCTCGCCCGCCGCGTGGCGGCGCGCGAGGCCGAGGACGCTGTTGCATTCGTCGACCGAGCCGTAGGCCGCGACCCGGCCGTCGTGCTTCGGCACCCGCGCGCCGTTGCCCAGGCCGGTCAGCCCCTTGTCGCCGCCGCGGGTGTAGATCCTGTCCAGCTTGACCATGGCGCGTCCTAACTCTGGTACACAGCGAACAGCAGGAGCAGAAGGATGACCGCGACCAGTTGCAGGCCGACCCGCGCGCGCATCAGCTTGTTGCCCCATCTGTCGTTGGCCGCGCCGCCGCGGCCCATCAGCACGACGCCGGCAAACAGCACGCCGACCACGCCGGTCAGGGCGATGACGGTGAGCACGATGAGGACGGTCTTCATAAACGGAGATTAGGGGCACGGCGGGGTCCGCGCCAGAGCGACTGACTGGCGCGACTGGCTGGCGCGACTGGCTGGCGCGACCGTTCGGCCGGACATTCCTAGACCCAGTTGGCCTCGCGCAGCGCCCTGGCGTAGCGGCGGCTGACCGGCGCCTCGGCGCCGTTTTCCAGAATCGCCACGGTCCGGCCGGTGCGCCGCACGATTTTCTTCAGGGCCGCCCGTGCGATCCAGTGCGAGCGGTGGACCTGCATCCCTTCCGTACCGCCCAGTTCCTTCAGAGCGTCGCCGAAGCGCATCAGCACCAGGTCCGAGCCCCGGTCGGTGTGGACCTCGACGTAATGGTCGCGCATCTGGAGGTGCAAGAGCCGGCCGCGCCGCGCCGCCGGCAGCCTGTCGAGGAGCGGCGGAGTGCCGGCATCCGCCGCCGACCGGTCCGGCGCGGCCCCCGGCAGTTCCGAGAACGGCGCGCCGCCGCCGTAGCGCATCGGCAGCTCGACGGTCCCCCAGACGATCAGGCCGATTACGAGATGAACGAGGGCGACGGCGATGAAAAGCTCGCCCGTCCCCAGCGTCTCCGGCAAGGCGCCGGAAAACAGGATTTCGAGAGCCGAGATCAGGAGCGTTCCCGGCACGGCTGCGGCGAGACTGCCGCCCAGAACGCAGGCGATGTCCGGGATGCGTCCGGACAGCCACGCGATCGCCGGCAGGATGCAGGCCAGGGCGAAGGACCAGTTGCCGGCCACCGCAATGACCCAATAGGCCATCCGCTCGCCCAGCGGCATCCGGAGGAAGGTGCCGAACGGGCCGAGATAGCCGAGAAACAGGACCGCGACGGCCAGCAGCGCCAGATGCCAGCGCAGCCGCCGCCAGACGAACCATTCGCGAAGCGTGAACGGCGTTTCGCGCACCGTTCGCGAAGAATCCGGGCCGTTTGCGTAGCCGCCGTTGGTCATTGCCGTCCGCCATGCTCCCTGGGCGGCGCAGCATACGCACTCGACAGGGAGCACCCAACCATGAAGCGCATTCCTCTTCTCCTCGCCGCCTTTTTCGCGACGGGCGCGATTCTTCCGGGACTGGCGGCGCTGGCCGCATCGCAGACCGGCGGCGCGGCGCAGGCGGCCGAACTGACGGTTGCGGTAACCGGCGTCAATGCCGGCAAGGGCCGAATCTACGTCGCCGTTCACCGCGCCGTTTCGGGCGTAAAGTTTCCCGACATGAAAGGCGCGCTCGCCGGCGCCTGGCGCAGCGCCCGGAAAGGCGGATTCAGCGTCACCTTCGCCGGGCTGGAGCCCGGCCGCTATGCCGTCAACGGGTTTCACGATTCCGATGGCAACGGCGACCTCGATACCAACCTTTTGGGCATTCCCGTCGAAGGCTACGGCTTCGGCAACGGCGCGACCGGCATGTTCGGCCCGGCGAGCTTCGACGCTTCGTCGGTCGATTTGAAATCGGCGGCGACGATCCGGCTGCCGATCGGCTATGCCGCCTCCGCCGGATCGCCGAACCGGGAGAGCAACCGATGACCGCCGGCAGGTTGCCGCGCCGCCGCTTCCTCGCCGCGTCGGCCGCCTCCGGACTGGCCGGGCTTGCACCCTACGCATCCGCGCTCGCCGCGTCCGGCGACGACTGGGGCGGGGCCTTCGCCGCCGCCCTCGGGCGCAACCCGATGCTGCTCGGTTGGAAAACGCCGCCGGACCGGCTGGACAGCGCATCGCTCGCCGTTACGGGCACATGGCCGGCCGGGCTGAAGGGCCGCTTCTTCCGCAACGGGCCGTCGATCCACGACCGGTTCGGCCGGCGCTACCGCCACTGGTTCGACGGCGACGGCATGATCCAGGAGTTCGCCATCGACGGCGGCCGGATCGCCCATCGCGGGCGGACGATCCGCACGCCGAAGCTTGCACGCGAAGACGCGGCCGGCCGGCGGCTCTACAACGGCTACGGCACCCATCTCGAGAGCGCCGCGCCGGTCCGCGGGCCGGACGGCCTGAACGCCGCGAACATCTCCGTCCTGCATCACGGCGGCGAGTTGCTGGCGCTGTGGGAAGGCGGTTCGGCGACCCGGCTCGACGAAGCGACCCTGGCGGCTTCCGGCTTCAAGAGCTGGAGCCCGCGGCTCAGCGGCGTTCCCTTTTCCGCCCATCCGAAGGTCGATCCCGACGGCGCCCTGTGGAACATCGGCTGCGCCCTGCTGCCGCGGCCGGCGCTCGTGCTCTACCATATCGACCGCGCCGGCAGGCTGGCGAAAGCCGCCCCGGTCGACGCCGGTCCGATCGGGCTGATCCACGATTTCGTCGTCACGCACAAATCGCTGGTCATCCTCATCCAGCCCTTCCTGTTCGATCCCGGCCGGGCGGAACGGGTAAGCGTGCTCGACGCCCATGTCTGGAACCCGCAGGCGGAGACCCGCGTCCTGGTGGTGGACAAGGCCGATTTCAGCAAGCGCCGCTGGCACGCCCTGCCGGCCTGTTTCGGCTTCCACTACGGCAACGGCTGGGAGGAGGCCGACGGCACGATCCGGCTCGACCATTGCCTCGCCGGCGATCCCGGCATCCTCACCGAGACGTTGCGCTATGTGATGAAGGGCGAGTTCCGGCCCTCGGCGCCGCTGCGTTACGCGCAGATCGTCCTGCCGCCGAAGGGCGACGGCCGGATCGAAAGCCGGGCGGACGAAGCGGAGTTCGCGAAAGTGGCGCCCGCGGTCGTCGGCCGGCGGCACCGCTTCGTCTACACGCTCGGCGCCCCGGACAATCCGCAGGGCTGGCACTTCCGCGCCGCGGTCAAGCGCGATCTCGAACGCGGCGCGGCGGAGCGTTTCGACTATGGGCCGGGCAAGATTTCGGAGGAGCATATCTTCGTCCCGAAGCCCGGCGGCCGGCGCGAGGACGACGGCTGGCTGATCGGAACCGTGCTGGACTGGAAGAAGGGCGTCAGCGGGCTGTCGGTTTTCGACGCGCGGGCGGTGTCCGCCGGCCCGGTCGCCCAGGCGTGGCTGCCCTATCCGCTGCCGCTGGGCTTCCACGGCGCGTTCGTCGGGGGCTGAGCCGGATTTCTCACCGCAGTCATGACCTGCGCGGCGCTGTCGGGCCGGCAGGGCAGGAAAGCCGCGCCGCGCGATGCGGGACATCGGGCAAGCGGCTTGACGCGCCATGCCGGCCCGACAGCGCCGCCCTCCGGGTCGCGACCGGACGCCCGCCCGCGGCGTCGCGGGCCTCAACCGTAGTCCCCGCTACGCTTTTCGGCCCGCTTCTGGCGGATCGAACGTCCGGACGCGACGCAGGCCGTGACTGCGGTGAGAAATCCGGGTTGAGCCGCCCGTGCAGGGACATGCCGATAAACCGAGGAGCGCCGCCGCATGCGCCTGACCGCGGCGTGCTCGTCAAATTCCTCACCGGCTATTACTCCCGCCCGCGCGAGGAAGAGCGGATTTTCATGTTCGTCGATCCGGCCGGTTCGACCGCGACGGCCGAGCGCATCGGCCCTGTCGCGTTCCACCGCCTGCTGAACGATTTCATCCGCGACGCCACCGGGCCGATCCTCGCTTCGCAGGGCGAAATGGGGCCGGCGAAGCAGGCCATCGTGTATCTCGGCGACACCGCGAACACCGCGGCGCGCATCGAAGCCGCCTGCAAGGCGCTCGACGCGGACACCCTCGTCTCGGAGGCCGTCGCCGGCCGCCTTGCCGGGGTCGCGGGGTGCGATTTCGTCGAACTCGGGCCGGTCGAACTCGGGCCGGTCGAACTCGGGCCGGTCGAACTCTGCGGCAGATCCGAACCGGTCACGCTCTACGGTCCGGCGGCGTAGCGGGACGCATCCCGCCGGCCCGGCCGGAAAGGCCGCCCGACGGATCGCCCCCGTTCGCAGTTTGCCCGGACGGTCATATGCCGGGGTGGAGCGCGGCGCGCAGGTCGGCCGCCGCATCGTCGAACGCCGCCTTCGCCGCATCGACGATCCCGCCCATGTTGAAATAGCCGTGGACCAGGCCGGCATAGTGCCGTTTGACGACCGGCACGCCGGCGGCCTCGAGTTTTCCGGCATAGGCGATGCCCTCGTCCTGGAGCGGGTCGAAGCCGGCGGTGTGGACCGCGGCGGACGGCTGGCCGGAGAAATCCGCGTAATGCAGCGGCGACAGGCGGGGATCGTCGTCGTCGACATTGCGGATATAGGCGTTCCTGAACCAGGCCATGTGCGCCTTTTCCAGCAGGTAGCCTTCGCCGAATGTCTTTCGGGACGCGAAGCTGTTGGTCATGTCGGTCGCCGGATAGATCAGCAACTGGAAGCAGGGCATGGGCAGGCCGGCCTTGCGGGCCTCGTGGCACAGCACGGCGGACAGGTTCCCGCCGGCGCTGTCGCCGCCGATCGCCATCCGGGCCGGATCGATGCCGTAGTCCGCCGCCCTGGCCTGCAAGGTCTCCCACACGAACAGCACATCCTCGACCGCAGCGGGAAACGGATGCTCCGGCGCCAGCCGGTAATCGACCGACAGCACCCGGCAACCGGCCTGCGCCGCCAGCCCGCGGCAGGTCCGGTCGTAGGACTCGATGCTCCCGACGGTCCAGCCGCCGCCGTGGAGCCAGACCAGCAGCGGATCGGGCTTTCCCGTTTGCCGCGGCGTATAGAGACGGGTGCGGACGAACCGGCTTTCCCGGCCCAGCGCGATCTCGACAACCGAATCCATCGGCGCCGGATCGATATCGAGTTTGACCGACGCCTCCTCGTACTGGGCGCGGGCCGCGGGCGGCGACAGAGTGTAGAGCGGCGGATAGGAGGAGTTGGCGATAAGGTCCAGCACCCACCGGATCTGCGGATCGATGGTCATGCCGGTTCGCCGAAGGAGGCCCGCAGCGCCTCGGCGCCCTTCGCCAGCAGCAGCAGGTCGATGCCCACGGCGACGAAGGCGAAGCCCCAGTCGATGTAGCGCCGGGCCTCCTCCGGGTTGACGGTCAGGATGCCGGCCGGCTTGCCCGCCGCCTTGAGCCGGTCGGCGGCGTCCCGGATCGCGGCCTGGACGTCCGGATGGCCCGGCTGCCCGACGACGCCGAAGGAGGCGGCGAGATCGCCCGGACCGATGAAGACCCCGTCCACCCCCTCCACGGCCGCGATGGCCTCCAGTTCGCCGAGCGCCGGCCGGGTCTCGACCTGCACGAGCACGCAGATCTCCTCATGGGCGCGTTTGGCGTAATCCTTGACCCGGCCGTAGCGCGCCGCCCGGCCGCTGCCGGCGACGCCGCGCACGCCGGCCGGCGGATAGCGGGTCGCGGCGACGGCCGCCGCCGCCTCTTCGGCATTCTGGACGTAGGGCAGCAGCAGGCTCTGGGCGCCGATATCGAGGATGCGCTTGATCAGCACGGTATCGTTCCAGGCCGGGCGGACGATCGCCGACGTCTCGCTGCGGCCGAGCGCCTGCATCTGGGCGAGCAGGTCGGGCAGCTCGTTGGGCGAATGCTCGGTATCGAGCAGCAGCCAGTCGAAGCCGCTGTCGCCGAGGATTTCCGCCCCGACCGCGCTGCCCAGCGTGCTCCACAGCCCGATCTGGAGCCGACCTTCGGCGATGGCGCGCTTGAAGCTGTTGCGGGGGAGGTCCATGGCTCCGATCCTACGCCTCCGCCGGGTCCAGCACGATCTTGCCCATGACGTTGCGGCCGGTGATTTCGCCGAACGCCTCGACGAACCCGGCGAGCGGATAGCGCGCGGTAATCAGGGAGTCGAGCCGGCCGGCCGCGAGCAGGCCGAGCCAGGCGTTCACGCCCTTTTCCATCCCGGCGTAGACCATGTCGAACTGGATATCGAGCGGCGCGCCCATGACCGTGAGGTTGTTGTACAGCAGGTAGTTGGCCTTCGCCGCCGGGATCGTGCCGCCGGCGAAGCCGACGATCACCAGCTTGCCGGCGAAGCGCAGCACGCGCAGGCCGGCCTCGAACAGGTCGCCGCCGACCGTCTCGATCACGGCGTCGCAGCCCCTGCCCTCCGCCGCGCCGGTCGCAGCCGCGACCTGGGCCTTGAGATGGGCCTTGAGGGCGTCGACATCCGGAGCGTTGGTGTCGATAACCGCGTCGGCGCCGCAGGCGCGCACGAAATCCGCCTTCTCCGCGCTGGATACGGCGGCCAGCACCGTTGCGCCCCGCGCCTTGCACAGCTGGATGGCGGCCGAGCCGACGCCGCCGGCCGCGCCGGTGATGAGCACCGTATCGCCGGGCTGCACGCCGGCGCGCATGTCGATGGCGACCCAGGCCGTGTTGAACACGGTGATCATGGCGGCGGCGTCCTCGAACGACACGCCGTCCGGCAGCAGGAAGCAGCGCTCCTGCGGCGCGGGCGCCAACTGGCCGAAGGCGCCTTTGAACACCTGCGCCACGACCCGGTCGCCCGGCTTGCAGCGGGTCACGCCGTCGCCGACCGACCGGACGACGCCGGCGCAATCGCGGCCGGGCACGAAGGGCCGCGGCGGGCGCTTCTGGTATCTGCCCCGGAGCATCAGGGCGTCCGGGAAATTGATCCCGATGGCCCGGTTCTCGATCAGCACCTCGCCGGGGCCGGGTTCGGGGTCCGGCAGGTCCGCGATGGCGTGGCTTTCGATGGGGCCGAACTCGTTGACCAGAACCGCACGCATGGCGCCTCTCAACCCGTTTGTCCGCGCCGCGCCCGGAGCGCCCGCGCGGCGTCCAGGCTGGCGTTGATAATCTCGCGATAGCCGGTGCAGCGGCACAGATTGCCGCTCAGCGCAACCTTGATCTCCTCGACCGTCGGATCGGGGTTCTTCTCCAGGTATTCGCTCAGCGACATCAGGAAGCCCGGCGTGCAGAAGCCGCATTGCAGGGCGAAATTCTCGTGGAACGCCTGCTGCAGCGGGCCGAAGCTGCCGTCCGCTTCGCACAGGCCCTCGACGGTCTCGATCTCCGCTCCGTCGGCCTGGACCGCCAGCATCAGGCAGGCGCGCACCGCCATGCCGCCGATACGGACCGTGCAGGCGCCGCACACGCCGTGCTCGCAGGCGACATGGGTACCGGTGGCGCCGACCTCGTGGCGCAGGAAATCGGTCAGCAGCATCCGCGGCTCGGCGAAGCCCTCCTCCGGCATCCCGTTCAGGACGATGCGCACCGGGTGCCGGCCGTTGCGGTCGAGCCGCTTCATGCGCCGGCGCCCCCGGCCGCGGTCGCTTCGATGGCCTGCCTGCCCAGATGGCGCACGAGTTGGCGGCGGTGGCGCGCCGTCGCGTGGATGTCGTCGCTGCCGCCGAGCGCCCAGGCGAGGTCGTTGAGCGCGTCGTCCACGGCGTCGCCGGGCAGGGCGTCCCACCGGCAGACCTCCGGCCGGTCCGCGACGCCGCCGACCGCAAGGCCGATCGAGTCGCCGCTGCGCTTTGCGGCGACCGCAACCACGGCAAAATCGCCGTGGCGATGCTGAAATTCCAGAAAGGCGAAACGCTCGCCGTCCCGCGCCCGGGGCAGGCGCGCCCGCACCGCCAGTTCGTCCGGTTCCTTCGCCGTCGTGAGAACGCCCCGCTGAAACTCGTCGGCCGGAACCGTCCGCACCCCGCGGGCGCTGTGCAGTTCGACTTCGCCTTCGAGCAGCGCGAGGCAGAGCGGCAGTTCGGAGGACGGGTCGGCATGGCACAGGGAACCGCAGACCGTGCCCCGGTTGCGGGTCTGGAAATGGCCGACATGGGGCAGCGCCGCGGCGGCGACGGGCAGGGCGGATGCGAGGCCCGGCCAATCCGCCAGATCGCCCTGGGTGACGGCCGCGCCGATGGCGACGGTTTCGCCCTCGTCCTCGATCTGCGCCAGGTCCGGGAGGCCGCCGATGTCCACCAGGACTTCCGGGCGGACAAGGCGCATGTTGAGCATCGGCATCAGCGACTGGCCGCCGGCGAGAATGCGGGCCTCGTCGCCATGCTCGGCGAGCGCCGCGACCGCTTCTTCGAGACATTCGGCGCGCACATAATCGAACGGCGCCGGCTTCATGCCCGACCTCCGGCCAGCCGCTTCAACCGCGCGGAAAGGCCGCCGGAGGAACCGGGATCCGCATCGCCGCCGGCCTCGCGGACCAGGGCGCGCAGGAAGCGGTCGATGAGCTGCCGGGCCGCGCCGCGGACCATGCGCCCGCCGACCGCCGCGACCTTGCCGGTCAATTCCACCGAATAGCGGTAGCGCACCAGGGTGCCGCCGTCCTGCGCGATCAGTTCGAAAGCCCCCTCGCCCCGCGACGAACCCAGCGGCCCGTCGGCCGTGCCGGCCAGCCGGGCGCGGTGCGGCTTCTCCAGATCGGTCAGGTCGATCCGGGCCTCGAACCGGCCCCTGACCGGCCCGGCGCCGAGCACGACCGCGCCGGTAAAGCCGTTCTCGCCGGCGGCTTCCAGCCGCTCGCAGCCGGGGACGATGCGCGCCATCCGCTCCGGATCGAGCAGCATGGCCCAGACCCGCTCCGGCGGCGCGGGCGCCTGCATCTCGCCGGACCCCTCGACGGTCGGGCCGGCCGGTTCTCCGGCGGCGCCATCCGGCGCGACGGCGGCCGACGGCGGCGGCTCTTCCGCCTGCACCCACTCCAGCACCTTCGCCGGCTTGAGCGGCAGCTCGATATCCTCGACGCCCAGCGCGTCGGCCACCGCGTTCGCGATGCAGACCGGCGTCGTATACTGGTTGCCCTCGGCGATGCCCTTGGCGCCGAGGCGGGTGTAGGGCGACGGGTGCGGCGTCGGGTGGACGAGCCGGATGTCCGGCAGTTCGGCGGCCGTCGGCACCAGATATTCCGCAAAGGTGCCGGAGCGGAAGGTGCCGTCGTCCTCGTAGCGGAATTCCTCCAGGAAGGTCGCGCCGAAGGCCGAGGCCCAGGAGCCGCGGATCTGCCCCTCGGCCAGGCCGGGATTGAGGATGGTGCCGCAATCGTGGGCCGAGACGTATGTATCGACCGTCACCGCGCCGGTCGCCGGATCGACCTCGACGCCGCAGAAATCGAAGCCGAAGCCGTAGGCCAGCGAGGTGTTGATCTCGTCCTTCGCGGTGGTCGGCGTCAGCTCCGGCGCGTTCCACATGGCGGTTTCGCGGAGGCCGGGCTCGACATCGTCCGGCAGGCTCGACGGCGACCAGTGGGCCAGCCCGCCGATGCGGTAGAAGGGGATGGCGTTGTCCGGGTTGTTGGCGGCGTGGATTTTGCCGTCGGTGAATTCGACCTCGTCCGCCGGCACGTTCAGGTTCGCCGCCGCGATGCGCGCCATCTTCTCGCGCACCCGCGTCGCCGCCTGGTGGGCGGCGCTCGCCGAGGCCGGCGCGAAGCGGCAGGAGTAGTTGCCCGCGGCGATCGACCAGCCGTCCTTCGCCGTGTCGGTATCGAGCGAGACCACGACATCGTCCGGCGTCAGGCCGAGCCGGTCGGCGACGATCTGGGCGAGCGCCGTCTGGTGGCCCTGGCCCTGGGGCACCGAATCGCCGATGACGTTGACCGAGCCCAGGGCATCGACCGAAACGGTGACCGAGGCGACGGCGCCGTCCTTCGGCCCGGCGCGCTCGCGCTCCAGGCCGGTCTTGAGGGTCGAGATATAACCCATGTTGGACTGGCTCGGCTCGACGCAGGCGGCATAGCCGATGCCGTAGAGCCGGTCTTCGGCGCGCGCCGCGTCGCGCCTGCGTTTGAGCGCCGCCAGATCGCCCTGCTCGACGGTTTCCTCGACGGTCCGCCGGTAGTCGCCCGAATCGAGCAGCGAGCCGGCGATGGCTTTGTAGGGAAACCGCTCGGCCGAAATCAGGTTCTTGCGGATGACGTCGAGCGGGTCCCGGCCGGTCAGTACGGCGATGCGCTGCATCGTGCGCTCGACCGCGAAATAGAGCTGCGGCCCGCCGAAGCCGCGCACCGCCCCGGTCGGGCACTTGTTGGTCGACACGATATGGTTCGTGACTTCGAGATGCCGGATGAAATAGCCGTTGGTCGAGACGCCGTGCATCCGGTAGATCGGCGCCGGCATCGGCGCGCGCAGATAGGCGCCGTGGTCGTCCCAGTGGGTCAGGCGCAGGCCGGTCACTATGCCGTCCGGCGTATAGGCGGCCTCGACTTTCGTCACCCGGTTGGGCGCGACGCTGGAGGCCGAGAGATGCTCCAGCCGGTCCTCGATCCACTTGACCGGCCGCCGCGCCTTGCGGGCGAGCACGCACAGCACGACGATATAGGGAAAGATCGTCAGCTTGGAGCCGAAGCTGCCGCCGGAATTCTTCGGGCTACGGTGGCGCAGGGCGGCGGTGCGGATGCGCAGGGCGAGCGCCATCACCGTGTGGACCGAGAACGGGCCCTGGAAATTGGACAGCACGTCGAAGCCGCCGGTCTCCCGGTTGGCTTCGGCCACGACGGCATAGGTCTCCATCGGCGTGATGGAGTTGCGCGGATAGCGGATCGTCAGTTCCGTCGTGCGCTCCGCTTCGGCGAAGGCCCTGTCCGGGTCGCCGTGCACGAAATGGCGCTTCGAGACGCAGTTGGACTCGCTGCGCGGGTGCAGCTTCGGCGCGTCCGGCGCGCACGCCGCGACCGGATCGACGACCGCCGGCAGCACGTCGTAGGTCACTTCGACCAGGTCGGCGGCGTCTTCCGCCCGGTAGCGGTCCGTCGCGGCCACGGCGACCACCGGCTCGCCGACATAGCGCACCTTGCCGACCGCGAGGCCGTAATAGTCGATCGGGTTTTCGAAACCGACGATCATCGGATCGGTCTCGGCCGCCATGTCCGCGCCGGTCACGACCGCGAAGACGCCCGGCAGGGCGAGCGCCGCGCTGGCGTCGATGGCGGCGATTCCGGCATGGGCGTGGGGCGAGCGCACGAAGGCGGCGTGCAGCGTGCCCTTCTTCGCTGGCGCATCGTCGACGAAGCCGCCCTCGCCGCGCAGCAGGGCGCGGTCCTCGATCCGCGGCAGGCGGCGGCCGACATGGCCGTCTTCCGGGCGGACCTGTTCCGGGATGGCGAAATCGGGCATGAGGTTCCTGGCAGGTGCGGAGAGGCGCGCCCTGAGATAGCCGACCGGCCTTGCACCGCGCAACGGCCTTGCGCCGCGGGGCGGTACCGGCCGCCGCTACGGCGATGAGACTGCCGGCCTGCGGCAGGCTCCCGCCGGACAGGACGGTGCGGCCGGTTGCGGTTGCCATGGCTACGGAATACGACCTTGCCGCGGCGGTTTTCGTCCGCGATATTGCGCGCGCCGATGTCGCCGGACGGATCGAATCGGGCATCTGCCGTTTCGACGCGCCGACGGCGCGCGACGGGGCGCAGACGCCGTTCGGCGGCGTCAACGACGACAACCAGCCTGGGAGGTAGACATGGTCAGACATCTGGTTCCGGCGCTCGCCGGCCTTGCGATGGCGGCGGCCGTCGGCGGCGGCGGCGCGCTCGCGGCCGAAATCAAGATCGGCGCATCGGCGCCGAAAACCGGCCCGCTGGCCGGCGGCGCGGCGGTGACCCATTGGCCGAACATCCGGCTGTGGGTCCATGAGGTCAACGCCCGCGGCGGCCTGAAGCTGAAAAGCGGCAAGGCCAGGATCAAGCTGATCGAATACGACGACCGGACCAATCCGGGCGAGGCCATCAAGGCGATCCAGCGCCTGGCGACCCAGGACAAGGTCGATTTCATCGTCGCGCCCTTCGGCACCGGGTTCAATCTGGCCACGGCGCCGATTTTCGCGCGCTACGGCTATCCGCAGCTCGCGGTTTCCGCGATATCCGACAAGATCGAGGTCCTGACCAAGCGCTACCCGAACATCTTCTTCATGCTCGGCTCGACCACGACGTTCGCCGGGTCCGTCGCCGACATCCTGACGGAAATGCGCAAGAAGGGCGTGATCGGCAACCGGGTCGCGATGGTCAACGTCGCCGACGCCTTCGGCATCGAGCTGGCGAACGCGGCCCGGCCGATCTTCAAGAAGGCCGGCTTCGAAATCGTGTACGACAATTCCTATCCGCTGGGGACGCAGGACCTGTCGCCGGTCGTCAAGGCGGCCAAGGCGGCGAAGCCCGACGCCTTCGTGGCCTGGTCCTATCCGCCGGACACCTTCGCGCTCACCGAGCAGGCGAAGATCGCCGGCCTCGACGTCAAGGTCTTCTATACCGCGGTCGCCACCTGCTTCCCGGCCTACGCCGCCAAGTTCGGCAAGTCGATCGAGGGCAATCTGGGCGCCGGCGGCATCAACCCGGACACGCCCGAGATGAAGGCGTATTTCGCGGCCCACACGAAATTCATCGGCAAGTCGCCCGATTACTGGGCGAGCGCAGTGACCTACGCCAGCCTGCAGATTCTCGAACAGGCGATCGAGGGCGTCGGCTCGACCGACCGCAAGGCGGTCATCGCCTACATCAAGAAGAACACGTTCAAGACCGTCATCGGCGACGTGACCTACAAGAACCAGAACAGCGAAAAGTTCTGGACCGTCGGCCAGTGGCAGAACGGCGTGTTCTACGGCGTCCGCAGCACCGGGCGGCCGGGCGCGAAATCCGTCAAGGTCAAGCAAGGCTGGTAATTCCTGCCGGCCGCGGACGGCGGACCGCCCATCCGGGCGGCCCGCCGCTCCGGCCTTGAGGTCCGGGAATGGATATCCTCGTCCTCGGCATCCTGCTGGGCGGTTCCTATGCGCTGATGGCGCTCGGCCTGCAATTGCAGTACGGCGTCGCCCGCATCATGAACCTCGCCAACGGGGAGGTGCTGGTCGCCGGCTCGTTCGGCGCCTTCTGGTTCTGGACCGGCCTGAAACTGTCGCCGTTCCTGTCCATCGTCCCGGCGGCGCTGCTCGCCTTCGCCGCCAACTGGCTGGTCTACCGGTATGTGCTCCGGCCGCTGGTCCGCCGCGCCAAGTCCCACGGCCAGCTCGAGGTCGACAGCATCCTCGCGACCTTCGGCATGAGCTTCATCCTCGTCGGCATGATGATCGCCGTCTTCGGGGGCGAGTATTTCAGCTATTCCTATCTGGCGCGGCCCTTCGAGATTTTCGGGCAGCCCTACGGCCTGAACCGCATCGTCGCGTTCTCCGGGTCGGCGGTGCTGTGCATCGTCCTGGCGCTCTGGCTCACCCGGTCGCGGACCGGGCTCGCCCTGCGCGGCGTCGCCGTCAACCCGACGGCGGCCGGGCTGGTCGGCATCGACGTGCTCAAGGCGTCGGCGCTGGCCTTCGCCCTGGGCGGCGCCGTCACCGTCACCGGCGGCGCGCTCCTGAGCACCTTCCTGACCTTCGACGCCTCGCTGGGCGTCATCTTCACCATGAAGGCGCTGATCATCATCATCTTCGGCGGCGTCAGCGACATCCGCGGCGCCATCGTCGCGTCCTTCATCCTGGGCATCGTCGAATCCGCCGTCGCCCGGCTGATCGATCCGGGGCTGACCCTGGCGGCCGCCTATATCCTGTTCATCGCGGTCCTGCTGTGGCGCCCGCAGGGCCTGTTCGGCCGGAAATCCGCATGACGCCGACGGCGAAGGAGCAACGGTTCTTTGCGGTGGCGGCGGCCGGATTCGTCGCGGCCGCGGCGCTGCCCGCGTTCGACGACGGCTATTGGCTGTCGATGGGCATCACGATCGCGATGTACACGGTGCTGGCGACGTCCTGGGCGCTGTTCTCCGGCCCGACCCGCTATATCGCGCTTTCGACGGCGGCCTTCTTCGGCATCGGCATGTACACGGTCGGCATCGGCATCGCGACGGTGCCCTATCCCCTGCTCGTCCTGGCCGCCGGCCTGATCGGCGCCGCGCTGGGCGGCATCGTCGGGCTGGCGACGCTCAGGGTCTCCGGCGTCTATTTCGTGATCTTCACCCTGGGGCTCGCGGAACTGGTCCGCCAGCTGTTCACCTGGGTCCAGACCACCATGGGGACGAGCAGCGGCCTCTACGTCCTGGTCGATACCAGCGAACGGCTGGTCTACTGGCAACTGCTGGCGCTGGCGGCGGCGGTCTATCTCGCCGGCTGGGCGATCGGCCGGTCCCGGCTGGGCTTCGCGCTGCGGATCATCGGCGACGACGAAACGGTCGCCTCCCATTCCGGCATCAACACGGCGCGCGCCAAGGTCGCCCTGTTCGTCGTTTCCTGCACCTTCGCCGCCGTGACCGGCGCCGTGCTCGCGCCGCGCTGGAACTATGTCGAGCCGACCGCCGCCTTCAGCGCCATGCTGTCGTTCCAGGTGGTCATCATGGCGCTGCTCGGCGGCGCGCACCGGCTGTGGGGGCCGCTGGTCGGCGTGATCCCGTTCGCCCTGATCTGGGACCTGATCTCGGCCCAGGCGCCGAACCAGTCGACCCTGCTGCTCGGCGTCGCCTTCCTGCTGATCGTCTATTTCATCCCGAACGGCGTGATCGGCCTGATCGAGAAGCAGTTCCGGCGCCGGAGGGCCGGACATGGCTGACCCGGCGCCCCGGCCGGTTCTCGAGGTCCGCGCAGCGTCGAAGAATTTCGGCGGCCTGCTCGCGGTCGACGGCCTCGACCTGGCCCTCAACGACGGCGAGGTGCTCGGCCTGATCGGCCCCAACGGGTCGGGCAAGACGACGGCGATCGACCTGATTTCCGGCGCCCTGCGGCCGACCGGCGGCGCGATCTTTCTGGACGGCGAGGATATTTCCGCCCACACGGCCCACCGGCGCGCCCGGCTGGGGATCGCCAGGACGTTCCAGATCGTCCGGGTCCTGCATTCGCTGAGCGTGGTCGAGAATGTCATGGCCGGCGGCGTGTTCGGCCACACGCGGCTGTGGGGCGGGGAACTGCGCGAGGCCGCCGTCGCCCTGCTCGGCCGGGTCGGCCTCCGCGGCAGCCCGGCGGCCCCCGTCGACGCGCTCACCTATATCGACCAGAAGCGGGTCGAACTGGCGCGCGCCCTGATATCCGATCCGAAGGTCGTCCTGCTCGACGAATGGCTCGCCGGCCTCAATCCGACCGAGTTGAAGACCGGCATCGAACTGGTCGAATCGCTGGCGGCGGAAGGGCGCAACATCATCGTCGTCGAGCATGTCATGGACGCAATCCGCAGCCTGTGCCGGCGCTGCATCGTGATGAATTCGGGCCGAAAGATCGCCGAGGGCTCGACCCGGGACGTCCTCGCCGATCCGGAGGTCGTCCGGGCTTATCTCGGGGAAGACGATGCTTGAGGTTCGCAACCTCTCGGTCTTCTACGGCCAGCATCACGCGGTCGAGGACGCCGCCGTCACCGTCGGCGCCGACGAGATCGTCGTCATGCTCGGCGCGAACGGGGCCGGCAAGAGCACGCTGATCCGCAGCATCGCCGGGCTGGCCCCGGCGCGCCCGGGATGCAGCATCCGGATGGACGGCGAGGAGATCGCCGCCCTGCCGCCCCACGAGATCGTCGAGAAGGGCATCGCCCTGGTGCCCGAGGACCGGGGCATCTTCGGCGACCTGACGGTCGACGAAAACCTGACGCTCGGCGCCTTTCCCGACCGGGCGAGGGGCGCCGAGGCGGCGAACCGGGAGCGCATCTACGCCCTGTTTCCGGTGCTCAAGGAGCGGCGGCGCCAGGCCGTGCGCACCATGAGCGGCGGCGAGCAGCAGATGGTCGCCATCGGCCGCGCCATCATGTCGGCGCCGTCGATCCTGCTGCTCGACGAACCGTCGCTGGGCCTGTCGCCCCTGCTGTGCCGCGACCTGTTCCGTTCGCTGGCCGAAATCCGCGCCCAGGGCGTCGGCATCTTCCTGGTCGAACAGAATTCGAAGCAGAGCCTGGCGATCGCCGACCGCGGCTACCTGTTGGAGAACGGCCATGTCGTCGGCGCGGACAGCGCCGCGAACCTGCTGGCGGACGAGGCCGTCAGCCGGTCCTATCTCGGCGCCGGCGAAACCTGAACTCTCCAACCCGAAGCGAAAGAAGACCCTATGCTCGATGGAAAAACGATTGTCGTTACCGGCTGTTCCTCAGGGATCGGCGACCGGATCTGCCGCGAGATCGCGCGCCGGGGCGGCGCGGCGATCGGCGTCGACCGGAACGACCCCGCCGTCGACCTGGCCGGCTTCTTCCGCGCCGACCTTTCCGAAGCGGCGGCCATCGACAGCCTGGTCGAGGCGCTGCCGGCCGGCGCGGACGGCCTCGTGAACTGCGCCGGCCTGCCGCCGACCGCGCCGGCCGACCGGGTCCTCAGGGTCAACCTGGTCGGGCTGAAGCATCTGACGCTGGGCCTGGTCGGCAAGCTCGCCGACGGCGCGTCGATCGTCAACCTGGCCTCGCTGGCCGGTTTCGGCTGGCCGCAGGCGGCCGGACAAATCAAGGCGGCGGCAAAGCTGGATTTCGACGGCGTCGCGGACTTTGTCCAGCGGCACAAGGTCGGCAACGAAGGCGGCCGGTCCTACTTCTTCACCAAGGAGGCGCTCGTCGTCTGGACCATGCAGAACCGCTGGACCTGGCGCGACCGCGGCATCCGGATGAATTCGGTGTCGCCCGGCCCGGTCGATACGCCGATCCTGCCGGATTTCATCGAGACCCTGGGCGAGCGCGCCGAAGAGGATATGCGGGTCATGGACCGCCCCGGCCAGCCGGCCGATATCGCGCCCGTGGTCGCGTTCCTGCTGTCCGACGGCGCCGGCTGGATCCGCGGCGCGAATATCCCGGCGGACGGCGGCATGTCCTCCCACATCCTGTGCGGCATGCACGGCTTCGAATAGCGGCAGGCGGCAGGCAGGCGGCGCGCAGACCGCGACCGCGACGCGGCGTCCGATTTATCCGGGAAAACGACCGATCATGGCAAAGACGCGCACCGGATGGCTGGTCGGAGTCGATGTCGGCGGCACCTTTACGGATTTCTTTGCGCGCCGGCTCGAAGACGGCGCTACGCAGGTCTACAAGCGGCCGTCCACGCCGCACAATCCGGGCGAAGCGATCGTCCGGGGCCTGCAGGAGATGGCGGCGGCGCTGGATTTCGATCCGGCCCGGATCGGCCGCCTGTGCCACGGCACGACCGTGGCGACCAACGCCCTGATCCAGCGGCGCGGCGCGGCCGTCGCCCTGGTGACGACCGAGGGCTTCCGCGACCTGCTGGAGATCGGCCGCCAGACAAGGCCGCACATGTATTCGCTGCAACAGGACCGGCCGGCGCCCCTAGCGCCGCGGCGGCGGCGTTTCGAGGTGCGCGAGCGGCTCGGACCCGACGGCGCGGTCCTGGTCCCGCTGGACGAGGAAGGGCTGGCGGCGGCCGCCGACGCCGTCGCCGCGAGCGGGGCGCAGTCCTGCGCCGTGTGCTGCTTGTTCTCCTTCGTCGATCCCACGCACGAACGGCGCATCGCCGAGGCGCTGAAGGCGCGCCTGCCGGGCCTGCCGCTGTCCCTGTCTTCCGGCGTCCGGCCGGAGTTCCGCGAGTATGAGCGGTTTTCGACCACGGTTTTGAACGCCTATCTCCAGCCGGCCGTCGCCGGCTATCTGGCCTATCTGGAAGCGGAGACCGCGGCGCTGGCCCCGAACGCCGCCATCCGCATCTACCAGTCGAGCGGCGGACTGATGTCGGTCGAAGCGGCGAAGGCGTTTCCGGTCCGCACGGCGCTCAGCGGCCCGGCGGCAGGCGCGGTCGGCGCGGTCCACACCGCGAAGGGCGCGGGCCGCCCGAACGTCATCACCCTCGACATGGGCGGCACGAGCGCCGATGTCGCCCTGATCCGCGGCTACGACGCCGGGGTCGGCCTGGACCGGGAGGTCGCCGGCTTCCCGGTGCGCCAGCCGATGGTGGATATCCACACGGTCGGCGCCGGCGGCGGCTCCGTCGCCTGGTTCGACCGGGACGGGCTGATGAAGGTCGGCCCGCGCAGCGCCGGCGCCGATCCCGGGCCGGCCTGCTACGGCCGCGGCGGCGCGGAGCCCACGGTGACCGACGCCAACCTCGCGCTCGGCCGCCTGTCCGAAGAAGGGTTGGCGGGCGGCGGACTGGTCCTCGATGCCGCCGCAGCCCGGCGCGCCATCGAACCCGCCGCACAACGGCTCGGCTTCACGGTCGAAAGAACCGCGCAGGGCATTCTGGGTATCGCGGTCGCCAACATGGTGCGCGCGGTGCGCACCATCTCCGTCGAGCGCGGCCTCGATCCGCGGGACTATGCGCTGATGCCGTTCGGCGGGGCGGGGCCGTTGCACGCCGTGGAGGTTGCGCGGGTGCTCGGCATCCGGGAAATCGTCGTCCCCGGCGCGCCGGGCATCCTGTGCGCCCAGGGGCTGATCGTGTCCGACCTGAAGGAGGAATTCGTGCGCAGCGGCCGTTTCGCCCTGACAGCAGACGGCATGGCGCGCATCGCCGGCACGATGGACGGTCTGGAAGCGGAGGCGCGCGCCTGGTTCGACGCGGAAGGAGTCGCGCCGGACGACCGCGGCGCGGCCCTGTGCTTCGACGCCCGCTATGTCGGCCAGAATTTCGAACTGCCGGTATCCTTTCCCGGCGGGCCGGACGGCGCGCTCGCCCGGCCGGCGGGAGCGGACGCCGTCGCCGCGGCCTTTCACGCCGAGCACGAGCGGCATTACGGCTTCCACAGTGCGGGCGAGCCGATCGAGGTCGTGAACATCCGCGTCACGGCCACCGGCCGCATGGCAACCGAAGGCGCGGCCCTCTCCGGAGGCAAGGCGGCCGCAGCGCCCGAGGCGGCCGGCCGCCGCCCGGTCCGGTTCGACGGCGACGGCGCGGTCGAAACGCCGGTCTACCGGCGCGAGGCGCTGACGGCCGGCATGGATTTTGCCGGCCCGGCCATCGTCGAGCAGCTCGATTCCACGACCGTCGTCTTTCCCGGCGACCGGGCGGCGGTCGACGAGGCCGGGAACCTGGTCGTCGCGGTCGGAGACGCAGGATGAGCGCCGTTGCAACGCCGGTCGATCCGGTCGCGCTGGAGATCATGGCCAACGGCCTGCGCTCGATCGCCGACGAGACCTTCGCCGCCCTGATGAAGAGCGCCTATTCGACCAACATCAAGGAACGGCGCGACCATTCCACGGCGGTCATGGACCCGGCCGGCCGGCTGATCGTCCAGGCCGACGCCTCCCTGCCGATCCATCTCGCCTCCATGGGCGGGCTGATGGAGAGCCTGCTCGCCCGCTTCGGCGACGAGTTGCGCGACGGCGACCTGTTCGTCGCCAACGACCCCCACGTCGCCGGCGGAACCCATCTGCCGGACATCAACATGGCGATGCCGGTGTTCCACGGCGGCGAACTCATCGCCTTCATGTGCAACATCGCCCATCACGCCGATGTCGGCGGCGCCGTGCCGGGCAGCATGGCCGGCGGGCTGACGGAGATCTACCAGGAGGGCCTGCGCATCCCGGTCGTGCGCCTGTTCCGCGCGGGCGTGCTGCAACAGGACCTGCTCGACCTGATCCTGCTCAACGTCCGCGTGCCGGCCGAGCGGCGCGGCGACTATTTCGCCCAGATCGCGTCCTGCCGGCTCGGCCGCAGCCGGCTGCTCGAGACGGTCGGCCGGTACGGCGCGGCAGCGCTGCGCGACGGTTTCGAACAGATCGTCCGGCGCAGCGCGGAGCGTTTGCGGGCCGCCGTCGCCGAACTGCCGGACGGCGTCTACCGCTTCGAGGACGCGATGGACGACGACGGCATGGGCGAGACCGATATCCCGATCCGGCTCGCCATCGCGGTGAACGGCGGCGATATCCATTTCGATTTTTCCGGCTCGGCGAAGCAGGTCACGGGCAACATCAACGTCACCCGCAACGCCACCCAGGCGTCGGTCTGCTATGCGCTCAAGGCGCTGCTCGATCCCGACGCGCCCAACAACCAGGGCGTGCTCGACCTGCCGCGGCTCACGGTCGAGAAGGGCAGCCTGCTCGACGCCGCCTTCCCGGCGCCGGTGGCGGCCCGGGCCAACACCTGCCAGCGCATCATCGACGTCATCCTCGGCGCGCTGGCGCCGGCCCTGCCGGAAGCGGCGGTCGGCGCGGCCAACGGCGCCAACACCACCGCCGTCTTCGCCGGCGCCGATCCGCGCACCGGCGAGGATTATGTCTATCTGGAAACCCTGGGCGGCGGTTTCGGCGGCCGGGCGGCGAAGGACGGCAAGGACGGCGTGCAGGTCCATATCACCAACACGTCGAACCTGCCGGTCGAAGCGATCGAGATGGAATACCCGCTGCGCGTCCGCTCCTACGGGCTGGTCGCCAATTCGGGCGGGCCCGGCCGGCAGCGCGGCGGCCTGGGCCTCGAACGGGTCGTTGCGCCGGTCGATCACGCCTGCACCTTCAACGGCGCGGGCGAGCGCTTCGCCCGGCAGCCCTGGGGCGTCTTCGGCGGCGGGGCCGGCGCGACCGGCGCGTTCCACCGTGTCGCGGCGGACGGCGCGGCGGCCCGCCTGCCCGACAAGCCGATCGGCGTGACCGTTGCGCCGGGCGAAGCGGTCGCGATCCGCACCCCCGGCGCCGGCGGCTACGGCGACCCGGCCGAACGCGCGGCGGAAGCTCTCGAAGACGATCTGGAGAGCGGCAAGTTCGACGAAGCCTGGCTGGCGGAGCACTATCCGCAGCGGCGCGATTAGCTTGCCGGGGTACTGTCTCAGTTTGAAATTTCTTCTTCTGACTCAATAACAGACCAAGTTGCGCGCCAGCCTTCCGTATTTCGGCGACCGATCGCTGAAAGGAACCGGGACGCGCTCGATCATGCCGAACGCCAGCATACCTTGAACGGCGATTTTGTGGCGCAGCGAACCGAAGCGGTCGTATTGCCCTCTGGCAGCATGGCGTCTTGCCATGTACCACGGAGCTATGTCGGACGGGTCGTCCGGACCGCGTCCCTGCCGCACCATGGCGGGAAAGACCTGCACCGGTTGCAGCCGCCGCGCCGTTAACCCGGATTTCTCACCGCAGTCACGGCCTGCGTCGCGTCCGGACGTTCGATCCGCCAGGAGCGGGCCGAAAAGCGTAGCGGGGACTACGGTCGAGGCCCGCGACGCCGCGGGCGGACGTCCGGTCGCGACCCGAAGGGCGGCGCTGTCGGGCCGGCAGGGTGCGTCAAGCCGCTTGCCCGATGTCCCGCATCGGGCGGCGCGGCTTTCCTGCCCTGCCGGCCCGACAGCGCCGCGCAGGTCATGACTGTGGTGAGAAATCCGGGTTAAAGACCGGTGCGGGCCGAAAAGCATCACGTCGATCGCCATAGGAGCTTCCGCTCGTGCGGCCATCGCTGCTTCCGCCCCGGTGCGCCCGATCAGATACCCGGCCGCCCCGCCGCTGCCATGGTACATGCGCCGAAGTGCCCGCCCGGTAGGCGTCTGCCCCAGCTGCGCACCGAGAATGCGCGGCTTGGCGCCGGTTGTTTCGAGTTTGACCGCCCCGGCTCCCGGCGGCCACCATTCGACCGATTCCAGCACCGTGGCGGTGTCGGACGCGATCACCGCGTCATCCTCGAAGATCAGCGCCGCGTCGGCTCCGGTGGCGAGGAAGGCGCGCATCGCCTTGCAATGGCTCGCCAGGCACGCACGGCCGCCGGGATCCATCCCGTCGGTATTTTCCGAAGCAAGATTTTCGTTGGCGTCGATTGCCTGGATACGTTCGAAGGCAATGCCGAGTTCGTTGAGTCGCGCCGAAATGGCCTGCCAGCGGTCCGGGCGGCGGTCGAGATTGATAACGAACACGGGCAATGGCATAGGGCGGCCGCAACAAGCCGCCTGGCACACCCGCTGGTGCCAGGCCGTTGCAAACGCCTCCAGGAATCAGGAAGGTTCCCGCCTATTCTCCGGGCAAAGGGGAGCTACCCCGTTGCCGGATAATCGGATGTCGTATTCAGCGGGCGACCCGGCGCTAACCGGGGCCCTAGAGGCGTTTGCAGGATCGAGCGTGCTTGGCCGGATAATGGCTGTCAACGATTATTCGTTGGGATTATTCGTGGGGATTATTCGTGGGGATTATTCGTGGGGATTATTCGTGGGGATTATTCGTGGGGTAGTGTCCCGGCTTGCCCGCCGGCGCTGCGTTGATCGGCCTGTCCGGTTGGGATACGGTCGCGCGGGCGGAGCGGCGACGGCGTCCGGCAGCCGGCGCCGCCGAACCGGGGGGAACGGCGATTTTCCTGCGCAACTACTGGTATGTCGCGGCGTGGAGCGGGGAGGTCGGGCGCGAACCGCTGCAGCGCTGGCTGCTCGACGAACCGGTCGTGATGTGGCGGCGCGGCGACGGGACGCCCTGCGCGCTCGCCGACCGTTGCCCGCACCGCGGCGCGCCCCTGTCGAACGGCCGCATCGTCGGCGACGACATCGTCTGCGGCTATCACGGGCTCGGCTTCTGCGGCGACGGAACTTGTACCCAGGCGCCCGGCGTCGAGACGCCGCCCGCCGGGTTTTCGACCCGCCACTATCCGGCGGCCGAGCGCTGGGGCTGGATTTTCCTGTGGATGGGCGATCCGGCGCTGGCCGACGAAGCGGAGATCCCGGACTACCACTGGAACGACGACCCGGGCTGGGCCGGCCGCGGCGAAACCCTGCCGGTCGCCGTCAATTACGAACTGGTGCGCGACAATCTCCTCGACCTGTCGCACGCCCATTTCGTCCACCGGAAAACGCTGGCGACGGATGCGGTGGTCGACGCGCCGGTGAAGACCGAGTTCGACGGCGAGAGCCTGCGCGTGATCCGCGACATGCGCGGCATCGAGCCCTCGCCCTTCTTCAAGCGGCTGTGCGGCTTCAACGGAACCGTCGACCACCGCCAGGAAGTGACGTTCACCCCGGCGGCGAATATCGTTATCGGCGTCCGGGTCCGTTCGACGGAGAATCCCGACCACGCCGTGGAGAACCGGGTGCTCAACGCCATGACGCCGGAGACCGGCCGCTCAACCCACTATTTCTGGTCGCTCCAGCGCAACACCGCCCTCGACGACGCGGCGCTGACCGACGCCATGTTCGCCGCCAACCGGGACACCTTCTTCGAGGATGTCGCGGTGATCGAGGCGCAGCAGAAGATGCTCGACACGGCGCCCGAACCGGCGGCGGCGGTGCGCTGGCATATCGACAAGGGCGTCGACCGGGCCCAGCGCTGGGTCGCGAAACTGCTGCGCGAGGAGGCGGCGCAGGCCGGACGGGCCGCCGCGGCGGGCTGAACAGGGAACGGCAGGCGGCATGGCGATGAGCGGATTGACGGATTTTCCCCGCCACACCGGCGCCCTCGCGCAGCGGTTCCGGGCGGCCGGCTTCTGGAACGACGACCGGCTGGCCGACTATCTGGAGCGCTGGGCCGACGAAACGCCGGACAAAATCGCCATCGCCGCGCCGGACCGGGACATAACCTACGCCGAATGGCGCGACCGCTCGCGCCGCTTCGCCAACGCCCTGCTCGGCCTCGGCCTGAAGCGCGGCGACGTCGTCGCCATCCAGTATCCCAACCATCCGGAATTCCCGATCGCCTTCCTGGGCGTCGCCATGATGGGCGGCGTGCTCTGCACCCTGCACATGCCCTACCGGGCCGGCGAGATGGCGCCGCTGATGAACCACGGCCGGGCGCGCGCCGTCATCTGCATAGCGGGCGACGGCAAATACGACGCGCCGGCGACCATGGCGGGCCTGAAGGCGCAGGTTCCCTCGCTGGAGCACATCGTCGTTATCGGCGGCGGCGGCAGGGCCGGCGCGCTGGATTTCGACCGCCTGATCGAAGGGGCGGCCGCCGATCCCGTCGCCGATCCGCCGGCCCCCGGCGATCCGCTCGTCCTGTGCTTCACTTCGGGCACCTCGGCCTCGCCCAAGGGCGTCGTGCGGACCCATGAGACCTTCACGTCCAACCTGCGCATCTATCCGCCGACCATCGGCCTGACCGCCGGCGACCGGATCCTGGTCGCGCCGCCCTTCACCCACGTTTTCGGCCTGTCCTGCGGCATGCTCGGCCTGTGCCACGGCGCGACCAACGTGCTGATGCCGCTGTTCTCGCCTGAGCTTTACGCCGACCGGCTGATCCGCGGCCGGCCGACGGTGGTGTTCTCGGCGCCGGCCCACGTCGCGGCGACGATCAAGGCCGGGCTGCTGGACGACGCCGATCTTTCCTCGGTCCGGGATGTCATCGTCGCCGGTTCGGTCTGCCCGCCGGAGGTCGCCGCCGCGCTGGAGCGCCGGCTGCCGAACGGCCGGACCGGGCAGTTGTTCGGCATGACCGAGACCATCCTCATCATGCAGACGCCGCTCGACGCGCCGCCGGAGGTGCGCCACACGAGCACCGGGCGCAAGACCGCCGGCATCGAGGTGCGCATCGCGAATCCGGAGGACGATACGGACCTGCCGGCCGGCGCCGAGGGCGAGTTGCAGCTTGCCGGCTACAGCGTCTTTCCGGGCTATCTGAACAATCCGGAGGCGAACGCGACGGCCTTTGCCGACGACGGCTTCTTCCGCACCGGCGACCTGGCGACCGTGGACGCCGACGGCAATGTCGTCATTACCGGCCGGGTCAAGGACGTCATCAACCGCGGCGGCATCAAGATCAACCCGACCGATGTCGAAAATCTCTTGCAGGCCCACCCGGCGGTCGTGCTCGCGGCGGTCGTGCCGATGCCCGACGATGTGCTCGGCGAGCGCATGTGCCTGTTTGCGACGCTGGCGCCCGGCGCAAGCCTGAGCTTCGGGGAGATGACCGGGTATCTGGAAGCGAACGGCGTCGCCAAGATGCGCTGGCCCGAGCGGCTGGAAATCATAGGCGAAATGCCGATGACGCCGACCCGGAAAATCCAGAAGGGCGAGCTGGCGAAGCTGGTGGCGTAGGCCGGATTGGATTCCCCTGCAAAAAGCCGCCCCCATCGGCGCCGCCGGAGGAAGGCCGGGTTATCGTTCCTTCGTCCGGTCGATGGCCATCAACAGCGGCGGGAGGAGCAGGAAATCGGCGAGCAGGGCGATAGTAATCGTCAGCGTCACGAGCAGGCCGAGCGTCCAACTGACCTCGAATCCCGACGAGGCGAAAACAAGGAAACCCAGCGAGAGGACCGCGGTCGTCGTCCACATGGCTTGGCCGACCGTGCGGAACGTAGTACGGACGGCCTCGGTAGCGGGCTGCCCTTCGCGGCGCGCTTTCCGGTACTTGGTCATAAAATGTATCGTGTCGTCCACAATGATGCCGAACGCCATCGCCGTCGTGATCGAGCCGGCCATTCCCAGATTCCCCACCAGATAGCCCCAAAGGCCGATGCTCATCGCGGCGGGAACGAAGTTCGGCAAAAGGCTCACCAATCCCAGGCGCACGCTCCTGAAAACGAAAATCAGGATCAGGGATATGAGGGCCATGGCGATAGCCGTACCCCGCAGCATGCTCTCGATATTTCGTTGGGAAAGATGGGCCAGAACGATGGTGATACCCGAAGCCCTGCCGGCAAGGCCGGGCGCATTGGCGCGTATCCATTCCTGCGCGCGCGCTTCGATCTCGCGCTGCGCCTGCGCCGTCAAGGATTCGATCACAACGGTCATCCGCGTAGCGGACTTGCCGACATCGACGCGGTTGTTGAGATCTTTGCCGAGCGGGAGCGACAACTCGTAAAGCAGCAGGTATTGCGCGGCAAGCCGCGGGTCGCCGGGCAGCCGGTAATAGGCCGGATCGTCGCCGTGCAGGGTCTTGTTCAGGCGCTTCATGATATCCGAAAAGGCCTGAACGTGGCTGACCTCGGGCTGTTTGCGGTACCACTCCGCGAAAGCGTCGACTTTGCGCAGGTAATCCGGATCGGAGATGCCGCCTTCCCGCCCGGAACTGAGCGAGTATTCCAGCGTCTCCATGCCGGTCAGATTATCGATGACAAAATCCGTATCGCGCCGGAATTCGTAACGCTCGTCGAAAAGTTTTGTCCATGTATCGGTCAACTCGATGCGGGGAATTCCGGCCACCAATCCGATTACCAGGAGGGGGGCGCCCCAGAGCAGGACGGCGCGCCGGGCCACGACGAAAGCGCCGAAGCGGTCGAAAAAACCCGTTCCTCCGCCGCCGGCCCGGGCGCGCAACGGCAAGACGGAAAGCAGCGCCGGCAAAAGAATCATGGAATACAAAAATGCGCAAAACATGCCGAACGCCACGAAATTGCCGAGGACGCGAAACGGCGGCGAGTCGGAAGCGTTCAGGCTGAGAAAACCTACGATGGTTGTCGCCGCGGTGAGAAAGACCGGCCATGCGTTGATCCGGAGGGATTCGACGATCGCGGCATTCTTGTCCCGCCCGTCTCCCATGGCGTACTGCGCCTGCGTGATAATGTGCACGGAATGGGCGACGGCGACCGTCATGACGATAATCGGCAATCCGGCGTTGACCGGCGTCAGAACCGTTCCGGTCCAGCCGACCAGCCCCATGGTGGATTGGATGACGGACAGCATCACGACGACGATGGCGATTGTGCCGAACAGAGAGCGCAGAAGCAGAGCCGAGGCGATCAAAATGATAAGGAAAGCGGCCGGTCCGAGGGTTTGCCTGTCCTCCTCGGCCGTCTGTCCCGTCACATGGTTCATGATGACATCGCCGGTCAGGCGGTAGTCGGTTCCGGGATGGCTTGCGCGGGCCTTTTCGAGCACCCGGTTGAGATAGCCCGAAATCTCGGCGGCCGCCTCCAGCTCGTTACCGGTCAGGTTGAAGGTAATGACCATGCCGGCCACCCGGCCGTCGGGCGAGACCAGGCGCCCGGCCAGTTCCGGCTCGTTCAGCGCAATCTTCTCGATACGCTCAATGTCCTCGCCGCTCAGTTCCCGGGCCCCGTCGACAAGCGGTTCGACGATCAGGTCGTCGCCTTCCGCCCATGTGTGATTGAAATTGGTGAGAGAATCGACCCGGGTGGAATAGGGCGTCTCCCAAGCCGCTTCGGTCAGATCCTCGATGGCGGCAAGCGTCGCCCGCGTGAACACCGACCCTTTCTTCGGGGCGACCGCGATCAGCGCGATGTTGGTCCGCGAATAGATGCCTTCGAGCGCGTTGAGGGCGACGATCTCCGGGCTGTCTTCGTCGGCCAGGCTGCGAATGTCGTTCGTGGTCGAGATGTGGAGGGCGCCGGCCGAGACGGCCAGCATGGCCAGTATGGAAAGCGCGATCGCCAGCCACCTGCGGCGCAGGATAAAACGGGCGTAATCTTCAACCGATAAACGAATCATGTCCTGCGTCCCGGACCTTGTTTGCCGCTCCCGGCGCAAGGCGGGCCGAACCGGCGGCGGTCGGCGGTTTCGGATAAACGTCCCGCCAGGGCTTCGGCAACCGGCCGGCGAGCGCGCCGGCGCGGCAGACCGGGCGTTGCATCGTTCCGGCGGAATTATCGTAGCCGCCCGGCTTGCCCGGAACAATCCCCGACTTGAAGGCTTGCAGGCTCGTCGAGGAAGGCCCGGCGGGGCCGGCGGGCGCTCCCCCACCCCCGTCATTTTGACCGACGCCCCGGCCCACCGGGCCGGGGCGGAGCGGAGAAATCTGGCTCTCGCTCCACCGACGCCACAGGCTCCGGCGCCTGGCCGGCGCCCGTCCCCGGCCGGATTTCTCCACTCGCTTCGCTTCGGTCGAAATGACGGGGAGGGGGTGCTTCGGTCGAAATGACGGGAGGGGGTGTGCTCCGGTCGAAATGACGGGAGGGGGTTGCGCCCGGTCGAAATGACGGTTGGGGGTTGCGCTTCGCCCGAATCGGCGGCGCGCGACCGCCGCCCCCCACCCGTCATTTCGACCGACGCCCCGGCCCCTAGGCCGGGGCGGAGCGGAGAAACCCGGAGGGCGCTCCACCGACGCCACAGGTTCCGGCGCCTGGCCGGCCTCCGTCGCCGGCCGGATTTCTCCACTCGCTCCGCTCGGTCGAAATGACGGGGAGGGGGTGCTCCGGTCGAAATGACGGGAAAGGGGTACGCTCCGGCCGGAATGACGGGCGGGGCAAGCGGCGCGCCCGGCGCGGTCTCTCCCTTTTGCGGAGGAATCCCCCGGGGGGTTTTCAGCAGCCTGCCGGGCCGGGCTCGCCCATGACGTGTTCGGCTGCGGCCATGCCGCTCTGCAACGCCCCGTTCACGCCCATGATGTTCATATAGTCGCCCGCCAGCGCCAGCCCGGAGACTCCCGGGAAACCCTGCTTTCTCAATTCGTAGAGTTCCGTCATTACGCCGCCCGGGGCCAGGAACACCGCTTCTTTCCAGCGGTGCACGCGGGTGAAAAGCGGCTCTGCGGGCATTTCCGGAGCGAATCTGCGAATTTCGCCGATAAACCTCCGCCCGATCTCCTCATCGCTCAACGCAATCAGCTCGTCGGTGTGCTCTTCGGCTGCGTATGCGTGGATGAGGCCCTTGCCCGGAGGAGCGGCAAGCGGCGACGGCACGGTGGCGTCGAAGAACGCGGAAATGAAGGAATCGGTCCGCGGAACAACGGTAAACACATAGGTGGGCTTCGGCAGCGGGTGCCCGTTCACGCCGAAAGCGACGTGGCAGCAGCTGGAGTAGGTCACTTTCTCCAGGGGCTCCCTGATGCTGTCGGGCATATCGGGCGCGATCCGCAGCGCGGCAGAGGCGGTCGTGGCGCATATCACGGCGTCCGCCTCGAAGAATCCGTCCCCGGTTTCGACGCCTTTCGCCACCCCGTCTTCGATCGCGATCCGCTCGACCGGCGTGGCGAGCCGCGTATCGCTTTTGCACGCCTCCGCAAGGGCGATCGAGAAGTCGGCGACGCATCTTTCGGGGTTCCTCGTCGCTTGATCGGGATAGCCGAAAGCGAAATCCCAGAGGATCATGATGCCCTGGAGCGCGCCCATACGTTCCGGTTTGGCCAGCGTCCCCACATTGAAAAAGGACTCGAGAAAGGCTCCGCCGGCGAGCTCCTCGCCGAAATTCCGCCGGACGAATTCGACGACATTCTCCCCTGTGTCCAAATCCAGGAGCCGCGTGTGGTCCTTCCGGTTGAGATCGGCGCGGCGGCGCCCGAGCGCCCTGGCGAGCCTGCCGACCTGCACGAGTTCCTTGAAGGAAAACAGGTCGAAGGACAGCAGCGCCCGGAGGTTCACCAGTGCGAACCTGCGTTCCATGTTCATCCGGCGGGCCTTGCCCCCGATGTAGATCGTTCCGACGTGATCCCTGGGAGACCGGTCGTAAGACACGCCCAGTTCCCCGCTCAGCCGGTTCACGGCCTCCTGGGTTTCGTGGAATATGCAGGCTCCGGAGTCGACGTAGAAGCCGTCGACCGCTTCGCCGGCCATGCGCCCGCCGGCGCGGTCCGATGCCTCGAACAGGGTGACGTCAACCCCTTGCCTGCGGAGGGTGTAAGCCGCCGCCAGGCCGGCCGCTCCGGCGCCGACTATTGCGACCTTCTTCGTCATGTCCTTCTCCCGGCCGTTTCCCGGTTCCGTGGGCAGAAAATAACTCCGCCCATTCGCAAAAAACAAGATTCCGACCGGCGCGCTACCCGGCTCCGCTCCGCAGCGCCTACCAGTCGGAGGACCGCTCCGCATAGACATGGTCCGGCAGCCGGTAGCTCAGGCCGGCCTCGTCGTAGACCGAAATCTGCAGCATCTGCGAAAAGTTCCCCGACCTGACGATGTTGTCCCGCTTCAGCAGCCGCTGGAGCCGCTGCTTCGTGCGGAACAGGAACAGGGCGCCCGGGGCGAAGCTTTTCGGATATTCGAAACTTCCGGCGAGCCGGTTCCCGATCAGGGCGCGCGACAGGCGGTAGGCCAGCGCCAGGACTTTCTCGCGCTCGGCCGGGTCCGTTATCCCGGCGACGCCGGGGATCGACTGGATCAGCGCGTTCGCCATGGTCGCCGAATCGGCGTCGGGCGGCGGCTCGGCCGCGAAACCGACCGTATAGATTTTCGTCGCCGAGGCGCTGTCGGCATAGAGGACGGCTTCGGGTATGCCCATCACATATCCGGCGTAACGCCAGACCGCGAGCACGCCCGCCTTTTCCTCCTCGTCGAACTGCGCGCCCAGCAGCGTCGAATAATCCAGCAGCCGCTTGGAAAAGACCGAGATGGCGAGGCCGAGATGGGCCGCGCTTACCGGCGTGCCCCATTCGTCGCCGCGCCAGTCTTCGGAGTGCGCAAGCAGGCGCCGGATCTGCGCGTGAACGAAGCGGACGCGGATCGACAGCTTCCAGCCGTCGCCGTCCCGCTCCAGGCCGCCGGGCATGAAAATATCCAGCAACTGGCGGTTATTCTGCTTCAGCCGCCGCTCGGTCGCCGCCACGCGCCCGGTAATCCGGAAGGATTTGGCGATCAGCGTCGAAAACCCCTCCACCAGCACCGCGGCCACGAAGGCGGCGAGCATGAGGTCGGCGTTCTTGTGGAAGACCCGGACACCGGGGCGGAAGGCGCCGGGGTCCAGCCAGGCGGGTTCGCCGAGATTGCCGAAGAATTGCCGCAGGGCCTCGGGCGCATCGCGGAGCGCATCGTCCTGCCGGTCGATGCCCGCAGCGACGAAGCGGTGCAGCGCCGCCGGCTCCAGCCCGGCGAGCTCCTCCATCACCGGGTCGAGCGCGGGGTCGCCGACGGTCGTGTGGCGGAGATAGGCGTCCGCCGCCGCCCGGTCTACGGCGCGCGCCCTCGCTGCGCCTTCGCGATAGGAGGAGGGGAGATTATCCATGTCTCCGACTTGCGGGGGGTGGGGGGTGGCGGAGTCAATCGTTTCCCCGCAGTGCCTTGCGGTCCCGGCGCAATGCCGGATTCTTCCGAACCCGGAAAATAGGGCATCGCCCGGAGATTGCAAACGCCCGCTTCCCCGGACCCGCCGGGCCGGGCGTTGCAGCGCCGGCCGCGGCCTTCCCCTCCCGTCGTTTCGACCGGAGCGCCGTCAGGCGCGGAGTGAAGAAACCCGGCGTGCGCTCCGTCGACGCCACAGGCTCCGGCGCCTGGCCGGCGCCCGTCGCCGGCCGGATTTCTCCGCTCCCTTCGGCTTCGCTCAGAGCCCGCCCTGAGCGAAGCCGAAGGGGCAGGCTGCTCCGCTCGGTCGAAATGACCGACGGGACAAGCGGAAAACGGGCGGCGGCGGGGTTTTCCCCGCGACACCCCTCCCCCTGCCCCTCCCCCAAGGGGAGGGGGTGCAGGCCGGGCCGGTCTCAAAAATATTTCCTCTTTCTCGATAATATTCCTTGACATCGCAGGTCCCGCGCCCCATATCGCCCCCGTCAACGCCCGGAGTGCGCCCGCCGCGGCCGCCCGGCGCCCCCACCCTTCATTCCGCCCCCCTTTCCCGTCATTTCGACCGGAGCGCCGTCAGGCGCGGAGCGGAGAAACCCGGCGGGCGCTCCATCGACGCCGCAGGCTCCGGCATCCGCCCGGCGCCCGTCCCCGGCCGGATTTCTCCGCTCCCTTCGACTTCGCTCAGGGCAGGCTACTCCGCTCGGTCGAAATGACGAGAGTGGGTTGCGCGTCGCCCGAAACGGCCGGACGGCCGCCGCCGCTCCCACCCTTCATTCCGCCCCCCTTTTCCGTCAATTCGACCGGAGCGCCGTCAGGCGCGGAGCGGAGAAACCCGGCGGGCGCTCTACCGACGCCGAAGGCTCCGGCGCTTGGCCGGCGCCCGTCGCCGGCCGGATTTCTCCGCTCCCTTCGGCTTCGCTCAGAGCCTGCCCTGAGCGAAGCCGAAGGGGCAGGCTACTCCGCTCGGCCGAAATGACGAGAGGGGGTTGCGCGTCCCCCGAAACGGCCGGACGGCCGCCGCCGCTCCCACCCTTCATTCCGCCCCCCCTTTCCCGTCATTTCGACCGGAGCGCCGTCAGGCGCGAAGCGGAGAAATCCGGCAGGCGCTCTACCGACGCCAAAGGCTCCGGCGCTTGGCCGGCGCCCGTCGCCGGCCGGATTTCTCCGCTCGCTCCGCTCGGTCGAAATGACGAGAGTGGGTTGCGCGTCGCCCGAAACGGCCGGACGGCCGCCGCCGCTCCCACCCTTCATTCCGCCCCCCCCTTTCCCGTCATTTCGACCGGAGCGCCGTCAGGCGCGGAGCGGAGAAACCCGGCGGGCGCTCCATCGACGCCCAAGGCTCCGGCATCCGCCCGGCGCCCGTCGCCGGCCGGATTTCTCCGCTCCCTTCGACTTCGCTCAGAGCCTGCCCTGAGCGAAGCCGAAGGGGCAGGAGGATGTCTTTGCAACGATTCCAACAGGTTAGGGCCGGCGGGCGCGAAAAAATGCAAAAAAACACTATATAAAGACCGGTCTGTCTAATTTCAAAAACCGTGCGATTTCAAAGACTTGGCCGATTCGATCTTAAACGGTCATTCAAAAAAGACCTGCCGCCTGCGCGCCCGGTCAGAAACTGTAGGCCAGCTTCGCCCCCACGAAGCTGTCGCGCCGGCTCGGGCGGACGACGGCGTCCGCCCCGCCGACATGGAGCATGAGGATCGCTTCCGCCTTGACGGAGACGGAATCGGTCAGCTGCCGGTCGAATTCGAGCGACATCGTCCGGGTGCCGTAGTCGAGATCGTACAGCGCGCCGAGGGTGAAGGCCGTACTCCCGACGTCGTTCAGCGACAGGCGGACGCCGAAGAACAGGTCGTTCTGATACTGGTTGGTCGCGCGATGCCGGCGCCCGTCGATCAGCCATTCGGCAAGAAGGCTCAGATCGGCGTCCGATTCGAAGACGCCGCTGAAGGTGTATTCGCCGCCGGCGACGAAGGCGGCGTAGTCTTCCTTCTTGCCGGCGATGTTGCTGGCGCCGCTGCGGTGGATGGCTTCCAGCTTGAGCAGCCAGGATTCGACCGTGAGCTGGGCGTCGAGGCCGAACTGGCGGATCTGCTCGTAATGCGGCGCCAGGGCGACCGGCGCCGGTTGTCCCTGGACGAGTCGAAATACCGGCCGCATGACCGGCTCCCGGCCGGTGCCGTCGAACACGCTCAGGCCCAGATCGAGCGGGCCGAAGGCGTTGCTGTAGCGGGCGGCGAAATCGAGGTGCCATTCCTCCGCCGGGCTCTCGTAGGTCGCGCGGCCGTTGTCGATCCGCAACTGCGGGCGCAGCCGGCCGGCGGCGCCCGGAAACGTGCGCAGGCGGTGGAAGGACATGACGAAAAACTCCGCCGCGCCCCAGTCGCCGGAGAGCGTCAGGTGGGCCATCGGCTGGCCCAGCTTGACCTTTTCGTTGGGGTTTTCGACCAGGTCGGTCTGGTTGACGATATCGACCAGGTTGCGCGTTTCCGCGACGCCCCAGAACACCCGGTCGACGCCCAGGCGCAATTCCCATTCGGCGTCGCCGAGCGGGCCGTTCAGCAGCGCATAGGCCTCGCGCAGGTCGGCATGGGTCCAGGTCCGGTCCGCGGCGTCGACGCGGAAGAAGGGCGCGACGGTGACGCTGAAATTCTCCGCGCCCTTGACGTAGAGCTGGGGCTCCGCGACCAGGCCGGCGTTATAGCTGCGCTGGCGGTCGAACTCCGCGCTGCGCGGGAACCAGCGGGTCTCCAGGCTGAGCTTGCCGGAGACTTCCTGCTCGGCGAGCGACGCGCCGGGCGCCGAAGCGGCGGCGAGGACCGCCAGCGCAACCGGCGCCGCCCGGCGAAAGGCCGTTCGAATGGCCTGCCGAATGGCCGTTCGCAGGGCCGGCCGCAGGCCCATCAGCGCGCCCGCTTCAATCCGGTGCGGGTGAACTCGCTCTCCTTGAGGTCCGTCCCGAATTTGTAGTCCGACCACAGCATGTCCGTGCTCTTGCCGGTCAGGCGGTTGACCATCTTCATCTCGCCGGCGCGCCAGAAGCGGTCCAGGTACAGTTCGTACTTGTCGAACGTCAGCGTCTTCATATGGGCGTTCCTGCGGTTGTAGTAGACGACCTTCCAGACTCGCAGGTCCTGCTTGTCGCGCCAGACGAGCTGGCGCCGGTAGCCGGACCTTTTGGCGGTCGGGACCTGCTCCACGAGCGTGCATGTGCGTTTGCCGCACGCCTCGTCGCGCAGATACTTGTAGGTGTATTTCCCGACCTCCTGGGCGCCGAGGTCCTCATAGGAGAATTCGCTGCCCATGAAGGAGCCGGAGCGGTTCGACGAGCTGATGCGCTTGACCCGCTTGAGCGCCGGCAGATAGAGCCACTGGTCGTCGGCCTTTTTGTTGTGGGAATGGATCAGGAAGGCGGTTCCCTTCACGCTGCGCGGCCGGTCGAACACGAACAGGCTCTTGTTGCCGGCGCCTTCGGTCTCGAGCACCTTGATCCGCAGCCGGCGCCGGCTCTCCTGCCCGCGCTTGTTGCGCAGCACCATGGTCTGCCGGGCGGTGAAATTGCCGAAGCCCCTGTCGCGGTCGTAGGCGTCGCGCGCGATCTTGAGGCCGGCCTCCTCGGGGCTGGCCGCGCCGGCCGGATGGGCGGCGGCGAAGACCGCCGCCAGGACGAGGCAACAGGCCGAAACGGCGGGCACGGCGATGCGGACGAGGCTTTTCATGACGTTCTCCGTTCGGGCGCCGAAAGCAGCGCAGGGCGCAACACGAAAGCGGCGGGAAGCGCCGGAACGGCCGGACCCCGCAGGTCTTCCGGAAGCCGCGCTCCCCCGAACAACCTTGACGGAAAATGCCGGCAACGACAACCGCCCCGACGCAATTGCAATCGCAACCGCAAACATACAGGGCGCGCCGGCCGCCGCCCAGAAGCAAGCCCGGCGCCCGCGCCCGGCCGAGAGACATGACGGGGAGACATGACGGGGAGACATGACGGACCGCGCGGCGGCCCCGGGCGTATCCCGGGCGTATCCCGGGCGTATCCGGGGCGTATCCGGGGCGTATCCGGGGCGTATCCGGGCCGGATCTTGCGCCTGCGATCCGGCCGGCGCTATCGTTGCCCGGCGCCCGCGGCAGGAAGCGCCGGGCTGGGAGCGCAGGGTTGGGACACGAGCGATGACGGTTGAAATCTGGCCGGTCACCGGGACGTTTGCCGCCGAGGTCGGCGACGCCGACCTGTCGAAGCCGCTGCCGGCGGCGGACTGGCAGGCGATCGAGGACGCCTTCCACACCTACGCCGTGCTGATCTTTCCCGGTCAGCGGATGACCCAGGAGCAGCATGTCGCGTTCGCCAGGCGGTTCGGGCCGATCGATCCGTCGATGATCGTCGATCTCGACGGCGTCGAGCCGCGGGTGCTGACCGACATCGCCGACGTATCGAACCTGACGCCGGACGGCGCGGTCTGGAGCGCGGACAGCCGCTTGCGCGCCTTCCAGACGGGCAACCGGCTCTGGCACACCGACAGTTCCTTCAAGGAGGTGCCGGCCAAGGCCTCGCTCCTGCTCATGCGCGCGATTCCGCCGGTCGGCGGCCAGACCGAGTTCGCCGACATGCGCGCGGCGTGGGACGCCCTGCCCGGCGATCTCAAGGCGCAGGCCGAAGGGCGCATCGCGCGTCACGCCATCGCCTATTCCCGGGCGCGCCAGGGCTTCGAGATGTCGGAGGACGAGAAGACCGCCATGCCGGCGGTGCCGCAGGCGCTGGTCCGCCATCACGGCTACAGCGGCCGCACCGGCCTCTATCTGGCCTCCCATGCCGGGCGGATCGACGGCATGGCGGACGACGCGGCCGAGGCCCTGCTGCAGCGCCTGATGGACCACGCGACCCGGCGGCGGTTCGTCTACAGCCACCGCTGGCGCGCCGGCGACCTGGTGATGTGGGACAACCGCTGCACCATGCACCGCGGCCTGCCCTACGACGACCTGCGCTGGCCGCGCGACGCCCAGCGCGCCACGGTGCTCGACGCCGCACCGACCTGCGAGCAGGAAGGCCTGAGGCCGGACGCGATGGCCGTCGCCGCCGAATAGCGGCGCCAGGCAGCGCCCGCCGGTCCTATGCGGTTCCGGGCGCGTCCGGCGGCGCTGCCCCGAGGCGCAGTTCGGCCGGCGTCCAGCGTTTGCGGCGGCGCGCGCGGCGGCCCTCCGCGGTTTCGTGGCCGTAGGAGGCCGCGGCGCCCGGCCGGTCGCGGTGCGCCGTGGCGCGCAGGTTGAGGGTCGCGAAGCCGCCCTGCCCTTCCTCCGCCCAGGCGCCGATATAGACGCCGCAGCTGCCGCACAGGAGAAACTCCGCCGTCCGCAGGCCGAAGCGATAGCGGACGAGACGGTCCGGGTCCGCCGCGAAGATCGCCGCCCGGCCCTGCGGGTCGGAAACGCAACGCGCGGCATGGGCGCGGCAGAAGGCGCAGTCGCACTCGCGCGGCCGGAGGGTTTCCCAGGTGAGGGCCGTTTCGAGCGTAAAGCCGAGATTGCCGCAATGGCACCGTCCGTCGATCCGCATGGCGTCGCTCCGCGGCTACGGCATCCGGTCTAGACCGGAAAGCGCAGGACCGCGCGCAGCCCGCCCATTGGCGATTCGGCGAGGATAACGTCGCCGCCGTGGCCGCGCAGGATGTCCCGCGCGATCGTCAACCCCAGGCCGGCGCCGCCGGCATCGCGGTTGCGGGCGTCGTCGAGCCGGTGGAACGCCTTGAAGACGTCGTCGCGTTCGCCCTCCGGAATACCGGGGCCGTTGTCGTCCACGGTGACAAGGATCATGCCGGCGCGGCGCGCGGCGACGACCCTGACCTCGCCGGCGAAGCGCACGGCATTGCGGACGACGTTCGTCAGCGCCCGTTTGAAGCCGTTCGGCCGCACGGTGGCTCTAAGGCTGGGCGGCAGGTCCAGTTCGATGCGGGCGCCGCCGTCGCGCGCCCTGGCGACGACGCCGCGCACCAGCACATTGAGGTTCGCCTCGACGGCCTGCTCCAGCCCCTCGCCGCGGGCGAAGGCGAGATATTCCTCCACCATCCGCTCCATCTCGTCGACATCGCGGCGGAGTTCCGCGGTTTCGGGGCTGTCCGGCTCCAGGGCGAGGGCGAGCTTCAGGCGGGTGAGCGGCGTGCGCAAATCGTGCGATACGCCGGCCAGCATTTCCGTGCGCTGGTCGATCTGGCGCCGGATCCTTTCGCGCATGATCAGGAAGGCGGTCGCGGCCTGGCGCACCTCGGTGGCGCCCCAGGGTTTGAAATCGGGCACGTCCCGGCCCTTGCCGAACCGGTCCGCGGCCGCGGCCAGCTCTCGGATCGGCCGCATCTGGTTCAGCATGAACAGGCCGCCGATGACGAGCAGGACGATCGCGGCGCCGACCGACCAGGCAACGTAGAGTTCGGCCGTGATCGGCCACAGCTTCTTCTTCGATGCGACGATATCCAGGATGCCGCCCGGCGCCGCGACCCGGACCCGGAAGTTGCGGTCGTCGAAATCGCCGTCGATGACGAAATCCGCCGACAGGGTGCGCCGGAACTGGCGCAACACTTCGCGCCCCGTCTGGCCGCCCATGTTCCGGGTTTCCAAGCCTTCGAGGGTCTGCCCCTTGCGCAGAACGATGCGCAAGCCCTGCCCGGACCGCAGTTCCGACAGGATCCACGACGCGTCTTCCGCCGCCTTGTAATCCTGCATGTGATTGAGGGCGAGTTGGATGTTATTCGCCAGATTCTGCGCCATGCGGCGCGACACGTTCTGGACGTGCCTGTCATAGAAGAACCAGAGCGAGATGAACTGGACCGCGACGATCGGCAGACCGAGGATCAGCAGGGAACGGCCGAGCAGGCTGCGCGGCAGAAAACGGCGCAACGGCGACTGGCCCCGGTCGTCGGAAACGGGCATCCCGGTGCGCCTGCCGTCAGTCCGGCACCAGGGCGTAGCCCTTGCCCCGCACCGTTTGCAGATAGCGCGGATCGCGGGGATCGGGCTCCACCTTGCGGCGCAGCCGGGCGATCAGCACGTCGATCGCCCGTGCGCTGCCTTCCAGCGCGCCCTCTTCGGTCAGCGTGTCCCGCGCGACCGGCTCGCCGGCCCGGCCGGCCAGAACCTTCAGCACCCGCGCCTCGGTCTCGGTCAACCGGACCCGGGCGCCGCCGCGCGTCAGCTCCAGACGGCGCATGTCGAACAGGCACGGCCCGAAAGACAGGGCGCTCGCGACATTCGCCGAATCCGTGCGCTGCCGGCGCAGCGCCGTCCGGATGCGCAGCAGGAGTTCGCGCGGTTCGAAGGGCTTCGGCAGATAGTCGTCGGCGCCGCGCTCCAGACCGGCGATCCGGTCCCCGGCCTCGCCCATCGCGCTCAGCATGAGGATCGGCACCGAGGACCGGCGGCGCAGCCCCTCGGTCAGCGACAGGCCGGATTCGCCGGGCATCATCACGTCGACGATCAGCAGGTCGAAGGCGAAGGATTCGAGCTTCCGCCGGGCCTCCGCCGCGTCGGCCGCCGTATCGACCATAAAGCCGTTGTCCGCAAGGAAGCGGTACAGCAGGTCGCGCAGGCGCCGGTCGTCGTCCACGACCAGGATATGGGCGTCGCCGTCTTCCATTGCCGTTACCCTGCCGTTCCCGGCGGCGGACCTGCGCGGCGGGCCTGCGTGGCGGCCGGCCGGCGAACGGCGGCGCGCCTGGTATGGCCGCGCTGGAGCCGCTCGTTGCCGCCCCGGCCGGCGCGCCGGTTTTCCGGCGGTGTGACGTTGGCCATCGTTGACTCGTTTTCCTAACAATGTTACCGAGCGCGCCCTTTTGTTGAAAGAATCTAACCCGTTTTGCCGGTAAAGGCCATCCGTTGCAGCGACCGCGCAGCCGCTGCCGCAGGGCCGCAACCGCGCGGGCTGCCCACCGGAGGCTCAAGCGAATGTCCACGCCGCCGTTTCACGACCGCGACGGCCCGATCTGGCTCAACGGGGAACTGATACCCTGGCGCGAGGCCAATGTGCATGTGCTGACCCACGGTCTGCACTATGCCAGCTGCGTCTTCGAAGGCGAGCGCGTCTATGGCGGCGAGATATTCAAGCTCACCGAACATACCGAACGGCTGCACAAGTCCGCCGGGCTGCTCGACTTCGAAATCCCCTGGTCGGTCGCCGAAATCGACGAGGCCTGCCGGCTGGTCGTGAGGAAGCAGGGCATCGTCGACGGCTATGTCCGCCCCGTCGCGTGGCGCGGGTCGGAGATGATGGGCGTTTCGGCCCAGCAGACGAAGACCAACCTCGCCATCGCGGCCTGGGAATGGCCGGCCTATTTCACGCCGGAGGCCCGCCTGCAGGGCATCCGCATGACGGTAGCAAAGTATCGCCGGCCGGACCCGGCGACGGCGCCGACCGACAGCAAGGCCGCCGGCCTGTACATGATCTGCACGCTCTCGAAGCACGCCGCCGAGGCCGCCGGCTACAGCGATGCGCTGATGCTCGACTGGCGCGGCCGGGTCGCCGAGGCGACGGGCGCCAACATTTTCCTGGTGCAGAAGGGCGTGCTGCATACGCCGGTCCCCGACTGTTTCCTCGACGGCATCACGCGCCGCACGGTCATGGAGCTGGCGCGCAAGCGCGGCTACGAAATCGTCGAGCGCGCGATCGCGCCGGAAGAATTCGCGCACACCGACGAAGTGTTCCTGACCGGCACCGCCGTGGAGGTGACCCCGGTGCGCGAGATCGACGGCTACCGCTTCAGCGTCGGCGAGATCACCCGCACGCTGGTCGCCGACTACGACGCGCTGGTCAACCGGAGCGACGGCATGGCGGCCTCGGCCCGGGCGAGCGCGGCCTGAGCGCTATTCGGCAGCCGGCAGGCTGTGGATTTTCCCGTCCGGGTGGAACGCATGGAAAGCGAAGGCGAAGGAAACGTCGTGCACGGCGTCCTGCAACTGGCCGCGCGGCCCCTTGCGCTGCACCGTGACGTTGCCGATATCGCGCCCCTCCGCGATCGCGGCGCTGTCGAGGGCTGAGGCCTGCCCCTTCTCCCAGGCGATGACGTAGGCGCCGGCCGTCACCTTGCCCTTCTCCCGCAGCAGGCTGAAGGTCCAGGCCTGCTTGCCGATCGCGACGACCCGTTCGAGCGGCGGCACGCCGGACGGCAGGCTGCCGACATCGAAATAGGGCCGGCTGCGGCTGTCGTAGCGGCGGTAGGGGTTGCGGCCGTAGGCCCGCATACCCTCGTTGTTGGGGATCAGCACCCTGCCGCCGGGATGGCGGCCGGCGAACCGCTCGAAGCTCTCGACCCGCATCGGCAGCATCTTCAGCTTGCTGCCGGCCAGCTTGCCGACGATGCCCTGGCCGAGGAACTGCTGCCACCAGGTCTCGGTCTGGCGGTCGTACATCACGAGATCGGATTTCCGCAGCTTTCCGGTGGTGCCGAAGTCGAGCACCCGCCCGTCGAGCCGGCGGTCGAACACCACGGCGGAATTGCACAACGGGCACCAGGTGACCGAGACCGGCCGGCCGCCGACGCTGTCGTTGACGATCTCGTGCCACATCAGGATGCGCAACGGATAGGCGCGCGCGTCTTCCCCTATGGCGACCGAGATGACCGGCTCGCGCGCCGCGAGGCCCTTCATGGCGGCCTGGCCGACGGTGGTGAACTGCGGATCGTCGATCGGCGGAATGCCGTCCTTCGGCGGGCCGCCCGAGCGGATCGAGGCGAGATCGACGATGGCGTTCGAAAAATCGGTCTTCGGCCACTCGCTCTTCCAGGAGGCCGGGGCGTCGGCAACGGCGCCCCCGCCGATCGGAATGAAAGCGCCGGCCAGGACGAACACCGCGGCGAGCAGAAACGGCCGGCGGCCCGGACCGGAAAAGGGGGATCGAATTCGGATCATGGCAAAGTCTCCGTCCGGCGGCCCACGTCCATTCGGAGATCCCATTCGGGGCTTCGCTCCGGGCGCCGGTTCGCCACTCTACCCCGATCGGCCGGCGGCGTCCGCCGTATCGGCCGGCGCTCACGGCCCGGTGAGGCGGGGTGAGGCCGGGACCGGCCCGCGCCGTCACTTCCGTGATGACTTCCGGCGCTGCGCCGCGATAATGCCGGTCATGGTCGTTTCAGCCATCGTTTCAGGGATCGTTTCAGGACACCGGCCGGCAATTCCGCCCGGCGGCCCGTTCGGGCCGGCGGGCGGGCGCACCGGGCCCGCCTGATGCTGCGCATCGCCGGCGCGCTCCTGCTGGCCGCCGCGGTCGCGGGCCTCGCCTTCGGCCTGTCGGCGGTCGCCTCCGTGGCGGTGTACCGGGCCGTGCCGCCGGCCCACACGCCGCTGATGGTGCTGCGGGCGGCGCAGCGCCGCGACGCTTATCCGGCGCGGTGGCGGTGGCGGCCCCTCGACCGGATTTCTCCGCATCTCGTCCGCGCGGCCATCGCCGCGGAAGACAGCCGGTTCTGCAGCCACACGGGCTTCGACTGGCGCGCGATTCGGGAAGCGCTGAAGGATTTCGAGGAGACCGGCGGGTTCCGCCGGGGCGCCAGCACGATCTCGATGCAGACCGCGAAGAATGTCTTTCTGACCCCGCACCGGTCCTTCGTCCGCAAGGGCCTGGAGGCCGGTTTCACGGTGCTGATCGAAGCCTTGTGGGGAAAACGGCGGATCCTGGAAACCTATCTCAACGTCGCCGAATGGGGACCGGGCATCTACGGCGCGGACGCGGCCGCCCGGGCCTGGTTTCGCCGCGCCGCCGCCCGCCTGACGCCGGCCCAGGCGGCATTGCTCGCCAGCACGTTGCCCGGCCCCCTGCGCTGGCGGCCGGACCGGCCGAACGCCCGGATCCGGCGCAAGGCGCGCATCGTGCGCGAGCGGATGCGCCTGGTGAAACTGGAGAAAGACCGCGCCTGCGGCGGGTGAAGGCGCGTCGGGCGGCGCTTTACCGCACGCGCCGGCCCTTCGGCGCCACGCGAAAGGCCGGATCGTCCGGAACGAGGCCCGATATGCGCGATTGCAGCGCGATGCGGGCGCGCTGGTGCCGGGAAAGACCGGTCAGGAAATCCACAGGCCCGCCGCCTCGCCCGGCATTACCGCCGCCGGCGATCTCATGCGCTAACGGCTGCCGGGCGACCGCTTGGGCGAACGGGCTCCGGAACGGGGAATCGGGCGCCCGCGCGCAGGCCGCGACGATCGAATCCCTGGCGAACAGGGCGGCGAAACTTTCCCGCGGCCGGGAGGGGCGCCTGGCGAGGTAGCGGATCGCCTCGTCGAACACCGCCACGAAGAAATCGATGTAGAGCGGATGGCTGCGCAGCTTCCAGCGGTTCTTCCGGCGGTTCTGGCGATACAGGCCGCCGGCGTTGTAGGCCGCCGCCACCTTCGGCGGATCGAAACCCGTCAGGCGGTATTGCCGGTTCAGGTAGATGCCGATCATGCGGATATTGTTGGCGGGATTCTGTAGCCAGGCCCGGTCGATCGACTTGTTTTTCAACACATAGCGCGCGGTGCTGATCAGGATCGCGCCGAGCCCGACCGAAATACGGTCGGGAGTCTCTTCATCGCCGATATAGCCGCGATAGGTCTGGAAGGCGCGCGGTTTGAGAGCCGATTCGTTGACGACGATCGCCAGGAAGAGTTCGGCCGGGACGCCGTATCTGCGGGATGCGGCGCGAATCAGGCGGCCGTATTTCCGCCAGGCGGCCGGGACGCTCTTCAGCCGGTAGCGTTCGCGCGGCGAGATCCGCACCGGCCCCCGGCCGGTCACGATGCCGTCGGCCGTCAGGCGCCAGGGAACGCTGTTGCGAAACGATTGCCACAGGGTCAGACGGCCGAGTTCCAGCCGGCGGTCGTTCCACTTGTGCGCACTGCGGAAGGCCGGCGCGCCGGCGCGGCATTCCCGATCGACCGACGAGGCGAGAACCGGGGACGCGAACGACGCGACGCAAACCGCAATTCCCGCCAGGAAGGGTGCAATACGAGTCAAACCGAACGAACCGTTGCCTGTCGACGCTGCCCGCCCGGCCTTTCCCCCGGTCGAGCCGCGGCCAGATATAGCCTCTCCGCAACGGGATTGAAGCCGAAAACTTAGCGCATGCCGGAGGACGGTCGCGATTGCGGCAAAAGGGGCTATCGCCGGGCCGGGCGGAAGGCCATTGGCGAACCCCGGCCGGCGCTATATCCTGCCCGAAAAACCGGCCGGTCGCGGGGGCGAACGGACGCCTGCAAAAGAGGGAAGAGACCATGCGGATTATGTCATCGATGCACACAGTTGGGCCGCTCGCGACCGGACTATGGCTCGCCGGCGCGATGGCGCTCGCCGGCCCGGCCCAGGCGCAAAGCGTCGGCATCGGTACAACCAAGGGCGGCGCCACCGCACAGGTCACGGCGGCGATCGCCAAGGTCGTTTCCGCCCATGCCGGGCTGCAGATGCGCCCGCAGCCCTACGCCAACACCTCGCAGTACATCCCGGTCGTCAACAGCGGCAAACTGGAGTTCGCGGCGTCGAACATCTTCCAGCTTACCTTCGCGCTCAACGGCACCGGCATGTCGGAGGGCCGGCCGAACCCGAACCTGCGCATGGTCGCCACCCTGATGCCGTTCCGCGTCGCCTATTTCGTCAGCCGGAAATCGGGAATCCGGACATTCGCCGACCTGAAGGGCAAACGCCTTCCCGGCTTCAAGCAGCGGGCTCTGGGCGCCTATCTGCTGCTCGGCACGGCCGCCAACCTCAACGTCAGCACCGTCGGCTGGAATTTCGTTCAGGTGCCCAATTTCCCGCGCATGTGGGACGGCTTCAAGCGCGGCACGCTGGATGCCGCGATCGCCGCTGTCGGCTCCAAGCCGACCCGCGACATGAAAGCCGCCCAGGGCGCGCTGCACATCCTGCCGATCGACGACGACCGCGATTCGGTTGCCCGGATGCGCCGGCACCTGCCGCAATCCTACGTCATGACGATGAAGGCCAATCCGAAGCTGCCCGGCCTGAGCGGCGACGTGAAGATTATGGCCTTCGACTACACGCTCTGGGCCCACAAGGACGTGGGAGAGGACATCGTCTACCGGGTCGCGAAAGCCATGCACGAGCGGGCCGGCGACCTGCGCGCTGCGGCGCCGCTGTGGCGCAGCTTCAAGGCGGCGGACATGGCGAAAAAGGTCGACATCGACTACCATCCCGGCGCCATCCGCTTCTATCGCGAAAAGGGGATGTGGCGGCAGTAGGCGCCCGGCGCCCCGCCTGACGGAACCGCGCCTCAGCCTCCCGACCGGGAGATGCGGTCCGGCGGCGACGCCCGTTCGTCCGACGGACCGGCCGACACCGTATTGCAGGACGCCCCGGCGGTCCGGCATTTCTGCGCTTTCCTGGCCGTCCTGATCTCGGCGCTGGCGGTCGCCTGGGCCGCCGACCTGCCGCGCCTTGCCGGCCTCTCGTCGCTCTATACCGAACAGATGATCGCCGTCGTCCTCGGCGCGGCGAACGCGCTGATCTTCCTGAGACGCCCGTTTCGAAGGGGGCGCACCCGGCGGACGGCGCCGGTTGCCGACCGGGCGATCGCCATCGCCAGCCTCGCCGCCGGTCTGTGGCTCGCCGTCCGTTTTCCGGTGCTCACGGAGGACGCCTTCTACTATCCGGACGAGGTGCTGATCGTCAGCCTGGTGCTGGTGCCGCTCACCGTCGAAGCCCTGCGCCGCGCCACCGGCGTGAGCCTCCTGCTCGTAGTGGCGGTTTTCATCCTCTACGGCCTGTACGGCGATATCTTCGACGGCAAGCTGCAGGCCCGAACCATGACCGCGGCCGAGATGATCCGCTATGTCGGCCTCGATTCGACGGCGATGCTGGGCCGCCCCATCGTCATCGGCGTGACTATCGTCACCGTGTTCGTGCTGCTCGGCCGGCTGCTGCTGCTGTCCGGCGGTTCGGACTTCTTCACCGATATCGCCGCGGCGCTGATGGGCCGGAGCCGCGGCGGATCGGCCAAGATCGCCGTCACCGCCTCGGCCATGTTCGGCTCGATCTCCGGCAGCGCGGTCTCCAACGTCGCCTCGACCGGGGTCATCACCATCCCGCTGATGCAGCGCGGCGGCTACAGCGCGCGGGCCGCCGGCGCCATCGAAGCCGTCGCCTCGACCGGCGGGCAGCTCACCCCGCCGATCATGGGCGCCGCGGCCTTCCTGATGGCCGAGTTCCTGCAGGCGCCGTACCAGGATATCGTCCTGGCGGCGATCATCCCGGCGGTGCTGTTCTACGTCGCCCTGTTCGTCCATACCGACCTCGAGGCCGCGCGCACCGGCGTCAAGGCGCTGGAGCCGGACCAAATCCCGCCGGCGCGGAAGGTTCTGGCCGGCGGCTGGTTCCTGATCGCGCCCTTTGCCGTGCTCATCGTCGTGCTGTTCAGCCTCAACCAGCCGGCCGAGACCGCGGCGCTCGCGGCGTGCGCGATCCTGGCCGCCATGGCGCTGTTCGTCGGCTACGGCGCGCGCCGGCTGACCGCGCCGGCGATCCTGACCGCCCTGCGCGATACCGGCTACATGGTCGTCGACATCGTCGCGATCACGGCCGCCGCCGGCATCATCATCGGCATCCTGGACCGCTCGGGCCTGAGCTTCGGCCTCGGCTTCGTGCTCGTCCAGTTCGGCGAGAACAGCCTGTTCCTGCTGCTCCTGCTGACCGCCGGGGTTTCGATCCTGCTCGGCATGGGCATGCCGACGACCGGCGTCTATTTCCTGCTCGCCGCGCTCGCCGCACCGCCGCTCATCAAGCTGGGCGTCGAGCCGATCGCCGCGCACATGTATGTGCTGTATTTCGGCATGCTCTCCATGATCACGCCGCCGGTCGCGATCGCCGCCTTCACCGCCGCCAACCTGTCCGGCGCCGGGCCGATGGCGACGGCGCTGAGCGCGGTTCGGTTCGGCTGGCCGGCCTATGTCGTGCCCTTCCTGTTCGTGCTGTCGCCGACCCTGCTGATGCAGGGCGACGCCGTCTCCGTGCTGCTGGCGGCGGCCACCGCCGTCCTCGGCGTTGCCGCGGTGACGAGCGCGCTGGCCGGCTACGCGCTGAAACCCCTCGGCCCGGCCATGCGCCTCGCGACCGGCGCCGCCGGCCTCGCCCTGCTCCTGCCGCCGGAGGCCTTTGCCGAAGCGGGCTGGGTCAACCTGGCCGGCGGCGCGGTCCTGACTCTTGCCCTGCTGGTTTCGGCCCTGCCGCGCGGAGCGGGCGCAGGCTAAATCGCCGGCAGGTCGACGCCTTCGGCGGCCAGCATCCCGCGCACGACGCCGATAAGGCGCTTCAGGCCCTCCGCCGTCCCGGCCTCGCATCGCAGCGACAGGGCGGCCTGGGTGTTGGACGCCCGCAGCAGCCACCAGCCGTCTTCCGTTTCCGTGCGGACGCCGTCGATGTCCGCGAAACCGGCGCCCTGCGCCTCGAGCCGCGCACGGACGGCTTCGACGACGGCGAATTTCCGCGCCTCGTCGACCGGGATACGGATTTCCGGCGTGTTGAAAACGGGCGGCAGGGCGGCGCGGAAGGCCGAGAGCGGCGCCGGATCGCCGGCCAGGATCCGCAGCAGGCGCACCGCGGCGTAGAGCGCATCGTCGAAGCCGTAGTAGCGGTCGGCGAAGAAGAGGTGGCCGCTCATTTCGCCGGCCATTGGCGCGCCGGTCTCGCGCATCCGGTTTTTGATGAGGGAGTGGCCGGTCCGGTGCATCTCGGGCCTGCCGCCGAGCCGGGCCGCCTCTTCGAAAAAGATCCGGCTCGCCTTGACGTCGGCGATAATGCGCGCGCCCGGCCTCGCCCCGAGCAGGTCGGCGGCGAAATAGACCATCGCCTGGTCGGCCCACAGAATCGCGCCGCTGTCGTCGACGACGCCGATCCGGTCGCCGTCGCCGTCGAACGCGACCCCGGCATCCGCGCCCTCTTCCGCAACCGCGGCCCGGAGATCGGCAAGGTTGGCCGCGACCGTGGGGTCCGGATGGTGGTTCGGAAAGTCGCCGTCGATTTCGGCGAACAGCAGGCGGTGGGCGCCGGCGAGCCGGGCGGTCAGCCGGGCCGCGATCTCGCCCGCCGCGCCGTTGCCGCAGTCCCATACGACGGTGAGGCGCGACAGGTCGGCGCCGGCCGCTTCGGCAGCCAGGCGGTCGGCGTAGGCGTCTGCCACGTCGATGGCGGCGACACCGCCGGGCGCGCCGGCGGCCTCGATTCCCGCCGCCGCGATCCGGCCCAGTTCCCGGATCTCGTCGCCGAACACCGGCCGGCCGCCGCCGCAGCCCGGCCCGAACGTCATCTTGAAACCGTTATGGGCGCCGGGATTGTGCGAACCGGTGACCATGACGCCGGCATCGGCGCCGCGGTCGTGCAGCGCGAAATTCAGCATCGGCGTGGGGCCGCGCCCGACCGTGAGGACGCGCCGGCCGCTTGCCGTCAGCCCGTCGATCAGAGCATCGCGCAGCGCCGGCGAACTGTGCCGGCCATCCCAGCCGACGCATACTGTCGACCCGCCCTCCCGGCCGACCAGCGCGCCGAAGGCGGCGCCGAGCGCCCGCGCATCCGCCGGAAACAGCGTCTCGCCGACGATGCCGCGGATATCGTATTCGCGCAGGATTTCGGGATGGAAGGAATGGCCGGGGAGCCGGCGGGGCGATCCGGCCGTGGGAGGCGCAGTCATGAGCTGTCCGTGCGCGCGGAACCGGGATCGGCGGCAATCCGGCATGGCGACCCCGGCAGGACTCGAACCTGCGACACCAGGATTAGGAATCCTGTGCTCTATCCGCTGAGCTACGGGGCCGTTCGCCGGCCGCGCGGTTACCGGGAGCCGGCCCCGGCGGCCTCCATCAAGGTCGGCTGGGCGCTCCCGGCCTTGCCCTTCCGGGTGCAGCGCCCCTCGAACATGGCGCCGTTTTCGATCGACAGGCTCTCATACTCGACGTCGCCGTCGACCCTCGCCGTCCGGGAGAGCGTCGCGACCCGCGCGACGATCCCGCCGGTCAGCCCGCCGTGGACCATGATTTCTTCCGCGACGACCTTGCCTTCGACATTGCCGCTGGGCCCGACCGTCAGCTTGCGGACGGCCACGTCGCCCTGGACCTCGCCTTCGACCAGCAGGTCGCCCTCAGAGTCGATATTGCCTTCGACCCTCAATCCGTCGCCGACCAACGACGCTTCGGCCGTCTGAGACATGTTTTCGTTCCTCCGTGCCTATCGGATCGTGCGCCCGGCCGATCCGCAAGCCCGGCTTTTCGGTCCCGCAGAACCGCGCCGGCAAATGCGTTCCGCCGTCTGCGCCCGCCTTTGTCTTCCCGATGGCGCCCCCTGAATGGCGCCCCCGAATGGTGCCCCCGGGGAGACTCGAACTCCCACGCCGTTGCCGGCAACAGATTTTGAGTCTGCCGCGTCTGCCAATTCCGCCACAGGGGCAATTCCGCCACAGGGGCCGTTCCCGGCCCGGTGCCGGGGCGGCCCCGGACGCCGTTCGGTCCATCGGGCGGAAACAATAACGTCGCCATACCCGATGGCAAGATGCAGCGGCATTCGGCGGAGGGGCTGCATCGTTCGATACCGCTCCGCCGGGAGCCCGGACTGCCGCGGCGGCAGAGACGGAAAAACTGCTGGAACCGCCGGGGCCGGCGGCGCATTCTACCGCAGGACAAACGGGGCCGGACGGACGAAAGGAGCGATGGATGCCGGGCGTGCTGGACGGAATTCGGGTGCTGGACTTCGGCCGCTATATCGCCGGGCCCTATGTCGGCGCCCTGCTGGCGGATTTCGGCGCCGACGTGATCCGGGTCGAGAAACGCGGCGGCAGCGAGGACCGCTTCGTGCTGCCCGTCACGATGCGCGCCGACGGGCAGCCCGGCGAGGGCGCCATATTCCTGCAGATGAACCGCAACAAACGCTCGGTCACCCTCGATCCGATGAAGCCGGCGGGCCGCGCCGTGCTGGAGCGGCTGGTCGGCACGGCCGATGTCGTCATCGCCAACCTGCCGCCGCAGACCATGGCGCGCATGGGGCTGGACTACGACAGCCTGCGCGCGGTCAAGGCGGACATTATCTTCGCCAACCTCTCGTCCTACGGCAAGCAGGGCCCTTGGGCGACCCGGCCGGGCTTCGACAGCGTCGGCCAGGCGATGTGCGGCTCGATCTACCTGACGGGCGAGCCGGGCCGGCCCTGGCGCGCGCCGGTCGCCTTCGTCGATTTCGGCACCGCCCTGCACGCGGCCTTCGGCGTCGCCATGGCGCTGATCGAAAGGCAGCGTTCCGGCCGCGGCCAGGAAGTGGTCGGCGCCCTGCTGGCCACCGCCACTGCATTCAACGGTTTCATGCTCACGGAACAGTCGGCCCTGGAACTGGACAGGGGGCCGATCGGCAACCGCGCCTTCAACTCCGGCCCGACCGACCTGTTCGAGACCAAGGACGGCTTCATCGCGGTCCACACCGTCGGCAACCCGCTGTTCAAACGCTGGGCCGGCCTGATGGGCGAACCGGAATGGCTGGAGGACCCGCGCTTCGCCACCGACGACGCGCGCGGCGACAACGGCGCGGTCCTGTCGGAGCGCATGGCGGCCTGGTGCGCCGAACGGACCCGCGACGAGGCGCTGGACGCGCTGGCCGCCGCCCATATCCCGGCCGGCCCGGTGCTCAAGCCGCAGGAGGCGCTGGACCATCCCCAGGTCCGGGCGCTCGGCCTGCTCCATCCGGTCGCCTGGCCGGGCACGGAACGCCCGGCGATGGTGGCGCAGGCGCCGGTCTGGCTGAGCGAAACGCCCGCCCTGCCGCCGACGGGGCAGGCCGAAACCGGCGAGCATACGGATGAGGTTCTGGCGGCTATCGGCTACAGCGCCGGAGAACTCGCCGCCCTGCGCGATGCGGGCGCGATTTAGCCGGAGCGGAGGGCCGGCCGCCCTCGCGGCAGCCCTCGCCGTGGCTGCAACCGCGGCGGGGATGCCGGTCGCGGCCGGCGCCGCGGAGGCGGGCGGCCTCTATCTGCGCGCCGGGCTCGGCCTCGATTTCCGGGCCCAAGCCGCGTTCATGGACCGGGACTGTGCGAGCGCAGCGCCGGCAGCCCTGTACGGCTGCGGCACGGGACCGGACGGGGCGCCGCGCCGCTCGGCCGGCGTTTTCGGCGCGGCGGCGGCTATCGAAGCCGGGCTGGGCTATACGGCCGCGCCGGCGCTGCGCTTCGAGCTTCTGGCCGAATACCGGCCGCGCATCGCCTTCCGGGGCAGGGCCAATTTCCTCGCAGCCGGCCGCCGCCAGTCGGTCGCCGCCGATCTGTCGGTCCTGTCCGGCATGACGGCGGCATTTATCGACCTCGCCGGGCCGGACGCGCGCAAATCCGGCCGCCTCGCGCCGCTCGTCGGCGCCGGCGTCGGCCTTGCCCGCATCGCTATCGCCGAAACCCGCATGACCTTTCCGGCGACGACTACGATCGTTCCGGGCGCACGGCGCATCGGCTTCGCCTGGATGGCGACCGCGGGAATCGCCGTGGCGCTCGGCGCGCGGACGACGCTCGATCTCGCCTGGCGCTACACCGACCTCGGCGCCGTGCGCACCGGCCGGGGCCGGGGTTGGGTGGTGTGGCGCGACGGCAGCAGGGCGCCGCTGGCGCTCGATCTCGCGCCGACGCAGGCGCGGCTGCGCAGCCACGGCGTCCGCGCCTCGCTCCGTTTCGCGTTCTGACGCGGCGCGGCGCTCGCTGCGCCACGACGCGGCTTGACCGGGGCGGATGGCGCGATTACCGTTTGCGGCACGATGCACATGCCGCACGCCATTACCGGTCTGCTTCTGCTTAACCGCCCGGCGTCCTAGGATGCCGGGCCAAGGGCGCGCGACCGCCGCCCGCCGCATGTGACACCCCCGATCCGGAAACCCGGCAGCCATACGCCCTGAGGCCGGATCCCCCGAAGGACAAACCGACAGGACGGAGAGAGTGCTGCGCGCCGCAATCGGGCCGCGCCCGCCGTCCGCACCGCCGAACCGGAGACATTTCCATGTCCACCATGCCGATCCACAAATACCAGGGCTTCGAGCCGGTCGGCCTGACCGACCGGACCTGGCCCGGCAAGGTCATCGAGAAGGCGCCGGTCTGGTGCTCGGTCGACCTGCGCGACGGCAACCAGGCGCTGGTCGCGCCGATGGGCCCGGAACGCAAGCGGCGGATGTTCGAACTGCTGTGCCGGATGGGCTTCAAGGAGATCGAAGTCGGTTTCCCCTCGGCTTCGGAGACGGATTTCGAGTTCTGCCGCCAGCTCGTCGAGCAGGGCACGATCCCCGGCGACGTCACCATCCAGGTGCTGACCCAGGCGCGCGAGCACCTGATCCGGCGCACCTTCGACGCCATCCGCGGCGCGCGGCGCGCCATCGTCCATCTCTACAACTCGACCTCGACGACCCAGCGCCGCGTCGTCTTCAACGCCGACCGGGCGGAGATCATGAAGATCGCGACCGACGGCGCGGAACTGATCCGCGACCTGGTCCCGACCGTCCCGGAAACCGAGGTGATCCACCAGTATTCGCCGGAATCCTTCACCGGCACCGAACTGGACTATGCCCGGGACGTCTGCAACGCGGTGATGGACGTTTGGCAGCCGACGCCGGAGAAGAAGGCGATTATCAACCTGCCGGCGACGGTGGAGATGGCGTCGGCCAACGTCTATGCCGACCAGATCGAATGGATGCACCGCAATATTGCGAACCGCGACTGCTTTGTGCTCTCGCTGCATCCGCACAACGACCGGGGCACCGCCGTCGCCGCCGCCGAACTCGGCGTAATGGCCGGCGCCGACCGGATCGAGGGCACACTGTTCGGCAACGGCGAGCGCACCGGCAATGTCGATATCGTCACCCTGGCGCTCAACCTGTTCACCCAGGGCGTCGATCCGGACCTCGAAATCCACGACATCAACGAGATCATCCGCACGGTCGAATACTGCAACCAGCTGCCGGTCCATCCGCGCCACCCCTATGGCGGCGAGCTGGTGTTCACCGCCTTCTCCGGCTCGCACCAGGACGCCATCAAGAAGGGCTTCGCGGCGCTCGAGACGAGCAACAGCGAACTGTGGGACGTGCCCTACCTGCCGATGGACCCCAAGGATGTCGGCCGGACCTACGAGGCGGTGATCCGGATCAACAGCCAGTCCGGCAAGGGCGGCGTCGCCTATGTCATGGACGCCGACTACGGGCTGAAACTGCCGCGTATGCTCCAGGTCGAGTTCTCCGGCGTGATCCAGAAGGTGACCGATGCCACCGGCAAGGAAATGACCTCGGAAGAGCTCTGGGCGATCTTCGAAAAGGAATATCTCGACCAGGAAGGCCCGATCCGCTTCGGCAACTACCGCACGGTGCCGGACGCCCACGCGAGCGAGATCCGGCGCATGACCGCGGAGATCAGCTGGAACGGCGCGCCGCGCACGATCGAGGGCAAGGGCAACGGGCCGATCGACGGCTTCATGGACGCGCTGAAGAACGGCCTGAACCTCAACATGGCGATCCAGAGCTATCACGAGCACGCCGTCGGCACGGGCGCCGACGCCACCGCCGTCGCCTATGTCGAGGTCGGCACGCCGGACGGCGACACCCTGTTCGGCGTCGGCCGCGACCCGAACATCGTGGCCGCGTCGCTCCGCGCCATCGTCAGCGCCGCCAACCGGGTGGCGAAAGCGGGCGCGGCGGACGTGGCGGCGTAGGGGGCGCGCACCCTTCGCGGCGCGCCCGCCCTTCCCGACAGCCGGCTTCCGCCTCCGGCTCTTTCGTGATTTAACCGCGGCGGGGCCGCTTCGCGCGGTTCCGTCGAACCGGGAAGGAACGGAGTATGCCGCAGGCGGCTCCTGAGCCGATCGAAAGGACCGGCGACCTGATGGCCGGCCGGCGCGGGCTGGTGATGGGCGTGGCCAACGACCGCTCGCTCGCCTGGGGCATCGCCCGGGCCGCCGCCGCGCAGGGCGCCGAGATCGCCTTCACCTACCAGGATATCGAGGCGATCGCGCGCCGGGCCGTGCCGCTGTGCGAGAGCACCGGCTCGCCCATCGTCATGCCGGCCGACGTCGCCGACCCGGCGGCCATGGACGCGCTGTTCGACCGGATCGGCAGCCTGTGGGGCCGGCTCGATTTCGCCGTCCACTCGCTGGCCTTTTCCGACCGGCAGGAGCTCGCCGGCCGCTATATCGACACCAGCCGGGACAATTTCCGCCAGACGCTGGAGATCAGCGCCTACTCCTTCACCGACGTTGCGCGCCGGGCCGAGCCGCTGATGACGACCGACGGCGCCAACGGGAACGGGGGCGGCGGCGCCCTGCTGACCCTGACCTTCGACGGCTCGAACCGCGTCTTCCGCTCCTACAACGTGATGGGCGTGGCCAAGGCGGCGCTGGAGGCCAGCGTGCGCTATCTCGCCAACGACCTGGGCGGCGCCGGCATCCGGGTGAACGCGCTCTCGGCCGGCCCGATGCGCACGCTGGCCGGCGCCGGCGTCGGCGATGCGCGCTATCTCTACCAGTGGGTCGAGCGCAACGCTGCGCTCCGCCGCAACCCGACGCTGGACGAGGTCGGCAACGCCGGCCTCTACCTGATCTCGCCGCTCAGCGCCGGGGTCAGCGGCGAGGTCCACCATGTCGACTGCGGCTACAACGTCATCGGCATGGGCGTGGTGGACTGAGGGCCGGCCGGGGCGGCGAAACGGCCGCCGCGGGCGCGGCCGGATTTCAAGATTGATTCTAAACTACGCGATACCATATATTGGGCGTTATGAAAGACCGCCCGTTCACGCCGATGCTGGAGCGTCTGCGCAACGCCGGGCTGCGGCCGACGCGCCAGCGGCTGGCGCTGGCGCGCCTGCTGTTCGGGGGCGGCAACCGCCACGTCACCGCCGAACAGCTCCATGCCGAGGCGCGGCGCGAGGAGATTCCGGTATCGCTGGCGACCATCTACAACACGCTCAACCAGTTCCGCAAAGCCGGCCTGCTGCGCGAGGTCGTGGTCGATTCCGGCCGCTCCTGGTTCGACACCAACCTGGAAGACCATCACCATTTCTTCCACGAGGCGACCGGCGCGCTGACCGACTTCGAAGCCGAGGGGCTGGCCGTGGAAGGCGTGCCCCGGGCGCCGGCCGGCACCGAGGTTGCGCGCGTCGAAGTGATCGTGCGCCTGCGCGACGCCGGTTAGGTCCGGCGCGGCCTGCGGCGGCCGGTTTTCGATAAGATTAGAACAAATCTAAACTATTGACTCGGCGCCCGCCCCCGACTAGACAGGCACCGGCGGCGCTGAGTGCGCCCCGTCACATATTCCGAGACTTCCGGGGAACGCTTCCCCGGTAACGCACCGGCCCAGAGAGGAGAGCCATTCATGTCCCTGAAAGACAGCAAGACCGAACAGAATCTCAAGGACGCGTTCGCCGGCGAGAGCCAGGCAAACCGCCGTTACCTGTATTTCGCCCAGAAGGCCGATGTCGAAGGCTATAACGACGTCGCCGCCGTGTTCCGCTCGACCGCCGAGGGCGAGACCGGCCACGCCCACGGCCACCTGGCTTACCTCGAGGAGACCGGCGACCCGGCGACCGGCGAGCCGATCGGCGACACCGAGAACAACCTGAAGGCCGCCATCGCCGGCGAGACCCACGAATATACCGACATGTATCCGGGCATGGCCCGCACCGCCCGCGACGAGGGCTTCGACGAGATCGCCGACTGGTTCGAGACCCTGGCGAAAGCCGAACGCAGCCACGCCGGCCGCTTCCAGAAGGCGCTCGACGAGATCGCCTGACGCCCTGTCCGGGCCGGCCGGCGGGACCGGGCGGCAACCGCCCGGTCCCGGCTCCGGCCCGCGCCTTCGCATTCCCGCACCGCATCCCGATATCCGGAACGGACGCCATGCCGGAAGGCAGCCTGGAAGCGCCCGTCCGCCACGCCATTCCGTGGCGGGACGAGGCGTATTACGACGAAGCGGCCCTCGATGCCGAGCTACGCCGCGTGTTCGACGTCTGTCACGGCTGCCGGCTCTGCTTCAACCTGTGCGATTCGTTTCCGACCCTGTTCGACCTGATCGACGCGGCCGGCGACGCCGAGGTTGACGGCGTCGACAGCGCCGACTTCCGGAAGGTCGCCGACAGCTGCACGCTTTGCGACATGTGCTTCATGACGAAGTGTCCCTATGTGCCGCCGCACGAATTCGACCTCGATTTCCCTCATCTCATGCTGCGTTACCGTGCCGCCGAGCACCGTAGCGGCCGGCGCGGATTCCGGGAACGGCAGCTCACCCGGACCGACCGCAACAACCGGCTGGGCCGCGCCGCATCCGGCCTCGCCAACTGGGCGGCGCGGCGCGGCAACCGCCTGACCCGGCCGGCCCTCGAGGCGGTCGCGGGCGTGCACCGGGACGCCGCCTTGCCGGCCTTCGCGCCCCGGACCCTGGAGCAGCGCGCAGCCGCCGAGACGCCGGAGGTCGACCGGGACGCGCCGGCCCACGGCCGCAAGGCGGCGATCTACGCGACCTGCTACGGCAACGGCAACAATCCGGAAATCGGCGTCGCCCTGCTCAAGGTGCTGGCGCGCAACGGCGTCGAGACCGAGGTCGTCTATCCCGGCTGCTGCGGCATGCCCCAGATGGAGCAGGGCGACCTGAAGACCGTCGCCGCCGGCGCCGCGCGGACGGCCGCCGCGTTCCGGCCGTGGATCGACCGGGGCTACGCCATCGTGGCGACGGTCTCGTCCTGCGCCCTGATGCTGAAATTCGAATGGCCCCTGCTGCTGCCGGACAACGAGGATGTCCGGCTGCTCTCCGAAAACTGCTTCGACGCGGCGCAGTATGTCGTCGACATCGCGAAGACGGAGGGGCTGGCCGAGGGTCTGGAGCCGCTGGACGGCGGCGTCACCCTGCACGTCGCGTGCCACGCCCGGGCGCAGAATATGGGCGTCAAGGCCGCCGAGTTGCTGCGCCTGATTCCCGGAACCAAGCCGAAGATCCTGGCCCGCTGTTCCGGCCATGGCGGTTCGTGGGGCGTGCTGAAGGACAATTTCGAAACGGGGATGAAGGTCGGCAAACCGGTCATGCGCGACGCCGCCAAGGCCGGCAACCCGTATATCGCTTCCGAATGCCCGCTTGCCGGCGCGCATATCCTGCAGGGCATGGAACGGATCGACGGCGCCGACGTCCCGGACCGCGCGCCCCATCCGATCGAACTGTTCGCGAAAGCCTACGGATTCTAGGCATTTGCCGCCGGGCCCCGGCATTCCCGGCACAAATGTTAAACTCTTTTACATTTGCCGTTCCACCGAAAACGCATGGCCGCCGGCCTGCCAGGGTCCGGTCACTCTGCCGGCGCGGTGTCCAGCAGACGGCCGTGGCGTGTCAGGAATTCGTCGACGGCCCCGATCAGTCCTGCACAGTCGGATTCGGCGACGGCGAGCGAAAGCGCGATGTAGCCTCGCCGGGTCGTAGACTTTCATGAGCTCCGCGGGACCGCCGAATGCGCCGCAGGAGAAGCCGCCGCCGATGAACTTCCCGAGCGCGGTCATGTCCGGAACGATGCCGAGTTGCTCCTGGCGCCCGCCCGGCGCGAGCCGCGAGGTCATCGCTTCGTCGAAGATCAGCAGGATGCCGTGGGCGCCGCACGCCTCCCGCAACGCCCCGAGAAAGCCGGCCGAAGCCGGAATCGCGCCGGACCCGCCCTGGAGCGGCTCAACCAGGACCGCGGCGAGACGGTGCGCATTCTCACGGATCGGGCGCTGCGCCTCTTCCGGATCGTTGTACCGGGCAATCGGGAAGAGGAAGGGCACGTTGGCCGGCGCGCTCTCGCGGCGGAAGTAAACGGCGCGGCCGTGATAGCCGCCCTCGAACACCACGATCGAATCCTTGCCGGTCACCGCGCGGGCGGTGACCGGCGCCATCAGGTTGGCCTCGGCGCCGGAGGCGGTGAAGCGTATCCGCTCGATAGACGGAAAGCGCGCGCACAGCAATTCGGCCAGCCGCGCTTCGTAGGGGGGTGTCGAACCACAGGCCATCCCGCGGTCCAGCGCCTCCATCACCGCCTTGCGGATCGCCGGATGCGAGTGGCCGTAGAGGCCGGCGGAGAAGTCTCCGACGAAATCGGTGCAGGTATGGCCGTCGACATCGGTCAGCGTTGCGCCGGCCGCGGCCTCGATCGCGAGCGGGAAGGGCGTATAGAACATGCCGGTGCGCGTGTTGCCGCCCGGCAGGCTCTTTCGCGCGCGTTCGTAGTGCGCCCGGCTGGCGGGGTTGGCGGCCTCATAGCGCGCCGTCGCCGCGTCGACCGCGCGCTCCGGATCGGGATTCCGGCCGCCTGTTCCGGGATTTGCCATCGCGCCATGCTCCGCCGCCGAACGAGCGGCGGACGATAGCCGGCCCGACGGAGACGCGGCAAGGCCGGCGCGACGCGGGACCGGCCGGGACCGGTTGCCCCGGAAATTCCGGCAGCGGGGCTTGGCAAGCGCAACGGTTATGTTAAATATATTAACATGGCAAATTCCAGACAGAGGAGCCGGGCCGGCGGCCTGCGCAAGAGCGGCTATCACCACGGCAACCTGAAAGAAGCGCTGGTCTCCGCGGCGCGCGTGCTCATCCTGGAGAAAGGCCCGCACGGCTTTTCGCTGATCGAGGCCGCGCGCCTGGCCGGCGTTAGCCCGGCCGCGCCCTACCGCCATTTCAAGGACAGGGAAGCGCTGCTGGCGGAGGTGGCGCGGCGCGGCTACGCCAAATTCTCCGACAGTCTGGAAAAGGCCTGGGCCGGCGGCGAACCGGACCGGCTGACCGCATTCCGGCGCCTGGGCCACGCCTATCTCGATTTCGCCCTGACCGAACGGGCCTATTATGCCGCCATGTTCGAGGCCGAACTGCCGCCTGACGGCGACCCGGCCTTTCATGACGCGGCCGACCGCGCCTACCGCACCCTTTCCACGGTGACGGAGGGGCTGAAGGGCGACGGTCCGGCCGGCCAGTCCGTGCCGCCGGAAGCGGTGTTCTTCCATATCTGGTCGCTCGCCCACGGCGCGGCGACCCTGGGCCGGAGCGGCGGCGCGCCGGCCCTGTCGCGCCACCGGATGCTCGATCTGGGCGTCGAGATTTACCTGAAAGGCCTGGGGGTCACGGCGTAACGCGGCGCCGGAAAACCGCCGGCAAGATTTTTTCGACGGGCTTCTTGTATCCGCGCGTTCAGGGCCCATCTATGTAAAGTCGTTTTACATTGACGGCACAACCAACCGAGGAGGACTTCTATGACCGCAGCATCGATGGCCCGGGAAAATCCCGCCCGCCGCAGCCGCGAGTGGACCGGACCCAGCCTGCCGAAACCGGCATGGATTGCGATCATGGTCCTGGGATTCATCGTGTTCTGGCCGATCGGCCTCGCGATTCTGGGTTTCCTGCTGTTCACCGGCCGGCTCGGCAGTTGCGCCGATTCCTGCGACTGGGTCAGCATGAAGAGCAGGATGCGCCGGGGCCCGTCCACCGGCAACGCCGCCTTCGACGAGTATCGCGAGGAAACCCTGCGCCGGCTGGACGAGGAACGCCGCGAGTTCGCCATGTTCATGGACCGGCTGAGGCGCGCCAAGGACCAGGCCGAGTTCGACCAGTTCATGGCCGAGCGCAACGGCAACGGCTTTGCCGGCGGCGGGTCGAACGGCAATGGCGACGGCCCGAACGGCAAGCCGGCCGCGTCCTGACCCTTGCGGGCTTCGGCCCGCTTTCTACTTCCTTTCCTCTCCTCCGGAGCCCGGCTCGGAACCGACCGGGCTCTTTCTTTGCCCGGAAGCGTCCGGAATCCTGTGCCCGGCCGGGCGCGCGGCGCCGGGCGAACCGGCCCGGTCGAGGCGGCCGTTGTTGAGGCAGACGGGCGGCGGGCCTATTTTCAGAGCGTCATGACCGAGCCCGCCGACGCCCGCGCCGCCGAAGCCGCCGCCCAGGTCCGCCTGAAGAAGCTGGCGACGGTCGCTTCGGTCGCCGTTGCGGCGCTGCTGATCGCGGCCAAGCTCGCCGCCTGGCTGATGACGGATTCGGTCGCCGTCCTTTCCGCGCTGGTCGATTCCCTGCTCGACGCCGCGGCCTCCATCGTCACCCTGCTTGCGGTGCGCTATGCGGTCGAGCCGGCCGACCGGGAGCACCGCTTCGGCCACGGCAAGGCGGAAGCGCTCGCCGGCCTCGGCCAGGCCGCCTTCATCTGCGGCTCCGGGGCCCTGCTGCTGATCGAAGCGGTGCGTCGCTTCTTCGATCCCCGGCCGGTCCAAGACGAAGCCGTCGGCATCGCGGCGATGGCGTTTTCCGTCGTGCTGACCCTCGCGCTGGTCGCCTTCCAGCGCCATGTCGTGCGGCGCACCGGCTCGGTCGCGATCGAGGGCGATTCGCTCCACTATGCCGGCGACCTGGCGCTCAACGGCAGCGTTATCGTCGCGCTCGGCGCCCATGCGATGTGGGGCTGGACCTGGCTCGATCCGCTGTTCGCCGTCGGCATCGTGCTGTGGCTGCTGTGGAACGCGCGCAAGGTCGGCATCGCATCCTTCGACATGCTGCTCGACCGCGAGCTGCCGGACGCGCAGCGGGAAAAGATCCGCCGGATCGCGCTAAGCCACCCGGAGGTCCGGTCGCTGCACGATCTGCGCTCGCGCCGTTCGGGCGGCGACACCTTCATCCAGTTCCACCTGGAAATGGACCCGGACATGTCGCTGATGCGCGCCCACACCGTCGCCGACGAGGTCGAAGCCGCCATAATGCAGGCCTTCCCCAGCGCCGAGGTCATCATCCACCAGGACCCGGAGGGACTGGAGGAAGAGCACCCGACGCTGGCGGCGAGCTAGCACCGACCGGATCGGCGACTGCGGCGTAAACGCGGCAAGCGATCCGGGCCGTATTCGCCGTCTGCGTCGTCAGCCGTAATGAAAGCGCGCTGCTTCCGTTAGCGGGCTAGCCCGGATTTCTCACCGCAGTCATGACCTGCGCGGCGCTGTCGGGCCGGCAGGGCAGGAAAGCCGCGCCGCGCGATGCGGGGACATCGGGCAAGCGGCTTGACGCACCATGCCGGCCCGACAGCGCCGCCCTCCGGGTCGCGACCGGACGTCCGCCCGCGGCGTCGCGGGCCTCGACCGCAGTCCCCGCTACGCTTTTCGGCCCGCTCCCAGTACCGAACGGGGCGGATCGAACGTCCGGACGCGACGCAGGCCGTGACTGCGGTGAGAAATCCGGGCTAGCTATATTTTCAGTCATCTCGACTCGATTCGGGGAGACAAGCGATGTCGGTCGTCAACGTTCACGAGGCCAAGACCCACCTGTCCCGCCTGCTGGCGCGGGCTGAGGCGGGCGAAGAAATCTCGATCGCCCGCCGGGGCGAACCCGTGGCGCGTCTCGTCGCTTGCCAACAGCCGGGCAAGCGGCAGCCGGACATCTTCAAGGGTAAGATCGCGATTCCCGAGAGCTTCTTCGATCCGCTGCCGGAGGAGGAACTGGCGGCGTGGGAAGGCCGATAGCGGTGCACGTCCTGCTTCAGCCCCGCCGCTCCTGCCAGCGCAGCAGCAGGGCGAAGACGATGGCGGCTGCGGACAGCCCGACCGTCAGCCACGGCCCGTGCGGCCAGCCGCCGGCGGCAACGAGCATTGCGAATAGCGGCGGCGTGGCGAGCTGCCCCACATTGGTGCTCTGCTGAATGAGCCCGTTGATGCCGGCGACCCGGTTCCTGTCCGGCGCGTGGCGGGTTACGCTGCCGAAGATCGACGACGGCAGCAGGCCGCCGACGCCGGAGAAGACGAACGCGAAGACCAGGCGCGCCTCGCCGCTGAAGCCGGGCCGGTAGGTCAGCCAGCCGGCGACTCCCATGGTCGTCAGCGCCACGATCATCAACAGCCAGCGCGGCGCCCCGCGATGGCCGAGCCAGCCGCCCGTCAGGTTCCCGGCCGCGTTGGCCCAGATCGCCAGCGCCACCCAGGCCGCCGCCGCGGACTGCGAATAGCCGTGATGCTCAATGAGGTATTTGGGCAGGAAGCCGAGGATCGGCAGATAGGTCGCGGCATAGAGACCCATGACCAGCGTGAGCAGCCACGGCCCGGTGCGGCGCAAGACAACGGCCAGTTCGCGCCATGGCCCCGGCCCGGAACCGCCCGGTCCGGCCGGATCCGGCGCCCCCCGGGTGGCAGCCCAGAACAGGCCGGCGAACAACCAGACCAGGCCGGCATTGACGAACCAGAGGCCGCGCCAGCCGGCAAGCGCGAGCAGGAGCGGAGTCAGCAGGGTCATGACCGCCATCCCGGTCGGCATGAAGGAGCCCCACATGCCCATGGCGAGACCCTGGTCGCCCGGCCGGCTCGCCCGCAGCATCAGCGCCGGCGCGGAGACCAGGACGGTGATCGACCCCACGCCCTCGACCATACGCGAGAGCAACAGCAGGGTCAGACCGTCCGACAGTCCGCCGACGGCAGCACCGAGCCCGGTCGCCAGAAGCCCGGCGAAGGCGACCCGGCGGATGCCCCAGCGGTCGGCGTGAACACCGGCAATCGCGCCGATGGCCGCGGCCAGAGCGTGGAATACGGCCAGCACCCAGCCCGCTTCGACCAGATCGAGGCCGAGCTCCCGCTGCAGCGTCGGAATCGCCGCCGGCAGCTTGCCGATCTGGAACGCCACCACGATCCCGGCGAACACGCCGAGCAGGACGATCGTCCAGCGGGTGCGCATTCCGGAGCTGCCCGGCGGAGGCGCCGGCACGGCGGCGCCCTTTCCGGCGGACCGGGACCGCCGGTCCGGTCCGCGGCGGCCTATTCGTCCCGGACCGGGTTCGACAGCACGCCGATGCCGGAGATATCGACCTCGACCGTGTCGCCGTCCTTCATGAACAGCGGCGGGTTGCGCTTGAAGCCGACGCCGCCCGGCGTGCCGGTGACGATCACGTCGCCCGGCGCCAGCGTCGTGAAGCCGGACATGTATTCGATCAGGTAGGGCACGGTGAAGATCAGCAGGTCGGTCGTCGAGTTCTGCACTTCCCGGCCGTTCACCCGGGTCCGGAGATGCAGGGCGGAGGGATCGGGGATCTCGTCCGCCGTCACCATCCACGGCCCGAAGCCGCCGGTCCCCTCGAAATTCTTGCCGGGCGTGAACTGGTGGGTATGGCGCTGCCAGTCGCGGATCGAGCCGTCGTTGTAGCAACTGTAGCCGGCGACGTGGCCGAGCGCGTCGGCCGCCTTCGCATGACGCGCCGGCGAGCCGATCACGACCGCTAGTTCGCCCTCATAGTCGAACCGGGTCGAGTTGACCGGCCGGATCATCGGCGCACCGTGGCCGACCTGGGTGTTGGCCCAGCGCGTGAACAGCACGGGATAGTCGCTGTCGGAGCGCCCGGTCTCCTCGATATGGGATTTGTAGTTCAGGCCGACGCAGATAACCTTGTCCGGGTCGGGGATGACCGGCAGCAGGCTGACATCGGCCAGCGCCGCCGAGGCCCCCTGCCCGGCCGCCTGCGAGGCCGCCGCACCGAGCAGTCCGCCCGCGAGCGCCGCTTTCAGGCTCGGGGCGAGGCCGCCCAGGTCGATGACCGAGTCGCCGTCCACGGCGCCCCAGGTCGGCGTGTCGTTCAGGATGAAGGAAGCGAGTTTCATGGGAAATTCCTGTTTGGGGTGCTGTTCGGTGCTCTGTCAGGCGTCAGGAGCGCGCCCGGCCGCGAAGCGATGCGGCGTGAAAGGACGTGAAGCAGGCCGGGCTAGCCGGCGCCGGGCGCCAGCACGAAGCGGCGGTCGCAATAGGGGCATTCGACGAAGTCGCCGGCGCCCATGTTGAGCCAGACTTTCGGATGGCCGAGCGCGCCCCCGCCGCCGTCGCAGGACACGCTGCGCTCGCTCACCTCGATAATCTCGGGGGCGTCGGTGTCTGCCATCGGGCGCGGACCTGTCGGGTTGCGGGAAACGGCGGCGTGCAGCCGGCAAGGGAAGGCGGCCGGATATTACCTGACGCCTCATGCCGTGCAACCGGACAGAAGAGGGCGGCAGCATCCCCATGTCATTCAGCCGCTTCCGGCCGCAGCAACGCTGAGCCTGCCGTTCCGGGCCGGGCGGGGTTCCCGGACGACGATTTCCACGTCGCGGCCCACGCCGTGAGCAGGCGGAAAAGACGATCCATCGAAAAGTCGCGGAAGTTGCCCCGCAACAGTCTCGAAACGTCGGGCCGGGACAGGCCGGGAATTTTCGCCGCCTCGACCTGCGTGAGCCTGCGCTGCCCGACGATGGCTTCGATCCGGCTGGCGCGCCCCGGCCGCACGGCGCCGGCCAGCCGGGTCGCCTGACGCCCTTTCCCGCAGCAGCCGGGAAGGCTAGTTTCCCGGAACCGGTTTTCCGGAAACGAGGTTCATAGGCAGGAGTGCAGGATGAAGGTCAGGATCGAATACTGCGTCGTTTGAAACTACGAACCGCGCGCGCTCCGTGCGAGCGACAGGTTCTCTGAAATCGACGGCGCCGAGATCGAGCTGGTCAAGGGCGGCGGCGGCGTGTTCGAGATCAGCCTCGACGGCGAACTCGTCTTCTCCAAGAAGGCGCTGGGCCGCTTCCCGGAAGAGCACGAACTCGACGCGATCGCCGCCCGGGCGTAAGGTCCGCGCCTGAACTGCGCTTCCGGCCGGGCTACGAACCGGCCGCCATCTCGTCCGCCACCTGCTGCAGGCGGGCGATGACCGTGTCGAGGACCGCCGCCTCGGCCGGAGTCAGGCGGGACAGCAGGTCCCGTTCCCACGCCAGGGTCGCCGGCGCCACGTCGCGGTAGACCGCGCGCCCCTGCGCCGTCAGCCGCAGATGGGCGCGGCGCCGGTCTGCGCTGTCCGTTTCCCGCGCGATGCGGCCGGATTCGAGCAGCCGCTTGACGGCCCGGCTGACCTGGACCTTGTCCATGCGGGTGCGGGCGCACAGGTCTTTCTGGGTCAGCGGGCGATCCGGCGCCATGCCCAGGATCGCCACGATCCGCCAGTCGGCGACCGAAAGGCCGTAGCGGGCCTCGTAGATCGCGGCGATCGCGCCGGAGACCGTGTTCGACAGGATCGACAGCCGGTAGGGCAGATAGGCCGCGAGGTCGAGGCGCTGCGCCGGGCCGAAGCTTTGGGGGCCGGCGCCTTCGGGACCGGGTTCGGAAGCGGGACCGCTCATCCTTCTCCTTGATTTAGTTACAAATGAAACTATAATAATTCCCGCACCGAATCAAGGGAGCGGGATCATGGCGCAGGCAGACCGGCCGGCGGCGGCCGGCGAGGAGACCGGTGTGGAGGACAGCGGCGCCAACCCGATGGGCACGGACGGCTTCGAGTTCGTCGAATACACCGCGCCGGACCCAAAGGCGCTCGCCGGCCTGTTCGAGCGCATGGGCTTCCGCGCCGCCGCCCGGCACCGGCACAAGGATGTCACCCTCTACCGCCAGGGCGACGTTAACTTCATCCTGAACGCCGAGCCGGACAGTTTCGCACAGTCCTTTGCCCGGGTGCACGGACCCTCGGTCTGCGCCATGGCCTTCCGCGTCAAGGACGCGGCGCAGGCCTGGCGGCGCGCGCTGGACCTCGGCGCCGAGCCGGGGCCGGACCAGGCCGGGCCGATGGAGCTGAACATCCCGTCGATCAAGGGCATCGGCGGGTCGCTGATCTACCTCGTCGACCGCTACGGCGCGGGCGGGACGATCTACGACGTCGATTTCGAGATCGACGGGTCGCTCGATCATGACGGCGTCGGCTTCGAGGCGGTCGACCATCTCACCCACAATGTCCACCGCGGCCGGATGGACAGTTGGGCGGCCTTCTACGAGCGGCTGTTCAACTTCCGCGAGATCAAATATTTCGACATCGAGGGCAAGCTGACCGGCCTCAAATCCCGCGCCATGACCAGCCCGTGCGGCCGGATCCGCATCCCGATCAACGAAAGCTCCGACGACAAGAGCCAGATCGCGGAATATCTCGAGGCGTACAACGGCGAGGGCATCCAGCATATCGCGCTGTCGACCGCCGACATCTACCGGACGGTCGAGGCCATGCGCGCCCGCGGCGCCGAATTCATGGCGACTCCGGACACCTACTACGACGGCATCGAGGCGCGCCTGCCCGGTCACGGCGAGCCGGTCGACGAACTGAAGCGGCTGCAGATCCTGATCGACGGCGCGCCGACCGAAGACGGCGGCCGGCTGCTCCAGATCTTCACCGAAAACGCCATCGGGCCGATCTTCTTCGAGGTCATCCAGCGCAAGGGCGACGAAGGCTTCGGCGAAGGCAACTTCAAGGCCCTGTTCGAAAGCATCGAGCTTGACCAGCTGCGCCGTGGCGTGTTGAAGGCATAGCGCCGCCGGCCCGGCATTCTTTGCGCCATCCTTTTGCGCCGGCCGCGCCGCAGTCCACCTCGGAAAGGGGCCCTCGCATGAAACTCGGAACGCTCAAGGAAGGCGGCCGGGACGGCACGCTCGCCGTCGTCTCGCGCGATCTGGCCCATGCCGTGCGGGCGGCCGGCGTCGCGCCGACCCTGCAGGCGGCGCTGGACGACTGGGCGAGGACGGAAGCGCCGCTGCAAGGCCTGTACGACGACCTGAACGCCGGCCGGGCAGAGGGCGCGTTCGAGTTCGACCCGGCGGCCTGCGCCTCGCCGCTGCCGCGCGCCTACCAGTTCGTCGACGGCAGCGCCTACCTCAACCATGTCGCGCTGGTGCGCAAGGCGCGCGGCGCGTCGATGCCGCCGGAATTCCTCGACGATCCGCTGATGTACCAGGCCGAGAGCGACGCCTTCTACGGCCCGCGCGACGACATCCCGATGGCGAGCGAAAGTTATGGCATCGACTTCGAATCCGAGGTCGCCGTCATCGTCGACGACACGCCGATGGGCGCGACGCCGGAACAGTGCGCCCGGCGCATCCGCCTCGCCGCGATCCTCAACGACGTCAGCCTGCGCGGCCTGATCCCGGCCGAGTTGGCCAAGGGCTTCGGCTTCCTCAACGGCAAGGGCAGCACGGCCTTTTCGCCGGTCGCCGTCACCCTCGACGAGCTCGGCGGCGCCTGGCGCGACGGCAAGGTCCATCTGCCGCTGGTCACCCACTGGAACGGCAAGGAATTCGGCCGGCCGAACGCCGGCGTGGACATGAATTTCAGCCTGCCGCGGCTGATTTCCCACGCCGCGAAAACCCGGCGGCTCGGCGCCGGGACGATCGTCGGCTCGGGCACGGTCTCTAACGTCGACCCGAAGGACGGCTACTCCTGCATCGCCGAAATCCGCGCCATCGAGACCGTCGAACACGGCGCGCCGAAGACGCCGTTCATGGCCTTCGGCGACACCGTGCGCGTCGAGATGTTCGACGGCGCCGGCGCCTCCATCTTCGGCGCCATCGAGCAGCGGGCGGTGCGCTACACGCCCCCGGAGTGAGGGGCCGGAGCGAGGGGGCCGGCCTGAGGAGGCCGGCGGCACCGGCGCGGCCCCTTTTGTTGCAGCGTTCGGCGATCCCCGGCCGAAATGGAAGATTTCGCCCGCTTTGCCGGTCGTGGACGGTCGGGCTAGGTTCGACTCGGCGGCGAATTTCTCCGGAACCCGGTTTACAACATCGTTGCTCGCCTAACCCGGATTTCTCACCACAGTCACGGTCTGCGTCGCGTCCGGACGTTCGATCCGCCAGAAGCGGGCCGAAAAGCGTAGCGGGGACTACGGTCGAGGCCCGCGACGCCGCGGGCGGACGTCCGGTCGCGACCCGGAGGGCGGCGCTGTCGGGCCGGCAGGTCATGACTGTGGTGAGAAATCCGGGCTAAGAGAGCATATTTGTGCGAAGCGCTTCGCGGCCGGGCGCGCGAAACTGAGCGGATTGGACGATGCAGCGGTTGTCGGAACGACTTACCTGGTTGACTTGGTCGGCAGTAGCCATCGCCGCGCTCGTTGCTGCCCCCATTCTCAGCGTCCTCTGGAGCATCTTCCAGACCGGCGACGGCAACTGGCCCCACCTTGTGGACACCGTCCTCCCCGAATACATCGCGAATAGCCTCATTCTGATGGCCGGCGTTGCTATCGGCGTAATCGTCCTCGGCGTCGGTCCGGCCTGGCTCGTGGTCATGTGCCGCTTTCCCGGCCGGCGGCTCTTCGAGTGGGCGCTTATTCTGCCGCTCGCCGTACCCGCCTATGTCGTCGCCTACGCATATACGGACTTTTTTCAGGCTGCCGGGCCTTTGCAGACCTGGATACGCGATCTGACCGGCTGGCGGGTTCAGGATTACTGGTTTCCGCAGATTCGCAGCCTGGGGGGCGCCATCGTCGTGTTTTCCGGGGTGTTGATGCCCTATACCTACTTGCTCGCCCGCACCGCTTTTCTGGCGCAGTCCATATCCGTGCTGGAGGCCGCCGCGACTCTCGGGCGGCCGCCTTGGAATCGCTTCCGCACGGTCGCGGCGCCGCTGGCCCGTCCCGCCATCGTTGCCGGGACGGCGTTGGCGCTGATGGAAACTCTGGCCGACTTCGGCACGGTCGCGCATTTCGGAATCAGCACATTCACGACAGGGATCTACCGCACCTGGTTCTCCATCGGCGACCGGGTGGCGGCCGCTCAGCTGTCGAGCATCCTGGTAGCCTTTGTCTTCGCCCTGCTGCTGCTGGAGCGGTACAGCCGCCACCGGGCCCGCTACTATCAGAGCAGCGGCAAATTCGAGCAGCTCGATCCTTCGCCTTTGCGCGGACCGAAAGCGTGGAGCGCAACCCTTTTCTGCTCGGTTCCCTTGATCGTCGGCTTTATCGGACCGTTTCTGCTGCTCTTGTGGATGGCCGTGACGGCGGGTCACGACCTTTTCAGCCCGCGCTACATCGAACTGACCGCCAACAGCACGATTCTCGCGGGCGTTACGGCGGTCCTCGCCGTTGCTCTGGCGCTGCTTCTGAGCTACGCGGCGCGGATCGAGAAATCGCGCATGACAATGAGCGCCAATCTGGTCGCCGGAATGGGCTATGCGATCCCGGGGTCGATCATCGCCGTCGGCACCCTGATTCCCGTCGCGACGTTGGACAATGCGCTGAGCGCCCGGCTCGAGGAATTTTTCGGAATCGAGACCGGCCTGCTCCTGACCGGCGGCATCGCCGCGCTGGTGTTCGCCTATCTGGTCCGTTTCCTGGCCGTCGCCCTGCAAACCCTGCAGTCCAGCCTGGCCAAGGTAACCCCCAGCATGGAAGGGGCCGCGCGCACCCTGGGCCACGGACCCTTTTCCACAGGGCTTCGGGTGCATTTGCCGATCGTCTCGGGCGGTATGCTGACCGCCGGGCTGATCGTCTTCGTCGATGTGATGAAGGAGTTGCCGGCAACGCTCATCATGCGGCCCTTCAATTTCGATACCCTGGCGATCCAGGCCTATAATCTGGCCAAGGACGAACGGCTGACGCAGGCGGCGACCCCGTCCCTGATGATCCTTGCCTGCGGGCTCGTTCCGGTCCTGGTCCTCAGCCGCGCCATCATGCGGTCCCGGCCCGGCTCCGTTGCGGCGGGGGGCAGCCGGATGGCAGGGCCGGCCGATACCGGAGCGGTCGCCTGAACGAAAAACCCCGGCGCAGTGGCGCGCCGGGGTTGCCGTTGGGGTTCGGGACCGAGCGGGCTACTTGTAGCCGACCCGGTCGTAGATTTTTTGGGCTTCGGGCTGATTCTCGCCGAGCGCCGACAGGTTCAAAGTGTCGGACCGGAAGATGCCCAGCATAGCAACGCTGTCCGACAGGCCCACGCCCATGACGGCGGGATACTCGTCGTTACCGGCGGAGAAATATTGCTGCGCCGCGTCGCTGGCGAGATATTCCAGGAACTGGATGGCATTCGCCTTGTTCGGCGCGTGCTTTGCCACCCCGGCGCCGGAGATGTTGGCATGGGCGCCCGTAGTGCCCTGATTGGGGAAGACCCAGCCGATGCGGGCAATGGCGTTCTTGCCGAGACCCTTCACGCCTTTCCGCAGCGCCCGGGCGAAATAATAGGTGTTGGACACGCTCACCGCACATTCGCCGGAAGCGATGCCGCGCAGCTGGTCCGTGTCGCCGCCGGCCGGGTTGCGCGCCCGGTTGTTCCACACGCCCCGGGCCCATTTCGTCGCCGCATCGGCGCCCTTGTGGGCGATGATCGAGGACAGCAGCGAAAGCATGTAAATGTTGCCCGAACTGCGCGTGCAGACTTTGCCCTTCATCTTGGGACCGGCGAGGGAATCGTAGGACTGGAGGTCCATTGGGTTCACCTTGTTCCTGTCGTAGAACAGGATACGGAGCCGCTGAGAGAAACCGAACCAATGGCCCTTCGGGTGGCGCAGCCATGCCGGGATGCGGGCATCGAGCACAGGCGACGCAACGGGCTGCAAAAGGCCGGCCCGGTCGGCGCGCCAGAGCCGCCCCGCATCGACGGTCAAGAGCACATCGGCGGGGCTGTTGGCGCCTTCCGTCTTCATCCGGGCGATCAGGGCGTCGGCTTTGCCCTCGATCCGGTTGATCTTGATGCCGGTCGCCTTTTCGAAATCGGAATACAGCCGTTCGTCGGTGTCGTAGTGGCGGGACGAGTAGAGGTTCAGTTCCCCGGCCGCCTGCGCCTGCGCCGCGGCGAGGAACGAAAGTCCTGCGGCCGCGGCAAGTAAGCCAGAAATACGCATTTGCAAGCTCCTGTTGTTTTACCGTTTCCCTTGAGGCGCGGCCCGGCGCGGTCGTGCCGCGATGGACCGGCCGACGTTTCTGCATCGCCGATGCGCGCCGGAACGCCCGCGACCGATCTAATTCGTCGGCGCACGAATTGCAAATGATTATTAGTAGCAATTTGAGCGAATAATTGCGGCAAGCGGAAAGTCCGCGCCACGCAGGGACCGGCCCGCCCGGCTGTGAGAGCAAGCGGCGGCGCGCCGCTCCACGAACGGCGGCCGGCCGAACGCCGGCGCGGACATGAAGTCCAGCCTGCCGCGGCTGATTTCCCATGCCGCGAAAACCCGGCGGCTCGGCGCCGGGACGATCGTCGGCTCGGGCGCGGTCTCCAACGTCGACCCGGCCGCGGACTGCCGCGAGGCGTCATGAAATGTCATGATTCGTCATGGCGGCCCCGTTTTCCGCCCCCGTCCGCCGTTCCGGACCGGACACCGAAACCGCAAATCCCAACCCGTCATTCCGACCGGAGCCCCGGATTTAATCCGGGGCGTAGTGGAGAAACCCGTCGCTGGCGTCCGGGTCCCCGTTGTCCGGATCGAGTCGAGTTTCCTCCGCTTGCTTCGCTCGGTCGGAATGACGGGTGGAGTTTGCGCCCGGTCGGGATGAGGGTCCCGGAATGAGGATCCCTGGATGCGTCATGAAATGTCATGATGTGTCATGTTTCGCCGCGATGGCCTCTCCTTTCGCGCCGCCGCGCCCTGACCGCTCGACTGGACAGACCGGTCTTTCTACCGTGTTTTTTTGCATTTCGGCTTTCTCGCCGGGAGCCGCCGGCTGGCTCGTCCCGCCTCGGACGGCTATTTGTTCATATATTGTTCCATGACGGACTGTCAACGCATTTCCGCGCGGCGCCGCCGTCCCGGCCTTGGCCAGGGCTTGGAGTTGGCCCGAAAGCCGCCGCCTGCGACCCTCCATCCGATCAGGGCTTGCGGGCTTTCCGGTAAATCGAAATGACGGCCTCTTTCGATAAGTTGATCCGATCGGCAATCCATTCCGATGCAGCGGACTGACTCAAGGGTCCATCCTCGCAGAGCGCTTCCATCGCAAAGTAAATGCACCCATCGCGGGCATGATATTTGCGGGCCGGGTTTCCGGGCTGCTTATTTGGGGGATCGCGATGGCCAAGGACGAAATCGACGAGCCATCTGCAAAGATACAGATTATCGGTTACTTCAAGTCTGATCGAACTGTTGCTCGCGCCCAGTTTATCAGCCACTATCTTTCGAAGAGCATCCCAGTAGTCCCGATCCGTTTCCGAGCGCTTAACATAGTATCCCGCCATATCAACGCCCATTTCATGAATACCGCTGTCGCCAGCTTCGGGATCGATCAGGCGGAAAACCTTCCATTCACCCCAATGGTCCGGTTGTCCCTTAGTATATCCTGGAGGATTCCACTTCCAAAATCGATAAAGCTCATCGGCCTGAGTGGTTTCCTGGTGCGGATTCCGGATTTGATCGTCGTCCAGATATTTGGCTGCAATCTCTTTCGCCTCAGTTTCGGAGAGTTTGTTCATTTCGACCCTCGTTTGGATCATGGCGCGCAAGATGCGCCTCCTTCCATTCACCTGAATGTTCGCCAATGTACATTGAACCGCATGCCTTCAGTTGTCTCTATGAACTATAGCCGTGAAAATTAGCCTTATACACCGGCGCCCGGCGCAAATGCGGTTTCGTTCAGAGGCAGCAGCCACCCTTTGCCGCCGCTTGACGCGCGCCTTGCCAGACACGACCGTCAGCGACCGCATCGGCGCCGCGCGGCGAGCGATGGACTGTAGCGAGTTGCGCAGAAGGGTGCGGCGGGCGTCTCAGGGGTTTCGCCCGCAAGATCGCGGGCAGGGTCCGGCGCAGGCGCTCCGCCTTGCGCGGCTCTCCTTCTGTTATACGCCGAAGACCGGATGAGCGCTGTTGAGCCGGTGGCGGATTTCGTATTCCGGCATCGGCGACAGTAAATCGGCGCAGTCGATCTTTGCGACCTGTTGGGACACATAGCCGGGAAACGATTTGTCCGTATCGCAACAGATGCTGTGCCGCCCTTCCTCGATCGCAACCCGTGTCGTTATCCCGCTGCCGCCGAAAAAATCCACCACCGTCGATCCCGGATAGGACAGCGCGCGGACAAGCCGCTGAATGACCGCCCGCGGCTTTTGCGTCGGGTGCCCGACCCGCTCGGTCGCGTTGCCGTTCAAACGGCATATCCGCCAGACATTCGTCGGGTTCCGGCCCTTTTCTATGCTTTCGGGATTCAAACGCTTGTCTTTCCGGTACAGTTTCTTGGTCTCCTCGTCGTAGGGTTCCCGAACCGCATCCAGATTGAAATAGTATTTCTTCGTTTTGGCGAACCACGCGATTTCCTCGTGCCGGTTGGCGAAGAACCGCCGGGCGCTCATCCCGTTGGGGTAGTGCCAGATAATCAAATTCGCGAGCAGCATATCGCTCGAATGCCTCATATGGCCAATAATGGATAGCAGGTCGCCGCTTCCCGCTTCCCCCTGGTATTGCAGTCCGCCGAAAATCGCGATGCTTCCGGTGGGGCGCAAGACCCGCTCGGCCTCCCGAAGCCAGCCGGACGCCCATTCGATATAGTCGTCGCGCCGGTCCCAATCGGCCAGCATGATATTGTATGGCGGGTCGCATACGATCAGTTGAACCGAGTTGTCCGGCAACTGGAAAGCATCTCGCGGCAATCGCCGATTTCGGCGACATGGCGGGTGATGTCCGGCATTTCCAAATTCAGACCGCGGACGGACGAATGCGCGGTCTTCTCCCTGTTCATGGCGTTCAACGCCCTGTAACCGGAATTGCGGTGCGACCGGTTTGCCATGACTGCCCGGATCGACAGGTCGTGCCGCTTGGCCTCGTTGCCGTATGTCCCCAGAGGCCCGCCGGCCCGCTCATGCTGTCTTTCCAGCCTGCGGGACCGGCACTTGCCTCTTGCCGGTTCTTTCGAAGCGTCGTCAGCCATATGTTCGTAAATTGTTCCGAGCCCGGATGTCAAGGGCGTTTTTCGATCCGCCCGCCCTACCGCGCCGCGCTGGGCCGGGCCGACACCTCGGCGTACCAGCGCTGCGCGTTGGCGGCGTCGTCCGGCAGGCCGACCTTGATCCATTTGGCGAAATCGACCGTCACCAGGGCGGTGATGTCGGCGACGGTGAAATCGTCGCCGGCCAGGAAGCGCCTGTCGCCGACCAGGGCGTCGAAATCCTCGAAGAAGCGCTCGATGCGCAGCCGGCCGCGCGCGCCCAGTTCGGGAATCTGCTCATACCCGCGCCTGCCGGTGAGCGCCCGCCCGGCCATGCCTTTGGCGGTGTTGCGCAGGCATTCGCCGATCGCCATGAAACCGTCCATCTCGATGCGCCATTCGAGATCGCCGACCAGGCCCTTCTCGGCCGGCGTGCGGCCCATCAGCGGCGGTTCGGGGACCGCGGCTTCGAGATAGTGGAAGATGCCGGTCGAGGAGGCGATCCGCCGGCCGTCGTCCAGTTCCAGGACCGGCACGGTGAGATACGGGTTGACGGCGGCGAATTCGGGCTTGCGCTGCTCGCCTTCGCGCAGGTTGACCTCGACGACCTCGATGCCGTCCAGCAGCCCCTTCTCGGCGAGGGCGATGCGGGCGCGGCGCGGCGAGGGGGCGGTCGTGCAATCGTAGAATTTCATGGCGGCAGTCTCCGGCAACGGGCAATCCCGCCGGTTATAGGGATACTGCCCGGCGCCGGGAAGCCCGCTCGCGGAGCGGTCGCGGGGCGCTCGTGGAGGGCGGCCGCACAGCGCCGGCTCCGGGCTGCTGACGAAACGTTGAATTGTCGTGAAATGCGCCGGTTCTAAGTGTAGAATCGCTGAAACGGCGGCGTACGCACGCCGCGCCGAGACGAGGACACCGACACCCATGTTCGTTCATCGCCGCCGGGGATGGGAAATCCCCGGGAACCGGGCCACGCCCGAGAGCATCTTCCTGCAGCGCCGCGCCCTGGCGAAGACGCTCGCCGCCGGGCCGATCCTGGCCGCCGCCGGGCCGCTGCTCGGCGCCGGCCGCGCCCTTGCCGCCTCCGATCCGAGCGCCGGCCTCTATCCGGTCGAGCGCAACCCGAAATACACGGTGGACCGGGCGCTGACGCCGGAGCGGATCGCCACGACCTACAACAATTTCTACGAGTTCGGCTCCCACAAGCAGATCTCCCGGGCGGCGCAGCGGCTGGAGACCCGGCCGTGGACCGTCGAGATCGGCGGCATGGTCGAAAAGCCGATGACGATCGATATCGACGCCCTGCTGAAGAAGATGCCGCTGGAAGAGCGGATCTACGCCCACCGCTGCGTCGAGGCCTGGTCGATGGTCGTGCCCTGGTCCGGCTTCCCGCTCAAGGCGCTGGTCGATTTCGCCCGGCCGCTGGGCAGCGCGAAATATCTCGTCATGCAGACCTTCAAGAACCCGAAGGTCGCGCCGGGCCAGCGCCAGGTCTGGTATCCCTGGCCCTACACCGAGGGGCTGACGATGTTCGAGGCGGTCAACGAACTGGCCTTCATGGCGACCGGCCTCTACGGCAAGCCCCTGCCGAAGCAGAACGGCGCGCCGCTGCGCCTCGCGGCGCCGTGGAAGTACGGCTTCAAGCACGTCAAGTCGATCGTGCGCTTCGAGTTCGCCGGCAAGCGCCCGGTCAGCTTCTGGGAGAAGCTGCAGGCCCGGGAGTACGGCTTCTGGGCCAACGTCAACCCGGAGGTCCCGCACCCGCGCTGGAGCCAGGCGACCGAGCGCGATATCGGCACCGGAGAGCGCATCCCCACCAAGCCCTGGAACGGCTATGGCGATTATGTCGCCGCGATGTACGCCAACCTGAAGGGCGAGGTGCTGTTCCGGTAGGGATGCGCTGCGCCGCACGCTGCCTGGCCGTTCTCGCCGGCCTGCTGCCGGCGGCGCCGCCCGCGTCTGCGATCGCCGAAGACGTCGATCTCGAGCTCGTTCTCGCCGTCGATATTTCCGGCAGCGTCGATCGTGTCGAGGCCCGGCTCCAGCGGCAGGGCTATCTGAAGGCGCTGGTCGATCCGCAGGTCGTCCGGGCCGTCACCGGCGGCGAGCGGCGCAGGGTCGCCGTTACCTACATGGAGTGGGCCGGCGCGCATTTTCAGAACGTCGTCGCCGACTGGACGGTGGTGCGCGACATGGCGACGGCCAAGGCCTTTGCCGCAACGGTCGCCGAATACCCGGTATCGACCGAGCGCTGGACCTCGATCAGCACCGCCATCGACTACGCGCTCGGCCTGTTCCGGGCCAACCCCCATCGCGGCGCGCGCAAGGTGCTCGACCTTTCGGGCGACGGCCGGAACAACAACGGCGGCCCGCTGGCGCCGGCGCGCGCCCGGGCCCTCGCGGCCGGCGTGACGATCAACGGCCTGCCGATCGTCAACGACCGGCCCAACCCGTGGGGCCTGCCGCCGCCGAAGGACCTCGACCGCTACTATTTCGAGCGGGTGATCGGCGGACCCGGCGCCTTCATCGTCGTGGCGCGCGGCTTCCGCAGCTTCGGCGACGCTGTGAAAGCGAAGCTGGTCATGGAGATCGCCGGCCCGGCCCGCCCGCCACCGGTTCTTGCCCAACGCAGCCGTTCCCAACCCGGCTTTGCCCGGCGCCTGCCTTGACCGCGCCGCCATCCGGCGACGGAATCGGCCGGGCGCGGCGTACCGGGATCAGAGGGCCGTCGACGCCCCGGTTCGACCGCCCGGACCAGACACGGGAGACCGCTTCGCCATGAGATCCCTTCCCCTCCTGCTCGCCGCCGGGCTGATCGGCCTGACCGCAACCGCAGCCCCCGCCGACGCCCATCGCGGGCTGCGCCTGTTCGACCGGGCCGACGCCGACAAGGACGGCAAGGTCACCGCCGCCGAATTTGCCGCCGCGCGCAACGCCCGGTTCGCCCAAATCGACGCCGACAAGGACGGCGCGCTCGAGGTATCCGAACTTCGCGCGTGGCGGCGGGCCTGGCCGGCGCGCTTCCGCGACGCCCGCTTCAAGGCGCTCGACGGCGACGGCGACGGCAGGCTCGGCGTCGAGGAATATACCGCCCGGCGCAAGGCGGCCTTCGAACGGATCGACGCCGACAAGGACGGCGCGGTCGACAAGGCGGAGTTCGACGCCGCTTTCGAGAAGATCCGCGAACGCATGCTGGCCTATTACGGCCGCGGCGACCGCCGCCATCGCTGGCGCGACGGCAAACGCCGCACGATGCACCGCCGCCCGGACCTGAACGGCGACGGCAAGGTGACCCGCGCGGAATTCGACGCGCTGGGCAGCCTGATCTTCCTGCGCCTGGACGGCGACGGCGACGGCGCCGTTACCCGGAAGGAGATGCGGACGGCGCGACGGCATTTCGACCGCGGCGACCGCGATCGCTAGGCGGCGCAGCGCCGGCGGCGCCCGGGGGAAAGCGGGAGGCGCAGGGTTGCCGGATGCGGCAATCTGACTTAGTTCAGCTTGCGAGGGCCGGCACTGCATTCGACGGCGCCGATCCGCGAAAGCCCGCCGGTCCAACGTCGGGCGCACCTTCAAACCGGGAGGAGAGACATGAAAATCCGTACAGACTTTTTCGCCTTCATCACGGTGGCCGCCGCGGCGCTGGTCGGCGCCCCGGCCGCCCAGGCTGTTGAGATCGACGCAAAAAAACTGATCGGCCACGCCTACTTAAAAAAGGCTGGCGCTGTGAAGAACAAGAAATTGAGTTTCGCCCAATTCCAAGACTATAACCGGTTGATTTTCTATGTTCATGACCGTAACGGGGACGGAGTCCTTGATCTATCGGAGATGCCGAGCGACTTGCTGGGACCCACGTCTCTAAAAGCCACGCTTATGGGTTCTTATGACGTACCATGGGTTATGCGCGTGCTGCGTTCGATGCCGTACCGGGAATATACCAACTTTATGACCGGAAAATCTTGCTCCCTTAAAGAAATTGCAGTCGAGAATTTTCTTATCGGCCCTTACGGAGTATGGCCCAAGTTAGAGGACTGGAAAAAAGAGCAGTTTCGGCGTGAAAAAGCCGCCCTTCTCCAGCTTCTCGATGCCAAAAAAGACTTCAAAGTGCCCGAAAAGGAATTTCATCTCGTTATGAACCTGGCGTTCCACCAGTTCGATAAAAACAAGAACGGAGTGCTCGAAAGCGACGAGCTTCCGCATGTTTCCGGTATGTTTGCCCTCGGCGGCTGAGGACTCCGGGAACCGGCGTGCGTGCCACCGCCCTGTCCGCAGCGCCCTTCGCCCCGGCGCAGGAGCCTCCGTCCCGGATGACGCCGTCCGGGACGCCTGCGCGGCCGGCGGCCGACAAGGCGGCCATTGCCGCCGATGCGGCGCTGATGGGCCGTGTCGTTGCGGGCGATCCGGCCGCCCACCGCGCGGTCGTGGACCGGCATCTGCCCGGCCTCGTCGCCTTCGCCTGGCGCCTGGCCGGCGACCGGGCGACCGCCGAGGACGTCGCCCAGGACGCCATGCTGAAACTGTGGCGCCAGGCGCCGCGCTGGAAGCCGAAGTCGCAGATCGGGACGTGGCTGCGCCGGGTCGCCTACAACCGGTGCATCGACCTGCACCGCCGGGCGCGGCCGGGCGAGGACATCGCCGGCCTGGACCTGGAGGACCCGGCCTCCGGCCCGGAGCGCACCCTGCTGGCCCAGGAAGTGTCGGCCATCGTCCGCCGGGCCCTGGCGGCGCTGCCCGACCGGCAGCGCGCGGCCATCGCCATGGTCCATTTCGACGGGATGAGCAACGGCGAGACCGCGGCGGCCCTCGAAGTCAGCGTCGAAGCGGTGGAATCGCTGCTGGCGCGCGGACGGCGGACGCTGCGCCAGCGCCTGACGGCCCTGAAACCGGACCTGCTCGAGGAGTTCGTATCGTGAGGACCGCGCCATGACTGCAAACGGGACCGCAAACGGGACCGAACCGGGCAGGGAAGCGGCCGTCCGGGCCCTTGAAGACCTGCTCGGCGCCTACGGCGCCGATCCGGCGCGCTGGCCGGCCGGAGACCCGCGCCGCGCCGCCGCCTGGGCGCTCATCGACTCCGGCGACGCGGCGGCGCTGCAATCCCTGGCCGCCGCCCGCGCCCTGGACCGGGCGCTGGACAGCACGGTTCCGCCCGCGCCCTCCGCCGCGCTGGCCGGGTCGGTTCTCCAGGCGGCGCGGCGGACCCGGCCGGGGTTGTCCGGCTGGGCCGGCCCGATCTGGAATCCCGCCTTCTTCAAACCGGCGGGCGCCTTGGCCTGCGCCATGCTCCTGGGGATCGCGGTCGGCATGTGGTCGCCGGCGCCGGTCTTCGTCTGGAGCGCGCAGGCGGACGGCCTGGAAACCGAACTGGCGTCCCTCGGCGCGCTAGACGGCAACGGCGACGATAACGGCTTCGAGGATTTCGCCGAGTGACGCGCCGCACGCTCATCGTTCTGCTGATCGTTTCCGGCGCGCTGAACCTGTTCCTCGTCGGGATCGTCGCGGCCAGCGTCATCGTTCATTGGGGCGGGCCGGAAACCGCGCGCGGCCCCGGCCCGCGCACGGCCTTCCGCCTGTACCGCGCGGTCGACGGCCTCGACGAACCGGAGCGGGCGCGCGCCCGCGCCCTGCTGGAAGAGAAGCATCCGCAGATCCGCGCCAGGATCCAGGCCATCCGCGCCGCGCGGCGGGACCTCAGGCGCCGCATCCGCGACGGCGCCGTATCGCCCGAAACGGTCGAGTCCGGCTTCCGCAGCCTGCAACGGGCCCGCGGCGAAGCCCAGGCGGCCCTGCATGCCCTGGTCCGGCAGATCGCCGAGTCCCTGACGCCCGACCGGCGCCAGCGCTTCTACAGCCAGGCCTACCGGCCGCGCGGCAAGAAACACAAGCGGCGCAAGGGCGACAGGGGCGAAAGGCGCGAGTAAGGCCGGCGCCCGCCCTACGCCGCCGCCAGGGCGTTGAAGGCGGCGAGCGAACCCTCGATCGCGGCGCGGTCCATATCCTGCACGATGAAGACGATGCGCGAGCGGCGGTCGCCGTCGGGCCAGCCGCTCATGTGGGTCGGCGGATGGACGACATGCTGGACGCCGTTGATCAGCACCGGATCGGCGACGCCGGCGACGTTCAGCATGCCCTTGACGCGCAGGACGCGCTCGCCGTGGCGGTTCAGCAGCATGCTCATCCACAGGCCGAACGCGGTCCAGTCCATCGGCCCGTCGAACCGCAGGCAGAAGGAGCCGACCCCGTGGCTGTGGTCGTGGGTATGGTCGGGGCCCTCGCCGGACGCCCCGGCGAAACCGTCCAGCCAGCCGGCGACCTCGCGCCGCTTGCCGCCGGGCGCGTAAAGGCCGCCGGTCAGCAGGGCGTCGGGATCGAGCGGTTCGGCGTCGAGGTCGAGGACCGGCGCGGCGGCGTTGATGTTGCGCACCGCGGCGCGGGCGGCCCGGCCGCCGTCGTCCGCCATCGCCGATTTGGTCAGCACGAAGCGGTCGGCGATCGCCGCCTGCTTGACCGATTCGGGATGGCGCTGCAACTGCGCCGCCCCGTTCACCGCGTCGACCGCGGTGACGACGCCGCCGAGCCGGAAATGATGCTGAAGCACCGGCTCGGCGAGGATCGTATAGGCGATGGGCGTCGGGTCGGCGAGGCCGGACGTCTCGATCGCGATCCGCCGGAAGGCCGGGATCTCGCCGCGCTCGCGCCGGGAGAACAGGCCCCTCAGCGCGCCCTGCAAGTCGCCGCGGATGGCGCAGCACAGGCAGCCGCCGGCCATCGGGAGCACACTTTCTTCGGCATGTTCGATCAGGTGATGGTCGAGTCCGACCTCGCCGAACTCGTTGATGAGGACGGCGGTATCGCGCAGGGCGGGCGATTTGAGCAGCCGGGCCAGCAGGGTCGTCTTGCCGCTGCCGAGGAAACCGGTGACGATGTCGACCGGGATCAGCGTGTCGTAGACAGTCATGGCGGCCGTCGCCGCGCCCGGACCGTCATGCCGGCAGGCCGCCGAGCAGCCGCGGATCGAGCGGATCGCACTCCTTGCCGGTCAGGGCCTCGGCCGCGATCCAGACTTCGGCGATGTTGCCGACGATCTTCGAGCGGCCGGTGCGGGTCGAGAGCACATAGGAGCCGCCGCTGAAATCCGCGAGCTTCAGGCCGTAATGGCCGAGGATACGGTTGGCGAGGCGGATGCGCTCCTGGCGCTCGCGCCGCCGCGTGACCTCCTCCTGCCGGCTGGCGAAGGCCTCGGGCGAAGAGCTGCTCTCGGTCCAGTGGCCGCGCCCGCCGAGCACGCCGCACAGGCTGCACATGGCCGGCCTGCCCGTGGGGGGCCGCCCCGGCGCCGCCGCCCGGTCAGGCGAGCACCGATTCCGGCCGCGCCGCGCCTTCGCGCGGATAACGCTGGATGAAATCGTCGGCGATCTCGTCGAAGGTGCACCAGCGCACGCCGGGATGCCGGTCGATATACTCGAACACCCGCTCCAGCATGAGCAGGACCTGCGGCCGGCCCGAGACGTCCGGGTGGATGGTCAGCGTGTAGACCGCGTAGTCGTATTCCCGGTAGACCCAGTCGAACTGCTGGAGCCACAGGTCCTCGATATCGCGTGGGTTGACGAAGCCGAAGCTGTTCGGCGCCGACTTGATGAACATCATCGGCGGCAGGTCGTCGAGATACCAGCTGCCCGGAATGTCGACCAGGTCGGTCTCGACGCCGCGCACCAGCGGCTTCATCCATTCCTCCGCCTTCTTCGAATAGTCGATCTTGGTCCAGTTGTCGCCGACCCGGGCGTAGAAGGGGTGGAAGTCGTTGTTCATCAGGCTGTGGTCGTACTTGATGCCCTTCTTCAGCAGCAGCTCGTTGGTGATCGGGCTGAACTCCCACCAGGGCGCGACATAGCCGGTCGGCCGGCGGCCGGAGAGCCGCTCGATCAGCTCGATGCACTTGTCCATGACCGCCTCTTCCTGCTCCGGGGTCATGGAGATGGGATTCTCGTGGGAATAGCCGTGCATGCCGATCTCGTGGCCGGCGTCCACCACCATTTTCATCTGTTTCGGGAAGGTCTCGATCGAATGGCCGGGGATGAACCAGGAGGTCCGGATGCCGAACTTGTCGAACAGCCGGACCATGCGCGGCGAACCGATTTCGCCGGAGAACAGGCCGCGCGAGATGTCGCAGGGCGAATCCTCGCCGCCGTAAGAGCCGAGCCAGCCGGCGACCGCATCGACGTCGACGCCGATGGCGCACAATATGTCCTTCTTGCCGCCGCCCGAGGCCGCCGAGGCCGGCGCGGGGCGGTTGGGCGCAGCCAGCGGCGCGCCCCCGCCGGGCGCCCGGCCGTCCCGGTCTATCAGGGAGCGCGGCCGGTAGCGCGGCCCGATGCCGCCGGAAGCGCGGGCGCCCCGCATCGAATCGTGGTTCCTGTCGTCGCTCATGTCGTCCTCGTCCATCGGGGTTCGCCGTCGACGGAAGAGTGTCGATTTTTGTCCGCAAGCGCAATGGGGGGATGCGCGGGCGGGCGCAGGTTCGCCGGGCGGCCGGTCCTTCTCGCTTCGAATCCGGGGCGCCGTCCGCCGCTCACCGCGCCAGCAGCGCGGCCAGCCCGGCTTCCTCCGCCGCGGCGATGGCGCGATCCTGGTGGGGCTGGAGAGCCTGCCAGGGGTTGCCGGCCAGCGCCGGCAGGAACGGATCGGTCACGTCTGTCGTCTCGCCGGTCAGCGCCTCGAACACGGCAAGCGCCATGAAGGGCACGATATGGGGCGCATAGCCGCCCTCGTGCAGCATGACGATCCGCCCGCCGCACAGGTCGTCCGCCGCCGCCATCAGCAGTTCGGTCATCCGGCGGAAGCTCCCGCTGGTCAGCATCATGCGGGCGAGCGGATCGTGGCCGCCGGAATCGAAGCCGCTGGGCACGAAGATCATGTCCGGCCGGAAGGCGGTGAGCGCCGGCAGCACGACGCGCTCGAACGCCGCCAGATAGGCGCCCTCGCCGGAGCCGGGCGGCAGGGGAATGTTGATATTGGTCCCGGCGCCTTCGCCTTCGCCGGTTTCTCCGGCCGCGCCGCTGTCCGGCGGGAAGGCGCAGTCCTGGTGCAGCGAGATCGTGAGCGCGCGCGGATCGGCCCGGAAGGCCGCCTGGGTGCCGTTGCCGTGATGGGCGTCCCAGTCGACGAAGGCGATGCGCTCCGGCCCGGCGGCGTCCAGCGCATACATGCCGGCGATGGCCGCGTTGGCGTAGATGCAGAAGCCCATGGCCTCGTCGGGCTCGGCGTGATGGCCGGGCGGCCGGTGCAGGCAATAGGCGTTGTCGACCGCGCCGGCGAGCACGGCGTCGACCGCCGCGATGCCGGCGCCGGCGGCGAGGCGGGCGATCCCTTCCCCGTCCGCGCCGACCCGGGTGGTGGCGAAGCGCCGGGCGACGTTGCCGCCGCCCGCTTCGCTGACCCGTCGGACACGGTCCAGATGCGCCTGCGTATGGACGCGCAGCAGGTCGGCATCGCTCGCCGGCGCCGGTGCAATCGTGACCAGCGACCGGGAAAGCCCGCTCGCGTCCAGCAGGTTCTTGATCCGCCGCTTGCCCGGCGCGCTTTCCGGCGGCTCCATCGGCTCCATCCAGTCGAGCCCGCCGATCGGGCCGAAGCGGGCGCCGGTGTCGTGCCACATGAAGCGCTCGTCCCAGACCAGGCCGGTCGTCATGGCCGCCTCCCCTGCCTTCGGTTTCCTGCCGCCGCCGCGCCGCGCGTCACGCGCTGCCGCCGAACCAGTCGGGCGGCGCCCGTTCGGCGCGGAAGATCGCCCAGCCTTGCCCGGCGCCGCCGTCCCGGTCGTTCAGTTCGGCGTGGAACAGGATTTCCGGCGGGTCCGCCCGCGTCACCTCGAACACCTCCGCGCTGCCGTAGCCTTTCGGCGGCAGATCGGTGCGCGCGCCCTCCGGCCGGGTGAGCGTAATGCCGCCGAAGGTGACGAAGACGTTGCCCGTCTGCGGCAGTTCCTGCGCGCCGCTGACATACATCGAATAGGGTCCCTCGAACGACCAGACCGGTTCGCAGGTCATCGCCCGCTCGTCGATCCGGTAGGCGATGGCGCGGCTGACCAGGCTGTCGATATCCCGTTTCGGCGCCGGCGGGAAGGCGCCGCTCTCGCCGTTGTCGAACAGCAGCAGGCTGCCGTCCTGCATGAGGCTCGGATCGTGCTGATGCCAGAACCAGTCCGCCCGGCCGGCGGGCTTCAGCAGCTTGGACGCCCAGGGTTCGCGCCAGCCGTGCGGCGTGCCGAGGATCCATATGAGCGCGCCGCTTTTCCGGTCGATCTTGACGGTGCAGTCCTGGTGGCGGACCGTGACGATGAAGCTGTCGTCCGACGGATCGTGGATCAGCCCGTTGGCGTGGGTCCAGTCGGCGGCGCCGGGCGCGGCCTCCGCGATGGTCCAGAAAGGCGCGTCCAGCCCGTAGCCGATGCGGTGCGGGTCGATGACGTCGAAGAAATCGTGCTCGCGCACCGCCGTGCCGTCGGCGGCGAACTCGACGACCGTGTCGCCGGCGAGCAGCCGTTGCCCGCGCGGCCCGGCGATATCGTTTTCGGACAGCGGGTAATCGTCGAAGGTCCGCGTCGTCAGCGACAGGGCGGCGAAATTGCCGTCGGGCAGTTCCTGCACCGAGTGGTGGAAATACAGCGTATCGACGGGAACCGCGTTCTCCGCCTGCGGGCCGCGGCCGGGCGAGGACCAGGCGCGGATCGTCTCGCCCGACTGCGCGACCTCGAGGATGCAGCCGTCGGTGGTCAAGACCAACAGCGTATCGCGCGGCGTGCGCTTGACGTCCATCAGCGAGCGGTTGCCGGGCGAACGCCACTGCCAGGCGATTTTGCCGTGACGGTCGAGCGCGACCAGCGCCTCGAACTCCGACTCGCGCGAGATCGCCCGCACCGCCTTGCCGACCGGCAGAACGATGAAGCCGGGCTCGCGCCGCTCCGGAATGCAGGTGTGAATGCGGAAAGGCGGAGCCTCCATTCTACGCGGCCTTCCGCCCCCATAGCCGGTCGGTGGCGAGCGCCGCGCCGTCCGCCAGGGCGCGCAGCTTCTCCCAGACGATGCTGGGCCAGACCCGCGGCAGGCTGGCGAGCGTGGAGAAGCCGCAGTCGGTGCCGGCCTGGACCCGCTCGCGCCCGACGATATCGGCGTAGGCGCACAAACGCTGGGCGACCAGCTTCGGATGCTCGACATGGTTGGTGTTGGTGTCGATCACGCCGGGCGCGAGGATCTTGTCGTCGGGAATCGGCAGGCCCGCCAGATCTTCGTGCTGGTGGCCGTGCTGCGGATTGGCGCCCTCGAACAGCACGACCGACGGCTTCGCCCGGAACACGATGTCCGCCATCGCGGCGAAAGGCACGTCGTGGGTGTGCGGGCCCGGATAGTTGCCCCAGCAGATGTGCATGCGCATCGCTTCGGCCGGGATGTTGCGGGTCGCGCGGTTGAGCGCCTCGACGCCGACTTCGGCGGCGCGGCGGAACTCGTCGAGGGACCGGCCGGCGAATTCCATGTGGCGGATCATGGCGAGGTCCGGGCAATCGATCTGGAGCAGGAAGCCGGCCTTGTGGATCGCTTCGTATTCGTCGGCCAGCGCCTCGCCGAGCGCCAGCACATAGGCGTCGCGCGTCTCGTAATATGCGTTGGGCATGAAATGGGCGACGACGCCGGGCGAGGCGGCGTTCAGGAAGGCGCCGTATGGCTCCGCCGCGGCCACCGCCGCCCGGAAGTTCGCCAGGTCGGTCTCCAGCGGCCCGGTATCGCCCGGCTCGATGGGTGCGCGGCAGGCCGGCGGGTCGAGGTTCGGCAGCTTGGCGTTGGCGCGCATGCTGGCGGCGTAGTCCGGATGGGCCTTCAGGTCCGACGGCATCCAGCGCAGCGGCTCCGGATCGCCGAAGCCCTTGAGCCGGTGCTTGACATAGTTGGTGTAGGAGATTTTCGACATTTCGCCGTCGCTGACGATGTCGACGCCGCACGCAACCTGCTTCCGCACGATCTCCGTCACCGATTCGGCGACTCGGCGCTCCAGCAGGGCCGGATCGTAGGGCCGGTCGCGGTCCCTGGCGACGAGCAGGTCGATCAGGTCGTCCGGCCGCGGCAGGCTGCCGACATGGGTGGCGAGAATGCGGTCGGCGGGGGGAGTCATGGCTGCAGGGTCGAAATTCCGGTCGCCGTTTCCCTACAGGAGGAAACGGGCAAACGCCAACCCCTTGCACGGTTGACCGGGCGGCGCCCCTGTCAGAGAAAACCCGACGGAAGCAATCGGGCGGAAGCGGCACATGCGCGTCATCGTCACCGGCGGGGCCGGGTTTCTCGGGCGGAAGCTGGCGCGGGCGATCCTGGAGCGCGGGACGCTCGCCGGACCGGACGGCGCGCCTGCCCCGGTATCGGAGCTCGTGCTGTTCGACAATGTCCCGCCGGACGATCTCGGCGGACGGGCCGAGGCGGCGACCGGCGATATCGGCGACGCCGCTACGGTGCGCGATCTGGTCGGCGGCGATGCGGCGAGCGTCTTCCATCTCGCCGCCGTCGTCAGCGCCGGGGCGGAGGAGGATTTCGCGCTCGGCTACCGGGTCAACCTGGACGGCACGCGCTACCTGCTGGAAGCCTGCCGCGGGCTGGCGCGCCCGCCGCGCCTGGTCTTCGCCTCCTCCATCGCGGTCTATGGCGGCGACCTGCCGGAGACGATCGAGGACGATACCCCGCCCCTGCCGCAGACCTCCTACGGCATCCAGAAGCTGGTCGGCGAGCAACTGGTCCACGACTACACCCGCAAGGGCTATATCGACGGCCGGGCGCTGCGCCTGCCGACGATCATGGTGCGGCCGGCGCCGAACCGCGCCGCCTCGACCTGGGCGAGCTCGATTATCCGCGAGCCGTTGCAGGGCAGGGATTACGACTGCCCGGTCGAGCCCGGTGTCGCGATGGCCTGCCTGTCGCCCCGGCGCACGGCGGACGCTTTCATCGCCGTCCACGACCTGCCCGGCGAACGGCTCGGCCTGAAGCGGACCCTGCTGCTGTCGGGCCTCCGGGCGACGGCGGCGGACATGGCCGATGCGGTGGCGCGCAACGCCGGCAACCGCCGGACCGGCGCAATCCGCTGGACGCCGGACCCGGCGACCATGAAGATCGTCGGCGGCTGGCCGGGCGAGGCCCGCGGCGCCCGGGCCGAGGCGCTCGGCATCGCGCCGGACGGTTCGATCGACGAGATCGTCCGCGCCTTCATCGCCGACGATCTGGCGGACGGGGGCAGCGCCGAAGGGGAGACCGGCCGATGACGACCTTCGTTCTGGTGCATGGCGCCTGGCACGGCGGCTGGTGCTGGCGCGACGTTGCGGACCGTCTGCGCGCAGACGGCCATGCCGTGTACGCGCCGACGCTGACCGGGCTTTCCGACCGCTCGCACCTGCTGACGCGCGAGACCGGCCTGGAGACCCACATCCTCGACATCGTCAACCTGCTCGAATGGGAGGAGCTGGACGATATCGTGCTGTGCGGCCACAGCTATGGCGGGATGGTCGTCACCGGCGCCGCCGACCGCGCGGCCGGGCGGCTCCGGGCGCTGGTCTATCTCGACGCCTTCGTGCCGGCGGACGGGCAGTGCGTCAACGATATGGCCCCGCCCGAGCGCGTCGCGGCGTTCGAGAGGTCCGCCGCGGAACGGGGCGGCGGCTGGAAGGCGCCGCCCCTGCCGGCGAGCGCCTGGCTCGACGATCCGGCCCAGCAGGCGTGGGTCGAGGCCAAGGTGACGCCGCACCCCCTGCGCTGCCTCACCGAACCCATCGAGCTGTCCGGCGCATGGGAGGCGGCCGGCCGCAGGATGCACATCCTGGCGAGCGCCAACGACCCCTCGCCCTTCCACGCGATCCACGAGCGCGTAGCGTCCGAACCGGGCTGGCAGCGCCGCCGCATCGACGGCCCGCACGACCTGATGATCTCGCATCCGGAGGAGACCGCCGCGCTTCTGCTGGAAGCCGCCGAACCCTGAACGCCGACGAGGCCCTGCGCCTCCGCGGGTCGGGTTGGGAGGGCGACCCGGACCGGATGCGCCGCGACCGCAGCCGGTGAGGACCTCTGCCTAACGTTTCTCCAGTATCCCCTTGATTTCGTCCATCTGGCGCTGGAGGGCTTCCATACGCTGGATCAGGGCGGAGGCTTCGGCCTCGGTGACCGCGTGCATCTCCGCCTTGAGCGCGGCGGATTCGGCCTGGCTCTGCTCGGTCATGGCGTTGACGATCACGGCGATGAACAGGTTGATGACGGCGAAGCTGGTCATCAGGATGAACGGCACGAAAACCATCCAGGCGCCGGGATACTGCTCCATCACCGGCCGGACGATGCCCATGGACCAGCTTTCCAGGGTCATGATCTGGAACAGCGAATACATGCTGTCGCCGACCGTGCCGAACCAGTCGGGGAACGCCTTGCCGTAGAGCTTCGTCACCATCACGGCGAAGACGTAGTAGACCAGCGCCAGCAGGGCGATCACGCTGGAGACGCCGGGGATCGCCGCCATCAGCGCCATCACCACCTTGCGCATCGAGGGAACGATGGCGACCAGCCGCAGGACGCGCAGGATGCGCAGGGAGCGCAGGACCGCAAGATCGCCGCTCGCCGGCGCAAGCGCGATGCCGACGATGATGAAATCGAAGACGTTCCAGCCGTTGGTGAAATAGCGCCAGCCGAAGGCGAACAGCTTGGCGAGCAGTTCGGCGACGAAGATCGCCAGCACGGCGTCGTCGAGGAACAGGAGCAGCGGCCCGGCCCGCTCCGTGACGCTTGCCGAGGTTTCCAGGCCGAGGGCGATCGCGTTGAACACGATGACCGCGGTGATCGCGCGCGTCACCCGCGGGCTCTCCATGAAGACGCCGACCCGGCGGCGCACCCGGTTGAGCGGCGAGGTCGGCTCCGGCAGCGCGGTCACGGCTTGTCCGCCAGCAGGGACTTGAGTTCGCGGATCTCGGCCTTGAGCGCGCCGATCTCCGCCGTCAGCTCCCCGGTCTGGGCGTCGACCTTGTCGCTCAGGGTCTCCGTCCGCGCTTTCGCTTCCTCGGTCAGCTTCATGGTCTGCTCGGCGATGTCCTGTTCAAGCGTGTCGCGGGCCTCTTCGAGATCGTAGGCCTGCTGCTCCTGCATGGCGTTGACGATCACCGCGATGAACAGGTTGAGCACGGCGAAGCTGGTCACGAGGATGAAGGGCACGAAGACCAGCCAGGCGTTCGGAAAGGTCTCCATCACCGGGCGGACGATGCCCATGGACCAGCTTTCCAGGGTCATGATCTGGAACAGGGAATACATGCTCTCGCCGACCGTGCCGAACCATTGCGGGAAGGTTTCGCCGTAAAGGCGGGTGGCGATCACGGCGAAAATGTAGAAGACCAGCACCATCAGCATCATGATCGAACTGACGCCGGGAATGCTGGCAAGCAATGCCATCACCACCTTGCGCATGGCCGGCACGATCGAGACCAGCCGCAGGACGCGCAGGATGCGCAGCGCCCGCAGAACGGAAAACGCCCCGGCGCTCGGCGCCAGCGCGATGCCGACGATGACGAAATCGAAGACGTTCCAGCCGCGCCGGAAGAAGCCGAGCGGCCCGAAGGCGACCATCTTGAGCAGGATTTCGGCAACGAAGACGGCGAGGATGATCCGGTCCAGCCCGGCGATCAGCCCGCCGGCGTGGGCCATGGCGACCTTCGAGGTTTCGAGGCCGAGGGTGAGGGCGTTGACGGCGATGAGCGCGGTGACCGTCCACTGGAAGTGCGGCCCGTCGATAACGGCGCGCAGCCGGCCGCGCAGCCCGGCCGCGTCGGCGGCGGGCTCCTTCGAGGCCTCCGGTCCTTTCTTGTCGGCGCGGCTCCGGCCGGCCGGCGTCTCGCCCGGCCTGATGGCGCCGACCCAGCGACGGGCTCTCACCCCGGATTCTCCCTTGCATACCGACTGTGGCGGGATCGGTCGTTCGACGGCCCGTGTTTTAGACGGCGCGGGCGGCAGATCAACCCGGACGCCGCGTCGCGCACGGATAGCGGCGCGATCCGGCCTCACAGCCGCGTCGAACGGTTTGGGCTGAATTCCCGGTTCGCCATACCCATATAACACACCGAACCGATCCCCCGACCGCAGGGAGCCTCCGATGACCCCGACTCGCCGCATCTTTCTCGCTGCCGCCCTCGCCGCGCCGATCGCGGCCGTTGCGGGCTATTACGCCGTGGCGCCGGCCACGGCCGCCAAGCCGGAAATCTTCGCGCCGGACGGCAAGGCGATCCGCGGCTACGATCCCGTGGCCTATTTCACCGAAGGAAAGCCGGTCGCCGGCAAGCCGGAATTCACCCACAAGTGGAAAGGCGCGACCTGGTATTTCTCCAGCGCCGCCAACCGGGACAGGTTCGGGAGCGACCCCGGACGCTGGGCGCCGCAATACGGCGGCTACTGCGCCTACGGCATCGCCCAGGGCTATGCCGTCAAGATCGAGGTCGACCAGTGGTCGGTCGTCGACGGCAAGCTCTACCTCAACTACGACCGCAGCGTGCAGCGGACCTGGAAACGGGACATTCCCGGTTATATCCGCAAGGCCGACAGGAACTGGCCGGGCGTGCTGAAATAGATCCGGGTTGAAACGGACCCGGGCCGAAACAGACCCGGGCGGGGCGCACGGCGTTCAGGACGTTCCGGGCGCGCCCTTGGGCGAAGCCGGAGCGGGGTCCGGGCCTGTACCGGGCGGGTGCGCGCTCTCGCGCTTGCGGCGGATGACGCCCCGGCGCTCCAGGCGCGCCAGCACGAGGATCAGGATGACCGCCGGCGCGCCGAGGACCGAGGCGTAGGCGAAGAACGGCACATAGCCCGCAGCGTCGACGACCACGCCGGAAAATCCGGCGACTAGCTTGCCCGGCAGCAGCATGATCGAGGTCAGCAGTGCGTATTGCGTCGCCGTGTACTGGATGTTGGTGAGCGACGACAGATAGGCGATGAAGGCCGATCCGGCCATGCCGGCGGCGATGCTGTCGGCGCTGACGATGGCGGTGAGCAGCCAGAAGCTGTTTGTCTGGATCAGCGCCATGAAGCCGAACAGCAGGTTGGTCGCGATCACGGTGAGCGCGGCGGCCATCAGCGCCGGCAGGACGCCGATCCGGGCCACGACGAAGCCGCCGAACAGCGCGCCGCCGATCGCCGCGAGCAGGCCGAACAGCTTGGTCGCGTTGGCGATCTCGGCCTTGGAGAAACCGAGGTCGATATAGAAGGGCCCGGCCATGACGCCGAGCGTGATGTCGGACAGGCGGTAGACCGCGATCAGCAGCAGGATCAGCAGGGTCCAGCTGCCGTTGCGGGTGAAGAACTCGGTGAACGGCCCGATCGCGGCGGTGCTGAACCAGGTCGCGATCCGGGTAAGGGCGGTCTGCCGGCCGCCGCGCAGGCCGGCCGCCGCCTGGATCTTCGCCAGCAGTTCGTCGGTCGCCCCGGTGCGCGCCGCCGCCGGCTCCGGGCGGATCAGGATGGTGACGACGCCGATGAGCATGAAGGCGGCCATGGCGGCATAGGCCGTGCCCCAATCGATATATTCGGCCAGATAGAGCGCCAGCGCGCCGCCGACGATCTTGACCGCCAGCATGTAGCCGGCCTGGTAGGCGCCGGCGGTCGCGCCCTGCATACGGTCGGGCGCGCTCTCGATCCGGAAGGCGTCGAGCGCGATATCCTGGGTCGCGCTGCTGAACGCCACGATGAAGGCGAACAGGGCCATCTGCCACAGGTCGCTCTTCGGGTCGGTCAGCGCCATGCCGATCAGGCCGGCGATTACGCCTGCTATGGCGAGCAGGACCCAGCTCCGGCGCCGGCCGAGCCGGGAAAGCGGCCCGGGAAGCTGCAACCGGTCGACCAGCGGCGACCACAGGAACTTGAAGCCGTAGGTCAATGCGACCCAACTGAAGAAGCCGATGGCGGTGCGGCTGACCCCGACATCGCGCAGCCAGACCGACAGCGTGGTAAACACCAGGATGAGCGGCAGCCCGGCCGAGATGCCCATGAAGAACATGGTGACGACGCGCGGGTCGCGATAGGCGCCGAGCGCCTGCCGCCATGTCGGCGCCGGTTTTTCCGATGCGTCTGTCAAGTCCCGTTCTCCGGACGGCCCGTTCGTCCCGGCGGACGTTTGGGCGGACGTCCCCGCGCGCGGCCCTGCTTCGGGCGGCGGCCGGAGCGTGTCAACCCGACTTTTCCGTTACCAGTTCCCTGAGCGGCGCGGCGGGCCGGGCGCCGAAATGGCCGATGACCTCGGCGGCGCACAGGCTGCCGAGCCGGCCGCATTCGGCAAGGCTGCCGCCGCGGCACAGGCCGTGCAGGAAGCCGGCGGCATACAGGTCGCCCGCGCCGGTGGTGTCCACCGCGTTTTCGACCGGCTCGGCGGCGACTTCGAAAACGCCGGCGCCGGAGACGACCGCGGAGCCCTTCTCGCTCCGGGTCAGCGCCGCGATCCCGCATTTGCCGCGCACCGCCTCCAGCGCGCCGGCGAAATCGCGCGCTTCGTAGAGCGAGACGATCTCCTCCTCGTTGGCGAACAGGATATCGATATGGCCGTCGACCAAGTCGCGGATTTCGGCCCGGTGCCGCTCGACGCAAAAGGCGTCCGAGAGCGACAGCGCGACCTTGCGGCCGGCGGCATGGGCCGCCTCGGCCGCCTTGTAGAAGGCCGCCCGGGCCGGCGGCGGATCGAACAGATAGCCTTCGAGATAGGCGATTCGGGAACTCCGGACGAGGTCTTCGTCGATATCCTCCGGCCCGAACTCCGCCGCGGCGCCCAGGCAGGTCTGCATGGTCCGTTCGGCGTCCGGCGTCACGGCGATCAGGCAGCGGCCGGTGGCGGCCCCGTCGGGCGCCGGCGCGGCCTCGAAACGGACGCCGGCGGCGCGGATGTCGCGGGCGAAGGCGGCGCCCAGTTCGTCGTTGCACACCCGGCCGATGAAGGCCGGCCGGCCGCCGAGCGAGGCGATCCCGGCCATGGTGTTGGCCGCCGAGCCGCCGGACATTTCGGTGGCCGGGCCCAAGGCGGCGTAGAGCGCCTCCGAGGCCGCCGCGTCCGCCAGCGTCATGCCGCCCTTGCGCAAGCCGTGCCGCGCGATGAACGACTCGTCGACCGGTGCGATCACGTCGACGATGGCGTTGCCGAGGCCGACAACATCGAAAGCGGCGTCATTCATCGGGAAAATGTCCGGTCCGGTGGTAATTCGCGCAACCGGCACCAACTATAGCCGGCGCGCGCCGGCCGCAACAGCGGCGATGCCGGCGGCGGCCGCGTTGTCCTGCCGTCCGGGACGGAAGAAGGGAGACTCCATGGCGTCCAACGAAGCCGTCCAGGCCGCCGGGTCGCTCGCCCGGGCCTTCGGCGCCCTGCTCAACCCGCGGATAAGCTGGGTCGTGCTGGTCAGCATCGTGCTGACGGTGGCCGCGCTGGCCATCCTGTGGACGGTCATGGCCTGGCTGCTCACCGGCTTCGAGATTTTCCGCTGGGGCTGGGCCAACTGGATCGTCGACACCTTCACCGAGCTGGCGATCTTTTTCGCCGCGCTCCTGGTCGCCCCGGCCGTGCTGCTGACGATTACCGGCTTTTTCCTGTCTTACGTCGTCGCGGCGGTCGAGCGGCGGCACTATCCGCACCTGCCCGCCGCGCGGGACATTCCGATCGCCGAGGATATCGCCGGCGTGCTCCGCTTCACCGGGCTGCTGCTGTTGCTCAACCTGCTGGTCCTGCCGCTCTACCTGCTGCTGCCCGGCGTCAACTTCCTGATTTCCTGGACGCTGAACGGCTACCTCGCCGGCCGGGAATATTACGACCTGGTCGCCATGCGCCGGCTGGCGAAGGACGAGCGCACCGCGCTGCGCCGCGCCAACGGCGGACGGGTGTTCCGCGCCGGTTTCGCGATCGCCATGCTGATGACGGCGCCGGTGCTCAACCTGGTCATGCCGGTCGTCGCCGCGGCCTACATGACCCACGTCTTCCACGCCATCCGGGAACGGACGCCGCAGCCCGGTTCCGGCTGACGGCGCGCCCGAACCTAAGCGGCCGAGGCGGCCGGAGCGGCTGCGGCGCCGGCGGCTACCAGGCCGCCACCACCTCGTCCATCGCGGCGTTGACCTCTGCGGCGTGCAGCCGTCCGGTCTTGTCGGTCGGCGCGAGCGGCTCGTGCAGGAAGAATTCCGGCAGCTCGTCGTCTTCGACCGTGAAGCCGGCCCGGCGGTTGAATTCCTTTTCGAGCTTCAGGGTCTCGATGCCGATCTCGTCGATGAATTCCGGCGGTATGTCGATATTGTAGGAATTGTTGATGGCGTCGGCGATCAGCTTGCGGTTCACGTCCGTCACCGTGCGGCCGAACACGCACAGGCCGAGGGAATCGGCGACCGCGCTGTTGATCTGTACCTGGTAGCTTTTCTCGGCCAGGTCCTTCATCGGCTTGCCGCTGCTGTCGTAGTGCGGCAGGTTGCCGGCGGTGTGGTCGGCGCCCTGGGCGGTCAGCATCATGGAAACGCCGGTCACCTCGATGACCCGCGGATCGTAGGCGCTGATCGCCTGTTTCTTGATCACCGGCACCCGCTCGATGCCGTAGTGCTCGCCGACCCGGGCGGTGCCCTGGGCCAGGATACGGCCGCGCTCGCTGCCGGCGCGGATATCCTCCAGCGCCTGCTCCATGAAGGCGACGTCGCCGAATTCGGCCTCGCCGTGATCCATAAGGATCGCCAGCATGGCGCCGACCTCGATGGTGTCGATGCCGAGATCGTTGGCGATGAAGTTGAGCCGGGCGATATCGTCCGGATCCTTGATGCCGCAATTGGTGCCGAGCAGGCCGATCGTCTCGTATTCCAGCGGCGAGACGACCTCGTTGCCGTCGGCGTCGTTATAGATGTTGGAGCATTTGATCAGGCAGCCGGGCATGCAGGCGTGGGAGGGGTCGCCGCCGCGCTCGGTATTGAGGTTGTAGATGTGGTCGCCGCCCGCCTCGAAGGTCTCCTCCTTCGGATCGACGATCTGGCCGGCGCTGAAATTGCGCACCGGCAGGGCGCCCGTGGCGTTGGTGTAGTCCGCCATCATGGCGGTGCCGTAGGTCGACATGTTCTGGACCGCCGGCTGTTCGCGCAGCATGGCGCCGTATTCCTTGATCGCGCCCATCACCTTCGGGCGGTCGTGCAGCGGCGGCATCTTCGTCTTGTCGACGACGATCGCCTTGACCTTCTTGAGGCCCATGACCGCGCCGACGCCGCCGCGCGCCGCGATGCGCACCGGCCGGTTCTCGGCGTCGCTCACCGCGATGCCGGCCAGCAGGCCGCAATATTCGCCGACCGGGCTGCACAGGGCGACGCTGGTCTTCCTGCCGTACTTTTCGTGCAGCAGCGCGGCGGCCTCGATATTGCCCTTGCCCATGTAGGGCCCGGCGGTGTCCCAGCTGAAATTGCCGTCCTTGTCGATATGGATGACGACCCAGTCGTCCGCCGCGCCGTGCAGCGTGAACCCGGCGATCTGCAGATGGCCCATGGCGAGCGCGAAGGTGCCGCCGGCGTTGGATTCCTTGATCCCGCCGGTCAGCGGGCTCTTGCAGCCGATCGACAGCCGGTTGGCGTTGGAGAAGTTGGTGCCGGCGAAAGGCCCGGCGGAGAAGATCAGCGGGTTGTCCGGCGACATCGGATCGACCGCGGCGACGCCGTCGTTCAGCAGGGTCTTGGCGATGAAATAGCGGCCGGCCTCGGCGAATTCCCGGCCTTTCAGCTCGCGGGATTTCACGGTGCGGGTCGCAAGATCGATATCGAGATAGTGGCGCATGTCAGCCCCGATGGTTCCGGTCGTACGGGCGCGATATTAGCGGGTCGGGCCGGGGGTGTGTGGGAAAAATCCGCCCGTCCCGCCGTAGCGGCCTCGGCTAGGGCGCGTGCAGCCAGGCGGCGGGATCGCCGGATTCGGGGCGGAAATAGACGACCGTCCGCTCGCTGGCCGTCGCATCCCGGCGCCACGGCGCGATGCCGTGCAGGGCGAGCCGGTGCGCCAGATACGCTTCGCCCCGGCCGGCCGTCAGCGTCACGCGCCGGCATTCCGCGAAAATGCGCCGGCGGACCGCGCGGTAGACGTCCGTAACGTCGATATCGCGCCATGCCGCGGGCGGCCGGTCGCCGAAGGCTTCGGCGAAGGTTTGCCGCACGATGCGGTGCGAACCTTCCCAGAGGACGAAGGGAGAGGCCGCCGCGTCCGCCGGGCCGACCGGCAGGCCGAGGATGAAGCGGTGATGCTCGCGCAGGAAGCGGCGGCGCTTCGGCCCGGCCGGCAGCAGCCCGTCGACATGGGCGGCGTCGCGCCGGCGGCGGTAGGCGAAGGCGGCGTCGCTCTCGTCCCGGTCCTGCTGCGGATAACCGGGCCGGCAGACCGAGACCTGGGCCCGGTCCCAGTCGAAGGGCCCGCCGGCCAGCGCTTCGGCGAAGCGGACGGCCGCGCCGCCGAGCGGCGGACCGCCGGCGACCGCGCCGGTTGCGTCGTTGGGGAGCGCATTGACCCCGGCGAACCAGGTGCCGCCGCAGCGATGCCACCGGCCGAAGGCGGGATCGGAGACGCTGCGGCGGGCCGCGGCCTCGCTCGCGTCGAGCCAGTCCAGAACCTCCGGATCGACGCCGAAGCGGGTCCAGCCGCGTTCGAAAAATTCATCGGTCATTTCGGGTTCGTCCCGGACCGCGTTGGCCGGATTGGCGAGGGAGCCGGCCCGGTCCTGCGCCCCTGTCTTTGAGGATTCCCCTGCGAAGGGCCGTGCGCCGGGCCGGCTCTCATAAATATTTCCTCTTTATCGACAATATTCCTTGACATCGCAGGTCCAGCGCCCAATATCGGCCCGGTCAACGCCCGAAATGCGCCTGCCGCGGCCGCCGGCCGGCCGGGATTCTGGAAAAATTCCTACAAAAATAACTTTTGTGCACTTCCGAAGGGTGTTTTTCCAACGATTCCAAAGAATTAGGCCCGCCGGGTGTAAAAAAACATATTTTATTGAACATTCATTAAAAATCCGGCCGTTTTCCGGCGTCCCTGCCGGCCGGCGCCCCTTACAGTTCCGTCCGCACCGCCCAGAGTTCCGGGAACAGGCGGATGGTCGTCGCCCTGGTGAGGTAGCCGACGCCGCTGGTGCCGCCGGTGCCGATCTTGTGGCCGATCACCCGCTCGACGGCGTTGCGGTGGCGGAAGCGCCAGGTCTGGAACAGGTCGTCCATGTCGATCAGGTCCTCGGCCAGCTCGTAGAGCCCCCAGTGCTTGTCGCTGTTGAAGTAGATGTCGCGCCAGGCGGCCATCACGGATGCGTTGTCGTCGCGCTTCTGCGACCAGTCCCGGTCCAGCACCCCGGCGTCGATGGCGTAGCCGCGCCGCGCCAGCAACATGACGGCCTCGTCGTAGAGGCTCGGCCGTTCGAGCAGTTCCGTGAGGCGTTGGGCGATTTCCGGCCGGTGATCGAAGGTGCGGATCATCGCCCGGTTCTTGTTGCCGAAGATGAATTCGATCGAGCGGTTCTGGAACGACTGGAAGCCGGAGGACTGGCCGAGCCCGTCGCGGAAGGCGAGATAGTCGGCCGGCGTCATGGTCGTCAGGATGTGCCAGGCCTGGATCAGGTTTTCCTGGATGCGCTTGACCCGGGCGAAAATCTTGAAGGCGGGCCGGAGATCGTCGTTGCGGATGTGCGGGAAGACCGCCTCCAGCTCGTGCAGCATGAGCTTCATCCACAGTTCCTTGACCTGATGCAGGATGAAGAACAGCGCCTCGTCGTGCTCGCCGGTGATGACCGGCTGGGCGTTGAGGATTTTGTCGAGTTCGAGGAAATCGTGATAGCTGCGCTGGCCGCCGAGGTCGGCATGGTAGGATTCGCCGGCGAAGTCCTCGCCCAGCGCAGTCGCGCCGCGGGTCTGGGCTCCGGTCCGACCGGGGGTCCGACCGGGGGTTCGACCGGGGGTTCGACCGGGGGTCCGAACGGGGGTCCGGGAGGCGCCGGGCCGCGCCGTGTCGCCGTCACCGTCCGTCATGGTCTCTCCTTCCCGCGTGTGCAGCGTTTCCCGCCGGCGCCGGGCGCCCGAATCGCGCCCCAATCGCATCCCAATCGCATCGGGGCGCGCCGCGCCAAGATTGCCGGTTTCTCGGCGCCAGCATATCCGATACAAACCCCGCCGGGTACGAAATCGCGCCGGCGCCTGCCGGGTCCCGCAGACTTCAGGGAGAAAGGCTCATGTCCAACCAGGTCAAATACCTGCTCGACGAAAACGACATTCCGAAGGACTGGTACAACATCATGGCGGATTTCAAGAATCCGCCCTCGCCGCCGCTCCATCCGGGCACGCTGCAGCCCTGCGGGCCGGACGATCTGGCGCCGCTGTTCCCGATGGAACTGATCATGCAGGAGGTCTCGACCGAGCGGTATATCGAGATCCCGAACGCCCTGCGCGACGTCTACCGGCAATGGCGGCCGAGCCCGCTGCACCGGGCCCGCCGGCTGGAGCAGGCGCTCGATACCCCGGCGCGCATCTACTACAAATACGAAGGCGTGAGCCCGGCCGGCAGCCACAAGCCGAACACGGCGCTGGCCCAAGCCTTCTTCAACAAGAAGGAAGGCGTCGCGCGCCTCACGACGGAAACCGGCGCCGGCCAGTGGGGCTCGTCGCTCGCCCTCGCCGGCGCGTTTTTCGGCCTCGAAGTCGAGGTCTTCATGGTCAAGATCAGCTTCGAGCAGAAGCCCTACCGCAAGGCCTTCATGGAGAGCTTCGGCGCGAAGTGCCACGCCAGCCCGTCGACCCTGACCGAGGGCGGCAAGGCGATCCTGAAGGACAACCCGGACAGCACCGGCTCGCTCGGCATCGCGATCTCCGAGGCGGTGGAGCGCGCGGTCCAGCGCGACGACACCAAATACGCGCTCGGCAGCGTGCTCAACCATGTCCTGATGCACCAGACGGTGATCGGCCAGGAAGCCATCAAGCAGATGGAAATGGCCGACGACTATCCGGATATCGTCGTCGGCTGCACCGGCGGCGGCTCCAACTTCGCCGGCATCGCCTTCCCCTTCCTGGGCGAGAAGCTGCGCGGCGGCCGCGATGTCGAGATCGTCGCCGTCGAGCCGGCGAACTGCCCGTCGCTGACCAAGGGGCAGTACGCCTACGATTTCGGCGACACCGTGAAGATGACGCCGCTGGTCAAGATGCACACGCTGGGCTCGGGCTTCGTGCCGCCGGCCAACCATGCCGGCGGGCTGCGGTATCACGGCATGTCGCCGCTGGTCAGCCAGATGGTCCACGAGAGCCATGTCCGGCCGACCGCCTGGCACCAGACCGAGTGCTTCGCCGCCGGCGTGGCGTTCGGCAAGGCCGAAGGCATCCTGCCGGCGCCGGAAGCCAACCATGCGGTCAAGGGCGCGATCGACGAGGCGCTGAAATGCAAGCGCGACGGACGGTCGAAGGCGATCCTGTTCAACCTGTGCGGCCACGGCAATTTCGACATGGCGGCCTATCAGAGCTACGCTTCCGGCCAGCTGACCGACGACGACTACAACGACCGGGAACTGGCGATGGCGCTCGCCGCCCTGCCGAAGGTGGCGTAGCCGGCATCGGGGCATGGCCTTCCCGGCCCGCAATCGCGGCCGGGAAGGCCGGCCCGCTTCCCCTCGCAGCAGCCGGGACGGACCGCATGAAACTCCATTATTTTCAGGCCTCCTGCGCGCTGGCGCCCCATATCGCGCTGGAATGGGCCGGCGCCGATTATGAACTGGCGGAAATGAAACGCAGCGAGACGCGCGCGCCGGCGTTCCTGAAGAAGAACCCGGCCGGCAAGGTGCCGGTGCTGGAGCTGGACGACGGAACCTGCATCAGCCAGGTCAACGCAGTCCTGCAATACATCGCCGAGACATGGCCCGACGCCGGGCTGAGCCCCGGATCGAACGGGGATGGCAACGCGGAAGCCCGGCACGCGATGCAGCGCTGGCTGTCCCATTTCAACGGCGACGTGCACACCGGCTTCACGCCCTATTTCATGACCCACCGCTACGCCGACAGCGACGCGGCCAAGGCGGAGGTCAAGGCCCATGCCGCCGGGGAAGTCGCCTTCCAGCTTGGGGTGATCGAGGACCATATGGCCGGCCGGGACTGGATGCTCGGCGACGCGCGCTCGATCCTCGATCCCTACCTGTTCGTCTTTACCGTGTGGGCCGGTTTCATGCCCGAGCGGCTGAATGCCTTTCCAAACCTCAAGGCCTTCAACAAGCGCATGAAGGACGATCCGGGCGTCCGCAACGCCCTGAAGATGCAGGGCATGGCCTGAGCCTGCCGGATTGTTCCTCCCGTTGCCGCCGGTTCGAGGCCGGCCCGGATCCGGAGCGTATCCGGGGGCGCCGCAATCCGGTTGAGGCGACAGGTTCTCGGCGCTTCAGCTGCGGCGCGGCGGGGTGCGGCCGGGGCGGCGGCCGAGCCGGAAGGCGCGCACCATGCGGTGCAGCAGATAGAAGCCGATGGCCAGGATCACCACGACGATCATGGCGAGCAGCTTGCGCCCGAAGACCGGATCGAGCACCGTGCCCTTGTCGATCAGATGCAGGCTCAGCATCTCGATCAGTTGAAGGATCCCGCCGGCGCACAGGATAAGCGCCACCAGCAGCGCCACCTGCAACGTATCGAACACCAGCCCCTCGGCGTCGAGATCGGCGACCCTGCGGAAGAAATGCTGCCGGAAGGACTGCCAGTGCGCGATGACGTAGGCGACGACGCCGACGAAGGCGGCGAACCAGAAGACGATGGTGGACGAGGCGAGCCCGCGGATGCTGTCGCTGACCAGCTTCTCGAACGGCGGATAGAAATAGACGAAGACCGCCAGGATCACGAGGCCGACGACAACGATCCAGTATCGTAGGGAACGCACGCCCTCGGTTTCCTGCGCCATGGGTCCACCGGTTTGCAATTGCTGAAGCGGCGGCAGTACAGCATACAAGGAATCCGAAAAAAAGCCCTGACGCACAGCGCCGGGGCATCGGACTCTGTATTTGGCCGGACCGGCGGCGCGGCGCGGGCTGCATCGGTTGACGCCGCGCGCCGGGTTGGGAATTATCCGCGTGCGCAGCCGCGCGCCGGAAATGATGGAAATCTCCATGCCCCATCGCCTGGGAATCGATATCGGCAAGACCTTCACGGATCTGGTGCTGCTCGACGAGTCGGGGACGGCGCACGCCCTCAAGATGCCCAACGACCCCGGCGACCCGGTTGCCGCGGTCGCCGCCGGCATCCGCAAGCTGGCCGACGGAGCGGGCGTGGCGCCCGGCGACATCGCGACGGTCGTTCACGGCGCGCCCGTTCGCGGCGTCCTGGACCTCGATCCGGCGCAGGCCGGCGGACCGGCCGTCGGCCTGCTGGTCACCGCCGGGTTCGAGCATGTGCTCCATCTCGGACGCGGCCAGGGCGCAAGCCCGCTGGCCGGCGGCATCGTCGCGACCCTCGGCGTCGCCGAGCGGATGGATGCGCGCGGGCAGGTGCAGCAGCCGATCGACGAAGCGAAGGCCCGGGCGGCGATCCAGGCCCTGCGTGATATGGGCGCGGAGGCCATTGCGGTTTCCCTGCTCCATGCGGCGGCCAACCCGGCGCACGAACGGGCGCTCGGGGCGCTGGTCGGCGATATCGACGCCGATCTGCCGGTGACCCTGTCCAGCGACGTCGTCCGCGAAGCCGCCGACTACGAACGGACCGTCGCGGCGGTGGCGGCGGCCGTCCTGCGCCCGGCGCTGGCCCGGTATTTCGAAACATTCGCCGATTCCCTGCGCGCCCTGGAGTCCACGGCGGAAATCCGGGTCGCGCGCGCCGACGGCGGCTCCATGTCGCTCGCGCATGCCGGCGATGCGCCAGTCGATGCGCTCAACGCCGGTCCGGCCGCCGGCGTGGCCGCCGCAGCCGCAGCGGCGTCGCACGCCGGCTGCCGCGATGCGCTGGCGCTCGATATGGGCGGCGGCATGGCGACCGTCGGCATCGTCCTGAACGGCGCGCCCGTCGTCACGCGCAAGACGCCGGTCGCCGGCGCGAACCTTACCCTGCCGTCGGTCGCGGTCGTCCGGGCCGGCGGCGGCGGTGCGGCGGTCCGGCTGACCGGCCACGGCGCCCTGCGCGTCGGGCCCGGAGCTGCAAGCGGCGGCCCGGCCTGTTTCGGCGGCGACGGACCGACGCTGACCGACGCAAATCTTGTGCTCGGCCTGATCCCGGCAGGCCCGGACAGCGGCAACGGGCAGGACCGGGCGCCCGACCGCGCCGCTGCTGAAGCTGCCATCGCCCGCCTTGCCGACCGGCTGGGCGCAAACCCCTTTCAGGCGGCGCAGGGCATTCGCGACCTGGCGATCGAGAAACTGTATGGCGCCCTGCGCCAGACCGCGGCGGCGCACGGCGTCGATATCGCTTCGATGCCGCTGGTCGCCTATGGCGGCGCCGGGCCGCTGCACGGCAACGCGCTGGCCATACTGTGCGGCGACGGGCCGGTCGTCGTGCCGGCGCAGCCGGGCGCGATGTCGGCGCGCGGCTATGCCGAAGCGCCGCCGCGCCAGGAATTCGGCGAAAGCTGCCGGCGGCTGCTCGACGATATCAACGCCGCGGCGGTCGGCGAAATTCTGGACGGGCTGGGCGCACGGGCGAATGACTGGCTGGACGGCGAGGGCGCGCCGGCAACCGGCCGCCGACTCCGCTTCGAGGCCGATCTGCGGTTCCGCGGCGGGGGCGGCGATTTCGCCCTGGAGGTCGATCCGGCCAACCTGCCGAACTGGGGATTGCGCGATCTGGAGGACCGGTTCCATGCGGCCTTCGAGCAGCGGCACGGCGTGCGCCTCGGCGCGCCGGTCGAACTGGTCCGCCTGCGCGCCGTCGCCGGCGGCCGGGCGGCGGGCCGGCGCAACGGCGGATCGCAAGTCCGGGCGCCGGGCCGGCTGTCCGGATCCGGCGACGCTTCGGCCGCGCGTATCGGCGAGCAGCGCGTCTATCTGGAGGGCGCTTTCCTGAACGCGCCGGTCTATGCGGCCGGCAGACTGGAGGCCGGCAGCCGGGTTGCGGGACCGGCCCTGGTCGCCGGCGGCGATTGGACGGCCCCGGTCCATCCCGGTTATGCCGGCGCCGTCGGAGCGGACGGCGCCCTCGCGATCGCACCGGACCGCAGCGGGAGCGCCGACGCATGACGCCGCCCCGCCCTTCGGCCTCGTCGCTCGATGCGCTGCTGCAATCGACCCGCGAGCAGTTCGACCGGACCTTCGCCGACCGGCTGCGCCAGGCGGACGCCGCCGGCCTGCGCAACCGGCGGACGCCGTCCGCGCAATCGTCCGCCGCTACCGGGGCGGCGCCTGCGGCAACGGCAGCGCCGCCCGCCGGATCGGACCCGGACATCGACGCAACACTGAACCGCCGGTTCGGCGACGACTGGTCGGCCGAACTGGTCGAAACCCAGATCACCGGCGGGCGGCTGTCGGCGCTTTACCGGCTGACGGTCGACGGCCGTTCGGCGCTGGAATTCGGCGATGCGGCGGCGGACGGCGACCGCGACGCGGCGCTGGAGGCGGCGCGCCGGTCTGCGCTCGCCAAGGCGGCGGATGCGCTGGCCAACGGCGGGCAGCCGTCGGCGCCCGCCGCAGAGCGCAGCCTGCCGCACGCACCGGCCGCCACGCCCGCGACCCGACCGGCCGGAGGCCCGCGCGCCGCGGCGGCGCCGAGCGGCGCGCTGGACGGGCTGACGCTCGACCGGATCGAGTCGGCCTGGCGCCAGATCCGCAAGGAGGCCGGCATCGCCCTGGCCCAAAGCGCACTCGGCGATGCGGCGCGCCAGAAGGCGGCCGACGCCGCGACCCTGACCGACGCCCGCGGCGCCACGCTGACCGGCAGGCCGGCGCCGGCCGTCGCTGCCCTGGTCCGCGACCGGTCGCGCGACATGCAGCCCGGCGACGTCTTTCTGTTGGGCGATCCCTATGCCGGCGCCCCCGCGGGCCAGTGGTGCGCCATCGTTCCGGTCTTCGGCCCGGAGGCCGGCGATCCCGTCGGTTTCAGTGTGGCGTCGGCCCCGATTCCGGACGGCCGCACAGCGCCGGACAGCCGGTCTAACGGCGCGACGTCGGTCTACCGCGAAGGTTTGCGCATTCCGCCGGTCCTCATCCACGAGCGCGGCGCGGCCAACCGTGCGGCGCTGGACGTGATCCTGAACAACCTGCCCGAACCCGACGCGGCCCACGGCGAGCTGCGGGCCCTGGTCGCCGCGGCGCAGACCGGCGAACTGGGCATCGCCGACCTGTGCGTCCGCTTCGGCGCCGAATGCTACCGGCAGGCCTGCGCGGCGGCGCAAGAGCGCACCGGGCGCGCAGTGCGCAGGATTGTCGCGGCGCACCTGCCCGAAGAGCCGAAATCCTTCGAGGACGTGCTGGATAGCGACGGCTGCGGCAACGGGCCGTTTACGCTCAAGCTGGCGGTCTGGCGCGAGGGCGACCGGGCCCTTTTCGACTGGACCGGCACGTCTGCCCAGGCGGAAGGACCGGTCAACCTGCTGCTGGACGATGCGGCCTTCGCCCATCTCGCCGGCGGGCTGCTGATCCGGGCCTTCGATCCGGAAATCGCCACGAACGACGGCCTGCTCGACGCCTTCCGGATCGCCGTTCCCTCGGGCAGCCTGCTGCGCCCGCATTTTCCGGCGCCGCTGGGCAACGGGGCGCAGACCCTGGCCCGGGTCTACGACGTGCTGAACGGTGCGCTCGGCCAGTGCGCCGGCGAGGCGGCGACGGCGGCCGGCTACGGATCGAGCCCGCTCGTCGCCTTCAGCGGCCGCGACGCGGGCGGGCGAACGGTCAGCTTCACCGACCGCCTCTTCGGCGGCGGGCCGGCGCGTTCCGGCCGGGACGGGCAGGACGGCCGCTCGCTGTCGTCCGGCGCCAGGACCCGTCCGGTCGAGCAGTTCGAATCCGATCATCCCGTGACCGTGGAACGTGTGGCGGCGATCGCCGACAGCGGCGGCGCGGGAGCGCAGCGCGGCGGGTGCGGGATCGAGAAGGTCTACCGTTTCCGGGCCGCCGGCGAGGTAAGCTGGCGCGACGACCGGGACCGGTCCCGGCCCTGGGGCCGCGACGGCGGCGAGGCGGGGGCTTCGTCGGCCAGGATCGTTGTCCGGACAGACGGGTCGCGCGAAGAGCCGGGATCGAAAGCCGATGGCGTGAAGGTGGCTGCCGGCGACCGGCTGGTTTTCCGGACCGCGGGCGGCGGCGGATGGGGCAATCCGCTGGACCGCGCGCCCGAACGGGTCCAGAAAGACGTCCGGAGCGGCCTGGTCTCGACGGTTGCGGCCCGGGATCGCTATGGTGTGGTCGTCGCAGGCAGTCCGGCGGCCTGTAAGGTGGACGAAGCGGCGACGCAGGACATGCGCGAAACGCTCGGCCGGTCGCGCGCTATGGCGCCCGGCCGGTCCCCCGGCGGGGGAGCGCAGTGATTCCGGGCGCCGATCGAACGACCGGGCGTCGCAGGCCGGAAACGGGAAGACACCGGCCGGCCGCGCGCCGCGGCATGAGTATGCCCGATACGGAGGGGCGGAAGTATGGTTGAGAACATCATCGTCGGCATTGTGCTGGCGGTCATCGTCGTCGCGATCGTCTACATCCTGTCGATCTGGGTGTATAAGCGCGCGCCGTCGAACATGGGCTTCATCCGCACCGGCTTCCTCGGCACCAAGGTGTGCCTGGGCCGCGGCGCGGTCGTCCTGCCCGTGTTCCACGAGGTGACCTGGGTCTCGCTGGAAACGATCAAGCTGATCGTCAGCCGCTCGCGCGACCAGGCGGTGCTGACCCACGACAATGTCCGCGTCGACGTCGCGGCGGAGCTCTACACCCATGTCGGCCGCACCGAGCAGGAACTGCTGACCGCCGGGCGCAGCCTGGGCGAAAAGACCTTCGATCCGGAAAAGGTGCGCATCCTGCTCGAAGCCAAGGTGGTCGGCGCCCTGCGCAGCTATGCCGCCACCAAGTCGCTCAAGGAACTGCACGAGAACCGCGAGGCGATGGCCGAGGCTATCAAGGCCAACGTGACCGAGAGTTTCAACGCCAACGGCCTGACGCTGGAAGAGGTCACCGTCGTCACCCTGGAACAGACCGGCAAGGAGCATTTCAAGACCGACAACGTGTTCGACGCCGAAGGCCTGAAGATCATCACCGAGATCACCAGCGACGCCCGGCGCAAGGTCCACGACACCGAGAAGCGCACCACGGTCGCGATCCGCCAGAAGGACCTGGATACCCAGCTCGAACTGCTCGAGATCGAGCGCCAGGAGGCGACCGCCCGGGCCAACCAGGACAAGGCGATCTCCAATGAGGAAGCCCTGCAGATGCGCGAGAAGCAGGTCTTCATCCTGAACCAGCGCAAGGCGGTGGAAGAACAGGAGATCGGCAACGAGGTCGAGCTCGAGAAAATGCGCACCGACCGCGAACTTGCGATCACGGAAGAGGCCCAGAAGCGCGAGGCGTCGGAAATCCAGAAGGCCCTGAAGCTGGAGCAGGAGCGCCGCGACAAGGAAATCGCCATCATCGCCAAGGCAAAGGAAGAGGAACTGGCCGAGATCGACCGCGCGTTGGCGCGCGAGAAGGCCGAGAAGGACAAGCAGATCGGCCTGATCCAGAAGGAGATCGAGCGCCAGAAGGCCGACATCGCCCAGGCGACGGCGGTCGCCGCCGAAGAGGAGTCGGCCCGGATCGAACGCCACAAGGCCGCCGAGCAGGCGGCGCTGGAGACCCGCCGGCTCAGCCTGGCGACGAGGCTGAACCTGCTGGAACTGGACAAGGAGGAGGAGTTCGCCGCCGCCAACCAGGAGCAGGAAGTCTCCAACGAAAAAGCCCGGACGATGAGCGAATCCCAGCGCTTCATCATCGAACAGCGCTGGACCGTACAGCAGGAGGAGATCCAAAAGGAGCGGGCCTACGAGGCCGCCCGGATCGAGAAAGACGCGGCGATCATCGACGAGGGCACCAAGAAGGAAGCCGCTGAGATCAAACGCCAGCTCGCCGTCGAACTGGAAGAGCGGGAGCGGGAAATCGCGCTGATCGGCAAGGAACAGGAGCGCGAGACCGTCGACATCCGGCGCTTCCTGACGCGGGAGATCGAGGAGCGCGACCGCGAGATCGCGCTGGAACAGAAGACCAGGGAACTGGAAGCTGCCGAAGCCGACCGGCTGGCCACCACCGCCGACCGCATCCGGGCGACCCACGCCGCCGAGGCCGCCGGCCATCTCGCCGACGCCGAGACGGAGAAGGAAATCCGGCGCATCGAGGCCGAGAAGCAGGCCGCGGCAGACCGGATCGCCGAAGAAGCGAAAGCGCAGATCGCCAGCATGCACATGGTCACCCAGTCCGAGGCGCGCCAGCAGGCGGCGGAGCGCGAGGCCGCAGCCACGCTGACAAAGGCCAATGCCAACAGCGAGGCCCAGAAGATCACCGCCGAGGGCGTCGAGCGCGAGGCCGGCGCCCGCGGCCGGGCCGAAATGGAGATCGAGGCGCTGCGCGTCCAGCGGACCGAGGAGAAGCTCAAAGCCGAGGCCGCCGGCATGGAGGCCAAGGCCGACGCGCTCAAGAAATACAACGAAGCCGCGATGTTCCTGGAGCTTTCGAAGCTGTTCATCGAGGCCGAGCGCGACGTCCATATCGACCAGGCCAAGGCCATGGGCAACGCCCTGGAGGGCGCGCATATCCGCATGTATGGCGGCAGCAACGACGGCACGATGGACACAATCCGCGGCCTGTTCAACTCCGGCTTCGGCCTGGGCGAGGCCATGGAGGGCCTGGCCCATTCCATGCCCGACGGCCTGCGCGACCGCTTCAACGCCAACGGGCTGCGCGGCCTGTTCGGCCGGCCGGCGGACAGCGGCCTGCTGCTCCAGGCCCACGGGCAGCTCAAGGTTCTGGTCGAACGCGAATTCGGCACCGCGGCGGCCCGGCAGGCGCCGCTCGGCGAGGCGGTCGGCACGCTGGAGGAAGCGGCCGGCAACGATCCGGCGCAGCAGCGCGCCGTCGGCCTGCTCAGGCAGGTGGCGGCACAGGACGACTTCGCCGACGTGCCTTTCGAGACGATCTGGTCGCTGTTGACCGCGCTGACGGAAAAGACCGACTGACCGGGACACCCGCCGGGCCTGAGGGACCGTTGCCAATGCGACGGCGGCACCGCCGATGACCGACTATGACGTCGTCCTGGACGGGGTGAACAAGACCTTTCCGGGCAACGTGCGCGCCGTGATCGATTTCAACGCCGAAATCCGGCACGGCGAGTTCGTCGCGATGCTGGGGCCGAGCGGCTGCGGCAAGACGACGACCCTGCGCATGATCGGCGGCCTGGAGGAAGTGACCAGCGGCAAAATCTGGCTCGCCGGCAAGGATGTGACGGACCTGCCGCCGTCCCAGCGCAACACCTCCATGATGTTCCAGAGCTTCGCGCTCTTTCCGCACCGCAACGTGCATCAGAATGTCGAGTTCAGCCTGAAGATGCAGGGCGTGCCCAGGGAGGAGCGGTCGCGCCGGACCCGGGACATGGTGGAGATGGTCGGCCTGGGACCGCTGGCCGACCGCCGGCCGCACGACCTTTCCGGCGGCCAGCAGCAGCGCGTGGCGCTTGCCCGCGCGCTGATCAGCGAGCCGACGGTGCTCCTGCTCGACGAGCCGCTCGGCGCACTGGACTACAATCTGCGCCAGTCGATGATCATCGAACTGAAGAAGATCCAGCGCGAGACCGGCATCACCTTCATCATGGTGACCCACTCCCAGGAGGAGGCCATGTCGATGGCCGACAAGGTGATCGTGATGAGCGACGCGCTGATCCAGCAGACCGGCACGTCGCGGGAAATCTACGAATCGCCGCGCACCAGCTTCGTCGCCTCCTTCATCGGCAACAACAACCTGTTCCGCGGCACGGTGCGCTCGCGCTCCGGCTCGATCGTGCTGGTCGAGGCTCACGGCAAGATGTTCTACGTCCGCGCGCCGGACTATATCGCGGCCGTCCATATCGACCGGGAGGCGCATTTCTCGGTGCGCGCCGACCTCATGCACACCGGCGAACACCCGGACATGGCGAACCGGGTCGAAGGCACTTACGTCACGACCGAGTTCAAGGGATCGCTGGAGACCGATGTGTTCGAGATTGCGCCCGACGCATACGTCTCGGTCGAGCAGCATCGCGGCGTCAACGACCGCATGTACGAGCCCGGCGAACGCGAAACCGTCTGCTGGCCCGCCGACGCCGGCGTGCTGCTGGAGCAGAATCCGTAGGGGTTGGCACCCGGAATTCGCTCAGGACGCGAACGGTCCAGGGTCGGGCTCCCGCCGACGGGCCGATCGTTTCGATACCGGTTTCGGGGACATCGCGGACGTTGCGCGTCGCGGCGCTGTCGAACGGCAGAATCCGATTCGCAAACCCTGTCTCCATGACCCGTCGAAGGGTCGCCTCAATCGAAACCCAATCGAAGCGGAGCGGATCGCGCATCGGCCCGCGCGGCGGCAGTTCGAGTTCCGCCCCGCCAAGGGGGTGCGAAGCATTCGCGGACGAAGCTGGCCAGCTTCCCGGGATCGGACCCGACCGCGCCGCGCGCGGGATAACCCGCGCTTCCTCTTCCATGGACCGGCCGTTTCCCGCCGCCCGGATGCGCAGACGGACTTTCGCATCGTCGTCGAGTTTTCGGATCGTGACGCTCGCCATGGCCGTTCCCCCTGCATCATGCAATCGGAATGTAAAGAGCGCTGTCGATGCCGTCATCCGGCCGGCCGGGCCGTCGAAGCGACGGACAGACGGGCCGTCCGGGCGGATTCGTGTTAGGACGGGCCGAAGGCGGCGCCGGCGACGCCCCTCGCCGCCGTCTTTTCCGTGCAAAAACCAGGACGACCGATGACCGCGCCTCCCGCCGTGCCCCGCACGCTCTATTCGCCGGACCACGAGTTGTTCCGCGCCTCCGTGCAGTCGTTTCTGGAGGCCGAGGTCGTGCCGCATTACGCGGACTGGGAGGAGGCCGGATACACGCCGCGGGATATCTGGCTGCGGGCCGGCGAGATGGGCCTGCTCGGCACCGGCATCCCCGAGGAATACGGCGGCGCCGGCGGCGACTTCCTCTGGGACGCCATCGTCATAGAGGAACTGGGCCGATACGGCCTCGCGGCGCCGGCCTGGGACATGCACGGGCACATCATCGCGCCGATGATCGCCGCGCACGGCACAGAGGAGCAGAAGCGCAGAATCCTGCCGGCCATGGCGGCCGGCGAATCGATCTTCTGCATCGGCCTGACCGAGCCCGGCGGGGGCAGCGATCTGGCCGCGCTGCGGACCCGCGCAACGGAATCGGGCAACGGCTTTCTCGTCAACGGCTCGAAGACCTTCATTACGAACGGACACATCGCCGATTTCATTCTTCTGGCGGCGAACCGGCATCCGGATCGCGGCGCGAAGGGCGTATCCCTGTTTATCGTGCCGCTCGATTCGGACGGCATTACCCGCGGCCGGAATCTGAAAAAAATCGGCAACAAGGCGCAGGACACCGCCGAACTCTTCTTCGACGACGTCCGATTGCCGGGATCGGCGCTGCTCGGCGATTCGGAGCACGGCTGGAGCCAGCTGATGCACGGCCTCGCCCGCGAACGGATGGTCGTCGCCGTGCGTTCCATGGCGATCGCCGAGGCCGCGCTCGAGCAGACCGTCGCCTACACCAAGGACCGAACCGCCTTCGGCCAGCGTATCTTCGATTTTCAGAACACCCAGTTCAAGCTGGCGGAACTGGCGACGGCCTGCACGGCGATGCGCCCTTTCGTCGACCAGTCGATCCGGCTGCTGGCCCGGGACGAACTGAGCGCCGAACGCGCCGCAATGGCAAAGCTCGCGTTGACGGAGCTTGCCGACCGGGTGCTCGACGAATGCCTGCAGCTCCACGGCGGCCACGGCTACATGTGGGAGACTCCGGTCGCCCGGGCCTGGGCGGACGCGCGCGTGCACCGGATCTACGCCGGCACCAACGAAATTATGAAATACATCGTCGGGCGGTCGCTGTAGCGGCGCCGGCAACCGTTCCGGCCCGACATGTCCGGCTTACCGCGAGCGCCGGTACAGGATGGTGTAGACCACGATGAACAGCCCGATCAGGCAGAAGGAGAAGATCGTCGAGGCGGTGCCGAGCGCGAACAGGGTCGGGCGGATGCGCTGGGTCATCGAGGCGTTGATGTCCAGCGGCAGGGTGTTGTACTCGCCCGACAGCAGGGTGGTGCGGGCGAACTCGTCGTAGGACAGCGTAAAGCCGAACAGGCCGGCGGCGACGATGCCGGGCAGGATAAGCGGCAGGGTGATCTCCCGGAACACCGTCCATTCGCCGGCGCCCATGTCCCGGGCGGCCTCCTCCAGGCTGCTGTCGAACCGGTTGAAGACGGCCATCATCACGAGAAATCCGAAGGGCAGGGTCCAGACGACGTGGACGCCCAGGCCCGACGACCACCAGGCCGGCGGAATGCCGATCTGGCGCATCAGGGTGGCGAGGCCCAGGCTGAGCAGCACGCCGGGCACCATCAGGCCCAGCATGATCGTGTAAAACAGCAGGTTGGAGCCCCGGAACTTGCGCCGGAAGGCCATCGCCAGCATGGTCGAGAACAGCGCCGTGATGACCATGACGACCAGCGCGAGGATGAGCGACCGGGCGAGCGCGCCCTGGAGATCGCCGATCGAGGACGGCTCGAGCAGCTTCTCCCACCAGTAAGTGCTGAACCCGCGCATCGGGAAGCTGGTGCCGCCGCGCCTGCCCTGGAAGGACAGGGCGAACATGGCGATCATCGGCCCGAAAATGAAGACGATGAACAGGATGTAATAGATGCTGAAGCCGGTTTTCACGGCCAGCGCCTTCGTCCTCCGCCGGGTCCAGCGCGTCATCGCCTACAGCTCCTTGCGGATGTCGACGACGCGCAGGATGAAGAACACGCCGATCATCATGGCCAGCATCAGCATGATCGCGTTCACCGCGGCGAACGGATAGTTCGCGGTCGCGTAGTAGTTCAGGATCACGGTGCCGGTGGTCGAGGTCTTGCCGCCGTAGACGACCACGGCGGTGGCGAACTCGCCCATCAGCATGACGAACAGGAAGATCAGGCCGATGGCGACGCCGGGCAGGGAGAGCGGCAGGATAATCTCGCGGAAGACCCGGTAACTGCTGGCCCCCATGTCCCGCGCCGCCTCGAGGATGTCCTTGTCGATCTTGGCGAGCGAAAAGAAGATCGGCCCGATGCACAGCACGACATAAAGCTGCGCCAGCGCCATCGTGTAGCCGAACTCGGAATACAGGAAGAAGGAACTCGGCTTGTCGATGACGCCCAGATTCATCAGCATCTTGTTGAACAGGCCGCGCCGGCCGAGCATCGGCAGCCAGGCCACGGCGCGGATCAGGTAGCTGGTCCAGAACGGCACCATCGCCACCAGGAACAGCGCCAGCTGCCATTTGAAATTCTTCACCTGCATCGCCAGGAAAAAGGCGATCGGGTAGCCGATGATCAGGCAAACGGCCATCACGGTGATGGTGAAGCGGAAGGTCGTCCACAGGGTGGTCAGGAAAATGCTGAGCTTCAGGAAATTGCGGTGTTCGGGATCGAAAAACCCTTCCTGCCGGAAGAAATTGCCGAAGTTGATGAGCGTGAAGTCCGGCGTCATGCCGCCCCTGACCGGCGTCCAGAAGCTGAACACCACGATGCCGATCAGCGGCACGACGAGAAAGACGATCAGCCAGAGGCTTGCCGGCGCGACCAGCCAGCCGGGATGGATGGCCTGGTCGCGCTTGGTTTTCTTCAGCCGCGCGATGTCCTGCGCCGGCGGCGCCGGCTGGTCGCCGATCAGGCCGCTGTGATGCCGTTTTGCATGCGGTGGCGCAGTCTGAAGCATGGCGGCGTCAGCCGGCGCCCGCCGGGGCGGCCGGGCGGACGAAGAGAGAGGCAGGGGGGCGGCGCAAGGGCGGGGGCAGGCCCCGCCCTTGCCATGCCGTTTCGGCCCTGAAGGCCGGAGCGATTAAGCCCGTCAGGCGCTCAGGAATTCCGTCCAGCGCTTCACGAGGTAGTCGTTTTCCTTCATGAGCGAGTTCCAGACGGCGATATTCTTGAAGCGCGCCTCGTAGGAACCGCCGTCGCGGATTTCGCCTTTCTTGACGATCGGCGTGCCGAACGGATCGCTCAGCTCCTTGGCGGCGGGCTTGCCGAGGTACCAGAAGTCCCATTCCTCCTGCGAGAGATGGTCCTTCACGTTGCTCCATACCGACATGTAGTAGCCCTGGCGGGCGACGAAGGCGCCGGCCCAGCCGTCGAGCCACCAGTTGAGATACTCGTAGGCGGCGTCCAGCTGCTTGCCGGTGACCCTGGCCGAGATGGCGCAGCCGCCGTGCCAGCCGCGCATGCCTTCCTTGGGCGCTGCGTAGATGCAGGGCACGCCCTCGGCCTTCACGGCGGTGACCGCCGGCGACCACATGCTCTGGATCGCGACCTCGCCGCTCACCATCAGGTTGACCGACTGGCCGAAGGTTTCCCAGAACGCGCGGAAGTGGCCTTCCTTCTTCTTTTCGATCAGGAAGTTGACCAGCTTGTCGATTTCGGCCCGGGTCATGTCGCCCTTGTTGCCGAACTTCATCAGGCCCATGGCCTCGACGGCCATGGCGGCGTCCATCGTGCCGATCTGCGGCGCGTTCACCAGCGCGACCTTGCCCTTGAAATCGGGGCTGAACAGCTCGGCCCAGCTCTCGATCTTGCGGCCGGTCTCCTCCGGGTTGTAGCCGATCGAATCGGCGTTGTGCCAGCCGGGCAGCATGGAGATGTACTGCGTCGGCCCCTTGGCCCGGCTACCGTCCTTGTTCAGCCAGAGATGGCGGAACGGCGCATCGCCCTGCCCCAGGCTCGAGCCCGTTGTCAGGCGTCCGGTCTTGGTCAGGTTGGAGACCTTGCCCCAGTTCTTGATGCGCTTGGTGTCGATCGGCTGCCAGACCTTCGACGGGATCATCAGATCCATGTCGTTGAAGTAGCCTTCGGCAACTTCGTACTGATCGTTCTGGTTCAGCATCTTGCCGATCATGGCGCCGTAGCCGAGCGCCTGGCCGCGGATCTTGTCGCCGGTATCCTTCGACGCCTTGCTCTGGATCTCGTTGATGATGCTGACGCCGAGCCCGATGGTCCGGATCGATTCGGCGCCGTACACGATGGCGGGCGCGCCGGTCATGGTTCCGGCCGCAGCGGCGCCTGCAGTTGTCAGCACGAACCGACGGCGGGACAGTCCGGTCTTCATTTCGTGCAATGTCGGTTTTCTCGGCATGGTCATCCTTTCAATCCTCCCATACTCGGTCCAAACAGCCGGCTCGTTCCGCCGGCCCGCCCCGCCCGGGAGCGGAACGGCGCCGCGGCACGGCGCAACTTGTCACACCATACAAGTCAACGGGGCTTCCGCAAACCGAAAAGCCGCCCGTCGGAAACAGCGCGCGCCCGCTGCGGTTCAGGCGCGCTCCGTGTGGAAGCGGACCAGCCTCAGCAGCCAGAAGATGATCGAGAACACGCCGGTCAGCACGATCAGCGCCAGGACGGCGGCGATCCGTTTGCCGAGGTCCGGGCCGAGGACGACCGACTCGCGCACCAGGTAGACGATCAGGGTCTGGACCGATTGCAATGTCGCGCCGGCGCCGATCAGGATGGCGATGAAGGTCGAGCCGCGCAGCGAACTCAGCACCATATTCTCCATGCTGCGCTGTTCGACGATATGCAGCCGGTAGGCCCGCCAGTGATAGCCGCAAAAGCCGACGATGCCGGTGAGCAGGGCCGCCCAGAACACGACATTGTCGAAGGTCGTGTCCGCGATGATAAAATTGAACAGTTCTTCGAACGGTTTGTAGAAGAACAGGAAAATCAGGACGACGATGTAGACCAGGAAGCCGACGAGCGTCCAGAACCACCCCCAACCGCTCATCGCTTGCCTCCCCTGTCGCCGCGTTTCCTGTCGCCGCGTTCCCTGTCGCCGCATCCGGGCCGGACGCGCGCGCCGCGTCCCCGCCGGCGCCGCTCAATAGCCGAAGACGGAAGGGTTAGGCAAATCGGCATTTAGTCTGCCCGCCTGTCTTCCGGGGCAGCCATCGGCGGTCGCCGGCCGTCCCAGCCGCTTGCCGCTTCGTAACAGGCTGCGATCCCGAGCAGTCTTTCGTCGCCGTTCCGGTCGCCGATCAGCTGCAGCCCGGCCGGCAGTCCGCCCGAGGTCAGGCCGCAGGGAACCGAGACCGCCGGCTGGCCGGTGAAGGACGCGAGGCGCGCCAGCCGCCCGAGCGCCCTGGCGCCGTCGACCGGCGCGCCATCCAGACTGCCCCGGCCGTCGGCGGCATCGACGGCCGGAATCGGCGTCGTCGGAAGGACGAATGCATCGTAACGCTGCATGAGTTCCGATACCTGCGCCTGCACCGCCTGCCGGACCGACAGCGCTTTCTCGATATCGCCGGCGGTAATGTCCCGTCCGGTCAGGACCCGCTCGCGCACGTTGGGCGCCAGTTTGCTGTCCGCTGCCTCGGCGCGCGCGCCGTGCAGGGCGTAGACCCGGCCGAGGGCGATCGTCGTCCAGGCCGTAACCGCATCGTCCGCAAACGGCAGGGCCAGGGCCTCGATCTCGGCGCCGAGCGCTTCGAGAACGGCGATGGCGGCGCGGCAATGCCGGGCGATATCCGGGTCGATACCGCCCTCGAACGGGGCTTGCAGCACGCCGATCCGGATCCCCTTCAGCGACGGCAGGGCCCGGTGGGCGCCGAACCCGCCGTCCGGGTCTAGCGCCGCCATCATGAGCGCGGTATCGCGAACCGAGCGGGTCATCGGCCCGCCGGTGTCGAATTCGCCGGCCAGCGGATAGATGCCCTGCTGGCTGACGCGCAGATGGGTCGGCTTCAGCCCGACGATGCCGCACAGCGCCGCCGGGATGCGCACCGAGCCGCCGGTGTCCGTGCCCATGGCGCCGGGCGCCAGGCCGGCCGCCACGGCGCAGCCCGATCCGCTGCTCGAACCGCCGCACACCTTGCCGCGGTCCCACGGGTTCCGCGCCGTGCCGAAATGCGGGTTTATCCCGGTCGGGCCGAAGGCGAATTCGTGCAGGTTTGCAAGGCCGACTACGATGCCTCCGGCGGCGCGCAGGGCGGCGACGGCCTCGGCGTCCGCTTCGCCCGGGCCCTCGTCGATCAGGCGCGAGCCGCAGGTCCGCACCATGCCCCGGACGGCAAACAGGTCTTTGACCGCCAGCGGAACGCCGTGCAGCGGCCCGGTATTCTCGCCCGCCATGACCGCCGCCTCGGCGGCGCGGGCATCGGCCAGCGCCTGTTCCGGATAGACCGAGATAAAGGCGCGCAGCCCGCCGTTCAGCCGCTCGATCCGGTCCAGGCAGGCCCGGACGGCCTCGACCGGCGAAACCCGCTTGTTCCGGATATTCTCCGCCAGGTCGGCGATCGGCATCCAGTCCAGTTCGGTCATCGCGCCTTTATCCTTCGGCCGCCGGAACCGCGACGATCAGCACGATCCCGACGAGGACGACATAGAGGCCGTCCTTGATCGCCGGCACGGCCTGTTTTTCCCGGTCGCTCGATGCGATCACGGCGATCGTTTCCAGCACGAAGAAGATCGCGCCGAGGGAGAACAACGGCCAGATCGTCTCCCACCAGGACGGGTCCTTGGCCGCCGGCGCGCCCTGCATCGCCCGCCAGATCAGCAGCAGGACCGGCAGCAGCGCCAGATAGAGATAGGCGGCGAGAAAGCGGAACCGGGTCAGCCGGCGGTCAAGCAGCCAGAAGACCAGGAAGAACGCCGCCAGGTGCAGCATGTCCCAGATCAGCGATTCGTATTTTGCGCCCGCGTTCGACTCCAGCAGGTTCAGGAAACCCAGAATCAGGAAAAAGACGAGCAGATCGCAGAACAGCCATTCGCGGAAGGATTCGCCGCCGTTCTTCGCGCTCCACGACCGGGTCGCCTTGTCGAACAGCATGACCAGGGCGACCGCCAGCGACGCCGGATACAGCAGGTAGAGCATCAGCGCGTATTGCTGCCCCGGATCGAGGGCGATCCAGCACAGCAGCAGGATTGCCGCCACCGGCAGAAGCAGGCCGAACAGCCGCGCCGCCGACGGCGCCTCGACGGTTGCGGGAACGGCCTTTTCCGCCGCCTCTTCCTCGTCGGCGGGCGGCGCGCTCAGCCGCGGATGGGCCCGGATGACCAGGGTTATCAGAAAGACGAGGACCGCGCCGCCGGCGACCGCCAGCATAACGATGAAAAAGGCGAGCGCGTCCGGGTCGCTGCGCCATTGCCGGGCCTGCGCCTGGGCCGGGTCGCCGTCCAGCGGCGGGAAGTGCCACACGACGATCGCGGCGACGGCGATCAGCAGGATGAGCGCCAACACGACCTGCGGCCAGCGGATGTTCAGTTGCCGCGCGCCGGCGGAGGTCGCCATGCGGATGCGGCCGGCCAGCAACAGCACCAGGAACGCCAACACGCCGACGACGGCAATGCCGATCATGATTTCGAGAAAGGCGGTCGACCTGGCGTCCATCGAAATTCCGTGCCGGGAAAGCGGCCGACCCCGTGTCGGCGGGCGGACGTTAGCCGGTTCGGTCGCGAATGCCAAACGGCTTGGACTCGACGCCGGCAATCTGGTTTTCTGTTCGCCGCCGCTGGCCCCGGGGTTGGGGAGGGAGGAGCCATGACAGACGCATCGAGCGAAACCTACGTCGACCGGACCTACGGCGCGGCCGGAATCGGCTACGGCGACCGGCCGGGCGTTGTCGTCGTCGATTTCCAGACCGCCTTTACCGATGCGCAATACGCGCTGGGCGGCGCGCCGCTGATCGAGCGCGCCGTCGGCAATACCGCGCGGCTGCTGGACGCGGCGCGCCGGGCGGACGTGCCCGTCGCCTCCTGCTATACCGCCTACTCGGCGACCGGCCGGGACCGGCCCTACTGGAAGGTGCAGGCCGTGATCGAAGACCTGGTGCACGGCCATCCCGCCACCCGGCTCGATCCGCGCATCCACGATCCGGATTACGACGTCGCCTTCTGCAAGTCCGGCGCGTCGATTTTCTTCCAGACGCCGCTGGTCGCCTTCTTCGCGAAAGAGCGGGTCGACACCGTCATCGTCACCGGCTGCGTGACCAGCGGCTGCGTGCGCGCCTCGGCGGTCGACAGTTTCCAGTGGGGTTTCCGCACCATTGTCCCGGAGGATTGCGTGGGCGATCATCACGAGGCGCCGCACCGCGATAATCTCCGCGATATCGGCCGGCGTTATTGTGATATTACCGATGCGGATTCGACGATCGGCTGGATCGAAACGTGGCGCGGCCGCAACCGCCGCTAGCCGAAACAACGAGAGACGCCCGATGAGCAGTTCCGGCAGCGACCTCACAAGCTGGTTCGACAGCAAACTCGCCGATTTGCAGGAGCAGATCGACAAGCTCGGCAACGGCGAGACGACCGACCGCGGCCCGGAGCCCGACCTGTCGGCGCCGCCGCCCGCTCGCGCAGCGCCTGGGCCTGGGCCTGCGCCTGCCGGGCGCACCAACGGCGGATTGGAGGCGCGCGCGCCGGCCGCGCCGGCGGGCGGCGCGGTCCCGGAGGCCGGGCGGGAAATCGCCCGCGACGTTGACCGCGACATTGGCAGGGGCAATGGCGACGGCGCCGCGATCGAGGCCCGCGAGGCCCGCGCCGTACCGGACAGCGCGGCCGCCGGGCGCCGTCCGGCCCCGATGGCCCGGCCGCGCCGGCGCGCCGCCGTCGGCGGCGGCTACCGGCTCGGCGTCGATGTCGGCGGCACTTTCACCGATCTGTTGCTGATCGAGGAGGAAACCGGCCACGCCTGGACCGCCAAGGTGCCGTCCACGCCGCAGGATTCCTCGCAGGGCGTTCTGAACGGCATCGAGCGCATCTGCGGCTATGCCGGGATCGAACCGACCGATATCGGCGCGGTGATGCACGGCACGACGGTTGCAACCAACACGATCCTTACCCTGAGCGGCGCCCGGGTCGGCCTGGTGACGACCAAGGGCTACAAGCAGACGCTCCAGATCGCGCGCTCCTATGTGCCGGGCGGCCTCGGCGGCTGGGTGATCTTCAACAAGACCGATCCGCTGGCGCCGCTGGAGCTGACGATCGAGGCCGACGAGCGGACCGGGGCGAAGGGCGAGATCGTTGAGCCGCTGGACGAGGAAGCGCTGCGCCGCGACCTTCAGACGCTGCGCGGCGAGGGCATCGAGGCGCTGACCGTCTCGCTGATGAACGCCTACGCCAGCGGCGTCCACGAACAGCGCATCCGGCGCATCGCCGAGGAGATCCTGCCCGGCGTGCCGATCTCGATTTCCTCGGAAGTCGTGCCGGAAATGTACGAATACGAGCGGACCGAGACGACGGTCGTGAACTCCTACATCCGGCCGGTCGTCTCCCGCTACATCGAGAGCCTCAACGCCGAACTCGACCGGCGCATGAACGGCGTGCAGCTGCATATCCTGCGTTCCGACGGCGGCCTGGCGAGCGCCGACGCCGCCAAGGCGACGCCGGTCAACCTGCTGATGAGCGGCCCGGCCGGCGGCGTTTCCGGCGCGATCTGGATGGCCCGCCAGGCCGGCTACGACAATCTGCTGACCTTCGATATGGGCGGCACCTCGACCGATGTCGCGCTGATCCAGAAAGGCGTCGCCCAGACCCGGCGCGAGACGCGGGTTGCCGACGTGACGGTGCGGGCGTCGTCGGTCGATGTCCGCACGGTCGGCGCCGGCGGCGGCTCGATCGCCTATGTGCCGGAGTTGACGAAAGCGCTGCGCGTCGGGCCCCAGAGCGCCGGGGCGGAGCCGGGCCCCGCGGCCTACGGCAAGGGCGGCGGCGAGCCGACCGTGACCGACGCCAACGTCGTGCTCGGCTATCTGCCGTCCGGCGCCCGGCTCGGCGGCGAGATGCAGCTGGATTACCGGGCCGCCGAGGAGGCGGTCGGCAAGGTCGCCAAGGCGATGGACCTGCCGCTCAAGGCCGCCGCCGAAGGCATCGTCGACATCGTCAACGAGAACATGTTCGGCGCCCTTCGGCTGGTCTCGGTCGAGCAGGGTTTCGATCCGCGGGACTTTGCGCTCATCGGCTTCGGCGGCGCCGGCCCGCTGCACGCCAACGCGCTCGGCCGGCTGATGAATTCCTGGCCGGTCATCGTCCCGCCGGGGCCGGGCGTGCTGTGCGCCTACGGCGATGCGACCACGCGGGTGCGCGACGAGGCCTCCCGCACCTTCGTGCGCCGCTTCGACGAGACGACGGACGCCGAGGTCGCCGAGGCGCTGGAGGCGCTGGCCCGGCAGGCGGCGGAAGCGCTCAATGCCGAGGGCGTGCCGCGCAACGAGCAGACGACGCTCTACCAGATCGACCTGCGCTATCACGGCCAGGGCATGCAGCTGACCGTCGACATGACGCCGGAGGACTTCGCCCAGGGCGGCCTGCGCGACGTCGCGCGCCGCTTCGACGAACTGCACGAGCAGCTCTTCACCTTCCGGCTCGACACCATGCACGAATCCTACAATCTGCGCGCCCTGGTGCAGGGGCGGGAGAGTGCGGCGACGGCCGAGGAACTGCCCCGGGGCAACGGCGACGCCTCCGGCGCGGTGCACGAGCAGACGCAGATCTATTTCGAGGGCCGGGAGCACCGGGCGCAGATCTACGACCGCGCCCTTCTCAAGGCCGGCGACCGGATCGCCGGGCCGGCCATCGTCACCGAAATGGATTCGACGACCCTGATCCTGAACGGCCACACGGGCGCCGTGGACGAGGTCGGCAACATCCTCATCCGCCCGATGAACGGCCGATAGGGAGACAGCAGCCATGCCAGCCCGCCTGATCCAGACCAACACCGCGCCGTTCAAGAAGGTCGAGGTCGATCCCGTCACCCTCGACATCATCGAGAACGCGATGCGCAACGCGCGCACCGAGATGGACGCCGTGCTGTTCCGCACCGCCATGTCGCCCGGCATCCGCGAGCAGCACGACGCTTTCCCGATGATCGCCAACGCCGAGGGCAAAATGGTCGTCGGCCAGTTCGGCTCCTTCTTCTGGGGCTTCCAGCAGGGGTACGACGGCGAGATCGAGGAAGGCGACGTCTTCCTGACCAACGATCCCTATTCCTGCAACGGCGCGGTCAGCCATCTGAACGACTGGCTGACCATGATGCCGATCTATATCGAAGGCCGGATCGTCGCCTGGGCCGCCATGTTCGGCCATATGACGGACATCGGCGGCAAGGTGCCGGGCAGCCTGCCGACCGACGCGGCGCAGATTTTCGAGGAAGGCATCCAGATCCCGCCGGTCAAGATTTACCGCAAGGGCAAGCTGAACGAGGAAATCCTCGAACTCATCCTGCGCAACTGCCGCCTGCCGGACTGGAACCGCTCGGACTTCAACGCCGTCGTCGCCGCCCTGCGCCTGGCCGAGCGGCGGGTGCACGAGATGGCCGAGCGCTTCGGGGTCGACGAGCTCAACGCGGCGATGGCCGAGATGCTCGACCGCAACAAGCGGGCGATGAGCGCGATCCTCCAGATGGTGATCCCGGAATCGCGCCAGTATTTCGAGGACTTTATCGACGACGACGGCCTCGGCATGGGCCCCTACAAGATCGCCTGCACCATGTGGCGCGAGGGCGAAAAGGTGGTCTTCGATTTCGAGGGCACCGATCCGCAGTCGATCAGCTCGGTGAACTTTCTCCTCAACGAGGAGATGTTCAAGATGTTCCTCGGCTCCTTCTTCATCAACATTTTCGACCCGCAGATCCTGTTCAACGACGGCTTCTACGACCTGGTCGACGTGCGCATTCCGCGGGGCACCATCCTGAAGCCGGTCCGGCCGGCCGCGCTCTCTTCGCGCACCCACATGCTGGCGCGCATCTTCGACATCATGAGCGGCCTGCTCGGCCAGGGTTCGCCCGAGGCGCTGTGCGCCGCCGGCTTCTCCGACAGCCCGCACTTCATGTATTCGGGCTACGACAAGACCGGCGAATGGTATCAGCTCTACCAGATCGGCTTCGGCGGCGTGCCGGGCCGGCCGGCGGGCGACGGGCCGGACGGCCATTCCCTGTGGCCGTCCTTCACCAATGTGCCGAACGAGTTCCTCGAGGCCTATTTCCCGCTGCGCATCGTGAAATACGAGACGATCGCCGACAGCGGCGGCCCCGGCGCGCACCGGGGCGGCAACGGCCTCTCGATGGGCTACCAATTCCTGGAGCCGGGCGAAATCTCGATCCACGACGACCGCTGGCTGACCCATCCCTGGGGCGTCAGCGGCGGCCTGCCCGGCCGGCGCAGCACCAAGCTGATGGTGCGCGCCGACGGCTCGGAGCAGTGGATGGAGTCGAAGTGCGACCGTATCCGTGTCGAACCCGGCGACACGCTCTACTTCAACACCTGGGGCGGCGGCGGCTGGGGCGACCCGCTGGAGCGCGACGCCGAGCGGGTGGCGCTGGATGTGCGCCGCGGCCTGGTGACGCGCGACGGCGCCCGGCGCTACGGCGTGGTGCTGGATGACGACCTGGGCGTGAACGCGCGCGATACCGGGACCCTGCGCAGCCGCATGGCGGCCGAGCGCGGCGACGTCGCCCTGTTCGACACCGGCGGCACGGTCGAGGAGCTCAAGGCGCGCTGCAAGGCCGACACCAGCCTCGATCCGCCGCGCCAGCCCGTCTTCCAGAAATGGATGCAGGCCCAGCCGATGAAGCTGGCGGCGGAATAGCTGGCGGCGGAGCTGGCGGCGGCGCGCCCGCCCCTCGACATGCCGCCGGAACCGGAAAAGGAATAATATCCTTTATATTTGAGCGATCGTTCAATATCGAATTTCAGAGAATAAGGCGGGAAAACAGAGGCTTGGCCCGGTTTCCTGACCTGGACAGACCGGTCTTTCTTTTTCGTTTTTTCACGCCGCGCAGCCCTAACCCTTTGGAATCGCTGAAAAACGCCATCGGGGAGTGCCGCAAATTCCGGATTACAAGGATAATAGTCCTTGCCCGGCGACCCCCTGTCCGTTTTCCGGAGAATAAGCGGAAATACAACGGGTTGGCCGGCGTTCCGCCGACGCCGCAGGCTCCGGCGCCTGGCCGGCCTCCGTCGCCAGCCGGATTTCTCCGCTCGCTTCGCTTCGGTCGAAATGACGGGAAGGGGCTTGCGCTTCGCCCGAATCGGCGGCGCGCGGACGGCGCTCCGCACTCCCGTCATTTCGACCGGAGCCCCAGCCCGCCGGGCCGGGGCGGAGCGGAGAAACCCGGAGGGCGCTCCGTCGACGCCGCAGCCTCCGGCGTCCGCCCGGCGCCCGTCGCCGGCCGGATTTCTCCACTCGCTTCGCTTCGGTCGAAATGACGGGAAGGGGGAGTGCTTCGGTCGAAATGACGGCGAGAGGGAGTGCTCCGGTCGGAATGACGGCGAGGGATTTCGCAGAGGGATCCTTGGGCAAGGATCAGCCGCCGGCCCGGGCGCGGCGGGCGCGGGGAACAGGGACCGGGACCGGACGGGAAAGGCGCCTGCGGGGTGCTCCCGGACGCGCTTCGAGCGCATTCCGGGCGTTGACGGGAACCGATATAGGGAACGAAAGGCGGTATTTCAAGGAAAAAAGTGAGGTAATAGGGATTTTTTGGATTCGACCCGATATCCCGGATTTCCGCCCCAGGCGCCTGCCGCCCTCCTCTGCATTGCACGGCGGGAGGCGGTACACTGCGGCGGCTCCCGGCCGGGGCGGCGCGACATTGCCGCGCCTGCCTTGCGCCCCGGTCCGGGCCTATTTCGCGCCGCAACCCGCCGGCGCCGCCGGCCCGCGCGCCCGAACCGCAGACCCCGAACCGTAGACCCCGAACCGTAGACCCCGAACCGTAGACCCCGACCGTGGACCCGAAGAAATACATCTATGTCATGAAGGGCCTGTCGAAGACCTGGCCCGGCGGCCGGCAGGTCCTGAAGGACATATGGCTGTCCTTCCTCCCCGGCGCCAAGATCGGCGTGCTCGGCCTGAACGGCGCCGGGAAATCCTCCCTGCTCAGGATCATGGCCGGGCTGGACGACGGCATTTCCGGCGAGGCCTGGGCCGCGGACGGCGTCAGGGTCGGCTATCTGGCCCAGGAGCCGGAACTCGATGAGGCGCTGACGGTCGGCGAGAATGTCAGGGCGGGCGCCGGCCCGCTGGCGGCGCTGGTCGAGCGGTTCAACGAGGTCTCCCTGCGCTTCGGCGAGGAGCTGACCGACGCGGAGACGGACGCCCTGATCGAGGAGCAGGCCGCGCTTCAGGAACGGATCGACGCCGCCGACGCCTGGAACCTCGACCGGCGCATCGGGATCGCGATGGACGCGCTGCGCTGCCCGCCGGCGGACGGCGGCGTCGCCACCCTCTCCGGCGGCGAGCGGCGGCGCGTCGCGCTCGCGCGGCTGCTGCTTTCGGGGCCGGACATGCTGCTGCTCGACGAGCCGACCAACCATCTCGACGCCGAATCGGTCGCCTGGCTCGAGCGCTTCCTGGCGGAATTTCCCGGCGCCGTCGTCGCGGTGACCCACGACCGCTATTTCCTCGACAACGTCGCCGGCTGGATCCTCGAACTGGACCGCGGGCAGGGCATTCCCTGGCAGGGCAACTACTCGTCGTGGCTGGAGCAGAAACAGAAGCGGCTGGAGCAGGAGGGCAAGGCCGAAGCAGCGCGCCGGCGCACCCTGGGCCGGGAGCTGGAATGGATCCGCCAGGCGCCGCGGGCGCGCCAGTCCAAGAGCAAGGCGCGGATCGGCGCCTACGAGGCGCTGCTCGCCGAAGCCGGCGACCGGGCGCCGGAGCAGATGCAGATCTGGGTGCCGCCGGGGCCGCGCCTGGGCGACATGGCGGTCGAGGCCAGCGGCGTGCGCAAGGCGTTCGGCGACCGGCTGCTTATGGACGACCTGAACTTCCTCATGCCGCCGGGCAGCATCGTCGGCATCGTGGGGCCGAACGGCGCCGGCAAGACGACCCTGTTCCGCATGATCGCCGGGCAGGAGGCGCCGGACGCCGGCACGCTCACGGTCGGCGAGACGGTGCAGCTCGGCTATGTCGACCAGTCCCGCGGCGCGCTCGACGATTCGAAGACGGTGTGGGAGGAGATTTCGGGCGGCCTGGACATGCTGCAACTGGGCAAGCGGGAGCTCCCCAGCCGCGCCTATGTCTCCAATTTCAACTTCAAGGGCGGCGACCAGCAGAAGAAGGTCGGCATGCTCTCCGGCGGCGAGCGCAACCGGGTGCATCTCGCCAAGGTGCTGAAATCCGGCGCCAACCTGCTGCTGCTCGACGAGCCGACCAACGATCTGGACGTCGATACCATGCGCGCGCTGGAGGAAGCGCTGCTCGCCTTCGCCGGATCGGTCATGGCGATCAGTCACGACCGCTGGTTCCTCGACCGCATCTGCACCCACATCCTCGCCTTCGAGGGCGACAGCCGGGCGGTCTGGAACGAAGGCAACTGGCAGGACTACGAGGAAGACCGCCGGAAACGGATGGGCGAGGCGGCCGAACGGCCGCACCGCATCGAATACCGCCGGCTGGAGGCGTGAGGGCGGAATTCCCGCCGCAGCCGCGCCCGACGCCGCACCGGGGCGTATGGACAGGCCCGGGGGGAGGCGTCATATTTCTGCCGGCTTTGGGCCGATCCTGACTCTCCCCCATAAGGCCGTTCGGGCGTCGGTGACGGCAACGGCGAATTTCCGGCCAGGAAAGGCGTTTCATGGGATTTGCGCTTTCGCACATCCGGGCGGCGGCGGCTGCCCCTTTGCTTATTGCCGGGGTCCTGGCGGCCGGAACGGCGTCCGAGGCCCTGGCCTGTGCCCGGGTTTCCGATACGATACTGGTCACCGGCAAACCGGCAACCGGGACCGGAGGCGTTTCCGGTCACGACCTCAGTCCGCCGCTGGACGATTTCGAGGCCTTCGCCGCCTTCATGCAGAAGGCCCGGGGCGACAAACCGGACTTTCTGCGCGCGAAATGGGAACGCTACCTGGCGATGATCGAGAATTTCGACCTGTCGCGGGACAAGGAAAAACGCGCCTTCCTGGCGACGCCCCGCGAGGAATTTTCCCGCGCCCGGGACGCCGGCCGGAGCTATGCCCATTCCTTCCTCGATATCGGCTGCGGCGTGACGATATCCGGCCCGCATATCGTCGGCCGCATGACCTCGGAACTGGATGTCAGGCCGGCGGACAAGGTGCTCGAGATCGGCACCGGCTCCGGCTATCAGGCGGCATTGCTGAGCTATCTCACGCCGCACGTCTATTCCGTGGAGATCATCCCGCCGCTTTCGGAGACGACGGACAGGATTCTCACCAGGCTGACCGCGGCCAAATATGCCGAATACGGCCGGATCCGGCGCAAGACCGCCGACGGCTACTTCGGATGGCCCGAGCATGCGCCCTTTGCCAAGATCATCGTGACCGCCGGGATCGACCATATCCCGCCGCCGCTGCTGAAACAGCTTGCCGAAGGCGGCACCATGGTCATTCCGGTCGGGCCGCCGGGCGCCCAGTCCCTGCTCAAGCTGACCAAGACCAGGAGCGAAACCGGCCGCGTCCGCATCGAGCGGCACGACATCTACGCCGCACAATGCAGCCGGGCGGAAAAGCAGCGCTGCAAGCGCAAGGTGAACTTCGTGGCGCTCACCAAGTACCGGGGCGGCAAGACCGTCTCGCGCTGGGGCGGGAACTAGCCCGGATTTCCCACAGCGCCGCGCCGCACCGGCCCCGCGCGCAGGATATCGTTGCGAAACGGCCCGGACGCGCCCGCGGCCCTTCCGGCATCGCCGCTATGTTTGCATCAGGTCCGACAGACGCGCTCGCTTTGCATCGGCGCCCATGTGCAATAGCATGATGCGATCCGGTTCCGACATGAACCAGGCGAACGAACGCCATGCCAGTTCGCTTACGGAAGCCTTGAAGGCCGAATCGTCCCGATCCGCATAAGCTGTCAGGAACGCGACCTGCCCTTCGCTGAAGCCCGCTTCTGTTGCGATGGCCATCAGCGCTGCCTGCCGTCCTTCAGTGACCGGTCCTGCCGTTGCGACGACCTCGACGAACACGAGGAGCGGCTCGACCGGTTCAAGGTCAACCAGAATCGGATCAGGCAGATTCCTGTCTGGCTCGATTGCGAGGCCGATGTCCTGTGCCAGGCTGTCGTCCCGCGCCACCACCCGATTTCGGCTCTCGCTCAGCCAGATAACCCCCGGTTGCCCCAGGAACCGCGCCGCAAACTCTTCAACGACCGCCTTAGAGATCGTGGAACTCGGACCGGGTTCCATGTGCCGTGTCTCCCCATTAGGAAACGTAACGAGAACTTTCGCCTCGCGGGCGACCGCTCCCCGGCGCATGATCGCAACTCGGGCCAATGCGCCCTTGGACAGGTTCGCTGCCCGCCATTCCTCCGTCAGTGTATTCAACGCATCTTCCGTCAGCGAAGGATCGAACAGAGCTGCAAAATCCGGCGCTAACGAATAACGCGGGAGTGGCGATGTCGTCGGCAGCCCTTCCCTTTCCTTCACCGCGCCGATTCGCACCAACCCTTCGCGCAGGGTTTCGTCACGGATCGGCTCGCGCGTGTTCGCGGCGTACCACCTCCCTTCGATGTCGCTCGCTGCCGGGCGCATAGACACCTGCAACCATCGTTTCCGTTCGGGGCCGTCTGCCAGTGCCGCCTGGGCATCGGACATTCGCGTCACCTGATCGGGGCGTAGCCAGCAATCCTCGCCATCTACTGCTCCGATATAAAGCATGACAAAAACCGTTTTGGCCGCGATCTCCCGGGTCACATAGTTTCGGTTCGCCGTTCCCTCGGGAAAGATCGTCTGCAGGCGTTCGTGGATACCGGCGACCGGCAGTAGCGGCGGCAATGGCATCAGCCGGCGCCGCGGCTGTACAGGCGTTCTACCGCGCGCTCCAGCGTCGCGCGGTTCGCTCGCTCGTTCACCAGCCGCTCGATCTCCCCCACATCCTCCGGCAGCGGAAGAGGCAAGGCTTCCAGTTCATAGGCCGAAACGGCCACACTTCCATTGATGCACCGGAAAACCTGATCGACGACATCGCTGTTGAAAAGGACGGCCAGGGCTGCCAGCGCCACCTTCGGGGCGCCATTGAGCGGTTTGATCATGTTCAGGTGATTCTCGATTACCACCGCACCGTGTTTCGCCAGGAACGATACCGGTAGTTCCGCCGCTATCAGCCGCCTGCACTGCTCTTTCGCCGTCGTTCTTTGCAGCAGTACGCACGGAAACTCCGTCACCACCCACATTTCCTTGGCTTTGGGCTCAAAATACGGCTTGTGGTTTCGTTTCTCCGCCCGGAACGAAAACACCCCGTCCGGCCGCACGGATTCTGCCCAGATCAGCGGATAGCGTCCCGTGCCGGGGCCGGACCGCAAGCTCGTTTTGTGGCGGTTCCACACCAGCGGCCCCGTGCTGACAGTGTAGCCGTAGCCGGCAAGCCTACAGGGCATTTCGTCGACCTGCCTCAGCAACGCGCTCTGCGCTTCCGTTCTCGGCATCAGCCAGGGCCGACCCGGGTCTTCGGGCAGGTTGAACGGACCTGCAGCCCTTGTCGCGACAGAGCCGTCCCGTGCCGGCGAGATGAAATAGACCTTCCCGGTGCGCGAAGTCGCGTCCCGCTTGTAGGTCGCCAACAGCGTTTCCTGCAGCACGTCCGCGAAGACCCCCTTCCGCTCCGCGACAAAGCCGATGCTCACCGGGGGCGCCTCCCGGCCCAGCAAACCGCGGAGCGCCTTGAAATATTCTCCAGCCAGGAAGCTCGTAGGGGTGACATAGGCGACGACTCCGCCCGGCCGCGCGAACCGAAGAGCCAGGTCGGTAAACACGCCGTACAGGTTTGCGTGGCCGAACAGGCTGCGCCGGAATTTTTCGCGCAATTCCGGCGAGAGCCCGATACGTCCGTAAGGAGGATTGCCGACGACGAGATCGAATCCTTCGTTCCCGACCGCCTGTTCGAGGCTGTCGCAGACACGCACCACCGAATCCGGGCGCGTCCCCGCTTCATGGCACAAGTCGGCGAGCGCCGCTTCGAGGAACACCTGCGATAGCCAGGCAGCGAACGGATCCAGTTCGAATCCCAGTAACCGCTGCTCGATGTTCTTCAGCGCAATCCTGGGCTCGCAGTCCCTCAAACTCCTCGCCATGCGCCGGGCCACCGGCGACAGGAAAGCGCCGCCTCCGCACGCCGGATCCAGAATCCGCGCCGTTCGCCAATCCACCCCTGCTTCCGCCGCCATGTCCAACAGGACTTCGCAGAGTGCCGGCGGCGTATAATAGGCGCCGTTTCGAGATCGAAAGCCGCCCGGCATCGTCGCGGTGTACAGCACCCCGATCGCGTAGCCGGCGTCCATCGCATCCAGCTTCGCAGCAGCGGCCCCGATGTTCTCGGCCAGCACTCCGGCCTCCTCCGGCAGCGAAGAAAGGCCGATATCCAAGGGCGGTCTGCGCAGCGGCCGAATACGGCCCGACGCCCTCTGCAACTGTTGCCAATATCCGGAGACCGCCCCAAAGACCACTCGCCGCGCAAAGCCCATACGATGTTGCTGCTCGACTGACGACGCCAATGCGCGGGCGCGCAAAGACCCCTCTTCGATCCCCGCCAGCGCCGACTTTAGCGGCGCCGCGTTTCGGACTTCCAATATGTTCGATATTCTCGTCGCCACACCGCCTCCCCAGCCGGCATCGGAAGTTCGTTCGCTTTGCCCCTTACCCGCACTTGCTGTAGGTGCAGCCGGTGCAGATATCGCAGCCTTCCTGGCGGATCAGGGCGCGCTGGCCGCATTTCGGACAGCCGCGCATGGCCGGGCCGGCGCTTCCCGACCCCGGCCCGCCGCCCGTTACGGCGACCGCCTGCGCGCCCGCACCCGCGCCACCGGCCGCAACGGCCTCCGTGCCGCCGACGACCTTCAGCTCGCGCCGGCCTTCCCGCGCCTCTTTCGGATCGGGCAGGAAGCCGATGTCGATCATGTGCTGCTCGATGACGTCGCCGATCGCGGCGAGCAGGCTGGGGACGTAGCGCGGGCCGACCCACTGGCCGCCGCGCGGATCGAACACCGCCTTCAGCTCCTCGACCACGAAGGACACGTCGCCGCCGCGCCGGAACACGGCGCTGATCATGCGGGTCAGGCCGACCGTCCAGGCATAATGCTCGGTATTCTTCGAGTTGATGAAAATCTCGAAGGGCCGGCGGCGGCCGTCCTGGATAATGTCGTTGAGCGTGATGTAGATGGCGTGGTCGCTCTCCGGCCAGCGGATCTTGTAGGTCCGGCCGGGCAGCGCTTCCGGCCGGTCGAGCGGCCTGGTCATGTAGACGACTCCGCCGGCGTCCAGATCGTCCGCCGGCTTCGCCGCAGCCGGTTTCTGCGGCGGCGCGAGCGGCAGTTCCCGCTGCGCCGCGTCGGCCGGTTTCGCGTCCCGACCGGCGGTCAGCACCGCACCGGTGACGTCGTTCGGCCGGTAGGTCGTACAGCCCTTGCAGCCCATGTCGAAGGCCAGCGCGTAGACATCCCGGAAGGCATCGAAGCCGATGTCCTCCGGGCAGTTGATCGTTTTGGAGATCGAGCTGTCGACATGTTTCTGGACCGCCGCCTGCATCGCGACATGGTCGCGCGGGCTCAGGTCGCCGGCGTCGACGAACCAGTCCGGCAGCGGCGCATCCGCGCCCTTCAGCCGGCGGTAGAGCCGCCAGGCGTAGTCGGCGACCTCCTCCTCGCGCCGGGCGCCGTCCGGCATCAGCACGTTGCGGGTGTAGGACCAGGTGAAGACCGGCTCGATGCCGGACGACACGTTATCGGCGAGCAGCGAGATCGTGCCGGTCGGCGCGATCGAGGTCAGCAGGGCGTTGCGCAAGCCCTTTTCGCGGATCGCGTCGCGCACTTCCCCGTCCGCTTCGGCCATGGCCGGGGTTGCGAGATATTTCTCCGGGTCGAACAGCGGGAAGGCGCCTTTCTCGGCAGCCAGACCGGCCGAGGCCAGATACGCCGCCTTCTGCACCGCCGCGAGCCATTCTCCGGCCAGCCGCACGGCCTCCGCGCCGCCGTAGCGCGCCCGGCACATGATGAGCGCGTCGGCCAGCCCCGTCACGCCGAGCCCGATGCGCCGCTTGGCCAGCGCCTCCGCCCGCTGCGCTTCCAGCGGGAAGTTCGAGAGGTCGGTAACGTTGTCCATCATGCGCACGGCGACGGCGGTGAGCGCGCGCAATTCTTCGAGGTCCAGCGCGGCGCCCGGCTCGAACGGCTCCCGGACCAGCCGCGCCAGGTTGATCGAGCCGAGCAGGCAGGCGCCGTAGGGCGGCAACGGCTGTTCGCCGCATGGATTGGTGCTGGCTATTTTTTCGCAATAATTCAATGGGTTAAGCCGGTTGATCCGGTCGATGAAGATGACGCCCGGCTCGGCGAACGCGTAGGTCGAGCGCATGATGGCATCCCACAGCGCCCGCGCCTGCACGGTGCGGCAGACCGCGCCGCCGAAGACGAGATCCCACGGATCGTCCCGCCGGACGGCCTCCATGAAGGCGTCGGTCACCAGCACCGACAGGTTGAACATGCGCAGCCGGCCGGGCTCGCGCTTGGCCTCGATGAAGGCCTCGATATCCGGATGGTCGCAGCGCAGCGTCGCCATCATGGCGCCGCGGCGGTGGCCGGCGCTCATGATCGTCCGGCACATCGAATCCCAGACATCCATGAAGGAGAGCGGCCCGGAAGCATCGGCGCCGACGCCGCGGACCGGCGCGCCGCGCGGCCTGAGCGTCGAGAAGTCGTAGCCGATGCCGCCGCCCTGCTGCATGGTGAGCGCGGCTTCCCGGAGCTGGCGGAAGATGCCGCTCATGTCGTCCGGGATCTCGCCCATGACGAAGCAGTTGAACAGGGTGACGTTGCGGTCCGCGCCGGCGCCGGCGAGGATGCGCCCGGCCGGCAGGAAGCGGAAATCGCGCATGGCGTCGAAGAACCGGCCTTCCCACGCCGCCGGTTCGCGCTCGACCGCCGCCAGCGCCTTCGCCACCCGCCGCCAGGTATCGTCGATCGTCCGGTCGACCGGCGCGCCGTCCGGCCCCTTGAGCCGGTACTTCATGTCCCAGATCCGCTGGGAGATGGCGGCGATGTTGGTCATGAACGGTCTGCTACTGCGAAAGCGCCCGCTGAACCTCGCAGGCTACAACAGTTGCGTTCGGGCGAACACACGGGAATGTTCTTTTTTCGTTTCCACAATATAAGCCACATTTCCCTGCCCGCCAACCCGCTGAATCGAAGGAACTTTGCGGGCTTATCCCCGGACTTTGCCGGGTGCGGATCGTTGCAGCACGCCGCCGACGCGACGAAATCTCGCCGGCCGCCCGACGGAACTTTCTCAAATGGGGTTCCCGCCGCTATCCGAATAGCGCACCAGCATCTTGCCGACATGGTTGCCGGAGAGCACGTCGTGCAGGGCGGCGGGCGTCCGCTCCATGCCGTCGACGGTCTGGTTGTGCATCGCCAGGCGGCCGGCCCGCAGCAGCGCGCCCAGGCGCTCGATGACTTTGGGATACAGCGCCTTGTAAGCGTAGCGGTTGAACGAATGGATCGTCGCCTCCCGCGACCAGACATGGCGCAGGTTCGCCATGTCCCGCTCCGGCTCGGCGCTGTTGTTCGCCGCGACGCGGCCGACCAGCAGGATATCGGCCCCCAGGGCGAGGTGTTCCGACACGGCGTCGGCCACCGGGCCGCCGACCGTATCGAAATAGAGGTTCACGCCGTCGGGGCAGGCCGCGGCGAGGTCGTCGCGGAAGCTGCCGGAGCGGTAATCGACCGCGGCGTCGGCGCCCAGCCGGTCGCGCACGAAGGCGGCCTTTTCCGGGCCGCCGGCGATCCCGACGACCCGCGCCCCGGCCAGCCGGCCGAGCTGCACCGCATAGCTGCCGACCGCGCCCGCCGCCGAGGTGACGACCAGGGTTTCGCCCGGCATCGGCCGCACCTTCTGCGAAAAGGCGAGATACGGGGTCTGCCCCGGCGAGGACAGGGCGGTCAGCCATTCCTCCGCGGTAAAGTCGTCGGAGGCGGGCGAGACATCCTCCGGCCGGACGATGGCGTAATCCTGCCAGCCCTGGCGGCCGACCGCCGCCGCGCCGGCCGGCAGCGCAGCGCACCGGCTCTCGACGACCCGGCCGAAGGTATCGCAGGAGATCGGCTCGCCGATATCGAACGGCCGGATGAAATTTTTGAAATCCTTGGTGCGCATACCCTGCCAGGCCGACAGCGCCGCCATCTCGATCCGCACCAGCGCCTGGCCGTCCCCGATCTCCGGAACCGGGCCGCGCTGGAGTTCGAAATTTTCGGGACCGGCAAGACGGACCGGGCGGGAACGCAGCACGAAGCGGCGGTTTTCGCGGGACGGGATGGCGGAGCACTCCTTTCGGTATCGGGATTGCCGGCACCGTATAGAAGGGGCGGCGGCGTGTGAAGCGGACCCGGCCAGAAGCCTTTGCGCCCGGGCCGGTTCGTGCTAGCGCTGGGCAAATTCCCTGCTTTTTCCGGAAAATCTGGCCAAGCGCAGCCCTCTCGGCAGCCGGCGCCGGGAGGCGAACATGGACTATCGCGACTTACCGCGCGAAGAATTGATACGCCAGTACAGCCCGCGCATCGCGGTGCCCGAACATCCGGTCTGGAAGGCCCAGTGGACGCTCGCCAGCGCGCTGGCGCGCAGCGCTTACGAGGGGCGGCTGCGCATTCCCTACGGGCCGACGGAGGGCCAGACCCTGGACCTGTTTCCGGCGAAGGAGCCGGGGTCGCCGATCAACATCTTCGTCCATGGCGGCTTCTGGCGCTTTCTCGACAGCTTCGACCACACCCTGGTCGCCCCGGCGGTCCTGGACGCCGGCGGCGCGTCGATCCTGCTCAACTACGATCTCTGCCCGAAGGTTCCGCTCACCGAGGTCGTGCGCCAGGTCCGCGCCGCCCTGAAATGGGTCTGGGACCATGCCGAAGAGGCCAACGGCGACCGGGAGAAGATATACATCTCCGGCCATTCCGCCGGCGGCCACCTCGCCTCGATGATGTGCACCGGCGATTTCAACCGCGACTTCGGCCTGCCGGACGATGCGGTCAAGGGCGCGACCATCGTGAGCGCGATGCTCGACCTCGAACCGGTGATGCTGGTGCCGGGGTCGGAGGAACTGCTCGTGCCGGACGACCGGGTCCGGGAGTTGAGCCCGCGCTACAATCCGCCGGCGCCGCATATTCCGCTGGTCGTCGCCGTCGGCGGCATGGAGACCGAGGAGTGGATCCGCCAGACCGGGGACATGATGGTCGTGCTGCGGGACCGGGGCAGCCCGGCGGTCTATCTCAAGCCGGAATTCGACCAGCATTATTCGATCCTGCTGTCGCTCGGCAATCCGCTTTCGGAACTGTGCTGCGCCATGCTCCGGCAGATGGGCCTGCCGGCGATGGACCCGTATGTGTTCGGCGACGTCGTCTGGTGAGCGCCGCGCCCGAGCGGCTGCAATCGTGCAGCGCAAGAATAATTCAGCGCCCTTGGAGAAAGCGGAAATGACCGAACCGATCTATGGCGGCCAGGCCGTTGTCGAAGCCCTCAAGAACGAGAATGTCCGCCATGTTTTCGGGCTCATCGGTTCGGCGACCATGGAGGTGTTCGACGGGCTCTACGAGGCCAATTCCATCCGCTTCGTCGGCGTCCACGACGAGCGGACCGGAACCCATATGGCCGACGGCTACGCCCGGGCGAGCGGCGGCCCCGGCGTCATCGTCGCGGGCCAGAACGGGCCGGGGGCGACCAACCTGCTGACCGGCCTCGCCCAGGCGTCGGCCGCTTATTCCCCGGTCGTGGCCATCGCCGGGGCGCTCTCGTCCGCCCATGTCTACCGCGACGCCTTTCAGGAGGTCGACCAGCACGCGACCCTGTCCCCGGCGACCAAATCCAGCGTGACCGTGCCGAGCGTCGACCGCATCCCGGAGTTGTTCCAGGCCGGCTTCCGCACCGCGCTGACGCCGCGGCGCGGCCCGGTGCTGCTGAACGTGCCGCGCAATGTGCAGTCCGCCAAGGCCGTGTTCCCCGAGCCGCCGGCGCCGGACGCCTATCGCGTCCAGTACGCCCCGGCGGCCCCGGCGGCGGCGGTCGAGCGGGCGGCGCAAATGCTGCTCGACGCGGAGCGGCCGGTCATCGTCGCCGGCGGCGGGATCAAGAATACCGGCGGCGCGGCGCAGACCCTCGCCCTCGCCGAACTTTTGGGCGCGCCCGTCGCCATGTCGCCGGGCCACGGCGACGCCATCCCGTTCGGGCATCCGCTCAACGCCGGCCAGATGGGGCCGCGCGGCAATCCGGTGGCGTCCCGCCTCGTGCTCAAGGCCGATGTCATCCTCGCGCTCGGCACCCGCCTCGGCTTCAACTCGACCTTCTATTCCTACGACAACATCAACCGGGACGCGGCGATAATCCAGGTCGAGATCGAACCGACGGAAATCGGCCGGCATTTCCCGGTTTCGCTGGGCATCTGGGCCGATGCGCCGACCGTCGCCGATCAACTCGCCGAGGCCGTGCGCAGAGCCGCCGCGATCCGCGAGGCGGCGCAGTGGACGGCGCAGTTCCAGGCGGAGCGCAAGGCGTTCCTCGCCCGGCGCGATGCCGAAGCGGTCATGGACGAAACCCCGATTCAGCCCTCCGGCCTGTTCCGGGCCTACCGCCGGGTGCTGCCGCGCAACGCCGCCATCGTGCTCGACGCCGGCACCATGACGCTCCAGGCCACCGACGCACTCGAATACTGGGAGCCGCCCTGCCTGTTCACGCCGCTCGATTTCGGCCTGGTCGGCTTCTCCTTCGCCTGCGGCCTCGGCGTGAAGGCGGCGCAGCCGGACCGGCCGGTCGTCAGCTTCGCCGGCGACGGCGGCTTCGGCATGCAGGTCTCGGAGCTCAGCACGGCGGTGGACCACGGTCTCAACACCGTGGCGGTGGTCATGAACAACGGCTGCTGGGGCGCGGAAAAGGCCTATCAGCGGGACTTTTTCGGCGAGCGGTACATCGGCGCGGACGTCGGCAGCCCGCCGTTCGACGAGCTGGCCCGGCTCTACGGCGCGGCCGGCTACCGGGTCGAGCGGCTGTCGGAGGTCGAAGACGCGATCGCCGCGGCGCTGGACGAAGACCGCCCTGCGGTCGTCGACATCAAGGTCGACCCGGACGCGCTCTACAGCTTCCGGCGCGACAGCTTCGCCCACCGCATGTGATCCCTTCCGGGCCGCCTTTCGATCCGTTGCCTATCGCGCCGGCGCAACGCTTCTTTGCCCTGCATACATGCGGGTCCGGGCCGGGACGCAGCCATGAGCGGGGTTGCCTTGACAGGGTGTAGGGGCGCCCTGACAATGCCGCGCCCCGCAAACCGGGGGCAATTTTTCCAACGGGAGGAATCGATCGTGTCGATCTGGAAACATGTCAAAAGGCCTGCGGTTTTCGCCGCGATGGCGCTGGCCGGAACGGCTCTGGCGAGCCACGCGCCGCAGGCCCAGGAATTCAAGTTCACCTACGCCGGCTATCCCAGCCCGAAAATTTCGTCGGGCAAGGCGGTCAACTTCTTCGCCGCCGAGGTCGAGAAGCGGACCAACGGCCGGGTCAAGTTCAAGATTCACCACAGCGGCAGCCTCTATCAGGAAGAGAAGGCGCTCGAGGCGCTGCTCGCCGGATCGATCGATTTCGCGGCCGCCGGCACGTCCACGGTCGGCGTGTTCACCCGGCACTACGACTGGGTCAACCTGCCCTTCATCGTCAGCGGCGACCTCAAGACCGGGCCGCGCCAGTTGCTGCAGATGATCAACAGCGACGTCGGCAAGGAGATCCAGGCCAAGGTCGAGAAGGAGACCGGCCTCAAGCTGGTCTACATCATGCCGAGCAACGGCGGCGCCCGGGCGATCGCGACCCGCAAGGTCCGGCTCGTCGTCCCGGCCGACATCAAAAACACCAAGCAGCGGGTCAGCCTCGCGCCACTCGACATCGTCATCAACAAGGCGTGGGGCGCCAATCCGGTCCCGGTGCCGTGGGCCGATACTTTCACCGGCTTCAGCCAGGGCGTGTTCGAGGGCGTGCAGATCCCGATCCCGCACATCCACAATGTCGGCTTCGACGAAATCGCCAAACACATCACGATGGTGAATTTCCAGTATCTGCCGCAGGTGATGTGGGTCCGGGTCGATTTCTGGAACAAGCTGCCGGCGGACATCCGCAAGGTCATGACCGAGGTCGGCAAGGAAGCCGCCCTCTACGAGATGAAGGTGGACCAGGAGGCGCACCAGGCCTTCCGCGACGCGATCAAGAAGCGCGGCGCCGAGATCATCGACCTGACCCCGGAACAGATGGCCATGTGGCAGAAGGCCAGCGCGAGCGTTTACAAGAGCAAGGATGTGGCGAAATACACGCCGCCCGCGCTGCTGGCCCGTCTCCGGAAAGCCGGCATGCTCAAATAGCCCACAGCGACCGGCCGACGGTCCGATGAATCCGATTCCGCCCGAGGCGGCCCCGGCCGTTTCGGGCGGTTTCGTTCGGGCCGGCGCCGGCCTGCACCGAGGCGCGTGACATGCAGGAACGGGTCCTGAGGCTGAGCGGGCGGGTCCGAAAATACCTCTTCGTTCCGGCGATCGCCGCCGTGATCGCGCTGCTGTTCGTGAACATCGTCGACCGATTCGTGCTCGACGGCGCGCTGGGCATCTCCTGGGTCGAGGAACTCAGCGTCATCATCATGATCTGGCTGGTGTTCCTGAGCGTCTTCGCCATCGACCAGGACAGGAGCCATATCAAGGTCCAGATACTCGACCTGCCACCCCGGTTGCAGGAGATCCTGGAAGATATCGCCATCGTCCTGTTCGTCGGCTTCCTCGTCTGGTCGACCTGGGCCCTGCTGCCCAGGATGTTCTCGAAATACGCCGCGCTCGGCTGGCCGATCCAGGTCGGCTACTACGCCATCCTGGTCGGCGGCGGCGTAACGATCCTCGCCAAGTTCGGCAAATACCTCCTGCGGGGACTCCGCCGATGGAGTTGATCGCCGGCGGAATCGCCTTCGTCGTCCTGTTCTCGCTGGCGATTTTCGGCGTGCCGCTGGCCGCCGCCATGGGGCTGGCCGGCCTCGTCGGCATGCTGGTGGCCGGCATTCCGCTGCTGGGATCGCCGATCGCCGTGATGGGCGTGCTCGGCAACTTCGCCTGGCTGGCGCTGCCGCTCTTCATCATTTTCGGCGGCGTGCTGTCGGATATCGGCGTCGCCCGCGGCGTGGTCTGGTTCGGCGAGGTCATCGGCCGGCGCGTCCGGGGCGGCACGTCCCAGGTCCTGATCGTCTCCTCGCTCTTCATGGGCGGCATGACCGGCTCGACCCTGGCCGAGGCCGGGATGCTCAGCTCCATGTTCCGGGACGAGATGGAGCGGATCGGCTATGCCCGGGGCTATCTGGCCGGGCTGATCTCCTGCGCCGGGCTGATCGGCGCCCTGATCCCGCCGAGCAACGTCCTGCTGATCCTGGGCCTCGCCGGCGAAATCTCGATCCTGCGCCTGTGGATCGCGGGAATCGCGCCGGGCATCATGGTCGCCATCGGGTTGATGATCGTCGCGGCGTTCCTGCAAAAACGCTACGAGAGCGCGAAACCGGCCGTGGCCGGCGCGCCGGGCGGCGCGCCGAGGATCCACCACCGGCGCGGCGGCTCGCCGGCGGCGGCGCTCGTCGGCCTGGCCATTCCGATCTTTATCCTCGGCGGGATGCGCTTCGGCATTTTCTCGCCGGTCGAGGCGGGCGCAGCGGGGATCGTCTTCGCGCTGTTCCTCGGTTTCACCGTATTCCGGGCCGGCGCCAGCGTGGGCGGCCTGGCCGATTCCTTCAGCCGCAACCTGTTGAGCTCGATGAGCTACCTGTTCCTGGTGGCAGGCGCAGCCGTGTTCGGCGTGCTGATCGTGCGGCTGAACCTGGCGGACGTGGTGGAGCAGTTCTTCAAGGCCGGCGCCTTTACGCCGACCGAATTCCTGCTCCTGAACTTTGCCGTCTTCTTCGTGATGGGCTTCTTCATCGAGGCCGTGCCGATCATGCTGATCTTCGTGCCGCTGATGCTGCCGTCGGCCCAGAGCCTCGGCATCGACCCGATTCATTACGGGGTCAGTTTCAGCATGATCATCCTGCTCGCGAACCTGACGCCGCCGGTCGGCGTCCAGACCCTGTTCGCCTGCCGCCTGCTCGACACCACCGTTTTCGAATGGTGGAAGCACGGCAAGCATTTCTTCTTCGTGATCCTGGTCGTGACCTTCGTCGTGATGTTCGTGCCGGAAATCCCGCTGTGGCTGCCGGACGCGATCATGAATTGAGCCGGAGCGCCGGCTCTACAGGATTTCCGTGGCCAGCCAGCGCCAGAACGGCAGGATGACGCTGCGGCCCGCCCCGGCGCCGGCGAGGATGCGCCCGGCCGGCAGGAAGCGGAATAGCCACTGCAATCGTCGAAGAACCGGCGCTTGTCCCCCGGCCTGTACGGTCCCGATGCGATTCCGGGACGATTCCGGCGATTGATCGGACAGCCGGGCTGCGGCATCTTCCGAAAGACAGAAATCCGCATCCGGAAGGGAGAACCCCGATGAAGCTCTATTACGATCCGCGCACGGTGAACTGCCGCAAGGTGGTCGCCGGTTTCAAGCTGATGGGCGTCGAGTTCGACTCCGAAAACGTCGATTATTTCGCGCAGGGCCAGCAGTCGCCCGAATACATGGCGATCAACCCGAACGCCGCCCTGCCCGCGCTGGTCGACGGCGATCTCCAACTCTGGGAATCCAACGCGATCCTGCAATACGGCGCGGACAAGGTGGGCGCCGAGGGGGCCTATCCGAGCGACCTGGCGACCCGGGCGGACGTCAACCGCTGGCTGCTCTGGGAATCGAGCGCCTGGTTCCCGACCTGCTATGTCTACCTGGTCGAGAATGTCGTGAAACCGATTCTCGAAGCGGAGCCGGACCAAGCGATCCTCGACGGCGAGGGGCCGAATTTCCACAAGCATGCCGCGATTCTCGACGACCGGCTCGACGGGCAGGACTGGCTGTGCGGCACGCCGGAGCCGACCATCGCCGACATTGCGGTCGCGTCGCCGATGCACCTGCACCGGCACCAGCAGCTCCCGCTCGGCGGGCATCCGAACCTGCAGGCCTGGATGGGCCGGATGGAGGCGCTGCCGGCCTGGGAGAGCACCGACGTCGCGCCGCTGCTCGGCCTGGCTTAGCCCGTAGCAACGGGCCGGCGGCGGTCTGAGGCGGCAACCGGAAAGGCGCCGGTTCAATGCGGGATGGCGAATTCGCGGGCCGCACGGCCCTGGTGACGGGCGGATCGCGCGGCATCGGCCGGGCGATCTGCCTGCGCCTGGCGGCGAGCGGCGCGAGGGTGGCGGTCAACTATGCCGCCAACCGGGCGGCGGCCGAAGAGACCCGCGCGGCCATCGAGGCCGCCGGCGGAGCGGCCGGAATCTACCTGGCCGATGTCGGCGACCGGGCGGCGACGGAGGCGATGTTCGACGCCGTCGAGCGCGATCTCGGCCCGGTCGATTTCCTGGTCACCAACGCCGGCATCGCGCGGTCGGCCGATGCGCTCTCGATGTCGGCCGAGACCTGGCGCGAGATCATGCGCGTCAATCTCGACGGCACCTTCCATGCCGTCTGGCGCGCCAAGGACGGCATGGTCGAGCGCGGCTTCGGCCGGATCGTCTGCATCTCCTCGGTGCTCGGCCTGGCGCCGAACCCGATCGCGGCCGAGCGCATGTTCGCCTACGGCGCCTCGAAGGCGGCGGTCATCGGTTTCATCCGGCAATGCGCCGCCGCCCTCGGCCCGGCGGTGCGGGTCAACGGCGTCGCGCCCGGCTACGTCGAGACGGACATGACGGCCGACGTCTCCGACGAGGCGCACGAGCGGCTGACCGCGGCGGCGGCGCTGAAGCGCTTCGGCCGGCCGGAGGAGATCGCCGAGCTGGTCCACTTCCTGCTGAGCGAGCGCTCCAGCTTCACCACCGGCCAGACCCACATCGCCGACGGGGGCTACAAGTTCGTGCCTTAGCCCGGATTTCTCACCACAGTCACGGCCTGCGTCGCGTCCGGACGTTCGATCCGCCCCGTTCAGTACTGGGAGCGGGCCGAAAAGCGTAGCGGGGACTACGGTCGAGGCCCGCGACGCCGCGGGCGGACGTCCGGTCGCGACCCGAAGGGCGGCGCTGTCGGGCCGGCATGGTGCGTCAAGCCGCTTGCCCGATGTCCCCGCATCGCGCGGCGCGGCTTTCCTGCCCTGCCGGCCCGACAGCGCCGCGCAGGTCATGACTGTGGTGAGAAATCCGGGCTAGCGCAGCGCGCCGGTTACGCCACCACCGGCTCGGCGAGCGCCCAGGTGCCGCGCGGGTCTTCGATCTCGACGATCCAGAGGTCCGGGTCGTAGCCCTTCTGGCGGGCGACATAGGCGTCGGCGTCGGCCTCCGGGACCGGGTCGTCGCCGGTGCCGCGGTGCCAGGCCCGGCCGCCGTCCGGCGAGGCCGTGGGCACATAGACGACGCAGCCGGCCTCGAACCGGTTGTGCTTGATCAGGATGGCGCCGGCGTGTTCGTCGCCCCGGCGCACCAGATAGGCGTCGATGCCGTTGACCCGGCAGCGCCGGATTTCCGCATCGACCCAGATCGCCGCCTTGATCCGGGGGATCATGGGCGGGCCGTACCCGCGGGTCCCTCGATACGGCCCGGAGCCTGTCCCGAGCGCAGCCGAGGGGGGCGTGCTCGGGATGAAGAACGGTGTGAGAAAAACCGGATTCCCGTGCCGGTTAGCCCAATTCCCTGTCCGTCATTTCGACCGGAGCGCCGCAAGGCGCGAAGCGGAGAAATCTTTCCGCGCCGAGCCCCGGACTTTGCTCCGCACGGGAAAGATATCTCCGCTCCGCGGCCCGTTCGGGCCGCTACGGTCGATATGACGGGAAGCGCGCACACGCGGGAAACACGCCCCTAAATCACCCCGCCGGCGCGCAGGGCGGCGATCTTCGCGGAGTCGTAGCCCAGGCCTTCGAGCACGCTTCCGGTATCGGCGCCCAGATCGGGCGCCGGGCGGGCGGGCGCCGGTTCGTCCGTACGCACCGGCGGCGCGACCAGCCGGTAGGGGCCGTCGGCCCCGTGCTCGACGGTCTGGAGCCGGCCGGTCTCGGCGACATACGGATTGTCCAGCGCGGCGGCGATATCGTTGACCGGCGCGGCCGGCACGACGCCGGCGAAGCGCGCCAGCCAGTCGGCGGTGGTGCGGGCCTGCAAGGCGTCGTCCAGCATCCCGGCGATCGTGTCCCGGTTCTCCAGCCGGTCCGGGAAACGCCGGAAGCGCGGGTCGTCGGCCCATTCCGGCCGGCCGACGGCGCCGCACAGGGCGGGCCAGAACTTCTCCTTGTTGCACATCAGGAAGATCCAGCCGTCGGCCGTCCTGTAGAGCTGGCAGGGCGTGAGCGACGGATGGGCCGAGCGCGGCAGGCGCGGCTGGTTGAAGCCCGCGTTGAGATACCACGCCGCCAGATAGCCCGTGTTGTGCAGGGCGACGTCGAACAGGCTGACATCGATATCCCGGCCCTGCCCGCTCGCCCGCGCGCCGGTCAGCGCGGCCAGCAGGGCATAGGCCATCGCCAGCCCGGTCATCATGTCGACGATCGAGAGGCCGAAGCGCGACGGCGCGCCCTCCGGCTCGCCGGTCAGGGCGAAATAGCCGGCTTCGGCCTGCATGACATAGTCGAAGCCCGGCCAGGCCGCGCGCGGCCCGTCGCGCCCGTAGGCCGAGAGATGGGCGCACACGATCTTCGGGTTCGCCGCCTTCAGATGCGCGTAGGTCAGGCCCAGCTTCTCCGGCACGTCGCCGCGCATGTTGCTGGCCAGCGCGTCGGCCGAGCGGACCAGGTCGTGCAGCACGGGCCGCGCCTCCGGCCGGCTCAGGTCCAGGGTCAGGCTCTTCTTGTTGCGGTTGAAGCTGTGGAAGAACTGGCTGTCGCCCGACGGGAAGAAATGGGGGCCCACGGCGCGCGCCATGTCGCCGCCGTCGCTCGGGTTCTCGATCTTGACGACCTCGGCGCCCTGGTCGGCGAGGAACATGGTGCCGAACGGCCCGGCGCCGTATTGCTCGACCGCGAGCACGCGCACCCCCTCGAGCGGCAGCATGGCGGCTACACCGGGTTCCGCGCGATCAACTGCCTGGCGATGATGAGGCGCTGCAATTCGTTGGTGCCCTCGCCGATCGCCAGCAGCGGCGCGTCGCGGTAATAGCGCTCGATATCGAACTCCTTGGAATAGCCGTAGGCGCCGTGGATGCGCATGGCTTCCAGGCTGTTTTCCACCGCCGCCTCCGTGGCGTAGAGCTTGGCCATGCCGGCTTCCATGTCGCAGCGCTCGCCCCGGTCGTAGGCCTGCGCCGCCGCGCCGGTCAGCAGCCGCGCCGCCTCGACCCGCGTCGCCATGTCGGCGAGCTTGATCTGGATCGCCTGGTGCTCGGCGATCGGCTTGCCGAAGGTCTTGCGGATCTGGGCATACTCCACGGCCTTTTCGAGGCAGACCCGGGCGATGCCGACGCCGCGCGCCGCGACGTTGATGCGGCCCAGTTCCAGGCCGGCGAGGATCTGCTGCAGGCCGCGGCCTTCCTCGCCGCCGACCAGATTGTCGAACGGCACCTGGCATTCGTCGAAGATCACCTGCCCGGTATCGACGCCCCTGTAGCCCAGCTTCTTCAGCCGGCTCGTTTCGACGCCCTCGCCCTGCTCGACCAGCAGCAGGCTCATGCCCCGGTGGCGGGGCTCCGCCGCCGGATCGGTCTTGACCAGCACGGCGAGGATATCGCCCTCGACGCTGTTGGTGATCCAGGTCTTGGCGCCGTTGACGACATAGGCGTTGCCCCTGCGCTCGGCCCGTGTGCGCACGGCCTGGAGGTCGGTGCCGCAGTCCGGCTCGGTGAGCGCGATGCCGCCGCGCAGTTCGCCGGTCGCGAATTTCGGCAGGTAGCGCGCCTTCTGCTGCTCGGTGCCGAAACGCTGGACCGCGGCGGCCATGATGAGGTGGGAATTGACGATGCCGGAAATCGACATCCAGCCCGCCGAGATCCGCTCGACGATCGCCGAATAGGTCGCCGCCGACAGGCCGAGCCCGCCGTATTCCGGCGCGATGGTGGCGCCGAACAGGCCGAGGTCCTTCATGTCATCGACGATGGCGTGGGGGTATTCGTCCTTCGCTTCGAGATCGTGGGCGACCGGCAGGATGCTCCGTTCGACGAAGCGGTCGATGGCGTCGAGGATGGCGGCGTCGGCGGCAGCGCCGGCGGCGGGCGGTGCGTTCATGGGACTCGGGCCAGCCGGTCGTCGACGCCGAAGCCGCGCTTCGGCACGAGCATGGAGCGCCGGTAGGTCATGAACACCGTGCCGTCGGCCTTCGTGCCGGTCGTGCTGGCGGTCACGATGCCCTGGTTGGGCCGGGACTGCGACTCGCGCTTCTCCAGCACTTCGGATTCGGCATAGATCGTGTCGCCGACGAAGACCGGCGCGGTCAGGCGGATGTCGGTCCAGCCCAGGTTGGCGATCGCCTTCTGGCTGAGGTCGCTGACGCTCATCCCGGCGACGATGGAAAGCGTGAGCGCGCTGTTCACCAGCAGCTTGCCGAACTCGCTGTGCTTCGCGTATTCGGCGTCGAAATGGATCGGATGGGTGTTCATGGTGAGCAGCGTGAACCAGGTGTTGTCGGCCTCGCCGATCGTGCGGCCCGGGCGGTGCTCGTAGATGTCGCCGACCGTGAAATCCTCGTAGTAGCGCCCGGCGGACTCGCGGAACCGCCCGGCCGCTGCCTCCTCCATCGTCGCGATCATGCCGCTCGACCGGCGACGGCGCGGATCGCCGGCTCCCCCGCCGGCCGGCCGGCCGAGAGCCGGAGCACGGCGGAAACGTCCCCGGCCGTCTCCAGCGCCAGCAGGCCGTCGGCGAAGGCCGCGCGGTCCGCCGGTTCCAGGCAGGGCGCGGCCAGGCCGTCGAACTTGGCGCGCAACTCGTCCTCGGTGAGGAAATTGCCCGGCTCGCCCTTGGGCACGGCGACGAAGTCCTGGAAGACGCCGGCCGAAGTCGTCACCTTCGCCGCGCCGGCCAGGTTGGCCGGATATTCGGCTTGCGCCCGCGCATCGACGACCGGCCGGACCTTGCGGCACAGCGCCATCGCCTTTTCGTCGCCCAGCAGCGGTCCGTAATCGTCCCACATCAGCCCGCCGTTGATCAGGGCGGCCGCGGCGACGAAGGGCATGGAGAACTGGCCGTCGACGACGCCTTGCGGGTTCTGCTTGTCGGCGAGCGGGTCGGCGACGATCTTCCAGCCGGTCTCCGGCAGGCCGACCTCGATCTCCCGCACGTCCTCCGGCCGCAAACCGTGCTGCTTGCGCAGGCCGATAATCGCGTCCATCGCGGCGTGGCCGTAGCGGCAGGACGGATAGGGCTTCACGGCGATCTGCATGGTCTCCCAGGTCTCGCCGAGGCCGGCGGCCGCCTTTGCCGGGTCCGGGTCCGGCGCGTGGCTGGCGAGGAAGCCGGCCTTGCCCTCGAACGCCTGCGCCGGGCCGCGGTAGCCCTCGGCCGCCAGGGTCGCCGCCATCAGGCCGCACATGGCGGCGTGGCCGACATGGGAGCGCTTGGTCCAGGCGCCGTCGGCGAGGAACTGCATCGAGCCGGCGGCCTGGCTGAGGCAGATGCCGAAGGCGCTCTCGATCTGCGCGGCGTCGAGGCCCAGGACGTTGCCCACGGCCGCCGCCGCGCCGAAGGCGCCGCAGGTCGCGGTGGGGTGGAAGCCGCGTTCGTAATGGTCGCTGGGGCCCAGCGCGAGGCTGAGCCGGATCTGGACCTCGTAGCCCGCGACGATGGCGGCGACGGTCCGCGCGCCGCTGGCGCCGGACTCTTCCGCCGCGGCGAGCGCCGCCGGCACGATCGGCGCGCTGGCGTGGATCGAGCCGCGGGCGTGGGTGTCGTCGAAATCCAGCGAATGGGCGAGCGCGCCGTTGATCAGCGCCGCGCCGGCCGCCGTGTAGCGCTCCGGATCGCCGATCGCCGTGGCGCCGCCGCCCGTCATGCCGAGGCGCTTTACCGCCGCGACGAGGCTTTCCGTCGATTCGGCGTCGCGGCGGGCGCGCAGGGCGATGCCGAGGGTATCGAAAACCAGTAGTTTGGCGCGGCGGGCGACCTCCGGCGGCAGGTCGCTGTAGGTCAGGCCGGCGGCGAAGTCCGCCGCGGTTCGGGTGACGGATGACATAGGAAAGCTCCCCGGTCGTCGGGCTCGTTCGGCTGACCGACCATACCATGCGGGCCGGATCGTTCGACCCTCTTTGTTGGGCCGGGGCGCGGCCGGTTTTTCCTGAGCAGCCGTTCCGGCTGAAAACGGTCCTTCGATACGCCGCCTGCGGCGGCTACTCAGGATGAGGGTGCGTGTTGCAGGGATGGAAACTCACTTCCCAATCCCCTCATCCCGAGTAGGCCCCGCAGGGGCCGTATCGAGGGGCGGCAGTTCGATGCCGAAATGCCGCTCGAGGATATCGGCGATCAGCTCATAGCAGGAGCCGAAGCGGACGACCTCCAGCGTCATCACGTTGAGCAGGGTCGAGGACGCCCTGTAGGGATGGTATTTGCGCAGGCCGTGATCGATCGCGATGTCGGCGATGCCGGAAATTTCCGGCTCGATATCCTCGACCCGGAACTTGGTGCCGGCAAGCGACAGGTTCGCCGACGAGCCGAACAGGGGATGGCCCTCCTCCCGGCTCAGGCGGCAGATCTCCCGGTGGAACGGGCCGGCGTTGAGCAGCATGACGACGGCGCCGTCCTTCTGGCTGGCGGCGACGGCTTCGCGCGGCAGCTTCGCCAGCAGCGGATGATCCATACGGGCCGGCGCGATGGCGCCGAGCGGCAGGTCGTAGTCCTCCGTGATGCAGGCGACGATCTCGGCGCCGCGCCGGTCGACGACGTGGACCTCCCGGTGGATGGCGTTGTCGGCCACCATCGCGTTGAGCTTTGTAGGCGCGCGCCGCTTGGCCGCGAAGATCCGCTTCAGGGCTTCCGCGCTGCCGCCGACAATGGAATAGCCGACATCCATGGGCAGGATGCCGATGCCGCCGCCCGCGATGACATCGAAGGCGCGCCGCGCATCGCCGGCGATATCCGGTCTCGCCATGGTTCTCCGCCTCTTCGTCCGTGGGAACCCGCCGCGGGCCTTGTGCAATTGCGCCGCCGCCCTATTGTGGCGCCGCCCCAAAGCGATCGGGGCGCAGCAGGGAGGTGCAGGGTGTTCGACGACCGACCCATCGCGGAAGACGCAGCGCGCATTTTCGAGACCGTCCGCAGCGGCGGCGTCGCGATCTTTCCGGTCAGCGTCGGCTACGCCATTGTCGGCCATGAGGAGGAATCCGTCCAGCGCATGTACCGCGCCAAGGAGCGGCCGTTCAGCAAGCCGTGCGGCAACTTCTGCGACTGGACGCTGTTCACCGAGGCGATCCGGGCGCCGGACCGGGCGCGCGACGCCGTGAGCGCCGTGATCCACGACCACGACCTGCCCTTCTCCATCGTCGCGCCGTTCGACGAAAGCCACCCGGTGATCCGCAGCCTGCCGCCCTTCGCGCTGAAGAACGCGACCCTCGCCGGCACGATGGACATGCTGCTCAACGCCGGCCCCCTGCACGACGGGATCGCCCGGCTGGCGCGCGAGAACGCCTATGCCGTGATCGGCTCGTCGGCCAACCGCTCCGGCGCCGGCAGCAAGTTCGTCTACCAGGATATCGAGGCGCAGGTGACGGCGGCGGCCGACCTCTCGGTCGATTACGGCCTGACGCCGTTCCACAACGACGAGGGCCTCGGCAGCACCATCGTCGACCTGATTTCCTGGGAGACCGTCCGGGTCGGCGCCGCCTACGACGAGATCTGCCAAATCCTGCTCGACGGCTTCGATATCGACCTAAAGGCCGTCATGGCCGCGAAAAAATAGACTCCATCCCGCGGCGAAACGCTTTCGCGCGGTTGCCATTACCGTTCGATGCCATAAGATTGACGGAATCGGCTCCCCAACGCGACCCATCATGGCCACGACCGCGATCGATACATTACGCTTCGCCCGCAAGCTCAAGCAGTCCGGCCTGCCGGACGAGCAGGCGGAAGCCATGGCCGCTGCGCTCGGCGAGGAATTGACGGAGCATCTCGCGACCAAGGACGATCTGCGGCTGCTCAAATGGATGGTCGGCTTCAATCTCGCCTTCTCCGCCGCCATTCTCTGGCGTATCCTCGATTTAGCCTGATCCGGCAGGCCGCAGGGCCGGAAAGTCCGACCGCTTCCATCCGGTGCCCAATTCAAGAGTGCGACACTCCCTGAGGACAGGACTCATGGACCGCGAAATCGCCGATCTTCAAACGAAGCTGGAAGACGCCTTTGCCGCCGCGACGGCGCTGTACCGGGAGCGCGGCTTCCAGCGCCGCATCGGCTTCGGCCGCAAGCCGGCGCTGATCAACGTCGACCTCGCCAACGCCTGGACCCGGCCGGGCTATCCCTTCACCTGCGAGGGCATCGACGACCGGATCGTGCCGGCGGCCCGCAAGCTGATCGACGCCTGCCGCGAGAACGGCCACCCGGTGGTCTACACCACCGTCTGCTACCGGAACCCGGACCCGGACGACCCGCATACCGACATGGGCCTGTGGCACTACAAGATCCCGATCGAGATCGCCGACGAAAAGAACGGGGACATCTGGGCCATCGACAGCCGGATCGCGCCGGTCGACGGCGAGCAGGTGATAATCAAGAAGCGGGCGAGCGCATTCCACGGGACGTATCTCGCCGGATACCTGCGCGCCGCCGGGGTCGATACCATCCTGGTCACCGGCGTCACCGCGTCGGCCTGCGTGCGCGCCACGGTCACGGACGGGCTGGCCGAGGGCTTCCGCCCGATCGCCGTGCGCGAGGCCATCGGCGACCGCATCCCCGGCGCCACCGAATGGAACCTGTTCGACATCGACGCCAAGTTCGGCGACGTGGAGCCGCTGGAGGCGTGCCTGGCCTACCTCAACTCGGTGAACTTCCGGAACGATTGAGCGCGAGGGACGGCGGCGTCCCGGGCCGGGGCAAGCAACGCGACGGTTTACGGTCTGCGCCGGAGCCGGCCGGCCCGCCGGCGACGATGGCATCCGCATCGGCAAGGCGGGTCATGCGTCCGCGCCCGGCCGCCCGGCGCGGATCGCGATGACGGCGCCGGCGACGATCAGGGCGGCGCCCGCCGCGAGGAGCCAGTCCACGGTCTCGCCCCAGATCAGCCAGCCGAGGGCGGCGGCGAAGACGACGGCGGTGTAGTCGAGCGGGCTGACCCGGTCGGCCGGCGCGACCAGGCAGCCCTGGGCGAACAGGATGTGGGCGGCGGTCGAGAACAGGCCGAGCGCGATCAGCGGCGGCCACGCTTCCGCCGGCGGCACGACCGGATCGGCCAGCGCCGGCCCCGCGGTGATAAGGATGCCGATCAGCGCGAACCAGACGGCGATGCGGACGGGGTTTTCCTCTTCCGGCATGCGCCAGACGGCGACCGCGGCCAGCCCGCCGAGCATTCCCGAGGCGAGGCCGACCAGCGCCGCGGGCTGAAAGAAATCCGTGCCCGGCTTGAGGATAAGGGCGACGCCGGCGAAGCCGACGAGCACCGCGAGCAGCACCCGGCGATCGAGGGCGAAACGGAACAGCAGGAAGCCGAGCAGCGGGACGAAGATCGCCGAACTGAAATTCAGCAAGACCGCCTCGGCGAGCGGCAGCACCTGGACGGCGTAGTAGTAGCAGAGTAGCGAGCACACCACCGCCACGCCGCGCAAGGCCATCAGCCCGCCATGCACCGGCCGCAGCGCGCCGGGCCGGCGCCGGACGATCCAGGGCAGGAGGATCGCCAGGCTCAGCACGTTGCGCCAGAACAGGACATCGACGCTGCCGAGGCTGGCTCCGGCCATCTTGATCGCCATGCCCGCAAGCGCGAACATCAGCCCCGCCGCCGCGACCAGGGCCGCCCCGAGCAGTACGCGGTCCCGCCCTTTCGCGCCGTCCCTTGCCCCGCCGGCGTGCATCACCGCCCGCCGCCGGCGATAATGACGTCCGTATCGGGCAGGCGCGGGGGCGGCGGCATGGATCAACGCGCCGGCCGGCGGTGCAAGGACCGTGTCAGGCCGCTTCGGAGCCCGGTTGCGTGCCGTCGCCGCGTCCGTGCAACAGGCCTTCCACCGAAATGTCCTCGTCGAGTTCGTCCCAGTGCAGACCGTTGCCGGAATAGCCGATGCGGTACTTCTCGCGCTGCGCCGGCGTCGCCTGCATCAATCGCGGGAACCAGGCGAGCGGCACCCCGAGCGAACGCCCGTCGTCCAGCTCCACCCACATGGTGTGCCGGTCGAAACGCAGCGACTTAGCGCTTACCGAAATGCTCATTCCAGGCTCCTTCGACTTCGTTCCGCTTCCGGCTGTTTCGGATACCGTCATTGATCCGGCCGCTACCCTTCCGGCGCCATGCCCTTCTTCGCGAGTTCCTCGATCGCTTCAGGCGTCTTTTCCAGATGGCCGAGGCCCATGCCGTTCAGGATGTGGTCGGCCTTCGTGTACTGGATGTCGGTGTAGGTCGTGAGCTCGACCCGGTTGCCCCACGGGTCGAGGAAATCGGTGAAGCGGGTGTCGAGCAGTTCGACGCCCATCTCCTTCAGGCGCGCGATGGCGAGCGGCTTGTCGTCCACCGCGATGCCGAAATGGCGGCCCTCGTCCGGCCCCTGGCGGCGGCCGGTCATGAAGTTGATGAACTGGTCGCCGAAATAGACGAAAGCCGCCGTCCCGCTCTGGGACGAGACTTCGAAATCGAGGAAGCCGCGGTAGAAATCCAGCGCCTCCCGGATGTCGCCGACCTCGAGCGCGATATGGTTGATGCCGACGGGCCGGGCCCTGGGCTTCGCGGATTGTGTCATGCCGTTCTCCGGGTTTCGCAGCGCCGGCCGCCCGGCGCCGGCAGGGACTGGCCCGGAAATGGGGGCTGCCGGCCGCGCGGCAAGGGGCGGCGGCGGGGACGGCGCGGTCGCCTCGGTCAGGAAGACGACGGGGCGCGTTTGACGGCTTCCGGCTCCTTCTGGATCGCGCGTAGCAGCATCGCCGCCGGCCCGCTGACCTGCCGGGTTCCCTGTTCCCATTTCCGGTAGCCGGACAGGCTCATGCCCATCAGCGGCGCCATCTGTGCCTGGGTCAGCCTTGCCTGCTCGCGCACCTCGCGCGGCGCGACGGGCGTATGCACGATCGCCGGGCCTTCGCCTTTCGCGTGAGCCAGCGCCTCGTTGAGCGACCGGATCAGATCGTCGCCGAACGTGCTCATCTCGGCTCCTGTTGCGCTGTCTCAAGCGCAGTCCCAATGGTCGAAACCTCGCGAATAGTGTAGTGCTCGCTGCGATCGTCAAGGCTTGTGAGGAAAACGCGAATCTGTACGCGCACGATAGCGCATCGAAATCTGCCCGCGCGTGTATTCGCCAATTGACGCCCTGATAATGATTCCCACCGCATATGTCGAAACATCGGTCGTCAGTTATCTCACTGCCCGACCCTCGCGCGATGTCGTTACCGCGGCTTATCAAGCCGTCACGCGCGACTGGTGGCGTCTGGCGCCAGACAAATTCCAACTCGTTGCGTCCGCGCTGGTCATTTCAGAAGCCGGTGCGGGCGACCCGGACGCCGCCCGCGCCCGTCTCGAAGCGCTCGAATCTGTGACGCTGCTTGAAGCGACTTTGGAGGCGGAACGATTGGCGGGAACGCTCCTCGATTCGGGAGCGATTCCTCGTCGCGCTGCCGGGGATGCCGCGCATATCGCCGTTGCCGCGGCAAACGGCGCCGACTATCTGGTAACATGGAATTTTCGGCACATCGCCAACGCAGCCATGAGGTCGCAAATCGAACGGGCGTGCCGGCAGGCGGGCTTTGAGCCGCCGGTGATCTGCACGCCGAACGAACTTATGGAGGCCGGTCATGGAGATGACGCGGACTGACCCGATTATCGCGGAAATCCGGGCCGTTCGGGACGCGCACGCGGCCCGGTTCGATTATGACGTGACGGCGATTTTCCGCGATATCCGGGCGCGGCAGAAGTCCTCGGCCCGAGACTATGTCTGCTATCCGGCCCGCCCGGTTGAGCCGAGCGTCGAAGATCCGCCGAAAAAATAACACCGCCCGCGCACCCCCATGACCGACCGTTCCCCTTCCCGCTACTGGGCCGACCATACGACCGAGGAGTTCGCGGATTTCGATCCGGCGGCGACGGTGGTCCTGCTGCCGGTTTCGGCGACCGAGCAGCACGGGCCGCACCTGCCGGTCTCGGTCGACCGGGACATCTGCGACGCGCTGGTCGAGCGGCTGGTGGCGCGGCTGCCGGCCGAGGCGCCGCTGCTCGTGCTGCCGGCCTTGCCGGTCGGCGTCAGCATCGAGCATGGCGATTTCCCCGGCACCCTCAGCCTGTCGGCGGAAACCATGATCGCCGTATTGATGGAGCTGGCCGGCGGCGTCGCGGCGGCCGGCTTCCGCAAGCTGGCGCTGCTCAACAGCCACGGCGGCAACCCGGCGGTGCTCGACATCGTCGCCCACAAGCTGCGCCGCAAGCACGAATTGCTGGTCTTCCCGCTCAACGGCTACCGCTACTGGCGGGCCGAGAGCCATTTCGGCGCCCACGAGGCGGCCCACGGCATCCATGGCGGCGCGGCCGAGACCGCGATCGTGCAGGCGATCCGGCCCGGCGCGGTGCGGCAGGACAAGGTGCAGCGCTTCGCCTCGCGCTCCGAGGAGATGGCCCGGGCCTACGCCCATCTGCGGCCGTTCGGGCGCACGGCCGGCTTCGGCTGGCAAGCCCAGGACCTGAACCCGGCCGGCGCCGTCGGCGACGCCACGCTGGCCGACCCGGAGACCGGCGCGCGCCTGCTCGACGAAGCCGCCGAAGTGCTCGTCCAGGTCGTCACCGAGATCGGCAGCCTGCCGCTCGACGCCATAGGCGGCTGGCGGGAGGAGGAGGCCGGGGACTAGCCCGGATTTCTCACCACAGTCACGGCCTGCGTCGCGTCCGGACGTTCGATCCGCCCCGTTCAGTACTGGGAGCGGGCCGAAAAGCGTAGCGGGGACTACGGTCGAGGCCCGCGACGCCGCGGGCGGACGTCCGGTCGCGACCCGAAGGGCGGCGCTGTCGAACCGGCAGGGGGCGTCAAGCCGCTTGCCCGATGTCCCCGCATCGCGCGGCGCGGCTTTCCTGCCCTGCCGGCCCGACAGCGCCGCGCAGGTCATGACTGTGGTGAGAAATCCGGGATAGCGGAGCTAACCCGACCCGTCGAGCCGCGCCCGGATCGCCAGCAGGTCGCGCCAGGCCTCCCGCTTGTTGAGCGGGCTGCGCAGCAGGTAGGCCGGGTGGAACAGCGGCATGGCCGGGATCGGGCCGGCGCCGGATTCGCCCATGTCCGGCGTGCGGAATTCGAACCAGTGCCCGCGCAGGCGGGTGATGCCCTCCTTGCGGTCGAGCAGCGTCTTGGCCGAGGGCCCGCCGAGAAACACCAGGATTTCCGGCTTTTTCAGTTCGATATGGCGCTCCAGGAAGGGGCGGCAGACCGCGGTTTCGGCGGCCGAGGGTTCGCGGTTTCCCGGCGGACGCCAGAACACGATGTTGGTGATGTAGGCGTCGTTCTCGCGGCTGACGCCGATGGCGGCGAGCATCTTGTCGAGCAGCTGGCCGCTGGCGCCGACGAAGGGCTTGCCCTGGCGGTCTTCCTCCGCGCCCGGCGCCTCGCCGATCAGCATGAGCCGGCCTTCCGGCGCGCCGTCGGCGAACACGGTGTTCATCGCGGTCTTCTTCAGCGCGCAGCCGTCGAAGGCGGCGACCGCGTCGCGCAATTCTTCCAGCGTCCCGGCGCGCCGGGCGCTCTCCCGGGCCGACGCCACGGTTTCGCCGGTCGATTCCAGACGTACAGGGGCAGCGGCCGGGCCGCGGCGCGGCGCGGCGCGGGCCGGTGGACCGTCACCGCGCCGTGCCGGCGTCGGCGCCGGCGCGGCCGGGAGCGCCGGCCTGTCGGGGGCCGGTTCCGGAGCGCGGTCCCGCCGGTCGACCGGCCGCTCGCCGATGGCCTCGTCGGCGCCGGCCTCGACCTGCCAGGCGAGCGCGTGCCGGAGCGCCTCCGCCGCTGTCGCGGACCGCCGGTCGTTGCGATCGGGCATGGCGCGAAACGGCCCTCTGCGCTAAGTGTCGTGTGCTGCGCACCCGAAGCGCCTGCGCCTGCGTGCACGCTCGCGACTTTCGGGGAAAGCCGCCGGCGTTACAAGCCCTTGGGGCGCGGACGCGGGAGCCGCCGGCGCGCCGGAACAGGACGGGATCGGACAGGATGACGGAAGAGCAGTCGGCCCGCGAAGCGATGGAATACGACGTGGCGATCGTCGGCGCCGGCCCGTCCGGCCTGGCGGCCGCGATCCGCCTGAAGCAGCTTGCCGGGGAGAGGGGCGCGGAGATCGAGGTCTGCGTCCTCGAAAAGGGCTCGGAAGTCGGCGCGCACATCCTGTCCGGCGCCGTGCTCGACCCGCGCGCGCTGAACGAACTGCTGCCCGACTGGCAGGACCGCGGCGCGCCGCTCGATACCCCGGTGAGCGAGGACCGTTTCTTCTTCCTGACCGAAAAGGGCGGCTTCAAGGTGCCGAACCTGTTCCTGCCGGCCTGTTTCGGCAACCACGGCAACTACATCGTAAGCTTGGGCAACCTGTGCCGCTGGCTCGGCGAACAGGCCGAGGCGCTGGGCGTCGAAATCTATCCCGGCTTCGCCGCGGCCGAAGTGCTCTACGACGGGGAAGGCCGGGTCCGCGGCGTCGCGACCGGCGACATGGGCATCGGCGCCGACGGCGCGCAAACCGCGAACTACACGCCGGGCATGGAACTGCTGGCCAAATACACCCTGTTCGCCGAGGGCTGCCGCGGCTCGCTCGGCAAGCAGCTCGACGCCCGCTTCGGCCTGCGCGACGCGGCAGATCCGCCGTCCTACGGCATCGGCATCAAGGAGCTCTGGGAGATCGAGCCGGCGCGCCATGTGCCGGGCCTGGTCGTGCACAGCGCCGGCTGGCCGCTCGACCGGGAGACCTACGGCGGCTCTTTCCTCTACCATTTCGACGAAAACCTGGTCTCGGTCGGCTTCGTCGTCGGGCTCGACTACAAGAACCCCTGGCTCAGCCCCTACGAGGAATTCCAGCGCTACAAGCACCATCCGAAGGTGCGCGCCTTCCTCGAAGGCGGCAAGCGCATCGCCTACGGCGCGCGCGCCATCTATGCCGGCGGGCTTCAGTCCCTTCCGAAGCTGGCGTTCCCCGGCGGCTGCCTGATCGGCGACAACGCCGGATTCCTGAACGCGCCGCGCATCAAGGGCAGCCATACGGCGATGAAGACCGGCGCGATGGCGGCCGAGGCGGCGTTCGAGGCCGTGGCGGCCGGGCGCGCGCAGGACGAGCTGGCGGCCTATCCGGCGGCGTTCGAGAAGAGCTGGGTGAAGGACGAGCTGCACCGGGCGCGCAACTTCAAGCCGCTGATGAAGAAGGGGCTGGTCGCCGGCGCCCTGCTGTTCGGCATCGACCAGCAGCTGTTCCGCGGCCGGGCGCCCTGGACCCTGCGGGCGAAGAAGCCGGACCACGAGGCGATCGAGCCGAAGGACAGGCACAGCCCCATCGACTATCCGAAGCCCGACGGCGTGCTGTCGTTCGACCGGCTGACCAACGTCTCCTTCTCGGCGACCAACCACGAGGAGAACCAGCCGGTTCATCTGGTGCTGAAAGACAGCGCCGTCGCGGTCGACCACAATCTGGCGCGCTACGACGCGCCGGAGCAGCGCTATTGCCCGGCCGGGGTCTACGAGATCCTGCGCGACGACGACGGCGCCAACCCGCGGCTCCAGATCAACGCCCAGAATTGCGTGCATTGCAAAACCTGCGACATCAAGGACCCGACCCAGAATATCGACTGGGCGGCGCCGGAAGGCGGCGGTGGACCGAACTATCCGAACATGTGAGGGACGCACGCGGCCCGGCGTGCTGCGCGCCGCCGGGATCGGAGCGGCCTTGCCCGCCCTGGCGTTGTCGCTCGCGGTCGCGCAGGCCGCCCCGGCGCCGGCCGAGGGCCGGCCCGCCGCTGCGCCGGCGGCGGCGGCGACCACCGCCTGGGGCGCCTATCTTTCGGCGCTTCACGCATCGCGCCGCAAGGATTCCGGCCGCGCATCGGCCTATTTCGAGACCGCGGCCCCGGAGGCGCGCAACCGCCTCCGGTTCCTGACCCTGGCCCTGCGCTCCCATGTGCTGGCGGGCCGGATGGAGCGCGCCACGGCCGCCGCCCGGCGGACCGTCGCGCTGTCCAAGGGCGGCTCGACCATGGCCCGCCTGGTGCTCGCCCTGCACGCAGCGAAGCAGGAGCGGTTCGGCGCCGCGCAGGACCATCTCGACCGGATCGCGCACGACAGCGTCATGCGGCTTCTGCTGCCCCTGCTCCGCGCCTGGATGGCCCTCGGCCGCCACAAGGATCCGGATCTGGCGCTGGACGAGCACCGCGACCTGGAAGAGGCCGTGCAGTTCCGCCCGTTCCGGCTGTTGCACCGGGCCTATCTGCTGGATGTCGCCGGCCGGCCGCAACGCGCCGCGGAAGCCTATGCGGCGGTGACGGCAACCCCGGCGATCGGATCGCTGCGGGTGGCCGAGACCCGGTCCAACTTCCTGTTCCGGGCCGGCGATGCGGCGGCGGGATTCGAAACGATCGACCGGTTTCTGGCCGTCAGCCCCGACTCGATGACCGGGAGGCTGCTGCGGGCGCGCTACGAGGCCGACGCGCCGGTTGCGCCGCCGGTCGGCTCGCCGGCCGACGGCGCGGCCGAGGCCCTGTTCAATGTGGCGAGCGCGCTCAACCTGGCCGACCGGCCGGAGCAGGCCCTGCCGCTGGCGCGGCTTGCCGTCTGGATGCGGCCGCGCGATGCGGCGTCGGCCTTCGCCCTGGGCGCCGTGCTGGACGGCGACGGCCGCCACCGCGACGCCATCGCGGTATTCCGGACGATCGGATCCGGGAGCGTCTACAACTGGGAGGCGCGCAAGTCCGCCGCCGCCGCGCTGGTCGAACTGGAACGGTACGACGAATCGTCGGCCATCCTGGAAAAGATGGCGGCCGAGATGCCCGGGCGTTTCGACGCCCTCTGGCTCCTGGGCAACGTGCACCGCAGCCGCTCGGCGTTCGCCGAGGCGGTTGCCGCCTACGACCGGGCGTATCGACGCATCGCCGACATCGCGCCGCGGCACTGGAACCTGCTCTACGCCCGGGGCATTGCGCTGGAGCGCTCCGGGCAGTGGCCGCGCGCCGAACGGGATTTCCTGCGCGCCCTGAAGCTCAATCCCGGCCAGCCCTATGTGCTGAACTATCTCGCCTATTCGTGGGTCGACCGGGGCGAGCGGCTGGAGCGGGCGCGCGGGATGCTGGAGGAAGCGGTCCGCAAGCGGCCGAACGACGGCTACATCGTCGATTCCGTCGGCTGGGTCGAATACCGCCTGGGCAATTTCGAGGCGGCCGTCCGGCATCTGGAGCGGGCGACCGAGCTGCGGCCCCACGACCCGATCATCAACCGGCATCTGGGCGACGCCTATTGGCGCGCCGGGCGGCGGCACGAAGCGCGCTTCCAGTGGCGCCGGGCGCTGTGGCTCGGCCCCGAGGAGGCCGAGCGGAAAAAGACCGAGGAAAGGCTGCGGAACGGCTTGCCGGCCTTCCGGCCGATCCAGCGGCAATAAGGCAAAAGCCCGGACGCCGGACATCTCCATGCCGCCGCCCGATCCGCCGGCCGATTTACCGTTGGAGGCCTTCGCCCCGGCCAAGATCAACCTGTGGCTCCATGTGACCGGCCGCCGGACGGACGGCTACCATGAGCTGGACAGCCTGGTGGCTTTCGCCGACATCGGCGACCGCCTGACCGGGGCGCCGGCGGAGGCACTGAGCCTGACGGTCTCCGGCCCGTTCGCCGGGGCGCTCGAAACCGGCGGCGGCAATCTCGTCCTGCGCGCGGCGCGGGCGCTGGCCGTCCGGTGCGGCGTCCCGGCCGGCGCCGCGCTGCACCTGGAAAAGAACCTGCCGGTTGCGGCGGGTATCGGCGGCGGCTCTGCCGATGCGGCGGCGGCGCTCCGCCTGTGCGCCCGGCTGTGGCGGGCCGAAACCGGCGGGGAGGACCTCGCCCGGCTGGCCCTCGACCTGGGCGCCGACATCCCGGTCTGCCTTGCCGGCCGGACCGCCCGGATGACAGGGATCGGCGAAACGCTGACGCCGCTGGCGCCCCTGCCGCCGCCCGCGCCGGCGGTTCTGGTCAATCCGGGCGCGGCGGTCCCGACCGGCGCCGTCTTCGGCGCCCTCGCCGGCCCGTTCTCGCCGCCGGCCGGGCTTCGGGACGGCGATCTCGCGGCGCGCGCCGGACCCAACCGCAACGATCTCGAAACGCCGGCTATCGCGCTCGTGCCGGAAATTGCGGACGTCCTGGCGGCCTTGCGCGCCACGCCGGGCCTCCGGCTGGCGCGCATGTCGGGCAGCGGCGCCACCTGCTTCGGCCTGTTCGGCAGCGAGGGCGAAGCGGTCGCGGCGGCCCGCGCCATCGCGGCGGCGCAGCCCGCCTGGTGGGTCGCCGCCTGTTCGATCGGGGACCGGCCCGGCGGACCCGGCTAACCCGGATTTCTCACCGCAGTCATGACCTGCGCGGCGCTGTCGGGCCGGCAGGGCAGGAAAGCCGCGCCGCGCGATGCGGGACATCGGGCAAGCGGCTTGACGCACCATGCCGGACAGCGCCGCCCTCCGGGTCGCGCCCCAATTCGCAATCCGGGGACGTCCGCCCGCGGCGTCGCGGGCCTCAACCGTAGCCCCCGCTACGCTTTTCGGCCCGCTCCCAGTACTGAACGGGGCGGATCGAACGTCCGGACGCGACGCAGGCCGTGACTGCGGTGAGAAATCCGGGCTAAGGCGCGCAGACCGTGACTGCGGTGAGAAATCCGGCCTACAGAAACAGCACCAGCGTCGAAACGACGATCATCGCGCCGAGCGACAGGCGCCGGAACAGGGCCTCGTCGACCCGGCCGAAAAAGCGCGTGCCGGCCCAGGTGCCGAAGACGAAGAGCGGCGCCAGTATCGCAATCAGCCAGAACACCCGGGACACGAAGGCCCCGGCGACCGCCATCGCGATCAGGGTGACGACCGGGGTGATCGAACTGGAGAGCGCGATCGTGCCGCGCTGGACGTGGGCCGGCGCCGTGCCCGACATGACGTAGAGGAACATCGGCGGGCCGCCCATGCCGACCGCGCCGCTGATCAGGCCGCTCAACCCGCCGGCCAGACCGGCCGCGGCGGGCCCGCGCCGCCCGGTATGGCGCCAGCCCGTGAGCAGGATCGCCGCAAACAGGATGGCGATGCCGGCGACGGCGCGGCGCATCAGGTCTTCGTCGAGGGTGAACAGCAGCCAGGCGCCGGCGGGTATCAGCAGGGTGCAGGCGGCGCTCAGGATCAGCGTCTCGCGCAGGTCGGCGTCGCGGATCGCCCTGGGGCCGAGCTGGATGCCGGTCAGCAGCATCAGGCTGACGCCGACCGGCACGGCTTCGCGCGCGCCGACGAAGGCGCTCAGCACCGGCATGACGACGACGACCGCCCCGGCGCCGCCGGTGAAGCCGCGCAGGACGCCGCCGAGCAGCGTCGCCAGGAGCATGGCGGCGAAACCGTAGAGCGGAACGTCGAGAAAGGCTGCGCTCACCGTCGTCCCGCGCCCTGCTGCGCTTCAGGTCAGGCCGGGGGGTCAGGCCGGGGGGTCAGGCCTTGCCGGTAAAGGCCGGCCTGCGCTTTTCCACGAAGGCGGTGACGCCTTCGGCGAAATCCGGCTCGACGGCGCAGGCCGAGAAATTCTCGGCTTCGAGCTGCAGCTGCCGCTCCAGCGGATTGTCCAGCGAGCGCTGCAGCAGCGCCTTTGTGCGCCCGTAGGCGACGGTCGGGCCGGCCGCGAGGCGCGCCGCCAGCTTCTCGGTCTCGGCCGCCAGGTCGGCCGCCGGCACCACCCAGTTGACAAGGCCGTAGTCCTTCGCCGCCGCGGCGTCGAACCGGTCGCCGAGCAGGGCCAGTTCGGCGGCTTTCTTCAACCCGACCAGCCGCGGCAGGGCATAGGTCGAGCCGCCGTCCGGGCTGGTGCCGATCAGGGTGTAGGCGAGCGTGTAGTAGCTGTCGTCCGCGGCGATGGCGAGGTCGGCGGCGCTCATGAAGCTGAGCCCGAAGCCGGCGCAGGCGCCGCTCACCGACGCGACCACCGGCTTGGGCATGCGCCGGACGGCGATAATCAGGCTGTGGACCTCGTGAACGAAGGCCTCGAGCGTCACCAGATTTTCCCCGCGCGGCCGGCCGAGCATGGCGTGGAAGGACTTGAGGTCGCCGCCGGCCATGAAATGGTCGCCGCCGCGGATGACGACGCAGCGCACGCCGGGGTCGTGTTCCAGCGGGTTGATCGATCCGATCAGGGCCTGGGTCATGTCCCGGTTCAGGGCGTTCAGCGCCTTCGGCCGGTTCATGGTCACCCAGGCGACGCCGTCCGCGATTTCGACTTCGACAAGTTTCTCGGTCATCCCTGCACCTCCTCAGGCGGCATGTCTGGCTCAGGCGGCATGTCTGGAAAAGAAATCGCTGCACGCCGCGCCGATTGCGGCCGGCGAATCCTCCTGCACGAAATGCAGCCCCTTCACGGTGACCTCCTCCTGGTTGGCCCAACTGCGGCAGAAGTCGCGCGCCGGGCCGGTCAGGATGCTGCCGGGGTCGGCGTTGACGAACAGCTTCGGGATCGGGCTTTCCTTCATCGCCGCGCCGTAGGCCTCGACGATGGCGACGACCTCCGGCGGTTCGCCGTCGATGGGGATCTGGCGCGGCCAGGTCAGCATCGGCCGGCGGACCTCGCCGCCTTCGGCAAAGGGCTTGCGGTAGGCGTCCATCTCCGCGTCCGAGAGCGTGCGCATCACCGAATGGGGCAGCACCCCTTCGATGAACAGGTTGCGGTTCAGGATCAGGTCTTCGCCCTTGGGCGAGCGGAAGCCCTGGAAGATGCCGCGCGCCTGCTCGGGCCAGTCGGCCCAGCGGACCGGGCATACGATGGTTTCCATATACGCGATGCCGGCGACCCGGTCCGGATGGCGGGCCGCCCAGTGGAAGCCGAGGGCGCCGCCCCAGTCGTGGACGACGAGGCGGATTTTGCCCGCCGGCAGCACGGCGTCGAGCCAAGCGTCGATGAATTTGCTGTGCTCGGCGAAGGTGTATTCGCCGGACGGGTTTCCGCCCGATTCGCCCATGCCGATCAGGTCCGGCGCCAGGCAGCGGAAATTGCCGGCCAGTGCCGGGATCGCGTTGCGCCACAGGTAGGACGACGTGGGGTTGCCGTGGAGCAGGACGACCGGTTCGCCGGACCCGGTATCGACGTAGCGCATCGTCGAGCCCAGCAGGCCGGCGGATCGGCGGGGATGGGAGTCGGCGGCGGCGACGGTTTCGGTCATGGCGGAGTCCCGGTCGTTCGGCGGTGCGGTAAGGGCTGGCCCGGCGGCCCGGCCGCACTATAACCGGAGCCGACGCCGTGAGAACCGCAGGATTGAGGCAGGTCGCCGATGCCGCAGGACTACGCCGCCCCGCCGGGCGCCCCGCCGGTCCCCCCGCCCGTCATAGTCCGGTTCCGCCGGGACCTGCGCCTGGCCGACAATCCGGCGCTCCACGCCGCGGCGGCGGCCGGACGGCCGGTGATCCCGCTCTACATTCTCGATGACGACGACGCCGGCGGGGACTCCGGCGCCCCGGCGCCGGGCGGCGCGTCGCGCTGGTGGCTGCACGGCAGCCTGGCGGCGCTGTCCGGAAGCCTGGCGGACCGCGGGCTCCGCCTTGTCCTGCGCCGCGGTCCCGCCGATGCAGCGATCGGGGACCTCGTCGCCGAAACCGGGGCTGCGGCCGTCTACTGGAACCGCGTTCCCGAGCCCCGGGCGCAGCGGCGGGACGACGCCATCGCCGCCGCGCTGGAAGCGGCCGGCATCGACGTCAGGACGTTCAACGCCGCGCTGCTGTTCGAGCCGGGGACCGTCCTGTCCGGGAGCGGCGCGCCCTATCGCGTGTTCACGCCCTTCTGGCGCGCCTGCCTCGCGGCGGACCCGCCGGCGCCGCCCCTGCCCGAACCTGTATTCGGCGACGCGGCGGCAGCCGGCCGGCCGGTGCGCAGCGAACCGCTCGACTCCTGGGGCCTGCTGCCGACGGCGCCGGACTGGGCCGGCGGCCTGCGCGCCGCGTGGCAGCCCGGCGAAGCGGCGGCGCAACGGCTGTTGCAGGCGTTCCTGGCGAACGGCCTGCACGGCTATGCGGCGGAGCGCGACCGGCCGGACCTCGCTTCAGTCTCGCACCTGTCGCCGCACCTGCATTTCGGCGAGATCGGGCCGCGCTGGATCTGGCGCGCCGTCCATGCCTGCTCCGCACTCGGCGACGGCCCGGCCGATGACGGCCCCCGGAAGTTCCTCGCCGAAATCGGCTGGCGCGAATTCTGCTACAACCTGCTCGCCGACTTCCCGGACCTGCCGGATAAGCCCCTTCAGCCCCGCTTCGCCGGATTTCCGTGGGCGGACAACCCGGCGGCGCTGCGCGCGTGGCAGCGGGGGCGCACCGGCTATCCCTTCGTCGATGCCGGCATGCGCCAGCTCTGGCAGACCGGCTGGATGCACAACCGGGTCCGCATGGTGGCGGCCTCCTTCCTGGTCAAGCACCTGCTGATCCCGTGGCAGGCCGGAGCGGCCTGGTTCTGGGACACGCTGGTCGACGCCGATCTCGCCAACAACAGCGCCAACTGGCAATGGGTCGCCGGCTGCGGCGCCGACGCGGTTCCCTATTTCCGCATCTTCAACCCGGTGCGCCAGGGCGAGAAGTTCGACCCGCGCGGCGACTATGTCCGCCGCTTCGTTCCGGAACTGGCCGGCCTGCCGGACCGCTGGATCCACCGGCCGTGGGACGCGCCGCCCGACGCGCTCGAGGCCGCGGGCGTGCGCTTGGGCGAAACCTATCCTCACCCGATCGTCGGCCACGCCGAAGCCCGGCGCAACGCGCTGGACGCCTTCGCGCGCGTGACGGGGCGCTGACGGCGGCCGGCGGGTCGGCCTGCTGCTGAGGGCCGCTCGGGACCGCTCAGGGCCGTCCCTCGCCCCAGAAGGCCCGGTCGTCGGCGATGTTCTCCGGATGGAACCGGGCCGCGGCGATGCGGCCGTCGCGCACCTCGTAGACCGCAAGCTCGCGCCCTTCGATGCGCTCGCCGTCCTTTTCCGCCGACCGGGCGATGAGCGCGGCGACATGGCTGCCGGTTTCGACCGTCGCGGTCACCCGCAGGTCGAAGGCGCCGGAGGGGGAGTGGCGGGCGGCGGGTAAAATAGAGGGCGTTATATCTGCGACTACGCGTTTGCAGCCTACTGCCACTCAGATAGCCGATGCCGCAAATTCCCCTCAGTGCCACCCCGGATGGAGCGAAGCGGAAATCCGGGGACCAGAGTCGCCCGGCGCGGCCTCGCCTCGCGGTCCCTTCGACAAGCTCAGGGCAGGCTCCTGGCCCTCGGATCGAGTCCGGGGCGGCAGGGTATCGATGAATACCGACAAACGAACGGCCTTTGCATTTTCCTCCGGCTTCCTCTCGCCGCTGCATCCCCTCTAAATCGCCCGGTCCCGTCCCTTCCAGTATTCCGCCCGTATCCGGTTCTTCTGGATCTTGCCGATGGCGGTGCGGGGCAGGGCGTCGACGAATTTGACGAAGCGCGGGCGCTTGTAACGCGGAATCTCGGTCGCGACGAATTCGATAAGGGCGCCTTCCCCCGGCATGTCGGCGCCGTTGGCCACGACATGGGCGGCCGGGACCTCGCCCCACCTGTCGTCGGGCACGCCGAAGACCGCGCATTCGCGCACCGCCGGATGCAGGTAGAGCGCGCGTTCGACCTCGGCGGGAAAGATGTTCTCGCCGCCCGAGACGATCACGTCCTTCGAGCGGTCGATCAGGTGCAGGAAGCCGTCTTCGTCGATCCGGCCGATGTCGCCGGTCCTGAGCCAGCCGTCGCCGGCTTGCAACGCCGCCATGCCCGCCTCGTCGCCGATATAGCCGAGCAGCGTGTGGGCGCCGCGGCTCGCGACCTCGCCGGCTTCGCCGCGCGGCAGGGGCCGGCCGTCCCGGTCCAGCACCGCCATCTCGACGCAGGGCCGGCCGGCGCTCATCGGCTTCGAGCGCGCGAAGGCGGCCGGCCGGTAGGCGAGCGGGCAGCTTTCCGACTGGCCGTAATGCTCGACGATCTCCAGCCCCGGCCAGGCGTCGAGCGCGCGCTCCAGCAGGCCGGACGGCATCGGCGCGCCGCTGATGTTGAGATGGCGCAGGCCGCCGTCGCCGGTGCGAATCCTCCGGGCCGACACCGGGTCGTCCAACAGCGCCGTAACCTGCGACGGCACCAGGAAGGCGGCGGTCACGCCGTCGCGCCCGATGGCGTCGGCGAACAGGTCCGGCGCCCACTTCTCCAGCATCGCGACGGTGAGGCCGCGCCTGATGCCGATCTGGAGCCACATGAACAGGCCGGCGACGTGGAACAGCGGCGTGGTGCAGCCGAGCACGTCGTCGTCGGCCAGTTCGAAGGCCAGCGCGCCGAGGCAGGAGGCGAGCGTGCGGTTGCGGTGCGAGACCAGCACGCCCTTGGGCGCGCCGGTCGAGCCGCTGGAAAAGGTCACGGCCGCCGGATCGTCGGGATGCACCGCGACCGGCGGCGCGCAGTCCTGTGCATCGGCGGTGAAGGCGTCCAGCGAGTCCGGGCCAGCCGCGCCGCCGATGACGACGATCCGCGCGAGCGTCGCGGCGCCGGCGAGCAGGGCGCGCGCTTCGTCCGCCAGCCCGGCATGGACGAACAGCAGCTCGGCCCCGACCCCGGCCAGCATCTCGGCCCGGCCGGCCGCAGTGGCGCGCACCGAGACATGGGCGAGCGGGCAGCCGGCCCGCGCCGCGCCGAAATGGACCGCCGCGTAGTCCGTGTCGTTGGGCGACAGGATGGCGAGCCGGCGCCCCGGCCGGTCCGCCGTCTTCGCATAGCCGCCGCGGACCAGCGCATGGGCCAGCCGGTCGGCCGCCCGGTCCAGCCCGGCATAGGTCAGCATCACACGGTTTCCGGGCCGCGGGCCGCCACGGTAGCCGACGACCGCCGCCTTGTCGGGATGGCGCCGGGCGCTCTCGCGCAGCAGGGCGCCGAAGGTCTGCGGGAAGTCCGCGGCGTCGTCCAACGTCACGGCGGACGTCACGGGGCGGCCAGCCGTTGCAGCATATCGATCAGCTGCGCCCGCTCGGCCGGCGACAGGTTGCGCGCGATCTCCGCCTCGTGGGCGTCGAGCCGGGGCCGGATGGCGCGCAGGAAGGCGCCGCCGTCCGCCGTCAGCACCAGGGCGTGGGAGCGCCGGTCGGTCGGCGACGGCTCGCGGCGGACGAAACCGCGCGCTTCGAGCGCGTCGACGATCGAGACCAGGGTCGAGCGGTCGATGCCGAGCGCCCGGCCGATCCGGGTCTGGTTGGAGCCGGGATTGGCCTGGACCAGCAGCAGCACGCCGAGCTGGCCCGGCCCGATGCCGTCAGCGCCGAGATGGGCGGCGAAATTCTGAAAGGCGAAAACCTCGGCCCGGCGCAGACGATAGCCCAGCAGGCCGGCGAGACGGCCGAGATCGACCGCGTCGCGGCCCGCTGCGGATGAGCCGGACGCGGGAGAATCGGGCGCGGCGGGGCCGGTTCCGGAAGGCGCGGAGGCGGCGGCGTTCAGCGAATCGGGGGCGCTCATGGGGCCGGGGCATAGCATGGATTGTCCGCCGGCCAAACAGTCCGGGATCAAATAGTATCGGGTCGCTGACATCCCGTGCGGTAGCGGCGGCCGGCCTTATCGCCACGGGCTTTATCGCCACGGGCGGGCGGTTGAGGCTTGGCAAGGCGGCGCGCTTCGGGGAGGCTCCCGGCGCGCGCGGGGGCCGGCGCAGACCGGGCGCGCCCTGTAACCCGCCCTGTAATGGGGAGAATCCTTGCCGATGAGCGCAGACCGGACCTTTGTCATCGTCGGGGCGGGCCATGCCGGCGGGCGGGCGGCCCAGGCCATGCGCCAATACGGGTTCGACGGCCGCATCCTCTTGATCGGCGAGGAGCCGCACGTCCCCTACGAACGGCCGCCGCTCTCCAAGGAGTTGATCGTCACCGACGCCGGCCTGGAAAAGGTCCGTCTGCACGAGGCCGCCTGGTATGCGGAGAACCGCATCGAGCTGATCGCCGGCAACGCCGCGACGGGGCTCGACGCGGCGGCGAAGACGGTCGGCCTCGCGGACGGGCGGACGATCGGTTTCGACCGGCTGATGCTGACGACCGGCGCGCGGGTCCGCAAACTGCCGGCGCCGGGCGCGGAACTGGATGGCGTGCTCTATCTGCGCACCATCGAGGACAGCGAAACGATCCGCGCGCATATTGCCGCCGGAACCCGGGTCGCGGTGATCGGCGGCGGCTTCATCGGCCTGGAGATCGCCGGCAGCGCGGTGAAACGGGGCGCCGAAGTCGCGGTGCTCGAAGCCGCCGACCGGCCGATGGGCCGCAGCGTCGCGCCGGAAATCTCCGAATGGTTCGCCCGGATGCACCGGTCCCGCGGCGTCGACCTGCGCCTCGGCGTTTCGATAGCGGCGATCGAGGGGAACGGTTCGGCGACCGGCGTCCGGCTGGGCGACGGCAGCGTCGTCCCCGCGGAGGTCGTCGTGATCGGCATCGGCATCCTCCCGAACGTGGAGATCGCGGAGGCCGCGGGGCTGGCGGTCGACAACGGCATCGTCGTGGACGACCGGGGCCGGACCTCGCATCCGGATATCTGGGCCGCCGGCGACGTCGCCAACCAGCCCAACGCCTTCGCCGGCCGGCGCCTGCGGCTGGAGAGCTACCAGAACGCCCAGGACCAGGCGGCGGCCGTGGCGCGCAACCTGTGCGGCGCGGACGAGATCTACGAGGACTCGCTGTGGGTCTGGTCCGACCAGCACGACGTCAACCTGCAGACGGCCGGCGCGCCGGAAAGCTGGGACAGCCTTCTCTGGCGCGGCGACCCCGACGAGGGCCGGTTCACCGTGTTCTACATGGCGGGCGGCCGGATCGTCGCGGTCAACGCCGTCAACAACGGCCGCGAGATGCGCCCGGCCCGGATGCTGATGGAGAGCGGCAAGGCCGTCGATCCGACCGCCCTTGCCGACACGTCGGTCAAGCTGCTGAAGCTGGCGCGGGGCTGAGCCGTCCGATGGCTACCGACATTCATTCTCCGGATATCCATTCGCCGGATCGGCCGCCGGTAATCGGCGTGATCGGCGGCAGCGGCATCTACGAGATCGACGGCCTCGAAGACCGGCGCTGGGAAGCCGTGGACAGCCCGTTCGGCAAGCCCTCGGACAAGCTGCTGTCCGGGCGGCTGGGCGGGACCCGCATGGTGTTCCTGCCCCGGCACGGGCGCGGCCATGTCCACTCGCCGACCTCGATAAACTACCGCGCCAACATCGACGCGATGAAGCGCGCCGGGGTCACGGAAATCCTCTCGGTCAGCGCCTGCGGGTCGTTCCGCGACGAGCTCGCGCCCGGCGCCTTCGTGCTGCCCGACCAGTTCATCGACCGCACCTTCGGCCGGGACAAGAGCTTCTTCGGCGCGGGGCTGGTGGCCCATGCCGAATTCGCCCATCCGGTGTGCGGCCGGCTGGGCGGCGTTCTTGCCGAGTCCTGCGCCGCGCTGGACATCCCGGTCAGCGCCGGCGGAACCTATCTCGCCATGGAGGGACCGCAATTCTCGACCCTGGCCGAATCGAACCTCTACCGGTCGTGGGGCTGTTCGGTGATCGGCATGACCAACATGCCCGAAGCCAAACTCGCCCGGGAAGCGGAGCTCTGCTACGCCACCGTGGCGATGGTTACGGACTACGACTGCTGGCACCCGGACCACGATGCCGTCTCGGTCGAAAACATCGTCGGCGTGCTGCTGGCGAACGCCGACAAGGGCCGGGCGCTCGTGAAGGACGCGGCGCAGCGGCTGGCCGGCCGCACCGGCGCCTGCCCGGAGGGCTGCCACACGGCGCTCGAACACGCCGTCATCACCGCGCCGGACGCGCGCGACCCGGCGATGGCCGCGAAGCTGGATGCGGTGGCCGGGCGCGTCCTGAGCCGCTGAAGCGGCGTGGCCGGGCTCCGCCATCTCGCGCTGCGCAGGGCGGTCATCGCGGCGGCGCGGCAACTGGAGCCGCTCGGCATCAACCGGGGCGCGTCGGGCAATGTCAGCGTGCGCGCCGGCGAGGGGCTGCTGATCACGCCGACCGGCGTGCCCTACGAGACGCTGACGCCCGCTCAGGTCGTCTGGATGAATCTGGACGGCCGATACGAGGGCGACTGGCTGCCGTCCAGCGAATGGCGCTTCCATTGCGATATCCTGCGCGAACGCCCGGACCTGAACGCCGTCGTCCACACCCACGCCGTCCACGCGACGGCGCTGGCCTGCCACGGCCGGGGCATCCCCGCCTTCCATTACACGGTCGCCGCCGCGGGCGGGCCGGACATCCGCTGCGCGCCCTACGCCACCTTCGGCACCGCCGAACTTTCGGCCAACGCGCTCCGCGCGCTCGAGGGCCGGCGGGCCTGCCTGCTCGCCCATCACGGCCTTATTGCGTGCAGCAACACGCTTGAAGCGGCGCTGGCGCTGGCCGTGGAGGTCGAAACGCTGGCCGCGACGTATCTCAAGGCGCTCGAAATCGGCGAGCCGGAAGCGCTGGACGCCGCGGAAATGCAGCGAATCCTTGGGAAATTCGCGACCTACGGCCAGAACCCCGGCCGCACGCGCCGATAGCTCCCGCAAAATCCGGCATGGTGTCGCAGGGGCCGGGTGCCACAAAGCTTCGCCCCGGTCCGGCGTCTAAACCTTCGGGCATTCGAACCGCCCCAAGCCAGCCGTCCGGAGTCCCATGCCCGTTCCGATCACCGGGATCGACCACGCCATCGTCGGCGTCCGCAAGCTGGAGGCGGCGCGCCGCCAGTGGGCGAAGCTCGGCTTCACGATCACGCCGCGGGGCCGGCACCGGGGCTGGGGCACGGCGAACTACTGCATCATGTTCGAGACCGACTATGTCGAGTTGCTCGGCATCGTCGATCCGGAGAAATTCACCAATAAGCTGGACCGGTTTCTCAAGCTCCGCGAAGGGCTGATGGGGCTCGCCTTTTCGGCGGACGAGGCGGAAGCGGTCAGCACGGCCCTGGACGCCGCCGCGATCGGCTACAAGGGCCCGGCCGACCTGTCGCGCCTGCTGGAGATGCCGGAAGGCGAGGTCGAGCCGGCGTTCAAGCTGGTCTATCTCAACGGCGCGACGCCGGGCGTGTCGTCCTTCGTGTGCCAGCATCTGACGCCCGAGCTAGTCTGGCGGCCGGAATGGACGGACCACCCCAACGGCGCCGCCGGCATCGACTCGATGACCGTCGTGGTCCGGAGCACCGGCGCGGCCCAGGCCGGCTGGAAGACGTTTCTGGGCCGGGACGCCGTGACCGAGATCGGCGAACAGGAATTCAGCGTGAAGGTCGGCCCGACCGAGTTGCGCTTCCTGACCGAGGCCGCCGCCGGGGACGCCCTGCCGGAACTCAGGCGGCGCAAATGGCGGCCGCCGTTCGTCGCCGGCATGGCGTTTTCGGTGACCGATCCGGCGGAGACGGTCAGGGCCCTGGCGGCCGGCGGCATCGGATACACCCGCAAGGACGACCGGACCGTCGCCGTGACCGGATCGCAGGCCAACGGCGTGAGCCTGGAGTTCTGCGCGGTCTGACCGCGCCCCGGCCGCCGTCAGGACAGCGCGTCGAAGAAGGACAGGGTGCGCCGCAGGGCCAGTTCGGCGGACGCCCGGTCGTAATCCTTGCGCATGTCGCAATTGAAGCCGTGGCCGGCGTCGTAGATGTGGACCGGCACGGCGGGATGGGCGGCGCGGATGCTGTCGACGTCGGCCATCGGGATCGCATGGTCCCGTTCGCCGAAATGCAGCATGACCGGCGCCTTGGGCTGCTCTTCCACCAACCCGGCGGTGCGCCCGCCATAGTAGCCGACCGACGGAAGCGCGAGGCGCGTCGCCGCCAGCCAGGCCAGCGAACCGCCCCAGCAATAGCCGACGCCGAAGACCGGGCCGCCGCAACCCGTTGCGCCGGCCGCCGCCTTCGCCGCGGCCCGGACGTCGAGCAGCGGGCCGTCCCAGCCCAGTTCGCCGACGACGCTGCGCCCCTTGGCGAAACCGTCCTCGTCGTAGCCGAGTTCGACGCCGGTCTCGACCCGGTCGAAGACCGCCGGGGCGATCGCGGCATAGCCGTGGCCGGCGAACTTGTCGGTATCGCGCCGGATATGGTCGTTGACGCCGAAAATCTCCTGCATCACGACGACGACACCCTTCGCGGGGCCCTTCGCCGCGCCCGCCGGCCGCGCAAGCCACGCCCGGCACTTGTGGCCGTCTTCTGCGGTAACGTCGATCCATTCGCCCATCGGGGTTCCTCCTATACGTTGAACCGGAACAGCATGATATCGCCGTCCCTGACCGGATAGTCCCGGCCTTCGCTGCGCATTTTCCCGGCCTCCCGGACAGCCTGCTCGCCCCCGGATTCGAGAAAAACGTCCGCAGCGACTGTTTCCGCCCGGATGAAGCCGCGCTGGAAATCGGTGTGGATTTCGCCCGCCGCCTCGTATGCCGTGGCGCCGCGCGGCACCGTCCAGGCGCGGGTTTCCTTCGGCCCGGTCGAGAAGAAGGTGATCAGGCCGAGCAGGTCGTATCCGGCGCGGACCGCCCGGTCGAGGCCCGGTTCGCCGAGGCCCAGCGATTCGAGGAACGCCCGGCGCTCGGCGGCGTCTTCCAGCTGCGCCAGTTCCGCCTCGATGTCCGCGGCGATGACCACCGAGGCCGCCCCGTTGGCGGCGGCAAAGTCCCCGACCTGCCGGGAGTGGCCGTTGCCGGCCCCTGCCGAGTCCTCGTCGACGTTGGCGATGTAGAGGACCGGCTTGGCGGTGAGCAGCTGCAGGTCGCGAAACGCCTTTTCCGAGCCGGCCGGGATGTCCGCCTGCCGCGCCGGGCGCCCCGCCTCCAGGGCGGCCAGCGCCGGCTCCATCGCCTTCAGCCGGTCCCGGGCGTCCTTGTCGCCGCCGGTGACGCGCCGCCGGGCATTCTCCGCGCGGCCTTCCAGGCTTTCCAGATCGGCGAGCATCAGTTCGGTCTCGACGGTCCCGATATCGCGCAGCGGATCGACCGATCCCTCGACGTGATGCACGGCGCCGCCGTCGAAACAGCGCACGACATGGGCGACGGCGTCGACTTCCCGGATGTTGGCGAGAAACCGGTTGCCCAGCCCCTCGCCCCTGCTCGCCCCGCGCACGAGCCCGGCGATATCGACGAATTCCAGCTGCGCCGGAACGGCGGCGGCGGAGCCGGTCAGCGCCGCGATCGCCGCCGGCCGGCCGTCGGGCACCGCGACCCGGCCGATATTGGGCTCGATGGTGCAGAACGGATAGTTGGACGCCTCGGCCGCCGCCGTCGCCGTCAGCGCGTTGAACAGGGTGGACTTGCCGACATTCGGCAGCCCGACGATGCCGCAGCGGAAGCCCATCTACCCGGCATCCCTCTCGCCGGACGGCGGCGCGGCGGCCTTTCCGGGCGCCGGCCCGCGCCCCGGATTCGGGTCCGGATTCGGGTCCGGATTCGGGTCCGGTTTCGGGTCCGGTTTCGGGGGCGGCGGATTCACGATCCGGCTGACCTGGGTCATGAAGCGGTTGTCGTCGCCGCCGACCAGCAGGGGCAGGGCTTCGGCGACCGCATCGATCATTGCATCGGCGGTCCTGCGCTCGGCCTTGGTGAAATCGTGCAGGACGTAGCCGGTCACCCGGTCCCTGTCGCCCGGATGGCCGATGCCGAGCCGGACCCGGCGGAAGTCCGGGCCGATCCGCGCCGCGATATCCCGTATGCCGTTATGCCCGCCGTGGCCGCCGCCGGTCTTGACCCGCATCTTGCCGGGCGCGAGATCGAGTTCGTCGTAGAGCACGGTGACGTCGGCCGGCGCGAGCTTGTGGAAGCGCGCCGCGTCGCCGACCGAGCGGCCCGACAGGTTCATCCGGGTCATCGGCTTGAGCGCCAGAATGCGTGCGCCGGCGACCTCGCCGTCCGCGGCGGCGCCGGCGAAGCGGCCGCGCCACGGCCCGAAGCCGTAGCGCCGCGCGATCTCGTCCAGCGCCATGAAGCCGAAATTGTGGCGGTGGCCGGCGAATTTCGGCCCCGGATTGCCCAGTCCGACCAGGAGCAACATGGCTGCGCCCTGCGCTACGGTCCGCCGCGCCGGAACTCCGCAGCGGTGCGGGATCAGGATGCGGCCGGGCCGTCCTCGTCGTCCTGCTGCGCCGCCTCGTCCTCGGCGACGGTCGGGACGTCCATTTCGTCGTCGTCCTCGTCTCCTTCGTCCTCGACGATCTGCATCGGCGCGGCGATGGAGGCGATCATGAAATCGCGGTCGGCGATGGTCGGCCGCACGCCTTCCGGCAGCGAAATGCTGCCGATCCGGACGGAATCGCCGATTTCCATGCCGGTCAGATCGACGACGATCTCTTCCGGAATGTTGCCGGCGGCAGTCGCCACCTCGACCGAGTGGCGCACGACGCTCAACACGCCGCCGGCCTCGAGGCCCGGCGCCGCCTCTTCGTTGACGAAGCGGACCGGTATCTCGACCGTCACCCGCGTCCGGTCGGTCACGCGCAGGAAATCGACATGAACCGGATCGTCCGTGACCGGGTGGAACTGGACTTCCTTCGGCAATACGCGGTGCTTTTTCCCGGCCACGTCGACATGGAACTGGGTTGCGAAAAATCCCGTCTTGCGCATCCGGGCGTGCAGAATCCTGGGGTCCATCGTCAGCATTACGGCATCCTGGCCGCCGCCGTAGATGACCCCCGGCACAAGGCCTTCGCGGCGGATCGCCCGGGCGGCCCCCTTGCCGGTCCGGTCGCGCGCCGCCGCTTCGAGCACAGCGTAGTCGCTCATCGTCGATCTCCGATTTCTGTCCCGGCTTTCAGGGGAAGCCGCGATATGGGTCCGGGCGGACGCCGCAATCAAGCGACAGGTGGCCGCGGCGAATCGCCGGCGGCGCGCCGGGCGCCCGAAACCGGCTCAGTTGAACAGGCTGCTGACGCTGCTCTCTTCGCTGATCCGCCGGATGGCTTCGCCGATCAGCGGCGCGATGCTGAGCGGCCGGAGCTTGTCGGAAACCCGCACGGCCTCGGTCGCCTGGATCGAATCGGTGATCACCATCTCATGGATCGGCGAGCCGGCGATCCGGCCGACCGCGCCGCCCGAGAGCACGCCGTGGGTGACATAGGCCGCCACCGATTCGGCGCCGGCCTTCATCAGCGCGTCGGACGCGTTGCACAGGGTGCCGGCGGAATCGACGATATCGTCGACCAGGATGCAGACCCGGCCCTTCACGTCGCCGATGATGTTCATGACCGCGGAGACGCCGGCCCGCTCGCGCCGCTTGTCGATGATGGCGAGGTCGGCGCCGATGCGGCGGGCGATGCCCCGGGCGCGCAGCACGCCGCCCACGTCCGGCGAAACGATCATCACCTCGCCGGCCCCGTTCTTCTCGCCGTATTCGCGCTCGATGTCGGCGGTGAAGACCGGCGCGGCGAACAGGTTGTCCACCGGAATATCGAAGAAGCCCTGGATCTGGCCGGCGTGGAGGTCGATGGTGAGCAGGCGGTTGGCGCCGGCCGTGGTGATGAGGTTCGAAACGAGCTTGGCGGAAATCGGCGTGCGCGGGCCGGTCTTGCGGTCCTGCCGGGCATAGCCGTAATAGGGCACCGCGGCCGTGACCCGGCGCGCCGACGCGCGGCGCAGCGCGTCCAGCATCACCAGCAGTTCCATCAGGTTGTCGTTGGCCGGGAACGAGGTCGACTGGATGACGAAAACATCCTCGCCGCGGATGTTCTCCTCGATCTCGACGAACACCTCCATGTCGGAGAACCGGCGCACATTGGCCTGCGTCAGCGGCGCGTTGAGATAGGCGGAGACCGCTTCGGCGAGCGGCCGGTTGCTGTTGCCGGCGATCAGTTTCATGAAAATCCCGCCACGCCCCGAAACGGGCCGTCCCTGCCCTTCGCCCGAACCGGCCGGGAAGACAGCCTTCGGGCAACCCGCACGCGATGGGGCGGTTCTAACAAGCCGCCGTAACGCTGTAAACGCGGAGGGCAACGCTGCGAACCGGCGCCGGCAGGCTGCGGGCCGCGCCGGACGCGCGACTCTGCGGGAGCGCGGAATGCGCTAAAGGAGTTTGACCAAGGCGACGATCGGCCCGCCCTGGGCGATCGGAGCGCCGAACAGCCATTCCAGCAGGTCGAATTTAGCCGCATCGATGCCGGCCTTCGTTTCCTGCCGCAAGGTTTCCACGCCGGCCTCAAGCCGCGCGATGTCGGCATGGATCGCCGCAACATCGGCCTTGGTGGCGAGGTTGGCGTTGAGCAGGGCGACATGCTCTTCGGCCAGGGTCTCGGCCTGCTTCTCGGTAAAGCCGCTCCCGGTCGGGCGCTTGACGAAACGGTGGGTGTCGAAGGCGATGGCTTCGGTCATGCCCCGATCGTAGGAACCGCGCCGGCGCGGGGCAAGCGCCGTGCGCCCCGGAACCCGAAGAGGTAAAGAGGAAAAGACTCACGGGGCAAGCGTCCGGGCAAAGCGGAACCCGACATTGTAGTCGCGGATCCCGGTCTCGTCCCCGCTGCGGTCCGCGGAGCGGAGGAACCTCGGACAGTTGCTCCAGGAACCGCCGTGTGCACTGCAATCGAACGGCGACCGTTCAGAATGATATCCGAATCGCCGCAAACCGCAGGTCACTTTTTTGCGTCAGCTTTCTTTTTCTTCAAGAAGCTCTTCACTCGGCTCTCAATTTCCAATGCGGTCGATTTATTACAGACATATAGTATCGCAAAGTCGCTTCTCGAATTGAATTCGAGCGGCTTACTCCAAATTCCTGCCCGTCGGCCATTTAGAGCCTTGGATGCTGAACTTTCAAAGTATTTGCTATAGGAGCTTCCTCTTGGACCGAAAAAATGTATATACCAGCTTTCCCTAACGCCACCCCCAAAGTACTTCATTAGTCGGCGCGATTTGAAAATGCCGGAACTAACCCTATTTATTTCATTTAGCCTAATTTCGCCGGAATATTTGCGGGTATTTCTTGCTATGTACCTTATGCCGCCAACGCGACCTGGAACCTGTGAAGAAGATGACCATGAATATTTTATTATTCCGTCAGAAGCTGTTACTTGTTCGTACTTCGTTTGAAATAATCGAATATCAGCATTAGTTGCATACTTAAAGGTTCCGCACTCATAGAGGCTCTTCCGAATGAATCCGGTCAGGTTTTCCAGATCTCTCTTCCGGGCACTTTGTTCCCGTTGTATTTTCCGGCGTTCAGCTTCGGCGCGGCGCGTTTCGGCCCGTTTCTTTTTCTCGCCCGCGGCTCCCAATGTCTTCGCTCCCGCCGCGGTCAGCCAGCCCGTCGCCGCCTTGCCGTTCTTGTTTTGCCACGCCTTCACCGCTGCGCGCGTCGCCGGGCCGAACACGCCGTCCGCCGGGCCGGGTTTGAAGCCCGCCAACGCCAGACCCGTCTGAATCAGTTTCCGTTCCCGCGCCGTCAGCGCCAGCACCGCTTCCGCCGCCTCCGGTGACGAGGCGACGCCGGCCCACGCCTTCCCGGCCAGCAGGGCGAGGACGGCGAGGTCCGCGCCCTTCCGCCGCGCCGCCGCCGGATTGCCGTAGCGGAGCCGGGCGATCCCGGCCGCCGTCCGGCCTTTCGGCCCCCGGATCGAAATATCGGCGCCGCCCTTCACGAGCAGGGAGACGATTTCCGTATGCCCGTGCGCCGCCGCCATAAACAGGGCGGTCGCGCCGTCGGCGGCGCGCACGTCCGGGTCCGCCTTCGCGGCCAGCAAGGGCGCGACCGTGAGCGTATGGCCCTTGTTCGCCGCGTGCATCAGCGCCGTCCAGCCGCGCCGGTCGCGGGCGTCGGCGTCGACGCCCGCCTTGAGCGCCGCTTTCAGGCCGTCGACGTCGCCGGCCCGCACCGCCCGGTGCAGCCGTTGGCTGGCGGAGCGTATCGCGGTCGCCCGGTCCCTGGCCGCCCGGCGCAGGGCGCGCAGGCCCGCCGGGGTCAGGGCATTGCCCGGCGCCATGCCGGCCTTGCCGAGAAACGCCCGGTACGCCTGCGCCGACTCCGGCCGCCAGACGCCGTCCGCCGGGCCCGGCGCGTAGCCCAGCTGCGCCAGCAGCCCCTGGGCCTCGCGCAACACCCGCTTCGGCGGCGGGCCGGCGGGCGCCGTCCTCCTGGGCCGTTCCGTCTTGCGGGCCGGGGCCGCCGGCTCCGGCGGCGCCGCGGCCTGCCGCCAGACCCGCGCCAGCCTGCGCGCCTCGGCCCGTTCCCCGGCCGTCATTTCCCCGGCCAGCGCGTCGCGTTCGGCCGCCCCCTCGGCGCTGCCCCGCCCGGCGGCGAGGTTGAGCCATTTGTGCGCCTCGATGAAATCCTGCGGCACGCCCAGCCCCTTCGCGAAGGCCCTGCCGAGCGCCAGCATCGCCCGCACGTCGTGGGCCTTCGCAGCGGCCTGCCACTGCGCCACCGCCTCGCCGTGCCGCCCGGCATCCCACGCCGCCCGGCCCGCCTTGTAGTCGGCCTGCGCGCCGCCCGGATACAGGCCCGCATACAGGCAAGCCGCCATTGCCAGAAGAAACGCCATACGATGAGCGCGAACCTGCATTGCCCGACCTTTCAACGACAGAAATCCCGTTGACCGGCCGGGGCGGCATTGCCCCGCCCGTTCCATTCGAGACTCAGTATTTTTGCGACAGCAGGGCCGCGGCCGAACGCCGATACTCCGAGCGCACGCGGGCTTCGCATCGGTTGCGCTCTCTCGAAGCAGCGATTCGCGCCGCACTTACACATCTTTCATACTTCGCTCGACCGCACCCCTTCTGCTTGGGGCACCAGACCAGCCCTCTACCGCAATTTTGCGAAGCAGAATTAATGCGGCTTTGGGCGTTGGTATTGCAGTACGATATATTTCGATTCAACTGCTGCCGAAGCCTGGCGATTTTCAGGTTGCGGTCCAAAACCGCCTTCGATTTGCGCCGCCTTTCTTCCGATCTGCTCCGCTGCTCCTTGCCCGCCTGCCGCGCCCGCTCGGCCTCCATATCCCGGTTCAAACGGGCGGCGGCGTCTTGCGCTTTCCGGTCGAGCGCCGCCTGGCGCTGCCGCCGTTTCTTCGCGCTGCGCGCGGCGCGTTTCCGCGACTGTTCCTCCGCAATTCCGTCGCGAAGCTGCTCGGCCTCCCGTTCGGCCGCGCGCTCAGCCGCCGTGCGCCGATCGGCGTCGCGTCTTTCCAGCCGGCCGGCGGCGGCGGCGTATCCGTCGTCCGGCGCCGCCGGGCCCGCCTTGCCGCGGCCTTCAAGCTTCTCCAGCGCCGCGACATAGGCCGGATCGTCCGTGGCGCTACCGGCGCCGGCCGGCGCCGGATCGGAACCGTCCGTTGCGGCGCCCCGGTCCCAGCCTTCGTCTTCAACCCTGCCGGCCGGGTCGTCCCACCGCCCGGATTCCGCCGTCCCGTCGCCGGCGTTGCCTGCACTATCCGGTCCGTCCCCGTCCAGCGACGCATATTCCACGGGTATTCTCTCGCCGACCTGTTCGCCGTATTCGAACCGCGCCTTGTAATAGTTGCCGTCGGAACCCCGGAACGTCCCCCAACCGTGCGCGAGTCCGTTCCGGAAATGCCCCTGGAACCAACCGCCGTCCGGAGCGGTCGCGGTTCCGTATCCGTGGCGCTTGCCGTTTTCCGCCGAACCCGTATAGGTCGAACCGTCCGGCCCGGTCGCGCGGCCCTGGCCGTGAGCCTTGCCGTCGGCGGTGCACGGCCCCGACCAATCGTGCAGTTCCCCGGCCACCTCCAGCTTGCACGGCGCCGCGGAAGGATAAGCGCGGGCCGGGTTCTCCGTGACCGCGCCGCCGGCCGCAGGCGGCTCGGGAGTGCGGGCGGCAGATGCCGGAGGCGGAAGGGTATTCTCGTCTTCGGCAGGTTCGCCGCGGTCCCGGCTCTCCGCGCCGCCGCCGACCGCATTGTACTCTCTGAAGCCGCGATTGTCGCCGGCCCCGGCGGACGGCGGCGGCCCGGTTTCGGAGTCTCCGGCGGGTTCGCTTTCCTCCTGCCCGCCCGGAAGAGCGCTGGCGGCGGCGCTGTTCCCGGGGTCCTGTCCTGCCGCCTGCCTTTGCAGCTCGTTCTCCTGCGGGCGCCGGCCGGCGAGCCCTTTGCCGGCGCCGCCCCCGTCCTCGTCAAGCCTGAACTGGACCCAATCGTCACCCCGGTCCCCGACTACGGCTTTGCTCGTCTTGCCGTTATGGGTCAGTTCGCCCTCGCCGTAGGGCAGGCCGTCCCTGCATTGCCCCTGCCACACGCCGACAGAGCCGTTCTCGAATGTCAGTTCGCAGGAGTCGGCCCGCGCCCCGCTTCCGATGAGCAGGACGGAAAGAATGGCGAACGAGGCGGCGGCCCATTTCATCGAAGCATTCCTTTCGGCGCACCGGGAACGGAACGATCCTAACCCGGATTTCTCACCGCAGTCACGGCCTGCGTCGCGTCCGGACGTTCGATCCGCCCCGTTCAGTACTGGGAGCGGGCCGAAAAGCGTAGCGGGGACTACGGTCGAGGCCCGCGACGCCGCGGGCGGACGTCCCCGGATTGCGAATTGGGGCGCGACCCGAAGGGCGGCGCTGTCGGGCCGGCAGGGGGCGTCAAGCCGCTTGCCCGATGTCCCCGCATCGCGCGGCGCGGCTTTCCTGCCCTGCCGGCCCGACAGCGCCGCGCAGGTCATGACTGCGGTGGGAAATCCGGGCTAACGGATGCGCCGCGGCAATTCCACCGGCCGAGGAAAATCCTTGCCCGCGCGACATACCCTTGGCGCAGGCGGCTGCCCACGGAGCCGCCCGCCGCCGGTCCGCCGCCCGATGCGCACCCGATGCGACGCCGCTCTTGGCGTCCCGCGCCGATCCGCTTAGGTTACGGCTACGCGCCGGTATTGCCCGAAACGGAAATTTCGAACCCATGGCCGCCACGCCGCAGCGAAAAATCACCCTCGAAGACAAGTACGAGCTGGAGGAGGGCCGGGTTTTCCTGACCGGCATCCAGGCGCTCGTCCGGCTGCCCATGATGCAGCGCCAGCGCGACCTGGCGGCGGGCCTGGACACCGGCGGCTTCATCAGCGGCTACCGCGGCTCGCCGCTCGGCGTCCTGGACATGAACCTGTGGCGCGCCCGGAAATATCTCGAACGCCACCGCATAAAGTTCGAGCCGGGCGTCAACGAAGACCTGGCGATGACGGCCGTCTGGGGCAGCCAGCAGCTGCCGCTGTTCCCCGACGCCGCCAAGGACGGCGTGTTCGCCATGTGGTACGGCAAGGGCCCCGGCGTCGACCGCTGCGGCGACGTGATGAAACACGGCAACGCGGCCGGCTCGTCGAAGCACGGCGGCGTGCTGATCTGCGCCGGCGACGATCACGGCGCCAGCTCCTCCACCCTGCCGCACCAGTCCGACCACATGTTCATGGCGGCGATGGTGCCGGTCCTGTATCCGTCCAACGTCCAGGAAATGCTGGACTACGGCCTGATCGGCTGGGCGATGTCGCGCTACACCGGCGCCTGGATCGGCTTCAAGACGGTCGCCGAAGTGGTCGAGAGCGCCGCGTCGGTCTCCGTTGCGCCGGACCGGGTGCGCATCGACATGCCGAACGCCTATACGCCGCCGGAGGGCGGCCTGAACATCCGTTGGCCCGACGGCATCCACGAACAGGAAGACCGGCTGCTCCGGCACAAGGCCTACGCCGCGCTCGCCTTCGCCCGGACCAACCGCATCGACCGGATCGTCATCGACAGCCCGAAGCCGCGCCTCGGCATCGTCACCTGCGGCAAGTCCTATCTCGACGTGCGCCAGGCGTTGCAGAACCTGGGCATCGACGACGACAAGGCGGCCGGCATCGGCATCCGGCTCTACAAGGTCGGCATGGTCTGGCCGCTCGAGAAGGACGGCGTGCGGGAGTTCGCCCACGGGCTCGAGGAGATCGTCGTCGTCGAGGAGAAGCGCGCCCTGATCGAGAACCAGCTGAAGGAGCAGCTGTACAACTGGGATTCGGCGAGCCGGCCGCGCGTCGTCGGCAAGTTCGACGAGGACGGCGAGTGGCTGCTGCCGGCGTCGAACGACCTGTCGCCCGGCAGGATTTCCCGGGCGATCGGCGAGCGGGTCCTGAAATTCCACGACGACGAGAGCATCCGCAGCCGGCTCGAATTCCTGGACCGCAAGGAAAAGGCGCTGGCGAAGAAACCGGTCAACTTCGACCGGACGCCCTATTTCTGCTCCGGCTGCCCGCACAACAGTTCGACCCGGGTGCCGGAAGGCAGCCGGGCGGTGTCCGGCATCGGCTGCCATTTCATGTCGCAATGGATGGACCGCAGCACGGCGACCTTCACCCAGATGGGCGGCGAAGGCACGCCGTGGATCGGCCAGGCGGCCTTCTCCAACGCGGAGCACATCTTCGCCAATCTCGGCGACGGCACCTACTATCACAGCGGCCTGCTGGCGATCCGGGCCTGCGTCGCGGCCGGCGTCAACATCACCTACAAGATCCTCTACAACGACGCCGTGGCGATGACCGGCGGCCAGCCGGTGGAAGGCCAGCCGACGGTCGCCGACATCTCGCTCCAGGTCTATGCCGAGGGCGCGAAGAAGGTCGTTATCGTCTCCGACGAGCCGGACAAGTATCCGACCGGGATGCATTTCGCGCCCGGCGTCACCTTCCACCACCGGGACGACCTCGACCGGGTGCAGCGCGACCTGCGCGAATGGAAGGGCGTGTCGGTGCTGATCTACGACCAGACCTGCGCCGCCGAAAAACGCCGGCGCCGCAAGCGCGGCGAATTCTACGATCCGCCGAAGCGGGTCTTCATCAACGAGCGGGTGTGCGAAGGCTGCGGCGACTGTTCGGTCCAGTCGAACTGCATGTCGGTCACGCCGGTCGAGACCGAGTTCGGCCGCAAGCGCAGGATCGACCAGTCGAACTGCAACAAGGATTTCTCCTGCGTCAAGGGCTTCTGCCCGAGCTTCGTGACCGTGCACGGCGCGGCGCCGCGGCGCGCCGCGGCAACCGTGCGCCCGGCCGACCTGCCGGACGAGGCGATCCCCGAGCCGGCCATTCCGGCCTGCACCGAACCCTACGGCATCCTGGTGACCGGCATCGGCGGCACCGGCGTCATCACCGTCGGCGCCCTGATCTCGATGGCCGCCCATATCGAGGGCAAGGGCGTCACCACGCTCGACCATACCGGCGTCGCCCAGAAGAACGGCGCGGTGATGAGCCATATCCGCATCGCCGAGCGGCCGGAGGACATCCACGCGGTGCGGATCGCAGCAGGCGAGGCGGACGCGGTGATCGGCTGCGACCTGGTGGTGACGTCGAGCAACGAGGCGCTCGCCAGGATGGGCCGGGACAAGACCCGCGCCATCGTCAACACCCAGGAGACGATGACCGCCGGCTTCATCCGGAACAAGGACCTGCAATTCCCGAGCGCGGCCCTGCTGGACATCGTCGGGCAGACGGTCGGCGACGGGCGGTTCGAGGCGCTCGAAGCGACCGCCATCGCGACCCGCCTGATGGGCGATTCGATCGCGACCAACATGTTCATGCTGGGCTACGCCCTGCAGAAGGGCATGGTGCCGTTGCAGGAAGTCTCGATCCTCGAGGCGATCGAGCTGAACGGCGTCGCGGTGACGGCGAACAAGCGGGTGCTGGACTGGGGCCGGCGCGCCGCGGTCGATCCCGAAGCCGTGCGCAGGATCGCGTTCCCGGCCGCGCCGCTCGAATTCAAACCGAAACGGGCCGAGACGGTGGACGAGATCGTCGCGATCCGGCGCAAGGACCTGACGGCCTACCAGAACGCCGCCTGGGCCGACCGGTACGAGAGCCTGGTGCGGGCGGCCGAGGCGGCGGAGCGGGACAGGGCGAAGGGCCTGTCGGGCTTCGCGCTCGCCGTGGCGCGGAACTACTACAAGCTGATGGCCTACAAGGACGAGTACGAGGTCGCCCGCCTCTATTCGGACGGCGCGTTCCGCCGCCAGGCCGCCCAGGCTTTCGAGGACGGCAACCATCGCATGACGGTCCATCTCGCCCCGCCGCTGCTGGCGCGGCGCGATCCGGAGACCGGCCAGCTCGAGAAACGGGAGTACGGCCCGTGGATCTTCACGGCCTTCGCCCTGCTCGCGAAATTCAAGGGGCTGCGCGGCGGGCCGTTCGACCCGTTCGGCCGGACGGCGGAGCGCAAGGCCGAGCGCCGGCTGATCCGCGACTATGAGGCGACCGTCCGGGAACTGATCGGCGGGCTCGACGCCGGGACCCACGATCTGGCCGTCGAGATCGCCGGCGTCCCGGAGGACATCCGCGGCTACGGCCACGTCAAGGAAGCGGGCATGGCCTGCGCCGCGGAGCGCGAGGCCGAACTGATGCGCCTGTTCCGCGACCCGGCCGAACGGCGCAAGGCGGCGATGCAGCAGGCGGCGGAGTAGAAGGCGGGCGTTACCGGCGCCGGGCGGGGAAGCGCCCCCTAACCCGGATTTCTCACCGCAGTCATGACCTGCGCGGCGCTGTCGGGCCGGCAGGGCAGGAAAGCCGCGCCGCGCGATGCGGGGACATCGGGCAAGCGGCTTGACGCACCCTGCCGGCCCGACAGCGCCGCCCTTCGGGTCGCGACCGGACGTCCGCCCGCGGCGTCGCGGGCCTCGACCGTAGTCCCCGCTACGCTTTTCGGCCCGCTTCTGGCGGATCGAACGTCCGGACGCGACGCAGGCCGTGACTGCGGTGAGAAATCCGGGCTAAGCGCGCCCCTTCACGTCCTTCTTCACCTGGCGGTAGATCGCATACATGAAGCCGGTGAAGAGGAGCAGGAACAGCATCACCTTGATGCCCATGCGCTTGCGCTCGACCATATAGGGTTCGGCGGCCCAGGCGAGGAAGGCGGTCACGTCCTTGGACATCTGGTCGACGCTCGCCGGCGGCGCGCCGGCCTCTTCGTATTCGACCTGGCCGTCCTCGGTCAGCGGCGGCGCCATGGCGACGATGTGGCCGGGCATGTAGGCGTTGCAATACTGGCCCTCGCCCGGCGCCAGCGGGTTGCCCTGGCTGTCCTTGAACTGCTTCTTGCAGGCCGCTTCGGAGACATAGCCGGTGAGCAGCGAATAGACATAGTCCGCCGCGCCGCCGCGCGCCTTGACCATCAGCGACAGGTCCGGCGGGGCCGCGCCGTTGTTCGACGCTATCGCCGCCTGGACGTTGGGAAACGGATCGACGAACCGGTCCTTCGGCTCGGCCGGCCGGGTCGTCGGCTCGCCCTCATCGTCCGGCTCGCCGTCGACCTCCTTGTCGCCGGCGATGGCGCGGATTTGCGCCTCGCCAAGGCCGATCGCCGCCAGATCGCGGTAGGCCACCAGGCGCAGCCCGTGGCAGGCCGCGCAGACCTCGTTGTAGACTTGGAGGCCGCGGCGCAGCTGGGGATAGTCGTAGCGGCCGAAGACGCCGTTGAAGGTCCACGCGACCGCCTTCGGCGCAACGGCATCGCCGGCGGCGAGCGCCGGAGCCGCCGCCGGGACCGCGCCGCCCGCCAACACGGCGGCGACGGCGGCCGGCGCCAGCAGACGATGGAGAGAGCGCATCGGGGAGCGGATCATCGGGAGGCCTCCATCGGCGCAGCGGCTGCCGCCGCGCCGCCGCCCAGCACGGGCTGGCTGATGCTGTGGGGCAGCGGCCTCGGCCGCTCGATCCGGGAGACCAGCGGCAGAATGACGAGGAAATGGGCGAAATACCAGATCGTCGCCCACTGGCCGATCGCGGTCCAGGGCTGCTCGGCCGGCTGCGCGCCGATCCAGCCGAGGACAAGGCAGTCGATAACGAAGAGCCAGAAAAACGCGCGGTAGACCGGCCGGAACTTCGCGCTGCGCACCCGCGACGTATCGAGCCACGGCAGGACGAACAGGACGGCGACCGCGCCGGCCATCGCGAGCACGCCGGCCAGCTTCGCCTCCATGCCCCACCAGCCGAGCAGGATCTGGAACAGCCACCAGTCGTCGGTGAAGGAGCGCAGGATCGTGTAGAAGGGCAGGAAATACCATTCCGGCACGATGTGCGGCGGCGTCTTCAGCGGGTCGGCCTGGATGTAGTTGTCCGGGTGGCCGAGATAGTTCGGCGCGTAGAAGACGAAGGCGGCGAAGACCAGCAGGAACACGCCGGCGCCGAACAGGTCCTTCGTCGTGTAGTAGGGGTGGAAATCGATCGAGTCCTGCGGGCCCTTCATGTCGATGCCCAGCGGGTTGTTCGCCTTCACCGTGTGCAGCGCCCAGATGTGCAGGACGACGACGCCCAGAATGACGAAGGGCAGCAGATAGTGCAGGCTGTAGAAGCGGTTGAGGGTCGGGTTGTCGACGGTGAAGCCGCCCCACAGCAGTTCGGTGAGGGATTCGCCGATCAGCGGCACGGCGCCGACCATGCTGGTGATGACCTTGGCGGCCCAGAAGCTCATCTGGCCCCAGGGCAGGACATAGCCCATGAAGGCCGTCGCCATCATCAGGAACAGGATAACGACGCCGAGCCACCAGAGCAGTTCGCGCGGCGTCTTGAACGAGCCGTAGTAGAGGCCGCGGAAGATGTGCAGATACACGACGATGAAGAACATCGATCCGCCGTTCATGTGAACGTAGCGGATCAGCCAGCCGTAGTTGACGTCGCGCATGATGCGCTCGACCGAATCGAAGGCGTAGTCGGTGTGCGGCGTGTAGTGCATCGAGAGCACGATGCCGGTCACGATCATGATGATGAGCGCAAGGCCGGCCAGCGAGCCGAAATTCCACATATAGTTCAGGTTGCGCGGCACCGGGTAATAGAGCGCGTGCTCCGTCATGGAGACGATCGGCATGCGGTCGTCGATCCATTTCAGCGTCCGGTTTCGCCGCGCGCCGTGCGCTTCAGTGCTCATCCCCTAACCTCGCTCCTGGCCGCCGGGGCCGTTGCGATGAAGGACAACGACAACGCCCCGCCGCCCGCTCGATGACGTTTCCCGTTCGCTGGACCGGACCCGGTTCCCCGGAACCGGAACCCCGGAACCGGAACCAAGGACCTCGATGCGGCGGCGGCGTCAGGCTGCGTTGCCGCCATGCCCGCCTTTCGGCTGCTCGACGCCGATGATCAGCTTGTTTTCCGCCGTGATGGCGTAGGGCGGCACCGGCAGGTTGCGCGGCGCGGGCCCTTTGCGGATGCGGCCGGAAATGTCGTAGTGCGAGCCGTGGCAGGGGCAGAACCAGCCGCCGTATTCGCCCTTGTTGTCGGTGCCTTTCTGGCCGAGCGGAATGCAGCCGAGATGCGTGCATACGCCGACGACGACCAGCCATTGCTCGCGGGCGCCGCTGCCGAAGCGCTGTTCGTCGGTCTGCGGATCGGGCAGGTCGTCCGGGTTCACCGCCCTGGCCTCGGCGATTTCCTTCTCCGTCCGGCGCCGGACGAAGACCGGCGAGCCGCGCCATTTGACCGTGATCGCCTGGCCTTCCTCGATCGGCGACAGATCCACTTCGGTCGTCGAGGCGGCGAGCGTATCCCTGGCCGGGTTCAGGCTGTCGAGCAGCGGCCATGCCGAGGCGCCCGCGGCGAACGCGCCGAAAGCGCCGCCCGCCAGGATCAGAAAGTCCCGCCGGCCGGCCCCATCCTCATGCCCGTCCTCATGCGGGCCGGCAGCATCGGTACTGGCGCTGTCCGCCATCTGCTCCCAATCCTTGGCGTTCGAGAAAATTCAATAAAAACCGGAGGTTACACTGCGCTTGGCGGTGCTTCGCGGCGCGTTCCAAGGTATTGTCCGGCCTTTCGCAGGCGAAATGTGACACCGCGACGCAGAGACATCCGGGCAGCCCGAATCCGGCCCGCACGCAGGGGAAAATTCACCGCCGGAGCGCCCCCGGAAGCCTCTCCCCTATCGCCCGGCGATCCTATACCGGAACGCCGGCGCGGAATGGCCGGCGCGAAACTGCCGCCGGCGGCGCGGCGGTCCCGGCGGCGGCCCCCGGCGGCAGCGTTGCGGCAAACCGGAGGCTGGCCCGCGGCCAGGCCGGGGGCGACATTGCGGCAGACGAACGGGCGCATCATGGATACAGCCGCCGGCACCGACACGCAGAAAACCGAAGCGCGCCAGTGGTTCGAGGCCCTGCGCGACCGGCTCTGCGCGGCTTTCGAAGCCCTCGAGGACGAGCTGGCCGGCGAAGCGCTGACGCTGGCCGGCGGCGGCCCGGCCGGCCGCTTCGAGCGCACGGCCTGGAGCCGCGACGGCGCAGCGGGCGACGGCTCCGGGAGCGACGGCGGGGGCGGCGTGATGTCCCTGATGCGCGGCCGGGTGTTCGAAAAGGTCGGCGTCAACGTCTCGACCGTCTACGGCGAGTTCTCCGAAGAGTTCCGCAAACAGATCCCCGGCGCCGCGGAGGACCCGCGCTTCTGGGCGAGCGGGATCAGCCTGGTGGCGCATATGCGCTCGCCGAAAATCCCGGCCGTGCACATGAACACGCGCCATATCGCGACGACCGAAAGCTGGTTCGGCGGCGGCGCCGACCTGACGCCGACCGCGCCGGACGAGGCCGATACGGCGGCCTTCCACAGCGCGCTGAAAGCGGCCTGCGACGCCCACGACCCGGGCTATTACGCGCGGTTCAAGGATTGGTGCGACCGCTACTTCTTCCTGCCGCACCGCAACGAGGCGCGCGGCGTCGGCGGCATCTTCTACGACCGGCTGAACGACGGCTGGGACGAGACCTTCGCCTTCACCCGGGCGGTCGGCGAAGCCCTGCTCGAAGCCTATCCGGCGATCGTGCGCCGGCATCTCGGCGAGACCTGGACCGGCGCCGAGCGCGAATACCAGCTCGTCCGCCGCGGCCGCTATGCCGAGTTCAACCTGCTCTACGACCGGGGCACCAGGTTCGGCCTGATGACCGGCGGCAACGTCGAGGCCATCCTGATGTCCCTGCCGCCGGAGGTCCGCTGGCCGTAGCGCGGTTCAGCGCCGCTCGCCGCCCATCCCGCGGACCAGGGCGATCGCCTCTTCGAGCTTTTCGAGCGCCGCCTCGCGGCCGGGCCGGAAATCCTGGGCGATCCACCAGCGCTCGACGAATTTCAGCCCCTTGCCGACCGCCGGCCCGGCGATGCCGCGGGCGGCCAGGTCGGCGCCGCGCACCGGCAGGACCGGCCGCTCCCAACCGGCGGCGGCCCGGACCAGATCGTGCAGCGGCGCGGTATCGGCGGAATCCCGCGCCGCCGCCGCGAGCAGCGACGCATCGCGCCAGTTTTCCGCGCCGTGCCGGTAGAAGGCGGCGCGCATGGCCTTGAGCCGCTCCGGGCGCTGCGCGGCCCTTGCGCCCGAATCTTCCAAGGCCGCCGCGGCGTCCGGCGCCAGTTGCAGGATCGCAAGCAGCCGGTCGGCCCGCTTGCGCGACAGGCGCAGCGAACGGCCGACCGCGTCCGCCCGTCCGGCATCGCCGATCGGGGCCGCAAGCCGCCGGACCGGATCGGGCGGCAACGCCAGTTCGGCTTCCAGCGCCGCCATGCGCCGGAGTCGTGCGGGGTTCCAGGCTACGGCCGCAACCGCGGCCAGAATGCCATCGGCGGCCATGGCGTCGACCGCATCGGCGGCGAACGGCCCGGCGAGCGTCTTGAGAAATTCCTGGCCGACGCGCTCGCGCGACAGGGTTCCGATGCGCGCGGCCTCGGCGGAACAGGCCGCCCGGCTCGCCGGGTCGCCCGCCGCGATGCCGAAACGGGCGGCGAAGCGGTAGAAGCGCAGGATGCGCAGATAATCCTCCCGGATCCGCTCGACGGGATCGCCGACGAAGCGGATGCGCGGCGCCGCGAGATCGGCCAGGCCGCCGAAATAGTCGAACACCGCGCCGTCCGGGCGCAGCGACAGGGCGTTGACCGTGAAGTCGCGGCGCAGCGCGTCTTCGCGCCAATCGGCGGTGAAGGCGATGGCCGCGCGCCGCCCGTCGGTTTCGACGTCCTTACGCAGGGACGTGACCTCGAAGCCCACGCCGCCGGAGACGGCCGTGAGCGTGCCGTGGGCGATGCCGGTCGGCACGACTTTCAGACCCGCCGCCTCAAGCCGCCGCGCCGCCTCGTCCGGCGGCAGCGGCACGCCGATATCGATATCGCCCGCCGGGCTTCCGAGCAGCGCATCGCGCACGCAGCCGCCGACGAATCGGACGTCGATGCCGCCTTCGCCGAGCGCCGCGATAACCGGCGCTACCGCCGGGCCGGTCATCCAGGCTTCGGAAACGCGAACGCCGGTTGCGCCCGGATCGCCGTTAGCCGGTGCCGCCATGCCGCGAGGCCGGCCTCAGGTCTGCGGCCCGGTGGGCGGGATGACCGGGTTGAGCGGGTTGGCGTCCTTCAGCACGGCGAACAGGATGAAGGCCGCCACGGTGAGCGCCAGCCCGGACAGGACGAGCCAGAACCAGGGGCCGTCTTCCCAGCGCGGGCCCGCCAGGCCCTTCTTGCGGGCGCGCCGGCGCTCGATCTGGAAATAGATGAAATAGAGCAGCAGCGGGACGAGGAAGATCGCCAGTTGCTGGATGATCGTGCGCACCATGGCTCCAGGCGTCCTAGGCCGCCGCTTTCCGTGTCAGGACTTCGTACAGATTGACGAGCATGGCCGCCGTCGCGCCCCAGATATAGCGGCCGTTCCAGGGCATGGCGTAGAACGTCCGCTCGATGCCCCGCCACCGTTTGGTTTCCCGGGTATGGTTCGCCGGGTCCATGAAAAAGCTCAGCGGGACCTCGAACACATCGTCCACTTCCGAGGGATCGGGCGCATAGTCCCTGCCCGGCCCGACGAAGCCGACGATCGGCGCCACGACATACCCGGTGCCGGTGATATAGTCGTCCAGCCGGCCGACGATGTCGACAGCGCCGGACGGCAGGCCGATTTCCTCTTCCGCTTCGCGCAGCGCGGTATGGACCGGATCGCGGTCCGTGGCGTCCAGCCGGCCGCCGGGGAAGGCGACCTGCCCGGCGTGATGCTGCAGGTCGGCGGTTCTCTGGGTGAGCAGGACATTCATGCCGCCGGGATGATCGACCAGCGGCACCAGGACCGCCGCGTCGCGCAGGGTCTCCGGAATGCGCACCCTGGCGTCGACGATATGGTCGCCGCGCAGGCGCGACCGGCGCCGCGCGGCCGCCGCTTCCGGGTCGAGCGGGTCGCGCAGCCGGGGCAGCGACCCGGCCAGCAGTTCGGCGACGGACCGCCGGTTCACACCGTCTCTCCGTCGAGGCTGCCGATCGGCCAGAACCGGCCGCCGGCCCAGACACCGAAATCCGCGTCCCCGAAATCCGCGTCGGCGGTTTCGACGCCGGCCGGCGGCGCCTCGCCCAGATCGACCAGCTCGTAGAAAACCGGGCGGGACAGCCGGGCCTCCAGGCCGCGATGCAGGCCGACATAGGGGCGCGGCTCGCCGGTCTGCGGATCGCACACGACCCGCAGGGGATGCGCCGGACCGACGGTCACATTGTCGTCAATATTGGTGCGCAGCGTCACGCTCCTGTTGCGTCCTTCGCCCTCAACCGTCATCCCGACCGCCACGAACGGAACGTCCTCGACCTCGATGCGGCCCTTCTCGACCGGCGTTATGAGCCAATATTCCCCGGCATCGTCGCGATGCAGCACGCTTGCAAACAATTGTACCAGCGGCAACCTGCGGATCGGCGAGTTATGATAGTACCACGTTCCGTCGAACCCGATCCGCATGTGCAAATCGCGCACCACGGCCTGAAACTTCCGGCGGTCGGCGCCGGTCGGCGGTTCCGGTTCTTTCCCGGCCATTCGGCTGTCCCTGCCGCTCCCGTTGCGCTGTAAGCCGCGGCGCCCTTCCGCCTGCCGCCCGTCGAATCGGGCCAATTCAGGAGAGTGCCGTTGTCCATCGATCCCGCCGCCCCTTCGCCAGCCGGCGATACCGAAAATCCCGTAACCGGAAATCTTGTAGCCGGCGATCCGGCTGACAAGGCCGTTGCCGAACTGGAGCGGCTCGGCGAGACGCTGACCCGGGTTCTCGACGGGGTCGAACGCATCATATTCGGTCAGCGGGAGGCGATCGAGCAGACGCTGGTGACGCTGCTGTCCGGCGGGCACGTTCTGCTGATCGGCGTGCCGGGCCTGGCCAAGACCAAGCTGGTCGAGACGCTTTCGATCGTGCTGGGCCTCGAGACCAACCGCATCCAGTGTACGCCGGACCTCATGCCCGCCGACATCCTGGGATCCGAAGTGCTGGAGGAGCAGGACAGCGGCCGGCGCGCCTTCCGATTCATCCGGGGGCCGGTTTTCTGCCAGCTGCTGATGGCCGACGAAATCAACCGGGCGAGCCCGCGGACCCAGTCGGCTCTGTTGCAGGCGATGCAGGAACACCGGGTCTCGATCGCCGGGCAGTACCATGCCCTGCCGGAGCCGTTCCACGTCCTCGCCACCCAGAACCCGCTGGAGCAGGAAGGCACCTATCCGCTGCCGGAGGCGCAGCTCGACCGTTTCCTGCTGCAGGTCGATGTCCGCTATCCGGAACTGGCGTCCGAGCGCCAGATGCTGCTGGCGACGACCGGGGCGAGCGAGGAACGGCCCGCGCCGGTCATTGCGCCCGAAGCCCTGCGCCGGGCGCAACGCCTGATCCGCCAGATTCCGGTCGGCGAGAGCGTGCTCGAAGCGATTCTCGGCCTGACCCGCCGCGGCCGGCCGGAATCGACCGACCTCGACGCGGTCAGGGATCATGTCGCCTGGGCGCCCGGCCCGCGCGCCAGCCAGGCGCTGATGCTGGCCTGCCGCGCCCGCGCGGTGCTGCACGGCCGGCTGGCGCCGTCGGTCGACGACGTCGTCGCGCTGGCGGCGCCGGTGCTGCGGCACCGCATGGCGCTCAATTTCGCGGCGCGCGCCGACGGCGTCGCGGTGGAACACGTCATCGGGCAGATGTGCGATCCCCTGCGATAGGCGCGGACCGGAGCGATGGCAGCGCCCGCCCCCCGGTTTTCCGTCCGGCGCCAGGCCGAGGCCGGCGCCAGCCGGCTGCCGCCCCTGCTGGTTGCGGCGCAGCGCGTCGCCGCCACCGTCGACCAGGGGGTCCACGGCCGCAGGCGGGTCGGCCTGGGCGAAACCTTCTGGCAGTTCCGGCGCTACGAGGCCGGCGATTCCGTGCGCAGCATCGACTGGCGCCAGTCGGCCAAGTCGGACCGTCTCTATATCCGCGAGACCGAGTGGGCGGCGGCCCAGAGCGTCTGGCTGTGGCGCGACGCCTCGGCGTCGATGCGCTGGTCCTCCGGGCGCAGGCTGCAGGAAAAGCGCGACCGGGCGGACCTGCTGCTTCTCGCCGTGGCGTCGCTGCTGACCCGCGCCGGCGAGCGGATCGGCCTGCTCGGCATCGACGAGCGCCCGTCGGCCAGCAGCGGCGCGCTGGACCGGATGGCTTTCAACCTGCTGGGCGACGCTCTGGAGCGGCAGTCGCTGGAGCTGCCGCGCTTCGAAAACCTGCCGCGCTACAGCCGGCTGGTCCTGTTCGGCGATTTCCTGAGTCCGCTGGAAGACATCGAAAGGCGGCTGCGCCAGTTCGCCGGCAACCGGATCGGCGGGCATATCGTGCAGGTGCTCGACCCGGCGGAAGCCGATCTGCCCTTCGGCGGCCGGACGCGCTTCGAGGGGCTGGAGGACGAGGGCAGCATCCTGATCAAGCGCGTCGAGAACGTCCGCAGCGAATATATCGACCGGATGGCCGGACATCGGGCCGGCCTGCGCGACATCGCCCGCAGCATCGGCTGGTCCTATATCGTCCACATGACCGACCAGTCGCCGGAGCGCGCGCTTCTCGCGCTCTACGTCCGCATGGCGGCCGCGGAATGAAGAGGCCGGGATGACGGGACCGGAAGCCCGGACATGCTGACGCTCGGCGCCTTCGCCTTCGCGGCGCCCTGGGTGCTGGCGGCGGCGGCCGGACTGCCGATCCTGTGGTGGCTGCTGCGCGTTACGCCGCCGGCGCCGAAACTGGTGCGCTTCCCGGCGATCCGCCTGCTGCTGCGCCTGCAGGAGAAGGAGGATACGCCGGCGCGGACGCCGTGGTGGCTCCTGCTGTTGCGCATCCTCGTCGTGCTGCTGCTCATCGTCGGCCTGGCCCATCCGCTGATGAACCCGGAAAAGGGGTTCGAGCGGGACGGCCCGCTGGTCATCGCGGTCGACAATGGCTGGAGCGCGGCGCCGAACTGGCAGGCCCGCCGGAACCGGGTTGCCGAACTGCTCGATACCGCGGCGCGCGAAGACCGGAAGGTCGTTCTCGTAGCGACGGCAAGGCGGAGCCCCGGCGAGAAGATGAGCGCCTCCGGGCTGCTGCGGCCGGACGACGCCCGGACGGTGTTCCAGGCCATGAACCCGCAGCCCTGGCCGGCGGACCGCGGCGGCGCGGCGCAGGCGCTGGAGGAACTTTCCCAGCGGGTGCGCAACGCCAACGTGGTCTGGCTGACCGACGGGCTGATGCAGCCGGACACGGACGCCTTCGCGGCCGCGCTGAAGAAGGTCGGCCGCGTCGAGGCGCTGAGCGACGGCGCCGGCGACCTGCCGCTCCTGCTGCACCCGGCGCGCCTTGCGGGCGCCCGGATCGTCTTCGCCGTGGAACGGGCCGCCGCCGGCCGCCCGGCGGGCTACGACCTGGCGCTGACCGACGAAAAGGGGCGCGGCATCGGCCGGCGGACGGTGACGTTCGAGGCGCACGAGAAGAAGGTCGATGTCGCGCTGGCGCTACCGTCCGAACTGCGCAACCGGCTGGCGCGGGTGTCGGTCGAGCGGCATCGCAGCGCGGGCGCGACCCTGCTGCTGGACGAGCGGCTGCGCCGGCGCCCCGTCGGCCTGGTCTCGCCGGCCCGGCTGAACGACAGCCAGCCCCTGATGTCTGACCTGTACTATATCGAACGGGCGCTGACGCCGTTCAGCGAGATCCGCAAGGGGCCGGTCGCCCAGATGCTCCAGCGTCCGCTGTCGACGATCGTCCTGAACGACCGGGCGACGCTGACCGCGCAGGAACGCAACCGGCTCGCCGGGTGGGTCGAGGCCGGCGGCCTGCTGATCCGCTTCGCCGGCCCGGCCCTGGCGCTCAATCCCGACCCGCTGGTCCCGGTGCGCCTGCGCAGCGGCAACCGGTCGTTCGGCGGCGCCATGACCTGGGCGCAGCCGCTCGGCCTTGCGCCGTTCGGCGCCGAGAGCCCGTATGCCGGCCTGGCGATCCCCGCCGACGCCACCGTCAAGCGGCAGGTGCTTGCCGAACCCGGGCTCGACCTCGAGCGCAAGACCTGGGCGCGGCTCCGGGACGGCACGCCCCTGGTCACCGCGGACCCGCGCGGCAAGGGGCTGCTGGTCCTGTTCCACACCATGGCCAATCCCGGCTGGTCGAACCTGCCGCTTTCCGGCCTGTTCGTCGAAATGCTGGCGCGGACGGTGGCGCTCAGCCGCGGTGTCGCAGACGCCGGCGCGCGCCGGGCGACGCTGGCGCCGTTCCGGGTTCTGGACGGTTTCGGCCGCCTTGCCGAAGCGCCGGAGTGGACCCGGCCGATCGAGACGGCGCAGCTGGACCGGACGGTCGTGGGGCCGGCCAACCCGCCGGGCCTCTACGGCGCCCCGGCCAACCGGAGGAGCCTGAACCTTTCGGCCACGGTGCGCTCGCTGGAGCCCCTGACCGCCCTGCCCGCCGGCATCGCACGCCTGGCCTACGAGAAGGCGCGGGAAATCGATCTCCGGCCCTGGCTCCTGGCGGCGGCCTTCGCCCTGTTCCTGCTCGATCTGGCGATCGGCTTCCCGATGCGCGGCCTCGTACCCGGCCGCGCCGCGGCGACGGCGGCCGCGCTCCTCCTGCTCGCCCTGCCGGCCGGTCTCGCGCTGGCGCCGCCGGCGGCGCTGGCCCAGACGGCGAACGGAACCGCGGTCGGGGAGGAAGAGGCCGTCCGCGCGACGCGGGAAATCGTCTTCGCCTATGTCAGGACCGGCGACCGGGAGGCCGATCTCGTCAGCCGCCGCGGCCTGATCGGGCTGGGCAGCATTCTGGCGTCCCGCACCTCCGTGGAGCCCGGACCGCCGCACGGCGTCGATGTGAACGTCGATACCCTCGCCTTCTATCCGCTGCTCTACTGGCCGGTGACCGCGGGACAGGCGCCGCCGCGCAAGGAGGGCGCCGCCCGCGTCCACACCTTTCTCCGCAACGGCGGGATGATCGTTTTCGATATCCGCCTGCGGCAGGGGTTCCGGAGCGACGCGCTGGCAAACCTCGTCGCCGGTCTGAAGATGCCGACGTTGCAGCGCACGCCGGACGATCATGTGCTGACGCGGTCCTACTATCTGCTGCAGCGCTTTCCGGGGCGCCGGACGGGCGCGCCCGTCTGGGTGGCGCAGCGGGACCAGGCGGCCAAGGACGGCGTTTCGCCGGTGATTATCGGCGCCAACGACTGGGCCGCCGCCTGGGCGACCGACAGCGCCGGGCGGCCGATGTTTCCGGTGCAGCCCGGCGGCGCATACCAGCGCGAACTGGCCTACCGGGTCGGCGTCAACATCGTGATGCACGCCCTGACCGGCAACTACAAGGCCGACCAGGTGCACATCCCGACGATCATCCGCAGGCTCGGCCAATGACCGGAACGCGGCAATGACCGGCGGCGGGACGAGCATCGCCTTTGCGCCTCTCGTGCCCTGGTGGGTGTTGTTCGCGTTCGCCGGCGTCGCCGGCGCCCTGGTTCTGGCCGGGCTTTACATGCGCGCGCGCGGCATCCTGTTCCGGGCGCTTGCGGCAGCCCTTTTGTGGGGAATCCTGGCGAATCCTTCGCTGGTCGACGAATTGCGCGAACCCCTGCGCGACATCGCGGTGGTGGTTGTCGACGAATCGCCCAGCCAGCAACTCGACGGGCGCCGGCAGCTGAATGCCGAAGCCCTGGCCGCGGTGCGGGAGAAGCTGCGCCGAATGACCGGCCTGGAGGTCAGGACCGTCCGGATCGGCCTCGACCGCGCGGAAGACGGCACCCTCCTGTTCGGGCCGCTCGAGCGCGCCCTGGCCGAGGTGCCGCGCAAGCGCCTGGCCGGAATCATCGCGATCACCGACGGCCAGCTGCACGACGCCGCCGGGGCGGCAGGAGCGGCCGGGGCCGCCGGCGGCCCGCTCCACGTCCTGCTGACCGGAGGCAAATCGGAGAGCGACCGGCGGCTGGTCGTCGAATCGGCGCCGGCATACGGCCTGCTCGGCAAGCCGCTGACGGTGACGATCCGGCTGGACGACGGCGCGGCGCGGCCCGGCGACAGCGCCGTCGTGCGGATTGCCCGCGACGGCAAACCGTGGCGGCGGTTCAGCGTCCGGCCGAATGCGCGCGTGCCGGTCGAAATCGTGCTCGACCGCCGCGGCCAGACCTTTTTCGAGCTGGAAGTCGGCCCCGGACGCGACGAACTGACGTTGGAAAACAACCGGCGGGTCGTCACGATCAACGCCATCCGCGACCGGCTGCGCGTCCTGCTGGTATCGGGCGAACCCCATCCGGGCCAGCGCTCCTGGCGCAACATCCTGAAATCCGATCCGGGCGTCGACCTGGTCCATTTCACGATCCTGCGCCCGCCGGAGAAGCGGGACATGACGCCGGTGAACGAACTCGCGCTGATTTCCTTCCCGGTGCGCGAACTGTTCCAGGAAAAGCTCGACCAGTTTCACCTGATCGTTTTCGACCGCTACCGCCGGCGCGGCGTCATCCGCTCCGTCTATCTGCAGAATATCGCCGGTTTCGTGCGGCGCGGCGGCGCGCTGATGGTGGCCGCCGGGCCGGCCTATGCCGGGCCGCTCAGCCTGGCGCACACGGCGATCGGGCCGCTGCTGCCGGGCCGGCCGACCGGGGAGGTCTACCGGCGCGGTTTCCGCGCCAAGCGGACGGAAGACGGCAAACGCCATCCGGTAACCGCCCGCCTGTCCGGCGCCGGGGCCGGCCCCCGGCCCTGGGGCCGCTGGTTCCGCCAGATCGACGCCGCGGCGGAGCGGGGCAACATCCTGCTGGGCGGGCTGGACGGCCGGCCGCTGCTGATTCTCGACCGGGCCGGCAAGGGGCGCGTGGCCCAGCTGCTGTCGGACCAGGCCTGGCTGTGGGACCGCGGCTTCGAAGGCGGCGGGCCGCAGGCCGAGATGCTGCGCCGGGTCTCCCACTGGCTGATGAAGGAACCGGAACTGGAGGAGGAATATCTCGTCGCCCGCATCCGCAACCGCCGGCTCGAAGTGCTGCGCCGCAGCCTGAAGCCCGTCAACCGGCCGGTGCGCGTCGAGACTCCCGGCGGCGGGACGATCGAGGTGCCGCTGAAGGACCGGGGCGACGGCACGGCGGCCGGCTCCCGCCCGGTCGAACGGCCCGGCCTGTACCGGGCGGTCGACGGGCCGCTGAACGCGATGGCGGCGATCGGCTCGCTGAACCCGCGCGAGATGGCCGACGTGCGCACGACCGACCGGAATGTGCAGCCCGCCGTCCGGGCACGGGGCGGCAGCGTCGTGTGGCTGGGCGAGACCGGCGTGCCGGAGATCCGCCGCGTCGAACCGGACCGGCGCGTCAGCGGCGCAGGCGGCGTTTCCGGGCGCTGGATCGGCCTGCGGCGGAACGGCGATTACGTCGTCGCCGGCATCCGCGAGATCCCGCTGCTGGCCGGGTTCGCGGCGCTCCTGCTCGCCCTGCTGCCCATGCTGATCGGCTGGCGGCGCGAGGGGCAGTAGCCGGGCGGAGACTCCGCCCTTGGCGACGGTCTCGATAATCGATAAAATTCGGGCGAAATGTATGGCTGAAAGCCACAGAGTATGAGCCGAAGACCGGGCGATGACCGAGCAGATTCTCGACTATGCAACCTTGGCCGGGATTGCCGGGATTCTTCTTTTCCTGTGGAATTTGCATCGCGACATGGCCGCTGTGCGTGAGAGATTGGCCCGGCTCGAAGGGACGGTCGAGACCCTGCGTGCGGGCTTGCTGGACGGCATGTATCGAAAGTCGGCAGAATAGCCCGATCCTGAACCGCGTTTCGAAACGGCCCGGCTTCGACCGGGCCAATTCATGCCCGAGCCCTCGCGATTTCCAGGGCGGGCGGGGCGAGACGCCCTTGCATCGCAGAAACCGCCTCTGCGGCGCATTTGGCGCTGGCCGGCGGGTGGGAGCAGACTATTCTGCCGGCGCCCGTAGTCCAGCCTCCGTCCCGCCATGACCGTCCTGATCACCGGCGCCGCCGGCTTTATCGGCATGAGTTGCGCTGCGGCCCTGCTGGCGCGCGGGGATGAGGTCGTCGGGATCGACAATCTGAATGCCTACTACGATCCCGCGCTGAAGAGGGCCCGGCTGGACCGGCTGGCGGCACACGAGCGGTTCCGGTTCGAGAAGATCGACGTCGCGGACGCAGCCGGTGTCGCGCGGATCGTGAACGGCCTGCCGGACGGGTCCGCCGTCCTGCATCTCGCGGCCCAGGCCGGGGTGCGCTATTCGCTGGAGAATCCCGGCGCCTACGTCGAAACCAACGTCCGCGGCCAGCTTGCGGTCCTGGAGGCGGTCCGCCGTCACGGCGGCATCCGGCATCTGGCCTATGCCAGCTCGTCCTCGGTCTATGGCGGCAATACGAAAATGCCCTTCGCGGCCGGGGACCGGGTCGACCGGCCGATTTCGCTCTATGCCGCGACCAAGCGTTCGGCCGAACTGATGAGCTGGTGCTACGCCCATCTCTACGGCCTGCCGCAGACCGGCCTGCGCTATTTCACCGTCTACGGCCCCTGGGGCCGGCCGGACATGTCGGCGTACATTTTCGCCCGGGCGATCCTGAGCGGCGCGCCGATCCCGGTGTTCAACCGCGGCGACATGCGGCGGGACTTCACCTTCATCGACGATATCGTCGCCGGCACGCTAGCCGCGCTCGACCGGACGCCCGGAACCGATGGGGGAACCGAAGAGGAGGCGGCGGAGAACGGCGCGCCGCCGCACCGGCTCTACAATCTCGGCAACAACCGGCCGGAACAACTGATGGATTTCATCGGCGAGATCGAGAAGGCGTGCGGCCGCAAGGCGGTCCTGGAGATGAACCCGATGCAGCCCGGCGACGTGAAGGAAACCTGCGCCGATATCGACGCCAGCGCGCGCGACCTCGGTTTCAGCCCGAAGACGACCATCGCCGAAGGCGTGCCCCGCTTCGTCGCCTGGTTCCGCGACTACCACAGAATCTGAGCGCCGGCGCGGGCAGCCGCTTCGCCCGGGAAATGCCGGGCCGGAGAGACCGTTCCCGATGGCTTGAACGATTATAGCGAATACGCTATATAGCCGACATGGGATGGACGGTCGAAACCGTTTCGGCCGTCGATGCCGAAATCGAGGCCCTGCCGGCAAAGTTGCGAGCCCGGCTGATCCGGCTTCTGGAGACGGTCGAGAATGTCGGTCTGGAGGCGCTTCGCGAGCCCCATGTCAAACATCTCGACGGCAAACTCTGGGAACTGCGGGTCAGGGCCGAAGGAGGAATCGCCAGGGGGATCTATGTGACGGCGGCGGAACGGCGGGTGGTGGTCCTGCATGTATTCGTCAAGAAATCGCGCAAGACCCCGCGGCGTGCGCTCGCGACCGCCAGGGAACGGATGAAGCGGATGACGCCATGACGAAGTTGAGCGACCTCAAAGAGCGCTTTATGGAGGACCCCGAATTCCGCGAGGAATACGCGCGGGCCGATGACGAGTTCGCACTGATCGAGGCGCTGGTCCGCGCCCGCGCGGCGGCGAAACTGACGCAGGCCGAGCTCGCCCGGCGCCTCGGCACGACCCAATCCGCCATCGCGCGGCTGGAGGGCGGCAGGGTGTCGCCGTCCTTCGCCACCCTGCGCCGCTACGCCGAAGCGACCGGCGCGCGGCTGACGGTGGACCTGGTGCGGGCGGACGGTTGAACCGGCCCGGAGCAGGCGGCGAAAGGAACCGGCGACGGCGCGGACGCCCCTACTTCTCCATGATCGTCACGGTGAACTTCGTGCCGTTTCCGCGGGTGATGGTGGCTTTGTTACCCATGACGACGACGGTGCGCCCGCAGTCGGTCTTCCCGGGGCTCCTGCCCTTTACGCCCATTGTCTGGCAGAATTTGCCGTCTTTGTCCCAGAACCATGTGCCGACCATTTCATAGCTCTTCCAGATGCCGGTGCTGTTGCCGTCGGGATGGAAGATCTGGTGGCCGAAGCCGAAGTCGAGTTTCTTGCCGACGATCGTCGAAAAGAAATCGTCCAGCGTTTTGACCGGCTTTGCATCCGCGGCGAGCGCGGAACCGGCGGCCAGCACAAAGGCTACCGCGGCGATCAGCGCAGGTTTCGTCATGATTCTCTCCTTCCGATGACGGTTTACCGTTCTGGAAATGCAAACGCACTCCCGCTATCGACCGCCCGAACCGCGAACTGGAACGGTGCGCCGAACTCATTCGCCCGGCACCGGCAAATGCCGGCGACCTGCGCGTTTCCGCCAACGCGCGGACGCAAGGAAAGCCGCGTCGGCAGGAGCTGTAGCTTCAATGTGGGGGAGATTTGCACATCTTGAGGCCCCGGATTTTTGAGGCCCCGGATTTTTGAGGCCCCGGATTTTTGAGGCCCCGGATTTTTGAGGCCCCGGATTTTTGAGGCCTTTGAGGCCCCGGATTTTTCACCTTTACCGTATCACGATTCCGGATGCGCACAAAGAATAATTCGACAAACCTGCCGGCTTTACCCGGATGGCGTACAGGCCGGGCACACGGCCGGCGGCCGTAGCGGGACCGGCCCCGCGGCGACCCACGATTGCGGCCTTCGCGCCGCAGGCTCCCCGCCCGCAGCGATCCGGGGGTTGCCGCACCGGCGGCATCCCCCATTTTTCCGGCATGAGCGAAAGCGGCAATCTCGGCGGGCGGGTCCGCCGCTACGTCAAGGCGGGCCGCGCCGTCGGCGGGCTGGCTGCGCGGGTGGCCGGCGAGCGCTATCTCGGCGTCACGGTCGACCGCGAGCGCCATGCCGCCGAACTGCGCGCCGCCCTGGGCGGCCTCAAGGGGCCGTTGATGAAGGTGGCGCAGCTGCTGTCGACGGTGCCGGACGCGCTGCCGCGCGAATACGCGCGCGAACTGGCGCAGTTGCAGAGCGACGCGCCGGCGATGGGCTGGCCCTTCGTGCGCCGGCGCATGGCGACCGAGCTGGGGCCGGACTGGCGGGGCCGGTTCGGCAGTTTCGAGCGCAAGGCCGCCGCCGCGGCGTCGCTGGGCCAGGTCCACCGGGCGACCCTGGAGGACGGCACGCCCGTCGCCTGCAAGCTGCAATATCCGGACATGGCCTCCGTCGTCGCCGCCGACCTGCGGCAGTTGCGGGTGATCTTCGGCCTCTACGCCCGTTACGACCGGGCGATCGACACCGCCAACATCCACAAGGAACTCTCGGCCCGCCTGCTCGAAGAGCTCGATTACGCGCGCGAGGCGGCGCATATGGCGCTTTACCGGCACATGCTGAAGGACGAGGCGGATATCCGCGTCCCGCCGGTCGTGCCCGAACTGTCGACCGGCCGGCTGCTCACCATGGGCTGGCTCGACGGGCGCAAGCTGACGGCGTTCGAGGACGCGCCGGTCGAGGCCCGCAACGCCCTGGCGCGCACCATGTTCCGCGCCTGGTATGTGCCCTTCTACGACTACGGCGTCATCCACGGCGATCCGCATCTCGGCAACTACGCGGCGCGGGAGGACAACTCGGTCAACCTGCTGGACTTCGGCTGCATCCGCGTTTTCTCGCCGCCCTTCGTGAAAGGCGTGATCGACCTCTACGCCGCGCTGAAGGACGGCGACGAGGACCTGGCCGTCCACGCCTACGAGACCTGGGGCTTCGCCGGCCTGGACCGCGAGACCATCGACATCCTGAATATCTGGGCGCGCTTCCTCTACGGGCCGCTGATGGAAGACAAGGTCCAGTCGATCCAGGAGGACAACAGCGTGCAATACGGCGCGCGGACCGTCGGCAAGGTCCACGAGGAGCTCAAGCGGGTCGGCGGCGTGAAGCCGCCGCGGGAATTCGTGCTGATGGACCGGGCCGCCATCGGCCTCGGCTCGGTGTTCATGCGCCTGCGCGCCGAGGTGAACTGGCACCGCCTGTTCCACGGCATGATCGACGATTTCGACGTCGATGCGCTGGCCGCGCGGCAGGAAGCGGCCTTGCGGGCGGCGGGCGTGCCGGCGGCGGCCTGACCCCGCCGCCCCCGCCAACATCTCCCCGGCGCCGCCCCGGATTAAACCCGGGGGCCGGTCGATATGACTGTCGATGAAATACCGGAGCCGTCTTCAGGCGCCCGTCGACCCGGCCGTCCCGTTGACTTGGCCCGTCGCCCGTCCGCCGAACTCCAGCAGCAGATCGCCGACCGCCGCGGGGCGGGTGGCGGGGGCCATGTGGCCGGCATCCGGGATCGTCGCGAAGGCGGCGCCGGGAATGGCATCGGCGATCCGCCGCGCCATGTCGCGCGCCGCCGGGGTCGTGCGTTCGGCGCTCAGCACCTGCGCCGGGCAGGCGAGCGCGGCGAGGGCCGCCCGGCCGGTCCGGTCGGCCCAGGCGAGGTCGACGTCGGCCGCCATCTTCTCCGCCCGGGCGAAGAAGGGCAGCCGGGCCGCCGCCGGGATCGCGTCCCACGCGCCGGGGCCCTCCCAGTATTCGGCGAAGGCGCGCATCGCCGCCGCGGTGTCGCCGGCCGCGATTGCGCTCTGAAATGCGGCGATCATGACGCCGATCTCGTCCAGGCTGCGCCCGGCCTGGATTTGGGCCGCCCGGTCGCCGCCGGCGCCGTCCTCGTGCAGGATGCCGACGATCACCGGCTCGATCAGGGTGAGGCCCGCCACCGTTTCGGGATGCCGCAACGCATGGTGCAGCGCCACCAGCGCGCCGAGCGAATGGCCGGCCAGATGGGCCGGCCGGCCGGCGCGCGCCGCCATCTCCCGCACCACGGCGATCTCTTCGTCGAGCGGCGGCGCGCCGGGATCGGGCGGCGGCGTGCGGCCGTAGCCGCGCAGGTTGGGCATGAGCAGGCGGCGCCGGCCCGCCAGCCGGTCGGCGACGCCGCGCCATTGCGAAGCCCCCGTGCCGGCGCTGTGCAGCAGAATGAGCGGCGGCCCGGCGCCCCGGTCGCGGTAATGGACGCGCAAGGTCAGGGCTTCAGGCGCATCGTCCGCGCGCGCCAGGCCTTCACGCTCTCCGCCCGCATCGGCAGGCGGATATAATCGCCGCGCCGCCACATCGGCACCTGGTCGAGGGCGGTCGAACTGTTGAACCAGCCGTCCTGGCCGCCGAGCAGCAGGAAGCGGTTGTCGTCCATGTCCGCCAGGTCGGAGAGATGGCGCGCCTGCTGGCCGTAGCGCGTGTCGTGGCGCCCGTCGCTCGGGCTGTGGGCGGTCTTCATCAGCGTGTCGGACGAGCCGCTTGCCGCATGGTCGCCGAATTCGTAGCGGCTGCCGATCAGCGGCACGAAGGACAGGGGATGCCCCAGGCTGAGCCGGTGCATGTCGCCCCAGGCCGCAAATGTGCCGAGGCGCTCGCCGGCCGCGTCGAAGGCCTTGCGCAGCATCGCCGCCGCCGCAGCGTCGTCGAGCGCCGCAAAATCCTCGATCAGCATGCGCTTGATCCGGGAGAAGCCGCCATACGCCTCGGCAAACTCTTCGCCGACCTTCCGTTCGGCGAGGTATTGCGAGAAGTGCTTGTAGACCAGCTCGAAGGCGACGGGGCCGCGGTCCGCCGCCCGGTAGTGCCCGTCCCAGCCGCGCATGAGCATCAGGACCTTCGCGCCGTCCGGCGACAGTTGCGGCGTCAGGCCGAGTTCGTCGACGCGCCGGACGATCGCGTTGCGGACGGCGGCCGAGGAGGCCATGTAGACGTCGAGCTGGATCGCCTTCATGTCCGCCATCGCGTGCTTCGCCCTGGCGGCGAGCATCTGCTTGATCCTCACGATCCGGTCGTCGGCGGAAAAGAAACGGCCGACCGGCGCCGGCGCCTCGGCCGGCTTGTTGTTGGCCGACGCGACAAAGCCCGTCGCCGGATTATATACATACGGTAATTGCAGAACGTTCAGAAATCTCTTCCAACGCCAGGTGTCGTCCGACGCGTCGAGGATGAAGTCGGGCGGGAGCTTTCTGGGGCGCACCGGCAGGACTGTCGCCATCACCTGGCCGATATTCCCCTCCCGGTCGGCATAGATCATGTTCTGGGCCGAGACGGCGAAGTTCACGAAGGCGCGCCGGAAATCCGCGAAATTCCGCGCCTTCATCACCTTGACCATGGCGGTGATCTCGTCGCCCCGCTCGTGGCCGACCCAGCGCAGCGCCAGCGGCCCGCCCTCCCATTCGAGCGGCGGCGCATCGGAAATCACCGGGCCGAGAGACGATTCCCGGATCTGCACCGTGCTGTCGAACCACCAGCGCACCTTGATTTTCTCGGTCCGGCTGCGGATCGCCGAAGGCGGCAGGGCGGAGATGTCGTAGAGGTCGCTCGAGGCGGCGCGCATGTTGGTGCCGCCCCAGGCGATATCGGCGTTGCGGCCGACGGCGACGAAGGGCACGCCGGGGATCATCATGCCGACGGCATGGAAGCCGGGCGACCTGAAGCCGGCGAGAATCCACAGGTTCGGCATGGTGTTGCCGAGATGGGGGTCGTTGGCCATCAGGGCGCCGCCGGTCGCGCTGCGCCGGGGCGCCACGGCCCAGGAGTTGCTGCCCGAACGCGCCGCCGCGCCGAGCAGCCGTTCCAGCCGGCCGGCCCGGTCCTCCGAGGCGAAGCTGAGCACCGAATCGCCGCCGACGGTCGCCAGCCGCCGCCAGAGTTGCGGCCAGTCCTTCCGCTCGCGCAGCGCCAGAAGACGAAAATAGACCAACCAGTTTACATCGGCGCCGGCGACCCGCCCGACCGTGAGCACGTCGCGCGCCGTCCACGGTTCGCGTTCCAGGCCGAAAATACGATACTCGTGCGGCAGTTCCTTCGCCGTGCGCTGGTAGTAATTTATTCCCTCGACAAACCGGTCTATCCATTTTTTGGTTTCCGGCGGCATTTCCGCCAGCGTCCGCTCGGCGCCGCGGCCGAAATTCAGGATGCGCAGGGCGTGGTCGATATCGACGGTGAACGGCCCGGCCATTTCGGAAATCCGGCCCGCCGCGACGCGCCGCAGCACCTCCATCTGGCCGAGCCGCAGATGGGCGTGGACCAGGCCGAGCGCAAAGGCGAGATCGTCGTCGTGCTCGGCCGCGATGAAGGGGATCTGGTTCTCGTTCCAGTCGATCGCGACTTCGCCCCTGAGCGGCAGGCCGCTCTTCGGAAAGGCGGCGAGCCGCTCGTCCAGCGTCGTCTCGTCCGGCAGCGGGCGCAGGATCGAACAGCCGAGGAGCACGGTGCACAGCGCGAGCGCGGCGGCGCGGGCCGACCAGCGGACGGCCCAGGGGACGGCCCGGGGGACGGCCGAAGGGACGGTACGGCGAACGGCGGGATGGGCGGCGGTCACGTCGGTCATGTCTCCCCGTCCTGTCTCCCCGTCGGGCCGGCCGTCGGCGCCGGACACGCCTTGAACGCGGCGCGCCGGCCGATCCGGCGACGCGGGCGCGGGCGTCGCCGTCACGCCGCGGCCCGGACGCCCGGACCGGTTTCGGAACCGGTCAGGGCGAGCGCGGCGCGCAGGACTTCCGGCCCGGCGCAGGGCTTGTGGGCGTTTTGCGCCAGATAGCGCCGCCAGGCCCGGCCGCCGGGCACGCCGTGAAACAGGCCGGTCATGTGGCGCAGAATGCGGTGCAGCGGCACGCCGGCGGCGGTCTCCCGTTCGATATAGGGCAGCATGGCGAGCGCCGCGTCGCGGCGGTTCGCGCAGGGCGGCGCGGCGCCGAACAGCCGCGCGTCCGCGTCCGCGAGCGACCAGGGCGTGCGGTAGGCCGCGCGGCCGATCATGACGCCGTCGAAGGCCGCAAGATGCGCTTCGGCTTCGTCGAGGCTGCCGATTCCGCCGTTAAGCACGACTTCGAGACCGGGAAAATCGCCCTTGAGGCGGGCCGCCACGTCATAGCGCAGGGGCGGGATCTCGCGGTTCTGCTTCGGCGTCAGGCCGGTGAGGATCGCCATGCGGGCGTGGACGATGACCGTCCGGCAGCCGGCGTCGGCGACCGCGGCAACGAAGTCGCGCAGGAAGCCGTAATCGTCGCGCCCGTCGATGCCGATCCGGCATTTCACCGTGACCGGCGCCGCCACCGCGCGCCGCATCGCCCGCACGCATTCGGCAACCAGCCCCGGCTCCGCCATCAGGCAGACGCCGAAGCGGCCGGACTGCACCTTGCCGCTCGGGCAGCCGACGTTGAGGTCGATCTCGTCGTAGCCGCGCGCCGCGCCGATGCGCGCGCATTCGGCGAGCGCCGCCGGGTCGGACCCGCCGAGCTGCAGGGCGACCGGATGCTCTTCCGGATCGAAGCGCAGCAGGCGCTCGCGGTCGCCGTGCAGGATCGCGCCGGTCGTCACCATCTCCGTGTACAGCACCGCCCGGCGGGTGATCCGGCGCAGGAAATAGCGGTCGAACCGGTCGGTGCAGTCCATCATCGGCGCGACGCAGAGCCGCCGGTCCGGGCCATTGCCCGCCGGCGCCGCGCCGCCCCCCTGTGAAACCCCGGTCGCCATGGCGCCGAAGATGCTCACCGGAAGGAGCGGTTTCAAGGCGGCGGAACGCCGGGCCGGCTTGACGATCCGGCTTTCCCGGCGCACGGATGCCGCCGGGAACGGTTTTCCGGAACGGATATCGCGGTGAACGGGCGTAACTTTCTGCTGATCGTGGCCGACGAATTCGCCCGTCACGCGATGGGCTGCGCCGGCCACCCGGCCGTGCGGACGCCGAACCTCGACCGGCTGGCGGCGCGCGGCGTGCGCTTTACGCAAGCCTATACCAACAGCCCGATCTGCGTGCCGGCCCGCGCGGCGATGCATACCGGCCGGTACGTTCACGACATCCGTTGCTGGAGCAGCGCCGAACCTTACCGCGGCCGGCGCGAAAGCTGGGCCCACCGGCTGCGGCGCCACGGCATGGACGCCGTCTCCGCCGGCAAGCTGCATTTCCGCCGGACGGCGGACGACAACGGCTTCGCGCCGGAGTTGCGGGCGATGCATGTCAAGGACGGCATCGGCTGGGCGCCCGGCCTGCTGCGCGATCCGTTGGGCGACTATCCCGCGACCGCGGACTTGGCCGGGCAGGTCGGGGCGGCGGAGACCGAGTATCACGCCTACGACCGGGCGGTGGCGGACGCGGCGACGGCGTGGCTGGAGGCGCGTGCAGCAACCGGCGGGCCGCCCTGGGCGCTGTTCGTCTCCTTCGTCAGCCCGCATTATCCGCTGGCCGCGCCGCCGGCGTGGTTCGACCTCTATGCCGGGGCCGACCTGCCGGCGCCGAAGCCCTATGCCGGCAACTGGCGCGATCATCCGGCGCTGCGCGAGACCCTGCGCTTCTTCGACTACGACCGCCATTTCGACGCCGGGTCGCGCGACGCCGCAAGGCGCGCCTATTTCGGGCTGGTCAGTTTCGTCGACGACCTGATCGGCCGGGTGCTCGCCGCGCTCGAAGCGGGCGGATTCGCCGGCGAAACGACGGTCCTCTTCACGTCCGACCATGGCGAGATGCTGGGCGACTACGGCATCTGGACCAAGCAGGTCATGTTCGAGGGCAGCGCCGGGATCCCGACGATCCTGGCCGGGTCCGGACTCGCGGCGGGCCGGACGGTCGACACGCCGGTCTCGCTGGTCGACGTCTTCCCGACCGTGCTGGACGCAATGGGCGCCCCGGCCCCTTCCGCCCCCCGGCCCGGCCGGTCGCTGCTCTATATCGCGGCAGAGCCGGACGATCCGGAAAGGCCGGTCCTGTCCGAGTATCACGACGGCGGCTCGGCGACCGGCGCCTTCATGCTGCGCCGGGGCGACTGGAAGCTGGTGCATCACGAGGGCTGTCCGCCCCAGCTTTTCAACCTGTCCGACGATCCGGACGAGCAGCGCGACCTGGCGGCCGGACCGGCCGCGGCGGAAACCCTGGCGTCGATGCAGACCGGCCTGCGCGGGATCGTCGATCCGGCAACGGCCAACAGGCGGGCCTTCGCCGACCAGCGGGCGCGGCTGGAAGAATTGGGCGGCGCCGGCGCGGTGCGGGCTATGGACGGGTACGATTTCGGTTATTCGCCGACGGAATAGCCGGCGCCGGCCGACGATCCGCGACGCGCCCGTTCACGCCGCCGCGCCCAGCACCAGGCTGACATTCTGGCCGCCGAAGCCGAAGCTGTTGGAGAGCGCGAATTCGACCGCCTGCGCCCGCGCCTCGTTGGGCACGACATCGAGCTCGATGTTCGGGTCCGGCTCCCGGTAGTTGATCGTCGGCGGCAGCACGCCGCGCCGCAACGCCTGCACCGTCGCCACGGCCTCGACCGCGCCGGCTGCGGTCAGTGTGTGGCCGATCATCGACTTGTTGGAACTGACCGCCAGCCGGTCCCTGCCGGCGCCGAACACCTCGGTAATGCCGAGATATTCCATCTTGTCGTTCTCCGGCGTGCCCGTGCCGTGGGCGTTGACGTAGCCGATGTCCGCCGGCGCCAGCCCGGCGTCGGCGATGGCGCCGGCCATGGAGCGGACGATGGCCTGGCCGTCCGGGTTCGAGCGGGTGCGGTGGAAGGTGTCCGCCGCCTCGCCGCAGCCGAGAATGTAACCGAGGACCGGCGCCCCCCTTGCCTTCGCACGGTCGGGACGTTCGAGCACGAGGGCGGCGGCGCCCTCGGCCATGACGAAGCCGTCGCGGTTGCGCGAGAAGGGCTTGGCGGCCTGTTCGGGCGGATCGTTCTTGGTCGAGAGCGCGGAAAGCAGCGCGAAGCGGATGAGGGATTCGCTGTTGATGCTGCCGTCGGTGCCGATGCACAGCGCGGCCGGGCGCTCGCCCCGGCGGATCGATTCGACGCCGAGCTGGATCGCGGAGGCGCCCGACGCGCAGGCCGTCGTCAGCGTGATCGGCGAGCCGGTGCAGCCGTGGCGTTCGGCCAGCCGGTCGGCCAGCGAGCCGTTCAGGAACTCGCGGTGCCAGGGCAGCGTTTCTTCGGTTCCGGCGGCGCCGTCGCCGCGCCCATAGGGCCCGCCGCCGGGATCGACGGTATCGAGCAGGTCGAAGCGCGACTCCCAATCGTGCTCGATCGGCGGCGCGGCGAGGAACAGGTCGCCGTCGATGGCGCCGCCTTCCGCGATGCCGCTGGCGGCGACGGCCTCGTCGGAGACCGCTTCGGCCATCGCCCGGCTGAGCGCCGGGATGGTGACCGGATCGACATCCATGAAATCGACGCAGCCGGCGATCTGCGTGCGCAGGCCCTCGGTCGGGAAGCGGGCGATTCGCCGGATGCCGGACTCGCCGGCGATGAGCCGCCGCCAGTTCTCCGCGACGCCGCAGCCGAGCGACGTGATCATGCCGATGCCGGTGACAGCGACGGCGCGGGCGAAGGGATCGCGGGAGCCGGTCATGGGCGGGTCATCCTGTTCCTTCCACGAGCGCCAGGGCCTCGCCCCGGACATGGCCCCAGCCGGTGACCAGCGCGCGGGAGACCGGACCGGCGCCGACGGCCTCGACCGGCGCATCCGGCGACAGGGGCGCGAAGACTTCGCCGCGTTCTACACAGGCGGCGGCGAGAATGACATTCTGCAGGAACGCCGCCTCGACGGCGTGGCCGACCGCCTGGGCCGTGCCGCGCACCGGCGCGCCGGCGGCCAGATCTTCGAGAAACCTCCGCTCGGCGGCGGTGATGCCGGTCGCCGCGCCGGCGCCGCTGGCGCCGCTGAGGACCGCCGTGTCCGGCCCGGCCGGCCCGATGCCCAGCTTTTCGACCTGCCGCCGGGCGGTCGCCGCCGGATCGCCGGTGCGGCGGTCGGTGCGGTCGCTCTCCACGCCGCGCAACACCGCCCGCGCGGCGACGCCGCGGGCCGCCGCGCTCTCCCGCGATTCGAGCACCAGGAAGGCGCCGGCCGCGCCGAAGCAGATGCCGGCGTCGGGCCGGCTCCAGAGGTCGGCGAAGCCGCCGCGCAGCAGCATACCGCCGGCATTGTAGGAAATCTGGATCTCCGGGCGCTCGGCAGCGAAGGCGGCGCCGACCAGGAAAATCTCGCCCTGGCCCGCCGCCAGCCGGCGGTGGGCGATGCGCAGGGCGTCGGCCCCGGCCGACTCCTCGCCCATGAAGGTCCGGCTCGAGCCGGCGACCTTGTGGACGATGGAGATATTGCCGGCGAACAGGTTGGGCAGCTGGGCCAGGAACAGGGTCGGCCGCAACCCGTCGGCCATCTGCGCGGCGATCCACTCGTCCCGGGCGCCGCGGGTGTCGCGCTCCGGCGCGCCTTCGAGAATCCGGCGGTCGAGCTCCAGGTCGCGCTCGCCGCCGCCGGACGCGACGATCATGTGGGTGCGCCGCAGCAGGTCCGCATCGTCCTTGAGGCCGGCCATGTCGAGGGCCAGCCCGGCGGCATAGGCGCCGTACTGCATCATCGGCCCCATGGCGCGCCGGTCGCCGGGCCGCGGCACCTGGGCCGCAAGGTCGTAGTCGCCGACGGTGTGAATCGGGAAGGGGGCCGTCGCCGCCTCGTCGATCCGGACGCGCCGGGCCGCCGGATCGTCGAGCGCCGCCCACCGGGCCGCCGGCGTCTCGCCGAGCGGCGAGAGCAGGCCGTAGCCGGTAATGCAAACCTCGCGGTTCGTCACCTCTGCCCCTCGCCCGGTCCGGCCGCAGTCGCCGGCGCGCCGATCTCCCGCGCCCGGGCGATCACCAGGTCGCGCAGTCCGGGCGCCGGGAACGGCATGGTCCTATAGCGGATTTCGCACTCCGCCGCACGGGTCCGGGACTCGGGGGCCGCCACCGAAATCCGGCCGTCGATGGCCGAGATGCCGGAGCTGACCTGCTGCACTTCGGCGTCGATTGTCAGCACCGCGCCGGGTTCGACGGCTTCCCGGATGCGCGCCTTCACCACCTGGGTGAGGACCGGCATCCGGCTGTAGCCGTCGAGCGCCATCAGGAGGAACCCGCCGGCCTGCGCGACCGCCTCGACCAGCAGGGTGCCCGGCATGACGGGATAGCCGGGAAAATGGCCTTCGAAAACGGTCGAGCGCTCGGGAACCTGCGCAAGGCACCGGATGGTCCGGCGCGCCGGGTCGAAAGCCTCGACCCGGTCCACCATCTGGAAATATTCGAGATTCACGACCGTTCGCCGGAGCGGAGCGGGGCGCGCCGTCGGCGGGCCGGTCAGGCGGCCTTCGCGGCGCGCAGTTCCTCGATCCGGACCACCAGGTTCTTCATGACGAAGAATTCGTCGGCGTCCGCATCGCCCTGGTTGACCTCCTCCATCCACTGTTCGACCGGCATCTTGATGCCGAACTTCTTGTCGATGTCGAAGGTGACGTCCAGGAAATCCAGGCTGTCGATCCCGAGGTCGTTCACGGCGTGGGAGTCCGGCGCGATCTCCGCCCGGTCGATCGAGCAGATGTCGGCGATGATGTCGGCGACCGAATCGAAGGTTTCCTGGTTGAAGGCGGTCATCGGGGTCTCCGCTCGCACTGCGGTATTCCGGCTGCCGTTCGCGGGAGGCCGCGCCGAAGACAAGCCGGAAAAGGATGTAATCTCAAACGGTTAGTGCGAGGTCACGGCTGGAGTTCGCAGACCGGGAAACAATAGTCGCGCCGCCGGGCCGGGGCATCGTATGTTTTGTCGCGCCGCCTGCGCCCGTTCGGCCGGGACGGCGCGGGCATTATGCCGGAGCAGACGGCGCCGCCCTGCGGCGCGGTCCGGAAGACCCGTCCGCAGCGGCAGCGACGATTCCGCCTCAATGCGCCGCGGCCCAGTTGCCGGCGCTGCCGGCGTCGACGACCAGGGGGACCGAGAGGTCGACCGCCGGCAGGGCGGCGCGCTCCATCATCGGCTTGAGCGCGGCGACCGTCCTCTCGACCTCGGCTTCCGGCGCCTCGAACAGCAGTTCGTCATGGACCTGGAGCAGCATCCGGGCGCCCAGCCCTTCGGCCGCCAGCACGGCCGGGACGCGGATCATGGCGCGCTTGATGATGTCGGCCGCTCCGCCCTGCAAGGGCGCGTTGATCGCCTGGCGCTCGGCGAAGGCGCGGTGCGACGGGTTCTTGTCGGCGATGCCGGTGACGTGGATTTTGCGCCCGAACGGCGTCACGACATGGCCGTTGCGCCGGGCGAAGTCCTTGGTCGTCTCCATGTAGTCGCGGATGCCGGGGAACTTCTCGAAATAGGCGTCGATGAAGGCGCGGGCCTCGCCGCGGTCGATGCGCAGCTGGTTGGCGAGCCCGAAGGCCGAGATGCCGTAGACGATGCCGAAATTGATCGCCTTGGCGCGGCGCCGGACCATCGGGTCCATGCCGTCCACCGGCACGCCGAACACCTCCGAAGCCGTCATGGCGTGAATATCGACGCCGTCGCGGAAGGCCTGCTTCAGCACCTCCATGTCGGCGACATGGGCGAGCAGCCGCAGCTCGATCTGGGAATAGTCCAGCGAGACCAGCGTGTAGCCGGCCTCCGGAACGAAGGCCTCGCGGATGCGCCGTCCCTCCTCCGTCCGCACCGGGATGTTCTGCAGGTTCGGATCGTTCGACGACAGCCGCCCGGTCGAGGCCACCGCCATGGCGTAGGAGGTGTGGACCCGGCCGGTCTGCGGATGGATTTCGCCGACCAGGGCATCGGTGTAGGTGCTCTTGAGCTTGGCGAGCTGCCGCCAGTCGAGCACCCGGGCCGGCAGGCCGTGGCCCTGGGCGGCGAGGCTCTCCAGCACGTCGGCCCCGGTGCCCCACGCGCCGGTCTTGGTCTTGCGGCCGCCTTCCAGGCCCATTTTGTCGAAGAGGATTTCGCCGAGCTGCTTGGGCGAGCCTATGGCGAAGGGCGCGCCGGCGAGGTCGTGGATCTCCGACTCGTAGGCGGCCATACGCTGCTCGAAATCGCCGGACAGGCGCTTGAGGCGCCCGGCGTCGACCAGGATCCCGGTGCGCTCCATCTGCGCCAGCACGGGGATGAGCGGCCGCTCCAGCGTCTCGTAAACCGTTGCCGCCCGCTCGGCGACCAGGCGCGGCTTGAGCAGACGGTGCAGGCGCAGCGCGATTTCGGCGTCCTCGGCGGCATAGTCGGTCGCCTTGCCGAGGTCCGCCTCGGCGAAACCGATCTGCGCCTTGCCCTTGCCGCAGACATCGGCGTACTTGATCGTTTCGTGCTCGAAATGGAGCCGGGCGAGGTCGTCCAGCCCGTGCTTGTGGCGGCCGGCATCGCAGACGTAGCTGAGCAGCATGGTGTCGTCGACCGGCGCGATTTCGACGCCGTAGCGGGCCATCACCACCGCATCGTATTTGATATTGTGGCCGATCTTCAGGGTCGCCGGGTCCTCCAGCAGCGCCTTGAGCAGGGCGAGCGCGCGGTCGAACGGGATCTGCTCCGGCGCCGCCGCGCCGTCGAGCGCCAGGGCCGCGCCGCCGTCCGAACCCGGCGCGACATGGGCGAGCGGCACATAGCAGGCCCGGCCCGGCTCGACCGCCAGCGAGAATCCGACCAGTTCGGCGCGCATCTCGTTCAGGGAGGTCGTCTCGGTATCGAAGGCGACCGCGCCGCGCTCGCGCGCCAGCGCGATCCATTCGGCAAGCCGCGCCTCGTCCTGCACCGCCTCGTAGACGGAGGCTTCGGGCGCCGGCGCCCCGTCGAGCGCGTCGGCCGCCTCGTCGGGCGGCGCCTCGATCGTCCCGGCCTCGACGAACCCGGCCTCGAGCCGGCGGGTGATGGTGCGGAATTCCTGCTGGCGCAGGAAGCCGAGCAGCACGTCCGGGTCCGGCGGCTCCAGGCGGAAATCCTCGACCGCCGCATCCGTCGGCACGTCGTCCTTCAGCACGACCAAGTCGCGCGACAGGCGCGCCATGTCGGCGAATTCGATCAGGTTCTCGCGCCGCCTGGTCTGCTTGATCTCGGACGCCCGGGCCAGCAGCGTATCCAGGTCGCCGTATTCGCCGATCAGCTGCGCCGCCGTCTTCTGGCCGATGCCGGGCACGCCGGGCACGTTGTCGGTGCTGTCGCCCATCAGCGCCTGGACGTCGACCACCTTGTCCGGCGTCACGCCGAACTTCTCGGCCACCTCCGGCGCGGCGATCCGCTTGTCCTTCATCGGATCGAACATGGTGACGCTGTCGTTTACCAGCTGCATGAGGTCCTTGTCGGACGACACGATGACGGTCTCGAAGCCCCTGGCCGTCGCCTGCCTGGCGTAGGTCGCGATCAGGTCGTCGGCCTCGTAGCCCTCCAGCTCGATGCAGGGCAGGTTGAAGGCGCGGGTCGCCTCGCGCACCAGGGCGAATTGCGGCCGCAGCTCCTCCGGCGGCTCGTCGCGGTTCGCCTTGTATTCGGGATAGAGATCGTTGCGGAAGGTCTTGGAGGAGGCGTCGAAAATCACCGCCACATAGTCCTCCGCCCCGTCAGTCCCGTCCGGGGCCGAGCGCACCTGCTCGATCAGCTTCACGATCATGTTGCAGAAGCCGTTGACGGCGTTCGTATGCACGCCGTCGGAGCGCTTGAAGGACTCGACCGGAATGGCGTGAAACGCCCGGAAGATATAGGCCGAGCCGTCGATCAGATAGAGCTGCGGGGCAGGCATGGCGGTCCCCTTTCGAACGCGGCGGCGAAAGGCCGGATGGCGGGCGTCGGCGATCCTAGCGCATTTCACTCATGCGCTTCATCCCCTGTCCGCCCGGCGCAAGCCCGTCCGCCCCCTACCGCCCCTGCTGCCTGGCCCAGCTGTCGCGCAGGGTGACGGTGCGGTTGAAGACCGGACGGGCGGGTGCGCCGTCCGAAAAGCCGTCCGGGTCGGGCGCGAAATAGCCGGTGCGCTCGAATTGCAGGGTCTCGCCGGGGCGGGCGCCGGCCAGCGCCGGTTCCAGCTTGGCGTTGCGCACGACCGTCAGCGACTCCGGGTTGAGGTCGTCGAGCCAGTCGCGGCCGGCGCCGCCGGGGATTTCGGCGTCGAACAGCCGGTCGTAGAGCCGGACCTCGGCGTCGAGCGCGTGGGCCGCGGAGACCCAGTGGATCGTGCCGCGCACCTTGCGGCCGTCGGGCGCCGCGCCGCCGCGCGACTCCGGGTCGATGACGCAGCGAAGCTCGGAGACTTCGCCGTCCGCGCCGCGCACCGCGCCGGTGCAGGTCATCAGCCAGGCGAAGCGCAGCCGCACCTCCCGGCCCGGCGCGAGGCGGAAGAACTTCTTCGGCGGGTCTTCCATGAAGTCGGCGCGCTCGATCCAGAGTTCGCGGCCGAAGGGGATGTCGCGCGCGCCGCGGTCCGGATCGGCCGGGTGGTTGGCGGCGGAGAGCCAATCCACCTTGCCCTCCGGCCAGTTCTCGATGACGACCTTCAGCGGGTCGAGCACCGCCATGCGGCGCGGCGCGGTTTCGTTCAGCACGTCGCGCACCGCGGCGTCGAACTGGGCCGCCTCGACCAGGTTGTCGGCCTTGGCGACGCCGATGCGGCGGACGAACTCCCGGACGCCTTCCGGCGGCACGCCGCGCCGGCGCAGGCCGGCGAGGGTCGGCATCCGCGGATCGTCCCAGCCGGCGACATGGCCGTCTTCGACCAGCCGGACCAGCCGGCGCTTCGACAGGACGGTGTGGCCGAGATTGAGGCGGGCGAACTCGTACTGCCGGGGCCGGGACGTATCCTTATCTCGGTAACGCCCCGTCGGCGATCGGGACTCCAAAAATTCGAGCATATACTTTAACTTAGTCTTTGTGCTTTCTGGGTGAATACCTTGAAAGAGAATTCTTATTGTCTCCTTATGATTCTCTATTTCTTGTTCATTCGGAAACAATACCGGCAAATGCTCGATCAGCCATTCGCGATGCAGGGGTGAATCGCATTTGTTCACGATCTGCTCTCTATCCGGCAGACGCTCGATGAACCAGTCGTAGAGGGGCCGGTGGTCCTCGAACTCCATGGTGCAGATCGAGTGGGTGACGCGCTCGATGGCGTCGGACTGGCCGTGGGCGAAATCGTAGGTCGGGTAGATTTTCCAGCGGTCGCCGGTGCGCGGGTGGGGCGCGTGCAGGATGCGGTAGAGCACGGGATCGCGCAGGTTGAGGTTGCCGGACGCCATATCGATCTTCGCGCGCAGCACCCGGGCGCCCTCCGGGAACTCGCCGGCCTTCATCCGGCGCAGCAGATCCCGGTTCTCCTCCGGCGTGCGGCTGCGGTACGGGCTGTTCTTTCCGGGTTCGGTCAGCGTGCCGCGGCCGGCGCGCACCTCCCCGGCCGTCTGGTCGTCGACATAGGCGAGGCCCTCCACAACCAGATATTCCGCTAAGGCGTAAAGCAAATCGAAATGGTCCGAGGCGTGGTGGAGATGATCGCCCCAGTCGAAGCCGAGCCAGCGCACGTCGGCCTCGATGGCGTCGATATAGAGCTGCTCCTCCTTGAGCGGGTTGGTGTCGTCGAAGCGCAGGTGGCAGCGCCCGCCGAACTCCGCCGCGACGCCGAAATTCAGGCAGATGGACTTGGCGTGGCCGATATGGAGATAGCCGTTCGGCTCCGGCGGGAAGCGGGTGACGACCGTGCTTTCCCTGCCGCTTTCCAGATCGGCGCGGACGATGTCGCGGATGAAATCGCGCGGGACATCCCCGGTCGGGGGCTCTGTCGGGGCTGGAGGATCGGCGTCGGCCATGGCGGGAGGAGTCGGGACGAGCGGTTGTGCCGGAAGACAGGTGCCAGAAGCCGCGCCGCCGGGGAAGCGGCCATATCGCCCGCCTTGCGAACGCCGCCGCCAGACGTAAAGCCGCAGACTTGCGGCCGGCGCCCGGTGATATAACCGGCCGCCGAACATCGCATACCGGACCGGCGGGCGCCCGAAACGGCCGGGACGGGGCGGGACCGGCATCCCGCGGTCGTATCACCCGGCGCCGGCGCGCAGATGAAGCATTACACAGAACGCACGCTTGTCACCGGAGGAGCCGGCTTCATCGGTTCGCATCTCTGCGCGCGGCTGATCCGCGAGGGCTGCGACGTTATCTGTCTCGATAATCTGTTCACCGGGGCCAAGGCGAACATCGCCCCGCTTCTCGGCGCGCCGAATTTCGAATTCATCCGCCACGACGTGACGGAGCCGCTGCGCCTCGAGGTCGACCGCATCTTCAACCTCGCCTGCCCGGCGAGCCCGGTGCACTACAAGCACGATCCGGTGCAGACCGTGAAAACCTCGGTGCACGGCGCGATCAACATGCTGGACCTCGCCCGGCGCTGCGGCGCGCGCATTCTCCAGGCCTCGACCAGCGAGGTGTATGGCGATCCGCTCAACCATCCCCAGGCCGAAGGCGACTGGGGCAACGTCAACCCGATCGGCCCGCGCGCCTGCTACGACGAGGGCAAGCGCTGCGCCGAGACCCTGTTCTTCGACTATCGCCGCCAGTACGGGGTCGATATCCGGGTCGCGCGCATCTTCAACACCTACGGGCCCCACATGCACGCTTCGGACGGGCGGGTGGTCTCCAACTTTATCGTCCAGGCCCTGCTCGGCCGGCCGCTGACAGTCGCCGGCGACGGCAGCCAGACCCGGTCCTTCTGTTATGTCGACGATCTCGTCGACGGGCTGCTGGCCTACATGGCGCTCGACGACGCGCCGCCGGGGCCGGTCAATTTCGGCAACCCGCAGGAGACCGCCATCGCCGAGCTCGCCGGGACGATCGCGCGGCTCTGCGGCAGCGGCTCGTCCACGGTCTTCGTCCCGCTGCAGGAGGACGACCCGGTGCGCCGCCGGCCCGACATTTCGCGCGCGGCCCGGCTGCTCGGCTGGTCCCCGGATACGGAACTGGAAGCGGGCTTGGCAGAGACCGTCGCCTGGTTCCGCGAGCTGCTGCGCACCGTCCCGGAACACCGGATCGATGTCGGACATCCGTGAGGCGGCTCGGCCCGATTCGGTCTGGGCCGTCGTCACCCCCGTTTTCGAGGACGGCGACTCCTTCGCCGCGCTGTGCCGGGACCTGGCGCGCGTCGACGCCGGCGTCACCCTGGAGATCCTCGCGGTCGACGACGGCTCGATCGGCTCGCCGCCTGCGATCGGCGCCATCCGCGAAACGGGCTTCGCCGGCCGGATCGTCCGCCTGAAGCGCAATTGCGGGCACCAGACCGCGGCCTGGGTCGGCCTGACGGTGGCGGCGTCGGACCCGCGCTACGCCGGGGCCGTCGTCATGGACAGCGACGGCGAGGACAGGCCGGAGGATATCCCCCGCCTGATCGCGGCGGTCGGGCCGGACTGCGACGCCGCCGCGGCCCGCCGGGGCCGCCGGCGCGAATCGCCGTCGTTCCGGCTGTTCTACCGGATCTACCGCCTGTTCTTCGGCCTGATGACCGGCCGCGAAATCCGGTTCGGCAATTTCTGCGCCCTCGGCGGGCGCGCCCTGCTGCGCCTGACGGCCATGCAGGAAACGCGGATCCACCTGGCCGCGGCGCTGATCAAGTCGCGCCTGCCGCGTGCGGAAATTCCCTGCGACCGCGGCGTACGCTATCGCGGCCGGTCGCAGATGAGCTTCTACGACCTGGCGCTCCACGGCCTGCGCGCGGTGGCGGTGTTCGACGACGCCGTGCTGACCCGCATGGGCGCGGTCTGCGCCGGGGCGGCGGCATCGGGTGTGGTTATTTTTCTGATCGGACTGGCGTTGAAGCTATCGGGCCAGACGACGCCCGGATGGCTGACCTTCGTGACCGGGTTCCTGGTCCTGGTCTTTCTCCAGACCGCGATCCTCAGCCTGGTCGCGCTGATTATGAACGCGCTCGGCCATCGCTCGCCGGCGGACCTCGAAGCGGCGGCGGCGTCGCTGATCCTCGAGACCGAAACGGCGCCCCGCGACATTTCCGATGGGTGAGGAAGGCGGCCGGATCCTGCGCTTCGTGCTGAACGGCCTGTTCGCGACCGCAGTGCACTACGCCGTCCTCGCCGGCCTGGTGGAAGGCGCGGGCATGGCCTCGGCGGCGGTCGCCAATGCGCTGGCGGCCGTGTGCGGCATCGCGGTGTCCTATATCGGCAACCGCAGTTTCGTGCTCGGGAGCCGCGTCCCGCACCGCCGGGCAGGGCCGCGATTTCTCGCCGGTTATGCCGCCGTCGTCGCGCTCCACGGCGGGGCGATGGCGCTCTGGGCCGATCTCGGCGGGCTGGACTACCGCATCGGCTTCCTGCTGTTCACCGGCTTGGCGGCGGTCCTCACCTATCTGCTGAACCGGTTTTTCGTGTTCCGGGAGTCCGGGGCGGAATCGCCGTCCAGGTAATCCGGATCGGGCGCGCCGTCGGCGAGTCGCTCCACCGGAAGGTCTCCCGGCGCAGCGGCCGCCCGGCGGCGAGCGCCGCCATTGCAGGCGGCAATTTTCGCCCGGTCCGCCAGACCGCCAGCGCGCCCCGCCCGGCGATGTCCCGGTCCGAAACCCAGGGCGATTTCCGCGCATCGGCATTTATCGATACGGAAGGATCGCCCGGCGCCTTCAGCGCAACCAGACCGGCCAGCCATTGATGCCCGACGACGATCCGGGGCGCGGCGCCGGTCTCCCCGGCATAGCCGCGCAGCAGCCGGCCGGCGATCTCGTCCTGCGGCCAGGCGACCCGCGCCGGCTTGTCCGAAATCGCCGCTCCGAACAGCACGGCGGCGGCGTAGGCCGCCGGGACCAGCACCAGCAGGCCGGCAGCCATCGCGCCGAGCCGGGCGAGCCGCCGCCCGTCGAACCGCCCCGGCAGCAGCGCCATCAACAGCAAGCCGGACCAGTTGAACATCGGCATCCCCCACATGTCCTTCAACCCGAGGCCGGCCGCGGCGGCCGCCAGCAGCGTCAGCAGCAACGGCCCGAGGCCGATGACGAGGAGAAACCGGCGCGCGCCGGCCTCCGCCGCCGGCCGGCGCGCGGCGCCGGCGCCGAACAGGCCGGCGGCCAGCGCCATCAGCGCGAACGCGGCATGGTCCGCCAGCTGGGCGAGGAGAAAGGAGACAGGCCCTCCGGCCCCGCTCGATCCCGCCCGCGCCGCCGCATAATCGAGCGGCAGGAACCCGCTTGCGAGCAGGAAATGCGCTTGCGGCGCCGCCGCCAGCGCACACACGGTCAGCGCGAGCCACGGGCCCGGCCGGGCGAAGCAGGCCCGCCCCCGCCCGTCGGCCAGCAGCCACACAAATGCCGCCAGAAGCAACAGGCCGGACGAGTATTTCGCCCACAGCGAAAGGCCGGCGAACAGTCCGAGCAGGACCCACCAGGCGAAGCGCCCGCCCTGGACCGCACGCCACAGGGCGAGTCCGGTCCACGCCCAGAGCGGCATCTGCAGGAGATTATGGTTCGCTTCCGGCGTCGGCCAGGAATAGTAGAAGATGCCGGTCAGCAGGAGCGTGCCGGCGAGCGCCCGGCCCGGCCCCAGCAGGTCCCGGCCCAGCAGGTAGACCGCGGCGAAGGTCGCTGCGACGCAGCCCTGTCCGAACAGATAGACCGGCCAGAGCGCGCCGAAGGCAGCCAGGCGGACCGCTTCGAGCAGCAGGCCGGGAAGGTTGGGATGCTTGTAGGTCGCGACGACGCCTTCCCGGCCCCAGACCAGCATCTCGACGACGTCGAGCGGCGGCGCGCTGTGGGTCAGCGCCGGCGCCAGGGTCCACACCAGCGCCTGCATCGCGCACAATGCGGCAAGCGCCCGCCCGGGACGCGCCGCGAGATCCGCGAAAATCGCCATCGCTACAGCAGCCGTCCGGAGCCGGAAGGTCCGGCCGGTCTCGGGATTTCCCGCATTCAGGCCGGCCGGTCGCCGGCGATCGAGATGCGGTGCATGAGGCGCCGGTGGCCGTGATAATCGTTGAGCGGATAATGCTGGGACGCCCGGTTGTCCCAGAAGGCGACGGCGCCCGGCGTCCAGGCGAAGCGGCAGGTGAACTCGGCCTTGGTCTGGTGCCGGAACAGATACTCCAGGATGGGCGCGCTCTCGGCCTCGGTCATGCCCTCGAAGCGCGTCGTGTGCCCGGCGTTGACGTAGAGCGCCGGCCGGCCGGTCTCCGGATGGGTGCGCATGACCGGGTGGACCGCTTCCTTCCGGGTTGCGGCATCGACGCCCGGCCCGTCGGCCTCGCCCCGGTTGCGGGTGATCCGGGCCGACGCCTTGGCCGAACTGTTGACCGCCCGCAGCGGCCGGAGCATCGCCTTCAGCCCCTCGGACAGCGTCTCCCAGGCCAGATACTGGTTGGCGAACAGGGTGTCGCCGCCGGCCGGCGGCAGCTCCCGCGCCGCCAGCATCGCGCCCATCGGCGGTTCTGCCGTGTAGGCCGTATCGGAATGCCAGACGCCGCCGAAATTGACCCGCTCGTGCTCCAGCTTGAGGACCGGGGCGATTTCCGGGAAGCCGTCGATGCCCTCGACCATCGGATAGGGCGCCGGCCGGCCGAACCGCCGCGCGAAGGCAAGCTGCTGCGCCGGGGTGATCTCCTGGTCGCGGAAGAAGACGACGAGACGGTCGAGCAGGGCCTGCCGGATCGCGGCGATCGTGGCGTCGGGCAGGTCGGCCGCCAGATCGACGCCGCGGATTTCCGCGCCGACCGCCGGTGCGATCGGCACGACCTTCAGCCCGGTCCCGGTGGCGGCGCCGTCCATGGCCGGATTCAAGCGGCGGCGGCGGCGCTTGGCAAGCCGAACTTCCCGAGCCTTCCGGCGCCGCGCCGTCGGGCCGCGCGGCGCATCCGCCCGCCCCCGCCTTTCAGCGACTTCGAGCGCCGAGAGAATCCGACGCAACCTTCCGACCCGATCGGCGTTCAGACCCTGCGCCCGTCCCCCGGTCCAGTAAATCCGACGCGCCTTATGCCGAATGCTTTCGATCGCGAATGCAAAGTGGCTGCCGGGCGCAGTTGTATCCGGTATCGCCTTACAACGGTGGGGTGCGGCTTCGCCGGACGGCCGGAAAGCCGCCGCGCGGGCGTGTCCGCTTTTCTTGGCGGCGCACATGCCGTAGGCCGGGGATGCCGACGGAGAGTGCGAACCATGACCATCGTCGAAACCGCCCCGCCCGCCGCCGAAAGCGTCGCCGACAACCCCTATGCCCCGGACCCGGAGATCGAGGCGATCCGGCAGTCGGTGCGCGCCCTGTGCGCCGGGTATCCGGGGGAATACTGGCGCCAGAAGGACCGGGCGCGCGCCTACCCGGCGGAGTTCGTGCGGGCGCTGACCGAGGCCGGCTTCCTCGCCGTGCTGGTGCCGGAGGAATACGGCGGCAGCGGCCTCGGCCTGCGCGCGGCCTGCGCGATCCTGGAGGAGATCCACAAGAGCGGCGGCAACGGCGCGGCCTGCCACGCCCAGATGTACATCATGGGCACGATCCTGCGCCACGGCTCGGCGGAACAGAAGGCGCGCTGGCTGCCGGGCATCGCCTCCGGCGACCTGCGGCTCCAGGCCTTCGGCGTGACCGAGCCGGGCAGCGGCACCGACACCCTGTCCCTGCGCACCGTCGCCGAGAAGAAGGGCAACGGCCGCTATGTCGTGAACGGCCAGAAGGTCTGGACCTCGCGCGCCGAACATTCCGACCTGATGCTGCTGCTCGCCCGGACGACGCCGAAGGAGCAGGCGAAGAAGCGCACCGAAGGTCTTTCGGTCTTCGTCGTCGACATGCGCGAGGCGCAGGGCGCCGGCCTGACGGTCCGGCCGATCCGCACCATGATCAACCACGCCACCACGGAGGTGTTCTTCGACGATATGGAAGTCCCGGCGGAGAACCTGATCGGCGCGGAGGGGCAGGGCTTCCGCTACATCCTCGACGGCATGAACGCCGAGCGGGTGCTGATCGGCGCGGAGTGCATCGGCGACGCCCGCTGGTTCATCGGGAAGGCGCGCGCCTATGCCGCCGAGCGCACCGTGTTCGGCCGGCCGATCGGCCAAAACCAGGGCATCCAGTTCCCGATCGCGAAGGCCTATGCCGCGACCGAGGCCGCCGACCTGATGGTGCAGAAGGCGGCCTGCCTGTTCGACGCCGGCGAAAAGCCCGGCGCCGAGGCCAACATGGCCAAGATGCTCGCCGCCGACGCCGCCTGGGAGGCCGCCGACATGTGCATGCAGGCCCATGGCGGCTTCGCCTTCGCCGAGGAATACGATATCGAGCGCAAGTTCCGCGAGACCCGGCTCTACCGGACCGCGCCGATCTCGACCAACCTGATCCTCAGCTACATCGCCGAGCACGTCCTCGGCCTGCCGCGGTCGTTCTGAGGGCGGCGCGAAGTCGCCGAGGCGGGCGCCGTCCCCCGGGAGCAAGGCACGCATGAACCCCTTCGCCGGCATTCTCGTCGTTTCGATCGACCAGGCGGCGGCTGCGCCGCTGTGCGCGGCGAAGCTGGCGGATGCCGGCGCGCGGGTGATCAAGGTCGAGCGGCCGGGCGGCGATTTCGCGCGCTACTACGATAGCGCGGTGAACGGCCTCTCGGCCTATTTCGTCTGGCTCAACCGGGGCAAGCAATCCATCGTCCTCGACCTCAAGGACGCGGACGACGCGGCGCTGCTGCACCGGATGATCGCAAAGGCCGACGTGTTCCTGCAGAACCTCGCGCCCGGCGCGGCGGCGAAGCTCGGCTTCGGGTCCGAGGCCCTGCGCGCGCGGCATCCGCGGCTCATCGCCTGCGATATTTCCGGCTACGGCGACGGCGGGCCCTACGAGGCCATGAAGGCCTACGACCTGCTGGTGCAGGCGGAATCCGGCGTCGCGGCGATCACCGGCAGCCCGGACGAGCCGGCCCGGGTCGGCGTCTCGGTCGCCGACTTTTCCGCCGGCGTGCACGCCTACGGCGCGATCTTGGAGGCGCTCTACGCCCGGGAGAAGACCGGCGAGGGGCGGGCGCTCTCCGTCTCCCTGTTCCACACGCTCGCCGACTGGATGAACGTGCCGCTGTTCCACAACGACCTCGGCGACGGCGGCTTCGCCCGGGTCGGCCTGCGCCATCCGACGATCGCGCCCTACGGCCTGTTCCGGTGCGCCGGCGGCGAACCCATCGTGCTCGCCGTCCAGAACGCGCGCGAATGGGTGCGGCTGTGCGAGGCGGTTCTGGAGCGGCCGGACATGGCGGACGATCCGCGCTTTGCCGACAACGCGGCGCGGGTGGCCAACCGGCCGGCGCTGGAGGCGGAGATGGGCGCGGTGTTCGGCGCGTTGCCGCGCGCGGAAGCGATCCGCCGGCTCGACGCGGCGCAGATCGCCTACGGCCGGGTCAACGGCGTCGCCGACCTCTCGGCCCATCCCGAACTGCGGCGCGTGCCGGTCGAGACGCCGAACGGCCCGGCGCAGATGGTCCCGCCCGGTACGTCGGTCCGCGGGCTGGGCCCGCCGCGGCTCGGCGCCGTCCCGGCCCTCGACGAGCACGGCCCGGCGATCCGCGCGGAGTTCGCCGCGGATTGAACGGGCGGCCCATGCCCGGAATTCCTCCCCCTCTTCGGAGGATTCCCCTGCGAAACGCGGATAAGGCGGAACCGGGCGCCGGCGCGGCCTTCCTTGCCGGACTTGCACCCGGTCCGATCCTCGAACCCATCCCGTCATTTCGACCGGAGCCACGGCCCTTGGGCCGGGGCGGAGCGGAGAAACCCGGAGGGCGCTCCATCGACGCCACAGGCTCCGGCGCCGCCCACCCCCGTCATTTCGACCGGAGCGCCGTCAGGCGCGGAGCGGAGAAACCCGGAGGGCGCTCCGTCGACGCCACAGGCTCCGGCGTCCGCCCGGTGCCCGTCGCCAGCCGGATTTCTCCACTCGCTTCGCTTCGGTCGAAATGACGGGTGGGGGTGGCGCTTCGGTCGAAATGACGGGAAGGGAAGGCCGCTATACCTTCCCCTCTTAGGAGGTTTCCCTGCGAAAGGGGGCAGCCGCGCGCGGGCGGCCCCCTCCCCCGGCCCCCTCCCCCGGAGGGGAGGGGGAGCTTGGGTCCGGAAACGCCGCACCGGAGCCGGAAAACCGCCCCGATTTCAGACTCTTACCCCCTCCCCTTGGGGGAGGGGGCAGGGGGAGGGGTGTCGCGGGGAAGCTCCGCCGCCGCCCACCCCCGTCATTTCGACCGGAGCGCCGTCAGGCGCGGAGCGGAGAAACCCGGAGGGCGCTCCATCGACGCCGCAGGCTCCGGCGTCCGCCCGGCGCCCGCCGCCGGCCGGATTTCTCCACTCCCTTCGACTTCGCTCAGGGCAGGCTGCTCCGCTCGGTCGAAATGACGGTTGGGGTTGCGCTTCGTTCGAAATGACGGGAGGGGAGCTCCGCTCGGTCGAAATGACGGGTGGGGGCGCTCGGTCGAAATGACGGCGAGGGGGTGCGCCCGGCCGGAATGACGGGCGGGGCAGGCGGCGCGCCCGGCGCGGTCTCCCCCCCTTTCGCAGAGGAATCCAAGGGGGGAAGGAAAACCCGTCGATGCGGTCACGGTCGCCGACATCCCGGGAAACGCGCCCTCTCACGCAGCCAGCCCTTTTGCGAACAGGCCGATGCCGGCGCAGAACAGCAGGGCCAGGATCAGGTTGCGGTAGCGTTCCTCCGGCACCCGGGCGCGGATGCGGCCGCCGACGAACATGCCCAGGCCCGCCGGGACCATAAGGCCGGCGGAAACGGCGGCGACCTCCCAGGTCACCGCGCCCTTGGCGACCAGCGACACCGCCCAGGGCACCACGATGATGAACAGCACATAGCCGGACGCCTGGACGAATTCGTCCTTCTTCAGGCCGAGCACCTGCCACCAGGCGGCCAGCGGCGCCGCGAGCGAGCCGGTTGCGCCCTGGAGCAGGCCGAGCAGGAGGCCGACGGGAATCGCGAGCCGCGCCTCCCAGACCCGCGGCAGGGCGGGCGGGATGCGGATGACGTTGATGACGACGTAGCCGCACACGATGACGCCGAGCAGCACCTCGATAATCCGCTGGTCGGCGGCGAACAGCAGCTCCGTCCCGCCCCAGACGCTGGCCGCCGCGGCCAGCGCCAGCAGGGTGTAGCGCCGCGCGATATCGCGCAGGCCGCCCATTTGGAGGAACTGCACCAGGTTCAGCACCAGGCCGGAGACCAGCACGAGCGGCACCGCGGCCCTGGGCTCGATCAGGATCGACAGGAGCGCGATCGACACCAGCGGCAGGCCCATGCCGATCAGGCCCTTGACCATGCCGGCGAGGCAGAAAGCGAACGCGAAATAGTAGAGAATGGCGCGGCTCCGGACGGCGGGGCTCCGGCCGGCAGGCCGGGCGGGCCGGACCTTAGCCCGGTTTCCCCGCCCCGGCCACGATCCGTTGGACGCTATCGCGGTTTGCGCAAACCGCAGGGCGGGTCGTGGCCATTGCAGGAAATCCGGCGTAAGAAACCCGGTCCGACCTCCCCGACGGCAAACGATCCGGACCGACCGCCGTGACCCCCGAAACCCTGCGCCGGCAGTTTCTCGCCTGGCAGTGCCGCATCCGCCAGATCGCCATGCGCGAGGACGGCGGCCGGCCGTCCGAGGGTATGCGGCCGAGGATCCTGTCGTCCGGCGGCCGGACCCTCTCCGGCGGCGTTGTCGTGCTGCTGGTGCGCGCCGACCCGGCGGAAAGCACGGACTTCTTCGAGTTCCAGGTCAGGAAGCACCGCGACCCGAACGAGGTCTACCGCAAGGGGCTGGCCTATCTGCAATCGACCCATTACCACCGGGCCGGCCGCTTCTCCGACGAGATGACGGCGCTGTTCCTGCCGGAATCGCGGCTGGCGGCGCTCCTGGAACGGCTCGGAGCCTGCCGGCTGGACTTCAGCCAGTTCAGCCGGTCCTGGCGCCTGCCCTGCGCCGTGCGCGCGCTGGCGCCGGACGAACCGGCCCACCGCAATACGCTGTGGCACAACCGGCTGTTCAACACGCAACTGCCCGACGCCGTGCGCATCCTCGGCTTCCGGCCGGACTGGACGGCGGCGGCATCGCTTCACGCCGAAGCGGGCTGAGGGCCGGCGCCGGCCTTTCGACAGGGCCTTGCCGAGCCGGATGGACAAGGGCGTTTACGGGACAGTCCCGGTCTTCGGCCGCAACGGCGAAACAGGCGCCGCTCACCCCCACCCGGCCTCCCCCTCTGAAGAGGGTGAGGTAAAAAAACAAGGTAAAACAGAGCGTTATCTCCGTTTCCCTTCCCCCGCTTCGGCGGATTCCTCTGCGAAAGGGGGGAGACCGCGCCGGGCGCGCCGCCTGCCCCGTCCTTCGAGACGGCGGGGAGCCTGCCCCGAGCTTGCCGAAGGGATCGCGTCGCGAAGCCCGGTCTCGAAGGACGGCGCTCCCGCCGGGAGGTTGGAAAATTTCCTATGGTGACTTTTTTGCGCATTTCCGAAGGGCATCTTTCCAGCGATTCCAATGGGTAGCCCGGATTTCTCACCGCAGTCACGGCCTGCGCGGCGCTGTCGGGCCGGCAGGGCAGGAAAGCCGCGCCGCGCGATGCGGGGACATCGGGCAAGCGGCTTGACGCACCATGCCGGCCCGACAGCGCCGCCCTTCGGGTCGCGACCCAATTCGCAATCCGGGGACGTCCGCCCGCGGCGTCGCGGGCCTCGACCGTAGTCCCCGCTACGCTTTTCGGCCCGCTCCCAGTACTGAACGGGGCGGATCGAACGTCCGGACGCGACGCAGGCCGTGACTGTGGTGAGAAATCCGGGTTAGGGCCGCCGGGCGCAGAAGAGAAACATAAAATAAAGACCGGTCTGTCTAATTCGGCGCAGGGCGCGAAAAACCGCGGCGCCGGACGGACGGCCCTCAAAGCCCGCGCCCGAACCAGCGGGCGGCGAGCATCAGGGCGAGGGTGTGCGCCGGCGCCAGCCGGTCCGGCACGCCGAACGGGTCGAAGCCGGCGCGCTCCAGCCGGTCCAGCCAGGCCAGCGCAACGGGCTTGAGGACCAGCAGCCGGTCCGCCGGCCCGCCCGTCCGGCCGGCTGCGGCCAGGCTCTCGCGCGCCATGGCCGCCACCGCTTCGGCCGCCGCCCGGACCCCCGCGGTCCCCCGTCGCTCCGCCAGGTCGCGCGGCCCGGCGCCGCCGGCTGCGAGCGCGGATTGCGGCAGCAATTGCCGGCCCCCGCCAGCGTGGAAATGGCCGGCGTGGAAACCGGCGGCGCGCAGGATGCCGGCGAGCGCCCATCCGGTCCCCAGCGCCCGGGCCGATTCCTGCGCCGAGTCCTGCGCCGAGTCCTGCACCGATTCCTGCGCCGAGTCCCGGGCCGCTTCATCCGCCGGCCCGCCGCCCGCGGCCAGCGCCATCGCTTCGGCCAGGGCGCCGCCGGTTTGCGCGGCATAGTCGAGCAGCGCCGCCCCGTCGGCCATCGGCGCGTCGTCGAGATCGCGCGCCCGGCCGTCGATCAGGCGGTGCAGCAATGCCGGTTCCAGTGCGCCGGCGCGCAGGGCCGCAGCGAGCGGCGCGGCCACTTCGTGCTGCCGCACGGGCCCGTCCGCCAGGGCGGTTTCGACCGCTTCGCGCCACCATTGCAGCCGGATTTCGCCGAGGGCCGCCTCGCTGACGATTTCCCGGGTCCGGGCGATTTCGGCGTTGAACGCCAGCAGGATCCAGAGGGCCGGGCGGCGGCGGCGCGGCGCGAACAGCGTGGCGAGGTAGCGCTCGAAATCGCGCCGGCGGGCCAGCCGGCGGCACGCTTCGACGGCGCTGTCCCCGATGACGGTTTCGGGGGCGCCTTCGGGGCCGCCTTCGGGGCCGGTTCTGTTGCCTTTTTTCGCCATAGATGCAGATTAGGCGCAGCCTCGGCGCGCGGCGGGCGGCCGGGCCGGGCTGGAATGGGATTTGTCCTGGGGAGACATCATGGCTGCAATTCTGACAAAGCTCGGCAATACGGTGATTGCCGGCATCGTGGCGCTGGTCGTCATGTTCGTCGTCGTCGGCGCGACGGCCGGCGGCGGCGCGTTCGACCATAGCTGGTGGAACTTCCTGTTCCGCTACCTGCACGTCCTCTCGGGCGTCATGTGGATCGGCCTGTTGTATTATTTCAACTTCGTCCAGATCCCCAACATGCCGAATATCCCGGACGAGCAGAAGCCGGCCATCGGCAAGGTGATCGCCCCGGCGGCGCTGTTCTGGTTCCGCTGGGCCGCCATGTCGACGATCGTCACCGGCCTGATCGTGGCCCTGATGAACGGCTATCTGGTCGACGCCATCGCGATCGGCTTCACCGACGGCGGCAACAGCACGCCGATCGGCATCGGCATGTGGCTGGGCGCGATCATGTGGTTCAACGTCTGGTTCGTCATCTGGCCGAACCAGAAGCGGGCGCTCGGCATCGTGGAGGCCGACGCCGGCTCGAAGGCCAAATCGGCGCGCACGGCGATGCTGTTCTCGCGCACCAACACGCTGCTGTCGGTCCCCATGCTGTTCTGCATGGTGGCGCAGCAGAATGCCGGCTTCGTCGGCTTCGGCGGATAGCGGCAACGGCCGGCGTCGAGCCGGCCCCGGTTTCTGCAACGGGCTCCGGCGCTGCCGGGGCCCGTTTTCTTGTGCCGCGCGCGCACGCCCCCTCCCTTTGGGGATTCCTCTGCGAAAGGGAGAGACCGCGCCGGGCGCGCCGCTTGCCCCGCCCGTCATTCCGGCCGGCGCTCCATCGACGCCCGACGTTCCGGCGCCTGGCCGGCGTCCGTCGCCGGCCGGATTTCTCCACTCGCTCCGCTTCGGTCGAAATGGCGGGACAGGCTCGAGGACTGGATCGGGCGCAAGTCCGGCAGGGGAAGGCCGCGCCGCCGCCCGGTCAGCCGGCCGGCAGGGGCTTGAGCGCGGCGCCGACGGCCCGGCCTTCGCCGGCCAGCAGATTGTAGGTCCGGCAGGCGGCGCCGGTATCCATGGCCTCGACGGCGAGCCCGGCCTCCCGGAGCGCCGCGCGGGCGGCCGGCGGGAGCGCCGCCGAAACAGCCGCGGGGCCGGCGCCGAGGCCGAGGATCAGCAGTTCGGTCCGCCCGCCGGCAAAGGCCGCGGCGAGCGCCTCGGCGTCAAGGACGGCGGCGTCGCCAAGCTCCCAGGCGACGACCCGGTCGGCCAGGATCAGGACCGGTCCGGTCCAGCGTTCGCCGCCGATGCGGAAGCCGCCGGGACCGTAGCTTTCGACAAAGGGCCGGTCGCCGCGCGGCGCTTCGGTCAGTTCCACCCGGAGCCTCCCGCCGGACTCTCCCGCCGGACGGGCAACCGCCGCGCCCGTACGGCCTAACCGGCGGCCGCCTCGGCGGCGTCGCCGGCATCGCTCGACCCATCGCTGGACCGGCCGACCCGCTTGACGCGCAGGATCAGCAGCAGCGGCACCGCGAGGCAGATCGACGAATAGGTGCCGACCAGAACGCCCCAGATCAGGGCGATCGAAAAGCCGCGGATCACCTCGCCGCCCAGGAAGAACAGGGCGAGCAGCGCCAGCAGGGTCGTGACGCTGGTCAGCACCGTGCGCGACAGGGTGTCGTTGAGCGACAGGTTCATCAGGTCGGACATCGACATCTTCTTGTATTTGCGCAGGTTCTCGCGCACCCGGTCGAACACCACCACCGTGTCGTTGATCGAATAGCCCGCAATGGTCAGCACCGCGGCGACGGTCGACAGGTTGAACTCGAGCTGGAACAGGCTGAACAGGCCGATGGTGAGCAGCACATCGTGGGTCAGCGCCGCCACGGCCGCGATGCCGAACTGCCATTCGAAGCGGAACCAGACATAGGCCATGATCGCGAACAGCGCGAGCAGGGTCGCGACGATCCCCGCCTGGATCAGCTCGGCGCCGACCTTGGGCCCGACGAATTCCTCGCGGCCGACCCGGTAGTTCCGGCCCAGCGCCGCGGTGACGGCCTCGATCGCCTGCATCTGGCGCGCATTGTCGCCGGGCTGCTTCTCGACCCGGATCAGCACTTCGGAGTCCTTGCCGAAATTCTGGATCGAGACCTCGCCCAGGCCGAGCGCGTTCAGCCGGCTGCGCAGGCCGGCGACATCGGCCGGCCGCTCCGCGCCCTTGTCGTCCAGCGCGGTCACCTGGAGCAGGATGCCGCCCTTGAAATCGATGCCGAAATTCAGGCCCTGGCCGAAAAACACCGCGGCGCTCAGGATCAGCAGGGCCATCGACAGCGCCAGATAGATCGCGCGGAACCGGACGAAGGGGACGGTCGTGCCGGCCGGCACCAGACGAAGCAGCATGGAGCGAAAACCCCCGAAGCCGAAGGCGCGCGGGCGGCGCCTAGTGAACCATGTTGCGGACGAACGGACTGTCCAGCGAGAACATCGGAATGCGCACCTGGAACCGGCTGCCGTCGTCGCGCGTCATCTCGTAGGCGCCGACCATGAAGCCGGACGGCGTCGTGAGCGGGCAGCCGCTGGTGTATTCGAAGCTCTGGCCCGGCTCCAGCACGGGCTGTTCGCCGACCACGCCGGGGCCGCGGACCTCCTGCTGCTGGCCGGCCGAATCGGTGATCCGCCAGTGCCGGTTGAGCAGCTGGACCCGGTCGTCGCCCTCGTTGCTGATCCGGACGGTATAGGCCCAGACATAGCGGTTGTCGTCGGGCTCCGACTGTTCTTCGAGATAAAGCGGCTTGACCGAGACGAGGATGCCGGCCGTCTTTTCCGAATACATGGTCCGAAACGCGGTTGCCAGGGTGACGCCGGGTATGTAGGCAAATTCCGGCCGCTGTCGAGGCGGTATCTTTGTGCCCCCGGTTCGTAAGGGCCGGCCGGCGGCGGCGATTCCGCGGGCGCGTCTATTGCGCTGGCTGCGGCGGCGCGGGACGATCTGCGGCGCCCCTCCATCCGACCCTCCTTCCCCGACTCCCCCTGTCCGACCCCCCTTTTCCGACACCATGGCCGAAACCCCGTTTCCGCTTCCGCTTACGATCGCCGTCGACGGCCCGGCCGCGGCGGGCAAGGGCACGCTGGCGCGGCGGCTCGCCGGCGCGCTCGGCCTCGCCCACCTCGATTCCGGCGCACTCTACCGGGCGGTCGGGCTGGCCGTGCTGCGTGCGGGCGGCGATCCGGGCGACGCGGCGGTCGCCGCCGGCGCCGCCCGGCAATTCAATCTCGGAAGCCCGGACGCCGGACGCCTCTCGGACCCGGCCCTGCGCACGCCGGAAGCGGGCGAGGCGGCCTCCAGGGTCGCCGCGTTCCCCGCGGTGCGCGCGGCGCTGCTCGATTTCCAGCGCCGCTTCGCCCGCAGCCCGCCGGCCGGCCGGCGCGGCGCCGCGATCGACGGCCGGGATATCGGCACCGTGGTCTGCCCGGACGCGCCGGTGAAAATCTTCGTGACCGCCGGTTTGGGCGAAAGGGCGCGCCGCCGGTTTGCGGAGTTGCAGGCCGCCGGGGCGGACGTTATATACGCCGCTGTCCTGAGCGAGCTGGAGGCGCGCGACGGCCGCGACAGCAGCCGCGCCGTAGCGCCGCTGAAGCCCGCTGAAGACGCGGCGATTCTCGATACCGGTATGCTGGACGCCGAAGCGGCGTTCCGCGCAGCGCTGGATATCGTGGCGCAGCGCGCGCCCGGCTGGCGCAGCCTCGTGCAGGACGTCCGGTAACGGCAACGCAACGGCGCTGCTTTCCGGCCCGGCCCGGCGGCGGACCGAAATGGGGGTCCGTCCGCCGGGAAGCGCTCCGTCGGAACCGCAGCCAGGACGCCGGCCGGAACACGAGAGGATATCCGGAACCCCATGACGACTGCGACAGAAACCGCGGCGGCGTCCGGCGAGGACTTCGCCGCGCTGCTCGATGCATCCCTGAAAGACCACGACCAGTTCGAAGGCAAGGTGGTGGCCGGCCGGATCGTGGCGATCGAAAACGATCACGCCGTGATCGATGTCGGCCTCAAGGCCGAAGGCCGCGTGCCGATCAAGGAATTCGCGCCGCCCGGCGCAGCGCCGGAAATCGAGGCCGGCGACGAGGTCGAAGTGTATGTGGAGCGGCTGGAGAACGCCAACGGCGAGGCCGTGCTCTCGCGCGACAAGGCGCGGCGCGAGGAAGCCTGGATCCAGCTCGAAAGCGCCTTCAACGACGGCCAGCGCGTCACCGGCCACATCTTCGGCCGGGTCAAGGGCGGTTTTACGGTCGATCTCAACGGCGCCGTGGCCTTCCTGCCGGGCAGCCAGGTCGATATCCGGCCGGTGCGCGACGTGACGCCGATCATGAACACGCCGCAGCCCTTCCAGATCCTCAAGATGGACCGGCAGCGCGGCAACATCGTCGTGTCGCGCCGCGCCGTGCTGGAAGAGACCCGCGCCGAAGCCCGCGCCGAGCTGATCGCCAACCTGAAAGAAGGCCAGGTGCTCAAGGGCGTGGTGAAGAACATCACCGACTACGGCGCCTTCGTCGACCTGGGCGGCATCGACGGCCTGCTTCACGTCACCGATATTTCGTGGAAGCGGGTCAACCATCCTTCGGAAGCCCTCAACATCGGCGAGACGGTCGACGTGCAGGTGATCCGCTTCAATCCCGACACCCAGCGCATCAGCCTGGGCATGAAGCAGCTCGAGGCCGATCCCTGGGACGGCGTGGAAGCCAAATATCCCGAGAGCGCGCGCTTCACCGGCCGGGTCACCAACATCACCGACTACGGCGCCTTCGTGGAGCTGGAGCCGGGCATCGAGGGCCTGGTCCACGTCTCGGAAATGTCGTGGACCAAGAAGAATGTGCATCCCGGCAAGATCGTCTCGACCAGCCAGGAGGTCGAGGTCATGGTGCTGGACGTCGATTCCCAGCGCCGCCGGATCAGCCTGGGCCTGAAGCAGACCCGCGACAATCCCTGGGCGACCTTCGCCGAACAGTATCCGGCCGGTACGGAACTGGAAGGCGAAATCCGCAACATCACGGAATTCGGCCTGTTCGTCGGCCTGCCCGGCGAAATCGACGGCATGGTGCACCTGTCCGACATTTCGTGGAGCATGTCGGGCGAGCAAGCCGTCGCCGACTACAAGAAGGGCGACACCGTGAAGGTGAAGCTCCTTGAGGTCGACACCGAGAAGGAGCGGATCAGCCTGGGCATCAAGCAGCTGTCGGAGGACCCGCTGGCCGGGCCGGCCGGCACGATCCGCAAGGGCGACCTCGTCACCTCGACGATTACCGGCGTCACCTCCGGCGGCCTCGAAGTCGAGGTCCAGGGCATTCCGGGCTTCATCCGCAAGGCCGACCTGTCGCGCGAACGCGCCGAGCAGCGGCCGGACCGCTTCGCCGTCGGCGAGAAGATCGACGCCAAGGTGACCAATTTCGACAAGAGCGCCCGCAAGCTGACCCTGTCGGTCAAGGCGCGGGAGATCGCCGAGGACAAGGAAGCCATGGAGCAGTTCGGCTCGTCCGATTCCGGCGCCTCGCTGGGCGATATCCTCGGCGCCGCGCTGGACAAGGCGAAGAAGGACGGGTAGCGCGCCGGACTCCGGGCCGGGCCACCGCGCCGGGCCGGCGGTTGACGGCCGGATCGCGGCTGTCCGGGCCACCGGCCGGGGCAGGCCGCAGCGGGGCGGCGAAGATGTGGATTGCGGGGATCGGGCGCGTAACCGGCGCAAACCCCCGCAATTCAACGAATTTTCCGCGGCCGGATCTTTGGAAAACCGGCCGGGCAAAACCCGGATCGAATGGAATAACTTACCGATTTAAGTGACTTTTCAGCTATGGCATGGTGCGCATAGCCGATTGCCTGATTGTGCGCCATGGAATCCCGACCGGCCCCTGCGGGCGACAACGACCTGTTCGGTTCCGACTCCCCCGATTCCTCCAACTCCGGGGGCGAGGGCGACCGGGCGCGCCAGAGCACCGGCATCTACCCGTCCCAGGAAATCGAGGCGCTGATCCGGGGCCGGAAGATTCTGGCTTCCGCGCCGATCGCCGACGCGCAGATCCAGCCGGCCAGCCTCGACCTCCGGCTCGGCAGGACGGCCTACCGGGTGAACGCCAGCTTCCTGCCGGGGCCGGACCACAGCGTCCGGGACCGCATCGACGCCTTCGCGCAATACGAGATCGACCTTGCCGAAGGCGGGGTTCTCGAACAGGGGCACGTCTATATCGCGCCGCTGCTGGAGCAGCTCGACCTGCCGAGGCAGGTCGGCGCCTACGCCAACCCCAAGAGCTCGGCCGGCCGGCTCGATATCTTCACCCGGGCGATTACCGACAATTCGCCGGCCTTCGACCGCGTCGCGCCGGGATATTGCGGCCCGCTCTACGCCGAAATCTCGCCGCGCACCTTCAGCGTGCGGGTGCGCGCCGGCACCCGGCTCAACCAGCTGCGGCTGCGCCGCGGCGCGCCGACGCTCAGCAAGACGGCGATGCGCGCCCTGCAGACCGAACGCAAGCTCACGACCGACGATTCGGAGATCACGCTGGACGGCGGCAAGCTCAACATATCCCTGGACCTGGGCGGCGGCGGGCCGGACGCGATCGTCGGCTACAAGGCGAAAAAGAATTGCGACGTCATCGACGTCGACAGGGTCGGGCGCTATCCGGCGGCGGATTTCTGGGAGCCGATCCGCGCGCCGGCGGGCGGCGGCTTTGTCCTCAACGTGGACGAATTCTACATTCTGGCGTCCCGGGAGGCGGTCTCCGTGCCGCCGGACCACGCCGCGGAGATGATCCCCTACGATACGCTGGTCGGCGAATTCCGGGTCCACTACGCCGGCTTCTTCGATCCCGGCTTCGGCAGCCCGGAGGCCGGCGGCGCCGGCAGCAAGGCGGTGCTGGAGGTCCGGCCCCACGAGGTGCCCTTCTTCGTCGAGGACGGGCAGGTCGTCGGCCGGCTGGTCTACGAGAAGCTGCGCGCCGTCCCCGACCGGCTCTACGGCCAGGCCATGGGCTCCAACTACCAGGCCCAGGGGCTGCGCCTGAGCAAGCATTTCCGCATGTAGCGGCCGGCCTGCGCCGGCCCGCAAGCCCGGCGGGCCGGCGTCGCTTTCCCCTCTCCCACCGAACGGACCGATGACGATGAATCCTGCCGATAACGCCGCCCTGAACGCCGGCTCCAGCGAAACCGCCGCCCCGGAAACCCCGGCAAGTCCCGATACGACAAATACGATCCGGGCCGGCGGCGTCGCGGGCGACATCCTGCGCGCCTATGTCGAGCGGATCGAGCGGCTGGAAGAGGAAAAGAAGGCGCTGGCCGCCGATATCCGCGAGGTCTATGCCGAGGCGAAGGGCAACGGCTACGATCCGAAGATCATGCGCAAGCTGATCGCCCTGCGCCGCATGGACCAGGCCGACCGCCGGGAAGAGGAAGAACTGCTCGACGTCTACCGCCGCGCCATCGGGATGATTTGACGGCGTCCTTCGAGACGGCCATTTCGGGACGCCGTGCTGTGCGCGGCTCCTCAATGGCCTCCTCGGGATGAAGCCGAAATTGCGGAGCCAACACAACCCGTCATCCTGAGGAGGGGCTGAGGAGGGGCTGAGGAGCGTTTCGGAGGACCGCGTCTCGAAGCCCCGTCCCGAAGGACGGCTGCGCCTGCCCTCTTCCGGCCGGCGGCTGCCTTGCGGTATCGTGACCGCCGCACAGGAGCGGACAAGCGGGAGCGGATCATGGCGGGAACATACCCGGCCGCAACGGCGTGGGCCCCGTCGCCGGAGCAGGCGGCCGTGTGGCCCGAAACCTCCGGCAACGCCGTCAACGGGCTGGGCGAAGCGGCGTTCGGCCCGCCGCGGCCGGTATTCTGGCGCGACGACGGCCATTCCATCGAGCACACCGGCGTCCTGCGCTTCTTCTACGACCGTTACCGCGACAACGAGAACATCCGCGAGGCGCGCAAATACCGCCAGCGCGCCGCGGAATACGCCGACAGCCCGGTCGCGCCGGCGCCGGCGCCCGAACCGGACGGCGGCTGGAGCGAGGCCGTCAAGCGAGCGGCGCAGGAGGCCGGGGCGGACGATGCCGGCATCTGCGAATACGACGAATCCTGGACCTACACCGACCGGCCGCGGCCGGCCGGGCGCTGGGTCGTCGTCATGGCCTTCGCCCACGAATACGACCGGCTCAACAGCGCGCCGCACGAGGACGCCTATATCGAGGTCATGGCGCAGTACGGCCGGGCCGGGATCGCCGCCAAGCGGCTCGCCAACTGGATCCGCGAACGCGGCTTTCCGGCCGAGGCCAAGACCGGCCCGATGACCGAGGACGTGCTGATGATCCCGGCGGCGATCGAGGCCGGGCTGGGCGAACTGGGCAAGCACGGCTCGATGATCCACCGCCGCTTCGGCGCCAATTTCCGCCTCTCCATGGTCACGACCGACCTGCCGGTGTCGCCGGACGCGCCGGACGTTTTCGGCGCCGACCTGTTCTGCGGAAGCTGCCAGGTCTGCACCCGGGCCTGCCCGCCGGACGCCATCGCGCCGGAGAAGCAGACGGTGCGCGGCACGAAGAAATGGTACGTCGATTTCGACAAGTGCCTGCCCTATTTCGTCGAGAACGAGACCTGCGGCATCTGCCTTGCGGTCTGTCCGTGGAGCCGGCCGGGCGTGGCCGACAACCTTGTCGCCAAGATGGCGCGGCGCTTGCCGCAAACCGCGGAAAGCCGGTAGGCTGCATCTGTCAACCGGTCGGGCCGACAATCCGTTCGAGAGAGGGGTCGCTTGCGCGGCCGGGCAGCCGGCCGGCAAACCGCCCGGCAAACTGCAAGGAGGAAAATTCATGACGAAATGCACCCGCAGCATCGCGCTGGGCGCCGCCGGCGCGGCACCGGTCCTGGCGTTCGGGCTGGCCTTCGGCCTCACGTCGGCCTGGGCGCCGGCGCAAGCCGCCGAGGTCAAGGGCCCGAAACTGACCTGGAACTATTCGGTCTGGGGCAAGAAGCGCGCCTTCACCGCCGGGATCGAAAAGCTGTCCGCCCTGCTCGCCGAGAAGACCGGCGGCAACTGGACCCTCAAGATCTACTACGGCGCCGCCCTCTCGAAATCGCGGGAGAATCTCGACGGGCTGAAGATCGGCGCGTTCGAAGGGGCGATGTTCTGCAACTTCTACCATCCGAAGAAGAATCCGGCGCTGATGGCGCTGGCCCTGCCCTTCCTGCCGATGGCGACCTGGGAGAACAACCGCAAGGTGCGCGAGGCGGTCTACGCCCACCCGTCGGTCGGCAAGCAGCTAGCGCGCTGGAACGCTATGGTCTACACCTCGTCCTTCCTGCCGCAGTACGAACTGCTCGGCAAAGGCAAGCCCCCGGTGGCGCTGGCCGACTGGAAGGGCATGACGGTGCGGGCCGGCGGCGGGCTCGGCCGGGCGATGAAGGTGCTGGGCGCGACGCCGACGACGCCGACGGCGACCGAGGTCTATACCGGCATGCAGCAGGGCACGATGCAGGCGGCGTCCTTCCCCTTCACCTACGCCCATGTCGCCTACAAGATCCACGAACTGGCCGACTGGTACACCGCCAACCTGTCGCCCGGCACGGCCGACTGCCCGCTGACCTTCTCGATCAGCGCCTACAAGAAGCTGCCGGCGCAATACAAGAAGCTGCTGGAAGATTCGAAGGAAGCGGTCATCGCGGCCCAGATCGACGCCTACAAGAAAGCGGACGCGAAAAACCTGCCGATGCTGAAAAAGAAGCTGAAGGAGGTCCGCTATACCGACGCCCAGATCGCGGCCTTCCGCAAGGCGGGCGGGCGGCCGGTCATCGAAGCCTGGATCGAGGAGAACCAGGGCAAGTTCGACGCCCGCGGCCTCGTGAAGTCCATGTTCGCCGCCGTCGGCCAGACCTACGAATAGCCTGAAACGCAGGCTCGCAGCCCGCCGTCCGCATCCGTAGCGGGCGGCGGGCGGCGCCGTTTTTCCCCTTCCGGAAAATCCATGATCGGGGACGCGCCGGAATACGGCCCGGAATACGCCTCAGGGCCGCCGGACGACCTGCTCGGCCGCGCGGTCTGGCGGGCCGACCGGCTTCTCGCGCCGCTTGAACTGGTCTGCACGCTGGTCGGCGGAGTGCTGGTCTTCGGCCTGATGATCCTGGGCATGGTCCAGATCGTCCTGCGCAGCGTCTTCAACGCGCCGATCTTCGGCTATATCGATATCGTCGAGTTCGGCATGATCGGCTTTGCCATTTTCGGCATCGCCTGGCTCCAGCGCACGGGCGGCCACGTCCGGATGGAGCTTGTTCTCGGCCGGCTGCGCGGGCGCGCCATGTGGCTGGCCGAGGCGGCCGGCGCGATCGCCGGCATGATCGTCGTCGCGATCCTGATTCCCTATTCCTACCAGCATTTCGGCCGGGCCTGGGAACTCGGCGACAGCACGATCGACATCGAGCTGGCGACCTGGCCGGGCAAGCTGGCGGTGCCGGTCTTCCTCGGTCTGCTGTTTCTGCGTTTCGGGATCCAGCTTTTCGCCTATCTGCGTTTGCTCATTAACCCGGCGCTGGCGCCGGTCGGCGCGCCGCACATCAAGTCGGTCGAGGAGCAGGCCAGGGACGAGATCGAGGGCGCTACCTGATGCTCGGTCTCGACCCGTTCGATACCGGCATCGTCGCGGTCGTTTTCCTGATCGTCCTGGTGGTGCTCGGCGTCCGGGTCTTCGTTGCGGCGGCGCTCACCGGCTTTCTCGGCCTGCTGGAGCTGCGCGGCTGGAACGTGGCGGCGGCGATTTCCGGCACGATTCCCCATTCCAAGACCATCACCTATCCGCTCTCGGTCCTGCCGCTGTTCATCCTGATCGGTTTCCTCGCCTTCTACGCCGGCCTGACCGGCAAGCTGTTCGAGGCGGCGCGGCGCTGGGCCGGCTGGGTGCCGGGCGGCCTCGCCGTCGCCACCGTGTTCGCGACCGCCGGCTTCGCCGCGGTCTCCGGCGCGTCGACGGCGACCGCGGCCGTGTTCTCCCGGGTCGCGATCCCGGACATGCTCAAGAACGGCTACGACCGCAAGCTGGCGGCCGGCGTCGTCGCGGCGGGCGGCACGCTCGCCTCGCTGATCCCGCCTTCGGCGATCCTGGTCATCTACGCGATCATCGTCGAGGAATCGGTCGGCAAGCTGCTGCTCGGCGGCTTCCTGCCGGGCGTGGTCTCGGCGCTGATCTACGCCGCGCTGATTATCGGCATGTGCCTGTGGAAGCCGCAGCTCGGCCGGCCGATCTCCGGTTTCACCCTGCGCGAGAAGCTGGCGACCGTCCCCGGCGTCCTGCCCATCTTCGCCGTCGTCCTGGTCATCTTCGGCGCGATCTACACCGGCACGGCGACGCCCACGGAAGCGGCGGCGCTCGGCGCGGCCATCGTGTTCGCGATCTACGTCTTCGAGGCGTTCCGGCAGAAGGCGGTCGGCGAAATGGGCGGCCGGCTGAAGGAGGCGCTGCTGGAGACCGCCAAGCTGACGGCGATGATCTTCACCCTGATCTGGGGCGTGTTCCTGTTCGTGCGCTTCCTCGGCTTCGCCGGCCTGCCGGCCTCCTTCGCCGAATGGGTGACGACGCTGGACCTGCCGCCCATCGTCATCATGATCTGCATCCTGCTGGCCTACGCGATCCTCGGCATGTTCATGGATGCGATCGGCATGCTGATCCTCACCCTGCCGGTGGTGTTCCCGGCGGTCGAAGCGCTCGGCTACCATCCGGTCTGGTTCGGCATCATCGTGGTCAAGATGGCCGAGATCTGCCTGATCACGCCGCCCATCGGGCTCAACTGTTTCGTCGTGGCGGGGGTCAGCCGGGATTTGCGCGACGCGGAGGGCCGCTCCCTCGAAGTGCCGCTGCAGGACGTGTTCCGCGGCATCGGCCCCTTTTTCGTCGCGGATGTCGCGACCGTCGCCGTTCTGCTGGCCTTTCCCGGAATCGTGCTTTGGCTGCCGGGCCTGATGGGGTAAGACCGGGGCCGTATAATCATGGCGGTCGAGGCAGCGGCCCGGCCGCCCGTTTCGGACAAGACGAACCGAATTGGGGGAGAAGATGCCTAAAGGATATTGGGTCTCCTGCTATCGCGAGGTGAAGGATCCGGAGGCGCTGGCCGCCTATGCCGAGCTGGCCGGGCCGGCGGTCGCGCAGCATGGCGGCCGGATGCTGGCGCGCGGCGGCCAGGTGACGGCCTACGAGGCCGGGCTCGCCAACCGCACGGTGGTGATCGAGTTCGACAGCTACGACCGGGCGCTCGCCGCCCGCGAGAGCGACGAATATGCGGCAGCGCTGGAGCGGCTGGAGGGCGCCGTTGTGCGGGATTTCCGGGTCGTCGAAGGGGTCTGAGTTCCGGCCGCGGCCCGCGGAACCGAACCCGGCTCCTAGCCCGGATTTCTCACCGCAGTCACGGCCTGCGCGGCGCTGTCGGGCCGGCAGGGCAGGAAAGCCGCGCCGCGCGATGCGGGGACATCGGGCAAGCGGCTTGACGCCCCCTGCCGGCCCGACAGCGCCGCCCTTCGGGTCGCGCCCCAATTCGCAATCCGGGGATGTCCGCCCGCGGCGTCGCGGGCCTCGACCGCAGTCCCCGCTACGCTTTTCGGCCCGCTCCCAGTACCGAACGGGGCGGATCGAACGTCCGGACGCGACGCAGGCCGTGACTGCGGTGAGAAATCCGGGCTAGTCCCGGGCCAGTTCCTGTTCGACAAGCGCGGCCCAGTAGCTGGCGCCGACCGGCAGGATCTCGTCGCTGAAGTCGTAGTGCGGGTTGTGCACCATGCAGCCGCCTTCCGCGCCGACGCCGTTGCCGATCCAGACATAGCTGCCGGGCCGGGCCTGGAGCATGAAGGCGAAATCCTCCGAGCCCATGACCGGCGGATCGTCGATCGCGACATTGGCCTCGCCGACCACCTTCGCGGCGGCGCGGGCGGCCTTCTGCGTCTCTTCCGCCGTGTTGACCAGGACCGGGTAGTTGCGCCGGTAGTGCAGGTCGGCGGCGATGCCGTGGGATGCGGCGATGCCCTCGACGGTCTCCCTCATGCGCCGCTCGATCGTGTCGCGGCCCTCCGGCGAGAGCGCCCGGCAGGTGCCCGACAGCACGGCCTCGTCGGGGATCACGTTGTCGGCCGTGCCGGCGTGGAACTGCGTGACGCTGACCACGACGCTGACCAGCGGATCGGCGGTCCGGCTGGCGATGGTCTGCAGGGCGTTCACCGTCTGGGCGCCGACGACCACCGGATCGACGGCGTGGTGCGGCATCGCGGCATGGCCGCCCTTGCCGCGGATGCGGATCTCGAACAGGTCGGCCGAAGCCATCATCGCGCCGGTGCGCACGCCGATCCGGCCGCGCGGCATGCCGGGCCAGTTGTGCATGCCGTAGACCGCCGTGCAGGGGAATTGCTCGAACAGCCCCTCGTCGACCATCGCCTTGCCGCCGCCGCCGCCTTCTTCGGCAGGCTGGAAGATGAAATGCACGGCGCCGTCGAAATTCCGCGTCTCGGCCAGGTAGCGCGCCGCGCCGAGCAGCATGGCGGTGTGGCCGTCATGGCCGCAGGCGTGCATCTTGCCGTCGTGCCGCGAGCGATGGTCGAACTCGTTCTTTTCGAAGAGGTTGAGGGCGTCGAGATCGGCGCGCAGACCGATGGTCCGGGGCGAGGCGCCGGCCTTCAGCCGCCCGACCACGCCGGTTTTGGCCAGGCCGCGATGGACCTCGATGCCGAAGCTCTCCAGCCTTTCGGCGACGAGGTCGGCGGTGCGGTTTTCCTCGAAGGCGGTTTCCGGATGGGCGTGGATATCCCGGCGCCAGGCGGTCATGTCGTCGTGGAAATCGGCGATGCGGTTGATGACGGGCATGGATTCGACGCTCCTCGGTCGTGCGGGTTTCGTCTGGCGGGTTTTGTATTGCGGCGGAAACGGCGCCGAAGCGCCGGAACCGTCAACCGGAGAGGCGGCGCGTACGCGGCCGGTGCGCGCCGGGATACGGCCGGCGAAACCGTCCTGCGCCGGCCCGCGCCGAAGCGGCCGGTTCGGCGGGTGCGCTATTCCGCGGCGACCGCCATCGCGCTTTCGGCCGCCACCATGCGCTCGATCCTGCGCCGGGCGTGGATGCGCGCGCTGTCGTGCTTGATATCGACCAGCGGGCGTTCGGGATCGGTCTCCAGGCAGGCCTGCTGCCGCTCGACGAAATCGATGTCTTCCAGGAACGTGTTCCAGATTTCCTGGAACAGCTTGTCGTTGTCGGCCTCGCTGCGCGCCATGCAGCCGTTGTTGACCGCGAAATAGTAGTGGCAGCTGGTGTCGGTCTCCGGCGTCGCGCCGTGGTAGATGCGCAGCGAGAACCCGCCGTCCTGGTCCCGGTTCTCGCGCGCGCCGCGGCCGCTCTCCAGCGCGCCGGTCCATTGCAGCACCGTGATCGGCGCGACGTATTCGAACTCCTGCCAGCGGTCGACCTTCACGCCCTCGGCGAAACCGGCCGCCTTGACGTAGGTCGGCGGCGGCTGGATGCCGTCCATCCAGCGGATGTAGTGGACGCCGGTATCCGTCCGCTTCGTGATCATCTCGGCGTTGACCTGGCCCGTCCGGTCGCCGCCGCCGATGGTCTTGCGGTGGATGTAGGGGATGTGGGTCAGGTCCATCAGGTTTTCCATGACCAGCATGTAGTTGCACTTGAGGTGCATCCGGCCGTAGCGGACCGGCCAGTTCTCGCTATCGTCGTTCCACGGCCAGTCGATCGGGGCCGCATCGTCGATCCGCTCCGGATCGCCCGTCCACAGCCAGACGAAGCCCTGGCGCTCCACCGCCGGATAGGCGCGGATGCAGGCCTGGGGCGGGATGCTGTCCTGACCCGGAATGAAGACGCAGTCGCCGTCGCCGTTGAAGGTCAGGCCGTGATAGCCGCATTCCAGGCCGCGGTCGGTGACCTCGCCGAGCGACAGCGGCGTCGCGCGGTGGCTGCACCGGTCTTCCAGCGCCGCCGCCTTGCCCGCCCGGTCGCGGAACAGCACGACCCGCTCGTTCAGGATCGTCCGCGCCAGCGGCTTTTCGGTGACTTCGTGAGACCAGGCGCCGACATACCACGCGTTGCGCGGGGCCGGCAGCGTCGCGATGTTGTGCATGACCATCCCTCCGGAAGGTATTTTGCCGGTAGCCTATACCAACAGGCGGGCGCGTCAAAGCGGGGAAAGCCGAGGCAACGACTCAGTTCCAAATCTGGTGCCCATAGTGGGTTTTGGCCGGTTGGGATGTAGATTGCAATCGGCCGCCCTCTTCCGGTAGATCGACAACGCAGAGGTCGGAGCAGGAGTCGTGCCATGGAGGCCTTCCTGAAAGAGCATGGCCTGAAGATCGCGCTCGCGATCACGGCACCGGCCGTTGCGTTTCTGCTCAAGCTCGGGCGGGATTTCGTTGTGGACAAGAGCCGCGAGGCCGCCGGCCTGCGGATCGTGGCCGTTTATGTCCGCCTGGCTGTCGAGGAGTGGGACCACGTCGACCTGAGGCCCGACGCTTCCGACCCTAGGAAGCCGCGAAGGATCCTGAATCTCTGCGCCTATGTCAGGAAAATCCTGGCCTCGCCGCCCGATGGCGGGCAGGAGGGCTTCACGCCTTTCGTGCCATTTTCTCCGCACGACAATCTCACCGTTGCCGAGGTGCGCGACTTTCTGGGGTTCCTCGATAGTCGGACAATCGAAAAAGTGGTGAAGTTCATACAGGCGGAAGCGATCACCCACGCGCTCGCCGCCGACTTCAGGAGCGAATTCGTTCGGCAGCGATTCAGCCAGAGGAGAAAGGCGGAACTCCTGCTGATGTTCAACCGGAAGGTCGTCGAGGCCTATGACACCGGACAGGCGGCGCGGATGGCCCTCGAGCCCCTTTGCCCGCAGCCGATATGGTGGCTGCCCTTCGGATATCGGATATGGCGATCAGGCGTCTGGGTTTCGCGTCTTGTAGCCCGGGCGTGGCACTGCATGGCTAGACAGCGCGATCAATAAAGCAAAGGCGACGTATTGGATGGTCGGCCAAGCCACACGCCGCGCAGATTCTGCGAAAATCAGACGATGGGTAGCGTTCCGGGTCCGCGCATAATAAGTTTCCTTTAGCGTCGATTGCATCGCCAATGTGGCCCTTCCGACGGCCTGCGTCAAGCGCCCGCTAGTGCTGGTTTCGGCCGGGCAGGCCCGTCATGCGTCGCCGCTGCCGGTTCACCGGCGGGCGGGCGCGGGTTACATCCTCAATCGACCGACACTCCCCGAAGCAGGGCGAAACGCGATGGCCGACAAACGGGAAATGCGCACCGAATCCGACACGATGGGCGCCGTGAAGGTGCCGGCGGACCGCTACTGGGGCGCCCAGACCCAGCGCTCGCTCGGCAATTTCCGCATCGGCGAGGAGCGGATGCCCCGCGAGGTGATCCACGCCTACGGCGTGCTCAAGCGGGCGGCGGCGGAAGTGAACATGGAGCTGGGCGCGCTCGACAGGAAGACCGGCAAGGCGATCGTCAGGGCTGCGAAAGAGGTGACGAAGGGGAAGCTGGACGACCATTTCCCGCTGGTCGTCTGGCAGACCGGCTCCGGCACGCAATCGAACATGAACGCCAACGAGGTGATCTCGAACCGGGCCATCGAGACGATGGGCGGGACGATCGGCTCGAAAGACCCGGTCCACCCGAACGACCACGTCAACCGCAGCCAGTCGTCCAACGACACCTTCCCGACCGCCATGCACATCGCGGCGGTGGTGCAGATCGAGACGCTGCTGCTGCCGGCGCTCCGGCATCTGCACGACGTGCTGGACGGTCGGCGCAAGGCTTTCGGCCGGATCGTCAAGATCGGCCGGACCCATACCCAGGACGCCGTGCCGCTCACCCTCGGCCAGGAATTCTCCGGCTACGTCCAGCAGATGAAATACGGCATCGACCGAGTGAAGCAGACCCTGCCGCGGCTCTCGGAACTCGCCCAGGGCGGCACGGCGGTCGGCACCGGCCTGAACGCGCCCAAGGGCTTCGACAAAGCCTTCGCGGCCCGGGTCTCGGAAATTACCGGCTTCCGTTTCCGCACCGCGCGCAACAAGTTCGAGGCGCTGGCGGCCAACGATGCCGCGGTCGAGGCGTCGGGCGCGCTCAACGTGCTGGCGGCCTCGCTGATGAAGATCGCCAACGACATCCGCTTTCTCGGCTCCGGCCCGCGCTCCGGCCTGGGCGAACTGGTCCTGCCGGCCAACGAGCCGGGTTCCTCGATCATGCCCGGCAAGGTCAATCCGACCCAGTGCGAGGCGCTGACCATGGTGTGCTGCCAGGTAATCGGCAACCATACGGCGGTCACCGTCGCCGGCTCGAACGGCCATTTCGAGCTCAACGTGTTCAAGCCGGTGATTATCCATAACCTGTTGCAGTCGATCCGCCTGATCGCCGACGCCAGCGTTTCCTTCGCCGACAATTGCGTGGCCGGCATCGAGGCCGACGAACCGCGCATCGGCCGGCTGATGAGCGATTCGCTGATGCTGGTGACGGCGCTCAACCCGCATATCGGCTACGACAACGCCGCAAGGATCGCCAAGACGGCCCACGCCGACGGCTCGACGCTGAAGGAGGCCGGCGTGAAACTCGGCCTGCTGACGGAGGAGCAGTTCGACGCCTGGGTGCGCCCGGAAAGGATGACGCGGCCGGGCTGAGGCGCGGCGCGGCGGGCCGGACCAGTCAAACGAATGCGTCAGGCCGCGCAGCCCTCGGGCTTGAACACCCGCTCGGTCGAGGCCGGGAATTTCGCCAGCCTGTCCGCCGGGCGGATCGGGCGGGGAACGAGGTTTCCGCCGCAGTTGGGGCAAATACCGTTCAGCCGGCTGTCCGCGCATTCGGCGCAGAAGGTGCATTCGAAGCTGCAGATGCGCGCTTCGGCCGACTCCGGCGGCAGGTCCGCGTCGCAGCATTCGCAGTTCGGCTTGAGGATCAGCATGGCGGTCGCCTCCCGATGACGGACCCGGTCGTAAAGCGCTCGGTCACGATCCGCGGCCACCGGACCAGCGTATCGCTGGAGGCGCCGTTCTGGGAAGCGCTGAGAGACATCGCGGCCGCGGACGGCCGCCCGCTCGCCGGCCTGATCGCCGAGGTCGACGAGGACGCGGCGGGCAACCTGTCGAGCGCCCTGCGCGTGTATGTGCTGAAACGGTTGCAAGGGCGGTAAAAGGGCCGGGCGGAAAGCCGGCCCGGCGACAACCGGAGCGAAGACCGGAGTAGAGCATCGTGGCATCCCTTCCGCAGTACCGCGTTTACGCCATCAAGTATGCCGAGCGCACCGGCCGGCGGGCCGAGATGTTCCTGGGCGGCGATCCGCACGATGCGCCGATGGCGATGGACTATTTCGTCTGGGCCGTCGTCGATCCGGGCCGCGAGCGGGCCTGGGCGGTGGACACCGGCTTCAGCGCGGCCGACGCCGCCAGGCGGCAGCGCACCCATCTGCGCGGCGCGGCCGAAGGGCTTGCGTCGATCGGGCTGGACGCCGCGGCGGTCCGCGACGTCGTCATCACCCATCTGCATTACGACCACGCCGGCGGCTTCGCGGATTTCCCGGCCGCGCAGTTTCATCTCCAGGACGACGAGATGGCGTTCGCCACCGGCCGCTGCATGACCGAACCGGCGATCGCCCACGCCTTCGAGGCCGACCATATCGCCGCCATGGTCCACCGTGTGTTCGAACGCCGCGTCGCCTTCCACGACGGCGACGGCGAACTGGCGCCGGGGCTGACGCTCCACCGGGTCGGCGGGCACACGAAGGGCATGCAGATCGTGCGGGTGCACACCGCGAAGGGCTGGATGGTGCTGGCGTCCGACGCGGCCCACTATTACGAGAACCTGGCCGGCCGGCGGCCTTTCTGGATCGTCCACGATATCGAGGCGTATCTTGCTGCGCTGGACACCGCCCTGGCGCTGGCGGACGAACCGGACCTGGTGGTCCCCGGCCACGACCCGCTGGTCTTCGAACGCTTCCCGCCGGCGAGCGGCGACCTGCGCGGCATCGCCCACCGCCTCGCCTGACCGCCTCGCCCACCGCCTCGCCTGACCGCCTCGCCTGACCGCCTCGCCTGACCGCCTCGCCTGACCGGGGCGCACCCGCGGGCCGGCCCGCTCAGGCAGTGCCGCCGTCAGTTCAGCTTCCGGCGCAGCTGCTGCATCAGGCGGGCGACCTGGCGCTGCCACACGCCGGCGCCGTCGAGGCCGGCGACCTTGCCCAGCGCGTCGAGCGCGGCTTTCGGCCGGCCGGTCTCGGCGTTGAGCACGCCGAGCGCGTGCCACAGCGCCGCCCGGTCCGGCGCGTAGAGCAGCATCCGCTCCACGGCGGTCCGCGCATCGTCCAGCCGGCCGGCCCGGATCTGCCGCAGCTTGATGTTGTTTTGCAGGCGCAGGAGGATGTCGCGGTTCGCCGCCGGCGCGTAATGGTGCGGCCTGAGTTCGGCATCGTCGCCCTCGACCAGCTTGATGAGCGCGCGCAGGCCGCCGGTTTCGACCGTCCGGCCTTCGTCGAACGGATCGACCATCAGCCGCTCCGGCCCGTCGCTGAGCCGGACCAGGAAATGGCCGGGAAAATTGACGCCCTCGGCCGGCCAGTCCATGGCGCGCGCCAGGTGGAGCCAGAGCACGCTCAGCGCGATCGGCAGGCCGCGCCGGCGCTCGATGACCGCGAGCAGGTTGGCGTTGCGCAGGTCGTCGTAGCTTTCCCGGTCGCCGCGATAATCGTGCCGGCCGTGCAGCACGCCGGCGATGGCTTCGGCGCGCGCCCCCACCGGCAGGCCCGCTGCGGGAACCGAACCGCGCAGGTCGTCGGCGAGGCGGGCGAGATGGCCGACCTCCCGGTCGAGCGGTTGCCAGGGCCGCTCCAAGGCGGCGAGCGCCAGGCACGCCCCGGTCAGGTCGATGGCCGCGTCCGGCACGCCGCCCAGGGCCTTCAGCCACGCCGCGGCGGCGTCTGGGTCGGCGAAGGCGCGGTAGTCCGGCGCGTCGGTCGGGCCGGTCATGTTCCCCCGTCCTCCCATTTCCTCAGGCCTGCCAGGCATTGGGCAAATGTAGCGGCAGGCGGCCGGGCGCGACCAGCACGACATCGAAGCGGACCGCGAGCCGCGCCAGCGCCGGCCGGGCCGAAAGGAGCCAGCCGGCGGCGTTGACCAGGCGGCGCTGCTGGGCCGCGGTCACGGCGCTGCCGAGATCGGCCGCGTCCGGCCGGCGCTTGACCTCGACGATGGCGAGCGTGCCGCCGCGCCGCGCCGCGATGTCGATCTCGCCGAGCGGCGTGCGCAGGTTCTTCGCCTCGATCCGGTAGCCCTTGCAGCGCAGAAACCAGACGGCGGCCGTTTCGGCGCGCAATCCGGCGCGCCGGGCCCGCCGGCGTTTCTCGCGCCCGTTTCCCGTCAAGGCCGCCGGCTCACCGGTCTGCCGGCCCGCGTTCCCGGGGCTCTTCCCGGGACCCTTCCCGGGACAGGGCGAGCGCCCGCCGATAGACGGTCCGCCGCGGCGTTCCCGTCGACCCGGCGACGGCGTCGGCAACCGAGCGCACGCTGTCGCCGGCGGCGAGCCCGGCCCGGATCGGGGCGTCGATGTCTTCCCCGGCTTCCCGGCCGGCGCCGGGATCGTCCGGCCGGCCGGCCACGACAACGACGATCTCGCCCTTCGGCGCGCTGTCCCACGCTGCCGCCAGCCGGTCCAGGGTGCCGCGCCGGACTTCCTCGTAGCGCTTCGTCAGTTCGCGCGCGACGGCCGCCGGCCGGTCGCCCAGGATATCGGCCATCGCGCGCAGGCTCGCGGCGAGCCGCGGCCCGCTCTCGTAGACGATCAGGGTGCAGGTCTCGCCGGCGAGTTCCGCAAGCTGCCGGCGGCGCTTGGCGTCCCTGGGCGCCAGGAAGCCGACGAAGCGAAACCGGTCGGTCGGCAGGCCGGAGACCTGCAGCGCGGCGATCGCCGCGCACGGGCCGGGCGCCGATTCGACCCGGCAGCCCGCCGCGATGGCGTCTGCGACCAGCCGGTAGCCGGGGTCGGAAATCAGGGGCGAGCCGGCGTCGCTCACCAGCGCCACACTCTTGCCCGCTTTGAGTGCTTCGAGAATCGCCGGGCGCTGCCGGGCGGCGTTGCGGTCGTTGTAGGACCGCAACCGGGCCTCGATGCCGAAATGGGCCAGCAGCCTGCCGGTCACCCGCGTGTCCTCGCAGACCACGAGATCGGCCTGGGCCAGGGTATCGAGCGCGCGCAGGGTGATGTCGCGCAGGTTGCCGATCGGCGTCGCGACCGGATAGAGGCCCGGCGGAAGAGGCGCTTCGGGGCGCGGGGCGGCCGGTTCGTGCGGCGGTTCGGTCATCGGGCGCGGCGTTTACAACAATTCCGCCAGTCGGTACCTTGGCTGCGGGGCTTCGGATACATGGCTTCGGACCGGCTCTTGACGGGCGCGACAAACGGGAGTTCGAGGTGACGGTAGCCTATGCAGGCCTGCCCATAAAGACGCCCGCGAGGACAGGGGCCGCGGCGGCGCGCGCCGCCGGCGCCGCAGTCGCGGCGTTGCGCCGGCCGGTTGCGCCGCTTGTCGCCGCCTTGGCGCTTGCCCTCGCCCCGGCGGCCTGTGCGCCCAAGGGAAAACCCGGGTCGGCCGCCAAGCCGCCGGATCGCGTTGCCGACCGGGCCGGCAAGACCGGGATTGCCCTGCTGCTGCCGCTGTCCGGCCGCTACGCCGCGGTCGGCGCTTCGATGGAAAACGCCGCGCATATGGCGGTCATGGAATCGGGCAACCGGGACCTCACCGTTCTTTCCTTCGATACCGGCGGAACGGCGAAAGGCGCGGCAGCCGCGGCGCGCAAGGCCATCGCGGCCCGCGCCCGGCTGATCGTCGGCCCGTTGTTCCGCGAGGCGGTCGCGGCGGTCCGGCGCCCGGCGGCGAGGGCCCGCATCAATGTGCTCGCCTTCTCGAACAGCGAGAGCGTGGCCGGCGGCAACGTGTTCCTGCTCAGCTTCCCGTTGCGCCAGCAGGTCGACCGGATCGTCCGCTACGCCGCGGTCAACGGCTTCGCCGAGATCGGCGTACTGGCGCCGGCGTCGGCGACCGGCGAGCGCATCGTCCTGTATGCCGAGGCGGCGGCGCAGCGCCACGGCGCGGAAATCCGCCGCACCGCCTTCTATTCCGGCCGGATCGCCGACATGCGCAAGCGCGTCGAAACCTTCGCCGAGGAGCCGGACTACCGGGCCGTGCTGATCCATGCCGGCGGCGACGACCTGCGCAGCCTGGCCGGCCTGCTGGCGTTCAACGACGTGCTGCCGCCGGACTACCGGTTCCTGGGCACGTCGCGCTGGAACGATCCCAGCGTGCGCGCCGAACGCCATCTGCGCGGCGGCTGGTTCGCGGCGCCGGCGCCGGACATCGGCGCCCGCTTCGCCGAACGCTACGAACGGGTCTTCAAGGCGAAGCCCGACCGCTTCGCCAGCATGGCCTACGATGCCATCGCGCTGGCGGCGGCCTTGGCGAAGCAGGCGCCGCCGAAGCGCAGCCCGTTCACCCGGCGCGCGCTGACCGACCCGAACGGCTTCCTGGGCGCGGACGGCATTTTCCGTTTCCGCGAGAACGGCCTGATCGAGCGCGGCCTCGCGGTGCTGGAGGTGCGGCGCAGCCGCTTCGAGACGATCGACCCGCCGCCCGACAGCTTCGCCATCGGGACCAACTGAACAACCGGCAGGCGCGCCGGTCACCGCAGGATCGCGGCGAGCACGGCGTTGAGGCGCTGGCGGCCGGCGGGAGTCGCGCGCAGCCGGTCCGGCTCGTCCGCCAGCAGGCCGGCTTCGGCGAGGCGGGCGACGGCGCCCCGGTCCAGGGCGGCCCAGACGTCTTCCGGCACGCCTTCCGGACCGCCGCTCAGCGCGGCGAGCCGGGCGAGCGGCACGCCTTCCGCCGTGCGCAGCCCCATCATCGCCGCCTCGACGACGGCTTCGGCGCCGGAAACGGCCGTCGAGCCCTGCTCCGCCGCCAGCGGATCGCCCGGCCGCAGCGCCCGTTCCAGCCACACTTCCGGCGCGCGGTGATGCCGGGTGGCGTGGCGCACGCCGCCGACGGTCAGCCGGCCGTGGGCGCCGGGGCCGATCCCGGCATAGTCGCCATAGCGCCAGTAGGTCAGGTTGTGGCGCGATTCGGCGCCCGGCCGGGCGTGGTTGGAAATCTCGTAGGCCGGCAGGCCGGCGGCGTCCGTCGCCTCCTGCACGGTCTCGTACAGGCCGCCCGCCATGTCGTCGTCCGGCGTCGCCAGTTCGCCGCGGGCCCATTGCGCGTGGAAGGCCGTACCCGGCTCGACCGTCAGCTGGTAGAGCGAGAGATGGTCGCCGGCCTCGGCCAGCGCACCGCGCAGCCGCGCCCGCCAGTCCGCCGCGGTCTGCTCCGGCAGGGCGTAGATCAGGTCGAAGCTGAACCGGCCGAAATGCCGGCGCGCCAGCCGGAGCGCCCGCCGCGCATCGGCGGCGGAATGGTTGCGGCCGAGAAACTGCAAGTCCCGGTCGTCGAAGCTCTGCACGCCGATCGAGACCCGGTTCACGCCGGCCGCGGCGAAGCCGGCGAAGCGCGCCCGGTCGGCGGCGGCCGGGTTGGCCTCCAGCGTGATTTCGGCGTCGCGCTCCAGCGTCCAGACGCGGGCCGCCTCGTCGACGATCGCACCTGCGGTCTCCGGCGGCATCAGGCTGGGCGTGCCGCCGCCGAAATACAGGCTGGTCACGCGCCGCGGGCCGGTCCGCGCCGCGCAGGCCCGGATCCGGTTGAGATAGGCCGTCCGCCAGGCCGCCGCGTCGATCGTCTCCCGGACATGGGAGTTGAAATCGCAATAGGGGCATTTCGACAGGCAGAACGGCCAGTGGATATAGACCGCGAGGGCGGCCGGGCGGGCGTTTCCAGCCGGGCCTTCCGCTGCCTCCCCCTCCCCTTGGGGGAGAGCCTGCCCTGAGCCTGTCGAAGGGGGGTTGGGGGGAGGGGTTTCCCTCCGCGCGTCGAAGCCAATGGGCTTAGATGCCGCGTCGCCGGACCCCTCCCCTAACCCCTCCCCCAAGGGGAGGAGGATTCGAGATCGCGGCGATGGAAGGGGCGCCGTCATGCCGCGGCGCGCCAGGCGGCGAGCAGTTTGGCGAAGGCGCGGGCCCGGTGGCCGATCGCGTGCTTGGCCGCCGGTTCCATCTCGCCGAAGGTCGCCGCGTGGCCGTCGGGCGCGAAGATCGGATCGTAGCCGAAACCGCGCCCCCCGCGCGGCGGCCAGACCAAGCGGCCCTCTACCCGGCCCTCGAATACCGCCTCGCCGCCCTCCGGGGTGGCCAGCGCCAGTGCGCAGACGAAGGCCGCGCCCCGGTCGGGGTTGTCGCCGATCTTCCGGTTCACCGTCGCCATCGCCGCGGCGAAATCCCGCTCCGGCCCGGCCCAGCGCGCCGAATGGATGCCCGGCGCGCCGTCCAGCGCACGCACCGCGAGCCCGGAATCGTCGGCCAGCGCAGGGAGGCCGGCCGCAGCGGCCGCAGCGCGGGCCTTCAGCAGGGCGTTGCCGGCGAAGCTGTCTTCCGTCTCGTCCGGTTCGGGCAGGCCGAGTTCGCCGGCGGCGCGCGCCGTCACCCCCAGCGGCGCCAGCAGGCCGCCGATCTCGCGCACCTTGCCTTCATTGTGGCTGGCGATGACGAGTTCGCCGGCGAGCGGAAACAGCGGGGGCGGCGCCATGCCGCCCGTTACCCGATGGCGGTGCGCTGCAGGGCGCACAGTTCGCCGACGCCCTGCTTCGCCAGCGCCAGCAGTTCATCGAACTGGCGCTCGGCGAACGGCCGGTCCTCCGCCGTCGCCTGGACCTCGATCAGCCCGCCGTCGCCGGACAGCACGAAATTGGCGTCGGCCTGGCAGGCGCTGTCCTCGGCATAGTCCAGGTCCAGCACCGTCTCGCCCCGGTAGATGCCGCAGGACACCGCCGCGACCTGGCCGGTCAGTGGGTTCTCGTCGATCTCGCCCTTGTCGATCAGCCACCCGAAGGCCCGGTGCAACGCGACCCAGCCGCCGGTGATCGCGGCGGTGCGCGTCCCGCCGTCGGCCCGGAGCACGTCGCAGTCCACGGTGATCTGGCGCTCGCCGAAGCCCTCCAGGTCGGTCACCGCGCGCAGCGAGCGGCCGATCAGCCGCTGGATTTCCTGGGTCCGGCCGCTCTGTTTGCCGCGCGCCGCCTCCCGGTCGGTGCGGCTGTGGGTGGAGCGCGGCAGCATGCCGTATTCGGCGGTCACCCAGCCGCGCCCGCTGTTGCGCAGGAAGGGCGGCACCCGCCCGATCACCGAGGCGGCGCACAGCACATGGGTGCCGCCGAACCGGACGAGGCAGGAGCCTTCCGCATGGCCGGCCCAGCCGGGCTCGAGCGTCACCTCCCGCATCGCGTCGCGCGCGCGGCCGGACGGCCGGACGGAGGAAGTTCCGGACGGATTGCCGGACAGGTTCATGGGTCGGCCTCAAACGTAGGGGCAGGGGCCGGCGCTTTAATTCGGAACGCGGCGCCGTCCCGCGCGCAGTCGGCGCGGATCGCGTCCGCGCTGTCGACCGACGAGCGGAGCCGCCGGCGCAACGCGGCGGCCGGGGCCGTGAAATTCTTTTCCGCGCCAGACAGCGACATGTGCGGGAGTTCCCGATATCCTGCTTCGGCGAGCCGTCCGTCTTCGTCGGCTCCCCGACCGCGCGCACCGGCTGATTTTTCATCCATGGTTCGCACTTTGGATTGCGCCATCGGACTCCTTCCTCGCCCAAGCGTCTTGTTTGCCGCCGCACATAGAGCCGCTCCGCCGGCCCGGCAACCGGCATCGGGCAATGTTCCTGTAGCGGCCTGCCAAGCACGCCGGATTGACCGCATTTTCCGCAATGCCTAAATCTTCGCCGCTCCGGCGCCCCTCGATCCCCTGTGTTTCCGGGGCGCCGCGTCCCGTTGCATCGGACCCTGCGAACCCACCATGACGACCCCGGATGCCGGAAGCAACGCGACGCCGACGCCGGAATCGGCGGTGCAGGCGCTGAACGACCGGGCGCGCGAAATCCTGCGCCGCATCGTCGAGACCTATGTCAGCTCCGGCGAGGCCGTCGGCTCGCGCACCCTGTCGCGCATGGAGGATATCGACCTGTCGCCGGCCACGATCCGCAACGTCATGGCGGACCTGGAGGATGCCGGCCTGCTCTATGCCCGGCACACCTCGGCCGGCCGCCTGCCGACCGACGCCGGCCTGCGCATGTTCGTCGACGGCCTGCTCGAAGTCGGCCGGCTCAGCGAGCAGGAACGCGACCGGATCGAGGCGCAATGCGCCGCCAACGGCCGCAGCGTGGAGCAGGTGCTGCGCCAGGCCAGCCAGTCGCTCGCCGGCCTGTCCGAGCAGGTCGGGCTGGTGATCGCGCCGAAATCGGAAAGCGCGCTCCAGCATATCGAATTCGTCAGCCTCGGCCCCGGCCGCGCGCTGGTCGTCATGGTGCTGCGCGACGGCGCGGTCGAAAACCGGATCATCGACGTGCCGGTCGGCCTGCCGCCGTCCGCGCTGGTCGAGGCGTCGAACTATCTGACCGCCCGGCTGGTCGGCAAGACGCTGAGCGAGGCGCAACGGTCGGTCACAGAGGAACTCGCTGCCGAGCGCGCCCGGCTCGACGCGCTCACCGGCGACCTCGTCGCGCGCGGGCTGGCAGTCTGGTCGGGCTCCGGCGGGGCGCGGGCCGACCGGGGTGCGCTAATTGTCCGCGGCCAGTCCAGGCTCCTTGAAGACGTTGCCGCGATCGACGATCTGGAAAGGGTGCGGCGGCTGTTTTCGGCGCTGGAAAGGAAGGAGACCCTGCTCCGGCTGCTCGACCTGTCGAGCGAGGCGCAGGGCGTCCGGATCTTCATCGGCGCGGAGAACGAGCTGTTCCGCAACGCCGGCTGCTCGCTGATCATCACGCCCTACAAGAATTCGGACGAGATGGTCGTCGGCGCGATCGGCGTCATCGGACCGACGCACATGAACTATGCCCGGATCATTCCGATGGTGGACTATACGGCGACCGTCGTCGGCCGGCTGATCGGCTAGGCCGGCGCGGACGCCTGCGCCCGCGAACCCCGCGAACAGCACGACCGAGCGGCACGCCATGACCGAAACCCCGCGCAAGACCGATCCCGGCGAGGACATCCCGGCCGGGGACACCCCGGCCGGAGACAACGGCAGCAGACCCGCCGCGCCGCCGGAAGCGGCCGACGACAGGGACGCGCCGGAGGCCCGCGCGCCGCAGGACGGCGACCCGGCCGGCGGCGGCGCGGAACCGGCCGGGCCGGATTCGGGCCAAGCGGATTCGGGCCAAGCGGATTCCGGTGACGCGGACCCGGGCGAAACCGGCGCTCCGGCGCTGACCGCGGAGGAGCAGCGCATCGTCGATCTGGAGATCGAGGTCGCGGAACTGAAGGACCGGGCGCTGCGCGCCCTGGCCGATGCCGACAACGCCCGCAAGCGCGCCGCCCGCGACGTGGCGGACAGCCGCAAATACGGCGCGACCGGGCTGGCGCGGGACATCCTGACCGTTGCCGACAATCTCGGCCGCGCCCTCAAGGCGGTGCCGGAGCTCCCCAGGGAGGAGGACGAGAACCTGTTCAACCTGCGCGCCGGGGTGGACATGACGCTGCAGGAGATGCTGCAGGCCCTGGAGCGGCACGGCGTGAAGAAGGTGACGCCGGAAACCGGCGAGCGCTTCGACCATAACCGCCACCAGGCGATGTTCGAGGCGCCGACGGACGAGCTGGCGCCCGGCGCGGTCGCCCAGGTCGTGCAGGACGGCTACGTCATCCACGACCGCCTGCTCCGCCCCGCCCTGGTCGGCGTCGCAAGGAAGCCGCCGGAAGAGGCCGCGCCGGAAGAAGCGGCGGAAGTTCCGGAAGACGCGGCCGAACCGCCCGAAGACAAAGCCGGGGAGAGCGACTCGGCGTAGGCGCTGCCCCCCGGGAGTTCCTCTGCGAAAAGGGCCAGGCCGCCGCAGCCTTTTCCTTCCCCCTCTTCAGGATTTCTCTGCGAAAGGGGACAAGGCGGAAACGGGCGCCGGCGCGGCCTTCCCGGCCGGACGTGCGCCCGGTCCGGTCCTCGAACCCGTCCCGTCATTCCGACCCCTCTCCCGTCATTTCGACCGGAGCGCCGTCAGGCGCGGAGCGGAGAAACCCGGAGGGCGCTCCATCGACGCCGCAGGCTCCGGCATCCGTCCGGCGCCCGTCGCTAGCCGGATTTCTCCACTCCCTTCGACTTCGCTCAGGGCAGGCTGCTCCGCTCGGTCGAAATGACGGGAGGGGGCTTGCGCTTCGGTCGAATCGGCGGAACGGCCGCCGCTCTCCCAACCGTCATTCCGCCCCCTCTCCCGTCATTTCGACCCGAGCGCCGTCAGGCGCGGAGTGGAGAAACCCGGCGGGCGCTCCACCGACGCCCAAGGCTCCGGCGTGCGCCCGGCGCCCGTCGCCGGCCGGATTTCTCCACTCGCTTCGCTTCGGTCGAAATGACGGGAGGGGGTGGCGGAACGGCCGCCGCTCCCCCACCCGTCATTCCGCCCCCTCACCCGTCATTTCGACCGGAGCGCCGTCAGGCGCGGAGTGGAGAAATCCGGTCGGCGTTCCGTCGACGCCCGAGGCTCCGGCGCCTGGCCGGCGCCCGTCGCCGGCCGGATTTCTCCACTCGCTTCGCTTCGGTCGAAATGACGGTTGGGGATGCGCTCCGGTCGAAATGACGGTTGGGGGTGCGCTTCGGTCGAAATGACGGGAAGGGGGTGCGCTCCGGTCGGAATGACGGGCGGGGCAAGCGGCGCGCGCGGGGCGGTCTCCCCCCTTTCGCAGAGGAATCCGGACGGCGGGGAATGTTCTTCGCGCTGCGGGCATTGGCGCGGAAAATTGCCGTGACCGTAGCCGAAGGTCTCCCTCTCTCCTACCGCACCCCCAGCATTTCGGCTCCCGCATCCTGCGCCGCATACGCCGCCTTCGCCCGGCTGCGGTCGGCGACGGCGTAGCAGTAGGCGCAGCCGTGGGGGCAGGTGTCGTAGGCGCCGATATCGCGCGAGGCGGCGCACAGGCAGCCCGGCCGGTTGCCCTTCATCGGCGCGATGACCGGCCGGCCCGCAACGTCGCCGAGCCGCCCGGCGTCGATGCAGCGCGCCGGGGCGGCAACGCCCGGCACCAGCGCCGCCAGCGCCGGTTGTGTACACAGGGTCAGCGCCATGCCCGTGTCGTCCGCGATCGCGGCGAAGTCGCGGACCAGCGCCGCCTTCTCATCGGACTCCGGCAGCCGCCAGGCGAGTCCGGCGCCGCGCGCCAGGCGGTCGAGGTTCCGGCGCGTCTTGCGGTAGGGCTCGACGAAGGACATCGCGGCCTCGTCGACATGGCCGCGCAGCATCCCGGCGATGCGGGCGAAGGCGTCGCGGTGCCAGTCCGGCCCGGTCTCCGACGACAGCAGGACCGGATCGTAGCGCCAGACCGCGGCGCGCGGGCCGAAGCGCCGGGCGATTTCTGCAATCTGGGCCGCGGCGTCCTCCGCCCGGATCGTCGAGGGTTCGAGCGGCCGCGGATAGCCGGTGACGGTGAACTGCACGACGAAGGGCCAGCCGCGCTCCGCGACCGGGCCGAGGCGGTCGATCAGCGGCGCGAAGTTGCGCGTCCAGAACACGATGCCGTCGACATCGGCCGGCTTCAGCGAGACGGCCACGGCGCCGCCGCCGAACGGATTGCGGAACCGCGCCGCGCCGGCCGCGACCCGGTTGAGGAACCAGTCGGCGTAGAAGGCCGGGATATCCGTGCGGTAGGAGGCGGAGACGATCACGCCGGCAGGATAGCACGGGCGCGCCGGCCCCGCCGACAGCGCGGGCGCGGCGGCAACCCGGACGAACCGGGCGGATTTGTCCGCATTTGCCGCGTCTTGCGGCGGTCGCGGCCTCTTCCTATATGCAGCATCGAAGCGGGCTGCGGCCCGCAATCCTTGAAATTGCGGCCGGCCTCCGCCGCCCGGGCGGGCGGCGCGCCGGCCCGGTAACGGTCGGAACGGGGGTCCCGCGCCGGTGCCTGAAAGGGCCTGTGCGGACCTGCCGGCACAGGAGAGAATGCGGCCATGCCCAAGATTATCGGTATCGACCTCGGCACCACCAATTCCTGCGTCGCCGTGATGGACGGCGGCAACACCAGGGTGGTCGAGAATTCGGAAGGCGGGCGCACGACGCCCTCGATGGTGGCGTTCGCGGAGGACGGCGAGCGGCTGGTCGGCCAGTCGGCCAAGCGCCAGGCGGTGACCAACCCCGAAAGCACGATCTTCGCGGTCAAGCGCCTGATCGGCCGGCGCTTCGACGATCCGATGACCCGGAAGGACATCGACCTCGTCCCCTACAAGATCGTCAAGTCCGACGGCGGCGACGCCTGGGTCGGCGCGCGCGGCGAGAAGTTCAGCCCGAGCCAGATCAGCGCCTTCATCCTCCAGAAGATGAAGGAGACCGCCGAGGACTATCTGGGCGAGCCGGTCGTCGAAGCGGTCATCACCGTGCCGGCCTATTTCGACGATTCCCAGCGCCAGGCGACCAAGGACGCCGGCCGGATCGCCGGCCTCGACGTCCGGCGCATCATCAACGAGCCGACGGCGGCGGCGCTGGCCTACGGGCTGGAGAAGAAGGAAAGCGGCACCATCGCGGTCTACGACCTGGGCGGCGGCACCTTCGACGTTTCGATCCTCGAGATCGGCGACGGCCTGTTCCAGGTCAAATCGACCAACGGCGACACCTTCCTGGGCGGCGAGGATTTCGACGCCAGGATCATCGACTATCTGGCCGCCGAGTTCAAAAAGGACCAGGGCATCGACCTGCGCGAGGACCGTCTTGCCCTCCAGCGCCTCAAGGAGGCCGCGGAGAAGGCCAAGATCGAACTGTCGAGTGCGACCCAGACGGACATCAACCTGCCCTTCATCACCGCCGACGCGAGCGGGCCGAAGCATCTCAACGTCAAGCTGACCCGCGCCAAGCTGGAAACCCTGGTCGAGGAGCTGATCCAGCGCACGGTCGGGCCGTGCAAATCGGCGCTCAAGGACGCCGGCCTGAAGGCCAGCGAGATCGACGAAGTCATCCTGGTCGGCGGCATGACCCGGATGCCCAGGGTGCAGGAAACGGTGCAGCAGATCTTCGGCCGCGAGCCGCACAAGGGCGTCAATCCGGACGAAGTCGTCGCGCTCGGCGCCGCGATCCAGGGCGGCGTGCTGAACAAGGACGTGAAGGACGTCCTGCTGCTCGACGTGACGCCGCTCTCGCTCGGCATCGAGACGCTGGGCGGCGTGTTCACCCGGCTGATCGACCGCAACACCACGATCCCGACCAAGAAGAGCCAGGTCTTCTCGACCGCCGAGGACAACCAGGGCGCGGTCACCATCCGGGTCGGCCAAGGCGAGCGCGAAATGGCGGCGGACAACAAGATGCTCGGCCAGTTCGACCTGGTCGGCATTCCGCCGGCACCGCGCGGCGTGCCCCAGATCGAGGTCGCCTTCGATATCGACGCCAACGGCATCGTCAGCGTCACGGCGACCGACAAGGCGACCGGCAAGGAGCAGCAGATCCGCATCCAGGCCTCCGGCGGCCTGAGCGACGACGAGATCGAGCGCATGGTCGAGGAGGCCGAGGCCAACGCCGAGGAAGACCGCAAGCGCCGCGAACTGGCGGACGCCCGCAACGCCGCCGACGCCACGGTCCACCAGACCGGCAAGTCGCTCGCCGAGCATGGCGACAAGATCGGCGAGGCGGACAGGGAGGCCATCGAAAAGGCGATGGAGGACCTCAAGGCGGTCAAGGACGGCGACGATCCCGGCGCGATCCAGGAGAAGACCCAGGCCCTCGTGCAGGCGTCGATGAAACTGGGCGAAGCCATGTACGCCGCCCAGCAGGCCGAGACCGAGGCCGCCGGTGCGGCGGACGGCGCGGAAGCGGCCGGCGCCGAAGCCGGGGCCCAGGCCGAAGAGGGCGTCGTCGATGCCGACTTCGAGGAAGTCGACGACGACGAGCAGAAGAAAGCGTCCTGACCGCCGGCCCTTCGATACGCCGCTTCGCGGCTACTCAGGGTGAGGGAGGTTATCGGTATGGCCTCTATCTCCCCTCATCCCGAGTAGCCCCGGATTTAATCCGGGGCGTATCGAGGGAGCCGCTGGTCGACACGATACCCTTCATGACAGCCTCGGCCTGACAGGCGGGACCGGCGATGGCGCAGCGGGATTTTTACGACGTGCTCGGCCTTAGCCGCGATGCGGACGAGGCGCAGATCAAGTCCGCCTTCCGCAAGAAGGCGATGCAGTATCATCCCGACCGCAATCCGGGCGACACCGAGGCCGAGCGCAATTTCAAGCAGGTCAACGAGGCCTACGAGGTCCTGAAGGACGGCGACAAGCGCGCGGCCTACGACCGCTTCGGCCATGCCGCGTTCGAGCAGGGCGGCGGGCCGGGGGCCGGCGGCTTCGGGGGCGGTTTCGGGGGCGGCTCCGGGGGGTTCGAATTCAATTTCGGCGGCGGCAGCTTCGGCGACATCTTCGAGGATATTTTCGGCGACATTTCCGGCATGAACCCGGGCGGGCGCCGGCAGCCGGCCCGCGGCCAGGACCTGCGCTACAACATGGACGTGAGCCTGGAGGACGCCTTCGCGGGCAAGCAGACGACCATCCGCGTGCCCGGCGCCGACCGGTGCGCGCCGTGCGGCGGCAGCGGCTCGGAGGGCGGCGCGGCCCGGACGGCCTGTAGCCAGTGCGGCGGCCGCGGGCGGGTGCGCGCCAGCCAGGGCTTCTTCACGGTCGAGCGCGCCTGCCCCCGGTGCCAGGGCGAGGGCGAGGTCATCGACAAGCCCTGCCGCGCCTGCAACGGCGCCGGGCGGGTGCGGCGGGAAAAGACCCTGTCGGTCAACATTCCCGCCGGAGTCGACGACGGCACCCGGATCCGCCTCGCCGGCGAGGGCGAGCCCGGTATGCGCGGCGCGCCGGCGGGCGACCTCTATATTTTCGTCTCGGTGGCGCCCCACGACGTGTTCCACCGCGACGGCGCGAACATCTACTGCCAGGTCCCCCTGCCCATGACGACGGCGGCGCTCGGCGGCGCGCTGGAAGTGCCGACGGTCGAGGGCATGCGCGCCCGGATTACGATTCCGGAAGGCGCGCAGAGCGGCGACCAGTTCCGGCTGCGCGGCAAGGGCATGTCGCAGCTCCGCTCGCGGGCGCGTGGCGACATGTATATCGAGATCGAGGTCGAGACGCCGCGCAACCTGAGCGCCGGGCAGCGCGAGATCCTCGAACGGTTCCGCGAGGCCGGCGGCGACGGCAACAGCCCGAAATCCGCCGATTTCTTCGAGCGGGTGAAGACCCTCTGGGAAGGGCTGAAGAACTGAGCGCCCCTCACGGCCGCCCGCCCGGCCCGGCGGACCCTTGCGATTCGCGGCGGCAGGCGGCATGAACGGGCGGCCTTCGTAGCAACCGCGGGGTCCGGGGGGCCGACCCGATCATGCCGATCCGACCATGCCGACCCATCCATGCTGACCCATCCATGCTGACCCATCCATGCTGACCCATCCATGCTGACCATGTCGTCCGCGCTGGACCGCTGCCGGCGCTACTATGCCGGCCGGCCCGCGGTGATCGACCGGGAGGGGCGCTGGACCTGGGCGGAGCATCTCGACCGGGTGGCGCGGCTGGCCGGCGGGTTGCAGGCGCTGGGCGTGAAGCGCGGCGACGCCTTCGCGACGCTCTCGCGCAACACCTTCCGCAATTTCGAGCTGCTGCACGCCGGCTACTGGATGGGCGCGGCGCCGGCGCCGGTCAACATCCGCCTGGCGCCGCCGGAGATCGCCTACATCCTCGACAACGCCGGGGCGGAGGTCGTCGCCGTCGATGCGCCGTTCCTCGGCCTGTTCGATCACGAAGCGCTGGCGCCGTGGCGCGGCCGGGCGATCCGGGTCGCCGGGCCGAACGACGAGCCGCACGACGGGCCGCGCGCCGGGGCGGACGCCGGCGCCGCGTGGCCGGAGCACGATTACGAAAGCCTGATCGCCGGGGCGGAGCCGGCCGGGCTGCACGAGGCGCAGGAGACCGATCCCGCCATCCTGTTCTACACCGGCGGGACGACCGGCCGCTCGAAGGGCGTGCCGCTCAGCCACCGCAACGCCGTGTCGAACGGGATGCAGGTCGGCCACACGGTGGGCGTCTATTCCGGCGACGTCTACCTGCACGTCGCGCCGATGTTCCATTCCGCCGACCTGCTCGGCACGGGGTTCACCCTGATGGGCGCCGCCCACGCCTTCCTGCCGGCCTTCACGCCGGCCGACCTGCTGGGCGCGATTCAGGACCGGGGCGTGACCTGGACCATGCTGGCGCCGACCATGATCATCATGACGCTCCAGCAGGAGGACCTGTCGCGCTACGATCTTTCCAGCCTGCGCGCCTTCCTCTACGGCAGCGCGCCGATGGCGGCCGAATGGGTCGAGCGGACGCTGAAAGCCTTCGACGGCGTCGAGCTGATCCAGGGCTACGGCCTGACCGAGACCTCGCCGATCCTGACCCTGATGTCCCACCGCGAGCATGTCGAGGCGGTCGCGGCCGGCAACCGCGAACGGCTCAAGGCGGCGGGGCGGCCGATTATCGGCGTCGACATGCGCATCCTCGGCCCGGACGGCCGGGAAGTCCCGAACGGCGAATCGGGCGAGGTCGTCGTGCGCGCGCCCAACGTGACCGCCGGCTATCTCAACCTGCCGGAGGAGAACGCCCGGGCCTTCCGCGGCGGCTGGTTCCACACCGGCGACGTCGGCCGGATGGACGACGACGGCTTCATGTATCTGGTCGACCGCAAGAAGGATATGATCATCACCGGCGGCGAGAATGTCTATTCGCTGGAGGTCGAAGCCGCGCTCTACCAGCATCCGGCGGTCGGCGAATGCGCCGTAATCGGCATTCCGGACAGCAAATACGGCGAAGCCCTGTTCGCCGCCGTCGTGCCCCAGCCGGGGCAGAGCGTGGGCGCGGAGGAACTCGTCGCCCATTGCCGGGAGCGGATCGGCGGCTACAAGATTCCGCGCCAGTACGCCTTCCTGCCCGAACTGCCGAAGAGCGCGATGGGCAAGATCCTCAAGACCGCCCTGCGCGAGACTTACAGCGACCCCGCCGCCGAGCGGGAGACGGCGGCGCGGTAGGCGCACTTCGCCGTTTCAATGCCGGCGGATCGGCTGCTATCCTGAATCGAACGCAATCCAGATTCCGAGGCCGCCGATGGAAGCGCCGCAAATCTCTCCCGCCGAACGGGAAGCCCGGCAGGACTTCTACGACACGATCGACCGCCAGAGCCTGACCCCGCTGTGGGAGGTGCTGGCCGGGCTGGTGACGAAGGAGCCGGTCAGCCAGGCGAAGCCGCATCTGTGGAAATTCGCCGAGGTCCGGCCCCATGTGCTCAAGGCCGGCAGCCTGATTACCGCCGAGGAGGCCGAACGCCGGGTTCTGGTGCTGGAGAATCCGGGGCTGCGCGGCGGATCGCGGATCACCCAGTCGCTCTATGCCGGCCTGCAGCTGATCCTGCCGGGCGAGGTTGCGCCGGCGCACCGGCACACGGCGTCGGCGCTGCGCTTCATCGTCGAGGGCAGCGGCGCCTACACTGCCGTGGACGGCGAGAAGACGATCATGGAAGAGGGCGATTTCGTCATCACGCCGCCCTGGGCCTGGCACGACCACGGCAACGACAGCGGCCGGCCGATGATCTGGCTCGACGGGCTGGACGTGCCGATGGTCAACGGCTTCGACACGTCGTTCGCCGAAAACCTGGCGGAGGACGAACAGCAGCTTTCCCGGCCGGCCGGCTGGTCGCCGGACCGCTATTCCCACAACCTGCTGCCGGTCGGCTACGAGAACGCGAAGAACTATTCGCCGATCTTCAACTATCCCTACGACCGGACCCGCGAAACGCTGGACCGCATGGCGAAATACGAGGAATGGGACCCCTGCCACGGCCTGAAGCTGCAATATACGAACCCGGTCGACGGCGGCTACGCCATGCCGACCATCGCCACCTTCATGCAGCTTCTGCCCAGGGATACGACGACGACGCCCTACCGCTCGACCGACGGCACGGTCTATTCCCCGGTCGAAGGCGCGGGCCGCACAATCGTGCGCACGCCGGACGGGGATGTCAGCCTGGACTGGGAGCCGAAGGACGTGTTCATCGTGCCGAGCTGGATGCCCCACCATCACGAGTGCGCGGGCGAGGCCGTGCTGTTCAGCTTCTCCGACCGGGCGGCCCAGCGCAAGCTCGGCATCTGGCGCGAGCAGCGCGGCAACGGCCCGGTTTCCGGGCCGCATTGAGGCGCAGGGCGGACCCGTGGCCCAACTCAGCCCCGGCGAGCGCGCGTTCTTCCGCGAGCACGGCTATCTGACGGTCGAAGACGCCGTGGACGCCGCCCTGCTGGCGCGGCTGCAGCGGGACTTCGAGGCGTGGGTGGAGGAGAGCCGCGGCCGCGACGCCGCCTGGGGCGACACGCTCGACGGGCGGCCGCGCTTCGACCTGGAGCCCGGGCACAGCGCAGCGGCGCCGAAGCTGCGCCGGGTCAACGCGCCGATCGAAGTCTCGGACGCCTATTACGCGGCGACGATGGACAGCCGGATGGCCGATTGCGTCGCCGACCTCATCGGCCCCGACGTCAAGCTGCATCACACCAAGATCAATTCGAAGCAGCCGGGCGGGCACACCGAGGTGAAGTGGCACCAGGATTTCCCGTTCACGCCCCACACCAACGACGATGTGGTGACGGCCCTGCTGATGGTGGACGAAGTCACCGAAACGAACGGGGCGCTGGAGGTCCTGCCCGGGTCCCACCGCGGCCCGATCCACGGCCTGTGGCACGGCGGCGTGTTCACGGGGGCGGTGTCGGACGAGGTTACGGCGGCGAGCCGCCCGGCCGCCCGTCTCTGCACCGGCCCGGCGGGCGCGGTCTGCCTGATGCACACGCGCCTGCTGCACGGCTCGGCGCCCAACCGGTCGGGCCGGCCGCGGACCCTGCATATCTCGGTCTACAGCGCGGAAGACGCGGTCCCCTGCTCGCCGAATCCCATGCCGACCCGGTATCAGGGGCGTCTCGTCCGCGGCCGGCGGACCGGCCGGGTCCGCTCGATCGGTTACGAGATCGATCTGCCCCAGCTGCCGGAGACGGCGTCTTTCTTCGACCAGCAGGCCCGCCACGGCGGGCGGGACGCCGCCGGCGCGTAAGGCGGCGGCAAGCGGAGGGCGACGCAGATGACGGACCGGGCGCGCCTCGCCATGCTGCTCCTGGCGGCGTTCCTCATCGCGGCCGGCGGGCCGGCGGAGCGCGTCCGGGCCGAACCCGGCGGCGGCGTGAAGACCGTGGCCGTCGAGGGCGCGTTCGAGGATGTCGCCGAATATGTCGCCGACGCCATCGTCAACCGCGGCCTGGCGATCGACTACCGCGGCTATATCGGCCGGATGCTCCGGCGCACCGGCAAGGACGTCGGCGCCGCCAAGCCGGTCTACCGGGACGCGCAATTCTTCCAGTTCTGCTCGGCGGTCTTTTCGCGGCGCACGATGGAGGCCGATCCGCGCAACATCGCCTATTGCCCCTACGTCGTCTTCGTCTACGAGCTGGCGGCGAAACCGGGCACGGTCCATGTCGGATACCGCCGGCCGGCCGCGGCCGGATCCGCGGCGTCCCGGAAGGCGCTCGCGGCGGTCGAGAAACTGCTCGGCGCCATCGTCCGCGAAGCGACCGAGTAGCCGGGCCGGGCGGCGCCGGGCGAAGCCTCAGGGCAGCGCTTTCATCGCCGCCACGGCAAGGCCGGCGACCGCCACGATAACGCCGACCAGCAGCCGGAACTGGACCGACATCCGCTCCGTCAGCCGCACTTCCAGGCTCGCGATGCGCTCGTTGGTTTCCCCGATGCGCGCATCGGTTTCGGCGAAGCGCTCCAGCATTTCCGTCTTAAACCCGGCAAGGGCGGCGTCCAGTTCCGGCCGGGTAACGGCCTCGCCGGCGCCGGCGGCGGCATAGAGCTGCGCAGCGCAGGCCTTGGCCTGGCGCGGGTCCATGCCGGCGGCTTCGAGAGCCTCGGAAGCGGCCAGCGTATCGAAGGGGGCGCCCATGCCCGGACCATGCGCGCCGGGCCGGGAGGAGTCAAGGCGCGGGGAAGCGGCGCGGCGGCATTGCGCCCCTTGCCGGGGTCCGCGGCCGGCCGCAGGTTGGCGCCGGAGCACGAAACGGGGCGGCGATGGCCTTTGCGGAAGCCGGCGGAAGCCGGCTCGAATACGAATGGGTGGGGGCCGGCCCGGCGGACGGGCCGACCGTCGTCCTGCTGCACGAGGGCCTCGGCTCCGTCGCCATGTGGCGGGATTTCCCGGCGCGGGTCGCCCGGGCGGCGGGCCTGCGCGTGCTGGTCTACAGCCGGCGCGGCTACGGCAAATCCGATGCGCTGACCCGCGCCGACCTGCCGCTGCCGTTCGATTACATGCACCGGGAGGCGCAGGACGCGCTGCCCGACCTCCTGCGCGCGCTCGACGTGCGCCGGCCGCTCCTGTTCGGCCACAGCGACGGCGCCTCGATCGCGCTGATCTACGCCGGCAGCGGCCTCGAGCCGGCGCCGGACAGCGTTATCGTCATGGCGCCCCATGTGCTGGTCGAACCCTGCACCATTACGTCGATCGCGAAGGCCCGGCTGCTGTGGGAGGAGACCGATTTGCGCGGCCGGCTCGCCCGCTATCACGACGATCCGGACAGCGCCTTCTACGCCTGGAACCTCAGCTGGATGATGCCGGAATTCCGCGACTGGAATATCGAGGCGTATCTGCCGGAGATCCGCGTGCCGGTGACGGTCATACAGGGGCTGGACGACGAATACGGCTCGCCATTGCAGCCGCAGGCGGTCGAGCGGGGCGCCGGCGGGCCGGTCGACGTCGTCATGCTGCCCGGCTGCGGGCACTCGCCGCACCGCGACCGCCCGGAGGAAACCCTGGCCGCAATCGTCCGCCATACCGGCAGAAAGGCCGCCGCATGAGCGCCGCGAACGGGAACCGCGGCCCGAACCGTGCGGGGGACGGCCTCGACTATCCCCTGGGCGAGCGCAAGCCGGCCGCCGCGGAAACGATCGAGGTTGCGCCCGGCGTGCACTGGCTGCGGATGCCCCTGCCGTTCCAGCTCGACCATATCAACCTGTGGCTGCTGGAGGACGGCGAGGGCTACGCCATCGTCGATTCCGGACTGCTGCTCGACGAGACGAAGGCGCACTGGCTCGCGATCTTCGAGCGCTTCGGCATCGCCCACGGCGGCAGGGCCGGCAAACCGGTCACGCGCCTGATCGTCACCCATTTCCATCCGGACCATATCGGCCTGGCCGGCTGGCTGACCGATTTGCTCGACACCGAACTTTGGATCACCCGGACGGAATGGCTGATGGCCCGGATGCTCTATCTGGATTCGGACGCGGTCAACCACCGGAGCATGGCGGATTTCTATGCGCTCCACGGCCTGGCGCCGGAACTGGCGGACAGGATGTTCTCCGGCGGCAATACCTACCGCCGCCGGGTCGCCGAGGCGCCCTTTCACCACCGGCGCCTGTGCGCGGGCGACGTGCTGGAGATCGGCGGCCGGCGCTGGGAGATCATCGTCGGCACGGGCCATGCGCCGGAACACGCCTGCCTGTGGTGCGCCGACGGCGGCATCCTGATATCCGGCGACCAGATCCTGCCGAAGATCACGCCGAACATCAGCGTCTGGGCGAGCGAGCCGGACGCCAGCCCGCTCGAAGACTATCTCGGCTCCTTCGCCAATTTCGCCGCGGCGCCGGACGATGCGCTGGTGCTGCCGAGCCACAATCTGCCGTTCCGCGGCGTGCAGACCCGGATCGGCCAGATCGTCGATCATCACCGGGTGCGGCTGGAGCGCCTGTCCGGCGGCTTCGCCGATGCTTCCCGAGGCGCTTCCCGGGGCGCTCCCCCCGGCGGTCCGGGGGGCGGTCCGGGGGGCGGACGGCTTTCGGCGGCGGATGCGGTGCCGCTGCTGTTCCGCCGCGAACTGGATTTCCATCAGCTGGGTTTCGCGATGGGCGAGTGCCTGGCCCATCTCGCCTATCTCGAAGGCGAGGGCACGCTGGCCGGCCGGCGCGACCCGGACGGCATCCACCGCTTCGAGCGGACCTGAGGCGGGCCGCGCCGCCCGGCCGGAAACGCCGCGAAAAAAGCAATGCCGGTCAGGGATTAGCGGGAAGCCGCCCGGAACGCGCGGCGAAGCGAAACGTGCGGTCATTGCGTCTTGACCCTTCCGGTCCTATTGGCTAGGCAGACCGGCGCGCAAAAAATAACGGCGCTGCGGAGTTCCAGGGAGGTTTGCACCGGCGACGCAAGCGGCGGACGGTATCCCGCCACGCGCCGGCATATCCCGAAAACCGGCCGAAGGACCGCGCGTGGTTGCGCTCCCGCGCGCTGCGCCCGGCGCCGGTGCGGCTTGCCGAAGGGATCGAGTGGAGACGCCGATGACGGCAGACACATTCCCGAAACTGCTGGACCGCAACGCCCGCGAGCGCGGGCCGCGGCCGGCGATCCGCGAAAAATATCTCGGCATCTGGCAGACTTACTCCTGGAGCGAATCGCGCGCCGAAGTGGAGACCGTCGCCCACGGCCTCGCCGCCTCCGGCCTCGCGCGCGGCGACCGGATCGCGATCATCGGCGACAACCGGCCCTATCTCTACTGGTCGATCGTGGCGGCCCAGGCGCTCGGCGCGATTCCGGTGCCGGTGTACCAGGACAGCGTCGCCGGGGAACTGGCCTATGTGCTCGACCATGCGGAGGTATCCTTCGCCGTCGCCGAGGACCAGGAGCAGGTCGACAAGCTGCTCGAGGCGATGGAAACGGTGCAGACGCTCAAGACGATCGTCTATTGCGACCCGCGCGGGATGCGCGAATACGACCAGGATTTCATCCTTTCGCTGGACGAGATCAAGCAGGCCGGCGCGGCGCACAGGGCGGCCAACGCCGGCTTCTACGAGGCCGAGGCCGCCAGGGGGCAGGGCGGCGATACGGCGATTTTCCTCTACACCTCCGGCACCACGGGCAACCCGAAGGGCGTCGTCCTGACCTACGACAACCTGATTTCGATGGCGCAGATGTCGGTCGACCTGGAGCAGATCCGGGAAGACGAGGATACGCTCGCCTACCTGCCGATGGCCTGGGTCGGCGATTGCCTGTTTTCGATCGGCCAGTCCTATGTCGCCGGCTTCTGCGCCAACTGCCCGGAGAGCCAGGCCACCTTCCTGACCGACCTGAAGGAGATCGGGCCGACCTATTTCTTCGCGCCGCCGCGCATCTTCGAGAATATCCTGACCTCGGTGAACGTGCGGATGCAGGACGCCGGCCGGACCAAGCAGCGCCTGTTCCGCTATTTCATGGATCACGCCGCCAGGGTCGGCGTGAAGATCCTGCAGAAGGAGAAGGTCGGCGCCTGGGCGCGCTTCAAATACCGGCTGGGCGACATCCTGGTCTACGGGCCGCTCAAGAACACGCTGGGCATGAGCCGGGTGCGCCGGGTCTATACGGCCGGCGAGGCGATAGGGCCGGACATTTTCGACTTCTACCGCTCGATCGGGCTGAACATGAAGCAGCTCTACGGCCAGACCGAAGCCTCGGTGTTCGTCACCGTGCAGCCGGATAACGAGGTCTACGCCGATACCGTCGGCAAGGCCTGCCCCGGCGTCGAAGTGAAGGTCGATCCGGAGTCGCGCGAGGTGCTCTACCGCAGCGAAGGCGTGTTCAAGGAGTATTACAAGAACGAGGAAGAGACCCGGAAGACCAAGACCGAGGACGGCTGGGTCCATACCGGGGACGCCGGCTTCATCGACCAAAACGGCCATCTGAAGATCATCGACCGGGCCAAGGATGTCGGCGTGCTGAACAACGGCTCGATGTTCGCGCCGAAATATCTCGAGAACAAGCTGAAATTCTTCCCCTTCATCCAGGAGGCCGTGACCTTCGGCGCCGGGCGCGACCACGCCGCCGCCATGATCTCCATCGATATCGACGCGGTCGGCAACTGGGCGGAGCGCAACAACGTCGCCTACGCCAGCTACCGGGAGCTGGCGGCCAAGCCGGACGTATACGAGGAAATCCGCAAGAATATCGAGCAGGTCAACCGGGATCTGGCCGGAGACGCCGAACTGGCCGGCGCCCAGATCGCGCGCTTCGCCCTGCTGCACAAGGAACTGGACGCCGACGACGGCGAACTGACCCGGACCCGCAAGGTCCGCCGCCGGCACATCAACGAACGCTACGGCGCGGTGATCGAGGCCTTCTACGACGGGCGGGGCGAGGTGCATTGCGAGGTCGAGACGACCTTCGAGGACGGCCGCAAGGGCGTCAGCGCCGCCGACCTCAAAATCATGGATGCAGCGACCGCCGCAAACGCCGGCGCCGAGCCGCTGCGCCGGGCGGGCTGACCGCCGATGAAACACTCGGAACGCACATTCGGCGACACCCTTCTGAAGGTGGACAACATCACGCTGCGTTTCGGCGGCGTGAAAGCCATCACCGACGTCAGCTTCGATATCCACGAACGGCAGATTTTCGCGATCATCGGGCCGAACGGCGCCGGCAAGACCTCCATGCTGAACGTGATCAACGGCTTCTACCACCCGCAGGAAGGCACGATCACCTACAAGGGCAACCAGCGCCACCAGATGAAGCCGCACGAGGCGGCCGAGACCGGGATCGCGCGGACGTTCCAGAACGTCGCCCTGTTCCGCGGCATGAGCACGCTGGACAATGTGATGACCGGCCGGCTGCTCAAGATGAGCGGCCCGGCGATGCGGTATTACCGCCGGCAGTTCGCCGACATGCCGGTGATCAACTACCTGACCTATCCGGCCATGTGGCTCGGCGATTTCCTGCTCGATTCCCTCTATTGGGGGCCGTACCAGAAGGAGGAACTGGCGCACCGCAAGGCCGCCGAGGAGGTGATCGACTTCCTCGAAATCCAGGCGATCCGGCGCACGCCGGTCGGCCGCCTGCCCTACGGGCTGCAGAAGCGGGTGGAGTTGGGCCGCGCGCTCGCCATGGAGCCGGACCTGCTGCTGCTCGACGAACCGATGGCCGGCATGAACCTCGAAGAGAAAGAGGACATGTGCCGCTTCGTCATCGACGTGAACGACGAATTCGGCACCACCATCGCGCTGATCGAACACGATATGGGCGTGGTGATGGATATTTCGGACCATGTCGTCGTGCTGAACTACGGCCGCAAGATCGCCGAGGGCACGCCGGCGGAAGTCCAGGCCGACCAGGACGTGATCGACGCCTATCTCGGCGTCGCGCACGAAGAGGACCTGATCGAGAAGTAGGAACGGGACAAACGGCGCGCGCGGGCCCGGCCGGGCCCGGCATTGCGATGGCGCCGGCAGACCGCAGCGGGCGGACCGGATCCCGGGCGCCCGTTTGAGGGGGAGAGTATGGGAGAGATTTGGGAATTCATCCTGGCGCCGGTGCTCATCTTCGAGAGCTGGCAGTTCGGCATGGAGGTCGTGATCAGCGGCCTGCTGGCGGGGGTGATGTACTCGCTCGTCGCGCTCGGCTTCGTGCTGATCTACAAGGCCTCGGGCATGTTCAACTTCGCCCAGGGCGTGCTCGTCCTGTTCGCGGCCCTCAACCTTGCCGGCTTTATCGGCCTCGGCATTCCGATCCTGCTCGCCATCCTGCTCACGATCGGGATCATGATCCTGTTCGCCGTGGTGGTGGAGTATCTGATCCTGCGCCATCTGGTGAACCAGGAGCAGATCATCCTGTTCATGGCGACCATCGGGCTCGCCTTTTTCCTCTCGGCCTTCGGCGAGACCATCTGGGGCTCCGACGTCAAGAAGCTGGATGTCGGCATTCCGCAGGGCCGCTTCGAGCCTTTCGGCATCCAGATCCAGTATCTGGAACTCACCGCCGGCGTCGTCGCCGCGGCGCTGGTGACGGGCCTCGCGATCTTCTTCAACAAGACCAAGATCGGCCGGGCGCTGCGCGCGGTGGCCGACGACCATCAGGCGGCGCTCTCGGTCGGCATCAACCTGCGCACCATCTGGATCATCGTCTGGGCGGTCTCCGGCATCGTGGCGCTGGTCGCCGGCACCATGTGGGGCGCCAAGTCCGGCGTCCAGTTCAGCCTGTCGGAAATCGCGCTCAAGGCGCTGCCGGTGCTGATTCTGGGCGGCTTCGAATCGATCCCCGGCGCCATCATCGGCGGCCTGATCATCGGGCTGGGCGAGAAGCTGGCCGAGGTCGGCTGGGGGCCGTATGTCGGCGGCGCGATCGAGGACTGGTTCGCCTATATCCTGGCGATGGTCTTCCTGGTGTTCCGCCCGCAGGGTCTGTTCGGCGAAAAGATCATCGAAAGAGTCTGACGCCATGTTCTATCGCGAAGCCGGGCAGTTCTACACGAGCTACGCCAGGGACCAGGGCATCTTCCAGCTCCGGCAGGACAAGTACGGCCTGTGGGGCATCCTGTTCATCGCCTTCGTCGTCGTTCCGGTCGGCCTGTATCTCATGGTGCAGGGCGGCCTCATGGCCGCGTCGACCAAGGACTATCTGTACAACTCGATCTTCCTGCTCCTGCTGGTCAACAGCATGGCGGCGCTCGGCCTGAATATCCTCACCGGCTATTGCGGCCAGATTTCGCTGGGCACGGCGGCGTTCATGGGCGTCGGCGCCTTTACCGCCTTCAAATTCTCGACCGGCCTGAACTACCGGATTCAGAAGGAGGACGAGGCCGGCGAACTGGTCTCGCAGCTTGTGCCCCTGCTGCCGGCGATCGACAATCCGATCCTCCTGGTCCTGATTGCCGGCGCGGTCACGGCGGTCGTCGGCGTGATCTTCGGCCTGCCCAGCCTGCGCATCAAGGGTTTCTACCTGGCGGTTGCGACGCTGGCCGCGCAGTTCTTCCTGGTCTGGTGCTTCTCGCGCGTCGAATGGCTGTACGACTATGTCTCGTCGTCGACGATCCAGATACCGCCGCTCAAGCTGTTCGGCCTTGTCGTCACCGGCTCCGAAACCGTGATGCGGGACGGCCAGCAGGTGACGATCTATCCGGCGGCGGAGACGAAATACCTGATCTGCCTGTCGCTCGTGGTGTTCTTCGCTTTCGTCGCCAAGAATCTGGTGCGCGGCCGGATCGGCCGGGCCTGGATGGCGATCCGCGACATGGATATCGCGGCCCAGCTCATCGGCATCCGGCCGCTGGCGACCAAGCTGCTCGCCTTCGCGGTCAGTTCCTTCTTCTGCGGCATGGCCGGGGCGATGTCGCTGATCTTCTACCTCGGCGCGCTCGAAGGCGCGGAAGCCTTCAACATCAACGAGTCCTTCGCCGTCCTGTTCATGGTCATCATCGGCGGGCTGGGCAGCATCACGGGATCCTTCCTCGGCGCCGCCTTCATCACGCTGATCCCGATCTTCCTGGTCGTGTCCCTGCCCTGGCTGGGCGGCCAGTTCGGCATCCCGGTCGACGCCGCGATGGTCGAGCATATCCAGTTCATGATCTTCGGCGCGCTGATCATCGTGTTCCTGATCATGGAGCCGCTCGGCCTGGCCCGCCTGTGGCAGATCGGCAAGGAGAGGCTGAGACAATGGCCGTTTCCGTATTGATGGGCCGGCCTGCATCGTGAGGTAACGCCGGCTGCCTTGCCGATCCCGGCAGTTTGCCCCCGGGCTGTGCCGGGAGGCTGGCTTTACGTTTTTGCGAACCCCGTGGCGTCTGCGGCCGATACCGGCCCAGGCTACGCCCGCATGCGCTTTCCCGCCTCTCGGCGCGCCGTCGGCATCACGCGCAGGGCCGGACCGATTCTGGCTTCGGCTGCTGCCAGATCGTATTGCGCCTGCAGATTCATCCAGAATTGCGGCTCGACGCCGAACCAGTGTCCCAGCCGCAGCGCGGTATCTCCGCTTACCGCGCGCTTGCCGGCGATGATCTGGCCGATCCGGTTGGGCGGCACGCCGATCTGGCGCGAAAGCTCCGCCGGAGACATTCCCGTCTCCGCCAACTCGTCTTTCAGGATTTCTCCCGGATGTACCGCCCGTCTGAACATGGCGCCCTCTAGTGATAGTCCGCAATCTCTACTCCGCTCGGCCCCGGCTGACCGTCGGGCCAGTGGAAACAGATGCGCCACTGGCGGTTGATGCGGATCGAATATTGTCCCGCTCTTTTGCCTTTGAGCGCCTCCAGCCGGTTGCCGGGAAGCCCTCTCAACGTCGCGAGCGACGGCGCTGCATTCAGGATTGCAAGCCGCTTCGCCGCCTGTGCTTCAAAGTCTTGAAATGCCGGGATGTAGGCGCCTCCTGCGAATTGCTCGGTTCTCTTGTCCCTGAAACCCAGTATCATCGAACTATCTCCATGGAATATTGCACTGGGGAATATGTTTCCAACTGTAAGACGTATGACGTCAATCGTCAACACCGCATTGGCGGAGCCGCCCCGCCGCCCCGGCCCGTGGCCGCATGTCGCGGCTTTGCGGGGGCTTGGGCGCGTGCTAAGGTTCCGGCAACCTGTGGGCCGCACCCGGCCTGCGGGCTAACCCTCCAACCCCCACCGCTCCGTCGGGAGCGAAGCCGATCCAGGGAGGATAATGGTATGAGGCTGAAAGGGCTCACTTTGGGGCTGGCCGCTGCAGTCGCCGCGACAGGCATTGCGGCGCCGGCCGTCCAGGCGGCGGATACGCAGTATTTCCCGCTGTTCACCTACCGCACCGGCCCGTATGCGCCGAACGGCATCCCGTCGGCCAACGGCATTGCCGACTATTTCAACTACGTCAACCTGAAGCACGGCGGCGTCAACGGCGTGAAGCTGGTCTGGGAAGAGTGCGAGACCGGTTACAACACCAAGAAGGGCGTCGAATGCTACGAGCGCCTGAAGGGCAAGGGCACGACGGTCGTGTTCCCGTATTCGACGGGCATCACCTACAAGCTCATCCCGAACGCCGACAAGGACAAGGTCTCGATCCTGACCGTCGGCTACGGCCGCACGGACGCCTCCGACGGGCGGGTCTTCCCGTGGACCTTCACCACGCCGACCACCTACTGGAGCCAGGCTTCGGCCTTCGTCAAGTATATCGGCGCCCAGGAAGGCGGCATGGACAAGCTCAAGGGCAAGAAGATCGCCCTGATTTACCATAACAGCGCTTATGGCAAAGAGCCGATCCGGACGCTGAACCTGCTGGCGCGCAAGCTGGGCTACAAGCTGACCCTGCTCGCCGTGAACCATCCCGGCCAGGAGCAGAAAGCCACCTGGCTGCAGATCCGCAAGGTCCGTCCGGACTGGATCCTGCTGTGGGGCTGGGGCGTGATGAACCAGGTCGCGATCAAGGAAGCCACCAATATCGGCTTCAAGATGGACCGCATGATCGGCGTCTGGTGGTCCGGCGCCGAGCAGGACGTGGTCCCGACCGGCGACGCCGCCAAGGGCTACAAGGCCGGCACGTTCCACGCCGCGGGTTCCGATTTCCCGCTGATCAAGGACATCAAGAAAGTCGTCTACGACGCCGGCAAGGGCATCAAGGGCGGCGAGAAGTATGTCGGCCAGGTGCTGTGGAACCGGGGCATGGTGAACGCCATCTTCGCGACCGAGGCCATGCGCGCCGCGCAGAAGAAGTTCGGCGTCAAGACGGTCAACGGCGACCAGATGCGCTGGGGCCTCGAGAACCTCAACATCACCGCGGAGCGCTGGGCCGAACTGGGCCTGAAGGGCTTCATGCAGCCGGTGAAGAACACCTGCGCCGACCACGAGGGCAACGGCCCGGTGCTGATCCAGCAGTGGGACGGCAAGAAGTGGAACATCGTCAGCGACTTCATCTCGCCGATGCGCGAGGTGGTCCGTCCGCTGATCGAGAAGTCCGCCGCGGCCTACGCCAAGAAAAACAACATCACGCCGCGCAAGTGCTAGGTCGGTTGCAGGCGAACTTTCGCCTGTAGCAAGGGAGTACCGCCGTGAGTGAAGCCCCCGCCACCGATGGCGCGAACGGCGCTGCCGAAGCGCTGCTCAGCGTCAACAACATCGAGGTGATCTACGATCATGTGATCCTCGTGTTGAAGGGGGTTTCGCTCGAGGTTCCCAGGGGGGGCGTCGTCGCCCTCCTTGGGGCCAACGGCGCCGGCAAGACGACGACGCTCAAATCGATCTCGAACCTGCTCGGCGCGGAACGCGGCGACGTCACCAAGGGGTCGATCCTCTACGACGGCATCCCCGTGCAGAGCCTGGACCCGAACGATCTGGTGCGCCGCGGCGTGATCCAGGTGATGGAAGGGCGGCACTGTTTTCCGCACCTCACCGTCGACGAAAACCTCCTCACCGGCGCCTACACCCGCCGGGACGGCGGCGGCGCGATCCGCGAGTCGATGGACATGGTGTATGAGTATTTCCCCCGCCTGAAAGAGCGGCGCAGCGCGCTGGCCGGCTATATCTCCGGCGGCGAGCAGCAGATGTGCGCCATCGGGCGGGCGCTGATGTCGAACCCCTCGACCATGCTGCTGGACGAACCCTCCATGGGCCTGGCGCCGCAGCTGGTGGAGGAGATTTTCGAGATCGTCAAACGCCTCAACGAACAGGAAGGCGTCAGCATCCTGCTCGCCGAGCAGAACACCAACATGGCGCTTCGCTACGCCGACTACGGCTATATCCTGGAAAGCGGCCGCGTCGTGATGGACGGCGAGGCGAAGGACCTCGCCGAGAACGAAGACGTGAAGGAATTCTACCTCGGCGTCGCCGGGGAGAGCCGCAAGTCCTTCCGCGACGTGAAGCACTACAAGCGCCGCAAGCGCTGGCTCGCCTGACCGCGGGCCCGGCCCCGCGCGACAGGGACGGCAGCCGGACGCCGGCTTGGGAATGCCGCCATGACGGACGATCAGCTTCAGAAAAATTGGGACGCTTTCAACAAGATCAGGGACGAACTGGAAGCCGATAATTTGGGGCGCACGGCCCTTCTGCACGACGGAGAGCTTATCGCCATCTATAACGACAGCGGCGATGCTTACTCGATCGGACGGGAAAAATACGGTCTGGGCAATTTTTCGATAGAGACCTTCGGAGAAAAGCCAAGGTCTCTCGGATACTTTACGGCGTATATTCAACCGGCATAAGAAAACATACGGATATGGCGACGTTTGTCGGAAAGATCGCTGATCGTCAAATTATATTCGCGGCCGCGGTATCTGCCTCGGGAAACAGCGAAGACGGTCGCCGTTACCGTGCCTTGTTGGATACGGGAGCGCAAAAGACGATGATTTCCCGGCGAGTCGTTCAGGAGGCTGGTTTTCAAGCTATCGGACATATGCAGATAATTCCTGTGACCGGCGATCCGGTCCTGACAAGAAAATACATGGTGAGGTTGGATATACCGATTGACAGTGCTGTAGTATTGCCGGGAGGTAAATTTGAAAGATACGATGTTCTGCGTGGGATGGATATAGAAGTGGGGGAGCTTCCTTACGACCCCGCCAATTACGATATCTTACTCGGAATGGAGTTCATTTCTGCGTTTCATATAACCTTATACGGTGACAACTACATTTTGAGCAACTAAGGGGGAGAGCATGCCGGAAACGCCCGGGCGCCCCCGGCGCCGTTCGCCGAAGTTTGTCCCGAATCAAGACGCGACCCCGGAGCGAATTGCATGGGCGGTCCTTGCCGCCGCCGGGAAACCCGGTGACGCGCGCCGCCTTCTCCGCCGGCGCGGACCCGATGCGGCCCCGGCCGGTTAGACAACTCCCTATCGACCCGGAAAACCGCCATGTCCGACCATTACGACGCCCTGGAAACCCGCGACCCGGCCGAGCGCGAGGCGGCGCTCATGGCGGCGCTGCCGGCGCAGGTCGCCCACGCAAAGGGCGCAACGGACTGGTACGCAAAGAGCCTGGCCGATGTCGATCCGGCGTCCGTGACCTCGCGGGAAGCGCTGGCGGCGCTGCCGGTGACCCGCAAGCACGGCCTGATCGAAGCGCAGAAGGCCGCGCCGCCGCTCGCCGGGCTGAATGCGCTGGCCCTCGGCGACGCCGCCGTCGCCTTCACCTCGCCGGGGCCGATTTTCGAGATCATGGGCGCGCGCGCGGACTATTTCGGCGGCGCGCGGTCGCTCCACGCCGCCGGGCTGCGCAGGGGCGATATCGTCCAGAATTCCTTCTCCTACCATCTCACGCCCGGCGGCTGGATCTTCCACGATTCGGCGCGCGCCCTCGGCTGCCCGGTGATTCCGGCCGGCATCGGCAACACCGAACAGCAGGCCCAGGTGATGGCCCAGTACCGGCCGAAGGGCCACGCCGGCACGCCGGACTATCTGAAGGCGATCCTGGAGAAGGGCGACGAGATGGGGCTGGACCTCACCTCGGTGACATGCGCCATCGTCGGCGCCGGCCCGCTCTTCCCGCCCCTGCGCAACTGGTACGGCGCGCGCGGCGTCCGGGTGTTCAACACCTTCGGCACGGCCGAACTCGGCATCGTCGCCTATGAGACCGAAGCGCAGAACGGCATGGTGATCGCCGAAGACAAGATCGTCGAAATCCTCGTTCCCGGCACCGGCGAGCCGGTCGCCAACATCGGCGACGTCGGCGAACTGGCGGTGACGCTGCTGACGCCGGAGGCGCCGCTGATCCGCTTCGCGACCGGCGACCTGTCGGCGCTGACCGACGCGCCCAGCCCGTGCGGCCGCACGAACGTCCGGATGCTCGGCTGGATGGGACGGGCCGACCAGACGACCAAGGTGCGCGGCATGTTCGTCCATCCGGAGCAGATCGCCGATATCGTCAGGCGGCACCCGGAAATCGCCAGGGCCCGCCTGGTGGTCGACGCGGCAGACGGCAAGGACGCGCCCAGCCTCCGGGTCGAGGCCGCCGCGGCCGGCCCGGCCTTCGCAGACGCGGTGGCGGGGAGCTTCCAGACCGTCTGCAAGCTGCGGGCGGCGGTCGAGATCGTCGAGCCCGGCGCCCTGCCCAACGACGGCAAGGTCATCGACGACGTGCGGGAATACGAATAGCGGCGGAGACACCCGCTCCGGCATTTCCGGGATATGCCGAATTTCCCGGAAGACGGCGCAAAGCATTCCTTCCCCCTCTTCGGAGGATTTCTCTGCGAAAGGGGAAGACAGCGCCGCGCGCGCCGCCTGCCCCAACCGTCATTTCGACCGAAGCGTACCCCCGCCCGTCATTTCGACCGAAGCGAAGCGAGCGGAGAAATCCGGCCGGCGACGGTCGCCGGGCGGACGCCGGAGCCTGCGGCGTCGACGGAGCGCCCGCCGGATTTCTCCGCTCCGCCCCGGCCCAAGGGCCGGGCCTCCGGTCGAAATGACGGATGGGGGTCGAAATGACGGGGGTGGGTTCGAGGACCGGATCGGGCGCACGTCCGGCGGGGAAGGCCGCGCCGACGCCCGTTTCCGCCTTATCCGCGTTTCGCAGAGGAATCCTCTGAACAGGGGGAAGTCCCTGAGCGCAGCGAAGGGGATGGGGTGCCGTGACGAATCGGCGGACGAGAAGCGCCTTGCGGCGCTGCGCGGCTGAAGCCGCGCCACCCCCACCTGGCCTCCCCCTCCGAAGAGGGGGAGGAATGAATAAACGGCGTCATCCCCGCTCCAACATCCACGGCGGCGGGGAAGCCACCTAACCCGGATTTCTCACCGCAGTCACGGCCTGCGTCGCGTCCGGACGTTCGATCCGCCCCGTTCAGTACTGGGAGCGGGCCGAAAAGCGTAGCGGGGACTACGGTCGAGGCCCGCGACGCCGCGGGCGGGCGTCCCCGGATTGCGAATTGGGGCGCGACCCGGAGGGCGGCGCTGTCGGGCCGGCAGGTCATGACTGCGGTGAGAAATCCGGGCTAATCTTTTGTCCCCTTGCGCGGGCGGCGGCAGGTTGCAGAGTGTCGGCCGTCCCGTTGACCGCCGTACAGCGCCATGAATGCTCCGGAAAACGGTTCCGGCCCCTATCCCGCCCTGTCGCTGAGCGTCGAGGGCCTGGCCTGCGTGCGCGGCGGCCGGGCCGTGTTCGAAGGGCTCGGTTTCGAGGCCGCAGGCGGCGACGCCATCGAACTGCGCGGGCCGAACGGCGCCGGCAAGTCCTCGCTGCTGCGCCTGCTGGCCGGATTGCTGCCCCCGGCGGCGGGCGCCGTCGCCTGGACCGGCGGCGACGGCGCCGCGCGGCCCCCGTTGACCTATTGTGGCCACCGCGACCCGGTCAAGCCGTGGCTGACGGCGCGCGAGCAGCTTGCCTGGTGGCGCGACCTGGAGGGCGACGGCAGCGTCGAAGCGGCCGCCGACGCCATGGGCATCGGCCCGCTGCTGGACGTCGCCGGCGGGCTGCTCTCGGCCGGGCAGCGCCGCCGGCTGGCGCTGGCCCGGCCGGCGCTCGCCGGAACGCCGGTCTGGCTGCTCGACGAGCCGGCGGTTTCGCTCGACGAAGACGGCGCCGCGCTGCTCACGGCCATGATCGGCCGGCATCGCGCGCGCGGCGGCCTGGCCATCGTGGCGACCCACCGGCCGACCGGCCTGCCCGACGCCCGGACGGTGCATCTGGGCCGCGATGCGCCCGGCGGGGCGGACAGCCCCCGATGACGCCCTATCTCGCGACCCTCCGGCGGGATCTCCGTTTCGCGGTCCGCCACGGCGCCGACACGGCGGTCGTCCTGGCGTTTTTCGTCGTCGCCGTCGTCCTGTTCCCGCTCGGCGTCGGCCCGGCGGCCGGTACGCTCGCCGCCATCGCGCCCGGCGTGGTCTGGGTCGCCGCCCTGCTGGCGACGCTCCTGTCCCTCGACCGGCTGTTCGCGGCCGATTTCGAGGACGGCACGGTCGACCTGTTCCTGACCGGCCGCACCGGCCTGCTGCCGGTCGTGCTGGCGAAATGCGCCGCGCACTGGCTGACGACCGGCCTGCCGCTGATCGTCCTGTCGCCGGTCCTCGCCGCGATGCTGCACCTGCCCGCGGCGGGTTACCTTATGCTGGCCCTGGGATTGCTGCTCGGCACGCCGGTGCTGACGCTGCTCGGCGCCGTCGGCGCAGCGCTGGTGCTCGGCGCGCGGCGCGGCGGCGTGCTGATCGCCATACTGGTGCTGCCGCTCTACATCCCCGTGCTGATCTTCGGGGTCTTGAGCGTCGACGCCGTCATCCATGCCGCCGACCCGTGGCCCCATATCCTGCTGCTCGGCGCCGCCCTGCTTGCCGGCCTCGTCCTCGCGCCGCCCGCCGCCGTCCTCGCGCTGCGCAGCGCCGCGGAATAACGCGCCGGCAGCCGCCTATTCCGGGCCCTCCCGCACGTCGGGATAGCGCATCCGGCGCATTACCCACATGACGCCGATCAGGTCCCACAGGCCGGCCCACAGGCGGTCGAAGGTGCCGTATTTGCTGGCGCCCGCGTTGCGCGGCCGGTGCGCCACCGGAACCGAGACCGCCCGGTGCCCGCGGCGGGCGAACAGCGCGGGGAGGAAGCGGTGCATGTTCTCGAAATGCGGCAGTTCCAGGAAGGTTTCCCGGTGCATCAGCTTGAGGCCGCAGGCCGTGTCCGGCGTGCCGTCGCCGAGCAGTCCGCGCCGGACCCCGTTGGCGATCCGGGAGACCAGTTTGCGCCGGAAGCCGTCCTTGCGCTCGGTGCGCCAGCCGCAGACAAGCATCCGCGGATCCGGCGCGCCGCCTTCGCACAGCCTGTCCCACATTTTTCCGAGGCTGGCGGGATCGTCCTGGCCGTCGCCGTCCATCGTCGCCATGAACCGGCCGCGCGCCGCCTTTGCGCCGTTGATCAGCGCCCGGCTCTTGCCGCCGCGCGTTGCGTGGCTCACCGCCCGCACGATGCCCGGAGCCGCCGCGACTTCCGCGGCGATTTCGCCGGCCGTGCCGTCGTCGCTGCCGTCGTCGACGAACAGGATTTCGTAGCCGGCCCGGCCGTCGAACGCCGACCGCACTTCTTCCGCGACACCGGCGATGTTGCCGGCCTCGTTGCGGACGGGAATGACGATCGAAAGCAGCGGGGCGGACATGGCGCTGACGGTCTCCTCCCGTGTGCCTGCCGGCGGCCGGCGGCCCGTTTGACCGCCGGAAACGATTGTCGTACCTAGCCGGCGCCTCGGTCGGGGACCGATTAGCACGCCGCCGGGCGCGGCGCCACGGCGCCGCGGCAGCGTCCGGCTGCCGGGCGGCGCGGTCCGCCGGCGCTTGCGGGAAGGATACGGAACGGGTGCTCACCGGGTATCGCGCTTGGGTATGGCTGGTGCTGCTGTGCGCGGCGCTCTACCTGCCGGGGCTCGCCTCCCTGCCGGCCATGGACCGGGACGAATCCCGCTTCATGCAGGCGTCGCGCCAGATGGCGCAGACCGGCGACACCGTCCGCATCCGCTTTCTGGACAAGGCGCGCAACAAGAAGCCGGCCGGCATTCACTGGATGCAGGCGGCCTCGGTCGAGCTGCTCGGTACGCCGGAAAGCACCGCCCTGTGGCCCTACCGGCTGCCGTCGGTGCTGGGCGCCACCGTCGCGGTCCTGTTCGCTTTCGCGCTCGGGCTGCTGTTTCTCGACCGGCGCGGCGCGTTTCTGGCGGCGTCGCTGCTGGCGTCTTCCTTCGTGCTGGTCGTCGAGGCCCACACCGCCAAGACCGATGCAGCCCTGCTCGGCGCCATCGTCGCCGCGCAATATGCGCTCGCCCGCATGTATCTCGACGGGCGCGGCGGCAGGGTGTCCGGCTGGCGGACCGCCATCCTGTTCTGGGCCGCGCTCGCCGCCGGCATCCTGATCAAGGGGCCGGTGCCGGTCGCGGTCGTCTTCCTGACCCTGCTGGCGCTGCTGGCGACCGACCGGCAGGCCCGGTTCTGGCGCAGCCTGCGCCCGCCTGCCGGGCTGGCCCTGCTTCTGTCGATCGCCGCGCCCTGGTATCTCGCCATTATCCTCGCAGACGACACTTTCGTGCGCGAGGCCGGCGGGCGGGATTTCCTCGGCAAGCTGATCTCGGCCCAGGAACAGCACGGCGCGCCGCCGGGCGCCTACGCCCTCATCCTGATCGTCGCCTTCGCGCCGGCGTCCCTGTTCGTCTGGCAGGCCCTGCGCTGGAGCTGGACCTGGCGGCGCGACGCGGCCGTGCGGTTCTGCCTGTGCTGGATCATCCCCTTCTGGCTGGTGCTGGAACTGACGCCGACCAAGCTGCCGCACTATATCCTGCCGACCTTCCCGGCGCTCGCCCTGCTGATCGCGATGGCGGTCCAGGCCGCCGAAGCCGGCGAATTCCGCTGGCTGCACCGCCGGGCGACGCGCGCGCTCTATGCCGTCGGGCTCGTCCCGATCGGCGGCTTCGCGGTCGGCGCGTTCCTGTTGCCGATCGCGACGGGAAACGGCGTCGTCTGGGCCGGGCTGGTCCCGGTCCTGACCGTGGCGGCGGTCAGCGTGTACACCGTGCCGCGGCTGTGGCGGGGCGAGATACGGCCGGCGCTGCTGGCGTCGGCCTTCGCCGCGCCGCTGGTCTTCGCGCCGGTCCTGTCCGCCGTGGCGCCCGCGGTGAACCAGTTGTGGATCAGCCGCGAAATCGGCCGCAAGGCCGCGGCGCTCGACCTGCCGGCCGGCACGCGGTTCTTCGCCGTCGGCTATACCGAACCGAGCCTGGCCTTCTATCTCGGCAGCGGGCTGCGCCTGACGTCGCCCGCAGGGGCCGGCCGGCCGGAACGGGGCTGGCTGGCCGTCGTCCGGGACGACAAGGTCCGGGGGTTCCGCGCGGCGATGGCCCGGCGGGGAATTGCAATCCGCGCGGCCGGGACGGTGTCCGGCCTGAACTATTCGCGCGGCCGGCGCACGACGGTCACGCTGTTCCGCCCGGCGCAGGCGAATGGCGGATAGCAGGAGGAGGAGCCGCCCGATGACCGAAGACCTTACCGACCCGCGCAACTGGATCGGCAGAACGGAAACGGCGGCGGACACGATAACGCCGGCCTCCGTGTTCCGCATGAGCCGGACGCTGGACCGCGACGATCCGGAACCGGAGGAGGGCGATCCGCTGCCGCCCTGCTGGCACTGGATGTATTTCGCGCCGGCCGCCCTGCCCGCCGATATCGGCCATGACGGGCATCCTGCGAAAGGCGGGTTCCTGCCGCCGATCCCCTATCCGCGGCGCATGTGGGCCGGCAGCCGCATCCGCTTCGACCGGCCGCTGCGGGTCGGCGACCGTGCGGCCCGCCATTCCGAAATCGCCGATATCGCTTTCAAGGAGGGCCGGACCGGCAGGCTCGGCTTCGTCACCGTCAGGCACACCTATTCCGGCAGCGACGGGCCGGCAATCTTCGAGGAGCAGGATATCGTCTACCGGGAGCCGCCGGCCGGCGGCCCGGACGGCGGGAATGTCGCGCCGCCGCCGGCGGACCCGCCCGGCGAAGCGGAGATCGAGCGGGAAATCGCGGCCGGCCCGGTCATGCTGTTCCGCTATTCCGCCCTCACCTTCAACGGCCACCGCATCCACTACGACCGGCCCTACGCCGCCGGCGTCGAGGGCTATCCCGGCCTGGTCGTCCACGGCCCGCTGATCGCCACCCTGCTGGTCGACCTGGTGCGGCGCAACCTGCCCGGCGCCGATGTCGCGCAATTCCGGTTCCGCGGCCTGCGGCCGACCTTCGACACCGGCCCGTTCGCGGTGAAAGGGTTCCGCGAAGGCGATGAATACAGCCTCTGGTCGCTCGACAACGGCGGCGCCGTAGCCATGACGGCGCGCCTGGCCCTGCGGGGCTGAACCGGCCCGCCTCCCTCCGCTGCCGCCCCTTTTCTATATGGGGCCTCCCCCTCTTCGGAGGATTCCCCTGCGAAAGGGATCAACCGCGCGCGTCCGCCCCCTCCCCCCGGCCCCCTCCCCCGGAGGGGAGGGGGAGCTTGGGTCCGAAAACGCTGTGCCGGAGCCGGAAAACCGCCATGATTTCAGGATCGTACCCCCTCCCCTTGGGGGAGGGGGCAGGGGGAGGGGTGTCGCGGGAAAACCCCGCCGCCGCCCCCTCTCCCGTCATTCCGACCCTCCCCCGTCATTTCGACCGACGCTCCGGCCCGCCGGGCCGGGGCGGAGTAGAGAAACCCGGAGGGCGCTCCATCGACGCCGCAGGCTCCGGCATCCGCCCGGCGCCCGTCCCCGGCCGGGTTTCTCCACTCGCTCCGCTCGGTCGAAATGACGGGGAGGGGGTGCGCCCGGCCGGAATGACGGGTGGGGGTTGCGCCCGGCCGAAATGACGGTCGGGGGTGCGCTCGGTCGAAATGACGGTTGGGTGTTGCGCGTCGCCCGAAGCGGCAGCGCGCAGCCGCCGCCCCATCTCCCGTCATTCCGACCCTCCCCCGTCATTTCGACCGACGCCGCGGCCCACCGGGCCGGGGCGGAGTGGAGAAACCCGGAGGGCGCTCCGTCGACGCCACAGGCTCCGGCATCCGCCCGGCGCCCGTCCCCGGCCGGGTTTCTCCACTCGCTCCGCTCGGTCGAAATGACGGGGAGGGGGTGCGTTCGGCCGGAATGACGGGTGGGGGTTGCGCCCGGCCGAAATGACGGGGTGAGGGTGCGCTCGGTCGAAATGACGGTTGGGTGTTGCGCGTCGCTCGAAGCGGCGGCGCGCAGCCGCCGCCCCATCTCCCGTCATTCCACCCCCCATCCGTCATTTCGACCGACGCCACGGCCCACCGGGCCGGGGCGGAGTGGAGAAACCCGGAGGGCGCTCCGTCGACGCCGCAGGCTCTTGCGTCCACCCGGCGCCCGTCGCCGGCCGGGTTTCTCCACTCGCTCCGCTCGGTCGAAATGACGGGGAGGGGGTGCGCTCGGCCGGAATGACGGGTGGGGGTTGCGCCCGGCCGAAATGACGGTTGGGGGTGCGCTCCGGCCGGAATGACGGGTGGGTTTTGCGCTTCGCCCGAATCGACAGCGCGCGGGCGGCGCTCCCCCACCCCCGTCATTTCGACCGGAGCCCCGGCCCGCCGGGCCGGGGCGGAGTAGCCTGCCCTGAGCGAAGTCGAAGGGGAGAAACCCGGAGGGCGCTCCGTCGACGCCACAGGCTCCGGCGTCCGCCCGGCGCCCGTCGCCGGCCGGATTTCTCCGCTCGCTCCGCTCGGTCGAAATGACGGGAGGGGGTTGCGCCCGGTCGAAATGACGGGCGGGGGTAGGCTTCGGCCGGAATGACGGGCGGGGCAAGCGGTGCGGGCGGGCCGGCGGCCGGGGCCGGTCTTCAAAATATTTCCTCTCTCTCGATAATATTCCTTGACATCGCAGGCCACACACCCCATATCGGCCCGGTCAACGCCCGAAGTGCGCCTGCCGCGGCCGCCGACGCCCCCCCTCATAAGAAGCAAACGAAGAAACGGGCGGGGAACCGTGGGACCGTGCGGAGACCCTTCCGCCATTCCCGTTTTCAGGCCCGCCGCCGCCGGACCGGTCTTCCGGTCCGGAATCCGATGCGCCATCCTGAGCGCCAACCACCGCGCCATTGGGCTTGACGGCCGGACTCCCATGCGGACTCCGTCCGGTTCGACCCTCCGAGTCCGCCGGGCCGTGCTGCCCGGCGATGCCGGCCCGGTGTCGACCGGCGCTTCCGCCCGTCCGGTGGTCTGTAAAAATTCCTATAGAGATAACTTTTGCGCACGCCCGGATGGCGTCTTTCCAACGATTCCAAAGGGTTAGGGACGCCGGGCGCAAAAAAATGCAAAAAAACACTATATAAAGACCGGTCTGTCTAATTCCAAAAACCGAGCGATTTCAAAGACTTGGGCGATCCTATATTGAACGCTCGTTCAAAAACAGGCGGGCGAGCGGCGCACCGGACGGGCCGTTACTCCGCCGCGTCGCGCCGGACGGTCAGGTCGTTCACCGTAAACGCCCGCCCGGAATGGAGCGAGGGGATGCGCCGGCGGCTCTTCGCCACCAGGTCCAGGTCCAGCGTGCCGAACACCGGGCCCTCGCCCTCGCCGCCGTCGGCGACGATTCCGCCCCACGGATCGACGATCAGCGAGCGGCCGTAGGTCTTGCGGCCTTCCGCATGATCGCCCCACTGGGCCGGCGCGACGACGAAACAGCCGGTCTCGATCGCCCGGGCGCGCAGCAGCGTGTGCCAATGGGCCTTGCCGGTCGTGCGGGTGAAGGCGGACGGGACCGTCAGGATATCGGCGCCGGCCTGCGCCAGCGCGCGGTACAGGCCGGGGAAGCGCAGGTCGTAGCACACCGTCATGCCGATCCGGCCCCAGGGCGACGGCGCGAGGACGGCCTCCGTCCCGGCCTCAATGGTGTCGGATTCGCGGTACCGCTCGCCCTCGCGCAGATCGACGTCGAAACAGTGCAGCTTGTCGTAGCGGGCCGCGACGGCGCCGTCGCCGTCGACGAGGAAGGACCGGTTGGCCAGCTTGCCGCCGGGCAGCCGGATCGAGAGCGAACCGATCAGCAGCCACACCCCGGCCTCGCGCGCCGCTTCGGCAAGGGCCGGCAGCGCCGGATGGTCCTTTTCCGTCTTCGCCTTGCGCACCGCGGCGGCGGCCACCGGCTCGATCATCGTGGCGTTTTCCGGCGCCAGGACGAATTCCGCGCCCTCCTCCGCGCAGGTGCGGATCATCCGGCACAGCTTGCGGATATTCGGATCGAATTCGCGCCCGGCCGTCACTTGCAGGCAGGCCACCTTGACGCGCCGGCCGCCGGCCGGCCCGCCCGTCATCGGGCGCTTCCGGCCAGCATCGGATCCAGCTTGCCGGCGGCGTCCATGGCGTGGAGTTCGTCGCAGCCGCCGATATGGCGGCCGTCGATCCAGATCTGCGGTACGGACGCGGCGCCGGCCCGCTCGGCCATGGCGCGGCGCAGCCCTGGCTTGAAGGTGACGTCGACCTCCGTATACGCCGCGCCCTTGCGTTTCAGCAGAGACAGCGCGCGGGCGCAGTACGGACACAACATCGTCGTGTAGATTTCTACGGTCGCCATCGCCCGCCGGACCCTTCAATTCAGCGCGGAACAGCATGAACCGCCGCCGCGGGCGAGTCCAGCGCCGCTCCCCCGGCCGTTACGACGGATAGATCTCCCGGCGCAGCATTTCCGCCATCGAAGCCACGGCCGGGCCGAACGCCGCCTGCTGCGCCGGATCGGGCAGGATCTCCCGCGCCGCCGCCGCCAGTCCGGACAGTTGCGGCGGCGCCTGCCGGCCGGTCACGTCGAGCGCGCGCAGGGCGATCGGAACGAGGCTCGCCAGCGCCATGTCGAGGCAACGTCCGGCCCGGTCCTGCTTCGACCACGCCAGAAATACCGGGCTCGCCACGTCGTTCTGCCCGAACCCGCCGGATTCGCTGCCGGGCAGCACCGTCGCCTGGGCGTAGAGGCGGGCCTCCTCTTCGTAGCCGGTCTGGGCCATCGGCAGACATCCCATGTAGGCGCGGCGGAGTCCGCCCTCGGCCTCGGGGCCGATCAACTGGTCGGGCAGCAAGGAAACCGCACCGTCGAGCAGCTTCGCACCGTGGCGTCCGGCGAGGACGCCGAGATTGGCCCAGGCCGCGGTTACGGCATCCATGGCAAGCACCGCGTGGGGATTGTGATAGCCCCCGGTCGAGACGAACCGGCCGAACGGACGGTCTTCGCCGGCATCGTCGATCCAGACGGGATTGTCGGTCACCGCCTGAAGCGATTCCGCAGCCACTTCGGCGGCCAGCGCCGCGGCGCGGCGGGCCTGGCCCAGCATACGCGGCAGGATCCGGAAGCTGACCGGCGCCTGGTACGGACGCCGTTCGGACTCGCAGCCGTCGCCGACCAGCTCCCGCAGGCGGCCGAGCGCCCAGCGGTCGTGGGGGTTGTTCCAGTACCCTTCCAGCGCCGGGGCGAGATGCCCGAGCGGCGCGTTGAAGGCTTCGAAAGACAGGGCGAAGACCTGCGCCGCGATATCGATCCGCTTCCCGGCGGCCAGCGCGGCGTCGACCGCGAGGCCCGTGGCCGACGGCGACCCGTTGATCAGGCACATCACGTCCTTGGCCGCCGGATTTACCCGCTCCGCAAGTCCGGTAAAGAGATGGCTCAACGACAGGATCTCGCCCGCTCCGCCGTGGCCCTGCGCCGGCACGACGGGCATCCGGTCCGCATCCAGCATGGCGGCGACGCCCTCGGCGACCTCCGGGGATATTGCGGCGTGGCCTTCGACGAAGTTGGTCAGCCGCGCCAGAACGATCGCCCGCACGACGCGGTCGGGCAGCGGATCGCCCCAGGACGCCGCGGCGCGGGCCGGCGACATGCCGGCCCATTGGGCGCGCTGCCCGGCGGTGAGTTTCGACCGCGCGAGCTGGCCCGGACCCGTGGTCACGCCGTAGATGGTCACGTCCGGATCGCGTTCGAGAATGCGCTCCAGGCGGTCGCGGCCCTGCGCCATGGCGGCCCGCGCCCGGGCGCCGAGTTCGACGCCCTCGCCTTCCCAGGCCACGCGGCGGGCGGCTTCGAGCGTGAGATCGGCCCTGGAATCCACGATGACCGTCATGTCCGGCTTCTCCCGTTCGGTGCGGAAGGCAATTTTCCGGCGGCAACGGCGGCGCGGTCCGCCGGGCCGGGCGAGAAGTCCGGGATACCGGTTCCCGGAGACGTTTGCGAGAGATAACCCGGATTTCTCACCGCAGTCATGACCTGCGCGGCGCTGTCGGGGTCGCGACCGGACGTCTGCCCGCGGCGTCGCGGGCCTCAACCGTAGGCCCCGCTACGCTTTTCGGTCCGCTCCCAGTACTGAACGGGGCGGATCGAACGTCCGGACGCGACGCAGGCCGTGACTGCGGTGAGAAATCCGGGATAACCGGCTTCGGGCCGCGCCGCCCCCGTTACCGGCGCCGTCAGTCCGGCTGGGCGCCGCGGACGACGCGCGCGAGCGCGAGCGCTTCGACCCGGGCCGCGCCGGCCCGCTTGAGCGCGCGGGCGCAGGCTTCGAGGGTTGCGCCGGTCGTCAGCACGTCATCGACCAGCAGGATTCGCGCGCCGTCGACCGCCTCGCGCCGGCGCGGCGAAACGGCGAAGGCGCCGCGGACGTTGAGGCGCCGGGCGCGGCGGCTGAGGCCGCCCTGGCCCGGCGTCGCCCGCGTCCGGCGCAGCAGGTCCAGGCACAGGCCGACGCCGGCCGCCGCTGCGACGCCGCGCGCCAGTTCGGCCGATTGGTTGTAGCGCCGCGCCGCCAGCCTGCGCCAGTGCAGCGGCACCGGGGCGACCAGATCGGCCTGCTGCGCCCGTTCCGCGCCGGCCCGCGCCATCCAGCCGCCGAAATGGCGCCCCGCCTGCATCCGGTCGCCGTGCTTGAAGGACAGGATCAGCGGCCGGCTGGCGTCGTCGTAGCGCAGCACGGCGCGCGCCGAATCGAACGCCGGCTGGCGGGCGGCGCAGCCGCCGCACAGGGCGCCGTCGGCGATGTCGAATTCGAACGGCAGTCCGCAACAGGCGCACCAGGGCCGCTCGATGAAGGAAAGGCCGCCCCAGCAACTGCCGCACAGGGCGCCTTCGCCTGGCGTGATTGCGCCGCATCCCAGGCAGCGCGGCGGCAGCAGCAGGTCGGTCGACCGGCGCGCGGCCGTGCGCAGAAGGCCGGGGATCCCGAAGCGCGCGCGCCGGCCCCGGGCTGCGCCGGCAGCGCCGTCGGTCACCGCTCTTGCTGCGACCGGCGCCGCGGCGCCGGTCCGGGTGCGCCGGGCGGCCGGGAGTGCGGGCGCTTGCCGCGATCGCCCCGCCGCGCGCAGCCGCGTTGCACGTTGCTCATGACTGCCGGCCTCCCTACAGTATCGCCCCTGCGGTATTATCGGGCCTTGTGCGGCGATGCGCCGGATGGCGGGGCGCCGGCAGGCGTCGCATCCCGCTGCCGGCGCCGGTCTTCCGGCGCGCTGCTGCCCCTCTCGAACGGACGATAGCATGAACCTTACGGGAAAAACCGCAATTGTGACCGGCGCCGCGCGCGGCCTGGGCCGGGCCTATGCGCAACAGATGGTGGTCATGGGCGTCAACGTGGTCGCCGCCGACATCGCGGACTGCGGCGAGACCGTGGCCGGCGCGTACGGGCCGGGCAAGATCGTCGGCACGAGCCTCGACGTTGCCAGCTTCGACAGCGCCGAGGCGATGGCCGCACTGGCCTGCGAGCGCTTCGGCGGCATCGATATCCTGGTCAACAACGCGGCGCTCTACGGCGCGCTTACCGGCGGCCGGATCGAGACGATCGCCGAGGCGGACTGGGACGCCTGCATGGCGGTCAACGTCAAGGGGCTGTGGAACTGCGCCAGGGCGGTCATCCCCTCGATGCGCGGGCGCGGCGGCGGCAGCATCGTCAACATTTCCTCGCTGGCCGCGGTCTACGGCCTGCCCTACGCGCTGCACTATTCGACCTCGAAGGGCGCCGTCATCGGCATGACCCGGGCCATGGCGCGCGAACTGGGGCGGGACTGGATCCGGGTCAACGCGATCGCGCCGTCGGCCGTGCTGACCGAAGGGACGGACGAATTCTTCGGCGAGAAGAAGGAGAAGGGCATGCAGGTGATCGCCGCCTCGCAGAGCCTGCAGAAGAACCTGGAGACCGACGACCTGGTCGGCACCGTGCTCTACCTCGCCGGCGACGCCAGCAAGTTCGTGACCGGCCAGACGATCATGGTCGACGGCGGCACGGTCTATCTTTGATGGATTATCCGTGACGGTCCGCCGCCCGACCGCTGCCGGCCTGCTTGCCTTCGCCATTGCGGCGGCGGCGCAACCGGCCGGGGCGGTCACGGTGGCCGACTACCAGAAATGGCGGCACGCGACCCGCACCGTGCGGGCGACGCCGACCGGGCTGGTCGAAGTGCGCCTCGGCGGCATCCTCAGCGGGCTGCTGCTGGCCAACGGAAGGCTCGGCCGCGCCGGGGCGCCGCTGTTGTTCTGCCTGCCGGACGGCGCCCTGCCGGGCGGCATGGCAAGCGGCGACCTGCGCAAGCGTGTCGATGCGGAACTGAAATCCCCGTCGCGCCCGGGCGGCAAGCCGTGGCCCGCGGACACCGGCATCGGGGCGGTCGTCCTGCACATTCTGCAAAGGGACTGGGGCTGCCCGGCCGGCCGCCGGGTCCTGCGATAGCGCCGTGCCCGGCCCGGCCCGGATCTTCGACCGCCGCGCGGTCCGCCTGCACCGCGACCGGGCGGCCCGCCGCTGGCCCGAACCGGCCGGTTCGCGCAATCCGGAATTCCTGCACGAGGAGGTCGCCGGCCGGCTTCTGGAAAGGCTGGGCGAAGTGCGCGAACCCTTCGCGGACTGCCTCTACCTGGGCTGCCGGCGCGGTTACGCGACGCGGCGGCTGGCGGCGCGGGCCGGGATGCAGCGGGTTGTGCAGGCGGACCTGAGCCCGGCGATGGCCGCCGCCGCGCGGGCCGCCAACCGTTTCTTTCCCGCCCTGTGCCTGGACGAGGAATGCCTGCCCTTCGCCGGCGGCAGCTTCGACCTCGTCTTCGCGCCGCTGTCGCTGCACTGGGTCGACGACCTGCCGGGAACTCTGATCCAGCTCAACCGCCTGCTCCGGCCCGGCGGCCTGCTGCTGGCGGCGCTGATCGGCGGCGGCGCGCTCGCCGAACTGCGCGAAGCGCTGGCCGAGGCCGAACTGGCCGGCGAAGGCGGGGTTTCGCCGCGGGTTTCGCCCTTCGCCGACGTGCGCGACGGCGGGGATCTGCTGCAACGGGCGGGCTTCGCCCTGCCCGTGGCGGACCGCGAGCGGATCGGCGCGACCTACGAACACGCCTTCGGCCTGATGATCGACCTGCGCCATATGGGCGAGACCAACGCCGTCTGCGCCCGGCGCCGGACCTTCACCCGCCGCGCCACCCTGGTCGAGGCGGCGGAGGTCTATCTGCGCCGCTTCGCCGACAGGGGCGGCCGGCTGCGCGCCACCTTCGACATCCTCTTCCTCACCGGCTGGGCGCCGGCCCCCGGCCAGCCGAAGCCGCTGCGTCCGGGCAGCGCCGCCGCCCGCCTCGCCGACGCGCTGGGCGGGAACGGAAACGGACCTGAAGGCGGGTTAGCCCGGATTTCTCACCACAGTCACGACCTGCGCGGCGCTGTCGGGCCGGCAGGGCAGGAAAGCCGCGCCGCGCGATGCGGGGACATCGGGCAAGCGGCTTGACGCACCCTGCCGGCCCGACAGCGCCGCCCTCCGGGTCGCGACCGGACGCCCGCCCGCGGCGTCGCGGGCCTCGACCGTAGTCCCCGCTACGCTTTTCGGCCCGCTTCTGGCGGATCGAACGTCCGGACGCGACGCAGGCCGTGACTGTGGTGAGAAATCCGGGCTAGGGCCTGTTAACACTATTTGTTGATTTTGGCGGCTTGCTCATGTTAGTTTTCCGGTATGGAGATCACGGAAGCTCAATATGCCCGCATTGCCCCGTACCTTCCGGTGCAGCGCGGCAACGTCAGCCTGTCGAACCTGCAGGTGCTCAACGCCATTCTGTACGTCGCCGAGCACGGCTGCAAGTGGCGGGGTCTGCCGGAGCGCTTCGGCAACTGGCACACTATCTACACGCGCATGAACCGCTGGTCGAAGAGCGGGGTGCTCGACCGGGTGTTCGAGCAGTTGCAGCGGCAGCGGATCGTGCGCCTCAAGGTCGAGGCCGTTTCGATGGACAGCACCATCGTCAAGGTGCATCCCGACGGGACGGGGGCGCTAAAAAAAACGGACCTCAATCGATCGGCCGATCCCGCGGCGGCTGGACCACCAAGCTTCATATGGTTGCCGCGGATGCCCGGACGGCCGTGACCTTTTCGCTCTCCCCCGGACAGGCACACGACGCGCCGGAAGGGCGCAAGCTGCTGCGCCGCCTCGGCCGGCAGACCGGCAGACCGGCGCTGGCGATGGACCGGGCCTACGAGGGCGACGAGACACGCCAACTCGCGCTCGACCTCGGCTTCGCGCCCGTCGTTCCCCCGCTCAGAACCCGGCGCAATCCCTGGACCTACGACCGGGACATGTACAAGCGGCGCAACGAGATCGAGCGCCTGTTCAGGAGGCTCAAGGGCTTCCGGCGCATCTTCTCGCGCTTCGAGAAACTCGATGCCCTCTTCCTGGGCTTCGTCCACTTCGCACTCATCTACGATGCCGTGCGTTAGTGTGAACAGGCCCTAGCCGCGCAGTTCGCCGCCGGCCTGCTTCTGCACGGCGGCGACGATCTTGTCGGCCACCCCGTCTATCTCCGCGTCGGTCAGCGTTCGTTCCGTCGGCTGCAGGGTGACGGCGATGGCGACGGACTTGCGGTCGTCGCCGATCCCTGCGCCTTCGTAGACGTCGAAGACCGAAACGTCGGCGACCAGCGCCTTGTCGGCGTTTTTCGCCGCGCGGACGACGTTCTCGGCCGGCGTATTCCGGTCCAGCACGAAGGCGAAGTCGCGCTCGACCGGATGGAAGGGCGGGGGATCGAGCAGCGCGCGCGCCCGGGCGCCCTTGTCCTTGCGCGGCGGCAGCGCATCGAAAAAGACCTCGAAGCCGACCATCGGCCCCTTGGCGTCCAGCGCGCGCAGGACCCGCGGATGGAACTCGCCGAAGGCCGCCAGCGCCCGGTTGCCCAGCTTCAGGACGCCGGACCGGCCCGGATGGTACCAGCCGGGCGCCTCGGCCGCGGTCCGGAGGCTGCCGACCGGCGCGCCCGCCGCATCCAGCGCCGCCAACGCATCGGCCTTGGCGTCGAAGGCGTCGGCGGCGCGCGGCGCCTCGAACCAGGGTCGGCCGTTGCGGTCGCCGGCGCGCAGGCCGGCGGCGACGGTGGCCTGGTCCTCCGGCTCGTTGCCGGCGAACTGCGGCCCGACCTCGAACAGGGCGACATCGGGCGAACTGCGGTCGGCGTTCCACCGGGCCGCCCGGATCAGGTTCGGCAGGATCGAGGGCCGCATGACGTCCAGACCGGCCGCGATCGGATTCTCCAGGGTCGTCTTCGGCGTCGCCCCGCCGAACAGGGCGGCGTGGCCGGCATCCATGAAGGACCAGGTGACGGCTTCGAGCATGCCCCGCGCCGCCAGGGCGCGCCTTGCCATGCCCAGGCGGCGCTGATCCGGCGTCACGGTGCGCGCGGTGACGCCTTCGGGCACAACCGGGACGGCCGGGATGCGGTCGTAGCCGTAGACGCGCAGCACGTCTTCCACGATGTCCGCCTCGCCGTCGGCGTCGATATCGAAGACGCGCCAGGAGGGGATGGCGACGGTCCAGGTTTCTTCGCCGCCTGCCGACGCCTTCTCCCGTATCGTGTAACCCTGCGCTTCGAGGATGCGCCCGATTTCGGCGCCGGGCACGGCAAGGCCGCCGAGGCTTTCCAGCCGCGCCGGCCGGAAGCGCACGGTGCGCGGCCAGTCCGGTATGTCCCCGGCGCTGAAGACATGGCTCGCCTCGCCGCCGCAGAACTCCAGGATCAGCCGCGCCGCCACCTCGGCGCCCCACAGGGCCGATTCCGGATCGACGCCGCGTTCGAAGCGGTAGCGGGCATCCGAGCTGAGGCCCAGCTTCCGGCCGGTCGCCGCGGTGCGCAGCGTGTCGAACAGGGCGACTTCCAGAAACACGTTCGTCGTCTCCGGCCGGCAGCCGGTCTCCTCGCCGCCCATCAGGCCGCCGATGGCGTGGACCGCCCGGCCGTCGGCGATCACCGTCATTTCCGGGGTCAGCGCGTATTCGTTGCCGTCGAGCGCCCGGAGCGTCTCGCCGTCGCGCGCCATGCGCATGGTGAGGTCGCCGGCGAGCTTGTCGGCGTCGAAAACGTGGAGCGGGCGGCCCAGGTCGTGGGTCACAAGGTTGGTGATATCGACCAGCGCCGAGATCGGCCGCAGCCCGATCGCCCGCAGGCGGCGCTGCACCCAGTCCGGGCTCGGCCCGTTGGTCACGCCGCGGAAAAACCGGCCGACGACGAAGGGGCAGGCGCCGGCGTAGCCGCCCGGCAGGTCGCGCTTCCAGACCAGCGGGCTGTCGAAGGCGCCGGGCACGGGCGCCGCGTCGAACGGCTTGAGGCGCCCCATGCCGGCGGCGGCGAGGTCGCGCGCGATGCCGTGGACGCCCAGCGCGTCCTGGCGGTTCGGCGTGATGGCGACTTCGATCGCCGGGTCGTTCAGGCCGAGCCAGTCGGCGAACGGCGCGCCGACCGGGGCGTCGTCCGGCAGGTCGATGATGCCCTCATGCTCGTCGGACAGGCCCATCTCCCGTTCGGAGCACAGCATCCCGTTCGATTCCTGGCCGCGGATCGTGCCCTTCTTCAGGTTCAGCCCGGTGCCGGGAATATGCGCGCCGGCCGGGGCGAACACGCCCTTCATGCCGGTGCGCGCGTTGGGCGCGCCGCACACCACCTGGACCCGGTCCTCGCCGGTATCGACGATGCACACGCTCAGCCGGTCGGCGTCCGGATGCCGCTTCGCTTCGACGACCCGGGCGATCCGGAAGGGCGCGAGCTCGGCCGCCCTGTCCTCTACGCCCTCGACCTCGAGGCCGATGGCGGTCAGCTTCGCGGCGATCTCGTTCAGCGGCGCATCCGTCTCCAGATGCTCCCTGAGCCAGGACAGGGTGAATTTCATGGCAGGCGTTCCGTGGCGGTGGGGCCGGGATTATCCGGCACTCCGGCGCCGCGCGGCAACCGGCGGCAGGGCCGCACCGCCTGTCGGGCAGCCGGGGCGAACGGGCCGAAGAGAGTGCGCCCGATCTCCGCTCAATTCCGCCGCTCGATCAGGCCGCGGGCGACGATGTGGGCCTGGATCTCGGCGGCGCCCTCGAAAATGTTGAGAATCCGGGCGTCGCACAATACGCGGCCGATCTCGTATTCCTGGGCATAGCCGTTGCCGCCGTGGACCTGCAGCGCGTTGTCGGCGTTCGCCCAGGCGACCCGGGCGGCGAGCAGCTTGGCCATGCCGGCCTCGATATCGCAGCGCCGGCCGCTGTCCTTCTCGCGCGCCGCGAACCAGGTGAGCTGGCGCACCATCATGGTCTCGACCGCCATCCAGGCGATCTTGCCGGCGACCCGCGGGAATTCGTAGATCGGCTTGCCGAACTGCCTGCGCTCCAGGCCGTAGGCGAGGCCGAGTTCCATCGCGTTCTGCGCGACGCCGACGGCGCGCGCAGCGGTCTGGATGCGCGCGCTCTCGAAAGTCGCCATGAGCTGCTTGAAGCCCTCGCCCTCGGCCGCGCCGAGCAGGCAGGCCGCTGGCACTTCGAAGCCGTCGAAGCCGATCTCGTATTCCTTCATGCCGCGGTAGCCGAGGACGTGGATTTCCCCGCCCGACATGCCCGGCGCCGGAAACGGCTCGGCGTCGGTGCCGCGCGGCTTGGGCGCGATGAACATGGACAGCCCGCGGTAGCCCGGCCGGTCCGGATCGGTGCGCGCCAGCAGCGTCATCATGTCGGTGCGCGCCGCGTGGGTGATCCACGTCTTGGCGCCGGTGACGCGGTAGACCTCGCCGTCGCGAACCGCGCGGGTGCGCAGGCTGGCGAGATCGGAGCCGGTGTTGGGCTCGGTGAACACGGCGGTCGGCAGCACCGCGCCCGAGGCGATCTTCGGCAGCCATTCGTCGCGCTGGGCCGGCGTGCCGGCGAGCCGGATCAGCTCCCCGGCGATCTCCGAGCGGGTGCCGAGCGAACCGACGCCGATATAGCCGCGCGACAGTTCCTCCGTGACGATGCACATGGCGACCTTGCCGAGGCCGAGGCCGCCGAAATCCTCCGGAATCGTCAGGCCGAACACGCCCAGTTCCGCCAGTTCGTTCACCACGTCCATCGGGATCAGGACATCCTCGACATGCCAGCCGTGCGCGTGGGGCGCGATCTTCTCTTCGGTGAAGCGGCGGAACTGGTGGCGGATCATCGCCAGCGTCTCGTCGTCCAGCCCGTCGTCGCCGAAGCCGGTCCCCGAACCGCTTTGGGCGATCAGGGCGGCGAGGCGCATCCGGGCGGCGTCGCTGTTGCCGGCTCCGATCAGCGTCCGCACCGCCGGGGTCCCGAAAGCCGCGACCGCCGCCTCCGGCACGCCCATGTCGGCCGGGCGCAGCACCTCGCCCTGGCTGATCGCGATGCCGCCGCGCATCTGGGCGAGATATTCCCCGAAGCCGGCCTGGAGGATCAGCCGTTCGGCCTCGCCCAGCCGGCCGGCGGCGTCGAGCCGTTCGGCCCAGGCCAGCGTCTGCTCCAGCGCCGCGGCGTAGGTGTCGAACCAGGCCAGGCCGTGAGCGGCGAACTGCTGCCGTTCCAGCAAGGCCGGGGCGACCTTCCCGCCGGGGGCGACCAGGCCGGCGACCGCACGGCGCGCCGAATCCTTCAACGCCCCTGCCGCCTCAAGCGCATCGCGGCACAGCGCCAGCGGATCGGGAAGCAGGCAGCTTTCGGCCGCAGTACGGGACATCTCGTTCATCGCAGGGCGTATCCGGTCGCGGTTTCCGGTCGCTTGGCGCGCGCCGGACGCCGCCTCAATATTCTTCGGTCAGCCGGTCCTGTCGATGGGCCGGGCCGCAGGCATTTTGCCGCCAGTAGTCCGGGCTTGCCGGCAACCGGTTGGCCGGCGGCAGGCGCCCGTTCAGATGGTCGAGATGGCGCTGCGCCTCCGGCCCGGCCCGGTCGATGGCCTCGACTTGCATCCGGCCGTCCCGGTTGCGCACCCAGATCGGAATCCAGCCGAAGGCGGCGACGCGCAGCTTGCCCCCCGAACCCTGCCGCGTATCGGGGGTCAGGCCGAGCAGCAGGATCGGCGCGCTGCGCCGCGCCAGGCTGATCTGATTGGAGACGAAATTGCCGAGCGAATAGGCGATCAGCCCTTCGCGGCCGTCCTTCGCGACATGCTTCTCGGCCGGCTGCACGACATGGGGGTGGGTGCCGATCACGGCGGCGGCGCCGGCCTCGATGGCGGCGGCGGCGAGCGCGCGCTGGCGCGGTTCCGGCTCGTGCTCGTATTCCACGCCCCAGTGGGGCGCGAACATCACGGCACCGATATCGTCGCGCCGGGCGAGTCCCTCGATAATGCCGAGCACCCGCGCCTTGTCGCGGTAGCAGCGCAGCACCCGGCCGTGCCGGTCCGGGATGCCGTTGGTGCCGTAGGTGCAGCCCAGCCAGGCGATCCGCCATGTCCTGCCGGCCCGGACCGCTTCGGTGACCGCGTACCAGGGCTGCCCGTCCCCGCCGCGCCGGCGCGTGCCGGTGTGTTTCAGGCCCGCCGCCCGGATCGCGTCGATCGTCCGGTCGGCGCCGACGGCGTAGCGGTCGAGCGCATGGTTGTTGGCGGTCAGCAGCACGTCGAACCCCGTCTTTTTCAGCGCGTCCAGCACCGACGGGTGATAGTTGAACATGGGGTAGCCGCTGTAGACCCAGCCGTCCCACAGACGGTCCGGCGGGGCGGTCGTGCGCCCGGTCTTCGTAACCCCGGCCGCCGCCGGACCTTCCAGGTTGGCGAAGGCGACATCCGCGCCGAGGATCAGGTCGGCGACCGGGCGGAACAGGCTGCGAAAACCGTCGGGCCGGGTCGCGGCGAATTTCTGCACGGCATCGTGCAGCAGCACATCGCCGACCGCCGCGACGGTGACGAGCTCCGAAGCCTCCGCCCCGGCGCGGAAGGCGATTCCGCCCCCGGTTGCGGTCACGGCCGCCGCGCCGTCCGCGCAGGATGACGGCCGCCCAGACTGCGCCGCCGCAGGGCCGGTCCCGGCCCCTGAAAGAGCGGGGACAAGGGCGAACAGGACGGCGGCAACGGGCGGACAGCGGCGGACATGGCGCGCGGCATGGCGCGCGCGCCGCCGGAAGAGCGCAACCATGATCGACTCTCTACCGGACAACCGGCCCGGCAGGCAACGGCGGATGCAAGGCCGCCCTTCGAGACGGGGCATCGAGACGGTGCGGAGCCTGTCCCGGGCGAAGCCGAGGGGAACCGTTCCTCAACTCCCTCGGGATTCCCCTGCGAAACGGTTTCAAGCCGCAAAAGGATATTCTTCCCCCGCTTCAGCGCGCTGGCGTCCGGTTTAATTTATTGGACGGGTTGCATGACATTGATTCTATTCGTTTCCTGACGTTTAGCGGCGTTTTGGACACGAGCGGAGATCAATGCCACGCGGCATCAGAATAGCGTGTTTCATCGGCTAACGAAGCACATTCCGTGGCCGGTGTTCGATCGTGCTGTGTCGAAGCACGGGTCGCACTGGCGGGTGCGCCGGCTTCGCACGCGCGATCGATTTCTGGCGTTGCTTCACGGTCAGTTTTTCGGCGCCGCGCCGCTGCGCGAGATCGAGTACGGGCTGCCGAGCCAGGCGCGCGGCTCTGTCATGCGGGGCTGCCGGCGCTTTGGCGGCCCCTCTCCCAGCCGGCCTCCGCCAAGAGGCGTTTGACCTCCCGTTCGCAGGCCGCCACGCCGGCTCTCCCGCTAGGCGTAGGCCGGCGCCCTCGCATTTTCGACGACATAGCGCGGCTGGCGGAGCGAACCGGCCTCCGGTTGCGGCGAAGGGGGCGCTGCCTCGACGACCCGCACCTTGACTTCGACTTCCGCATCCTGCGGCAACCCGAGGTTGTCTTCCAGAAGGGGCGGCACGGCCTCGAACAGGGCCTCGATGAGGCCGCCGCGAGTCTCGGCCTCGACGGTCAGACCCGGTATGTCGGCGCTCGTCCCGGCGAAAACGCCGGCCTCTTTGTCGAGGAAAGCATCGACTGTGTACGACTCCGGCATGGAGCGCTCCTATCGACCCTTGTCTTTTCACCATCCCATTCGTGCCGATCCGGTCTTGCCGTGAATTTTTCGGCTTCGGGAAAAGCGGCTCAACCTGTCGCCACCTCGATCAGAAGCCGGCAGTGATCGCTGGGTCCCCACTCGTCGATCCCGTTGAGGGCGCGGACCTTCACCTTTTCATGGAAGCCGCGCGAGGCGAAGGCGTAGTCGAGTTGGCGGTTGGCATGTTCACCTGAGCGCTGCTGCGGCGTGTAGTAAGTCGGGACATTATTCGAATCGGCTGGCACGTCCGGTTGAGGCGTGGCCGATGGACGGCCATTCGGCAGTTGCGGCCCGAGAAACTCCAGGCCGAGCGCCGAGAACCGGTCCCAGACCGTGCGTTCGCGCTCGGGCATCGAAAGCGTGCGGCCGGTCGCGCCGTAGAAAATGTTCAAGTCGCCGGCAGCCAAGATACGGTGTTCGCTGGCCCATTTAACAAAAGTCGACAGGTCCGAAAGAATGCGATGCGCCGAAACATCGGAAGCGATTCCAGGGCGACGATGGGTGGACGGATGCGCCCTCATCCACCGCGCATACATGGACACGGCCACGAAGGACTCCTCCGGCCGGCCGCGCGGCGCCACCCTCGCGGCGGCCATCGTCCCGATGCCGCTCGCGCCGATATCGCGCTCGCCCAGATTACTGATCGGCGGACTCTGCCGGAACCACTCGACCTCGACGCGGTCGGACAACTGCACGACCAGCGGCCAGCGGTCGAAAAAGGGCGGTTCCCAGATGTCGTCGTCCTCGTAACTAACGGAACGTACACCGGTCCCAGAAGATGTCGTTCTCATAGCGGAACGAAGGCCCGAGTTCGTCGGGCGGGCTTCCGGCCTCCTGCAACAGCGCGACATCCGCCTCTCCCCGGCGCGCCATCGCCGCCAGTTCGCGCCACGGTTCGGCGCCCTTGCCGATATTCCAGCAGACGACCCCGATCGACTCGCTCATCCTTCATCCCGAACCCGATTTGGCAACGCCGCTCCAACCTCCGCCCCACGCCGGTCGCAGAAGGCGGTCGTCAGCGCGATGTGACCGGACAGTGCAGCGAATCGCAAGCGCGGGAACGCCTAATTCCGGATCCCGCTCCGGCGGCTGATGCGATTGAGCCGGCTTTCGAAATACCGGCGAAATACAGCATTTTCGGGATAGGCGGCCGGGTCCGCCCAGATCGCTCCCAAGCGCCCCACCAGTCCCGCGATCCAATCCGCCGCCTGGACTGTCTGGTAGCGGTAGCTTTCCAGATGGAACGGTGGCTCAATGAGACGCCGGCGGGGCTCGTTCCTTCCATACATGCTTCGCGCCGCCTCGGTCAGGAGCGCCGAACGTTGATCGTGTTCGTCGAGGATCAGGACGAAATTGTCCTGCGGGTTGCAGTCTTGTTCGCAGAACTCGTCGATCCGCTTGATGGCTTCTCGAAAAATCCCCTCGTAAAGCCGGTTCGGATTGTGCTCAGCCGGCGCTGAGGTCTTCTTGATCCCGACATAGAAGACAAAGCCGCGCAACCTCTCGATCTTGTTGAGAAACCGGTTTGTAAACTGTCTGAGTTCGGAGTACCGGGTTACGTTGGTAGCCGTATACAGGCTTGCGCCCTTCTTCTCCCACACGGCGGGGTGTTTACCCGCGCGCCCGATTTCAAAATCGAGAAGTTGGCATTTGCGCTGGAAGAACCATGTCCCGAACCCGCGCACCGCTTCCGCCGGAAGCACGAAACCGGCGAGGCCGAACACCGGACTTTCCTTGTATCTTGGATGTCCACGGTCGACATAGGGTCCGATATGTCCGAATTCGTCGAGATACGCAAAGTACGCCACCCGCGGGACTCCGAAAAACACGAAAGCCCGCGCCGGAGCGCGGGCCTCGGAAAGAGGGCAATACAAGCTTGCGCCTCGCGAAACGGTATATGTTCGAGACCGGTCAGTGTCAAGAGTTCGCTACGAACCGGCTGCGGCCGGCGCGGTTCCCGGGTTATCGCGCTTGGCCGTCTCACGCTTGCGCCCCGCGCCGGTCGTAGAAGGCGGTCGTTAGCACGCTGGTCTTGACCTCGCCTTTGGCGTCGATGACCAGGTGGCGCATCCTGACGATGCCGAGCGCCGGGCGGCTTTTCGAGACCCGGGTTTCCAGCACCGTAGTCCGGACGTGCAGCACGTCGCCGGGCCGGGTCGGCGCCAGGAAATGCAGTTCGTCCCAGCCCGGCGAACCCTGGGACGGGACGTTGGCGAAGCCATCGGCCTGCATGCGCCGCAGCATGGCGGCCATGTGGATGCCGCTGGCGATCAGGCCGCCGAACATCGTCTCCTTCGCCTCTTCCTCGCCGATATGGAAGGGTTCGGGATCGAACTCGCGGCCGAAGCGGATAATCTCTTCGGCGGTCACGGCCGCCCGGCCGTACTCCATTTCCTGCCCGGCCTCGAAGTCCTCGAAATGGGTGTGCGGCATGACGGCGGTGGTTTCGATGGGCATGGCGTTCCGGGCGGTGCTGTGACAGAAACGGGGGGACGGAAAACGGCCGATCAATGGCGGGCGCAGGCCCGCTTGGCAAGAAAAAGACCGATGGGGAAAGACCGATGGCGAACACCAGCACCACCACCCCCGCGACCGAACGCGGGACCCATCCGCTCAACGCGCTCACGCCGGCCGAGATCGAGGCCGCCGGCGCCATCGTCCGGGGCTGGGACGGGTGGACGGAGACCGCGAAATTCGAATCGATCCGGCTGCACTATCCGGACAAGGCGCAGTGCCGGGCCGAGATCGCTTCGGGCAAGGCGGGCGATAGCCGCAGGGCCTATGTCAGCATCTACGACACGGCGGACAACAGCGTCTCCGAACTGATCGTCGATCTGGCCGGGGAAGCGGTGGAGTCGGCCGTCGGCGCGCCCGGCGCGCGGCCGGCGATCAATGTCGACGAGTTCATGGTCTGCGCCGAAACGGTGCCCCAGCACCCCGATTTCATCGCGGCGATGGAACGGCGCGGCGTCACCGACCTGTCGCACATCCAGGTCGATCCCTTCTCCGCCGGCAATTTCGGCTTCGCGGACGAGGAGGGCCGCCGGCTCGTCCACTGCCTCGTCTATCTGCGCAAGGATCCGGGAGACAACGGCTACGCCCATCCGGTCGAGGGCCTGAACGTGCTGTTCGACCTCAACAAGGTCGAAGTCGTCCGGGTCATCGACCACGCGGTTCACGACGTGCCGATGGCGTCCTCGAACTACCATGCCGAGCGGCCCGAGATCGCGGAGCTCCTGCGCGGCGACTTGAAGCCGATCGACATTGCCCAGCCCGACGGCCCGACCTTCACCGTCGAGGACCGGGTCGTCACCTGGGCCAACTGGCGCTTCCATGTCGAGTTCCATCCGCGCGAAGGGCTGGTCCTTAACGACATCCGGGTGCGCGGCGGCGAGAAGGCGCCCTGGCGGCCGCTGATCTGGCGCGCCTCGATCGCCGAAATGGTCGTGCCCTACGGCGATCCGTCCTTCAACCACTACCGCAAGAACGCCTTCGACGTCGGCGAATACGGCCTCGGCCAGGTCGCCAACCCGCTCAAGCTGGGCTGCGACTGCCGCGGCGACATCCACTACTTCGACGGCGTGTTCAACCTGACCTCGGGCGAGCCGGTGGTGGTCGACAACGCCATCTGCCTGCACGAGGAAGACGACGGGATGCTGTGGAAGCATACCGACTACATGACCGACGAAATGGAGCACCGGCGGGCGCGCCGGCTGCTGGTCTCGATGATCGCGACGGTCGGCAACTACGAATACGGCTTCTACTGGGTCTTCCACATGGACGGGACGCTGGAGCTGGATATCAAGGCGACCGGGATCATGAACACCCAGGGTCTGAACGCGGTCTCCGGCGCCGGCTACGGCACCGAGATCATGCCCGGCGTGACCGCGCCCAACCACCAGCACCTGTTCTGCGCCCGGCTCGACATGGCGGTGGACGGCGACGCCAACCGGCTGGTCGAGATGAACGTCGTTCAGCCGCCGATGGGCGACGGCAACCCGAACGGCAACGCCTTCCGCGTCGAGCCGACGGTCCTGGAGACCGAGGGCGGCCGGACGCGCAACGCCGATACCGAACGCTTCTGGCGCGTCGAGAGCGCCGCGGCGACCAACGGGCTGGGCCGGCCGACGGCCTACCGCCTGCATTCCAGCGGCATGCTGCGGCCCTGGTTCCACGCCGGAACGGCGATGGAAAAGCGCGCCGCCTTCATCTTCAACCATGTCTGGTGCACGCCCTACGATCCCGCCGAGCGCTACCCGGCCGGCCGCTTCGTCAACCAGAGCGACGGCTCGGAGACCATCGCGGCCTGGGTGAAGCAGGGCCGCTCGATCCGCGACACCGATATCGTGCTGTGGCACAGCTTCGGCCTGCTGCACCTGCCGCGGCTCGAGGACTGGCCGGTCCAGCCGGTCGCCCGCACCGGCTTCCGCCTCGAGGCCGACGGCTTCTTCGACCGCAACCCGACGCTGGACGTGCCGCCGGGGGCGTGACAGGGGCGCCGGAGCCAGGGTCGGCGGCTGCCGCTATCGCAGGATTACGCTTCGCTCAGCCAATCCGACAAGGCAACGTCGCCGCCGCCCGGAATCCGCTTGCGCTCGAACGCCGCCTCGCGGCCCCAAGGCTTCGTGGCGTCGATGCCGAGGCGGCCCCAATGGTCCTTGTGGGGATCGCGGTAGAAGCCGGGCACATCCGGCACGACAAGGCTGCGCGTATCGGCCCGGCCGCGGGTGACGAAGGCCCACCAGACGTCGTTCAGGTCGTGGATATCGACATCCTCGTCGGTCACCATGCAGGTCTTGCTGTAATCCATATGCGCGCCGAAAGCCGCCATGAGCACATGCCGGGCGTGGCCCTCGTACTGCTTGTTTATCTTCACAACCGTGTTGAGCAGTTGCGGATTGCAGGACACGTCCACGATGCCGGGCAGCAATGCCGTCAGATGCCGGTAGATTTTCGAGGCGATGGCGGTTTCGAGCGGGATCAGGTCTTCCGGCGAACCGCAGACCAGGGCGTGGTAGACCGGGTCGGCGCAGGCCGTGACCGCCGTGACCTCGAAGACATGGTTGTCCTCCTCCGGAACGTAGTAGCCCATGAACTCGCCGAACGGCCCCTCCGGCCGGCGCTCGTGGGGCAGGATGCGCCCTTCGATGACGATCTGGGTATCCGCCGGAACCGACAGGCCGACGGTCTCGCAGGGCGTCATCGCAAGCGGTCCGCCGGCGACCGCGCTGGCGACCGCCAGTTCGTCGGCGTCCGGCGGGATCGAGGCGCAGGCGGCAAGGAAGATCTCCGGCGCCGCGCCGATCAGCATGGCCGCCTCCAGCGCCTTGCCACGCGCCTCCGCCGCCTGCTGGTACCGGGTCAGGTCGTGGCTGGCGCCGATCCGGATGCGGAGTTCCGAATCGCTGACATGCATGGCGCGGTGGAAGGAGAGGTTCGGCACACCGGTTTCGGGATGGTGCGCGAGCAGGATACCCGAGGTGATGTACGGTCCTGCGTCCTTTTCGAAATAGACCGGCTGCGGCAGGTCGGAGAGTGCAATCCGGCGGCGGCCGGCGGGCGCTTCCTGCAATTCGGCGCGCTCCGGCGCGCGCGCCGTCAAGCGGCTCCACGCCGGGCAGAAGGCGAGGTCCGGCGCCCCGATCAGGGCGCACAGCCGACGCCGGCTGCCATAGACGTTGCTGACCGCCGGCATCGGCGCGCCGCGCACATTCTCGAACAGGATGGCGCCATCGTGCCGCTTCTGGAATGCCGCCGTCACCGCCGCCAGTTCGTGCTGCGGATCGACCTCCCGGCGGACGACATGCAGCTCGCCGGCTGCCTTCAGGCCGTTGAGATAGGTGCGCATGGCGCGATCCTCCGTGCCGGTGCCCGTACGCCATGACGGTTCCGTCCGTTCTCCATACGGAGTATGAGCGCGTCATGCAAAAGGACAGCGGGCAAGGCGGCGGCGGCGCTGCGGATCCGGGCGGATGGCGCATGGGGGTCGATATCGGCGGCACCTTTACCGATATCGCCCTGGAACACGGCGACGGCCGCTTCCATTCCGCCAAGCTGTTGACCACGGGCGTCGAGCCGGAACGGGCGGTGCTCGACGGCGCCGCGGCAGCCTGCAAGGCGGCCGGGATCGGGCTTGCGGATGTCGGCCGGATCGTCCACGGCACGACGCTGGCGACCAACGCCCTGATCGAGCGGCGCGGCGCGGAGACCTTGTTCGTCACCACCGAAGGCTTCCGCGACGTGCTCGAAATGGGATCGGAGAGCCGGTTCGACCAATACGATCTGAACATCGTCAAGCCGGCGCCGCTGGTCCGCCGCGCCCGCCGGCTGACGGTGCGCGAGCGCCTCGACGTCAACGGCGCGGCCCTGATCCCGCTCGACGAAGCGTCGGTCGCGCCCGTGCTCGACGCCATCGCCGCCGAGGGCATCGAGAGCGTCGCCATCGGCCTGCTGCACAGCTACGCCAACCCGGCGCACGAGCGGCGCCTGCGCGATCTGGTGCTGGCGGCGCATCCGGGGCTGCCGGTCAGCCTGTCCTGCGAGGTCTCGCCGGAAATGCGCGAATATCAGCGCTTTTCCACCACCGTCGCCAACGCCTACGTCCAGCCCGCGGTCGCCGCCTATCTGAGCCGGCTGAAGCAGGCGCTCGCCGACGACGGATTCGCCGGCGCACTGATGGTCATGCTGTCGAACGGCGGCCTCGCGGCCGTCGATACGGCAATCCGGTTCCCGGTCCGGCTGGTCGAATCCGGCCCGGCCGGCGGGGCGATCTACGCCGCCGCCGTCGCCCGGCAGACCGGGGCCGCCAAGGCCGTCTCCTTCGACATGGGCGGCACGACCGCCAAGATCTGCCTGATCGACGACGGCCGGCCGCAGCCGGCGCGGGATTTCGAGGTCGACCGGGCCTACCGCTTCAAGCGCGGCAGCGGCCTGCCCCTGCGCATCCCGGTGGTCGAGATGGTCGAGATCGGCGCGGGCGGCGGCTCGCTGTGCAGCGTCGACGGTCTCGGCCGGATCGGAGCCGGCCCGCGCAGCGCCGGCTCCGATCCCGGCCCGGCCTGCTACGCCCGCGGCGGAACCGGCGCGACCGTGACCGACGCCGATGTCGTGCTCGGCCGGATCGATCCGGCCGGTTTCGCCGGCGGCGCGATAGCCCTGGACCCGGCGGCGGCGGAACGCGCACTCGCCGCAGATGTCGGCGCGCCGCTCGATTTCGACACCGCGACGGCGGCTCTCGGCGTGGCCGAAACGGTCGACGAGAACATGGCCAACGCGGCGCGCGAACACGCCGTGGAGCACGGCAGGGATTTCGAGGGGCGGACCCTGATCGCGTTCGGCGGATGCGCTCCGCTGCATGCCGCCCGGCTCGCCGACAAGCTGGGCATGGACCGGATCGTCGTGCCGCGCGGCGCCGGGGTCGGCTCGGCGATCGGCTTCCTGCGCGCGCCCATTGCCTTCGAGGTCGCGCGCAGCCTGTATCAGCAGCTTGAAGCGCTGGATGCCGCCGCCGTCGCCGCGCTGTTGACGGAAATGCGCGACGACGCCGCATCGTTCGTCGAGACCGCAGCCGGCCGGCCGCCGGAGCGCATCGCCTGCGCCGCGTACATGCGCTATCGCGGCCAGAGTCACGAGATCGCGGTGCCTCTGCCCGATTCGCCGCCCGACCCGCGCGACTGCGGTCCGTGGTCGGAAGCCGTGGCGGATGCCTACGCTGCGGCCTACCGCCGGCAGTACGGACCGCCGATCGACGGCGTGCCGCTGGAGGTCGTGGCCTGGACCGTCCGGGCCGAGCGCCGCGCGCAGGACGCGACCCGGCCGCTCGAAGACCCTGGGGAGCCGGCGTCGCCCGAGACCGCGGCGCGAAGGATTGTCGATACGTCCACCGGCAAGCCTCTGACGGCGGCCGTGTTCGACCGCGACCGGCTGCGCACCGGGCAGACCGCCGCCGGGCCGGCGGTGATCGTCGAAGCCCAGACCTCGACCGTCGTCCCGCCGGGATATGCCCTGTCCCGCGATCCGTTCGGTTCCCTGATTCTGGACCGCACGGCGGAGGACCGATCGTGACCGACAGACTCATGACCGACAGACTCATGACCGACAGGGGGGCCGACGACGGTCTCGCCCGCATCCGCTATCCGGTGCTGTGGAACCGCCTGACCGCCATTGTCGAGGAGCAGGCGCGCAGCCTGATCAAGACGGCGTTCAGCGAGACGGTGAGCGAAGCCGGCGACCTTTCCGCCGGCGTGTTCGACACGCGCGGGCGCATGATCGCCCAGGCAGTGACCGGCACGCCCGGCCACGTCAACTCGATGGCCGCGGCGGTGGGCTATTTCCTGGAGAAATTCCCGGCCGCCGGCATGAAGCCGGGCGACCATTTCATCACCAACGACCCGTGGCTCAGCTCCGGCCATCTGCACGACATCACGGTCGTCTCGCCGGCGTTCCACCGGAACGAGCCGGTCGCCCTGTTCGCCTGCACCTGCCACCAGGTCGATATCGGCGGGCTGGGCCAGTGCCCGGACGGGCGGTCGATCTACGAAGAAGGCCTGTTCATCCCGATCATGCGGCTCGCGCGCGAAGGCGTATTCAACGAGGACCTGTTCGAGATCGTCCGCGCCAATGTCCGCCAGCCGGACCCGGTGGAAGGCGACATCCGCAGCTACGCGACCTGCAACCGACTGGGGGAACGCCGGCTCGCCGCCATGCTCGACGAATATGGCGACGTCCGCTTCGACGCGCTGGCCGACTTCATCCTCGAGCGCTCGCGGGACGCCATGCAGGACGCGATCCGCGCCCTGCCCGACGGCGCCTACCGCAACACCATCACGCTGGATGGCATCGACCGGCCGGTCACTCTCAACGCGGCGCTCACTGTCGATGGCGCGCGCATCGTCATCGACTTCGACGGCAGTTCGCCGGCCAGCCCCTACGGCGTCAACCTGGTGATGAACTATACCCTGGCCTACACGGCGTTCGGCGTGCGCGCGGCGGTAGCGCCGGAAATCCCCAACAACGCCGGCTCGCTCGCGCCGGTCGAGGTCCGGGCGCCGCTCGGCTCGATCCTCAACGTCGAGAAGCCGCGGCCGGTCAGCGCCCGCCACATCGTCGGCCAGTTCCTGCCGGATGTCGTGCTCGGCTGCCTGGCGAAAGTGCCGGGACTGGAAGTGCCGGCCGAGGGGGCGGCCTGCCTGTGGGGCATCCAGGTGCGCGGCGGGCCGGAGATCGGCGCCGCGCCGGGCATGAACCGCGACAGCGACGCCGCGCCGTTCGACCTGCTGTCGTTCAACAGCGGCGGCTCCGGCGCCCGGCCCGCCGCCGACGGCCTGTCCGCCACCGCCTTTCCGAGCGGTGTGCGGGCCCTGCCGGTCGAGGCGATCGAGACCCGGGCTCCGGTGGTGGTGTGGCGCAAGGAATTGCGGCCCGATTCCGGCGGCGCGGGGAAATACCGCGGCGGCCTCGGCCAGACGGTCGAAATGGGCACGCGGGACGGCGCGCCCTTCGCCCTGTTCGCCATGTACGACCGGGTCGAAAACCCGGCCAGGGGGCGCAACGGCGGCGCCGACGGGGCGGCGGGCGCGGTCGCGACCGCCGGCGGCAGCCCGCTGCGGCCCAAGGGCAGGCAGATCGTCGGCGCCGGCGACCGGGTGCGGGTCGACCTGCCCGGCGGCGGCGGCCACGGCGATCCGCACGACCGGCCGGTCGAGGCCGTTGCGGCGGATATCGCCGAGGGTTACGTCAGCGCCGAGGCGGCGCGCCACCGGTACGGCGTCGAAATCGGCGACGATGGAGCGGCGGTCCGGTAACCAAAAATCGTGCGGTCCGGGCAGGCGCCGCGCGCCCGGCCCTACCGGCCGCCCAGCGCCCGGTACAGGCGGCGGGCGGCCCGGCCGGTGACCGGCAGGCCCAGGTTCCTTTCGGCCTCGCGGATCGCGGCCCGGCTCTTCGGGCCGATCTTGCCGTCCGGCTCGCCCGGATCGTAGCCCCCGGCGATCAGCAGTTCCTGGAGCCGCTTGCGCTCGAGGCGCGACAGGCCCGGATCGTCGGTCGGCCAGGCCGCGCGGAACCGCCCCCGGCCCGCAAGCCGGTCGGCCAGATGCGCCACCGCCAGAGCGTACGTTTCCGCGCGATTGTACGCGTACAACGCATCGAAGTTGCGGAAGGTCAGGAAGGCCGGGCCGGCCGGGCCGGCCGGGCGCAGCAGGCCGGCGCGCAGATCGCCCTTGAGGCGCCGCCTGTCCATCCGTTTAAGGCCGCGCGCCGCCCAGGTGTCCAGGGTGGCCTTGGGCTTCCGCCCTTCGGGTCCGCGATAGCCTTTCGGGACGCGCACCTCGATCAGCCGCGGCTGCCCGGTGCGCCAGCCGGCCCGGCGCAGATAGTTGGCGGCCGAGCCGAGCGCGTCGGGTACGGAGCGCACCAGGTCCTTGCGGCCGTCGCCGTCGAAATCGACCGCGAGGCGCCGATAGGTCGTCGGCATGAACTGGGTCTGGCCGAAGGCGCCGGCCCAGGAGCCGTAGAGCTTGGCGAGCGGCAGGTCCCGGGCGTTCACGATACGCAGCGCCGCCAGCAGCTCGCGCCGCCAGAGGGCTTGGCGCCGGCCGCCGCGGCAGGTCAGGGTCGCCAGGGCATGGGGGACGAAGGATTTGCCCGTCGCCTGCCCGTAATCGCTCTCCACGCCCCAGATGGCGGCGATGACGTGGCGGCTGACGCCATAGCGCCTCTCCGCCCGGCGCAGCGTCGCCCCGTGCTTGCGCATCGCCGCCTTGCCCTCGCGGACACGCTGGTCGTCGACGACGAAGGCCAGGTAATCCCAGATCGGGATGCGGCGTTCCGGCTGCACCGTCGACAGGCGCAGCACCCGCGCGTCCGGTTCGGCGATATCGAGCGCCTCGCGCACGACCGATTGCCGGATGCCGGCCTTGCCGGCGGCTCGCTTCAGGCCGTCGATGCAGGCGGCGAAACCCGCGGCACGGCCCTGCGCGGGAAGGGCGAGGGCAAGCGAAACCGCGAGCGCCGAAAACAGGAAATGCCGCATGGCGAGGACCTTGTCGAAGCCGTCGGGCCGGACATAGCACAGGAATTCCTGCGCCGTCCTTCGAGACGGGCGTTTCGAGACGGCTCAGGCGTTCGCCTTCGCCTCCTCGGGATGAAGCCGAAATTATTCAACGATAAACTCTTCATCCCGAGGAGGAATCCCCTGCGAAAGGCGGATAAGGCGGAAACGGGCGCCGGCGCGGCCTTCCCCGCCGGACTTGCGCCCAATCCGGTCCTCGAACCCATCCCGTCATTTCGACCCCCACCCGTCATTTCGACCGGAGGCCCGGCCCTTGGGCCGGGGCGGAGCGGAGAAATCCGGGGAAAGGGAATTGGGTGCGCCCGCTCACATGGCGCTGACGCCGCCGTCGATGACGAGTTCGGCGCCGGTCATGAAGCGGGATTCCTCCGACGCCAGGTAGAGCACGGCATAGCCGACGTCGCTCGGCGCGCCGATATGGCCGAGCGGCAGTTGCCGGGCCATCTTCGCCTTGATGTCGTCGGTGGTGCGCCGGCCGCTGACCTGGTTGAGGATCGGCGTGTCGACGAAGGCCGGGTGGATCGAATTGCAGCGGATGTTGTATCCCTGCCGCGCGCAGTGCAGCGCGACGGATTTCGTCAGGTGCCGGACCGCCGCCTTGGCCGAGTTGTAGGCGGCGAGGTTGGCCGCGGCGATGATGCCGGCGACCGAGGAGATGTTGACGATCGCGCCGGTCGTGCCGGTATCGCGCACGCTGTCCGCCATCGGGCGGCAGGCGTATTTGCAGCCCAGGAACACCGAATCGAGATCGACTGCATGGACCTGCCGCCAGTCTTCGAAGCTCGTTTCCTCCACCGTGCCCGGCGTGCCGATCCCGGCATTGTTGACCAGGATATGCAGCCCGCCGAAGGTCGCGACCGTCTCGGCGATGACGGCCTGCCAGCGCGCTTCGACGGTCACGTCCTGCTCAAGCGCGAGGGCGCCGCCGCCGATCCCGGCGGCGACCGCCTGCGCGCCCGCCAGGTTTATGTCGGTCAGGACGACCTTGGCGCCCTCGGCGGCCAGCATTTCCGCCGTGCATTTCCCCAGCCCCGACGCCGCGCCGGTGACGATGGCGACCTTGCCGGCGACCCGGCCTCCCGTTTCCGTCATGCTTCCCGTCCGATGAGAGAGTTGCCCAAGAGGCCGGATTTCCGCCCCGCGCTACAAAAACCCGCCGCGTCGCCGGATGCAAGCAGCGGGAAAGGGCGCGGCCGCTCTGCGCCTTCGGACATCGCATCGTGACGCCGCTTCCCGTCACGGCCGCGCAGGGCCGCCGGCTGATCCTCGATCTCCAGGGACTGGCCGATCCGCCGCACCGGCGCTTCGGCGACGGCGGCTTGCTCGACCTGATTGCGCGCATGGGCTTCGTCCAGGTCGACAGCATCCGGACGGTCGAGCGCGCCCATCATACCATCCTGCACAGCCGCAACCGGACCTACCGGCCCGCCATGCTGGACAGTCTGCTCGAACGGGACCGCAGCCTGTTCGAACAATGGACCCACGACGCCTCGGCGATTCCGACGGCGTTCTATCCGGTATGGCGCCGCAAATTCCGGCGCGAGGCGGCGGCCCTGCGGCAGAAATACCGCCGCTGGCACGGCCCGGATTTCGAGGCCGAGACCGGGCCGCTGCTCGACCTGATCGGCAAGAACGGCCCGCTGCGCGCCCGCGATCTGGAGCGCCGGCCGGCGCGCAACCCGCGCGGCTGGTGGGACTGGCACGCCGGCAAGACGGCGCTGGAATTCCTCTGGCGCACCGGCGAACTGGCGGTCGCCCGGCGCGAGAATTTCCAGAGGGTCTACGATCTCGCCCCGCGGGTGCTGCCGCCCGAAGCCTTCGAGGACGAGCCCGACGAGCCGGCCTTTATCGACCGGGCCTGCCGCACGGCCCTCGACCGGCTCGGCTTCGGCACGGCGGGCGAGATCGCCGGCTACTGGAACCTGGTTACGACGCGGGAGGCCGCGGCCTGGATCGCCGCCCGGAAGGGCCGGGAGGTCATCGAAGCCGTCGTCGGGGCCGCCGATCCGGACAGCCGCCCGCGCCGACTCTTTGCGCCCGCCGATCTGGAAGCCCGGATCGCGGCAACGGCCGATCCGCCGCCGGGGCTGCGGGCGCTCAGCCCGTTCGATCCGGCGGTCCGCGACCGCAAGCGATTGCGGCATCTTTTCGGCTTCGACTTCCGGATCGAAATTTTTGTGGCGGAAGCGGAGCGGCAATACGGCTATTATGTCTTTCCGCTGCTCGAGGGCGACCGGATGGTGGGACGCATCGACATGACCGCCGACCGGACCGCCGGTATCCTCAACGTGCGCAAGCTGTGGCCGGAGCCCGGCATACGCTTCGGCGCCGGGCGGCGGCAGGCCCTGGAGGGTCTGCTGAACCGCATTTCGAGGTTTGCGGATTGCCGGGATGTGGCGTATGCGGAAAATCCGCTCCCGGAGCGTTGATCCGGCCAAGGGTATCGATCATGCTCGATGAACGATCTGCCGTCGATTTCGTCCGGATGAAGGACGGTACGGCCGAGGAATACGCCTTCCTCCGGCGCGAGGAGGCGGCCTTTGCGGCGGGCACGGCCGACCGCGTCCTGGCGGCGCTGCGCGCGCTGGAAGACAGCATGGGCGGCTACCGGGTCTCGCGCCTCGATCATTCGCTGCAAAGCGCGGCGCGGGCCGAGCGCGACGGCGCAGACATCGACTGGATCGTCAGCGCCCTGCTGCACGATATCGGCGATGCGCTGGCGCCGCACAACCATTCGCAGCTCGCCGCCGCCGTGATCGAGCCTTTCGTGCGCGCCGAATGCAGCTGGGTCGTGCGCCATCACGGCGCGTTCCAGATGATCTATTACGGCCACCGCACCGGCCTCGATCCCGATGCGCGGGACCGCTATCGCGGCGATCCGAACTACCCGGCCTGCGTCGCCTTCTGCGAGCGCTGGGACCAGGCGTCCTTCGATCCGGATTACGACACGCCGCCGCTCGACTGTTTCGCGCCGATGGTCCGCGAAGTGTTCAGCCGGAACGCCTGGGATCCCGCCGCGATCCGCGACGGAATCCGGCTGCCGCTCAGCCCGGCGCACGACGCATGATCGAAGCCGCCATCATCGAATGGGGCGGGTTGCTGATCCGGTGGGTCCATATCGTCACCGGGATCGCATGGATCGGCGCGTCCTTCTATTTCATGCATCTCGACGCCGCAATCCGCGCGACGCCGGACATGCCGGCCGAACAGGGCGGCGAAGCCTGGGAGGTCCATGGCGGCGGCTTCTACCAGGTGCGCAAGTTCCTGGTCGCCCCGGAGTTCCTGCCCGACCGCCTGATCTGGCACAAATGGCAGGCCTACACGACCTGGATCACCGGCTTTTTCCTGCTGGTCTGGATCTACTATCTGAGCGCCGACCTCTACCTTATCGATCCCGCCGTCATGGCGATGTCGCCCTGGGTCGCCGCCGGGCTCGGCGTGGCGGGGCTCGCCGCCGGCTGGCTGATCTACGACCAGCTCTGCAAGTCCGGCCTCGGCGCGAACGATACGCATCTTTCCATCGCCTGTTTCGCGCTGGTCGTGGTTGCGGCCTACGGCTTCCAGTCCGTATTCAGCGGGCGCGGCGCGCTGATCCATACCGGCGCCTTCATGGCGACCATCATGTCGGCCAACGTGTTCTTCGTGATCATCCCCAACCAGAAGGTCGTGGTCGCCGACCTGATCGCCGGCCGGGCGCCCGACCCGGCGCTGGGCGAACAGGCCAAGCAGCGCTCGGCGCACAACAACTATCTCACCCTGCCGGTCCTGTTCCTCATGCTGTCCGGCCACTACCCGCTGACCTTCTCGACGCCCTACGCCTTCGCGATCGTGGCGCTGGTGCTGATCGCGGGCGCGCTGATCCGGGTCTATTTCAACCACCGCAACGCCGGAAAGGGCGAATTGTGGTGGACATGGGCCGTGGCGGCGGTCTGCCTCGCCGCCGCCGCCGCGATCAGCCTGTCTTCGACGCCGCTCGGCCGGCAGGCGCTGGCGATCGCGCCGAAGATCGACGGCGGGGCGCCGGTGCAGACGGCCGCGGCCCCGGAGGAGATTGCCGATATCGTCGCCGGCCGGTGCAGCATGTGCCACGCCCGCCGGACCAGCTATCCACTTGTCGGCATGGCGCCGAACGGCATCCTTCTCGACACGCCCGAGGCGACCGCGCGCCACGCCCGGTCGATTTACCTGCACTCGGTGCTGACGACGGCGATGCCGCCCAACAATGTCAGCGGCATGACGCTCGCCGAGCGCCGCCGGATCGCCGCCTGGGTCGAAGGACGGGACAGGGGAGGCGCCGAATGACCGGGCAGAACGGATACGACCGCGACCTGATCGGCTACGGCCGGACGCCGCCTGTCGTGCAATGGCCGGGCGATGCGCGGGTCGCCGTCCAGTTCGTGCTGAACTACGAGGAGGGCGGCGAGAACTGCATCCTGCACGGCGATCCCGCTTCGGAAGCCTTCCTGTCGGAAATCGTCGGCGCCGCGCCGTTCCAGGGCGCGCGCCACATGTCGATGGAGTCGATCTACGAATACGGCTCGCGCGCCGGGGTCTGGCGCATCCTCAACCTGTTCCGGGACAGGGAAATTCCGCTCACCGTCTTCGCCGTCGCCATGGCGCTGGAGCGCCATCCGGACGTGGCCGACGAGGTGCTGAAGGACGGCCACGAGATCTGCTCCCACGGCTATCGCTGGATCGACTATCGCGACATGCCGGAAGATCTGGAGCGCCAGCATATGGCGCGCGCGATCGAGATCCAGACCCGGATAACCGGCCACCGGCCGCTCGGCTGGTACACCGGTCGGACCAGCGCCAACACGCGCCGGCTGGTCGCCGAAGAGGGCGGTTTCGTCTACGACTCCGACGATTATTCCGACGACCTGCCCTTCTGGAGCCGGGTCGCGGGCCGGCCGCATCTGGTCGTGCCGTATACGCTCGACGCCAACGACATGCGCTTCGCAGTGGCCCAGGGCTTCAACAGCGGCGACCAGTTCTACGCCTATCTGAAGGACGCCTTCGATACCCTGTACGAAGAGGGTGCGGCGGCGCCGAAGATGATGTCGGTCGGCCTGCACTGCCGGCTGGTCGGGCGGCCCGGCCGTTTCGCCGCGCTCAGGCGCTTCGTCGATTATGTCCTGTCCCGCGACGGGGTGTGGATCGCGCGGCGCATCGATGTCGCGCGCCGCTGGATCGCGCAGTTTCCGCCCGGAGCCGCGCCGTGACCGACCTGCCCGAATACGCCGCGCGCCTGGTCAACCTGGCGTCGCCCAGGATGGACACCGAGGCCGTCGCCTGTTCGGACGATTTCTTCGCCCCGATGGCGCGGATGCTGCAGGACAGCGATCCGGTCTGGATTCCCGACAAATACGACGACCGCGGCAAGTGGATGGACGGCTGGGAAAGCCGCCGCAAGCGCACGCCCGGCCATGACTGGTGCCTGATCCGGCTCGGCGTGCCGGGCGTCGTCCATGTCGTCGATATCGATACGACCCACTTCACCGGCAACTACCCGCCGGAAGCGATGCTCGAAGGCTGCCGTAGCGAAAGCGAACCGGGGCCCGGCACGGAGTGGACCACCCTGGCGCCGCGCTGCGCGCTCGGTTCGTCCTGCAACAATTTCGAGGCGTCGGTCAGCGCGGCGCCGGTGAACTGGCTGCGGCTCAACATTTATCCGGACGGCGGCGTGGCCCGGCTGCGCGTCTTCGGCGAACCGGCGATCGACTGGGACGCCTTTGCCGACGACGCCATCGTCGAACTGTCCGCGCTCAAGAAAGGCGGCCGGATCGTCGCCTACAACGACGCCCATTATGGCGATGTCCGGGCGCTGCTGACCGAGGGCCGCGGCCGGACGATGGGCGACGGCTGGGAAACCCGCCGCCGGCGCGAACCGGGCCACGACTGGATCGTGATCGCGCTCGGCCATCGCGGCGCGATCGAGCGGATCGAGGTCGATACCGCGCATTTCAAGGGCAACTATCCCGACCGCTGCTCGGTCCAGGGCTTCGACGCCGGCAATCCCGGCGAAGGCGGCGACCCCGCCCGGATGGAGGCCGCCGGGGACTGGCCATTCCTGCTCGACCGGAAGAAGCTGGAAGCGGATTCGATCCATGTCTTCGAGGCGGCGGATCTGGCGGCGGCCGGGCCGGTCGATACCGTGCGCCTGAACATCTATCCCGACGGCGGCGTGTCGCGCTTCCGCGTCTTCGGCCGGCTCGACCGCGGATGACCCGGTCCCCGCCCGCAACGCTTCCGGTCGAGCCGCTCACCGCGGAGGCTTTCGCCCCGTTCGGCGATGTCATCCAGCGGGCCGGCGCCCGGCAGATGCCCATCAACGAGGGCACGGCGGTGCGGTTTCACGATCTGGCGCGGGTGGACGTCGCCGGGGCCCGCGGCCGCCCGCTCGTTTCGATTTTCCGGGCGCAGCCCCGCCCGGTTCCGATCGCCATCCGCACGATGGAGCGCCACCCGCTCGGTTCCCAGGCCTTCTATCCGCTGGCGCCGCACGACTGGCTGGTCGTCGTCTGCCGCGGGGAACCGGTCCCGGAGCCGGCAACCCTCCGCTGCTTCCTGGCGACGGGCGGGCAGGGCGTCAACTACCGGCCGAACGCCTGGCATCATCCGTTGCTCGTCCTCCGGCCGCAGGATTTTCTGGTCATCGACCGCGGGGGGCCGGGGGACAACCTTGAAGAATTTCGTTTCCCGGGAGCGGAGCCGGCGTCTGTAAGTTATTTCCGTCAAGACTGAATGAATTGCCCTGCGCGGTCGTCCCGCGCCGCCGCGCCTTTTTCACAAGCGAGGATTTGTGCCGGCGCCGGAACAGGCTTATCGGCGCAATCCATTGATAAACGGGGATTTTTACGGCGCGGCCCCGCTCCGGCAGGAAGACGCCCGATCCGGATCCCTGGCCGTCCCGGACCCCGAGCGGCGCGTCGGACCGCAATTCGCCGCCTTCGGTCGATGAAGGTAAGCGATTACAATTCCAAAACCGTCTGTTGATAACTCTGTGACTAAGTTTTCGGGCCGAACGGGCGCGTTGGCCTCCCGGCGGCGCCGGCCGGCGACCGGCCGCATGGCGAATTTTCATTTCAATCTGTATTGCGCGAAATGGTTCGGACGGGCTTTCCGCGGTCAGGTTTCGCGCGCCGCTTCGTGGGCGTCGCGATAGGCGATCATCACGTCGCGCTGCCGGACTTCGCCGCGCAGGGTCCTGTCGGCCGGATTGTCGACAACCGGCAGTATCGTTTCAGCCGTGCGCGAAAAGACCTGCATGGCTTCTTCGACATTGTCGGATTCGAGCAGGAACGGCGGGGTATGGATGACATTCTCGACGGATTCGCCCGCCCGGGGCGCCGCCTCGAAACCGTAGGCGAACAATTCCGGCAAGCCGACCCAGCCGCTCAACCGCCCGCTGTCGTCCACCACATAGACCGGCCGGTCCGGAACCTCGATCAGCACGGTCCGGGCGTCGGCCACCGAACAGGCATTGTTCATGACCGGAACCGCCGTGCGCGCCAGATCGGCCATCGTGGTTCGCTGGATCAGCAGCCCGGCACGATCCAGCACCGTTGCGACGCCGCGCTGCTCGAGCTGCCAGTGGAAGAAGGACTGCCGGAACACCGCCCGCGTAATCGCGGAGGCGATGACGACGGCAAACATCACGCCGAGCGTGACCTTGTAGTCGCCCGTGAGTTCGAAAATGATCAGGATGGTCGAGATCGGCGCGCCCAGCACCGCACCGGAAACCGCGCCCATGCCGACCAGGGCATAGGCGCCGCGATCGGAGGCCAGCTCGGGGAAAATCGAAGCCGCCACGGTGCCGAATGCGGCGCCGACCATGGCGCCGAGCATCAGCGACGGGCTGAAAATGCCGCCGCCGAAGCCGCCGCCGATCGACAGGCCGGTTGCCGCAATTTTCGCCACAATAATGCCGAACAGCAGCCAGAGCCCGAATTCTCCGTTCAGGGCCCGGTCCGTCGCCTCGTAGCCGACGCCCAGCACCTGGGGAAACAACAGGGCGATGGCCCCGACCGCCAGGCCGGCGAAAACGGGCCGGACCCACACCGGCAGCCGGCTGTGCCGGGCGCCGACACTCACGGCGATGATGGCGGCCATCATTGCGACGGCGGCGACGGCTGCCGTGACGCCCAGCAGGGCAAAGGCCGGAAATTCCCAGAAGGAAACGATGCTGTAGTCCGGTTTGATGAAGGCCGGAAAATCGCCGAAATGGATGCGGGAGACGATTGTGCCGGTGACCGACGCCATGACGACGGGGGCGAAAGCGGTCAGCCGGTAGTGACCGACGACGACCTCGAGCGCGAACAGGGCGCCGGCGAGCGGCGCGTTGAACGACGCCGCCACGGCAGACGCCACCCCGCACCCCAGCACGGTCAGCATGGCGCCGCGGCCGAGGCCGAGCCGCCGGCCCACGGCCGACGCAAGGCCCGCGCCCAGCAGGACGACCGGCCCCTCCCGGCCGACCGAAGCGCCGCCGCCGATCGACGCCGCGTTCGCGATCGAAGCCAGCGCGACGTGGCGCAGGGCCATCCGTCCGTCGTTCAGGGCCGCCGCTTCCATGACGTCGGCCACACCCTGCGGCCGGCCGTTCGGCATCAGGTATCGGATGAACAGTCCGACCAGCAGGCCGCAGGCGGCCGGCGCCAGAAGCACCTGCCACCAGGGCAGGCCGAGCGCCGTCGAATAGAGTTTCTCGGCAGCCTCGCCATAGAACAGGAACTGGATCCAGCCGATCAGCAGCCGGAAGCCGACCGCGGCGTAACCGGCCAGGGCGCCGACCAGGAGGGCGAGCAAGGCGATCCGCATTTCCTCGCCGCGGATCGCCCGGGCCAGTTGGCGCAGATGGGATCGCGTCTCGCCGGCGACGACCGCGCGGAAGCGCCGTTGCCGGGAATCGCTGCCCGGGGCGCCGTCGCCGGCGGGGTCCATCCGGCCGTTCCTGTCGCTCCGGTTCGCGGCCATCGTTGCGGTATCGCATGCCGGCCGCGGCGGCGCCAACCGCGATGCGCCGGAAAGCCCGGCGGGCGGGCCGGTCAGGCGGCGGGGCGGCGGCGGATGCCGATCTTCCGTCCGGCCTGGTCCGGCCGGGGCATGTCTTTGTGGGCCGCCCGGATTTTCTGCAAGGGCGCCAGGAGGTCGGGCCGGAACGGCGCCATCCGGCGGGTCGTCATGTCCATATGGGCGCTGATCCACTCGGCGGTCGCGCAGAGATCGTCCGTCCGGTCATCGATCATGAAGAGGAGGAAATGAAACCGCTTTTCATCCAGATCGAGCATCTGGACTTCGAAGCGCAGCGGGTCGTCGAGCCGGACTTCCCGGACGTAGCAGAGGTGAACTTCCAGCGCGAATGTCGAAACGCCGTGTTCCCGGCGGTAGGCCTGCGTCAGGCCGATCCGGTCGAACAGCGCATCCAGCGCCAGATCGAACGCGAGCAGATAATAGGCCACGTTCATATGGCCGTTATAGTCGATCCACTCCGGCCGGACGCCGGCCCGCTGCACGACCAGCCGCTCGTTCGCGCGAATTTCGAGGCCCCGGCCGGCCGGGGCATGGCGCAAGGTTTCCGGTGTTGACACGGTTCGGATGGCGGGTATGGGGACGGGAGACTGGGGGACGGGAGACTGGGCGCCGGAGCCGCTGGGCGCCTGCCGGCGGGTATCAGATGCCACGGCGCCGGCGGCCTGCGCTAGCGATCGTCCTGCGACGGATCGTCGATATCGTCGTAACCCTTGCGGGCGCTGAAGAAGACCAGAGCCATCAGGCCGACGCCGACGATCAGGGAGAGCGTAACGCCGGCGGCGAGAGCGATGTAGCCGTGCCCCGTCATGACCGCGCCGTCCAGCCCAGACCAGGTCCGCCAGGAAACCGCCGCAGCGGCAGCCAGAAGCCCGACAAGTATACCGATCGGCAGCTTTGCGCGCATTTCCCGACTGCTTTGCCCCGCCTTTGCGCCGGCCCGCTTCAGGCCCCGGAGGCCCGGCGCCGGCGCGGTATCGGCATCCTGTTGTCGCACATGGGCCCGGCCGGCCGCAATTTCCCCCTGTGGCGAACTCCCTGTGGCGAAATCCCCATGATAAAATTCCCCGTTGCGAACCGGCCCCAGGGCCGGCGCCGCAGCCGGTGCGAGGCCGGTCGGTTCGACCGGGCCGGACGGCGAAGCCTGCCGGAAAATTGCCGCAAATTGGCTGCAAACCGGGGCAAATCGGTACCGGAACGGCGGCGCTCCGGAGTAGCAAAGCGGCTTCCGGTATGCTAACCGGAAGCATCGGCGCGCACTGCAAGACCGGCAGAAAATGGCGGCGCGGAGGCGCAAAAGGGGAGTGTTGCGTGTACGCAGCAGCAAGACGGAGCCTACCGGCGGCTGCGGCAATGGCGTTGGCCGCCTGCGCGACCCAAGGCGATGCCAATGGCGGCAAAGGCCTTCACGATCCTTTCGAAAGGGTCAATCGCGCAACCTTCGAATTCAACATGGCTCTGGACGACGCCATCGGCAAGCCGGTCGCCCTGGCCTACCGGACGACGTTTCCCAAGCCCGTCCGGGACGGAATCCGGAACGTCACCGGCAATCTCTATTCGCCGGTAACCCTGGTCAACGATCTGTTGCAGGGCGAGTTCGCGCGCGGCCGGACCACCCTCGTCCGGTTTATCGTCAATTCGACGATCGGGATCGGCGGCATCGCCGACATGGCGAAGGATATCGGAATACCCGGCCACAAGGAGGATTTCGGCCAGACCCTGGCGGCCTGGGGAATCGGCCCCGGCCCGTATATCGTCGTGCCGTTTCTCGGGCCGCAAACGACGCGCCATCTGGGCGGCCGGGCCGTCGATGTCGCCTACAATCCCCTGGACTATGCGCTGGCGGCCAACGACCTCGAATGGGTCGGGTTCGCCGTAGCCGCAGTCAACGCCATCGATCAACGCGAGCGGCTGATCGAAGCGGTCGACGGCCTGAAAAAAACGTCGCTGGATTTCTATGCCGCCGCGCGAAGCGGCTACTGGCAGGCGCGCATCGCCGCAATCCACAACGGCCGGCGTCCCCCTGCCGTTCCGGGCGACGACGACATCGATATCGACGGCGACGAAGCTGAGGCGAAGCCGGACGGCCCGCCGCCGCAACGCAGAAGCAACGACAACCGCAGTGCAGCGAGGGCCCGATGAAACCCGTCTGCAGCCACGGCAGCCCCAACGCGACGGGGAACCCTTCCGGAGCCCGCACCGGTCTGCAATATCTGCGCCGCACCGCGTTCGCCGCCGTGCTGGCGGTCGCCGGCGCCCTCCCGACGGGCGCCGCCGGGGCGGCGGACGCGCCGACTGCCCAGGTCGAAAACGGAAAGTCGATTATCCGTTCCCTCTCGCAATCGGTCTTCGCCGTACTGCGCGAAGGGAGCGACCGCCGCACGCAGGAAGCGAACCTCCGCAGGCTTTTCGCCATGTATTTCGATGTGCCGCGGATTGCGCGTTTCGTACTGGGCCGCGCGGCCTGGTCGAAAGCCACGCCCGGCGAGAGGGCGCAATTCCTCGACCTGTTCCAGCGGTATGTCGTCAGGGTCTACGCCATGCAGTTGAAGCGCTACAGACAGGGTAAATTCGAGATCGTCGCCGCCGGGCCGGACCGGAACGGCGTCTTCGTCACCAGCCGGATGGTGGGTCCGCGCAGCGGACGGCCGTTCCACATGAAATGGCGCCTGCGGCCGTCCGGCGGAACGCTGAAGGTGCGCGACATGGTGTTGGAGAATGTGTCCATGTCGATCAACCAGCGCCGGGAATTCGCCTCGGCCTACCGCCGCCACGGCGGCACCGTGGCCGGCCTGCTCCGGGCGATCCGGACGAAGATGGCGGAGTTGGACCGCCAATAGCCCCCGCCGGCCGGCCGCGCCCCGCATCCGCGTTGCGTTCCGCCGGCAACGGCGATGCCGCCGGGTGGACGGTCCGGGGCATGGCATAGTGCGGCTTGCCGGCATCGCGGCCGCCGCCTATAGGTTCCGGTCGATCGGGTCCGCCAACCAGCGATTTCCCCGCCATGGGCAAAGTCCGGAACGTCCTGTTCATCATGTGCGACCAGCTGCGGGCGGACTACCTGTCCTGCATGGGCCACCCGACGCTCGAGACGCCGCATATCGATGCGCTGGCGGCCAGGGGCGTGCGTTTCACCCGCGCCTTTACGCAATCGTCGGTCTGCGGCCCGTCGCGCATGTCCTTCTATACCGGCCGCTACATGGTCACCCACGGCGCGAACTGGAACCGGGTGCCGCTGCCGCTGCATATCCGCACGATGGGCGATCATCTGCGCACGCTTGGCGCGCGGGTGGCGCTCGCCGGCAAAACGCATATGCAGATCGACGGGCCCGGCCTCGACCGGCTCGGGATCGACCGGGCCTCGCCCCACGGCGTGCTGGCGACCCAGGCCGGCTTCGAACCCTTCGACCGCGACGACGGCCTGCATCCGGGCGGCTACGGCGCGAAAGATTTCGCCTACGACCGCTATCTCAAGGCGCAGGGCTACGAAAGCGACAACCCCTGGCAGGACTATTGCGCCAGCGCGCTCGACGCCGGCGGCAATGTCGTCAGCGGCTGGGAGATGCGCCATGCGGGCCTGCCGGCGCGGGTGGAGGAGGTTCATTCCGAGACCGCCTACATGACCCGGCGCGCGCAGGACTTCATGGAGGAGTGCGGCGACGGGCAGCCCTGGTGCCTGCACCTCTCCTATATCAAGCCGCACTGGCCCTATCTGGCGCCGGCGCCCTACCACGCCATGTACGGCCCGGCCGACATCCTGCCGGCGGTGCGCAGCGCGCGCGAGCGCCAGACGAGCCATCCGGTCTACGCCGCCTTCCAGCAGCACGAGGACAGCCTGAATTTCAGCCGCGACGAAGTGCGGGAGACGGTAATCCCGACCTATATGGGCTTGGTCAAACAGATCGACGACCGTCTCGGCAAGCTGTTCGGCTGGATGGAACGGGCCGGCCGGATGGACGACACGATGATCGTGCTGACCTCGGATCACGGCGACTATCTCGGCGACCACTGGCTCGGCGAGAAGGAACTGTTCCACGATTGCGTCCTGCGCCTGCCGATGATCGTCTACGACCCCGACCCGGCGGCCGACGCGACCCGCGGCACGCAGGACGGCCGCTTCGTCGAATGCATCGACCTGCTGCCGACCTTCTACGAGGCGATGGGCGGCGACCCGGCGGAGCAGGACCACTGGATGGAGGGCCGGTCGATCCTGCCGCTGCTGCGCGACGGCGATGCGGTCGGCGATGCGGTCGACGGCTGGCGCGACGCCACCTTCTCGGAGTGCGACTATTCCTATCGCGGCGCCCGGGACGCGCTCGGCCTGCGCGCCCACCAGGCCAAGGCGTATTGCATCCGCACGGCGGACTGGAAATACATCCTCTACGAAGGCTTCCGGCCCCAACTCTTCGACATGGCGAACGACCCGGACGAACTGGTCGATCTCGGCGGGAGCGAGGAACACGAGGCCGTCCGCGCCGGACTGCACGAGCGGCTGTTCCGCTGGCTGCGCACCCGCCGGACCCGGACGACCAAATCCGACCGCGAGATCGAGGACGCGCTCGGCATCGCCAGGAAGCGGGGCGTCCTGATCGGCGTCTGGTAGGCCGCCCCCCCCCCCGGACGGGAGACGCATTAGGGGCGGCCATAGCCGGAGTCCGGCTCCTCAAAATCCCGATTTTTTCTTTATCGAGATAACCGCCGCAAGAATTTTTCTGCCTTACCGCAACGCAGTTTGACAGACTTAAGATCGCCGGCCGCCGCCTTGCGGTTGCTCTTTATGAAGCTTGCATAAGCGATCCGGCTTTTCACGAAACTGGTTTTTCATCTGCAGATTTATCTTCTTCTTCCACGATGCTGGAGTGCAACCCAGGCAGCAAGAGCACGCCGATCCATAGTGTTGACGGATTCCAACTTGTCAATGGCGTCTTCCGCAGCGGCAATATAGTTCAAAACCGCTAACCTCGATACGCGGTACGATGGGTCGTAGTCTGCGGAGTGGCGTCTTTCCTGAGCATCTACGAACAAGCTTCCAAAATCCTGTACTTCGCTCGGAAACCCGTTCATCGCAGTCCTGTCGCCGAGTCGCTCCTTCGCCTGAGAATGGTTGAGCGTCCGATAGGCTTGACGCCAAGCCAATTCGTGCCGGTGCGCAGGCGTAGCGCCAATCATCGTATCTGCGCAGTTCCTGCAAAGGGCATGGAAAAGTGCGTAATAAACCGTGCTTACCGCGCGGCATAAATCCGATTGGCGGGGCCTGCGTCCTTCGATTGTCGCCAAGTGGCGTGCGGTCTCAATCAGGCGCTGTGGGTTCATCGTAATCCTCTTGGGATACGAAGGCGTCGTAGTCCTTCCGGGTGACGAAAGACATCATGGGAAAGCGTTCTTCCCCGCTATCGGAAAGCACGGGGCGCAAATGCCTCACGATCGCCGAAAGTTTCGACCCGTCCAGCACCGTATCGTTGGCCTCGTATATGGCGGTAACGTCGAGTACCGGATCGCCGTCATGGTCAACAGTTTCCTCCACCATAACCTCAACGAACTTCACAGGATAAAATTCTTTACCCAAAACAGCCTTTATGGCCTCGCGCACTTTGCCGATGTCGTTCGATTCAGCAACCGTCATGGCGACCTCCTGTCTCCGGTGCATTCTATACCGCCGGAGTTTCCTATGCACTCGATATGTCGGGCGGCGCCGGTCTCGCCGCTCCTACCGGACCGCGAAGCCCTCGTTGTCCGCCGCGGCCAGCGACCCGCTCAGTTCGGCCAGCGCCAGCGTATCGCGGGCGCAGTAGGCGCGCAGGTCGGCGAATGTGCGCCGGCTCTCTTGCGGATCGCCGGCCGCCAGCGCCCGGACGTAGCGCACGGCCGCCGCCTGCCCGTCGGCGATCGGCAGATCGGCGTAGTCCAAGCCGGGAACGAGCGCGGGCAGCACGGCCTTGATCGAGAAGGAGCCGCGGAACGCCGGGTGGTAGAGGTTGTCGCGCACCGCCGGCAGCAGGTCGAACAGCCGCGCTTCGATGGCGCGCAGCGCGCCGGCCCGGTCCGGCAGCGCCGCCGCAAGGCCGCGCAGGATGCGGCGCTCGTAGCCGGACCAGGTGCATATGCTACCGCTGCTTCCCAGGGCCGCGATCAGCCGGTCGGCGAGCGCCGGACGGGGATCGTCGCCGCCCTCGTGCAGATAGTCTTCGTGGCCGGGCGGCCCGCTTTCGCGTTCGGTATGCACCGAGAAAAGAAAGGGAATCGCGTCGTAGGGGCGCGTGCCGGCGAAGCGCGGGACCGCGGGCGCGAAGGTCTCGAAATCGAGATAGCGAACGGACCGCCTCCGCCGGGCCAGCGCGCGCGCCAGGTCGCCGTGCAGCACCGGACGGCCCTCGACGACGGCGCGGCGCGCGATGCGGTGCAGCGGCGCGAGCGGGAAATCCTCCGGGATGTCGCGGATCTCCCGGATGCCTTCGGCGTCGAGCGCGGCCCGGACGTCCTGGGTCAACCCCGGCAATTCGTCGATGCCGCGGTCGGGCGGGACATCGTTGCGCGTGCAATGGGCGTGATACGGGCAGGGGTAAGGATCGAAGCAATGGCCGCCGGGCGCGATATCCGGCGCGGCGGGCGCGGCCAGCATCGCCTGCATGTCGCGCACGCCGGCCCCGACGGCCGCGAGCAGGGTTTCCGCCCGGTCCGTCACCGGATGACGCCGGAACAGCGCGTTCAGGTCGAGCCGGCGGCCGTCGTAGACATAGCTCCGGTCGAGGGTGAGGACGCAGGCTTCGCGCACGTCGAGGCCGGCGCCGCGCAACACCCAAAGCTGGACCGCGGCGTCGAGCACGAACAGCTCCTTGAGCCGCGTCGTCGACTTGACCTCGGTCAGCCGCCAGCCGCCGCCGGGCAGGCGCTCGATAATGTCCGCGCGGACCAGGACCCCGCGATGCCGGAACGCCGCCTCGAACAGGGCCGGCGCGCTGCCCGCTGCGATAACCCGGCGGGTTTCCTCCAGCGCCTCCGGAATCCGGCGGTGGCCGTGGGCGACGAGATGGCCGCCGGGGATGCGCTTGCACGCCAGTTCGCCGACCTCGTGCCCGGCATCGAACACCGCCCGGAGCGCCTCGTCCGGCGGCGCCGCCAGGCCGCGTTCGTAACAGTCGTACCAGAGCCGCAAACGGCACTGCGCCCCGGAGATGTAGCGGGATTTGGAGAGGGTGGGTTCTGCCGTCATTTCCTCGTGCAGACATTCTGGGACTTCAGCACTCCCGCCGGTTCTTTCCAGCGATCAAGATACCCTGCAAACATACAACCGAACTTACCACGATTCTTGACAATATCTGCAACTTCTCCAAAGCTTATGCTCGTGACGTCATCTTTGTTAAGATCCTCCTTTTGTAGGTCCCTTTCATTTGGGCATTGTCCATCGGGCGTAATGTAGACAACCTCTGGTCTTCTACAATCGCGGCAAGTTATTGTTTCAAACTTCAGTATATCTTGCCACTTAAGTCTATCCTTTAGCCTATCTTGTGAGATAGCTTCCTTCAATAATTGCATATCATGAACCTTGATCAACGAAGCATCGGCAAGCAATAAAATGAGATGAGCGTATTTTCTTTGCGATTTTGTTTTTTTGATAATTTCTTTTAATTCTTCAACAAGATTCGAAATACTCTGCCCTCTTGCTTCCATAAGGTAGCAAAGTTGTTCTTCCCTGTACGACCCTTCGTCCGTTTTTAGTTCCACGAAATATGACTCGCCATGCTGTTTCAAAAACACCGCGTAGTCAACCTTAACTGATAGGTTCTTTTTTGTTCCCGTCCTGCCAAATTTTCTTCTAGTCTCTTGTAGACACTTTAGTGGTAACGGAAATTCCGGAATGACCACACAATTTTCTTCAATCTTATCGATCAATTTACAGCGCAAAATTTCAGGAAGAAACAGTCCGAAAAACGGCGAGAGTACAGGTTCAAGCCGGTAAGCCGGGAGATGCCGCCAACAATCCAGCGTGCGAAAGACGTCCTCGAGAGCTAGACGGTCTCGGTCGGTCATGCCATTTCCTTACGCGGTTCATACGCGGCGCACGGACGTTCCCGCGCGCCGGGGAGCGACGCACATTCTGGACCGCATCCGCCGGCCCGGCAATGCGCCGCCGCTTTTTCCGTCTCCGGGAGTCCCCCGCGAAACCCGGAAGCTGCGAAAACGGGGCTGCCGGCCCGGCCCTTCCGCTGCCGCAGGGGCGTCCCCCGGCCGGAGACGCCGACAGGAAGCCTTGACATCCGCAGGCAAGAACATTAAATGAACAAACCTGTAGTTTTGGCGGGCGATTCGCGGCGGGCCGGACCGGCGGCGCGGCGACTCGCAATGGACCATGACGAATCCTTACATTTCATGACACATCCCAGGATCGTCATTCCGACCGGAGCCGACCGGAGGGCGGCGTAGTGGAGGAATCTTGTCGCCGGCTTCCGGGTTCCCGTTGCCGGGATCGAGCCGGGATTCCTCCACTACGCGCCCCTTGCGGGGCGCTCCGGTCGGAATGACGGGTGGGGTTTGCCGTTCCGGCGGCCGGTCCGGAACGGCGGACGGGGGCGGAGAAAGCGGCGGCCCATGACGAATCATGACATTTCCTGACACGAGCCACCCCTTCCGTGTCACCCCGGACGGAGCGCAGCGACGATCCGGGGTCCATGGCCGACCGCGAAGATCGTGCCGGGCGACTCCGGGCCTCGGATCGGGAGCCTGTCCCGAGCGCAGTCGAAGGGTCCGGGGCGGCGCGGCGTTGCGTCCGGCGCGGGCCTGAAGCGCCATGACGGAACATGACATTTCATGACGCACGCCATCCCCTCTCCCGTCAGTCCGGAGCTGCCCGGAAGAAACAGGCCCCTCCCCCGGAGGATTGTTCTGCGAAACGCCGCACGGCAGGCAGCACGATCCTGCGCGCCCCTCCAGTCTTGCCGCCCCGGACGCTCCGCAGGGGCGATCCGGGGACCAGAGCCGACCCGAAAGTCTTCTGCCCGTGGCTCTGGACCCCGGATCTCCGCTTCGCTCCGTCCGGGGTGACAATGGAGGGTTTCAGGGGCGGCACAGCACCCCTTTCGCAGAGGAATCCCGGAGGGGAGGGGGAGTTTTTGTTGCGGAGACGCTGTGCCGAAGACGGAAAACCACTGCGACTCCAACGCCTTACCCCCTCCCCTTGCGGGAGGGGCAGGGGGAGGCGTATCGCGGAAAAAGCGGCGGCGCATCCTCACGGCCGCCGGAACGGAAATGGCGGATTTCTGCGGGTTTCGCGCCGGGACAGCGGAATTATGGTAAAAAAACACTGTATAAAGACCGGTCTGTCTAAATCCTGGGGCCGGGCCGCGAATGCGAACAGGGAGGAGGATGCCGCCACGGATCGTGACAAATCATGACATTCCCTGACATGCCGGAACCCGGCGGCCGTCACCTTATCGCGAAGCCCTTATAGCCCGCGGCGGCGATCTCGGCGCATTTGGCGGCGTAGGCGGGGTAGCCGCCGATATAGGGCATGAAGACCCGCGGCTTGCCCGGAATGTTGGCGCCGACATACCAGGACGAGCAGGTCGAGCGCAGGGAGGCGTCGGCCAGCTCGTTGACATGGCCGACCCAGGCGTCCTGGGCGGCGCGACCGGCTTCGATGACGCCGGCGCCGCGGCCGCGCAGGGCTTCGAGGCAGTCCGACACCCATTCGACATGCTGCTCGATCGACGGCATCATGTTGGTCAGCACCGAGGGGCTGCCCGGCCCGGTGATGGTGAACAGGTTCGGGAAGCCGTGAACCGCCAGGCCGAGATAGCTGCGCGGCCCGGCCTCCCAGGCCGCGCGCAGGGGCAGGCCGCCCCGGCCGCGGATGTCGATGCGCTTGAGCGTGCCGGTCATGGCGTCGAAGCCGGTGGCGAAGACGATGGCGTCGGCTGCGATCTCCTCGCCTTCGACGGCAACGCCTGTCGCCGTAATTCCGCGGATCGGCCGGTCGACGATATCGACCAGGCGGACGTTGGGCCGGTTGTAGGTCTCGAAATAGCCGGTATCGACGCACAGCCGTTTGCAGCCGATCACGTTGGTCGGCATCAGCTTGCGCGCGGTCTCGGGGTCGCGGACGGTTTCGCGGATCTTGGCGCGCACGAAATCGGCCGCGGTCTCGTTGGCCGCCGCGTCGTACAGCAGGTCTTCGTAGCTCGCCATGAAGGTGAGCCCGCCGGTCTCCCAGCGGCGTTCGAATTCCGCCGTCCGCGCCTCCGGGCTGTCGGCGAGCGCCGAAGGCCGGGGCAGGTCGACCACGAAGCAGCCGAAGCGGGTCTTGGCCTCCTCGCGCAGCGCCCGGTAGCGGGCCTTGACGGCGGCGACCTCTTCCGGGTCGAGCGGCCGGTTCTGCGCCGGCACGGAATAGTTTGCCGTGCGCTGGAACACGGTCAGTTGCGCCGCCTGCTTCGCGATCGCCGGGATCGACTGGATGGCCGAGGATCCGGTGCCGATCACGGCGACGCGCAGGCCGGTGAAATCGACCTCTTCGTGGGGCCAGCGCCCGGTGTGGTAGGTCGCGCCGCGGAAGCTGTCGCGGCCGGGGATGTCGGGCAGGTTGGCGGTCGAGAGGCAACCGGTCGCCATGATGCAGAAGCGCGCCGCCACCCATTCCGGCGCGCCGCCCTCCGGCTCCAGGCGGACCCGCCACAGGCCGGCCGTATCGTCCCAGTGCGCCGCGGCGACGCGGGTGTCGAACCGCATGTCCGGCCAGAGGCCGAAGCGGTCGGCGACATGGTTGGCGTAGCGCAGGATCTCCGGCTGGACGGCGTAGCGCTCCGTCCACTCCCAGTCCTGCTGCAGCGCCTCGTCGAACTGGTAGGAGTAGGACATGCTCTCGACGTCGCAGCGCGCGCCGGGATAGCGGTTCCAGTACCAGGTGCCGCCGACTCCGCCGCCGGCCTCGTAGACCCGCGCCCGGAAGCCGGCGCCGCGCAGCCGGTGCAGCAGATACATCCCGGCAAACCCGGCGCCGACGATCAGGGCGTCGAGATCGGGGGTGGGGATGCCGGAGGCGCGGGAATCGGGCGCGGCGGCGGGAGCGGCGTCGTTCATGGGGCGGCAGTTTCGCCGAACCGGGGGCCCGGTCAAGTCCTTGGGGGTCAAGTCCTTGGGGGTCAAGTCCTTGGGGGTCAAGTCCTTTGGGGGTCAAGCCTCGCAGGCGTCGGGCGGGCTACTGCCGGCCCGTATCCTCCGGCGTCAGCCGACCCGCTTGGTCGAGACGAAGGCGCGCCACTCGCACAGTTTGCCGCCGCGCATCTTCCAATGCTCGCCGGCGATCTGGCGCGCCTTCGTGCCGTCGGGATTGTCCCAGCCCGCGGTCCATTCGACGGCGATCCAGTCGCCGCTCGCCGCGATCAGCGTCTTGTCGAGCTGCACGTTGCGGATCGAGGGATCGTAGAAGCGCTCGTGGAAGGCGCGCACCGCGTCGGCGCCGCGCGCCACCTCCCGGCCGTTCCAGACGATAACCGCATCGTCGGTATACAGCGCCATCGTCGCCTCGATATCGCGCCGGCGGTACACCGCCTCGGCCCGGCGCACGATCCGTTCGGCTTCGCTTGCGTTCAATGTACCTGCCCGTTTACTTTGAATTGAGGCACTGTTTAATGGCTGTACCATATCCGAATCTGGGTTAACAAGACTGAGGTCAAATCCAGGTTTCCCGCCCTGATCCCTTGGGCACCTGCGATGATGCGCGTCACATCCATTTGCCCCGTATCTAAATCCGCATTCGCACTCTAAGATCCAAACTTTCTGGCCTCGGAAATTAGGCGATGGCTCCGATGTCTTCTTGATAATGGTTTGCCCATTCAGATTGATGTCACCCACGTTCATGCCGGTAATCCAACAACTACTTGCACGGAAACTTGCTAACCAGCGCAGCAAGAACCATGCTGCGGGCTGACATGCTCAGGCGTTCGGGATTTTCGCGCATCCATAGCAATACTGCGACAGCAAGTTCCTTCCGGGTCGTTTCAGGCTTTGGACACGCTACTTTCGGAGCACGCAACATCGCGGCCGTCAGCATGTGGCCTTCCATGATACCTGCAATGTAGAGCATGATTTCATGGCGCTCGGTCGCAAATGCCAGAAGATCGTGACCGGTCTGAAACGCCGAAGATGGAGACGGAACTCCGGCAAGAAGAACGCCGAAGATCGCGCCGATTAACCGTCCTGTCATCTCATTCGACCACTTTTTGTCTAGGAAATTCTCTCCTGCACCAAAGGCTCTCGCAACATATTTGAGAAATATCCAAGCGCTCCTCAGGCCGCCACTTCCCAGGTCGCGCCGCGGTGCAGCAGGGCGTTCATGTCGCCCTTCGTCGGCGCCTTGTCGGCGATCGCGCGGTTCTGGCTGAGGACGGCCTGCTCGTAACTCTGCTCGGCCGGGCTGCAATAGAGCACGCCGATGGCGACCGGGAAGTCCGGCGGCTTGAGACGGGCGAGCGCGCCGCCGATCGTCCGGTTGGTCTCGTCGTGGACGATGATGTCCTCTTCGCGCACGCCGTCTTCGCCCAGGGTCACGACCTCCAGTTCGAGGGTATGGCGGTTCATGCGCAAGCCCTTTTCCCGGTCCTTGCCGAACAGCAGCGGCTTGCCGTGCTCGGCCTCGAGCTGCATGTCGGCCTTGGCCTCTTTCTCGGTGAAATGCTCGAACACGCCGTCGTTGTAGACGATGCAGTTCTGGATGATCTCGACGAAGGAGCAGCCCTTGTGGGCGTGGGCGCGGGCGAGCAGGCCGGGCAGATGGTCCTGCCGCCGGTCGATGCCGCGGGCGACGAAGCGGGCGTTGACGCCGAGAGCGAAACTCAGCGCGTCGACCGGCGAATCGAGCGAGCCGTGGGGCGTCGAGGGCGAGCGGGTGCCGGGCCGCGAGGTCGGCGAATACTGGCCCTTGGTCAGGCCGTAGATCTCGTTGTTGAACAGCAGGTAGCTGATATCGACGTTGCGGCGGACGGCGTGCAGCGTGTGGTTGCCGCCGATCGACAGCCCGTCGCCGTCGCCGCCGACCACCCAGACGTCGAGATCAGGGTTGGCCAGCTTGATCCCGGTGGCGAAGCTCGGCGCCCTTCCGTGGATCGTGTGGAAACCGTAGGTCTCCATGTAATAGGGAAAGCGCGCGGCGCAGCCGATGCCGGAGACGAACACGGTGTTCGCCGGGTCGGCGCCGATATCGGCCATCGCCTTCTGCACGGCCTTCAGGATGGCGTAGTCGCCGCAGCCGGGGCACCAGCGCACCTCCTGGTCTGTGGCGTAGTCCTTGGGGGACAGGCTCGCAGGGGTCTGTATGTTCATCGCTCGGTCTCCGCCGGCCCTAGAGCCAGGCTTCCAGCGCCTCTTCGATTTCGACGATGCGGAACGGTTTGCCGTTCACCTTGTTCACCGGTTTGGCGTCGATGAGAAATTCGGCGCGCAGGATCGTCGCCAGCTGGCCGGTGTTCATCTCCGGCACGACGATCGTCTCGTAGCTCTTCAGCAGGCCGCCCAGATTGCGCGGCATCGGCCAGATATGGCGGATGTGGATGTGGGACACGTCGTGGCCGCGGGCGCGCATGTTGGAGACGGCCCGGCCGATCGGCCCGTGGGTCGATCCCCACCCGACGATGGCGACCTTGCCGCCTTCCTGCCCCTGATCGACCGCCTGGTCCGGAATGTCCCCGGCAATGCCGAGGATCTTGTTGCGGCGGTTGTCGGTCATCTTCTGGTGGTTGTCGGCATCGTAGGAGATGTCGCCGGTCAGATGATGCTTCTCGATGCCGCCGATCCGGTGCAGCAGGCCGGGCGTGCCGGGCTTGACCCAGTCGCGCGCCAGCGTTTCCGGATCGCGCGCATAGACCCGGTAGCCCTCCGGATCGGTGCGGAAGGCGACCGGGAAGGGTTCGTGGTCCTCGAAATCCGGGATCGGCCACGGTTCGGCGGCGTTGGCGATATAGCCGTCGGTGAGGAACATCACCGGCGTCATGTACTTGACCGCCAGGCGGCAGGCCTCGATAGCCGCGAAATAGGCGTCGCCCGGCGAATGGCAGGCGACCACGGCGAGCGGCGAATCGGCGTTGCGGCCGTAGACCGCCTGGTAGAGGTCCGACTGTTCGGTCTTGGTCGGCAGGCCGGTCGAGGGCCCGCCGCGCTGGGAATTGACGATGACGAGCGGCAGTTCGGTGGCGACCGCCAGGCCGATGGCCTCGGTCTTGAGCGCGATGCCGGGGCCGGAGCTGGAGGTAACGCCGAGCGCGCCGGCATAGGAGCCGCCGATCGCCGCGCACACCGCCGCGATCTCGTCTTCGGCCTGAAAGGTCGTGACGCCGTAGTCCTTGAGCGGCGCCAACAGGTGCAGCAGGGCCGAGGCCGGCGTGATCGGATAGCCGGTGAACAGCAGGGGCAACCCGGCCAGCCGGGCGCCGGCGACCAGGCCCATGGCCACGCCCTCACCGCCGGTCAGCGCCCGGTAGGTGCCCGGCGCGATATCCGCCGGCGGCACCACGAATGCGCGGAACTCGCGCGCCATGTCGGCGGTTTCGCCGAAAGCGTGGCCGGCGTTGAGGGCGGCGATGTTTGCGTCGGCAATATCCGGCTTGCTGGCGAATTTCTGCTTCAGCCAGTCTTCGTTGATCGTCCGGTCGCGGCCGAACAGCCAGTCGACCAAGCCCAGCGCCCACATATTCTTGCAGCGCTGCGCATCCTTGTTGCCCAGGCCGAAGGGCTTCACCGCCTCGACCGTCATGCGGGTCATGTCGACCTCGAGCTTGCGGTAGCCCTCGAGCGTCCCGTCCTCCAGCGGATTGGCGGCAAAGCCCGCCTTGCTCAGGTTGCGCGCCGTAAAGGCGCCGGTATCGACAATGATCAGACCGCCCTTGCGCAGGTCGGCGAGGTTCGTCTTGAGCGCCGCCGGGTTCATGGCGACCAGCACGTCGACCGCGTCGCCCGAGGTCCGGATCGTGCGCGAGCCGAAATGAATCTGGAAGGCCGAGACGCCGAACGTCGTTCCGGCGGGCGCGCGGATCTCGGCCGGAAAGTCCGGGAAAGTCGCCAGATCGTTGCGCGCCATGGCGGTGGCCTGGGTGAACTGGGTGCCGGTGAGCTGCATGCCATCGCCGGAATCGCCGGCGAAGCGCACGACGGCGCTTTCCAGTTCGTTGCCGGATTCGTCGAGTATGACCGAGCCGCCTTCCATCGGCGCTCTCCTTCCGCTCCGCCGGCGGGCCGGCCCCGTGTCCGATGCCGCCGGCGCGCCCTGCAATTCTCTGCGCCCCAAGCTTATACCGGGACGCCCGCAATCGTTCTAGGCCCGAACTATCAGCAATTCGAATATTTTAGACCTAAAGCAATTCCGGGGCGCCCGGCCGCCGGTCAGTCCAGCACCGCCAGCATTTCGTCGACCCGGCCGAACTTGCGGCGCGGCGCCGGCGGCGTCGCAGCCGCTTCCTCCGCCGCCTCGATCCGCTTCCAGTCGTCGAACGGCACACCGCGGATATTGTGGGCCTGCAAGTGTTTTTCCAGTGCGGCGCGGCCGGGCGCGCCGGCCCTGTCACCCAAAGGGGCGCCGCAGTCCTCGACAATCTGCGCCGCGGCGGCCGCGCCGTCCGGCTTGTTCGAGCCGATCACGCCCGACGGGCCGCGCTTGATCCAGCCGACGGCGTAGAGGCCCGGTTCGATCCGGCCGTCGCTGTTGCGGCTCCGCCCGCTCTCGAACGGCACGCCGTCGACCGGCTCGGAATAGTAGCCGATCGCCGGGATCACCAGCCCGCAGGGGATGTCGAAGGTCTCGCCGGTGCCGACCGCGCGGTCGCTCTCGATCCGCGTCCGCTCCATCCGGATGCCTTCGACCCGTTCGCCGCCCAGAATCTCGACCGGGCTGGCGCAGAAGCGGAAATGCACCCGCTTGGCCCGGCCGCCGGCTTCGATGGTTGTGAAATCGCGCAGGGTCGCCAGGTTGCGCCTTGTCATGCGCAGGTCGCGGTCGCTCATCGTGGAGGCCGTGTCCTCCGGAACGTCGTCCGGCACCTCGGCGGGATCGAGGACCGGCGCGCTGTCCTCGAGCTGGCCCATCTCGCGCAGCTCGACATTGCTGAACTTGGCGTGGTGCGCGGCGCGCCGGCCGAACATGTAGACATCGCGGATCGGCGCGGCGTGAATCGCCGCGGCCGCATAGTCGGTCAGGTCGGTCGCCGCCATCTCGGCCGGCGTCTTGGTGAGCACCCGGGCGACGTCGACGGCAACGTTGCCGACGCCGATCACTGCGACCGCTCCGGTATCGAGCGGCGGATCGAGATCGCGGAAATCCGGATGGCCGTTGTACCAGCCGACGAAGGCGGCGACGCCGAGCACGCCTTTCTTGTCGTCGCCGGGAATCCCCAGGCTGCGGTCGATGGCGGCGCCGGTCGCGAGCACAACGGCATCGTACATGCCGCGCAGGTCGTCGAGGCCGATGTCTTCGCCCAGGGTCACGTTGCCGAAATAGCGGACCCGCGGGTCGCGCGCCGTCTTCTCGTAGGACCGCGCAACATTCTTGGTCTTGGCATGGTCCGGCGCGACGCCGCCGCGGATCAGCCCGTAAGGGGTGGGCAGCCGCTCGACAATGTCGATTTCGACATCGTCCACCGAGCGCAGCAGGGATTCGGCCGTGTAAAATCCGCTCGGCCCGGAGCCGACGATCGCGACGCGGAGCGTCATGCCATCAATTCGCCGTTGGAATCGTTCTCGTGCCGGATGGCGCGCGGCAGCCAAGCTAGTGCGTGTACGCCATTGTTGAAAGACCTTTTATCCGCCCCCGGCGGCGCCGGTCAGGGTCAGTTGAGGCGGAGCACCCCGTCGACGAAGCGGAACTCGGCGGGCCGGACCAGCTGGCGCGACGCCACGCGCACGATATGGAGCGCGCCCTCCAGATTCTCTTCCCAGAAGCACAGGAACTCCCGCAGCTTGGGAAAGCGCGGCGCGACATCCAGGCTCTGCCAGACATAGGTCTGCAACAGGGCCGGATGGTCGGGCAGGCGGTAGATGATCTCGGCGGTGGTCAGCCGGTGGCCCTGCAGCTGCCGCAGCAGGCCCGGCGCGGCCGGCGGCCTGCGCGATCCCAGGTTCGTGCCCATGCCGTCCTCCTCGCTTGCCGTGACCGGAGACGAGCTTAACAGACGGGGATTAAATCAACAATATCAATGATTTAGCAGCGTTGTGCCGGGAGTGCTGACAAGGCGGCCGGCAGATGGAAGCCGCCCGTCCTTCGATACGCGGCCCCTCCCGTCATTTCGGCCGGAGCGGCGTCGGCCGCGCAGCGGAGAAATCTCTCACCCGCGCCGTCAAGATCCGGAGCGCCGCGCCCGAAAGATCTCGCCGCTCGCTTCGCTCGGTCGACACGACGGAAAGGGGCGCTGCGCTCCGGACGGAATGACGGCAAGAGGGAAACATCCCGGCTAGGACGAACGCGCTTCGATTCCAGCCGAACCGAATGCGCCCTACAGCCGGACGTATTCGTAATCGACCGGGTTGTTGTTGATGCCGCGGTCGGGCGGGGCGATCCAGCCGGCCATCTTGCCCGGCGCTGTCACCTGCTTCATCAGGCTCTTGATATGAGCCCGGTCGGCTTCCGACGGGATCCAGCCGTCCATCCGGCTTTCGTAGACCTCTTTCGAGACCGGCGTGCCGTCGGGCGCGAAATGGAAGCCGGCGAAGGGGCCGACCGTCCGGCGGAAGCGGTCCGACGGCAGGCTGATCTCGAAGTCGACCCCGGCCTTCCGGATCGTCCGGTTCCAGCGCATGACGCCGATATCGCAGTCCTTCGAATAGCCCTTGCGGGCCACCAGGTTCATGGCGTTGCGCGTCGGTATCTCGACCTCCTGCACGCCGGCGCCGTCTTCGGCCGGCTCCTCGATGCTGTAGGCCGTGTCCGCCTCGATGTGGTCCTCGAACCGGTCCTCGTCCGGCCGGCCCTTCAGGCCGTTGGCGAAATAGGCCGCGGCGTTGGTCGAGCGGTCGGCGCCGAACAGGTCGAGGGAGGAGGAGTACCAGAAGTTGATGTATTTCTGGACCAGCCCCAGATCGATCGCGCCGTGGTCGCGGATGCGCCGGGGATCGTCTGTATTCAGCTCCTGCATGACCTCCAGCGCCCGCCTGATGACCCGGCCGAGCCCGGTCTCGCCGACGAACATGTGGTGGGCTTCCTCGGTCAGCATGAAGCGGCAGGTGCGCGACAGCGGGTCGAAGGCGCTCTCGGCCAGCATCTTGAGCTGGAACTTGCCGTCCCGGTCGGTGAAATAGGTGAAGCAGAAGAACGACATCCAGTCGTCGATCGGCTCGTTGAAGGTGGTCAGGATGCGCGGATTGTTGATGTCGCCGGAATGGCGCTCCAGCAGGTCCTCGGCCTCCTCGCGGCCGTCGCGGCCGAAATGGGCGTGCAGCAGGTAGACCATGGCCCACAGGTGCCGGCCTTCCTCGACGTTGACCTGGAACAGGTTGCGCATGTCGTAGAGCGACGGGCAGGTGTAGGCGAGCATGCGCTGCTGCTCGACCGAGGCCGGCTCGGTATCGCCCTGGGTCACGATCAGGCGGCGCAGGTCCGAGCGGAACTCGCCGGGCACCTGCTGCCACACCGGCTGGCCGAAATTGTCGCCGAAGCCGATGGTGCGGTCCTCCGTCTTGTCGGCGAGGAAGATGCCCCAGCGGTAGTCCGGCATCTTCACATGGCCATAGGTGGCCCAGCCCTTGGCGTCGACCGAAGTCGCCGTGCGCAGGTAGACGTCCCGCGCCTGGAAGTCGCCGTCCGGGCCCATCTCGCCCCACCAGTTCAGGAAAGCGGGCTGCCAGCGCTCCAGCGCGCGCTGGAGCTGGCGGTCGGCGCTGAGATCGACGTTGTTGGGGATTTTCTCGGCGTAGTTGATCGACATGAAAGCGGTCCTCGGGTCTGGGTTTCCGGTATCGGGCAGGACGCCGGGCAGGGCGATCGGCGGCGTTACACGCGCTGCCACTTGAAGCTGGGTTTGGTGCCGGTGCCGTAAAGCTTGAGGGCGCCCCGGTCGCCGACGGCGTTGGGCCGGATGAAGATCCAGTTCTGCCAGGCGGTCAGCCGGCCGAACACTTTGGTAGCCATGGTTTCCCGGCCGCCGAAGCGCAGGCTGGCCTCCATGCCGGTCAGCGCGTCGGGCGACAGGCTGGCGCGCTCCTCGATGGCGAGGCGCACCTCGTCGTCCCAGTCCAGCTCGTCCGGCGCGAAGGTGACGAGGCCGAGGGCGGCCGCGTTTTCGGGACCGATGGGCTCGCCGGTCCGCGCGCGGGCGTCGGCCTCGGCGGCGGCGTCCTCCTGGAAATGCGCGGCGATCCGGGTCAGGCCGTTCGGCATCGGGAACAGGCCGAAATTCGTCTCGTCGAGCAGGATGGCCGGCGAATTCTCCGGCTCCTCCCGGTCGTCGAGCATGTAGGAGCGGTCGGCGGCGAGCAGCAGTTCGGCGAGAATGCCGGCGAAACAGGCGCCGGCATCGGCGATCGCGAACAGGCTGCGCGAGGAGACGTCGAGGCGCGCGAGCGTCCGCTTGAGATACTGGACCGTCTCGTTGACGAACCAGTTGTCCCGGTTTTCCAGCAGCGACCGGCCTGCCGCCAGCACGGCCGCGGCGTCGCCCTCGGCGCGCAGCAGCCACAGGCCGATGTCGGTGTTGTTGGTGCGCAGCATCAGGATCGCGTCGTCCAGTTCGCGCGTCATCTGCAGGGCCCACCAGCCGGCGCCCGCCGCCTCGATCTCCGCGGCGGTCGCCGGCGGCGCGCCGGCCGGGCCGCGCACCGTCAGCGTCGCGGTACGCTCGGCCGAATCCAGCGCGACGTCGACGAATTCGTAATGGTAGCCCGCATCGTCGATCCGGCGATTGAGCGGGGTCAGCTTTACGCCCGTCGCGTCGTCCGGACGGCTGGATTGCGCGGCCAGCGCCCTCGCCCGGTCGGCGACCAGCGCGTCGAACGCGGCCGGCGGTGCGTAATCGTCGATCAGCTTCCAGGCCTTGGCCCGGTCGGCCCGCACGCCTTCCGCAGTCGTGCAGAACACGTCGGCCAGGTCGCGGCGCACCCTGCGCTTGTCGGTTACGCGGGTGAGGCCGCCGGTGCCCGGCAGCACGCCGAGCAGCGGCACTTCGGGCAGGCTCACGGTGGAGGAGCGGTCGTTGACCATCACGATCTCGTCGCAGGCCAGCGCCAGCTCGTAGCCGCCGCCGGCGCAGGCGCCGTTCACCGCGGCGAGCGATTTCAGTCCGGAGCTTTCCGACATGTCCTCGAGGCCGTTGCGGGTCTCGTTGGTGAACTTGCAGAAATTCACCTTCCACCAGTGCTCGGACGAGGACAGCATGTTGATGTTGGCGCCGGCGCAGAACACCCGGTCCTTGCCGCTGGTGACGACCGCCACCTTGACCGACGGATGCTCGAAGCGGATGCGCTGCAGGGCGTCGGACAGTTCCATGTCCACACCCAGGTCGTAGGAATTCAGCTTCAGCGCGTAGCCGGGCTTGAGCCCGCCGTCCTCGGCGACGTCCAGGGTCAGCCGCGCGACATCGCCGTCGACATCGATCGACCAGTGTTTGTAGTCGCCGGGATCCCGGTCATACAGCACGATATTTTCGGTCATGGTCGCTCCCCGGATGCCGCCCTTCCCGGCGCGGCAGGTTATTCGGCGCGTCTCGATACGTCCTGTGCGGATATATGCAATATAATGCACATTACCTGCATTGCAAGCAATATTATTCGCTTTTTCGCCGTGCGTCGCTCAGGGCAAGGCCCAGTGCGTTCAGCGTTGCTTCGACCGACCGGCTCGAAGTGTCGAGCACGGCGTCGGCACGCGTGTAGAGCGCGTTTCTCGTCTCCAGAATGCGCTTGAGATCGGCCATCGCCTCGCCGCTGCTGTCCATCGGGCGGGTGTCGCCCTGTTCGCGGACCCGGCGCATGTGGTCCTCCGGCGTCGCGCGCAGCCAGACGGTGAAACATTCGCGAAGCAGCATCTCGTACGTCTCCGGTTCGGAGACGATGCTGCCGCCCGCCGCAATCACGCATTCCGGATGGGCGGCCAGCACATCCTCCAGGGCCCGGCGCTCGTAACGCCGGTAAGCGGCCTGGCCGGACAGGTCGAATATCTGGTCGACCGACATGCCGGCCGTCCGCTCGATTTCGCGCGCCATTTCGATGAAGGGTGCGCCGCTGCGCCGGGCCAGGGCGGCGCCGAGCGTCGTCTTGCCGGCGCCGCGCAGGCCGATGAGCGCGACCCGGTCTATCCGGCGCCCGCTTTCGCCCAAGCCCAGGGTCTCGGTCAGCAGGCCGTTGGCCTGGGCCAGTTCGTCCGGCTGCAGGCGTTCCAGCTTGCGGATCAGCAGGGTCAGGTCGACCGGCCGTTCGCCCTCGCGCACAAGGTCGCCAAGCGGCACGCTCATCGCCTCGGCGACCTTGCGCAACAGGCCGATCGAGATATTGCCCTTTCCGGCTTCGAGCTGGGCAAGATAGCGTTCCGACACGCCGGAGGCGCGCGACAGGACCTTGCGCGACATGCCGCGCCGGGCCCGCGCCGCGCGCACGCGCTCGCCCAGTCCGGCCAAGTAGGCGTCGAGCCCGCCATTCTGCCGGGATTCCGGCACAGGCCGGCCGGCCGGCGGTCGTTGGAAAGCTTCCATGGTCGCGGTCAGGTTTGGAGGCTCGCCATACTATATGCAATATAATTCTTGTCATCAAGACCGAACGGATTTATCTTGCGCGCCGTTCGTCCCCGGGAGCGGAGCTTGCCCCGAGACATGTTGGAGCAACGGTCGTGGAACTGAAGATTCTGGTCGGCACGATGACCGGCACCGCCGAAATGGTGGCGGAAGAGATGAGCGACACGCTCGCCGGGCTTGGCCATGAAATCGAGGTCGAGCCGATGGACGATCTCGACATCTCGGTGTTCGACGGCGGCGGCGATTTCCTGATCGTCTCCTCGACCTACGGCCAGGGCGATGTGCCGGACAACGCCATGGCGCTCTACGAGGGTCTGGTCCAGGACAAGCCGGACCTGAGCGGCGTGCGCTACGGCGTCTTCTCGCTCGGCGACATGACCTATTCGGATACCTTCAATTTCGGCGGCAAGCGCTTCGACAAGGCGCTGGCGGACTGCGGCGCGAAGAAGATCGGCGAAATTTTTACCCATGACGCCAGTTCCGGCACGATCCCCGAAGACGACGGCGTCGCGTGGGTCAAGGAGTGGATCGGAAATTTTAGCCAGGCCCGCGCCCTCGCCGCCTGATCGGGACGGCGTCGGCGCCGGGCATTCCCGGCCCGTCGAATTGAACGAAACGGGGGCTTGCGCGCGCCGCACTCGCGCCCCATATCGCCGCGCCCCGGCACTGATGCCGGACCCGTTCGCAAAGGCTCCCCGCCGTGGCGCGCATGACCGCCTCCCTCGCCGCACCGAAAGCGCTGCTCGCGCCCGTCGCCGCCCTGCTCGTCGGGGTGGCGCTGCTTATGCTGGGCAACGGCCTGTTCCTGACCCTCGTGCCGCTGCGCGCGGACCTCGAAGGGTTCGGCGCCGCCTGGATCGGCGCCATCGGCGCGGCCTATTCGGTCGGCTTCGTGGCCGGCTGCTATCTTGTGCCGCCGCTGGTCGCGCGGGTCGGGCACATCCGCGTCTACGCTGCTATCGCCGCGCTCGGCGCTATCGTCCCGCTGCTGCACCTGCTCGCGCTGCATCCGGCCGCCTGGGTTCTCTTCCGCATCATCATCGGCCTTTGCATCTCCGGCCTCTACATGGTCATCGAGAGCTGGCTGAACGGCGCCGCAACCCGGCGCAACCGCGGCACGGTCTTCTCTGCCTACGTTGCGATCCACCTGGCGGCGGTGACCGCCGGGCAATATCTCCTCCTGCTCGATACGCCGAGCAGTTCGAAGCTGTTCTCTCTGGCGACAATCCTGCTCGCGCTTGCCGTCATCCCGGTCTGCCTGACCCGGGCCCCGTCGCCGCCGCTGCCGGTCAAGGCGCGCCCGGATCTGGCGAAACTGTGGCGCAATTCCCAGGTCTCCGTGGTCGGCTGCTTCACCAACGGCATGGCCAACGGCGCGGTCTGGAGCCTCGTCCCGGTCTACGCCAAGGGCCTCGGCCTGTCGGTGGCCGGCATCGCAATCTTCGTCAGCGTCGCCATCGTCGGCGGCGCGGTCGTGCAGTATCCGCTGGGCCGGCTGTCCGACCGGCTGCCCGACCGGCGCTGGCTGATCGCTGCGGTCTGCGCCGTCGCCGCGGCCGCAGGAGCGGTTCTGCTGGCGGCGGACAGCCTGCCGGCCCTTCCCGTCTATGTGGCGTATTTCTTCTTCGGGGCCGCGGCCTTCTCGATCTACGGCTTTTCCGTCGCCCACGCCAACGACCATGCCGACCCCGAGGATTTCGTCGAAATCAGCGCCGGCCTGCTGGTGATTTTCGGGGTCGGCGCCGTCGCCGGGCCGCTGATCGCCGCGGCCCTGATGGAGGCGCTCGGATCGGGCTATCTCTTCCTGTTCACCGGCGTCGTGCACGGCGCGGTCGCGCTGTGGACCTTCCGGCGCACGAAACAGCGCCACGCGATCGCACCCGAAAACCGGGAAGACTATGTCCCGATGGCGCGGACCTCGCCCAACATCTTCGCCTTCGATCCGCGCGCCGAAGAAGCCGGGGCGGACCGGGACGGCTGATCCGTGCCGGCCGGCCGCCGCCAAAGGGGGCCGCCGCCGGCGCGCAGCCCTTTATTCGGCGGCCCCGGTCCATAAATCAGGCAGACACCCAGCGCCCAACCCCCGCGCCGAACCCCCGCATTGCGCGCCGCATGAACCCGTTTTCCCCCGAGACCGCCGCCGAAACGGTCCCGTCGCCGGACGGTGCGCCGAACCGCCCGGCCGCCGTCGGGCCGCGGCCGATGGGCGCGGTGAACCGGCTCGGCCTGTGGACCCTGTACCGCAAGGAACTCCAGCGCTTCCTGAAGGTCGTCAGCCAGTCCCTGTTGGCGCCCATCGTGACGACGCTGCTGTTTCTTTCGGTCTTCTCCGTGGCGATGGGCGATGTCGTGCGCGAAATCGGCGGCGTGCCCTTCGCCGAATTCCTGGCGCCCGGCCTGGTCATGATGGCGATCGTCCAGAGCGCGTTCCAGAACACCGCCGGCTCCCTGCTGATCTCGAAGATACAGGGCAATATCGTCGACGTGCTGATGTCGCCCCTCTCGCCGGGCGAGTTGGCGGCGGCCTACGCGGCTGCGGGCGCGACCCGCGGCCTGGCGGTCGGGGCGGTCACGCTTGCCGCCATGGCGGTGTTCGTGCCGGTGCAGGTCCAGGCGCCGCTCACCATCCTGTATTTCGCCGTCATGGCCTCGGTCATGCTCGCCCTGCTGGGCCTGATCGGCGGCATCTGGTCCGACAAGTTCGAACAGATGGCCGCGGTCACCAACTTCGTCGTCACCCCGGCGGCCTTTCTCAGCGGCACCTTCTATTCCATCGAACGGCTGCCGCCGCCGCTCAGCGACTTCGCCCATATCAACCCGTTCTTCTTCATGATCGACGGGTTCCGCAGCGGCTTCATCGGCCGCGCCGACGGCGACACGCTTGCCGGCGGCATCGCGCTGCTGGTTCTCAACGTCGTCCTGTGGCTGATCTGCCTGCAGCTGTTCCGCACCGGCTACAGGCTGAAGAGTTAGACGGCCCGCGCCCTTTCCAGCGCCCGCCACACGGCATGGGGCGTCAGCGGCATGTCGAGCGCCGTCACGCCGTCGCCCGCCAGCGCGTCCAGCACGGCGTTGATAACCGTGGGCGGCGAGGCGGCGGTCGGCCCTTCGCCGATACCCTTGACGCCGAGCGGGTTGTCGTCGCCCTCGACCGGGTTGAAGACGGTGTCGACCGGCGGCATGTCGTCGGCCCGGGGCAGGCAGAAATCCATGAAGCTGCCGCTCAGCAATTGTCCGGTGCCGGCTTCGTAGACCGTGTTCTCCGTCAGCGCCTGGCCGACGCCCATGGCGACGCCGCCGTGCAACTGCCCGGCCGCGAGCAGCGGGTTGATCACCGCGCCGGGGTCCGAGACGACGACATAACGGTCGATCCGCACCCGGCCGGTCTCGGGGTCGACCTCGACCTCGCACAGATGGCAGCCGCTGGGATAGCTCATTCCCGGCGCCTCGAAGCGTTCCTCGATGCGCAGCGGAGCGCCGCGCCGTTCGGCCTCGGCCGCCACGGCGAACAGCGAGACCGCCCGGTCGGTGCCCCGCACCCGGTAGGCGCCGCCGGAAAAGCCGATATCCGCCGCCGCGGCCTCCAGCAGGTCGGCGGCCGCCGGCCGGGCCGCCTCGATCAGCGACAGCGCCCCGTTATAGACCGCGCCGCCGCCGATGCGCATGGTCCGCGAGCCGTGGGAGCCGCCGCCCTGGGGAATACGGTCGGTATCGCCGTCTTCGACGACGATCCGGTCCTGCGGCACGCCCAGCAGGCCGGCGAGGATCTGGCCGAACACGGTGGCGTGGCCCATGCCGCAGTCCTGGCTGCCGACCAAGGCGCGCACCCGCCCGTCCTCCGGTCCGCTTTCCGGTTCGGGGGCCTCGACCCGGAGGTCGGCGTATTCGACGAGCGCGCCGCCGGCGTTCTCGATATAGGTCGTCACGGCGCGTCCGCGGCGCAGCCCGCGCGCCGCCGACGCCGCCCGGCGTTCCGCGAAGCCGTCCCAGCCGATGCGCGCCAGCCCGGCGTCCAGGCTGCCGAAGAAATCGTTGCGCTGGTAGCGCGCGCCGGTCGGCGACTCCCACGGCATGTCGGCAAGGGGGATCAGGTTGCGCCGGCGCAACTCCGCCCGGTCGATGCCGGTCTCGCGCGCCGCCCGGTCGATCAGCCGTTCGAGCGCCAGGGTCGCCTCGGCCCGGGCGATGCCGCGGTAGGCGGCGATCGGGGCGGTATTGGTGAAAACGCCGCCGATCTCGAAGCGGTAGGCCGGAATGCGGTAGGGGCCGCAGATCATCGGCGCCATCCAGGTCACGATGACGTGCGGCGCCCGGTTCACCCAGTAGGCGCCGTGCCACCAGTCGGCCTTCAACTCGATCGCGGCGATGCGCCCCTCGGCGTCCAGCGCCATGCGGGCGTGCAGATTCTGGCTGCGCGCCTGGGTATCGGTCAGGAAGGCTTCGCTGCGGCTGGCGATCCAGCGCACCGGCCGGCCGAGCGCCCGCGCCGCGAACAGGGCGACGACGAATTCGGGATAGACCAGGTTGCGCGCGCCGAAGCCGCCGCCGGTCTCCGGCACGATCGCCCGCAGGTCCTCGCGCCCGATGCCCAGGCAATCGGCGATAATGGCGCGCAGGACGTGGCCGGACTGGCTGCCTGCGTAGAGCGTGAACCGGCCGTCGGCAAAGTCTGCGAGCGCGCCGCGCGGCTCCATGAAGGCAATGGTGGAGCGGGTGAAGGCGATATCCTGCGCGACGATGCGGTGCGCCGCCGCGAACGCCGCCTCGGTCGCGGCGGCGTCGCCCGCGGCCCAGGCGAAGGAGCGGTTGCCGGGCGCGCCCTCCCAGATCGCAGCGGCGCTATCGGCCAGCGCATCGTCGATCGTGCCCAGCGCCGGCAGGGGATCGTAGTCGACCGCAACCAGCTCCGCCGCTTCCACCGCGGCCGCCTCGGTCTCGGCGACGACGAAGGCGACGGCCTCGCCGGCAAAGCGCACCCGGTCCCCGGCCAGCGGATACTGCGGCGCATCGGCGATCGCGCGCCGGACATCGCCCTCCGGCAGCGGCTCGCCCGCGCCGGTCGGCAGGGCGCGCACGCCGGCTGCGCGCAGGTCCGCCGCGGTGTAGACCGCCAGGACGCCGGGCAGCGCCAGCGCCCCGGCCGGATCGATTTCGCCGAGCACGGCGTGGGCGTGCGGCGAGCGCACGACCGCGGCATGGGCCTGGCCGGGCAGCGACAGATCGGCGGTGAAGCGGCCGGCGCCGGTCAGGAAGGCGCGGTCCTCGACGCGCGGCGCCGGAGCGCCGATCGGGGAGGCATTGGCGGCGGTGCATTCGATCGGTGTCATAGTGCTCGACTTAGGGTCAGGGGGCACCTTGCGACAGTCCCTTTCGAAACATGCGGCGTCGCATCGGTCCGTTCCCGCGCCAGGTCCAGGCATTGAGAAACGGCGGCGTTGCAACCCGGAACGCGCCCTGACGCAAGCGGCGAGCGCAGAGCGCTTCGCGCCGCGCATGTCTGGCCGCGACCCGCTGCCGGTTGACCTTTGGCGACGCCGCAGCCTTCTTCGCAGCCATGAGCACGACGAACGATCCCGCCGCCGCTTCGAAGCCGGCCGCCGCCGCCGGTCCGGCGGGGGCCGGCCTGCCGCTCGACGGCGTGCGCATCCTCGACCTCACCACCATCGTCTACGGCCCCTACGCGACCCAGCTCCTGGGCGACTTCGGCGCCGAGATCGTCAAGGTCGAGGCGCCGGGCGGCGACGCCATGCGCCAGATGGGGCCGGAGCGCAGCCCGCGCATGGCGGCCCTGTTCCTCGGCATGAACCGCAACAAGAAGAGCATCGTGCTCGACCTCAAGCGCGCGGCGGCGCGCGCGGCGCTGTGGCGGCTGGTCGATAGCGCCGATGTTTTCGTCCACAATATCCGGCCGCACAAGATCCTGAAGCTGGGCTTCGACCCGGACCGGGTGATGGCGCGCAACCCCGGCATCGTCTATGCCGGGCTCTACGGCTACCGCGACGGCGGGCCCTATGCCGGCCGGCCGGCCTACGACGACGTGATCCAGGGCCAGGCCGGGCTCGCCGGCGCCTTCCTCGCCCGCGACGGCGCGCCGAACCTGATCCCGACCATCGCGGCCGACAAGATTTCCGGCCTGCTGGCGTCCAACGGCATCCTCGCCGCGCTCCTCCAGCGCCGCAACACCGGCCGGGGCGTCTATGTCGAAACCGCCATGTTCGAGGGCGTCGCCGGCTTCACGCTGGCGGAGCACCAGTACGGGGCGATCTTCTCGCCGCCGATGACGCCGCCGGGCTATCCGCGCGTCCTGTCGCCCCATCGCCGGCCCCAGCCGACCGCCGACGGCTTCGTCTGCCTGCTCGCCTATACCGACGCGCAGTGGGAGCGCTTCTGGACCCTGGTCGGCCGGCCGGAGATGGCGGACGATCCGCGCTTCCGCACCATCGGCGACCGGCTGAACCACGTCGATGCGCTCTACGGCGAATCGGGCCGGGAACTGGCCGGCAAAACCTCGGCGGAGTGGCTCGACCTGATGCGCGGCGCGGAAATTCCCTGCGGCCCGGTCAACACGCTGGACGACCTGTACGGCGACCCGCACCTTGCCGCCACCGGCTTCTTCCGGCCCTTCGAACACCCGACCGAAGGGCCGATGGACATCCCGGACACCGCCTTCCGCTTCGACCGCGCGCGCCTGCCCGTCCGCCTCGGCCAGCCCCGGCTCGGCGAACACACCGAAGCGCTGCTCGCCGAGGCCGGATTCGATGCGGCGGAGATTGCGGAGATCGCCGGCGGATGACCGGGAGACGCGCCGGCCTGCCGCAGCCCGGCGCGGCGCGCAAAAGGGGGTATCGGGATTGCGCGCGGCCGGCTTCTCCGACTGCAAAAAATAGACAGACCGGTCTGTATTTGCAAAAATTTTTCGGGAGAATGTCCGTAAACCGGGGCTTTCAGGGCGGTCGGGCGGATAACTAAGAATTAAATCCCTTCCATGGTTGTCCGGAACGGCGGCGGAGCCGGGTGCAGGGCGGCGGCGCATTCGGCGTGACGGATTTTTGTTCCTTTATTGTTCTTTTCCGCTATATGGCGCCGGTCCCGCGAGGGTCAAGCCCTCTTTTCGAATCATGGGGCGCGATCCACGCGCCGCGCCTTTTCCGCCTCGATCAGCGCCTCTTTCCGCGCCACGCCCCAGCGGTAGCCGGCGAGGCCGCCGTCGCTGCGCTTGGCGCGGTGGCAGGGAATCACGATCGAGACCGGATTGGCGGCGCAGGCCCGGCCGACGGCGCGCTGCGCGGCCGGCTTGCCGAGGCTGCGGGCGATTGCGCTGTAGGTCCGGGTCTCGCCCTGCGGAATGGCCGTGAGCGCCCGCCACACCCGCTGCTGGAACGCCGTCGCCCGCACGTCGAGCGGCAGGGTTCCGCGCGGCGGCCTGCCCTCGACCCGGCGCAGCACCTCGGCGGTCCAGGCCTCCAGAATGCCGATGTCCGGCACGATTTCGGCGTGCGGGAATTCGGCGCGCAATTCCGTCAGCAGGGCCGCTTCGCCGTCGTCGAAGGCGACGAAGCAGATGCCGCGCTCGGTGGCCGCGACCAGCAGCAGCCCGAGGGCGCAGGGCGCCACGGTCCAGGCGATGCGCGCGCCGGCGCCGCCCCGGCGGTAGGTGGCAGGCGTCATGCCCAGGGTGGCGTCCGACGATTCGTAGAGCCGGCTGGACGAGCCGTAGCCCGCCTCGTAGAGCGCGCCGGTCACGTCGTCGCCCTCGCGCAGCAGCGCTTTCAGCCGCTCGCGCCGGCGCTGGTCGGCATACTGTTTCGGCGACACGCCGAGCGCGGCGCTGAAGCGTTTCTGCAGCCAGGCCGGGCTGAGGCCGACATGGTCGGCGATCTGGCGCAGGGTCGGCACGCCGTCCTCGAAACCGTCGATGAAGCGGCAGGCCCGCTCGATCCGCCGGTCCGGCGCCGCTCCGGAAGCGGCAGGGGCGGCGGTTGCGGGGGCCGGGGCGGCAGCGTCGGGGGTCATGGTTCGCATCCTGTCTTGCGGGCACTGTGCGGAACGGATGCAGTCTGGGACAGGCCGGCGTGCGGCGCTATCCGATGCGTGTCCTGCCCCCCGGATCGGTCCGCGCCGGTCGCTCCGCGCCTGTCAATCCGCGCTGGCCGCACCGTAGGCGTGCAGTCCGGGGCCGTGAAGGCGCAGCCACGACCGGCCGTGTCCGGCATGGTCGGTCAGCGTATCGACCAGGCGCCAGAAGCGGTCCGAATGGTTCGGCTCCGCGAGATGGGCGACTTCGTGGGCGACGACATAATCCAGCACCTCGGCCGGCGCCAGGATCAGCCGCCAGGAGAAGCTCAGATTGCCGGTTGCGCTGCACGAGCCCCAGCGGCTGCGCTGGTCGCGCACGGAAATGCGCGCGATGCTGCGGCCGATCCGGGCCGCCTTGGGATGGGCCAGCCCGGCGATGCGGCGCCGGGCCTCGCGCCTGAGCCAGTCCTGCACCCGGCGGCCGAAAAACTCGCGCCGGCCGGAGACGACCAGCCGGCCGCCGTCCAAGACGACGCCGGCCCGCGCCGCCGGGTCATGCACCAGCAGGCGGTCGCGCCCCAGGACGGGCACCGACTCGCCCGGCGCGAAGGGCACGGTTTCGGGCAGCAGGGCCAGCCGGTTGCGCAGCCACAGCGCCTTTTTCTCGGCGAAGGCCCGGCCCTCGGCGACCGACGCGCCCGGCGGCAGCACCAGCTCGGCCCTGCGGGCGTTGCGGTCGATGCGCAGCAGGATGCGCCGCGCCCGCGCGCTGCGCCGGACCGCCAGCGTGACCGGCCGGCCGGCGGCGTCGACGGTCAGGGACCCGGCCATCGCGCGGCGCGGCGGTCAGGCAACCGCGCGCCCTTCGCGGGCGGCGCGGATGAAGGCGCGGACCTGGGGCGCGATCGTCTCGCGCCAGCGGCGGCCGTTGAAGATGCCGTAGTGGCCGACATCCGGTTGCAATATGTGGCTGCGGCGGCCGTGCGGGATGCCGCTGCACAGGTCGTGGGCGGCGCGGGTCTGGCCGGGCGCGGAGATGTCGTCCAGTCCGCCCTCCACAGTCAGCAGGGCGGTGTCGGCGATGGCGGCCGGCTCGATCCTGCGCCCGCGCGAGACCCATTCGCCCCGCGGCAGGGCGTGCTGCTGGAACACGATATCGACGGTCTGGAGGTAGAACTCCGCCGTCATGTCCATCACCGACATGTATTCGTCGTAGAATTTCCGGTGCGCTGCGGCGCTGTCGCCGTCGCCCCGGATCAGGTGCTCGAACAGCTTGAGATGGGCGCCGAAATGGCGGTCGAAATTCATCGACATGAAGCCGGTGAGCTGGAGGAAGCCGGGATAGACCCGCCGGTTGAAGCCCTCGTAGCCGAACGGCACCCGGGTGATGACCGAGCGCTCGAACCAGCCGAGGCTGTGCCGTTTGGCGAACTCGTTGACCTTCGTCGGGGCGATCCTCGTATCGACCGGGCCGCCCATCAGCGTCATCGACGCCGGCCGGCACGGGTCGCCGGCCGCCGCCATCAGGGAGACCGCGCCCAGCACCGGCACCGAGGGCTGGCACACCGCGACGACATGGGCGCCGGGGCCGAGCCGTTGCAGGAAGGCGATGACATGGTCGACATAGTCGTCGAGATCGAACCGGCCTTTCGAAACCGGCACCCGGCCGGCGTCGATCCAGTCGGTGACGTAGACGTCGTGGTCCGGCAGCAGGGCGGCGACCGTGCCGCGCAGCAGCGTCGCGTGATGGCCGGACATCGGCGCGACCACCAGAATCTTCGGATCGTCCCGCTTCTCCGAAACGGCCGGGTCGCGCCGGAAATGCAGCAGGTTGCAGTGCGGCCGGGCCTCGACGGTCTCCTCCGTCACCGCAACCGGCGCGCCGCCGATCAGGGTCCGCTCCAGGCCCCAGGCCGGTTTCTCGTAGCGCCGGGTGACGCGCTCGAACAGTTCGCAGCCGGCGGCGACGCCGCGGAAGAACCGGCTCTCGGTGAACGGAAAATCGGGGTTGGTCAGGAAGTTCCGGCCGGCGACCGCCATCGTGCGCAGCGGCGCAAAGGCGGCGAGCTGCCAATCGTACATCGAATAGAGCATGAAGCCTGCGGCCCCGGCGCCGCCGTTGTTTCGGATTTAGAACGCCATCGGGGACGCGGTGCCGCCCGGCCTCCCTGTTGCAGCGCAACAAACCACGCGGCGGCGCCATAGACAACCGGTTCCGGCCGGCGGATCGGGGCTTCCCGGTCGACGGGTCCGGGCAATTCGCCCCGCACCGTCATTCCGGCCGGGCGCTCCCCCCGCCCCCGCACAGTGCGGCACACGGCGCGGCCGGCCCGGCCTCAGCGCAAGCCGGCAACGCCGTAACCGTTGAGGAGGTTGAGCATCCAGCGGGCGGGGCGGCCCGGTTCCTCGACGAGGTCGATCTGGGTCAGGGAACTGTTGCCGATCGTCAGGCTGAGCGCCCGCGGCGACGGCAGGTCGAGGGCGGCGACGAGGGCGGCGCGGATCGTCCCGCCGTGGGCGACCGCGACGATATCCCGGCCGCGATGTTCGGCGGACAGCCGCCCGACCGCGGCGCCGACCCGGCGGCGCAGGTCGGCGAAGCTCTCGCCGTTGGGCGGCGCCGTGTCCAGAACGCTCGTCCAGAAGCCGTAAAATCCGCCGTATTTCTCGTAGGCCGGCTGGCGCGGCGTCCCCTGCCAGTCGCCGAAATGCTGCTCCGCCAGGTCCCGGTGCGGCTGCACTTCGGGCAGCGGATAGCCGGCCGCGCCGATCGCCGCGGCGGTCTGGCGGGCGCGCCGCAGGTGGGAGGAAACCCACACGGCGTCCGGCGGCAGCGCTTCGGCGAGGGCGCGGTGGGCCGCTATGTCGCCGGTATCGGCCTCCAGGTCCGCCTGGCCGTAGAAGCAGCCGCCGTCGTCGATCACCGGCGCGTGGCGGATCCACCACCACCGGGTTACGGTTACGCTCATGCAGGAAGCCTTGAATGCGGTTATCCCGAATGCGGTTACAGGGCGGCGGCGGCCGTGACGACGACCGCCAGTTCCGTCTTGATGCGGATCGTGTACAGGAAATTCCGGTCCCGCGGCATCCGGCAAATCTCCGCCGCGCCCCAGACCAGCCCGGCAACCAGCAGGGCCGCGGCGCAGGCCAGCAGGCCGGCCCAAATGCCGAGGAACAGGATGGCGAGCAGCAGGGCCGCGGCGGCGCCGGTCCACAGCGCGACGCTGCCGCCCCCGCCGCTTTTCCAGTCGCGCTCCCCGTCGCGTTGGGGGCCGAACAGCGGGTCGCTCCCGTCGGCCCGGACGGCGTCGGCAGTCCCGGGCAGCGTCCCCAGCGCCATGATCGCGGCCGACAGGACCTGCGCGGCGATCAGCGCGCCCAGCATGTCTGCGAGGCTCGCCATGGCGCTCAGCCCGGCGACGCGGGCGAGCAGGATGGCGCCGACGCAGCCGGCGATCAGCGCGAAACGCCGGTCGGAGCCGGCTTCGGTTCCGGCCAGTTCGGCGGCAGCGGCGGCGGCGCCGCTTTCGGCCCGCGCGGCGGTCAGGATGACGAGCGTGGCCGCGGCGAAGACGGCCGCGCCGAAGATTTGCAGGCCGAGGCCGTCGGCGAGCCAGGCGACCGGGGCGGCGGCCAGGCCGAGCGCCAGGCCGACCGGGACGAAGGCGCGGCGGCTGCCCGCCGCGGCGGCCCTGCCGATCTCGCCGCGCCGGCCGAGCGGCCAGCCGGTCAGGACGATGGCGGCGTTGCGGCAGTCGCGGAACCAGCCGCCGCCGGGCGGGCCGTCGCCGTCATGCCGTCCCGACAGGCCCAGCCAGGCGTCCGGATCGTCGCCCCGATCGCGGTCCCGGTCGTCGGTCATTGCTGCTCCGCTTCCTCTGCGCCCGGCCGGGCGGGCGCTTCGCTCCGCACTATAAGCCATTCCGCCCGGCCCCGACAGGACCGGGCCGCCGCCGGTCATTCGCCGATCTGGAGGATCAGGCCGCGCTCGCGCGCCGAGCGGAAGAAACGCAGGAACACCGCGACGGCCGCCGACAGGTAGGCGGCGTTCAGGGCGACGGCGGCGATCAGCAGGTCGGTGCGGAAGGTCTTGTCGACCAGGACGGAGCGCATGCCTTCGAAGACATGGGTCGACGGCAGGACGCCCGCGATCCATTGCAGCCAGTCCGGCATGACCGAGAGCGGATAGTAGATCGCGCTGAACGGGGCGATGGCGAAGATCGCGAACCAGGCGATGCTTTCTGCGCCCAGGCCGTAGCGCATCAGCAGGCCGCACACGATCAGCCCGAACGACCAGCCCATGACCTGGAGGTTGGCGAAGAAGGCGATCAGCGGCAGCCCCATATCGAAGATCGAATAGGCATACAGCCAGATCGCGAGCAGCGACGCCGGAACGATGCCGATCAGCACGCGGATCAGCGACATCAGGGTGAGCGCGGCGACGAATTCGCCCGGCCGCAGGGGGCTGACGAAGATATGGCCGAGATTGCGCGACCACATTTCCTCGAGGAAGGACAGGCTGACCCCGAGGGACGAGCGGAACAGCACGTCCCACAGCAGGACGGCGGCGATCAGCACGCCGGCCGCCTGGACGAAAAAGCCGGACTTGCTGGCCAGGAAGATCGTCAGGAAGCCCCACATGATCATCTGCAGGGTCGGCCAGTAGGCGAGTTCCAGAATCCGCGGCCACGACCCGCGGTAGAGGTAGACGTAGCGCAGGACCATGGCCTGCATGCGCCGCCAGGCCGCGGCCGGGCCCTTCGTGCCGGCGAGCTTCGCGTCGGCGGCGCTCATGCCGCCCTTCCTGTCCGTTCGGGATCCGGCCGTTCGGGACCCGGCCGTTCGGAACCGCCGTCCGCGCGGCGCCGGTCGCGCGCGATATCGAGAAAGACATCCTCCAGGTTGGCCCGGCCGTAGCGCCGGATCAGCTCGGCCGGGCTGCCCTCATCGACGATCCGGCCGGCGCGCATCATCATCACCCGGCTGCACAGGCGCTCGACCTCGGCCATGTTGTGCGAGGCGAGCAGGATGGTGGCGCGGCGGGTGTCCCGGTAGGCCTCCAGGTAGGTCCGGATTCGGTCGCCGGTATCCGGGTCGAGGGAGGCGGTCGGCTCGTCGAGCAGCAGGACGTCCGGTTCGTTGAGCAGCGCCTTGGCCAGCGCCAGCCGGGTCCGCTGCCCGGCGGAAAGCGTGCCGCTCGGCCGGTTCATGAAGGCGGCGAGGTCCAGCTCTTCGGCCAGCTCGCCGATCCGGCGCGCCGGCCGGCGCAGGCCGTAGAGCCGGGCGTAGACCATCAGGTTTTCCCGCGCGCTCAGCCGCTTGGGCAGGTCGACATAGGGCGAGGAGAAATTCATCCGCGGCAGGGCGTCGTAGCGGTGCTTCAGCATGTCGACGCCGAGCACCGAAATCCGCCCCCGGGTCGGCAGGAGCAGCCCCAGGATCATGGAGATCGTCGTCGTCTTGCCGGCGCCGTTGCCGCCGAGCAGCGCCGCCGTCGCGCCCTCCGGCACGCTGAACGACAGGCGGTTGACGGCCAGCACGTCGTCGTAGGACTTGGTCAGTTTGGAAACCCGGATGGCTGCGGGCGGCCCTTCGGCCGGGGCCGCGCTCACCGCCCTTCGATCGGGCTTGCGGCCCGGAGCTGCATCAATCGCCTTGCGAACATCGCCTGTCTTCGTCAGTACTGGATTCCGTTACCGAATCCTTTTTCCGGGCAGTCGGGCCCGAAAGCAGTCCGCCCCCGGAAGCCGGCCGCCCCCGAAGGGGCCGAGACAACCGGACGATGAGAGCCAAACTCGCCGCGATCCGCCGCCTCGCCGCTCCGGGAACGGGGCGGGTCCGCCTGCGGACGCTTGTCTACATAAGGTGGTTCGCCGTCGGCGGACAGTTGGCGGCGGTGGTCATCGTCAATTTCGGCCTGAACTACCCGCTGCCGCTGCTCGCCTGCCTGGCGACGGTCGCCGTGTCGGCGGCGGTGAATGCCGGCATCACGATCGCCCGGCCGATGAGCGGCACGCTGTCCGACCGGGGGGCGGCGCTCTGGCTGGCCTACGACATCGTGCAGCTGTCGACCCTGCTCTACCTCACCGGCGGCCTGCAGAATCCGTTCGCCGTAATGCTCCTCGCCTCGGTGGTGGTCTCGGCCTCGGTCCTGTCGCGCATCAGCACGCTCAGCCTCGGCCTGCTGGTCGCGGTCTGCATCAGCGTGCTCGCCTTCCGCTACGAACCGCTGCCCGGGCCGGAGCCGCTGCTCGAGCTGCCGGTCTTCTACGTTCTGGGCGTGTGGCAGGCCCTGGTGATCGGCGGCCTGTTCATCGCCGCCTTCGTCGGCAGCGTCGCCGAGGAGGGAAGGCGGATGCAGGATGCGCTGAACGCGGCGCAGGTCGCGCTGGAGCACGAACAGCGCCTGTCGTCGCTCGGCGGGCTGGCCGCGGCGGCGGCCCACGAGCTCGGCACGCCGCTCGCGACGATCGCGGTGACGGCCAAGGAATTGAGCCACGACCTGAAGCCGGGCAGCCAGATGGCCGACGATGTCGAGCTGATCCTGGAACAGACCGCCCGCTGCCGCGAAATCCTGATGGAGTTGAGCCGCAAGCCCGAGACCGAGGGCGGCGAGCCCTACAGCCGGCTGCCGCTCGGCGCCATGCTCGAGGAGGCCGCCCGGCCGTATCTCGCCGGAACGGTCAATCTGACCCACGATTTCCGCGCGGTCGGCGAGGCGCCGGACAGCCCCGAACCGGTGCTGACCCGGAGCCCGGAATTCCTGCGCGCCGTCGGCACCCTGATCCAGAACGCCATCCAGTTCGCCGACTCCGAAGTCATCCTGCGGGCGCGCTGGGACGCCGGGACGGTGACGGTCGAGATCATCGACGACGGGCCGGGATTCTCGGCGCACTTGCTAGACCGCCTCGGCGAGCCTTATGTTTCAACCCGTGCCGGTGCGGACGGCGAAGGCGAGCATATGGGGCTGGGCGTGTTCATCGCCCAGAATCTGCTCAATCGTACGGGCGCCACACTCCGGTTCGCCAATCAGGATTGGTGGGACTGGTGGGGGGCCGGCGCCATCGTTCGGATAACCTGGCCGCGCCGGGAGCTCGAACACGCAACTTCGGAGACCGGACGTGTCGGAGAACACGCAGGACAGTAAAGGAAAACTTCTGGTCGTCGACGACGACCGCCCCTTGCGGCAGCGCCTGATCCTGGCGATGGAGCGCCGCGGCTTCAGCGTGGCGGCGGCGGAGAGCGCCGCCCAGGGCGTGGCCTGCGCCAAGTCGGAAATGCCGGATTACGCGGTGATCGACCTGCGCCTGGGCGACGGCAGCGGCCTCGACGTCGTGGCCGCCCTGCACGAGGTCAAGCCGGACTGCCGGGTTATCATGCTGACCGGCTACGGCAATATCGCCACCGCCGTCGCCGCCGTGAAGGCCGGCGCCGTGGATTATCTGCCCAAGCCGGCCGACGCCGACCAGATCGAGGCGGCGCTGCTCAACACCGACCGGCCGCTGCCGGGGCCGCCGGAAAACCCGATGTCGGCCGACCGGGTGCGCTGGGAGCATATCCAGCGGGTCTACGAGCAGTGCGACCGCAACGTGTCGGAAACCGCCCGCCGGCTGAACATGCACCGGCGCACGCTGCAGCGCATCCTCAACAAATACGCGCCGCGCGAAACCCCGAACAACTGAGGCCGCGAGGCGCCTTATCGCCTCCCCCTCTTCAGAGGGAGAGGCCAGGTGGAGGTGTTGCGGCCGGCGGCGCGCGCAGCGCAACACCCAACCGTCATTCCGGCCGAGCGCAACCCCCTCGCCGTCATTTCGACCGAAGCGTACCTCCTCACCGTCATTTCGACCGAGCGGAGCAGCCTGCCCCTTCGACTTCGCTCAGGGCAGGCTCTGAGCGAAGTCGAAGGGAGTGGAGAAATCCGGCCGGCGACGGACGCCGGGCGGATGCCAGAGCCTGTGGCGTCGACGGAGCGCCCTCCGAGTTTCTCCGCTCCGCCCCGGCCCAAGGGCCGGGCCTCCGGTCGAAATGACGGGAGAGGGGGCGGCGGCCGCGCCCCGCCATTTCGAGCGAAGCGCAACACCCAACCGTCATTTCGACCGAAGCGAAGCGAGCGGAGAAATCCGGCCGGTGACGGAGGCCGGCCAAGCGCCGGAGCCTGTGGCGTCGGTGGAGCGCCCGCCGGGTTTCTCCGCTCCGCCCCGGCCCAAGGGCCGGGCCTCCGGTCGAAATGACGGGTAGGGATCGAAATGACGGGAGGGGAATGGCCGGACAAACTCGGCAGGGCCGAAGTCCGCCGCGGCCGTCCGCCAGACCCGCCGCCTACTTCCCCGGCGGCTTGATCATGCGGCCCAGCGGCTGGCCGCCGAACAGGTGGACGTGGAAATGCGGCACCTCCTGCAGCCCGTGTTCGCCGATGTTGGTGAGCGCCCGGTAGCCGCCGTCCGTAATGCCGAGCATCTGAGCCGTCTCGCCGACCGCGCGCACGAAGCCCTCGATCTCGCCGGCCGGGGCGTTGGCCGCGAAATCGGTCAGGTCGACATAGGGGCCTTTCGGGATGACGAGCACATGCACCGGCGTCTGCGGGGCGATGTCCCGGAACGCCAGCGCATGGTCGTTCTCGTGAACCCTGTCGCACGGGATCTCGCCGCGCAGGATTTTGGCGAAGATGTTGTTCGGATCGTAGCTCATCGGCCGGCCGGCCTCCTTCGAAGTCTGTGCCGCTACGGCGTCCGGGCCGCTTTCTCGGCGATGCCGGACGCGCCTTCGCGCCGCTCCAGTTCGCGCCACACCTGCGTCGGCGTCACGCCGCAGGCCGCCCACAGCACCAGCAGGTGATAGAGCAGGTCGGCGCTCTCGGCCGCCAGCGCGTCGGGGTCTTCCGCCATGGCGGCGAGGATGGTCTCGACCGCCTCCTCGCCGGTCTTCTTCGCCACGGCCGGAACGCCGCCGGCGAGCAGCCGGGCGGTCCATGAGGAGGCAGGATCGGCGCCGCGCCGGCTCTCGACGGTTTCGAACAGGGCGTCCAGCACATGCTGCCTTTCGGGGCTGCTTCCGCTCACGCCGCCGCCTCCGCTTTACGGACCGCCGCTGCCGGCCCCGCCGCGGGTTCCGGGTCCGCCCGGTGCGGGCGCACCGGCACGCCGGCCGCGGCCATGCGGGCCTTGGCCTCCGCGATCGTGAAGGCGCCGAAATGGAAGATGGAGGCCGCGAGCACCGCCGAGGCCCGGCCCTGCGTCACGCCTTCCGTCAGATGGTCCAGCGTGCCGACGCCGCCGGAGGCGATCACCGGCACCGGCACCGCATCGGCGATCGCCCGGGTCAATTCCAGGTCGAAGCCGGCCTTGGTGCCGTCGCGGTCCATCGAGGTCAGCAGCAGTTCGCCGGCGCCGTATTCCGCCATCCGCCGCGCCCAGCCGATCGCTTCGATGCCGGTCGGCGTGCGCCCGCCGTGGGTGTTTATCTCGAAACCGCCGGCGTTCGGGCCGGCCGTCGCCCGCTTGGCGTCGATGGCGACAACGATGCACTGGCTGCCGAACTTGTTGGCGGCCTCCTGCACGAATTCCGGCCGGCGCACGGCGGCGGTGTTGATCGAGACCTTGTCCGTCCCGGCGAGCAGCAGTTTGCGGATGTCCTCGACCTCGCGCACGCCGCCGCCGACCGTCACCGGCATGAAGCAGGAGGCGACCGTGCGGTCGACCGTGTCGTAGATCGTGTCGCGGTTCTCGTGGCTCGCCGCGATGTCCAGGAAGCACAACTCGTCCGCGCCTTCCCGGTCGTACAGCTTCGCCTGCTCGACCGGGTCGCCGGCGTCGACCAGGTCGACGAAATTCACGCCCTTGACGACGCGGCCGTCCTTGACGTCGAGGCAGGGGATGATGCGGGTCTTCAGCATACCGTCGCCAGTGGGCCGTCACCGGTGGTCCGTCGCCAATGGTCCGGCGGCAGCGTTCCGCCCTGCCGCCGGATCGTCATCGTCTGTAACACGGGCGCGATCATGCGCGAGCGGCCCGGAAAAGGAAAGTCCGGCCGGGCGCGGCGTCATTTCCCGCCCCGGCTCCCGGCAGGCGGCAGCGTTGCGGGGGCCGGGGCGGCGACCCCGGCATAGCGCTGCACGACGCGCGGCGCCGGCGCCGCCTCGTAGCCCTGCTCGAACGCCAGAACGGTCAGAAGGCCGTCGAAGGCCGCCGGCAATTCGCCGGGGCGGAGCAGGAAATCCGGGTTGCGCGGCCGGCCGTACGCCTCGTTGCCGAGCATGAAGGTCTCGTAGATCAGCCGGCCGCCCGGCTTCAGCACCGCGGGAAGATGCGGCAGGAGCGGGCGGTGCAGATAGTTGCAGACGATGACGATATCGAACGGTCCGTCCGCGCCGGCGGCCTGCACCGCGTCCGCGGCGGCGCCGGCCTCGAGGTCGATCTCCCGTACCGCGATTCCGTCGTCTTCGGCCGCCAGGGCGGCCAGCGCGGCCGTCTCCCGGTCGACCGCCGTCACCCGCCAGCCGCGCTGCCGCGCCAGCCGGCTGTGGCGGCCCCGGCCGGCCGCCAGGTCGAGGACATGGCCGCCGCCCGCCGGCGCCGCGGGCAGGAAACGCGATACCCAGCGGCCTGGCGCCGTGAAAGCCGCTTCGGGGAAAGCCGCTTCGGGGAAAGCCGTTTCGGGGCGAGCCGTTTCCGGGGCGGCCGTTTCGGGGCGTGCCGTTTCAGCCATCGGGCCGCAAGGCCTTCCGTTTCGGCGCAAAAATCCCTAAATGCGTGGTATGAGGCACGAACCCCGCCAGGATCTGCGTTGCTGCACGCCGGGTGCGCGATGATCCGTTATACCGTCCGCTGCAAGGCCGGCCACGAATTCGAGGGCTGGTACAGGGATTCGAAGACCTACGAAACCCTGCAGGCCGCCGGTGCGGTCTCCTGCCCCGAATGCGGCGCCGTGGAGGTTCGCCGCGCCCCGATGGCGCCGGCGCTGTCCGGCACGAAGGCGACCCGGCGCAGCGGGCCCGCGCCCGACGGGCCGGACGGCGACAGCGCGGCGGACTCCGCCGGGCCCGCTGCGCCGCCCGCGCCGGTCCCGGCCGAGGACGCCAGGCGCATCCATGTGATGGGCCGGATCCGCGAGGCGATGGTCGAGATGCGCCGGCATGTCGAGAGCAACGCCGACTATGTCGGCCCGAAATTCGCCGACGAGGCGCGCAAGATCCACCATGGCGAGACCCGGCAGCGCAGCATCTACGGCGAGGCCACCGACGCCGAATCCGAAGCCCTGCGCGACGAGGGCATCGAGTTCGGCCGCATCCCCTGGGTCTCGAAGACCGACGCCTAGCCGGCCGCACTTGCGCCGCCCCCTGACCGAAGACCCGCGGCATGAACGCGATCCGCAGAGACGACGGCGAATTTTTCGCGCCCGAACATCGGCAGAAGCAGGATTGGGGGGCAGGCTCGCCGCCCGGCTTTTGCCCGACGCCCGGGTTCGGCCCGCGGTAAACCCCATGGAAAGACAATGCGCGAACATGCCGATCGGCGTTCGGCCTGCAAGCCGCAAACCGATTGCGCGTCCATGCGCCGAGCGCCCCCACGCCGATGGAGTCCCGATAGATGCCGCCCGAAACACTGACCTTCCACAGCGTCGATGCGCGCGCCGTGGTTCTTACGCTGAAGCGCCCCGTCGTCGCCAGGATCGCGACCATTACGGAATGGCCGCTTATCCTGATCGACCTCAAAACCGAGGAAGGGATCGTCGGGCGCAGCTATCTGGAGCCCTACATCGTCAGGTCGATGCACTATCTCGTGCCCGCCCTGCGCGACCTGGGGGCGATGCTCAAGGGCCAGAGGCTGGCGCCGGCCGAACTCTACGAGACCGCGCGAAAGTCGCTGCACTTCGTCGGCTACGAAGGCATGGCGGCGATCGCCGTTTCCGGCATCGACATGGCAGCCTGGGACGCGCTGGCCAAAGCCGCCGGCATGCCGCTCTGCGCCCTGCTCGGCGGGTCGCCCGGCCCGGTGCGCGCCTACAACAGCAACGGGCTCTGGCTCAAACCGCCGGCCGAAGTGGCCGCCGAGGCCGTCGAGATCCGCGACGAAGGACAGTTCGAAGGCCTGAAACTGCGTCTCGGCCGGGACGATCCGAAGGACGACCTCGCCACGATCGATGCGGTTCGCCGGTCGGTCGGCGAAGACATGCATCTGATGATCGATTTCAACCAGGGCCTCGACATGGCGGAGGCCCTGCGCCGGTGTCGCATGCTCGACGATCTGGGCCTCGCTTGGCTGGAAGAGCCGGTCGTCTACGACAATTTCGACGGCTATGCCCAGCTCGCCCGGGATCTCAAAACGCCCCTGCAGATCGGCGAGAATTTCTACGGGCCGCGCGATCTGCACCGGGCATTGCGCGCGCAAGCCTGCGACTATGTGATGCCGGATTTCATGCGCATCGGCGGCGTCACCGGATGGATGCGCGCGGCGGCCATCGCCGGCGCGGCCGGTATCCCGGTGTCGACGCATCTCTATCCCGAAGTCGGCGCCCATACGATGCGGGTGACCGAGACCGCCCATTGGCTTGAATGGCAGGACTGGGCCGAACCGATCCTGCAAGAACCCTATAAGATCGGGGACAGCCGCATCCACATCCCGGACGCGCCCGGCGTTGGCCTGGACTGGAACGAGGACGTCGTCGCCGGGAACCTGTACGAAGGCTGACCGCCCGAAAACCGACGCCGGTCTTGGCGCCTGCCGGATTGTCCCCCCAGACGCCGACGTCGGTCGGAGCCGGCGCGGGCGTTCGACCCGGCAGTTTCCTTCGCCGTCGTCGCCATGGCGATCGTCCGCGGCCGCGCGCGGAACCTTACCCGCCTTCCAACACCCCCTCCAGCAGCCGGTCCAGCGCGTCCGGGTCGCGCCATTCGAGGGTGACGGGAACCGGCGTCACCATGAGGCGGGAGTCGGGCGGCAGGCGCATATAGTCCTTCTCGGTGCAGACCGGGATCGCGCCGCGCTCCTGCGCCAGTTCGCAGATGAACATAATCTCGGTTTCCGGGAAGGGGTGATGGTCCGGATAGGCCATCGCCTCGGCCAGCTCCGCGCCGATCTCCGTCACCGTCTCGAAGAACTTGTCCGGCCGGCCGATGCCCGCGAAGGCGACGACCCTGCGGCCCTGCAACGCCAACGCTTCCTCCGCCGGCGCGAAGCGGGCCTCGAGCAGCGGCAGGCCGCCGGCTTCCCGCCGGCACCGGTGGGTTGCGCCCGCGGTGTCCGCGCCGACGACGGCGGCGGCATCCGCCCGCGCCAGGCCCCGGCCGACCGGTTCGCGCAACGGGCCGGACGGGATGAGCCGGCCGTTGCCGAAGCCGAAGCCGCCATCGACGACGACCAGCGACAGGGCCTTGGCGACGGCCGGGTTCTGGTGGCCGTCGTCGAACAGCAGGATATCGGCGCCGGCATCGACCGCGGCGCGCGCGCCGACGGCCCGGTCGCGGGCCACGACGGTCGGCAGCGCCCCGGCCAGCAGCAGCGGTTCGTCGCCGACCTCCCGGGCGGTGTGCAGCGCGGGATCGACCCGCACCGGGCCGGCCAGGCGGCCGCCGTAGCCGCGGCTGACGGCGAAGGGCCGCCGGCCCCGGTCCGTCAACAGCCGCGCCAGGGACAGGACGACGGGGGTCTTGCCCGCGCCGCCGGCGGTGAGGTTGCCGACGCAGACCGCCGGCACGGGCGGAACGTAGCGCGGCGCGCGGCGCGCCCGCAGGGCCGCACCGAGGCCGTACAGCCACGACGCCGGCAGCAGCATGGTCGAGACCGCGCCCTTGCGCGACCAGGCGTCGGGCGTGCGCATCAGGCGCCGTCCCGGCCGGAGGGCGGCGCAACGTCGGCGCCGCCGGGCAGGCCGGCCAGACAGGGCTCCAGCAGGGCCATCGTCCGGTCCAGGATGCCGGCGCTGCCCTCGACCGGGGCGGCGGCCCTGGCCGCCCGGTCCCGGCATTCGGCCGGGTCCGCGAGCAGGCGGCGCACGGCGGGCGCCAGCGCATCGGCCGACGGAACGGTCTCGCTCGCCCCGGCTGACTGCAGGACGCCGGCGATCTCGGCGAAGTTGCCGATATGCGGGCCGTGCAGGATCGCGCAGTCTAGCTGCGCCGGCTCGATGAGGTTCTGGCCGCCGTGCGGCGTCAGGGAGCCGCCGACGAAGGCGACCGGCGCCGCGCGGTAGAACAGGCCCAGCTCGCCCAGCGTATCGGCGATGTAGATGTCGGCGGCGCGGTCGGGTGCGGCGCCGGCGCTGCGCAGCCCTACGGCATGGCCGGCGCGGCGCAGGTCGTCCGCGATGGCGGGACCGCGCTCCGGATGGCGCGGGACGAGGATGAGCAGCGCGTCGCCGAACTGCCGGCGCACGGCCCGGTGCGCATCGGCGACCGCCGCCTCCTCGCCCGGATGGGTGCTGGCGGCGAGCCAGACCGGCCGGCCGGCCAGCGCCTGCCCGACCGCGGCGAGCGCCGCCGGTTCGGCCGGCAGCGGCGCGGCGGCCATCTTCAGATTGCCCGGTGTCTCGACGCGCCGGGCGCCGAGCCGGCGGAACCGTTCGGCATCGGTTCCCGACTGGGCCATGACCGGATCGAAGGCCCGGATCAGCCGCCGCGCGACGCCCGGGAAGCGCCGCCAGCGCCGGAACGACCGGGCCGACATCCGCCCGTTGAGCAGCACCGCCGCCGGCACCCGCGCCGCGGTTTCGGCGAGCAGGGCCGGCCACAACTCGCTCTCGACCCACAGGGCGAGGTCCGGCCGGTAATGGTCCAGGAAGCGCCGCACCCAGGCCGGGCAGTCGACGGGCGCAAACTGGTGGAAGGCGCGCGCCGGCAGGCGCTCGTCCATCAGCCCGGCCGACGTGACGGTGCCCGACGTGACCATGACATGGGCCGCCGGCAGGCGCGCCAGAACCCGGCCGATCAGGGGCAGGGCCGACTGGGCTTCGCCGACGCTGGCGGCGTGCAGCCAGATCAGGGCGCCGTCCGGCCGGGTCCGGCGCGGGTGGCCCATGCGCTCGCGAAACCGGTCCGGATGCTCCTTGCCGCGCGCGCGCCGGCGCATCAGCGCCAGCCGGGCAACCGGCGGCGCCAGCCGGCCGGCGCCGCGATACAGGCCGAGCAGCATGGTTCGGGCCCGTCCCGTTCCGCTCGCCCGGCGCCGCTTACCCGGCGCCGTTCATTCGGCGCCGCCGGGCCGCCCGGCCGCCTGTTGGGCGTGCAGGCGGGCGAAGGCGCCGCCCGCGGCGACCAGGTCACTATGGCTGCCGCATTCCACGACGCGGCCTTCGTCCAGCACATAGACGATGTCGGCATCGACGATGGTGGACAGCCGGTGGGCGATGACGACGGTCGTCCGGCCCCGGCGCAACGAATCCAGCGCAGCCTGGACCTGGCGCTCCGATTCGGTGTCGAGCGCCGAGGTCGCCTCGTCGAGCAGCAGGATCGGGGCGTCCTTCAGGATGGCGCGCGCGATGGAGATGCGCTGGCGCTGGCCGCCGCTCACCTTCGCGCCGAGGCCGCCGACCCGGGTGTCGTATTGCTGCGGCAGTTCCACGATGAAATCGTGGGCCGCGGCGGCCTGCGCGGCGGCGACGATCTCTTCCTCCGACGCGCCCCGTTTGCCGTAGGCGATGTTGGCGCGGATCGTATCGTCGAACAGGGTGGTCTCCTGGCTCACGAGCCCGATCCGGGCGCGCAGCGACGCGAGGGTTACGTCGCGCACATCCTGTCCGTCGACCAGCACCGCGCCGCCATCGACATCGAAGAAGCGGGGAATGAGGTTCAGGACGGTCGTCTTGCCGGCCCCGGACGGCCCGACCAGCGCGACCGTCTGGCCGGCCGGCACATCGAGCGTCGCGCCCTGCCCGTTCCGGCCGAGGGCCGGCGCCTTGCCGTCGTAGGCGAATACGACCGTGTCGAGCCGAACTCCGCCGGATCGGAGCGTCAGCGGCCGGGCGCCCGGCCGGTCGACGATCTCCGGCTCGATATCCAGCTTGGCGAACACGCGTTCCGCCGCCGCCAGCCCCTTCTGGAGATTGGCGTTGAGCCGCGCCAGCCGGCGCACCGGGTCGTAGGCCAGCAGCAGGGCGGCGATGAAGCCGGCGAAGTCGCCCGGCGTGCGCGCCTCGGCGATCACCTGGTAGCCGCCGTAGAGCAGGACGGCGGCGATCGCGAGCCCGGCGATCGCTTCGAGCAGGGGCTCGGTAATCGCCCGGACCTTTTCCGCCTTGTAGTTGAGGCGGAAGAGGCGCCGGACGACGGAGGTCGCCCGCCCGGTCTCGTAGTCCTCCATGCCATAGGCCTTGACATGGCGGATGCCCTGGAAGCTCTCGTCCTGCAGGGTGGTGAACCGGGCCATCTCGGCCTGCGTATCGGCGGAAACCTTCCGCATCCGCCGGCCGATCCGGTAGACCGGGAGCACGATCAGCGGAAAGACGAAGAACGTGACGCAGGACAGGATCCAGTCGATCCAGAACATGGCCGCCACCAGGGCGACGACGGTGACGATGTCCCGGCCGATGCTGACCACCGTGTCCGAGAACAGGCTGCGCATCGCGCTGGCGTCGTTGATGAAGGCGGAGATCAGCCGGCCGGTCGGCGTATTCTGGAAATAGCCCAGATCGGCGCGCATCAGCCGGGCGAACATGGCGTCCTGGATGTCGGCGACCGAACGGTGCCCGACATAGGCCATCATGGTCACCGCCCCGTAGGCCGCACTGCCCTTGACGATGAAGATTGCAGCCGTCGTCAGCGCGATGAAATAGAGCTGGTTGTAGCGCGGATCGGGCGAGAACAGCCCGGCGACCGCCCGGACCGGCCAGGCATTCTCCGCCGCCGCGCCGCCGCTGAATGCGGCGTCCAGAAGTTCCTTCAGGATGAAGGGAATCGCTGCCGTACAGGCCGAGACCAGCCCGAGCAGGGCAAAGGCCAGGGCGATCCGCAGCCAGTAGCGCACCAGATAGTCGCGGACCAGCCGCCTCACCATCGGCAGCGTCCGGGCGTCGGGCGGCAGCTCCCTTGCGGGTTTCGGTCGGGCGGCCAAACGGCGGCTCCTGACGGTTTCTGTGAGGCGGCTTTCTATCATGGCGGCGCCGTGCGGCGCAGAATCGGCGGCGAACGCGCGTCCCTATGTCCCAAAGCGCAGTTGCGCGGCCGCCGGACGCGCGAAGGTCCCGCGCTGTTCCGGGCGCTATTCCCGGCGCAGGACGAAATCGACCAGGGCGGTGGCGAGCGGCCGGGGCCGGAAGCCGGATTCGAGCGCCGCCGGGTCGTAGCTCTCGGCGGCCCAAGTGAGGAAATCGACGCCGGTTTCGGCCTGCGCCCTGCCGTAGGCGAGAACGAGCGCCTTGCCGATGCCGGTGGACCCGGCGCCGATATAGCCGTAGCGCCAGCCGAACTGTTCGAGCGCCGCGGCGGCCGCGCCGCCCTTCATCAGGATATAGAGCGCCCCCATCAGGCCGGTCCGGTCGACGCCGGACTTGCAGTGGATCAGGGCCGGGTAGCCGATCCGGTCGAACATCTCGGCGGCGTCCAGCAACTGGCGGCGCTGCGGCGCTTTGCGCGAGGAGAGGAAGAAATCGACTTGGGAAAGCCCGACTTTCGCCGCGGCTTCGCGCTCCAGCAGATAGTGCCCGCTCTCGTTGGCGCGGCGCAGGTTGACGATCGTGCGGATGCCGGACCGGGCGGCGCGGCGGACCTGGAACGGCGCCGGCTGGTTGGAGCGGTACAGGCCGGGCGCGATTTCGTGCCAGTGGCGGTAGGCGAGGCGCAGGAAGCCGTGGTCGAGGACCAGCAATTCCAGCCAGGCCCGCAGCCGGCCGAACGGGTTGCCGAGCGGGTCATCGAGCGGCCCGCGGTCGATTCCTGCGGCAGGGGCGGATTGCCGGCCCGGGGTGCGGTTTTCGGTCATCGGCCTTACTTCGGTGCGGGATGCCGCGATGGCAACGCGCGAATCGGTGCCCGCGGACCGTCGTTCCGGCCGAGGACGCGGCGGCGGCCGGATTTCGCGCGCCGGGCCGCCTTGAGGTCAACGCATTCCGCACACTACACTCCGGCGCCGGCAACCGGTCCGCCGGCAGGTCCGCAAACGGGAGCGCGCGCATGGCCCGCCTGTCCCTGTTCAACAGCCCGTTCCTCCTCGGCTTCGACGAGTTCGAGCAGACCGTCGACCGGATCGCCAAAGCCTCGGCCGACGGCTATCCGCCCTACAATATCGAGCGGACCGGCGAGAACGCGCTGCGCATCGTGCTGGCCGTCGCCGGCTTCGCGATGGACGATCTCACGGTCACGGTCGAGGGCCGGCAACTGGTCGTCCGCGGCCGGCAGACCGGGGGCGAGGACCGGGTCTACCTGCACCGCGGCATCGCCGCGCGCCAGTTCCAGCGCACCTTCATGCTGGCCGAGGGCATCGAGGTCGAGGGCGCGGCGCTGGAGAACGGCCTGCTCGGCATCGACCTGGCGCGCCCGGCGGTCGAGGAGGCGGTAAAGAGCGTGCCGATCCGCCCCGGCGCCACCGCGGCCGGCGGCAAGGTGCGCACAAAGCCGGCCGAGACGATCGACGCGGAGGCGGTCGGTAGAGACGGCTGAACGCCCGACTAACGCATATTGAGCTTGCGCAGCAGCTCCGGGACGCCGATGCCGTGATGACGGGCGATGCTCTTGAGAATGCTCGCCAGCGTCTTCGTTCGGATCGGATCGTGCAGCGGGATCACTTCATGGTGCTCGCCGCGCTCGCGGGTCGTGACACGCACATGCGAGCCACGCTGACGCACCTTCTCGTAGCCCAAGCGACGCAACGCCGTCACCAGCGCGGCGCCACTTACATCGCGCGGGAGCTTCACGCCACAAGGACCTCGTCCCTGACGTAGTGAAGGCGGATCAGGCGCGGACGGTCCATGCTGTCGTCGAAGTAGCAGTCTACCGCTTCCCGGACGTTTCGGCGAAGCTCATCGAGCGTGTCGGCTTCGGTATGGATGCCGAAGCCGAGTGCGCTGGCAGAATAGCCTCCGTCCAGTTCGTCTTCGCTGACTTCGAAAATGATCTCTGTCGCTGACATCGCGCGCTCCGCTCGAAGCTGCTGCCGCGTTGCAGAAGCAGCGGGTTCCCGCAACCGCTTGAACTTACTTCATGCGAGGCCCGGCGTCGAAGCGAATTGTGGATAGCCGGTGCGCAAGGCGTGAGGCCGAACGGGACGGCGAGGCCCTAATCCAGGTCCGCCGCCAGCGCTTTCCGCACCGCTTCCGGCATCACGGCCATGTGGGCGTAGTTCGGATGGCCGACGCCGACGACGGCCTCGCCCGCGCCGGACGCGCCCGATTTGAATACCGCGGCTTGCGCATCGGTGAACGGGAAATGCACGAACTGGACCGAGGAAGCCTTGCCGTCCGCCGTCGTCCGGTCGAGATCGTCTTCGGGTACGGCGCGGATCTCGGTATCGCCGAAGCGGATGAACATGGTCTCCTCGAAACCGCCGAGCCGGCCCAGGACGGTGCGCCGCCGGCGCTCGTCGTCGATCTCGATCATGACCGTCGCGACCAGCTCGCGGCCGTTCGGGATCAGCGGGTTATAGGCCGCCAACTCGTCGGCGATCTGGTCTTCGCCGCCCTTCTCGATGAACAGCATCTCGTGGACCTGGTGCCACATGGTCGCGCGGTTCTCGAAATAGAAGGTCGCGAAGGGGCCGACCTCGACCCGCCGGTTCTTCTTGACCCGCGCAATCTCGCGGCGCTTTTCCGCGCGCACCTTCCCGTAGTCGGCCATCGCCATGATATCGGCGCGCGTCAGCACGTTCATTTTCGGCCCGCTCCGTTTTAGATTAGATCGATTCTAATATAAGGGCGGCCGTCAGTTCGGCAAGGGGGCGATGCCGCCGGCGACCTCCAGGCTCGCCTGCACCAGGGCATAGCCGGAATCGGCGTCGATGCGCAGCCGCGGGCCGTCCGGCGTCATCTCGCGCCACGGCATGGCCTGCGGCGGCGTCCGCCCGGCGGCGCGGGCGAGGGCGTCGGCCACGGTCGCACTCAGCGCCAGGTCCATCAGGTTCAGCCGGGTGGCGAAATAGAGCGAATATTTCCGGTCCCGGTCGGCGGCGTCGATAACGTCCTGCGGCCGGGTCCACAAGCCATGCACCGTCTCGCTGCCGTCGTGGCTCAGCGTCTGGTCCGGCGGCACGGCGGCGAGGAAGAACATCGTGTCGAAGCGCCTGGGCCGGAACGCCGGCGTCACCCAGCGGGAAAAAGGCGCCAGTCCGGCCAGGTCGAGGCGCAAGCCGCGGTCGGCGAGGAAGCGGGCGAACGGCGTCCGGTTACGGCCGACCGCGTCGCGGAAGCCGGCGAGCGGCGCCAGTTCGGCGTCGGTCAGCGTCGCGCCGCCGCGGTGCGCCAGCAGCACGCCGCATTCCTCGAACGCCTCGCGCATCGAGGAGACGGCGAAGCCGAAGGCCGCGTCGTCCAGATCGCCGCCATTGTCGGCCAGGGCGCGCAATTCGGCCGACGAATCCTCGGGCGCGACCTTGCCGCCGGGGAACACCATCGCGCCGGCGAAGGCGCCGACCCGGCCGCTGCGCTCGACCATGAACACTTCGAGTCCGCGCGCGCCGTCGCGCAGCAGCAGCACGGTGGCGGACGGCAGCGGCGCCGGAATGTCGGCCGGGTCCATGCCCGCGTCCATGCCGCGGGCTTCCATCGTGTCGATCATTGCGGGGGCGTCATGGGTATTTGCGGAAGCGCACGGTGCCGTCGCGCGCGATCTGCTCGACCAGCGCGACCTCCCACACCAGGTATTCCTCCATCTTCGCCCGGACCTCTTCGTCGGTGTCGTAGGGCTTGTACCAGACGTCGTTCGGCTCCGCGGTCGCCAGGGTCATCCGGCCGTCGTCGGGCTCGACCGGCTTGCCGGCGGCGCGCCAGGCTTCGAGCCCGCCGGCCAGCACGACGAAATCGTCCTCGATCTCCAGGCCGGACAGCGTCGTTGCCGCCAGATGGGCCATCCGGTCGTCGTCGGCGTAAAGGACGATGCGCGCGTCGTCCGGCAGCAGCGCCTCGTCCAGCCGCGTGCGCAGGCCCCACCAGGCGCCGGGGATGTGGCCGCGGCGGTAGGTCAGGCTGTCGGACAGGTCGAGGATGTAGTCGTCCGGCTCCAGATCGTCCGGCCCGATCGTGTCCCACCGCTCGATCTCCGGCGCCGCCGGCGCGCGCGGACCGGTCTCGACCGGCCAGTCCCCGATCGCGCCGCCGTAGACGTGGACGTCCGGCCAGCCGAGCTGGATCAGCCAGGACGCGGTCATCGCCGCGCGCACCCGCTCGTCGTCGAACAGCACGATCCGGGCGTTGCGGGTCGCGACATACTCGTCGGTCGCCTGGACCAGTTGCCCGCCCGGCGCGTGGCGCGAACCGGCGGCATGGCCGGCCGCGAACTCCTCGGGCGTGCGCACGTCCAGGAGATAAAGCGTGCGCATGTCCCGCTCGGCCTGCCAGCGCTCGACCGCGGCCTTGTCCGCGAAGGGCACGCCGAAGCGCCGGACGACCGCCGCGGCCCGTTGCTGCGCCAATTCCACGGCCTCCGGCGACGGCTCGGGGCCGAAGCGGTCCGCGCCGTGCTCGCAGGAGAAGCCGGCCAGCTCCCAGCCCATGGTGCCGTCCTTGAGGGCGGCGACGTCGTTCGGGATGCCGGCGTTGATCAGGCTCTGGGCGCCGATGATGCTGCGCGTCCGGCCGGCGCAGTTGACGACGACCAGCGTATCGGGATCGGGCGCGATCTCGTGAACCCGGTAGACCAGTTCGGCGCCCGGCACGTCGATGCCGCCGGGGATGTTCATGCGCCGGTATTCCTCGGCCGGCCGGCTGTCCAGGATCGCCATGTCCCGGCCCGAGCGGATCAGTTCGTCGAGTTCCTGCGCCGGAATGCGCGGCGTGTCGTAGGCGTGTTCGACGAATTCGCCGAACGCCTTGGACGGCACGTTGACGCCGGAATAGAGCTCGTAGCCGGCCTCGGCCCAGGCCGCCGCGCCGCCTTCGAGAATGCGGATGTCGCTGTAGCCGAGCGCGCCCAACGCCTCCATCGCCGCGCCGGCGATGCCCGACGGCCCGTCGTCGCACAGCACGACCCGCGCGCTCTTGCGCGGCACGAGGTCGAGGATCAGCAGCTCCAGGCGCGACAGGGGAATGCACACCGCCCAGAACAGGTGGGAATGGTAGAAGACGCCCTGCTCGCGCACGTCGATCAGCGCGAGTTCGCCGCCGTCCTGCAGGGCGGCGTGCAGGTCCGCCGGGGAAATGTAGAGGCTCATGAATCGTTTCCGGGTTCGGGCCGGGCAATGCCCGGGGGAGAGGTCAGCCGCCGCGCGCCTCGACGATGCCCTCCTGGGCCGGGAAGTTGCGCCAACTGCGGTCGTCGTCCCGGAAATACTCCCGCTCGTGGAGACGGTCCAGCGCCAGGCCGTACATGTGGAAGTTGACGACCCGGTCGCCGGGCCCGACATGGATGGAGTGCAGTTCGTCCGGCAGGAAGGCGACCGCCGTGCCCCGGCGCACCACCCGCCGGCCGGTCTCCGCCACGCCGCCGTCCGCCGTGCGCTCCCAGAAGCGGTTCAGTTCGTCGCCGCGGATGCCGGCGATGACCGCCCAGGTCGTGTGGTTGTGCGCCGGCGTATCCAGCGCGCCGCGCGCCGACTGGACGTAGAGGGCGAAGCGGCCGTCGCCGTCCTCCGCGATCCGGTAGACGTTGGCCGGAAACTCGACATCGCCGTCCGGCGGCGGGAAGTCCGCTTCGGGAAACAGCTCTTCCCTGGCGGCAAGATCGAGCAGGCGCTCTTTTATCCGGGCGAGGCCGTCCGCCGTCACCCCGCAATCGCGCTCGATGGCGCGGATATCCGCCACCGCCGCCTCGACCGCCCGGCGCCGTTCTTCCCGGCGCGCCGCCGCGTCTGCCGTCATGCCGCGTTCCTCCCTCGCTCAGGCCAGCAGGCCCGTCATGCCGTCGTATACCAGTTTGATGCCGATGCCGAACAGCAGGACGTAGGCTGCAATATAGAAGAGCCGGTCGGAGATCCGGGTGTGCAGCCAGACGCCGAGCAGCGTGCCGGCGACGGCGAGCGGGAACAGGGCCGCCGATACGGTCAGGTTGGCCGCCGGAAACTGCCCGAGCAGCCAGTAGGGCGCCAGCTTGACATAATTGATCGCGGCGAAGAACGCGACCGTCGTCGCCTGGTACAGCGTCTTGTCCAGCTTCTGCGGCAGCAGGTAGACCGCGACCGGCGGCCCGCCATTGTGGGAAACGAAGCTGGTGAAGCCGGCGACTGCGCCCCACAGGCCGCCGCGCAGGACGTCCGGCGCGCTCGCCGGCCGGCCGGACCGCCGCGCGCCGAGCCAGGTGCGCAGCGCGAACAGGATGGCGATGACGCCGATCAGCACCCGGATGGCGTCGGCGTCCAGATGCCGGAAGGTCAGCGCGCCGGCCAGAATGCCGATCATGGCCGCGGCGATCAGGATGCGCATGTTGCGCCGGTGCCAGCGGCCCCAGTAGGCCTTCAGCGACATCAGGTCGATCAGGCAGAGCACCGGCAGCAGCACCGCGGCGGCGATGCGCGGGTCGACGACCAGGGAAAGGATCGGCACGCCGACCGTGCCCAGCCCGCCGCCGACCCCGCCCTTCGAAATGCCGACGATCAGCACCGCCGGAACGGCCGCCGCCCAGAACCAGGGATTCTCGATAAGCATGGCGCGGGCATAGCCGCCCGGCGCCCGCGCGGGAAGGGCGTTGCGCGCAGGGCTGCCCTGCCGCGGGCGGCGGGCGCCGCCTCTCGACCGGCCGGACCGAAAGCGTCAGGATGCGGCGCTTGCACTTCCGCCCACATCCGCGAGCCCCCGCCATGCCCCGTTTCTCCGCCAACATCTCGATGCTGTTCGCCGAGCGCGACTGGCTCGACCGGCCGGCCGCCGCGGCGGCGGCGGGGTTCGGGGCCGTCGAGATCCAGTTTCCCTACGACCGGCCGGCCGGGGACTGGCGGCGGGCGATCGACGCCGCGGGCCTCGCGGTGTCGGTCATCAACGTCCCGGCCGGCGATATGCTCGGCGGCGGGCCGGGCCTCGCCGCGACGCCGGGCCGGCAGGCCGCCTTCCGCCGCGCCGCCGGGCAGGCCCGCGATGTCGCGGCGGCGCTCCGGCCGCGCAACGTCAACGTGCTCGCCGGTTTTCCCGAGCTGCACGGCTTCGCGCGGGAACGCTGCCTGGAAACCCTTGCGGAGAATCTGCGCGTCGCGGCCGACCTGATGGCCGAAACCGGCGCCGGAGTCGTCGTCGAGGCCGTCAACACGGTGGACCGTCCCGGCTTCCTGCTCTCGACCGGCGACCAGGCGCTCGAGGCCATCGACCGGGCCGGCCATCCGAACCTGTCGCTCCAGCACGACCTGTACCATATGGACATCATGGAGGGCCGGCTCATCCCGCGGCTCGAAGAAATCCTGCCGCGCATCGGCCATATCCAGTTCGCCGACAATCCCGGACGGGGCGAGCCCGGCGCCGGGACCATCGACTTTCCCGCCGTCTTCGCCGCGCTCGACCGGCTCGGCTACGGCGGCTGGTGCGCCGCGGAATATGCGCCGGGCCGGGTTACGGAAGAAACGCTGGGGTGGATGGCGGCGTAATGCGGCGGGGAACCGGGGCCGGGCGGGCGCCGGGCCATTTTGACCAACTCGCAGAGAATGCAGAGATGTCCCGCCTGTTCGCCTGAACGCGGGAGGCTGTCCCGCGTCGGGCATCAGGCTCTTGTATTCGGCGGGTGACCCGGCCCAAGCGACCGTATCCCGAATGCTTCACCGAATCGATACCGCTGTCAAGACGCCGGCCCGGCCGCGCCCGGCGTCCGGAACGCGCCCCGGATGGCCGGTTTCGCGGCGGATCGCGGCGCCGCGGAAGCCTCGGCCCGGCGAAGGGAATTGCCCCCTGCCCGGCATAAAGTGCTACGACCGGTATCCGGCCGATCGAGCTGGCCGCCGCGGGCCAGGAATTGCCGTTCGAACCGCATGCAGGACGCACCGCCGGTCCCCGAAATGCCGAGTCCGGAGCCGCAGGCCCCGGAAACGCAGGCCCCGGAACCGCAGGTTGGGGCGGACGCCCACTGGACCGGCCGCCTCGCCCTGGGCATCGCCTTCGTTCTCGTCGTCCTGGGCATGGCGAACAACCTGCCGAGCATTCCGGGGCTGCTCGAACTCGTCCGGGAGATCCCCGGCCTGGGCGGCGTTCCGCGCCTGAGCAAATACAGTTCGGAATATTTCTTTCCGCTGATGTTCGTCCTGATGATGGCGACGGCGCTCCTGACCGTTTCCTTCGGACGGGACCGGCGCGGCCGCTCCGCCGGCCGCCGCGCGGTGGGCATCGCCCTCGACCTGACGATGCTCGCCGCGATCCTCGGCATGGCCGCCGTCTATCTGATCGAGCACGAGCAGGTCTGCCTGATCGACGAAATCACCGGCGAACGCGCCCGGCTCATGGCGGAGACGGCCGCGCGGGCCGCCGAGTACAAGGCCATCTTCGGCATCGACCCGGTCGAGGAGTTCCCGGATTGCCAGGCCAATCTCGGCAACTGGATCCTGCCCTTCCTGCTCGGCTCCCTGGCGGTTTTCTTCGTCTACATCGTCAGGGCCTGGGGCTTTCCGATCGTCGCGGTCGCCATCGTCATCGGGCTCTATACGGTCCTGTCCTCCGCCGCCTGGTATTTCGAGTGGAGCGATAACCGTTATCTGACGACATCCATCGGCACGGAATCGGACGGCGTCCGGAACTATTCCGCCAGCGTCATCGGCGCGCGCAACGCCATCATCCAGGAATCGAACAGCATCCTCGGCCGCTTCCTCAGCGTTATCGTCAACATCGTCTTTCCCTATGTCGTGCTCGGGTCCCTGTTCGGCGCGTCGGCCGGCGGACAGTCCCTCATCAAGCTCGCCTTCCGGGTCACGCGCGGCCTGCGCGGCGGGCCGGCCCATGCCGCCATCGTCGGCTCGGCGACCTTCGGCACGGTCTCCGGCGCGCCGGTCGTCAACGTGCTGGGCACGGGCACCCTCACCATCCCGATGATGATGCGCACCGGCTTCAAGCCGACCTTCGCCGGCGGCGTCGAGGCGGCCGCGTCGAGCGGCGGACAGATCATGCCCCCGGTCATGGGCATCGCGGCCTTCGTGCTGGCGGCGCTGTCGACCGTGCCCTATTCGCAGGTCATCGTCGCGGCGTTCCTGCCCGCGGTCGCCTATTTCTTCAGCCTGTTCCTCACCGTGGTCTTCGAGGCGCGGCGCACCGGGATCGCCGCCGTCGGGCGGGGCTCCGGGGACCACGACATGACGCGGCGGGACTGGACCAACCTGTCGATGATCGCCGGGCCGATCGCCGTCATCCTCGTCCTCCTGCTCAGCACGAAAGACGGCATCGGCACGGGGCTGCTGGGCTTTCTGGCCGGATACGACCCGGCTTCCGGCGAGGCGTTGCCCTGGCTGCTCGAGGTCCTGAAGAATGCGGCCGGCGACCCGGACTCGGCCGGCTTCTGGGCCGTCGCCCTGCTGATCGCCCTGCTGTTCCTCGATCCCGAAATCCGGCGCGCGCCGTCGCGGGTGATCCGCGCCCTCGCCGATGCCGGGCTGGTGATCGCGCAGCTGTTCCTCCTCCTCGTCGCCGTCGCGGCGATCGACGTCTGCATCGGCTTCACCGGCATCACGGGCATCCTAACCATCGACATCCTCAACTGGCTCAAGACGATCTCGACCTTCACCCTCTTCGGCCAGGAATTCGCGCTCGGCGGGTCGGTCTACCTGATGATTGCGCTGGTCGTCGCCATGCTGGCGACCGTCCTGCTCGGCATGGGGATGCCGACCCTGCCGGCCTATGTGAACGTCATCCTGATCATCGGGCCGCTGCTCGTCGCGCTCGGCACCTCGCTGTTCACGGCGCACATGTTCATCTTCTACTTTGCGGTCGCCTCGGCGATCACGCCGCCGGTGGCGATCGCCGCCTTCGCGGCCTCGACCATATCGAAGGCCGAGCCCCTGTCGACCGGCTTCGCCGCCGTCCGGGTCGGCATCGTGATGTTCACGATCCCCTTCGTGTTCGCCTTCTATCCGGAGTTCCTGCTGATCGAGCAGGCCCAGATCGCGCAGTCCATCGACGGCAGCGTGAGCGCGGCCAAAACCTGGCTGCCGGGCTACGACGGAAGTATCGATTTCGGCGGCCTCGCCTGGCTCGTCTTCCGGCTGGCGGTCGCGCTCTACCTGGTGGCGAGCGCGCTGAGCCGCTACGACCGGGCGCGCCTCTCGGCCGCCGAAACCGGGCTGCGGCTGGCGCTGGCGGTCCTGGTGCTGGTCAAGACGCAGGAGGTCGCCATCGGCGCCCTGGGCGTCGCCGCCGTCTGTCTGGCGGTCCACCATCTCCGGCCGTCCGGCAGGCGCCGGCGCCCGGACCTTGCAGGAGAGGGCCGCGAACCATGACCGCACCGGACCATTCCGGGCCGGACCGGGCCGCACCGGACCGGGCCGGGACGCTGTATTTCGAGGACTTCACGCCCGGCCGGGTGTTCGAATGGGGCGAGATGAGCCTGAGCGCGGACGACATCGTCGCGTTCGGCAGGCAGTTCGACCCGGTTCCGCTCCACACCGATCCCGCGGCGGCGGCGCAGAGCCAGTTCGGCGGCCTGATCGCCAGCGGCTGGCAGGTCGCCGCCCTCATGCAGCGCATGCAATACGAGTGTTACCTGAAACGCGCCGCGGTCATCGCCTCGCCCGGCGTCGACGGGCTGGAATTCCGCCGCCCCGTCCGGCCCGGCGAACCCCTTTCGCTCCGCGTCGAGGTGACCGGCAGCCGGCGCTCGCGCAGCCGGCCGGACCGCGGGCTGGTGCGGGTCCTCGCCACGCTCATCGACCGGGACGGCGAGACCGTGCTGGAAAAGCGCGGCAAGTCCTTCTTCCGGACCCGCCCGGCCGAGGACGGCGCCCGATGAAACCGACCCCGATAAAACCGACCCCAATGAAACCGACATTGGGCAACCGACCCTGAGCAGCTGTGTGGAGACCGTCCTGCGATGCGCGACGAACCTTATGTCAGCCCCTATGCCGGCCTCGACCTCGCCAGCCTGCTGCTGAAGCGGGCGGAGAGCCACGGCGGGCGGAATTTCCTGACTTGGGCGCCGTTCGGGGGCGCGGCGAAATCCTGGACCTACGCCGCCTTCGCCGACGATGCCGCCCGGCTGGCCCACGGCCTGGCGCGCCGCGGCGTCCGGCCCGGCGACCGGGTGATGATCAACCTGGAGAATGCGCCGGAATACCTGCTCGCCTGGCACGCGCTGGCGCGCATCGGCGCCGTCGCCGTGGCGACGAACGCCCGGGCGAGCGGCGAGGAGTTGGCGTATTTCGCCGATCATGCCGGCGTCAGGGCCGCGATCACCCAGCCCGCTCTTGCGGCCCGGGTCCGGGACTTCTGCACCGGGCTCGACTGGCTCGCCGTCACGGCGCACGACGGCGGCGTCGAACCGCGCGACGCCGGCCGCCCCTCCGGCGACGAGCGGTTCGAGGCGCTGTTCGGCGACGCCGCGAAAGCCCCCGCCCCGGCCGGCGACGGCCGGCGGCCGCTGGCGGTCCACTACACCTCCGGCAGCACGGCGCGGCCCAAGGGCGTCGTCTGGACCCACGACAACGTCTTGTGGGGCGGCCAGGTCTCGGCCAACCACGAGCGGCTGACCGAGGCCGACCGCCACCTCGTCACCCTGCCGCTGTTTCATGTCGTCTCCGGCATCTACTCGACCATGGCGAGCCTCTGGGCCGGGGCGGAGGTCGTGCTCCAGCCGCGCTTCTCGGCGCGCAATTTCTGGCCGGCGGCGTTGGAACACCGCTGCACCTGGGCTTCGCTGGTGCCTTTCTGCACGGCGGCGCTGCGGCGCGAGCCGGTGCCCGAGCGGCACCGGTTCCGCAACTGGGGCCACGCCGTGCTCGATTCGTCGGTCGAGGCGCATTTCCGCGTGCCCCTGCTCGGCTGGTGGGGCATGACCGAAATCATCACCCAGGGCATCGTCGGCGATCCCGGCCTGCCCAAGCGCGACGGCGCGATCGGCCGGCCGGCGCCGGAATACCGGCTGGCGGTCCTGCGCGACGACGGCCGGCCGGTCGAACCGGGCGAGACCGGCGAGCTGCGCATCCTCGGCACGCCGGGCCTGTCCCTGTTCCGGGAATATCTCGACAATCCGAAGGCGACGGCGGAGTCCTTCGACGAACGCGGCTATTTCATCACCGGCGACCTGGTGACGCTGCACGAGGACGGGTCGATCGGCTTCGCCGACCGCGCCAAGGACATGCTCAAGGTCGGCGGCGAAAATGTCAGCCCGGCGGAGCTCGAGCGGGTCATCGGGCAGGTCGACGGCGTCGCGGAGGTTGCGGTCGTCGGCAAGGCCGACGCGCTGCGCGACGAGGTGCCGGTGGCGTTCGTCGTGCCGGAGGGCATGTCGGAGGCCGGGCCGAAGGATGCGCCGAAGGATGCGCCGGAGGATGCGCCGGATCTGGCGGCGCTGGCGTCGGCCATCGAGCGGCGCTGCATGGCGGCGCTGGCGGACTTCAAGCAGCCGCGGGAGATCCGCTTCCTCGACGACCTGCCGCGCACCGGCGGCATCGCCAAGGTCTCGAAACCCGACCTGCGCCGGACGATCGAGGCGGAAAGCGGCGGCTGAAGGCGGGCGGGCGCCGCACGCCCGGACCTTTTGCGCGCCGGAAACAGGGCGCGCCGGAAACAGGGCGCGCCGGTCCCGGCGAAGCGCCGGCCCGCTTCCGCTACGGGACCGGCATTCCGGAAATCGGGGCCGGTCTTCGAACCCCTCCCGTCATTCCGACCCCCATCCGTCATTTCGACCGGAGGCCCGGCCCTTGGGCCGGGGCGGAGTGGAGAAACCCGGCGGGCGCTCCACCGACGCCCAAGGCTCCGGCATCCGCCCAGCCTCCGTCGCCGGCCGGATTTCTCCACTCGCTCCGCTCGGTCGAAATGACGGGTGGGCGTTGCGCTTCGCTCGAATCGACAGCGCGCGGTCGCTGCCCCCTCTCCCGTCATTTCGACCGGAGCCCCCGGCCCAACGGGCCGGGGCGGAGTGGAGAAACCCGGAGGGCGCTCCATCGACGCCACAGGCTCCGGCATCCGCCCGGCGCCCGTCGCCGACCGGATTTCTCCGCTCGCTCCGCTCGGTCGAAATGACGGGTGGGGGTGCGCTTCGGTCGAAATGACGGGCAGGGCAGGCGGTGCGCGCGGCGCGGACTCCCCCTGCCCTCCCCCAAGGGGAGGGGGTAAGGCATTGGAATTGCGTCGGTTTCCCGCTTTTGGCGTGGCGTTTGCGAACCGAAGTGTGCAACCGGGGACATGGGTAACAGTTCTGACCGGTTACATGGGTTACAGGTTTCCATTTTTGTTCATGTTGTATTGAGAGGTTGTTTTGGTTGCTGGGCCGGTGGGCTTGTGGGTAACCCGTCCGGGTTATCCACAAGTCCACGGGGCTTGCGTTTCGGCCGTTGCAGGCGCTCGGCGCGACGATCGATGCAGCCGAGTTCGATGAGTCCGTAGCGGACCTGCCAGAGACCGTCGTCCTGCTCGATCAGCGCGACGGCTTCGCCGGCGAGCGCCTGGTTGATGTAGATGGCGTTGCCCTTCCACTTGATCTCGCCGCTGCGGCGCACGCGGCGGCGCTCGGCGTCGTCCGGACAGGGCGGTTCGCGCAGCACGCCGTCCCAGGCGCGCCCGGCGGGACGGTAGCGGTCGGCCGGGGTGTCGTGGTCGAGCGCCGCATGGGGGCGCTCGAAATTGTAGAGCCGCTGGAAGGCGCGAAACCGCTCGATCTGGCGGCGCAGGTTCGCTGCCGGCGGGCTCGCCGTCTCCTGTTTGAGCGTCAGATGCAGCCGCTCGTGGCGGCCGTTCTGCTGCGGCTTGGCCGGCGCAATGCGCTCGGGCCGCACCCCGGCCTTGATCGCCAGGACCGCAAGCCGCGACAGGCCGCCGGCGCCGGTCGAGGCGAACGGCGGCCCGTTGTCCGAGCGCAGCGCCACCGGCAGGCCGTACTCGCGTAGCGCAGCGTCCAGGATCGGCCAGACATGCGCGGTATCGGCCCGCGCCACCGCCTGGCAGCGCAGAAGGTAGCGGCTGTGCGCATCCGACAGGGTCAACGGCTCGCACCGCGCCCCGTCGCCGGTCCGGAACCAGCCCTTGAAGTCGATGCACCACACGTCGTTGGCCGCCGCGCAGGCCGCAAACGGCGCCGAACGCGGCGGCGCGCGCCGGCGCAAGCGGCGCTTCACCGTCAGACCCTCGCGGTCGAACAAGGCCCCGATCGTGCTCGCCGCCGGCCAGACGACATCCGGGTCGTTACGCTGCAGCCACGCCCGCACCTTCACCGGGCCCCAGCTCGGATGCGTCCGCCGAACCGCCAGGCACGCCGCCGCAAGATCCGCACACAGCGACCGCGGACGCCGGTGCGGCGCGCGCGAGCGGTCCGAAAGACCCGAAACGCCGTCCCGCCGGTAGCGCTCAAGCCACTTGTACCCAGCGACACGGCTCACACCGAACCGACGGCAGATCGCCGCAAGCGACTCCTCACCGGCCTCAACCGCCATCACAAAACGCAGCCGTTCTTCCACAGCACAGGTCTCCTTCCACGCCATCGGCAAGTTCCTCCTCGCCGATCATCAGACCTGTTACCCATGTCTCCGGTCTAGACTGTTAACCATGTATCCGGTTTGCACCGAAGTTCCCCCTCCCCTCCGGGGGAGGGGGCAGGGGGGAGGGGCATACCTGCGCGGCTTACCCTTTTCGCAGGGCAATCCAAGAGTAGGAAGGAAGTTCGGGAACCGGATTGCGCGTTTCGCGAACCTCGATGCCCTCCGAACCCCTACGGCTTGGCGCAGGCCGGGAGCTTGTGGCCGGCGGCCTCCCACGCCTCGACGGCGCCGGGATGGAACTTGACGCCGGCGTTGCACATGCCCATCCGCTTGTCGTCGACGACGCCGAACAGCTGCCCCCTGGCGAACGGCGTTTTCCGGAACAGGTCGGGCAGGGTCTCGATCATCGCCGCGGTCAGCGCCCTGGCCAGCGCCTTCGGCATCTTCTTGTGGACCACGTCGCCGCCGGTGTTGGAGACCGAGCGGAACATGTCGTCCTCGGAAATGACGTTCACGCCCGGACCGTAATGGGCGAGGTTTTTCTTCGGAAAGACCATCGCCACGTTGCCGGGCGCCCGGAGGAACTTCCGGAAGGCGGCCGATTCCATTTTGGCCTTCGGGATCGAGACCAGGTTGATCTTGCCGGCCGCGATATAGACCGGCAGATACGCCGCCGGATTGGTGCCCGGCCGCACGGCGGCTTCGACCGCGCCGTCGAGGAAGATCGAATCGGCCTGGCCCCAGGCGATCTGCTTGCCGGTATAGCCCTTGCCTTCGTTCAGGCCGGCCGTCAGCCGGATGATGGCGCGCGCCGTGGTCAGCGCGCCGCCGCGCGGCGGGCCGTTGAAGATGGTCTTGCCCTTGAGCTTGTCCCAGCTGTCGATGCCGGAGGCGGCGAAGGCGATCAGGTAATAGTGGGCGAGATGGTAGGGGTAGAGCAGGCGGAGATTGCCGGCGAGCTCCTTGCCCTTCTCCTTGCCCAGCCCGGCATAGGGGCCGAGCGCCCTGGCCATCAGGAACTGCAGGATGAACGGGCTGGCGGCGAGATCGGTCTTGCCCTGGGCGACCTGCAGGATCGACTTGGACAGCACCTTGCCGGCCTGCGCCTGGATGGTCGCGATCTTCCGCTTGGCGGCGACCTCGGCCAGATGCTTGGCGGCCATGTCGGTCGCGCCGCCGACCGAGCCGGATTCCATCGTCAGCGTCGTCGTCTGCGCCTGGGCGGAAGCGGCAAAACAGACCGCCGCACCGAAAAGGATCAAACGTTTCATGGGTGTCTCCTCAACTGCGTTTCCCGCTATGCGGTAATTGCAAATGCACGTTCGCGCCGGCAACGTTAGCACGAACGGCGGCGGACCTTAAACGCGCAATCCTGCGGGAGGCGCGGCTACGCCGCCTGCCTGACGGTTTCGTAGCCCAGGTTGGGCGCCAGCCAGCGTTCGGCCTCTTCGACGGTCCAGCCCTTGCGGGCGGCGTAGTCCTCCACCTGGTCGCGGCCGATCCTGCCGACGCCGAAATAGCGCGCCTCCGGATGGCTGAAATACCAGCCGCTGACCGCCGAGGCCGGCAGCATGGCGCAGCTTTCGGTGAGGCGGACGCCGGTATGCCGCTCCGCGTCGAGCAGGGCGAACAGGCGGCGCTTCTCGGTATGCTCCGGGCAGGCCGGATAGCCCGGCGCCGGGCGGATGCCGCGGTAGCGCTCGGCGATCAGCTCGTCGTTGGACAGGTTTTCGCCGGCGGCATAGCCCCAGTAGTCCTTGCGCACCTTCTCGTGCAGCCATTCGGCGAAGGCTTCGGCCAGCCGGTCGCCCAGCGCCTTGACCATGATCGCGTTGTAATCGTCGTTCCGCCGCTCGAAGTCCGCGGCGGTCTCCTCGATCCCCGGCCCGGCCGTGACGCAGAAGCCGCCGACCCAGTCCGGCGCGCCGCTCTCCTCCGGCGCCACGAAATCGGCGAGGCAGTGGTTCGGCCGGTTCGTCTTCGCGGTCTGCTGGCGCAGCATCCGCAGGGTATCGCGGACCGCGCGCCGGTCCTCGCTCCGGTAGAGCACGATATCGTCGCCGGCGCGGGCCGCCGGCCAGAAGGCCGCGACGCCTTTCGGCCGGGTCCAGCCTTCGGCCGCCATTTTCTCCAGCATCGCCAGGGCGTCGGCATGGAGCGCCCGGGCCGCCTCGCCGACCGCCGGATCGTCGAGAATGCGCGGCCAGGCGCCGGCCAGCTCCCAGGTGCGGAAGAACGGCGTCCAGTCGATGCGCGGCGCCAGGTCCGCAACGGCCACGTTTTCCAGCACGACCGGCCCGGCCTGCGCCGGCCGCGGCGGCGTATAGCCGGACCAGTCGAGCCGGAGGCCGTTGGCGCGCGCGGAGACCAGACCGGTCTGGACGCCGTCGCGCCGGCCGCCGGCATGGCTCTCGCGCAGCGCCGCGTAGGCCGAGCGGGTCTCGGCGACGAAGCCCGCCCGGCGCTTGGGCGACAACAGCGCGCCGGCGACCCCGACCGCGCGCGACGCGTCGGCGACATGGACCACCGGCCCGCCGTAGGACGGCGCGATCTTCACCGCGGTATGCATCCGGCTGGTCGTCGCGCCGCCGATCAGCAGGGGCAGCGTCATGCCGCGCCGGTCCATCGCGGCGCCGACCCGGCACATCTCCTCCAGGCTGGGCGTAATCAGCCCGCTCAGGCCGATCAGGTCGGCGCCCTCCCGCTCCGCCGTGTCCAGGATCAGGTCGGCCGGGGCCATCACGCCGAGGTCGATCACCTCGTAGCCGTTGCAGCGCAGGACGACGCCGACGATATTCTTGCCGATATCGTGGACGTCGCCCTTGACCGTGGCCGTGACGATCCGGCCCGCGGCGGCCGTTTTCCGGCTCTTCTCCGCCTCCATGAACGGCTCGAGCCAGGCCACCGCCTTTTTCATCACGCGCGCGCTCTTGACGACCTGGGGCAGGAACATCTTGCCGGCGCCGAACAGGTCGCCGACGATCGACATGCCGTCCATCAGCGGCCCTTCGATCACCGCCAGAGGCTTGCCGAGCTTGAGGCGCGCTTCTTCGGCGTCTGCCTCGGCATGGTCGGCGATACCGTGGACCAGGGCGTGGCTCAGCCGGTCCTCCACCGGAGCCGCGCGCCAGCCGTCGTCCTTCGCGCGCTGCACCGCGCCGCCGCGATAGTCCCCGGCGATGTCGAGCAGCCGGTCTGTGGCGTCCGGCCGGCGGTTGAGCACGACGTCCTCGACCCGCTCGCGCAGGTCCGGGGCGATCTCGTCGTAGACGTCGAGCTGGCCGGCGTTGACGATCGCCATGTCGAGGCCGGCGGGAATCGCGTGATACAGGAAGACCGAGTGCATCGCCCGGCGCACCGGCTCGTTGCCGCGGAAGGAGAAGGACAGGTTCGACAGGCCGCCGGAGACGTGGCTGCCCGGCAGCGCCGCCTTGATCCGCCGCGTCGCCTCGATGAAGGCGAGGCCGTAGCCGTCATGCTCCGCGATCCCTGTGGCGACGGCGAAGACGTTGGGATCGAAGATGATGTCCTGGGGCGGCACCCCGGCCCGTCCGGTCAGCAGCCGGTAGGCGCGCGCGCAGATATCGACCTTGCGCCCGACGGTATCGGCCTGGCCGGTCTCGTCGAACGCCATGACGACCATGGCCGCGCCGTAGCGCCGGATGCGCCTTGCCTGCTCCAGGAACGGCGCCTCGCCCTCCTTGAGGCTGATCGAATTGACGATCGCCTTGCCCTGGACGCATTTCAGCCCGGCCTCGATCACCGGCCATTTCGACGAATCGATCATGACCGGCACGCGGCAGATATCCGGCTCTGCGGCGATCAGGTTGAGGAACCGGACCATCGCCGCCTCGGAGTCCAGCATCGCCTCGTCCATGTTGACGTCGACGATCCGGGCGCCGTTCCCGACCTGTTCCCGGGCGATGTCGAGCGCGGCCTCGAAATCGCCGGCCACGATCAGTTTGCGGAACTTCGCCGAGCCGGTGACGTTGGTGCGCTCGCCCACCATGACGAAGCGCTGGGCGGCGTTCATGGCCGGGGCCAGCCCCGCGGCCGGACCGGATGCCGGATCCGATACGGGATCCGATACGGGACCCGATACGGGACCGGGCGCGCTGTTCGGCGTTTCGGTCATCGGCCGGCGGCGGCGCAGGTCAGGCGGCGAGATGGAAGGGCTCGAGGCCCGAAAGCGACAGGCTGGCCGGCGCGTCCGGCACGCGGCGCGGCGCGGTCCCCTCGACCGCCGCCCGGATCGCCGCGATGTGTTCCGGCGTCGTGCCGCAGCAGCCGCCGACGATGTTGACCAGCCCGTCGCGCGCCCAGGCGCCGAGGAAGGCGGCCGTCCGTTCCGGCGTCTCGTCGTAGCCGCCGAAGGCGTTGGGCAGCCCGGCGTTGGGATGCACGCTGAGCCGGGCCGCCGCAACGCCCGACAGGTCGGCGACGAAGGGCGCCAGCTGCTCGGCGCCGAGCGCGCAGTTCAGGCCGATGGCGAACGGCCGGATATGCTCAACCGAGGTCCAGAAGGCCTCCACGGTCTGCCCGGACAGGGTGCGCCCCGAACGGTCGGCGATCGTCCCGGAGACGATGACCGGCAGGCGGAAGCCGAGCGCCTCGAAGGCGTCCTCGACGGCGAACAGGGCGGCCTTGGCGTTCAGCGTGTCGAACACCGTCTCGACCAGCACGAGATCGGCCCCGCCGGCGACGACCGCGTCGACATTCTCGCGGTAGATGGCGGCCAGTTCGTCGAAGGTCACGTTGCGGTAGCCCGGGTCGTTGACGTCGGGCGAGATCGAGGCCGTCCGGTTGGTCGGGCCGAGCACGCCGGCGACGAAGACCCGGCGCGCCGGGTCCGCGGCCATCGCCGCATCCGCGGCGTCGCGCGCGATCCGGGTTCCGGCGCGGGCGATTTCCGCGGCGTGGTAGGCGAGGCCGTAGTCGGCCTGCGAAATGGCGTTCGCGTTGAAGGTGTTGGCCTTCAGGATATCGGCGCCGGCCGCCAGGTTGGCGTCGTGGATGCCGCGCACGATGTCCGGCCGGGTCAGGTTCAGGAGATCGTTGTTGCCCTGGAGCGCGCGGTCGTGGCGCGCGAAGGCCTGGCCGCGGAAGTCCTCTTCCGCCGGTTCGGCCGCCTGGATCATCGTGCCCATGGCGCTGTCCATGACGAGGATGCGCTCGGCGGCCAGCGCCTCCAGCGCCGCGGCGGCGGGGCGGAACGACGGGCCGGCGGGCGCGGTCACGAGGCCGCCCTCCCCGCGTCGCGCCCCGCATCGTCCCCCGCATTGTCCCGGTCCGGTTCGGGCGCGGCATCGTTGGCGGGCCGGGCCGCGGACCAGATGGCGACCGTCAGCGGGTCGCCGTCCAGCAGCACCGGCTCCTCCGGCGACAGGCTGGCCGCGCGGAACCAGCGCCGGATATCGCCGTCCTCGAAACCCGCCCAGCAATGGGCGTGCCGGTCGAGCAGCGCCGTCATGCCGTGGGGCGCGAAATCGACCACGACCGCCCGGCCGCCGGGCCTCAGCACCCGCGCGGCCTCGGCGAGCACCTGGGCCGGCCGCTCCGAATAGTGCAGCACCATGTGCAGCGTCACGGCGTCGAACCGCTCGTGCACGAAAGGCAGCTGGTACATGTCGGCGTGGCGGACCTGGCAGTGGCGCAGCCCGTCCTTGTCCAGATTGTGCCGGGCGACCGCCAGCATCTCCCGGCTGAGGTCGATGCCGATGGCGCTGGTCACCTCCGGCGCGACCAGTTCCAGCACCCGGCCGGTGCCGGTGCCGATGTCGAGCAGGGTATCGACGGGCTGGCGCAGCACGACCCGGCGCAGGGCGGCATCGACCTGCGCCGGATCGACATGCAGCGCGCGCACCTCGGACCAGCTCGCGGCATTGGCGCGGAAATAGTCGGCGGCGATGCGCGCGCGTTCGGCCTTGATCTCCTCGAGGCGAACGAGGTCGAGCGCCTGGACCTCGTCGTTTTCCGGGATCAGGTCGATCAGTTGCCGGGCGAGTTCGGCGTTGCGCGCGCCGCCGCCGCTCGCCTCGGCCAGGCGGTACCAAGCCCAGTTGCCTTCCTGGTGCCGCTCCAGCAGGCCGGCCTCCACCAGCAGCTTCAGATGGCGCGAGACCCGCGGCTGCGACTGGCCCAGCACGCGCACCAGGTCGGACACCGTGAGTTCGACATGCGCGCACAGCGACAGGATGCGCAGGCGCGTCCCCTCCGCCGCAGCCTTCAGGCCCAGAAGCAGTTGATCCACGGCCGCCTTGCCTCCCCGGATTCCGGGCCGCCCCGTAACGGCCCGAACGCTTACTTACAGATTGATATAAACATATCGTTATGTACTTATCAAGATAAATTACCGGCGGCGCAATCCTTAAATCCCCGCCGCGCCGTGAGCCTTTCCGCCGCACCGGAGCGGAGAAACCCGGCGGGCGCTCCACCGACGCCACAGGCTCTTGCGCCTGGCCGGCGCCCGTCGCCGGCCGGATTTCTCCGCTCGCTCCGCTCGGTCGAAATGACGGGAAGGGGTGCGTTTCGCCCGAAATGGCGGAACGGGCCGCCGCCGCTCCCCCACCCGTCATTTCGACCGGAGGCCCGGCCCACCGGGCCGGGGCGGAGCGGAGAAACCCGGCGGGCGCTCCATCGACGCCACAGGCTCCGACATCCGCCCGGCGCCCGTCGCCGGCCGAATTTCTCCGCTCCCTTCGACTTCGCTCAGAGCCCGCCCTGAGCGAAGCCGAAGGGGCAGGCTGCTCCGCTCGGTCGAAATGACGGGCGAGGGTGCGCTTCGCCCGGAATGACGGCGAGGGCGCAGGCGCCCGGTCAATAAGGACGGCGAGGATGTCTGCGCTTCGCCCGAAATGGCGGAACGGGCCGCCGGCGCGGGCCTGCCGGGCCCTATCCCTTCTGCCAGCCCGCAGCCAGCGCGACCGCGTCGGCGGGCGACAGGCCCCGTTCGCGCAGGCTGCGGATCGTCATGGCCCTGTCGCGCTTGGCGAAGCGTTTGCCCCCGGCGTCGAGCAGCAGCGGGTGGTGGCGGTAGAGCGGCGCCGGCAGGCCGAGGACCGCCTGGAGCAGCCGGTGGACATGGGTCGCGGCGAACAGGTCGGCGCCGCGCACGACCAGGGTGACGCCCTGCACCGCGTCGTCGACCGTCACCGCCAGATGGTAGCTCGTCGGGATATCCTTGCGCGCCAGCACGACATCGCCGAACGGCGCCGGATCGGCCGGGATCTCGCCGGCGGTCTCGTCGCGCCAGGTCAGCGGGCCGCAGCGCGCGGCGGTCGCGGCGGCGTCCAGCCGCCAGGCATGGGCCGCGCCGCTGTCGATCCGCGCCCGCCGTTCCGCCGGCGCAAGGCCGCGGCAGATGCCGGGGTAGCGCGGGCCGCCGCCCGGATCCGGCGGATTGTTTCGCGGGCCATGCGGCGGGCCGTGGGGCGCGCCGCCGGCGGCCTCGATCTCGCGGCGGATATCGGCCCGGGTGCAGAAGCACGGATAGGCGAGGCCCTGCTCCCGGATCGCCGCCAGGGCCGTCCGGTAGCGGCCGAAATGCTCCGACTGGCGCAGCACCGGCCGCTCCCAGTCCAGACCCAGCCAGGCGAGGTCCTCGTAGATCGCCGCTTCGAATTCCGGCCGGCAGCGCCCGGTGTCGATATCCTCGATGCGCAGCAGGAAGCGCCCGCCCCCGTCCCGCGCGCGCCGCCAGGCCTGCCAGGCGGACCAGGCATGGCCGAGATGGAGAAGGCCGGTCGGGCTGGGCGCGAAACGGGTGACGGGCGCGGATATGGGCACAGCCACGCCACTTTCGCAGAGCGATCCGGCAGTGTCACGGGCGGGTTCGGTCCCGAACGGAAACCGGAACGCCGCCCCGCCCCTGGACCCGCCCTAGAAGAGCGTCATCTGCCGCCCGTCCCGCGCCGGTTTGGCGAACAGGTCGGTGCGCAGGGCGCTGCCTTCGCGTTTCAGGCCGAGGCGGCGGACGGCCAGGGCGAAGCGGAGGTCCAGCGCCTTGCCGAACGCGCCCTTGCCGACCATGCGCTCGCCCCACTCGGCGTTGTTGAGCTTGCCTTCGCGCAGCGCGCGGACGGTGTTGAGCGCCTTGTTGCGTTTCGCCGGATAGTGGGTCTGGAGCCAGTCGGCGAACAGGTCCTTCACCTCGCCGGGCAGGCGCAGCAGGATCCAGGAGGCGAGCGAGGCGCCGGCGTCGCGCGCCGCCTCCAGGATCGCCTCCATCTCGTGGTCCGTGATGCCCGGCACGACCGGCGCGACCGTGACCCGGACCGGGATGCCGGCCTCGGCCAGCGAGCGGATCGCCGCCAGCCGCCGCGCCGGCGCGGCCGCCCGCGGCTCCATGGCGCGGGCCACCGTCCGCTCCAGCGTCGTCACCGACAGGGCGGCGGCGGCAAGGCCCTTCCCGGCCATCGGCGCCAGGATATCGATGTCCCGCTCGATCAGGGCCGACTTGGTGATGATCGTGACCGGATGGTTGCACTCCGCCAGCACCTTCAGAATATCGCGGGTAATCCGCCGTTCCCGCTCGACCGGCTGATACGGGTCCGTGTTCGTGCCCATGGCGATGGGTTCGCAGCGGTAGGACGGCCGGGAAAGTTCCTGCCGCAGCAGCGCGGCGGCGTCGGGCTTGGCGAACAGCCGGGTCTCGAAATCGACGCCCGGCGACAGGCCGAGCCAGGCATGGCTCGGCCTTGCATAGCAGTAGACGCAGCCGTGCTCGCAGCCGCGATAGGGGTTGATCGAGCGGTCGAAGCCGATATCGGGCGACTCGTTGCGCGCGATCACGGTGCGCGTCGCGTCGGCCGTCACCGTCGTCGGCACGGCGGCCGCGGGCGGGCCCGCCGCCGCCTCTTCCGGGCCGGCCGGCGCCTCCCAGCCGTCGAAGAAGGGGTCGCGCCGGACCGTCTCGAACCGGTTCGGCGGATTGAAGCCGGCGCCCCGGCCGCGGAAGGCCGGGCCCCGAGGACGTTCCAGCGGGCGTCCCGCATGGTCCGACCGGGGATCGAAGGGCGTACTCGCCGGAATTCGTTCGACGGGCTCCATACCGGTCATCGTGGGTATTCTTGCCGCCGAAATCAAGAACAAAAAAAGAACAATCAACCACGCAGTCGTGCCGCCGCGCGCCGCCGCTTGAACGGCGGGTCCGGCTGGGCGAGACAGGCGGTTATGACTGTTATCGGGACTCCTAGCGGGACTCCGGCCGGGCTGAGCATCGTCATCCCGACGCTGAACGAGGCGCCGCGCCTGCCGGCGACGCTGGCGGCGCTGTCGACGACGGGCGGCGGCGGCGAAGCGCCGGACATCGTCGTCAGCGACGGCGGCTCGCAGGACGCGACGGCGGCGATGGCGCGGGAAGCCGGCGCGCGGGTCGTGACCGGCGCGCCGGGCCGCGGCGCGCAGCTGGCGGCGGGCGCCGACGCGGCGCGCGGCGACTGGCTGTTCTTCCTCCACGCCGATACCCGCCCCGCCCCCGGCTGGCGCGCCGCCGCCGCCGCCTTCGCGGCCGATCCCGCCAACCGGCGGCGCGCGGGCTACGGCCGGTTCCGGCTCGACGACCCGCACCCGCGCGCCCGGCGGCTCGAGAAGCGGGTGGCCTGGCGCTGCCGGCGCCTCGGCCTGCCCTGGGGCGACCAGGGGCTGCTGATCGGCCGGGACTTCTACCGCGCGCTCGGCGGCTACCGGCCGATCCCGCTGTTCGAAGACGTCGACCTTGTCCGCCGCGCCGGCCGGAACCGGCTCGTGCCGCTCGACTTCGACGCGGTGACCGGGGCGGAGCGGTTTTTGCAGGCCGGCTACCGCCGCCGCTCGGCGCGCAATCTCGCCCTGCTTGCGCTCTATCTCATGGGCGTGCCGCCGGCCCGGCTGGCGCGGCTGTATTGACATGCCGGCCGGTTCGCCGCGCAGCCGCCCGGTCGCGATCCTGTTCCTGAAGGCGCCGCTCATCGGCGCGGTCAAGACCAGGCTGGCGGCGGATATCGGCGCGCTCGCCGCCTGGCGCTTCCATTGCGAAACCGCGCAGCGGACCGGCGCGCGGCTGGCCGGCCGTCCGGAATGGGATCTCGTGCTCGCGGCCGCGCCGCGCCGGTCGGCCCGGCATCTGCGGCGCGGGCTGCCGCGCCTCTCCGGCCTGCCCTGCATCGACCAGGGCGAGGGCGATCTCGGCGACCGCATGGCGCGCTGCCTCGACCGGTTCGCGCCGCGCCCGCGGATTCTCTTCGGCGCCGACATTCCCGGCATCGACGCCGGCGCCATCGGGCGCGCGTTCGGCCTGCTCCGGCGGTCCGACCTGCTGTTCGGCCCGGCCGGGGACGGCGGCTTCTGGCTGGCCGGCCAGCGCGGGCCGGTCCGGTGCGGCGGCCTGTTCGACGGCGTGCCCTGGTCGGGTCCGGAGACCCTGGCGGCGACGCTGCGCAACGTGCCGCGCCACCGGCGGACCGCCTTCGCCGAAACGCTGGCGGACATCGACGACGGCGCGGCGCTCCGGGCGTGGAAGGGGACGTGGGGGGCGTGGACGGCCCACAGCCGGCCGGCGCTTTCCCCTTGACGCCGCGAAATTCGTTCCCTATATGTGCTTTGCCGCCGCCCGAAATGCGCCTTCCGCGCCGCTACCTTGTCCTTCCCCCGCTTCGGGATTCCCCTGCGAAAGGGACCGGCCGCGCGCCGCCCGTTTCGGTTCTGTCCGGCTTTCGCAGAGGAATCCGCTTCAGCGGGGGAAGCGCCGGAGCGGAGGCGATGGGGGTGTCCATCCGCCCGCCCGCCATTTGTCCGCCGCCTGGACGTATGGAAATATTCCTTGCCAGTATAATTCCCTATTTTTCCGAATCGCGCTTTCCCAGCGTTTCCGCGGGGTTCGGGCGTTTCGAGAGCCTTCGGAGCGCAATAGAAACGCAAAATAAAGACCGGTCTGTCTATTTCGGCATATGCGGGGAGAGACGCCGAAAAACAGCGCCGGCGGAGAAAAATATTCGAATCTCCGATCGAAAATACGGACGGTTCCATCCGGAACGGTCCTCCCGGCGCCCGGCTAACGTCCGGTATGCTCCTGCAGGCGCGGCATCAGCTCGACGAAGTTGCAGGGGCGGGTGCGGTTGTCGAGTTGGTATTGCAGGATTTCGTCCCAGCCGTCCTTGCAGGCGCCGGGCGAGCCCGGCAGGGCGAACAGGTAGGTGCCGCCCGCCACGCCGCCGACCGCGCGCGACTGGACGGTCGAGGTTTTGATTTTCTGAAAGCTGACCCAGCGGAACAGTTCGCCGAAGCCCTCGATCTTCTTCTCGAAGACCCGCTCGAAGGCTTCCGGCGTCACGTCGCGGCCGGTCACGCCGGTGCCGCCGGTCGAGACGACGACGTCGATCGCCGGGTCGGCGATCCAGCCTTCGAGCGCGGCGACGATCTCCGCCGTCTCGTCCGGCACGATCCGGCGGTCGGCGACGACATGGCCGGCGCCTTCGATCCGCCCGGCCAGCGTGTCGCCGGACCGGTCGTCGGCCGCGCTGCGGGTGTCGGAGACGGTCATCACCGCAATATTGACCGGCAGGAAAGGCCGGCTTTCGTCGATCCCGGTCATGCGGCTCCCCCTGCGCCCCGTCGCGATGCGCCCCGTTGCGTTGAGCCGGGCGCCGGTCGGGCGCCCGACTCTGCACCTAGATAGGCGGGACGGCCCAAAGGAAAGCCCGCCCGGCGCCCGGCCGGGGCCGGAACCCCGGAACCGGCGCGACATTCCCTTTGCCACCGCCGGGCGAAAGCCGCTATGCCCGCGGCATGAGGCTGTCTACCGCGATCACCCGCCTGCTCGGCATCGACCATCCGGTGCTGCTCGCGCCGATGGGCGGGGTTTCGGGCGGCGCGCTGGCCGGGGCGGTCTCGGCCGCCGGCGGGCTCGGCCTGATCGGCGCCGGCTATGCCGACCCTGCGCTCGGCTGGGGCTCCGACGACTGGATTTCGGCCGAATTCGACAGGGCGGGCAACCGGGCGGTCGGCATCGGTTTCATCGGCTGGGCGCTCGACAGGCGGCCGGGCGCGCTCGACGCCGCGCTGGAGCGCCGGCCCGCCGCGGTCATGCTGTTCTTCGGCGACATCGCGCCCTACGCCGCGAAGGTGAAGGACACCGGCGCGGCGCTGATCTGCCAGGTCCAGACCCTGAAAGACGCGCGGGACGTCGCCGCCAAGGGCGCGGACATCGTCGTCGCCCAGGGCACGGAGGCCGGCGGCCACGGCGCGGACCGGGCGACGCTGCCGCTGGTCCCGGCGGTCGCCGATGCGGTCGCGCCGGTCCCGGTCGCGGCGGCGGGCGGCATCGCCGACGGGCGCGGGCTGGCCGCGGCGCTGATGCTGGGCGCGGAGGGCGTGCTGGTCGGCACGCGCTTCTGGGCGACGCAGGAGGCGCTGGGCCATCCGAACCAGAAGGCGTTGATCGAGCGGACCGGCGGCGACGACACGCTGCGCACGAAGGTTTTCGATACTGCGCGCGGCCTGGCCTGGCCGGAGCCGTATACCGGGCGCGCCGTCCGCAACGCCTTCAGCGACGAATGGCACGGCCGCGACGACGCCCTGCGCGCCGAGGGCCGACCGATGCGCGAGCGCTTCTTCGCCGCCCAGCGCGGCGGCGACACAGACATGGCCGCCACCTTCGCCGGCGAGGGGCTGGACCTGATCGCCGACCGGCCGGCGGCCGGGGAACTGGTCGAGCGCATGGTCGCCGACGCCGTCGACGCGATCCTCGCCGCGCCGGAGCGGCATTTGCGCGTCGCCGACCCAGCTGACCGTGAATGGGCGGACGGCTGAGCCGCGCGCCGATGGCGGACGGCCCCTTCGATACGCCGCCTCCGGCGGCTACTCAGGGTGAGGGGATTGGTTGAGCAATGGACAGCTATCCGAACTCCCTCATCCCGAGTAGCCCCGGATCGTATCCGGGGCGTATCGAGGGACGCCGCGCCGGCATGGACCCGTCCATGGCGGATGCGCTCTGAGGCCGCGCCATGACCGACGGTCCCGCCGCAACCGCGCCCGCGCAAACGCCGTTGGGAGAATGGCGCGCCCGGGTCGCCGCCGGGCATCTGAGCCACGATCCGGCCCAGGCGCTGGCGGCGGAAAAGCTGACCGGCCTGCACCGGGCGATCCGCGGTTACGAGCCCGGCCGGGCCGGCTCCCCATTGTCCCGTTTCGGGCTGTCCCGCTTCGGCCTCGCCAACAGGAAAACGCCGGAGCCGCCGCGCGGCCTCTATCTCTACGGCGGCGTCGGGCGCGGCAAGTCCATGCTGATGGACCTGTTCTTCGACGCCGCGCCGGTCGCCCGCAAGCGCCGGGTCCACTTCCACGAATTCATGCTCGAAATCCACGACCGGCTGCACAAGCGGCGCGGCGAGTCGCGAAAAGGGGGCCGGGTCGACGACCTGCTGCCCGCCGTCGCCGCCGACATCGCGGAAGACGCCCGGTTGCTCTGCTTCGACGAGCTGCACGTCGTCAACATCGCCGACGCCATGATCCTCGGCCGCCTGTTCGAGGCCCTGTTCGCCCGCGGCGCGATTATGGTCGCGACCTCCAACTGGCCGCCGGACCGGCTCTACGAGGGCGGCTTGCAGCGCCAGCTTTTCCTGCCCTTCATCGAGCTGCTCGAGACGAAGCTGGACGTGCTGCACCTGGAGGCGGCGCGGGATTACCGGCTCGCCCGGCTGATGACGATGCAGGTCTGGCGCACGCCGCTCGGCCCGGCGGCGACCCGGGCGCTCGACAGGGCGTTCGAAGCCCTGACCGACGGCGCCGAGGCGGCGCCGGCCCGGCTGACCGTGAAGGGGCGGGAGGTGCCGGTGCCGCTTGCCGCCCACGGCGTGGCGCGCTTCCCGTTCGACGCGCTGTGCCGCGAGGCGCGCGCCGCCGCCGACTATATCGCCATCGCCGAGGCCTACCGGACCGTGCTGATCGACGGCATCCCGCGCTTCAGGCCGGACGAGAAGAACCCGGTCAAGCGCTTCGCCATCCTGATCGACACGCTCTACGAGCGGAAGGTCAAGCTGCTCGCCTCGGCGGCCGGCGCGCCGCAGGACCTCTACCGCGGCGCCCACATCGCGATGGAATTCCAGCGCACCGTCTCGCGCCTGATGGAGATGCAGTCCAAGGACTATCTCGAAGCGCGCCAGGACGCGGAGTGAGGGCGGGGCCTGAGCGGGGAAGGGCGCGGTTGGACTCGCCTTGGCTGTCGAATATCTGGATTACCACCAGGATTCCTCTGTGAAAGGGGGGAGACCGCGCCGGGCGCGCCGCTTGCCCCGCCCGTTATTTCGACCGAAGCGTATCCCCAACCGTCATTTCGACCGAAGCGAAGCGAGTGGAGAAATCCGGCCGGCGACGGAGGCCGGGCGGACGCCGGAGCCTGTGGCGTCGATGGAGCGCCCTCCGGGTTTCTCCACTCCGCCCCGGCCCGGTGGGCCGGGGCTCCGGTCGAAATGACGGGTGGGGGTCGAAATGACGGGATGGGTTCGAGGACCGGATTGGGCGCACGTCCGGCGGGGAAGGCCGCGCCGGCGCCCGTTTCCGCCTTATCCGCATTTCGCAGAGGAATCCACCAGGGGGAACATCCCATGCTCATGCACGATCCGCCCCATCCCGGCGCGTTCATCCGGCGTCAATGCCTCGACCCTCTCGGTCTGACAGTGACCGAAGCCGCCAAGGGGCTTTCGGTATCGCGCAATACGCTGTCGATGCTGCTCAACGGCCGCCTCGGCATCTCGCCCGAGATGGCGATCCGGCTGTCCGAGGCGTTCGGCGGCAGCCCCGAGAGCTGGCTGACGCAGCAGATGCAATACGATCTGTGGCATACGCAGCAGGAACGGGAGGATATCGCAGTCCGCAGGTTCGTTGCCGCCTGACGGCGACGATCTGCGGCGGCAGGCCGCTCAATCCGGCCGGGGCATGGTCCAGACGTCGGCCACGGTGACGTAGTCGAGATAGCCGAGCCGGCCGATCGGGCGGACCTTCGCCATGTCGACGAAGCCGCCGGTCAGCACCGCGTCGTCGATATGGATGCCCACGACCTCGCCGAAAATCGCCACGTTCGGCCCGTAGCCCTCCCACGCCTTGAGCGTCACGCTGCGGAGATAGCGGCATTCCAGATGGACCGGCGATTCGGCGACCCGCGGCGGCGCGACGGTCTCCGCCGGCGCCTTGGTCAGCCCGGCATGGTCGAATTCGTCGACGCCGGGCGGGACGTGCTCTGACGTGCGGTTCATGGCGTCGCGCAGGTCCCAGGTCGCCATGTTGCAGACGAATTCGCCGGTCGCCTCGGGATTGGTCCGGGAATCCTTGGGGTCGTGGGGTTCGCCTTTGCGGTGCGGCCGCGGGCCGGCGGAGAACATGACCTGCGGCGGGGAATAGCTCACCGCGTTGAAGAAGGAATAGGGCGCGAGATTGGCCGTGCCGTCCGGCGCCAGGCTGGAGATCCAGCCGATCGGCCGCGGCACGACCAGCGCGTTGAACGGGTTGCGGGGCAGGCCGTGACGCTCGTGGCCGGGCCGGTAGAACATGGCGCCTCTGCGACGTGATCTGGTTGCGGGTCGAAGGTCCGCTGTCCTACAGGAGGGCCCGCGTTTGCGCAAAGCCGGCGCGCCCTTCGGTCGGCCGGGGTGACAATCGAACAGGGAAGCGGCATGTTCTTCCCATCCGCGTAACGCGCCCGAACGGGGAAGGAAACCGCCATGAACGTCGCCACGCTGCCGGCCGGCCGGCCGGACCATCGGCCGGCGCATATTTCCGCCGAGGAGTGGGACGTGCGGGTCCGGCTCGCCGCCTGCTACCGGCTGATCGACCATTTCGGCATGACCGACCTGATCTACAACCACATCACCGCGCGCGCGCCGGGGCCGGAGCACCATTTCCTGATCAACCCGTTCGGCCCGCACTATTCCGAGATGACGGCCTCCGGGCTGGTCAAGGTCGACCTGGACGGCCGCCCGGTCGACGATCCCGCCGCGCGGATCAACCCGGCGGGCTACGTCATTCATGCCTGCATCCACCGGGCGCGGCCGGACCTCCACGCCGTGATCCACACCCACACGCGCGCCGGCATAGCGGTCTCCTGCCTGGCGGACGGGCTGATCCCGATGGAGCAGAACGGCTTCCAGTTCCTCGGCCGCATCGCCTATCACGATTACGAGGGCATCGCGCTCGACGAAGCCGAGCAGGACCGGCTGATCGCCGACCTGGGCGCGTGCAGCGTGATGATCCTGCGCAACCACGGCCTGCTCGCCTGCGGGGCGAATATCAGCCAGGCGTTCCGCCGCATCTATTATCTGGAGATGGCCTGCAAGATTCAGCTCGACGTCATGGCAAGCGGCGCGCCGAGCCTGCCCGTGCGGGCGGTGCAGGAGCACACCGCCGCCCAGTGGGACAGCGGCGTCGCCGGCAACGGCGGCGCAACCGACGAGACGCTGGAATGGCCCGCGCTCATGCGCCTGATGGACCGCAAGGATGCGTCCTACCGGACGTGAGGGGCGGAAAAAGCTGTGGACAGGCGGGCCGACGGGCGGATGCGGCCTTGAAACCCAACCGGTAGTGTGCAGGATGCAAAGGAGACCATATATAGCGTTGTGTTCCTGAATTGTTCGAAATAGGGTTCCGATGATGAACGGTGCCGATACGGCAGGGAATTGAGGCTATGACATCGAAGGCTGCCGGCGACTTTGCGTTCGAGATCGGAAACCGGAAATTCGGCACCGTGTTGGCCGATCCGCCGTGGCGCTTCGACAACCGGACCGGCAAGGTCGCGCCCGAACATCGCCGGTTGAGCCGTTACGGCACCCTGTCTTTCGAAGAAATCGCAGACCTGCCGGTGGGGGACTGTTTGCTCGAAGCAGCGCATTGCTATCTGTGGGTGCCCAATGCGCTTCTGCCCCACGGCCTCGATGTCCTGAGAGCCTGGGGCTTCGAATACAAGACCAACATCGTCTGGCACAAAATCCGCAAGGACGGCGGCTCGGACGGACGTGGCGTCGGCTTCTATTTCCGCAACGTCACGGAACTCGTCCTGTTCGGCATCCGCGGTAAGGGCGCCCGGACGCTCGCGCCCGGAAGGCGGCAGGTCAACTTGCTGGCAAGCCGGAAACGCGAACATTCCCGCAAGCCCGACGAACAGTACGATCTGATCGAGGCGTGCAGCTGGGGGCCGTATCTGGAATTGTTCGGCCGCGGAAAGCGGGACTGCTGGACGGTCTGGGGCCATCAGGCTGTGGACGGCTACCGCCCGGACTGGCCGACCTACACCTATAATTCGGTGACCGCACCTTGAAGACCGCCGCCGCCTTGGCCCTGGAGCCGCCCGCCGCGCCGGATGCGGTGATCGAGTGCGCGGACAATCTCGCCTTTATGGCCGGTCTGGCCGATCGGTCGTTCAAGCTGATCGTCACGTCGCCACCCTACAATCTGGGCAAGTCATACGAAGCGCGGCGATCGCTCGACTCCTACCTTGAGGCACAAAAGGCGGTGATCGCCGAATGCGTCCGGCTGCTGCACGATCGGGGTTCGATATGCTGGCAGGTCGGCAACTTTGTCGATAACGGCGAAATCATCCCGCTCGACACCGTGCTGTATCCGGTTTTCGCGGCGCACGGCCTGAAGCTGCGCAACCGGATAATCTGGCATTTCGGCCACGGCCTGCATTGCACCAAGCGCCTGTCCGGGCGCTACGAAACGATCAACTGGTGGACGCGCGGCGACGACTACACATGGAATCTCGACCCGATCCGCGTCCCGTCGAAATACCCCGGCAAGCGGTATTTCAGGGGGCCGCGAGTCGGCCAGCTTTCCGGCAACCCGCTCGGCAAGAATCCGTCCGACGTTTGGGCCTTTCCGAACGTGAAGAACAACCACCCGGAAAAGACCGATCATCCGTGCCAGTTCCCGGTCGAACTGGTCGAGCGCCTTGTGCTGTCCATGACCGACGAAGGCGACGCGGTGCTCGATCCGTACATCGGCGTCGGTTCTGCCGCCGTGGCCGCACTCATGCACGGGCGGATCGCTTATGGCTGCGATATTGTCCCAGGGTATATCGAGACGGCCCACAGGCGGCTACAGGCGCTCCGGGACGGCACGCTGAAAACGCGCCCGATGGGCAAGCCGATCTACGATCCGTCGAAACCGCGCGGCGGCCATTGATGCGGATCGCGGCCAGATACTCGCACCTGAACGGTCTCGAATACCTGATGGTGCACAAGCCGGCGCTGCTGGATGAAGTCGAGCAAGTGATCGCTGCGGTGGATGCGGAGGTTTGCAGGACCAAGGTATCGGAGGAAAAACGCAAGGAGGGGCGAATGCTCTTCGCCCCAAAGGCGATGAACGCCGCGTTCAAGCGCGAGTTTACAACCCGCGGTTGGAAGGCCAGGCGGCGGACATTCTGGGTTGCGTCGGACGAAGCCCTGATGCGGCGCACGCATTATCTCGAACCCAGGGAGCAGAAGGCCGCTATCGAGGCAGCGGGCTATACGCCGATCCAATCGCGGAACGAGACCGATTTCGTGAAGGATCGGGTCGCCGTCGAAGTTCAGTTCGGCAAGTACGCCTTCGTCGCGCACGACCTGTTCGTGAAGCATCTGAGCTTTTTTGTCTCGGACGTGATCGACTTGGGGATCGAGATTCTACCCATGAAGGACATGGAGCAGGAAATGTCGTCCGGCGTGCCCTATTTCGAGCGCGACTTGGTGAACGTGATTCGGCAGGGTCGCGGCGTTCCGGCCGTCCCCTTGATCCTGTTCGGCGTCGCCCCATGACCGACCTCATTATCCGCCCCGCGGCGCCGGGGGACCGGGCGGGGTGGGAGCCGCTGTTCCGGGGCTACGGCGACTTCTACAAGGCGCCCATGACCGCCGGGACCCTGGAGACGGTGTGGGGCTGGATCCACGATCCGGGCCATGCCGTCGAGGCGCTGGTGGCGGAGCGCGATGGCGCGCTGGTCGGGCTCGCCCATTACCGGGCCATGCCGAGCCCGCTGCGCGGCGTCGAGATCGGCTTCCTGGACGACCTGTTCGTCGATCCGGCGGCGCGCGGCGCGAGGGCCGGCGAGGCGCTGCTGGCGCGGCTGAACGGGATCGCCGCCGAACGCGGCTGGAGCCGCATCCGCTGGATCACCGGCGACGACAACTACCGCGCCCGCACCCTCTACGACCGGGTCGCCGCCAAGACCGCCTGGAACCTGTACGAGATGACGCCGTAGGGGCGGCGCCCTGGCTTCCGCAGCCGGCGACGGCCCGCGCATTGTGCGCGGTTGCCTTGCCCGGCCGGTCGCGCTAATCCGGCCCGCGTCATCCGACGGCGGAACCTGCTCCCTCTTGCGGACGCCCGCCGGTCCATACAGTCCGTTCACAGCGGGGAACCCCATGGCCCGAAACAAGATCGCCCTGATCGGCGCCGGCCAGATCGGCGGCACGCTGGCCCTGCTCGCCGGCCTCAAGGAGCTTGGCGACGTCGTCCTGTTCGATATCGTCGAGGGCGTGCCGGAGGGCAAGGCGCTGGACCTCGCCCAGGCCTCGCCGATCGAGGGCTTCGACGCCGATTTCGCCGGCGCGTCCGACTATGCGCCCATCGCCGGGGCCGATGTCGTCATCGTCACCGCCGGGGTGCCGCGCAAGCCGGGCATGAGCCGGGACGACCTGATCGGCACCAACGCCGGGGTCATGAAGGCGGTCGGCGCCGGCATCCGCGAGCATTGCCCCGGCGCCTTCGTCATCTGCATCACCAACCCGCTCGACGCCATGGTCTGGGCCCTGCGCGAGCATTGCGGCCTGCCGCACAACCGGGTCGTCGGCATGGCCGGCGTGCTGGACAGCGCGCGCTTCCGCTATTTCCTCGCCCAGGAGATGAACGTCTCGGTCGAGGACGTGACCGCCTTCGTGCTCGGCGGCCACGGCGACACCATGGTGCCGCTGGCGCGCTATTCGACGGTCGCCGGCGTGCCGCTGCCCGACCTGGTGCGGATGGGCTGGCTGAGCCGGGAGCGGCTCGACGAAATCGTCCAGCGCACCCGCGACGGCGGCGCCGAGATCGTCGGCCTGCTCAAGACGAGTTCGGCCTTCTACGCGCCGGCCGCTTCGGCGATCTCGATGGCCGAAAGCTACCTCCGGGACAAGAAGCGCGTGCTGCCCTGCGCCGCCTGGCTCGACGGCGAGTACGGCCAGTCGGGCCTGTATGTCGGCGTGCCGGCGGTGATCGGCGCCGGCGGCGTCGAGCGGGTCATGGAGATCGAGCTCGACGACGGGGAGCGCGCCATGTTCGAAAGATCGGTCAGCGCCGTGAAGGCCCTGATAGAAGCGACCCGGCCCTTGATGTAGCGGCGGCCCTGCCCCGGCCCGGAACCGCCCATATTTCCCTGCAGGGGGAGCCAGCATGAACATCCACGAATATCAGGCGAAAGAGTTGATGCGCCGCTACGGCATTGCGGCGCCGGACGGCGGCGTCGCCTGGACGCCGGACGAGGCGGCCGCGCAGGCCGAAAAGACCGGCGGCCCGGTCTGGGTCGTAAAATCCCAGATCCATGCCGGCGGCCGGGGCGCCGGCCGCTTCCGGAACGACCCCGACGGCAAGGGCGGCGTGCGGGTCGTGACATCGATCGAGGATGTGCGCGCGAATGCCGACGCCATGCTCGGCCAGGTCCTGGTCACCGAGCAGACCGGCCCGGAGGGCAAGGAGGTCAAGCGCCTCTATATCGAGGACGGCTGCGACATCGCCCGCGAACTCTACCTCTCCGTCCTGCTCGACCGGGCGACCGGCCGGGTCACCGTTATGGCCTCGACCGAGGGCGGCATGGACATCGAGCGGGTCGCCGAGGAGACGCCGGAGAAGATCGTCCGCGTCGCCATCGACCCGGCGACCGGCATCCAGGCGCACCATTGCCGGACCGTCGCCTTCGGCCTCGGCCTCGAGGGCGGCCAGGTAAAGTCGGCGGCCCGGTTCCTGACGGCGATGTACCGGGCTTTCACCGAGCTCGACGCCAGCATGGTCGAGATCAACCCGCTGGTCGTGACCGGCGCCGGCGAGGTGCTCGCCCTCGACGCCAAGATGAACTTCGACGACAACGCGCTCTACCGCCACCCGGACGTCGCCGAGCTTCGCGACGAGGACGAGGAGGACCCGGCGGAACTGGAGGCCGCGCAGCACGACCTCAACTATGTCAAGCTGGACGGCACCATCGGCTGCATGGTCAACGGCGCCGGCCTCGCCATGGGCACGATGGATATTATCAAGCTCTACGGCGGCGAGCCGGCGAACTTCCTCGATGTCGGCGGCGGCGCGACCCGCGAGCGGGTCACCACCGCCTTCAAGATCATCCTCAGCGATCCCAACGTCGAGGGCATCCTGGTCAACATTTTCGGCGGCATCATGCGCTGCGACGTGATCGCCGAGGGCGTGGTCGCGGCGGCGCGGGAGGTCAGCCTGCACGTTCCGCTGGTCGTGCGCCTCGCCGGCACCAATGTCGACCTGGGCAAGAAAATCCTCGCCGATTCCGGCCTGCCGATCGTCTCGGCCGACGATCTGGCCGACGCGGCGGAGAAGGTCGTGCAAGCCGTGAAGGAGGCGGCGTAGCCATGGCGGTACTGGTCGACGAGAACACCAGGGTGATCTGCCAGGGCTTCACCGGCAGCCAGGGCACCTTCCATTCCGAACAGGCGATCGCCTACGGCACGCGCATGGTCGGCGGCGTCACGCCCGGCAAGGGCGGCTCCGCCCATCTCGACCTGCCGGTCTTCGACACGGTCGGCGAGGCGGTGGCGCAGACCGGCGCGAACGCCAGCGCGATCTACGTCCCGCCGCCGTTTGCGGCCGATGCGATCCTGGAGGCCATCGACGCCGGCGTCGCGCTGGTCGTGTGCATCACCGAGGGCATCCCGGTGCTCGACATGGTGCGGGTCAAGCGCGCGCTGCAGAATTCCGGCACCCGGCTGATCGGGCCGAACTGCCCCGGCGTCATCACGCCGGACGCCTGCAAGATCGGCATCATGCCCGGCCATATCCACAAGCGCGGCCGGATCGGCGTCGTCTCGCGCTCCGGCACCCTGACCTACGAGGCGGTCGCCCAGACCACGGCGACCGGCCTCGGGCAGTCGACCTGCATCGGCATCGGCGGCGACCCGGTCAACGGCACCAATTTCATCGACTGCCTGGAGATGTTCCTGGCCGACGACGAGACCGAGGGCATCGTCATGATCGGCGAGATCGGCGGCACGGCCGAGGAAGAGGCGGCGGATTTCTACAAGGCGTCGGGTACGTCCAAGCCGATCGCCGGCTTCATCGCCGGCCTGACCGCGCCGCCCGGCCGGCGCATGGGCCACGCCGGCGCGATCATCGCCGGCGGCAAGGGCACCGCGGGCGACAAGATCGAGGCGATGAAAAGCGCCGGTTTCCACGTCGCCGACTCGCCGGCGGCGATCGGCGACACCATGCTCGCCGCGATGGGCGGCTGAGCGCCGGTTCCCCTGCGCCATCGCGCAGGGGCGATGGCAGTGCCCGGTGACAAAAGGGGCCGGAATGCCTAGTGTCTAAGGGCGCCCGGCGCGGCGCCGGGCGGTAGAGACCGCAACAGCAGGCAAGCCGGACCCATGACACAGACGGCGCGGGACTTCGAGGCGTCCTCCTACCTCACCGGGGCCAACGCGCCCTTCATCGTCGACCTGTACGAGCGCTATCTCGCCGATCCGCGCTCGGTCGCCGACGACTGGCGGGACTTTTTCGACGGTCTGGACGACGGCGCCCAGGCGGCGCTGGCCGACCTGTCCGGGCCGGACTGGGCGCCCCGAACGACCCGGGTCGTCGGCAACGGCGATGCGGCGGTCCGGACGAGCGGCGGCCCGGCCGGCGCGCCGGCGGCGCCCGCGACGGACGACGAGATCCGCGAGGCGACCCGCGATTCGATCCGCGCGCTCATCCTGATCCGCAGCTACCGGGTGCGCGGCCATCTCCTGGCCCAACTCGATCCGCTCGGCATCGAGGTGCGCGAGGACCATCCGGAGCTGGACTACGAGACCTACGGCTTCACGCCGCGCGACCTCGACCGGCGCATTTTCATCAACAACTATCTCGGCCTCGGCGAGACCGCGACGCTGCGCGAGATCGTCGCCCGCTGCAAGGCGACCTACGCCGGCGCCATCGGCGTCGAATTCATGCATATCCAGGACCCGGACCAGAAAACGTGGATCCAATCCCGGATCGAGGCGATCGAGAACCGCACCGAATTCACCACCAAGGGCAAGAAGGCGATCCTGGGCAGCCTGATCCAGGCCGAGGTTTTCGAGAAATTCCTTGACAGGAAATACACCGGCACCAAGCGCTTCGGCCTCGACGGCGCCGAATCGACCATTCCCGCTCTGGAACAGATCGTCAAGCGCGGCGGCCAGCTCGGCGTCGAGGAAATCGTCATCGGCATGCCGCACCGCGGGCGCCTCAACGTGCTCGCCAACATGATGGGCAAGCCCTATCAGGCGATCTTTTCCGAATTCCAGGGCGTTTCGGCAAACCCGGAGGACGTGCAGGGCTCCGGCGACGTCAAATACCATCTCGGCACGTCGTCGGACCGGGATTTCGACGGCAACATCGTCCATCTCTCGCTGACCGCCAATCCGTCCCACCTGGAGGCGGTCAACCCGGTCGTCGCCGGCAAGGTGCGCGCCAAGCAGACCCAGCGCACCGCCAGGGGCGCGCGGATACGCAGCGCCCGGCGCCAGGTGATGGGCCTGCTGCTGCACGGCGACGCCGCCTTTTCCGGCCAGGGCGTGGTCGCGGAGACCCTCGACCTCGCCGAGCTCAACGGCTACCGCACCGGGGGCACGATCCATTTCATCGTCAACAACCAGATCGGCTTCACCACCAATCCGGTGCACAGCCGCTCCGGCCCCTATTGCACGGAGTTCGCCAAGATCGTCCAGGCGCCGATCTTCCATGTGAACGGCGACGATCCGGAAGCGGTCGTCCATGTCGCCCGCATCGCCACGGAGTTCCGCGACGCCTTCCAGACCGATGTCGTGATCGACATGTTCTGCTACCGGCGCCACGGCCACAACGAGGGCGACGAGCCGGCCTTCACCCAGCCGCTGATGTACCGCACGATCGCGCGCCACGGGACGGTGCGCGAGGTCTACAGCCGCAAGCTGGTCGACGAAGGGGTCCTGACCAACCGGGAAGCCGAGGCCACGGTCGGCGACTTCGAGCAGCGGCTGGAGGCGGATTTCGAGGCGGCCGGCGGCTACAAGCCGAACAAGGCGGACTGGCTGGAAGGCGCCTGGACCGGGCTGGAGCCGACGCGCGGCGACTATATCCGCGGCGACACCGCCGTCGATGCCGGGCAGCTGCGCCGGCTCGGCCGCAAGCTCGGCGACGCGCCGGAGGACTTCAATCTCAACCGCAAGATCGCCCGGCAGCTCGGCGCCCGGAAGAAGGCGGTCGACGAGGGCGAGGGCATCGACTGGGCGCTCGCCGAGGCGCTGGCTTTCGGCTCCCTGCTGGTCGAAGGCACGCCGGTGCGCCTGTCCGGCCAGGACAGCGGCAGGGGCACCTTCTCCCACCGCCACGCCGTGCTGGTCGATCAGGAGACCGAGGCCAAATACCTGCCGTTGCAGAACCTGTCGCCGGACCAGGCGCTGTTCGAGGTCATCGATTCGCCGCTCGCCGAAATGTCGGTGCTCGGCTTCGAATACGGCTATGCGCTGGCCGAGCCCAACGCGCTGATCCTGTGGGAGGCCCAGTTCGGCGATTTCGCCAACGGCGCCCAGATCGTCATCGACCAGTTCATCGCCTCGGGCGAATCGAAATGGCTGCGCCTGTGCGGCCTGGTCATGCTGTTGCCCCACGGCTATGAGGGCCAGGGGCCGGAGCATTCCTCGGCCCGGCTGGAGCGCTACCTGCAATTGTGCGCCGAGGAGAATATGCAGGTCGTCAACTGCACCACGCCGGCGAACTATTTCCACGCCCTGCGCCGCCAGGTCCGGCGCAAGACCCGCAAGCCGCTGATCGTGATGTCGCCGAAATCGCTGCTGCGCCACAAGGCGGCGGTCTCGAAGCTGGCCGATTTCGCGACCGGCAGCTCCTTCCACCGCATCCTGTGGGACGATTCGGCCCTCGGCCCGGACGCCGGGATCGAGCGGGTGATCCTGTGCTCCGGCAAGGTTTATTACGATCTGGCCGCGGCGCGCGACGAATGCGGCCTGAACGATCGGGTCTGCATTCTGCGCATGGAGCAGCTCTACCCCTTCCCCGCAAAACCGCTGGCCGAGGAACTGTCGCGCTTCAGGCAGGCCGAAGTCGTGTGGTGCCAGGAGGAGCCGGAGAATGCCGGCGCCTGGACCTTCGTCGACCGGCGGATCGAGGCGGCGATGCGCGAGATCGGCATGACTCCGGACCGGCCCCGCTATGTCGGCCGGCCGGAATCGGCGTCGCCCGCGACCGGCCTCAACGCGCGCCACGTCGCCGAACAGAAACGGCTGGTCGACGAGGCGCTGAAATTCGACGACTGAACCGGCAAACGAACCGAATTCTGCGAACGGGACTTTCCCCATGACCGTTGACATCAAGGTGCCCGCGCTCGGCGAATCCGTGACGGAGGCCGAAGTCGCCAAATGGTTCAGGCAGGTGGGCGAGGCCGTAGAGACCGACGAGCCCCTGGTCGAGCTGGAAACCGACAAGGTGACGCTGGAGGTCAACGCCCCGGCGGCCGGCGTGCTGGCGGAGATCGTCGCGGGCGAGGGCGCCGAAGTGGAAGTCGGCGCGGTGCTCGGCCGGATCGACGAGGCCGGGGCCGGCGCGGCGGCAGCGCCCGCCCGGGCTGCACCCGAACCGGAGCCGGAACCCGAGCCCGAGCCCGAACCGGAACCGGAACCGGCTGCCCCGCCGCTCAGCCCGCCCCTCAGCCCGGCGGTGCGCAAGCTGGTCGCCGAGCACGAGCTCGACCCGGCGGCCATCGAAGGCGCCGGCAAGGGCGGCCGCCTGACCAAGGCCGATGTCGAGGCGCATCTGGCGGCGCAGGCCGCCGCCGCGGAGGAAGCCGCCGCGCCCGCCCCCCAGCCGGCCCCGGCGCCGGAGCCCAAGCCGGTTGCGCCGGCGCCGGCCGCGCCGAAACCTGCGCCCAAGCCGCCGGCCGCGCCGCCCCGGCCCGACGCCGGCGAGCGCGAGGTCCGGGTGCGCATGTCGCGCCTGCGCCGGCGCATCGCCGAACGGCTCAAGGAGGCCCAGAACACGGCGGCGATGCTGACGACCTTCAACGACGCCGACATGGGCGCGATCCTCGACCTGCGCAAACGCTATCGGGACAGCTTCGAGAAGCGCCACGGCGTGCGCCTCGGCTTCATGGCCTTCTTCGTCAGGGCCTGCATTGAGGCGCTGAAGGAGATCCCGGCGGTCAACGCGGAGATCGACGGCGACGACATCGTCTACAAGAATTACTACGACATCGGCGTCGCCGTCGGCACGGAACAGGGCCTGGTCGTGCCGGTGCTGCGCGACGCCGACGGCCTGTCCTTCGCGGAGATCGAGCGCACGATCGCCGAACTCGGCGCGAAGGCGCGCGACGGCGCCCTCTCGATGGCCGAGTTGACCGGCGGCACCTTCACGATCTCGAACGGCGGGGTCTACGGCTCGATGCTGTCGACGCCGATCCTCAACCCGCCGCAATCCGGCATCCTCGGCATGCACCGGATCGAACAGCGCCCGGTCGCCCGCGACGGCCAGGTCGCGATCCGCCCGATGATGTATCTCGCGCTCAGCTACGACCACCGCATCGTCGACGGCCGCGAGGCGGTGACCTTCCTGGTGAAAGTCAAGGAAGGCCTGGAGGACCCGGCGAGGTTGTTGATCGGGGTGTAGGGGCGGCCTTACCCCGTTACCGAGGGATGCCCCCGGTCCGGCTGCGGGCGCGGAACGCTCTTGCGTCTGCCGAACGGCGAAGCCGGGTATTTCGGAAGAATACCGCAAAGGAGAAACGAGGATGGAACGGGACGCACCGGCAGGCAACGGCGACCGCCAGACGGATTCCGGCGGCCTATGGCGCTTCGTAGGGCGAAGTCTGCGGGTTTCCCGTTCGATGGCCATAATTCTGTTACTCGTGGCGTCGCTCGCGACCAACGCCGCACTCTTTGTCGGCGGCGTGCTCTACAATGTTATCGACGAAGCTTTAGAAAGCGCCACCGGGCTTGCGACAGCGACAGGCAAACAACGCAAGGCGATAAAAGAATTGAAACGGAAAAATCGCCAACTTGTTGTTCGCAATAGCAAACTACGAGAGGGCATGACCGAGGTACGGCGGAAAAACCGCCAGTTGGTCGTTCGCAATAGCAAGCTACAACATGGTATGACCGAAGCACGGCGGAAAAGCAGTCAGCTGGTTGTTCGCAACCGCAAGCTACGGGATGGCATGACCGAGGCACAGCGGAAAAACAGCCGGCTTGTCGACCGCAACCGTGGCCTCCAGAATCGTATGACCAAATTGCGCACGGTGACGAACGGTGCGGTGAAAAGAACGGCGGCTCGTTCTGCCAAGGCTGCCGTGCGGGCTGTTGCGACCGTACCGGGAAAGGCGCTGCCCTATGTTGGCACGGCCGTCGTCGTGGGCGCTGCAACGGCGGAGATCAAGGACTATTGCGACACGATCCAGGATATGAAGGAAATCCAGCAAGAGATCGACCCGTCCAAATCCGGTTCCGACGATGAACCGAAGGTCTGTGGCATGAAAGTTCCGACGGAAGAGGAGATTCTGAGTCGGATCAGGACGGCGCCACTCAAGGCGTGGCAAAGCAGCCGGAAATTCCTCACCGATCTCAATCCGATAACGCCGGAGATCGAAACCAAGTTCGATCGATGGCGCAAAGACACGGAGAATACGCTCCATGACGGCTGGTCCGGGTTGGTCCGTATGGTGCAGAGCCTGACAAAGTAAACGATGATCGATTGTCGCCGAACGCCTTCGGCTCCAAGGCGACGGCGCGTAGATTGATCGTCGCTTCGGGCCTGAAGCGTTGACCGAACGACGAGTCCGCCGCAGCCGGGGCCGCCCGGAGAATCCCGAATGGCTGCCGATCAGGGTGAGGAGCGGTCAGTTCCAGCCGATGTCGATCAGGAAGGCGTCCAGGTCCGGCAGTTTGCCGCGGGCGCGGGCGAGATTTTCTATTGTCAGACGGCCTTCGTATCCGATGGCGTCGAGGCCCTTGCGATAATCGGGCCAGACACCGATCAGTGCGATCTCGCATGCCCTCGCATTCGGCGGATTCCGGTTTTCCGTTTCGGAAAAGTGTTTGAGCAGAAAGCCTTCGTGGCAAATATGCTGCCAGACGATGCGCAACGAATGCTTCTCCGCGAGCCGCGCCGCCCGGTCCAATACCTGCCTGGAATTGACGGATAGGTCGCGGTCGAGAAAGAGATACTTGCCGCGATAGGTTCTCGGCCCGCCGATGCTGCCGCGCAGAAACCGTATTGTCCTGTTAACGATGTCGACGGGATCGCCGCCTTTCATATTGCGCGCGGTAAACGCGACCGGCACGCCCTGAGCGTCCGTTAGCCGGTTGAGCCACCGGATATATCCCGTTTCGCTCTTGCCCTCGCAGGCAACGAAGACCGGCCGCTTTACCCGGCGGAACCTCACCTTACGCGACCCTAGGCACTCCGCCGAATGCGCCGGCAAGATAGTTTGCGTAAATGTTGCTCTCGCGGCGGACTCCTTTGATTTCTTTCATTCCATAAATCGTTGAAGCGCCATCAGGTGCTTTTTCGACAAAGAACACCTCTTCTTTGTTCAAATGTTGCAAAATACTTGGATTTTGGCACACAGAAACCAACTGGGCGTTGTAGGGATTTTGTTCTGGATCGATAAAAAGTTCAATTATCTCGGGTAGCAAGAGCGAATGTATCGAATTATCGAGTTCATCGACAAATGCCACGCTGCCACTCTGTAATACATTATTCAATATAGGAAATATCGAAAAAATCTTGTTCGTTCCGTGAGATTCGAATGCATGAAGAACAGGGGAGCTTACACCACGATGAAAAAACATCGGCGTCAATCCACTCTCTGATCTGGAAATTTCGACTTTCTCAATATTCAAGTCAAATTTTCCTGAAATCGCAACAAAATCATTCAAGTAATTTGGGTTCATGCTGTAAAAATTCGATACGGCATCTATAGAGAAATCATGATTACCCATAATCCCAGCAACATTTGATCTAAGAGAAGAAAGGCCGGTCAAGATGTCAACGCTTAGGGTATGATTGAACTGTGCCAATGTTGAAATAGCGCTGGAGTTTTTTCTAATTTTTTTTATCGAAGGATCATTACTTCGAATTTGAAAATCATCGCCAAATTCAATTTTTTGACCGCGACGAAAAAAAAGTCGTCGGGGCCTACCAAGCGGAAAATACTTTAGTTCTTCTTCCAATACCTGCGTCTGATTCGGTGAAATAACCAGATTGTAGTTGAACCTTACGCGGTTTTTCATTTCACCTACGGCTCCGTCGATTTCGACTTCAAACTCTGACGTATCGTCGTTCGGCTCACTTCCAAAAAAGGGGATGGATCGGATTCGTTGGTTCGGAGAATCGTTCTGGGAAGACTGAATGAAATTAAATACGAACGTCAGTGCGCGCAGAATATTCGTCTTCCCCGAGGCATTCGCGCCGAAGATGGCGACGAAGGTGGGGAAGCGGTCCCTGGAGCCGGGGATGGACTGCACGAAGCGGCCGGGCAGGTCCGGGGCGTTGGCGGCCACGGTGAGGTCGAGGGTCTGCCAGTCGCGGAACGACAGGAAATTCTTGACCCGGAATTTTCTGAGCATTTCAGGCCTGCTTTGACGAATTTTCGTTAAATCAGGCTTAAAATATTCCCTTTCAGGGCCTTTTCAAGTCGAAATGCCCTACCCTGCCGCCTTCTCCAGCCCGCGCAAAACGGCGTCGCCCATTTCGGCGGTGGAGACGCGCTGCGTGTGCGCCTGCGCCAGGTCGGCGGTGCGCAGGCCGTCGGCGAGCACTTGCGCGACCGCGGCTTCCAGCATGTCGGCCTCGCCGCCCAGGTCGAAGGAATAGCGCAGCGCCATCGCGAAGCTGAGGATGCTGGCGAGCGGGTTGGCGACGCCCTGCCCGGCGATGTCGGGCGCCGAGCCGTGCACCGGCTCGTAGAGGGCGTGGCGCTTGCCGGTCGCCGGGTCTTCCGCGCCGAGCGAAGCCGAAGGCAGCATGCCGAGCGAGCCGGTCAGCATGGCGGCGACGTCCGACAGCATGTCGCCGAACAGGTTGTCGGTCACGATCACGTCGAACTGCTTGGGCGCGCGGACCAGCTGCATGGCGCAGTTGTCCGCCAGGATGTGCCGCAATTCGACGTCGCCATATTCGGCCTCGTGGACCGCCGTCACCTCCTCGCGCCACAGCACGCCGGAGTGCATGACGTTCGACTTCTCCGACGAATGCGCCAGGTTGCGCCGCTTGCGCGCCAGCTCGAAGGCGACGCGCGCGATGCGGTGGATTTCGGGCGTGGTGTAGAGTTGGGTGTCGACGCCCTTGCGGCTGCCGTCGGCCAGGGTCTCGATGCCGCGCGGCTCGCCGAAATAGACGCCGCCGGTGAGTTCGCGCACGATCACGATGTCGAGGCCGGAGACGAGGTCGGCCTTCAGCGAGGAGGCTGCGGCCAGCGCCTCGAAACAGAGCGCCGGGCGCAGGTTGGCGAACAGGTCGAGCTCCTTGCGCAGGCGCAGCAGGCCCTGCTCCGGCTTGAGATGGAAGGGGTTGGCGTCCCATTTCGGACCGCCGACCGCGCCGAACATCACGGCGTCGCTGGCCCTGGCCTTCGCCATTACCGCGTCGGGCAGCGCCGTGCCCTCGGCGTCCAGCGCCGCGCCGCCGCAGATACCGTCGTCCAGATCGAACTTCACCGCCCGTTCCCGGCCGAACCAGTCGGCGACCCGGACGACCTGGTCCATCACTTCGGGGCCGATGCCGTCGCCCGGCAGGATGAGGAGGGACTTGTTGGTGCTCATGGCAGCCCTTTCGCGCCGGCCCGCCGGCGCCAGGATGAAATACCGGACAGGATGGTTCGCCCGGCAGCCGATAGCGCCGGCCGGGCACGACTTCAAGGCGCGAATGGCGCTGCGGACCGGGACGGATTTACCGGGGAATCTACCGGGAGAATTTACCGGAGAATTTACCGGGGACTCTAACGGGAGAATTTACCGGGGAAGTCTGGAGCGGGAGACGAGATTTGAACTCGCGACCCTCACGTTGGCAACGTGATGCTCTACCTCTGAGCTACTCCCGCGCAGACTGCGGCGGCGCGCGCCGGTTCGGCCCGGACCGCCCGTGAAGCCGCGGACTATACGCCGGCCCCCCGAATTGACAAGGGCGATTGGCAAGGGGTGGCGCCGCGGCTGCGTCACAGTTAGATAGCGCCCTCGGCTTTTCAAGCCGGACCTCCCCGGCCGCTCCGCTTCCGACAAGGATTTGCACACCGCGATGCCCGCAACCGAACAGGACCTCTACGCCCGGCTCGACGCCCTGGGCCTGGACTGGACGACGACCGAGCATCCGCCGCTCCACACGGTGGCGGAGAGCAAGGCGCTGCGCGGCGAACTGGAAGGCGGCCATGTGAAAAACCTGTTCCTGCGCGACAAGAACAAGGCGCTCTGGCTGATCGTCGCCGAGGAGGACCGGCCGGTCGACCTCAAGGCGTTCCGCAAGAGGATCGGCGCCCGGGGTTCGCTGTCCTTCGGCAGCCCGGAATTGCTCATGGAGGTGCTGGGGGTCGCGCCGGGCGCGGTCACGCCCTTCGGCCTGATCAACGATACGGACCGCCGGGTCACGGCGATCCTCGACGAAGGGCTGATGGCGCACCGGCTGGTCAACGTCCACCCGCTGCGCAACGACGCGACCACGACCATCGCCAGCGCCGGCCTGCTCGCCTTCATCCGGGATTGCGGCCACGATCCGCAGATCGTGGACCTGGAAGCCGCACCGGAGTGAGCCGCCTCTTCTGCGGTTCGGCGGCGTTATCCGCCCGCGCCTTTGCATCCCCTTGCCCAACGCGGCGCGCCCCGCCATGTAAGGCCCGACGCAACCGCGTGCGCGCTCAGGGGCGAGGATGCAGGGGATTTCATGGATACGCTGATCGGCGGGGCCGGCGCGGCAGGCGCCGACGCCGTCAAGGATTCGGACACCGCGAATTTCGCCAAGGACGTGATCGAGGCGTCGCAGGAAACGCCGGTGATCGTCGATTTCTGGGCGACCTGGTGCGGCCCGTGCAAGCAGCTCGGCCCGGCCCTCGAAAAGGTCGTGAAGGAGCAGAAGGGCAAGGTCCGGCTGGTCAAGATCGACGTCGACAAGAACCAGGCGCTGGCCGGCCAACTGCGGGTGCAGTCGATCCCCGCCGTCTTCGCCTTCGCCGGCGGCCGGCCGGTCGACGGCTTCGTCGGCGCCCAGCCGGAAAGCCAACTCCGCCAGTTCGTCGAGCGGCTGGCCGCCGCCGCGCCCGGCGCCGCGCAGCAGGGCGATCCCGTCGTGGAGCAGATGCTGGGCGAGGCCCGCGCCGCGCTCGAACAGGGCGATGCCGGCAGCGCGGCCGGGATGTACTCCCGCATCCTCGAACTCGACGGCGCCAATGCCACGGCTCTGGTCGGCCTGGCGCGGGCGGCGATCGCGCTGGGCCAGCCGGACCAGGCGCGCCAGATGCTCGACCGGTTGCCCGAGGAGATGGCGAAGGACCCCGATGTCGTGGCCGCCCGGGCGGCGCTCGGCCTGATCGACGAGCTGGGCGAGACCGGCGATCCGGATGCGCTGCGGGCCCGGGTCGAGGCCGATGCCGCCGATCTCCAGGCGCACTACGACCTGGCCTGCGCCCTCTACACCCGCGGACGGACGGAAGACGCGATGGACGCGCTGCTCGCCAGCATCCGGCGCGACCGGGAATGGGAGGATGCCAAGGCGCGCAAGCTGCTGCTGAAATTCTTCGACGCGCTGGGCCCGGGCCATCCGCTCACCCAGAAGGGCCGGCGCGGCCTGTCCTCGGTGCTGTTTTCGTAGGCGAAGGCGCACAAGGGAAACCGATGCCGAACGCCGATATCCTGCCGTCCGAAAACCCGGCGCCCGACGGTAGCGGCAACGCAAAAATCGTCTATTTCCTCTATCTCGGCGCCATCGTTTTCGGCGTGCTCGCCATCGCCGGCGTCATCGTCGCCTATGTCAGCCGGAACGGCGCCGCGGAATGGGCCGCCGACCACTACCGCTTCCAGATCCGCACTTTCTGGATCGGCCTGCTTTACAGCGCCGCCGGCGTGGCGACCGTCTTCGTCTTCGTCGGCTGGCCGATCCTGGTGGCGGCGCTGATCTGGTGGATCGTGCGCACCGTCAAGGGCCTGCAATATCTCGGGCAGGGGACGCCGTATCCGAAGGTCGAGACCTGGCTGTGGTGAGGCGGGCGGCGGCGCCTCGGGCAGATTCGTCGTGCCGTGAATCGTGTCGACCTACGCGATTTTGTAACGGTTGCCGGGACGTGTCGCTTCAATTCGGACGACCGACACGATCAAGACATGCCCTTCGATACGCCCCGCCCTTCGATACGCCCCGGATTAAATCCGGGGCTACTCAGGGTGAGGGTGGAGGGGAACGAACGCACTACACACCCTCATCCCGAGTAGGCGCGTCAGCGCCGTATCGAGGGACGCCACGCAGTCGCGGCTGCCTTCAATGGTGGATACGCTTCAGCGATCCGCCAGAATTTTCAAGGCGACCCGCCTCTTAACCGAAATTTCCTCGATAATACGCTCGGATACCGGCCTGCGGCGCGGTTTGCGGCTTTTCGACGGTTGTTTGCCTGCGTCACTGGATGTTTGTCGGGCCTCGTCTCCCGCATTCCCTATTGGCAATTTTTCCCGGTCCTTTGACATATCCGATATCCCTCTATCTTCTGCGACACCGTAGCAGGCGGACCGGCGTGCCGGTCGAGCAGCCGGCGATATCGCGACGCAGCTGGATATTGGGTTTCTGTACCATGGCGTAAAGAGCGCCTGAAATCGGCCAGTAGCGCCACGCCCCTACAACAGCTTCCTCAGCGCATCCAGCGTTTCGTCCGGGCGTTCGATCATCATCATGTGGCCGCAGCCGGCGACGACTTCGACCATCGCACCGTCGATCGCGTCGATCAGCGGGTGGGCGTTCTTCGGCGGAGTCATGCGGTCCCGGTCGCCGAGCACGAACAGCGCCGGGCACCGGACTTTCGCCGCCGCGGCCGGCGCGCCTTTGTAGGCGTTCGACGCGGCGAGGTCGGCGCCGACTACGGCGTCCCGGCCGCGCTCCAGCAGCCGCATGGCCCCGCCGGTCATCCAGGCGCCGGGCGCCTTGTGGCCGCCGAGATGAGCCTTGCGGTCGAAACCCCACGAGGTGATGAGGTCGTAGGCGTGGTGCGCGCCCTCCTGCGCCGCGGCCAGCAGTTCCGGATGCACCGGCATGGCCTCGGCGATGCCGCACAGGGCGATGGCGCTCACCCGGTCCGGGCAGGCCGCCGCGGTCTCCAGCGCCAGCGCCGCGCCCATGGAATGGCCGACCAGGGCCGCCTGCGCCACGCCGGCGGCGTCCATCAGGGCGACGACCCATTCGGCCTGGGCCTCGATGCTGGCGAGCGCCGGGCCGGCCGACTTGCCGTGGCCGGGCAGGTCGACCGCCAGCACGCTGCGGCCGTGCCAGGCGAAATAACGGGTCTGCAACTGCCACACCGTGCGGTCCATGCCGCTGCCGTGCAGGAAGATAACCGGGTCTTGCGCCGGGTCGAAATCCCGCCCGCCGGTCGAGCCGTAGACGCGCTTGCCGTCGACGGTGAGGTCCACGATCCGTCCTCCTTCAAGCCGCCCGGCTCTTCTGCGACGCCCGGAGCGCCGCCGCCAGGTCGTCGATCAGGTCGTCCGCGTCCTCCAGGCCGACCGACAGGCGCACCAGGTCTTCCCCGACGCCGGCGGCCTTCAGGGCCTCGGCGTCCATTTGCTGGTGAGTCGTGCTCGCCGGGTGGATGACCAGGGACTTGGCGTCGCCGACATTGGCGAGATGGGAGAACAGGCCGAGGCGCTCGATGAAACGGCGGCCGGCCTCGCGCCCGCCCTCGATGCCGAAGCTGAAGATCGCGCCGCAGCCTTTCGGCAGCAGGCGCTTGGCCAGTTCGTGGTCGGGATGGGACGGCAATTCGGGATAGCTCACCCAGGCGACGGACGGATTGTCGTCCAGGAAGGCGACGATCCGGCGCGTGTTCTCGACATGCCGCGCCATGCGGACCGGCAAGCTCTCGACGCCCTGGAGCAGGTAGAAGGCGTTGGCCGGCGCCATGGCGGCGCCGAAATCGCGCAGGCCCTCGGCCCGGGCGCGCATGATGAACGCCGCGGGGCCGAACTCGTCGGCGAAATCGAGGCCGTGATAGCCGGCATAGGGCTCGGTCACGGTCGGGAATCGGCCGGACGCCTCCCAGTCGAAGGCGCCGCCGTCGACAATGGTGCCGCCGATCGCGACGCCGTGCCCGCCGAGGAACTTGGTCGCCGAATGCATGACGATGTCCGCGCCGTGCTCGAACGGCCGGAACAGCCAGGGCGTCGCGAAGGTGCTGTCGATCATCACCGGGATGCCGTGCCGGTGGGCGATCTCCGCGACGACCGGCAGGTCCATGACCTCCAGCCCCGGATTGCCCAGGGTCTCGCCGAAGACCAGCCTCGTCTCCGGCCGGATCGCTGCTTCGAAGGCCGCCGGATCGCGCGGATCGACGAAGGTCGCGGTTATGCCGAAGCGCGGCAGCGTATGGGTGAACAGGTTGTGGGTGCCGCCGTAGATCGAGCCGGAGGAGACGATATGCCCGCCCTGCCCCATCAGGGTCGCCACCGCCAGATGGATCGCCGCCATGCCGCTGGAGGTGCAGATCGCGCCGACGCCGCCTTCCAGCGCCGCCAGCCTTTCCTCCAGCACCGCGACGGTCGGGTTGGAAATGCGCGAATAGATGTGCCCGGCCCGCTCCAGATTGAACAGCGAGGCGGCGTATTCGACATCCGGGAACATGTAAGAGGTCGTCTGGTAGATCGGCACCGCCCGGGCGCCGGTCACCGGGTCCGGATGCTGGCCCGCATGCAGGCTGAGCGTATCGAATTTGAGGAATTTGGGATCGAGCATGGCGCGCTCCGCGATCGGACTGCGCTGGCTTCCCACGGGCTGCAGGGCCGGTCAAGTCCCGGACGGCGAGGCGCCCGACCCGCTGCAGGATTCCTCTGTGAAGTGCCGTGAGTCGGATACGTCAAGCAAACCCACGCGTCCCCCCTCCCCCAAGGATTCCTCTGCGAAAGGGGCGAGACCGCGCCGCGCGCGCCGCTTGCCCCGCCCGTCATTTCGACCGGGCGCCACCCCCTCCCGTCATTTCGACCGAAGCGAAGCGAGCGGAGAAATCCGGCCGGCGACGGAGGCCGGCCAGGCGACGGAGCCTCGGGCGTCGGCGGAACGCCGGCCGGATTTCTCCACTCCGCCCCGGCCCAAGGGCCGGGCCTCCGGTCGAAATGACGGGAGAGGGGGCGCGGCCCGCGCGCTGTCGATTCGACCGAAGCGCAAGCCCCTTCCCGTCATTTCGACCGAGCGGAGCGAGTGGAGAAATCCGGCTGGCGACGGGCGCCGGCCAGATGCCGGAGCCTGCGGCGTCGGCGGAACGCCGGCCGGATTTCTCCGCTCCGCCCCGGCCCAAGGGCCGGGCCTCCGGTCGAAATGACGGTTGGGGATCGAAATGACGGGACGGGTTCGAGGACCCGATCGGGCGCAAGTCCGGCAGGGAAGGCCGCGCCGGCGCCCGGTTCCGCCTTATCCCCCTTTCGCAGCGGAATCCTGTAACGGGCAGTTGAAACCCTCCCCTGCGGGTCCGTCCGACCGGACGGCAATCCGCAACAGGCGTCCAGCACAGCGCACTATGCGCCGGATTCGACCTTGCATAGCGTTCGGGAATCGCTTATTGCTAATAATAATCATTCGCAATAAGCGATTCGCCAATGCTGTCCCTGCTGCTGGATCTGGAAACCATGTACGGCGTCCCCGACGGACTGATCGCCGAAGACGATCTCGCCCTCCGGTTCGGAACGGACGCCGTTCGGGCCGCCCGCGCGAGCGGCTTGGTGCGCACCTACACCCCGGGCCGATGCCGCGGCGTCAACGGATCGGCGACCGCGATCGGGTTGACGGCCCGGGGCCGCATGGTCGCCGCGTACCCCGCCGGAAGCGTTCATCCGATCGAACTGGGGATGGAACCCTACGACATCGTCTCGGCCGTCCTGCATGGCGGTCGGGTGTGAGCCTGCGACACCTTGTTGCGAATCGCTCGCAATTTCCCGATTGCGCGTCGGCTCTTCCCTGGCTATTTTTTGCGAATGATTATCAATAGCATCTCCAACAAGGGGGATCTGAAACGATGCGCAATACACTAATTCTGCTTGCCGCCGCCGCTGCGCCCGCCGCGGCCGCCTCGAAGGAAGCGGTCCGCATCGCCGACCGCGCCGGCTGGCGCTAGCGGCCGAATACGGCTTTCGGAGACCATCGCCGGAGACAGGCGCAGTTCGAGGCAAACGGCCGCGCCGGACAAGACGATGGCCCCGAGACCGCCGCTGCGGCGATGCCCCCCAAGAAGCGTCGCGGCGGCTCAGGCGACGGCCGGACCTTCGGGCGCTGGCCGTCGCCGCATGCCTTCGGCCGGCCGCGGGGATTGCGAAACGCCGCCCCGATTCCCGGTGAAGTTCGAGTGGAGGTTCGAATCGATGGAATGTCTCTGCCGGTTTTCGACCGCTGACCATATCGTCGTCTGGAGCGCCCGGACCTGGTCGACCGGCCGATCCGAGTGGTATCGCGTCGAGAAGGAACTCAGCGGGCCGTTCGGCGCCGAGACCGGGCAATCGCTCAGCCGGAACCTCCATACGCTCTTCTATCTGATCGGCGGCGCGGCAACCCGGCAGTTCCTGGTTGCGCCGATGAAATGCGCCAAAATCTCGGAAGACGAACAACTGCTGGTCGGAGCGCTCGCCGAAGCCCAACGAAAGAACTGGCCGTTGGCCGTCGCCTGCTTCGAAGACTTCCTGCCCCAGACGTGCATCCGGCATATTTTCGAACCTGCCGCTTCGATCGCGGCGATTCTCGACCGTGCGGGCTACAAATTTACGCAACAGCCCCAACTGCTGGCGCACGGGGCGCTCGATGCCTACCGGCGCGGTTCGGGACGGGCGCAGCCGATCGCGTCCCACTAGGCCGGCCATCGGCCGGGGTCTTGAATATTTGTCGCAAATTTTTTGTTTGCGAATGACTTGCATTTTCATTATTAGTTCGATGTCCCGATCTCACGGTCGCCTGCCATGTATATCTGCCTGTGCAACGGCCATACCAGCCAGCAGCTCGAAACGCTCGCCCGGTCGGGCGTTGTGTGCGTCGAGCACGCCTACGAGATATTGGGCGGCAGCCCGGCCTGCCGGCGGTGCGTCGACCATGCAGAGGCGATCCTGGCGGATGCCGGACCGGCTGCGCCTGACCGGAGCCGGGCCATGGAAAGCGCCGATCTGCCGGCCGCTGCGGCGCTTGCGCCATGATGCTGTGGAAAAATCTCAAGCCCGGAACGATCGTCGATGCCTGCGTCGGCGCGAGCCGCAGACGCGCCGAGAAGCTTGAAGCGGCCGGCGCGGGCCCGGAACCGGCTGCGGCAGATCGGCGGCCGACGGGCCCGGAAACCGGGAAGACGGCGCCGGAAGCGGTCCAGCCCGCCGAGTAGGATTTGCCGGCCTCGTCCGGCGGTCAGGAACTGTCGCCGTCGCCCATCTGGGACTGCTGATAGTTCTCGATTCCGATCCTGTCGATCAGCGCGAGATTGGTTTCGAGCCAGTCGACATGCTCCTCTTCGGATTCGAGGATGTCCTCCAGAATTTCCCGCGAGACGTAATCCTGCACGCTTTCGCAATGCGCGATCGCTTCGCGCAGGTCGGGTATCGCCATTTCCTCCAGCTTGAGGTCGCACTTGAGGATTTCCCTGACGTCCTGCCCGATCAGCAGCTTGCCCAGGTCCTGCAGGTTCGGCAGCCCTTCGAGAAACAGGATCCGCTCGATAAGCCGGTCGGCATGCTTCATCTCGTCGATGGATTCCTCATATTCGTAGTGGCCCAGCCGGTTCAGCCCCCAGTCCTTCAGCATCCGCGAATGGAGGAAATACTGGTTTATTGCCGTCAGCTCGTTACGCAGAATCTTGTTCAGGTGGGCGATGACCTGTTTGTCGCCTTGCATGGGGATACCCTCGGGAGTGCGATGCCGATGCCGCCAATTTGCTGCATTCCGCAAGGAGTGGCAACTGCTCGAAACGCCGGTGGGCCCGCGCGAGGGCTATCTGCTCTGCGGCATCGGGTCCGCCGCGCTTTCCCAGGCCCGTCCTATGGCGACCCGCCGGCCGGCCGCAGTCCGAACACCTCGATCGGCGCGGCAAGCCCCTTGACCGGATGGACCCCCAGGGACCGGAGCGTTGCGCCGGACCGTTCGGCCACCGCCGATGCGACCGGGACGGGTTCGCCGAGCGGTTTGCAAAGCTCCCGGACCCGGCTTGCGACGTTGACGGTGGGCGAGGTCGCCGTGAAATCGAGCCGGTCCGGGCTGCCGATGTTGCCGAACATGACGGCGCCGGGGTGAATGCCGATGCCGGCCGCCAGCGGCTCCAGCCCGTCGCCCCGGCGCCGGACGTTGAGGACGCCGAGCGGCTCCGGCGCGGCCATCGCGGCGCCGGCTATTTCCCTCCCGGCACGGCGACCCCGAACCGGCGCAGGGTGCCTTCCAGCGTCGGCTTGCCGAGGCGGATCCGGTCGTCGTTCAGCAGGTAGGAGAAGGAGAAGCCGAGCCCGAGGATCAGGACGCCGATCAGGAAGCAGTAGATCACCGCGCGGTCGGGATACTGGTCCTTGATATAGCCGACATAGACCGGGCCGAAGATGCCGGCCGCCGCCCAGGCGGTGAGCATGGCGCCGTAGATCGCCGACATGCGCTTGGCGCCGAACACGTCGAGCACGAAGGACGGCATGGTGGCGAAACCGCCGCCGAAGCACAGCAGCACATAGCAGACCAATGCGGAGAAGATCCACGGGTTGCTCTCGGTCATCAGCACGCCGAAGACGATCATCTGGCTGCCGAGCAGAATCCGGAACACGCGCACCCGGCCGATCCGGTCCGACAGCAGGCCCCAGAACAGCCGCCCGGCGCCGTTGCACAGCGAACTGACCGCGATCAGGGTCGCGCCGTACTGCGCCAGCAGCTCCGGCTCGACGGTCGGGTCGGCCAGCCCCCAGACATCCTGAAGCAGGGACGACTGGAAGCTGATGACGGAAATGCCGGCCGCGATGTTGAAGAAGAAGACGATCCACATGATCGCGAATTCGCGCGACAGGAGGCATTGCCGGACGGAACCGGATTCCTCTTCCTCCAGCACCGCCGCTTGTACGCCGGCGGCCGTCAGCCGGTAGCCGGGCGGCGGATCGTGCAGCAGGAAGCTGGACGGCAGCAGAATGACGGCGAACAGGACGCCGAGCCAGATGAAGACGGAGGGCAGGTCGCCTTCCGTGGCCAGGATGAGGATGGGCGCCAGCACCTTGCTCAACAGGAACGCGCCGACGCCGAAGCCCATCACGACGATGCCGGTCGCCAGCCCTTTGCGGTCGGGATACCATTTCGCGGCCGTCGCCACCGGCGTGACATAGCCGAGGCCGATGCCCGCGCCGCCGATCGCGCCGTAGCCGAGATAGAACAGCGGCAGGTAATCGATCTGCAGGGCGAAGCCGCCGATGACGTAGCCGCCGGAGAACAGCAGGCTGCCGATGATCGCGAGCTTGCGCGGGCCGAGCCGGGGCAGGGCCGAGCCGGCCCAGGCCGCCGAACAGCCGAGCGAGAAAATGGTGACGCTGAAGGCGATCGCGGTTTCGGTGTAGGACCAGTCGTGCTGCCGGACGAGCAGCGTCTGGAAAAAGCTCCACGCATAGACGGTGCCCAGGCAGATCTGCAGCACCGTACAGAGCAGGACCGTCAGGCCGCGGGGCATCGGCATGGAAGGCTGCGCGTCGGCTGTCGGGCGGCGGATCGGGCCGGATCAGGCCGGAGGCGCCGGAGAAGGCCGCGCCGGCGCCGGCAGGTCCCCCGTCCCGGAGAAGTACTGGAACAGCCGCGCGAGCTGACCGACCTCGTCGTCGCGCACCAGGACGCCGTTGTCCGCCGCGCCCGATTGTTCGCGCGCCAGTTCCACGGCATAGGCCAGCAGGTTCGCGACCGGCCGCGCCGCGAGGTTCACCAGCCAGATCGCGGCGACGATGCCGATGACGAAGATGGTGGAGAACAGATAGACCTGCTGGCCGATCGCGCGCTGAATCTTCAGCGCGACCAGCCCGGTATCCATGCCGATATAGACCCTGCCGGCCACGCCGGCGAGAATCGGGCTGCTGACCTCGACGAAATCGCCCATGCCCGGCAGGCTGCGCCGGACCGACGCCGCGCCGTGGCCCTCGCCGCGCAGGATTTCCCCGGGAATGCCGGGCACGAAGGTGTGGGCGAGATATTCGCCGCTGTCGTTGATGATGTAGATATAGCTGATGCCCTGGATTTCGACGAACTGGTCGATCAGGGACTGCAGCGCCGACAGGTCCCGGTTCAGGATGATGTCGACGCTGGAGTCGGCGATCGTCTTGGCGACGCCCCTGGCGTTGGATTCGTACTCCTCCGTCAACTGGGAATCGACGGTGTAGATGGCCAGCATCGAGGTCGAGATGCCGATCACGCCGAACAGCATGAAGATGCCGAACAGCGTCTTCTGGAAAAGCTTCTGAATCTTCATTGCGTTAGAACCTGCCTTTCCAGTCGTCGAGGGGCACGAACCGGCCGCCGTCGACCACGGTATAGTAGACCCGGTCCAGGCCCTGCCGCCGGTTGGCGGAGAACGAGACCGGCACGCCGACGCCGAGATCGAAGTCCTTGACCGAGAAGACGGCGTTTTCCAGCTTGCCGCGTTCCGGCCTGCCGCCCATGCGCCGCAGAATCTCGACCATCAGCTTCGCGTCGAGAAAACCCTCGAGGCTGACGAAGCTGTGGGCGAACGGCGTGTAGGCTTCCTTGAGCAGTTCTTTGGGCGGCTGCGGATTGTAACGCCGCATCAGTTCGCGGTATTCGCGCACCGCCGGGATCGAGGCGTCCTCGTAGCTCGGCACGACCTGGGAGTTGACCAGCAGTTCGGTGTAGCGCTTGGGCTCGTCCTGAGACTCGGCGATGAGCTTGAGCAGGTTCTCGCTGCCGACGAAGGAGAGATTGGCGATCGGCACGCGCAGGCCGTTATCCACGGCGTCGCGCAGGAAGGCGGCGCAGGCGGCATAGGCGCCGATGCAGATCACGGCGTCGGCCCTGGCGTTCTTGAGGATCTGGGCCTGCCGGCGCATCACGCTGGTGAATTTCTGGCCGCGCCGGTAGGTCGCCTCGCCGACGATTTTCAGGCCGTATTTCCCGAGCGCGCGCCGCACGCCGGCCCAGCCGCTGCGGCCGTAGGCGTCGGCCTGGTAGAACATGCCGATGCGCTTCCGGCCGACGGCGACGAAATTGTCGACCAGGCCGCCGGTTTCCTGGCGGTAGGAGGCGCGCAGGTTGAACGCGAACTCGCCGTAGGGCGGCTGGCGCTGCGGCTGGGCGCCGGTGAAGGGGAAGAAGAGATAGGTCTTCTCGTCCTGGAACTTCTTCAGCAGCGGCAAGACCCGGGTCACCGTCGGCGTGCCGACATAGCCGAACAGGGCGAACACCCGGTCCTTCAGCATCAGCCTGACGGTGTTCTCCACCGAGGGGTTCGGCTGATAGCCGTCGTCGTAGGTCCTCAGCACGATCTTGCGCCCGCCGACGCCGCCGGCCCGGTTGACATGGGTGAAATAGGCCGCGGCGCCGCGGTAGAGTTCGATGCCGAGGCCGCGCGACGGTCCCGAGAACGCCGCCGACATGCCGAGGACGATTTCCGTATCGGTAAAACCCGCGGCATTGCCGGTGGCGGCGTGCGACAGGGACCGGGGCAGAACGAGGAATCCGCCGGCGCCGGCGCCCAGCGCCGCTCTCCTCGTCATCCGTTTCATGGCGCGTTCCTGAATATCGCCGCGGCCGGCGGACGCCGGGCCGTCTCCGGTCTGAAATCGGTCTCGCTGTCCGGCGGCTGAATCGATTGTGCCATCGCCATCGGGCATCTGGATGTTTTGGGTAGGGGCGCCTTGTGTACCAGATTATCCCGGCGATGTTGAGCCGCCGCATGGGTCGCCGCGCCGTCCCGCGCGCCGGGTCGCGCAGACCGGTCTTCCGCGGGCGACGCGGCCCGGGCGGCAAGAATATCCCCCGCAGCGCGGCGCGCATCGTCCTGCGTACCGACGATCCGGTCTTCAGGGACGTCGCGCAGGATTTCGAGGGTCTCCAGCGTGGCGGCGGCATCGTCCGCGAGGCCCATCGCGACGCAGGCCGTGCCCGATTCGGCAGCGACTTCCAACAGCTGCTCAAGCACCGTCGCGGCGCTGTCGTCGATATAGGCGGCGCCCGAGAAGTCGAAGATAACGACCTCGCGCTCCCCGATGTCCGGGCCGATCGCGCTGACCGGTTTGTGGGACGAGGCGACGGTCAATGTGCCTCTCAGCGCCACCATGCCGACCCGCGCGGCAAGCGGAATATCGATTTTCCTCAACGTTGACAAGACAGGAAATGCGCTTCGGTACAATATTCGCAGCCTCGCCGAAACGGCGGAAGGCCGTCCCGCCCGGGCGCCGCAAAGCGACCCTCGCTTCGCTCTCCGAAGCAGCGGCAGGGTCCGGAACGCGCGGGTCCCTTGCAATGACCTCGATCGGCCGGCTACAGGACTGTCCCGCGATCGGCGAAAGCAGCGCCGGACATCGCCCTTCCCGCGCCTGGCATGGAACGACGGATGACGACCCAGCCCATTTCGCCCGCCCTTTTCGACTTCCTGCGCGAACTCAAGGCCAACAACGAGCGGACCTGGTTCGAGGCCAACAAGGCGCGGTACCGGGAAGAGGTGCGCGATCCGATGCTTGATTTCATCGCCGCCTTCGCCGGCCCGCTGGCGCAGGTCAGCCCGCATTTCCGCGCCGATCCGCGGCCCAACGGCGGCTCGCTGTTCCGCATCTACCGCGACACCCGCTTCTCCAAGGACAAGACGCCCTACAAGACCAATGTCGGCGCGCATTTCCGCCACGAGGCCGGCCGGGACGCCCATGCGCCCGGCTTCTATCTCCACCTGGAGCCGGACGCCTGCTTCGCCGGCTGCGGCATCTGGCATCCCGACGGCCCGGCGCTCGCCAGAATCCGCGACGCCATCGTCGAGCGCGCGGACGACTGGCGGCGCATCGCGACGGCGAAAGACTTCCTCGATACATTCGAAATGTGGGGCCAGTCCCTCAAGCGGCCGCCGCGCGGCTACGACCCCGATCACCCGCTGATCGACGACCTCAAGCGCAAGGATTTCGTCGCCGTCGCCCGCTTCCCGAAAGCCGAGGCCTGCGCCCCCGATTTCCCGGAGCGCTTCGCCGCCATCGCCCGGACCGGCGCCGGCTTCACCGCCTTCCTCTCCCGCGCTGTGGGGGTGCCGTTCTAGGCGGGGCGGCTGCCGGGCCGGCAGCGGGTCGGCGTCCGGCTCAGGAATACCGTTCCAGCACCCGGTCGCGGATGCCGGCCGGCGCGAAAATGCGGAACAGTCGCGCGACCCAGGTCGTGCGGGTCACATAGTAGCGCGCCTTCGGCTTCGGGCTTTCGAGCGCGTGGATCAGCTTGGCGGTGACGGCCTCGGGGCCGAGCTCGCCCGGGTCCCGGCGCGGCGCGGGATCGTAGAGGCGCGGTTCGAGCGCCGTGTCGTAGAACTCCCGCCAGGCGCTGCCTTCCTTGTCGATCCATTTCTCGTAATGCGGGCGCGACTTCTCGCGGATCGAAGTGCGGATCGGGCCGGGCAGGATGAGCGAGACCGTTATCGGCGTGCCGCGCAGCTCCAGCCGGAGCGTGTCGGTCAGCCCTTCCATGGCGTGCTTGGTCGCCGTGTAGGCGCCGCGGAAGCGCAGATAGGCGAAGCCCAGCACCGAGGAGCAGTTGACGATCCGGCCCCGGCCGCGCTGGCGCATGGCGCGGACCGCCCGGCGCGCCAGCTCGTGCGGCCCGAACAGGTTGGCCCGGAAGATCGCCTCCAGCGCCTCGTAGCTGAAATCCTCGGCCGCGCCGGGCATGGCGTAGGCGCCGTTGTTGAACAGCCCGTCGAGGCCGCCGCCGCAGCGGTCCAGCGCTTCCGCCATCGCCGCGTCGATCGAGGCCGGATCGCTATAGTCGAGGCGGAAGCTCTCCAGCCCTTCGGCCTGCAGGACTTCGCAATCCGCCTCTTGCCGGCAGGTCGCGAAGACCCGCCAGCCCCGCCGATGCAGCGTTCTGGCGGCGTCGAGGCCGATGCCGGAGGAACAGCCGGTGATGAGAACCGTCTTCATGCCGCCGATCCGAAGCCGGCCCGCCGGAACCGGCTCATCCGCCGTCCTTCGCCGCCAGCCCCGCCAGCACGCGCTCCGGCGTAAGCGGCAGTTCGGCGATCCGCACGCCGACGGCGTCGTAAATCGCGTTGGCGATCGCGCTGGCGACCGGCAGCATGCCGCCTTCGCCCATGCCCTTGGCGCCGAACGGGCCGGGGCCGTGGCCCTGCTCCTGGGTGACGGAGCGGAAATCCGCCGGCAGGTCGTCGGCGAGCGGCGCCCGGTAGGTCAGCGCATCGCCGTTCACCAGCCGGGAGCCGTCGTAGATCATGCGCTCGAACAGCGCTTGGGACAGGCCCATCAGCGCAGCGCCCTCGTCCTGGCCGCGGCAGACGAGGGGGTGGATCGCGCGGCCGGCGTCGCCGGTGACGAACAGCTTCTCGACCGTGACCTGGCCGGTTTCGGTGTCGACCGCGACCTGGGCGCCGCCCCAGCCGATTTCCCAGAACACGCAGGGCGCCTCGAGCGGCGCGGCGTGGCTGTTCTCCGCCTTGTGGAAGCCCTCGCCGACGAATTCCCAGCCGGCGCCGCCGAAATGGCCCATGACCATCGGCGCGAGCGGATGGGCCTCGTTGCCCCGGCGAATTTCCCAGTCCGCCAGATCGAGCTCGTCCGCCGGGCAGTCCAGCTTTTCGGCGGCGAAATCGAGGATCTGCCGGCGCGCGGCCAGCGCCGCCCGGTCGACCGCCTGGCCCATCACCGAAACCGCCGAACTGGCGTTGGTGCCCTGGTCGAAGGGCGAATGGTCGGTATCGACCGGCATATAGCGCACCCGGGAACGGTCGGCGCCGAGCCGTTCGGCGACCACGGCGGCAAGCGCCGTGTGCGCGCCCTGGCCGATCTCGGCGGTGCCGCATTGCAGGAAGATATCGCCGCCGGTCGAGACCTTGACCCGGGCGAGCGCCGGCTTGTTGACCCCGCCGCCGTCCTTGAAGCCGATGGCGAGGCCCATGCCGCGCCTGACCGGCCCGTCGTTCACCAGCTCATCGCGCCGGCGGTAGCCGAGTTCGCGCACCACCAGGTCGAGGCCCTCGCGCAGGTCGCTGTCCATGCCGCTCTCGCCGGGCACGAAGGGCTCGCCCAGGCCGATCAGGTTCTTCCGCCGCATTTCGTAGGGATCGATGCCGAGCCGGTGCGCGATCATGTCGATCTGGGATTCGCAGGCCCAGCTCGTCTGGGTGCCGCCGAAGCCGCGAAACGGGCCGGCCGGCGCCGTATTGGTCATCACGCAGTAGCAGTCGGTCTTGATGTGCCGGTAGCGGTAAGGGCCGGGAATGCGGTAGCCGGCCTTCTCGGCGACCAGCGGGCTGCCGTCGGAATAGGCGCCGGAATCGAGCAGGATCTCGCTCTCCCGCGCGACCAGCGTGCCGTCCGCCATCACGCCGGTCTTCACTTTGAGGATCGCGGCGTGCTGGGTGTTGGTGAGGAAACCTTCTTCCAGGGTCAGGCAGAAGCGCACCGGCCGGCCGGCGAGGCGCGACAGGGCGAGCGCGACCGGCTCGGTCTTGCAGCCGTTCTTGCTGCCGAAGCCGCCGCCGATATAGGGCACCCGCACCGCAATCCGGTTCTCTGGGATGCCGAAGATGCGGGCGATTTCCTTGCGCACCGGGAACGGGTTCTGGCAGCTCGACCACAGCTCGATCCGGTCCTCGCGCGACCAGTCGGCGACGCAGACGAAGGGCTCCAGATGGAGATGGTGCATGCGCGAGAAATGGAACACGTCCTCGAAGACGCGATCGCATTCGGCGAAGGCGTCGGCCGGGCCGGTCTCGTAGGAGAAGCGGTAGCAGACATTCCTGCGCGGCCGCAGTTCGCCCGAAGCGCCTTGCCCGTAGGCCGGCACGATGCCGATGGGCGGTTCCTCGAACAGTTCCGGGGCGTCCGGGTCCGAGGCGCGTTCGATATCGGTGACGGCGGGCAACGGCTCGTACTCGACCCGGATCGCGGCGAGCGCCCGGTTGGCCGCGCCCTCGTCCCCGGCGGCGACCGCGGCGACGATATCGCCCTCGTAGCGCACCTTGTCGGTCGCGACGACCGGCTGGTCCTTGATGAAATAGCCGTAGACCGGCATCGGGATTGCGGCGGTCTCGTCCCGGGTCAGCACGGCGTGGACCCCCGGCATGGCGCGCGCCGCCGAAGCATCGATGGACCGGATGCGGGCGTGGCCGTGCGGGCTGCGCAACACCTTCGCGTGCAGCATGCCCGGCAGGTCGATATCGGTCGTGTAGACCGCGCGGCCGGACACCTTCTCCCCGGCGTCGATGCGCCGGTCCGGCCGGCCGACGGTGCGCAGCGGCGGTTCGGTCATGGCGTCGCCTCACGCTTGCGCCGGGCCGCGTCGCGCACCGCCTCCAGGATCAGGCTGTAGCCGGTGCAGCGGCAGATGTTGGAGCCGATCCAGTCGCGGACCGTCGCGTCGTCCGGATCCGGGTCGCGGGTGAGCAGGGCCTCGGTCAGCAGGATCATGCCGGCGGTGCAGTAGCCGCACTGGAAGGCCGAATTATCGGCGAAGGCGGCCTGGACCGGGCTCAGTTCGCCGCCGTCCGAGAGGCCTTCGACGGTTTGGACGTTGCGGCCCTCGACCTCGAAAGCGAACATCGAGCAGCTTGCCCGCGGCACGTCGTCGACCAGCACGGTGCAGGCGCCGCACACGGCGCGTTCGCAGGCCAGCCTGGTGCCGCGCCCGTCGCGCCGTTCGCGCAGCAGGTCCGCCAGCGTGGTCGCCGTGGTCGTCGCCATGCCGACCGGCGCCCCGTTCAGGATGAAGGAGAGATCGAAGCGGGGATCGAGGCGTTCAGGCACGGGCCGCCTCCATCCGCGCCAACTGCCGGGCCAGCACCGCCGCGCCGGCCCGGCGCAGCCAGGCGTTGCCGCTCGCCGGGTCGGCGAAATCGCCGGGCAGCGCGTCATAGGCCGCAGCTGCGATGCCTTTGGCGTCGTTGCCCGACAGGTCGAGATCGAGCGCGACCGGCCGCAAATATTCCGTGGCGACGACCGCCCGTCCGCGCACCCGCCCGCTACCGTCGTTCCACAGGGCGAGCGCCTGGGTCATCAGCGGCCGGAGCGAACGGTCGTAGTCGAGGCGCAAACTGTCGGCGAGCGGGATCGACAAGCGCGTCAGCAGCGACCGCGGCGGCTCCGCCCGGTCCCATATTTCCTCGGGCGCCAGTTCGGCCTCGCCTCCGGCCGAAGCGAAGCGCGCCGTGCCGCCCAGCGCGGTCAGCAGGATCGGCATTTCGTATCTTGTGTGCCGGGCCATCAGGTTGCCGCCGGCGGTGCCGCTCAGCCGGATGCGCATCTTGCCGAGCTTCGACCAGGCATCGGCCAGTCCCGGAACGGCCGCTGCCGCGTCCGACGCCGCCCCCTCGGCGTGGGTGGTCAGGGCGCCGATGGAAAGCGCGCCGCCTTCGGCCAGCACCCCGCCCAGTTCGTCCAGCCGCTTCAGCCGGATCAGCCGGATCAGCGTGCCGATCGGCTTGCCCGCGCGCACCGCGCCGCACAGGTCGGTGCCGCCGGCATAGGGCACCGGCGCCTCGGCGTCGGCCATCGCCGCGACCGCCTCTTCGACGCTCGCCGGCGCAATGACCGGAAAGGGCGGCACGTCCCGATAGGAGGCGGCAATCAGCCCGGCCTGGGCGACTTCATACATGCGCGGACTGCGTCCTTTCGGATGGTAAACCGGGCTGCGGGTCCGGCATCCCGCTTTGTTCGCGGCGACCGACGCGCAGGGCCGGATCTCTCCGGATGCGGCGGCGGTTCGGGGCGGCGGGTTGCGGCGCCATCATTGCGCATGGCCGCGCGCGATACCAGCGCCATATGGAGGGTTTGCCCGGCGGCCCGGATACCGCTCCCGCCAACCGGAACGCCGGCCCGGCGCAGGGCGCGGTTGACCTCCGGTTTCGCGGCGGCGCATTGTTGCCACGGCGGCGGGGACTGCCGTCCGGGCGTCGGCCCGCATCCCGGCGATCGCCGGTGGCCGTACGCCCCTCCAGATCGAGAGGATGACCATGACCGGCGTATTGGAAGCCTTCGCCAAGGCGAACGGCATCAGGTATTTCCTGTTCAACTTTACCGATCTGCGCGGAATGCAGCGGTCTAAGCTGGTGCCCGCGGCGGCCGCCCCGGCGATGGAGGAGGCGGGCGCGGGGTTCGCCGGCTTCGCGACCTATCTCGACATGACGCCGGCGCATCCCGATATGTTCGCCGTCCCCGATACGGCCGGCGTCATCCGGCTGCCGTGGCGGCCCGACGTCGCCTGGGTTCCGGGCGACCTGGCGATGGACGGCAGGCCGGTAGAGCAGGCCCCCCGGGTCGTGCTGAAGACGCTGGCGGCCAAGGCGCTGGCCAGGGGACTGCGCATGAAATCCGGCGTCGAGGCCGAATACCACCTGATCGACGCGGACGGGACGGACATATCCGACCCGCGCGATATCGAGGCCAAGCCTTGCTACGACCAGCAGGCCCTGATGCGCCGTTACGATGTCGTCTCCGAGATTTGCGACGCCATGCTCGAATTGGGTTGGGGCCCCTACCAGAACGACCACGAGGACGCCAACGGCCAGTTCGAGATGAACTGGGACTACGACGACGCCCTCGTGACCGCCGACCGGCACGCCTTTTTCAAGTTCATGGTCAAATCGATCGCCGAGAAGCACGGGCTGCGCGCCACCTTCATGCCGAAGCCGTTCCCCGGCCTGACGGGCAACGGCTGCCACGCGCATGTCTCTATCTGGAACGCGGAGGGAACGGTCAATCTGTTCCACGACCCGGAGGGGGAGCTCGGCCTGTCGGAGACCGCCCTGCATTTTCTCGGCGGCGTGCTCCACCACGCCGAAGCGCTCTGCGCCGTGACCAACCCGATCGTGAACTCCTACAAACGCATCAACGCGCCGGCGACGGCGTCGGGCGCCACCTGGTCGCCCAATACGGCGACGTGGACCGGCAACAACCGCACGCACATGGTGCGGGTGCCCGATCCGGGCCGCTTCGAGTTCCGGCTCGCCGACGGCGCCGCCAACCCCTATCTGCTACAGGCGGCCTATCTGGCTGCCGGCCTCGACGGTATCGAAAACCGGCGCGATCCCGGCCGGCGGCTCGATCTCGACATGTATGCCGAAGGGCGCCGCCTGCGCCGCGTCAGGCGCTTGCCGCTTTACCTGCTCGACGCGATCCGGGCGTTCGAGCGCAGCGCCGTCCTGAAGGCGGCGCTCGGCGCCGAATTCACGGCCGCCTATGCGAAACAGAAGATGCAGGAGTGGGACGCCTATTCCCGGCATTTGAGCGACTGGGAGCGGGAAACCTCGCTCGACATCTGAACCGGCGCCGGCCGCAGCGCCGGCGCCGTCTGCCGCGACATGCGGCTCGACAAATCCTGCGGAACCGCCGCGCCGGAGAGCCCTGCCGCTTCCCGAAATTGCCGCCGCGACCGGATCTTCCGGCGCCGCCCGTTCCGCCGCGGCCTTCCGGAAACGCTTCGGCCTTGCGCCGTCGCTCTACTGCGTCGGTCGATACGATCGCCGACCGTCCCGACGAACCAATTCCGACCAATTAATTGCGCATGCATCTAAATTCATTGAATTATTTTGCATTAAGCGCCATGCTGCGCGGGCGCGGACAGGCGCCGGCCGGCTATTGAGTCGGCTGACGGCGGCATTGCTGCCTGACCGGCCCGGACCGGCGCCTTCGCATACTGTTCGGAGCATCCAGGGGAGCCAGAGCCATGGAAGGCAACCTCAATGCCATTACAACGGTGTTCACCGAGTTCTATTACTGGGCGACGATACCGTTGATGTTTTTCATCCATATCGGATTCTGCATGTACGAAGTCGGCGCCAGCCGGCGGCGCAACCACATGCACACGCTGATGAAAAACACGATGCTGATCCCGCTGGTCACCATCACCTTCTTCTTCTTCGGCTGGTGGCTCTACTGGGCCATGCCGAACGGCCCGTGGATCACCGGCGGGCTCCTGCTCGGGGACGCGGCGCCCAACGCGCCCTGGTCCGAGACCATGGGGCCGAATACCGGCGACCGGATCACCGGCGTCTTCTGGGCGGCCTTCCTGCTGTTTTCCTGGACGGCGGCCTCCATCGTCTCGGGTTCCGTGATCGAGCGGATCAATTCCGGCGCGTTCTGGATTCTCGCGGTCGTCATCGGGTCGGTCGCCTGGATCATCGACGCGGCCTGGGGCTGGCACTATGGCGGCTGGATGGTGCAGGTGCTCGGCTATCACGACGCCTACGCGTCCGGCGTGATCCACGCGATCGCAGGCGGGTTTGCGCTCGGCATCCTGGTCGTGCTCGGGCCGCGGCTCGGCAAGTTCGCCAAGGACGGCACGCCAAGGGACATCAATCCCCACAATCCGTGGATGGTGTGCCTCGGCCTGTTCTTCATTTATGCCGGCTTCTGGGGCTTCTATGTGGCGTGCAACGTCCCGCTGATCGGCCCGGAAGGCATCGACGGCCAGATCAAGGGCGACACCTGGACGGCGACGACGATCTACCTGACGCCGACGACACTCGGCGCGATCACGGTGAACTTCCTGATGTCGCTCTCGGGCGGCCTGCTGGTCGGCTATCTGGCGTCCAAGGGCAACGCCTTCTGGACCTATTCCGGCGGCCTCGCCGGCATCATCACGGCCTCGGCGGGGAACGACCTGTACCATCCGATCCAGGCCATGATCATCGCCGGCTTCGGCGCCTGGTGCGCCTACAAGCTGCATTACTGGGTGGAGCGGAAGTTCAAGATCGACGATGCGGTCGGCGCCGTGGCGGTCCACGGCTATGCCGGCTTCATCGGCCTGGTGATCTGCGGCTTCGTCCTGTGGGGGCATCCGAGTTCGCCGTATGAAGGCTATGCCGAGATCAACCCGCTCGGCCAGTTCGTCGGCGCGATCGTTATGTTCTTCGTGCTCGGCATGCTGCCCGGCTGGATCGTCGCCAAGATCCTGGCGGCGGCGAACGTGCTGCGGATTCCGAAGCAGGTCGAACTGCTCGGTCTCGACTTTGCGACCAACCGGGACGAGCAGGCCGCGGCGGACGACGTCCGCGCCACCGAGAAAGCGGCGGCCGCCTGACCGGCCGGCGCCGACCCGATACGCCCGAACGCCCGCCGGCCGGACAGCGCCGGCGGGCCGACGGCAGAAAGGAGAATGAAGCATGTCAACGACAGGCATCGAAAACTGGGCGGTCGACCTGAAGGATGTCGGCGCCATTTACCCCTTCCAGGGTGCGGAAGGGCTGTTCGTGATCGTCGGCGTCGTCCTGTGGATCGGCTGGCACGTCCTGCAAATGCGGGCCGAGAGCAAGGACTACGAAGACCAGATCGGCAAATTCGGCGATGACGCCACGATCGCCGAAGCCCTCGACGGCGATTAGCCGCGACCCGGGAGCGATAACGGGCGCGCGATAACGGGGGCGCGATACTCCTGCGCCCTTGCCGATCGCCTGGGTAAAGAAAAGCCCCCGCCGGGATGCGGCGGGGGCTTTCTTGCGCCCGTTCCGTCGGAACCGGGAAGTCAACTCCAGGGGAACGGGCTGTTGCTCAGCGGGTGCAGCCTGCCTTCGGCGTAGCGGCTGAATCGGAACGGTTCGAGGAGGGCCTGTTTCTCGCCCAGCATCTCGTCGGCGACCAGGTGGCCGACGCCGATCATCTTGTAGCCGTGGTTGCTGTCGGCGACGATGTGGACATTCTCGCAGAAGGTGTCGAAGATCGGGAAACTGTCGGGCGTGAAGCAACCCAGGCCGCCCGACGGCTCCTTCCTGAACTTGCCGATCCGGCCGGAGAAGCGTTCCTGGCAGAAGGCGAGCGCCGAGCACCACATATGGGCGAAGTCGTCGCCGACGATGAATTCCGGCGACTCGGGGCCGTAGGGATCGATCGCCACGTCGTCGGCCGGGGTCTTGACCTCGTAGGGCATGGCGCCGCCCTGGACGCCGCCGAAATGGAAATCCGGCTTGTAATAGATGCCCCAGGGCTCCTCGGTGACGATCGAGCCGTCGACGTCGGAATACAGCGGCGCATCGGTATCGACATGGATGACCGGCGGCATGCCGCCGTCGTTGAGCTTCTGATAGTCCGGGTCGACGCCGACAACGCCCTCCTCCAGGCACCAGTAGCGCCAGGTCGGGATGCCGCCGTGCATCTTGCCGTCGGGGCCCTTGATCGAGACCTCGCGCGGCAAGTCGAGCATATCCCAGATCGTCTTGATCCAAGGGCCCGCCGCGACCACGACCCGGTCGCACTCGATCGTTCCCCGGTCCGTCACCGCGCCGGTGACCGCGTCGGAATTGCTGCCGCGCTCGAAGCCGGTGACCTCGACGCCGGTCATGATGCGCACGCCATGGGCCTCCGCCTTGCCGGCCAGGCCGTAGACCGAAGCGGTGTTGTTGGCGTAGCCGCCCTTCTTCTCGTGCAGAACGGAGGTGATGCCCTCGGCCCGCCAGTCGGACAGCAGGCCCTTCATGTAGGCCATGCAGTCCTTGCCGCCTTCGATGAACTCGGAGTCGTAGCCGATCGCCTTCTGCTGCTCGTAGATGCTCGTCACATCCTCGCGCATCGCCTCGTGACTGATCTGCATGTAGCCGACCGGGTGGTAGCTGAACGCTTTCGGATCGGACTCCCAGACCGCCACGCTGTGCGCCATCAACTCGCGCATGGCGGGCTGGAAATAATTGTTGCGCACCACCCCGCAGGCGATGCCGCTGGCCCCGGCGGCGATGGCGGTCTTGTCCAGCACCAGGATATCGGCGCCGCTGCCCTTGCCCCTTGCCTGGAGGCGTTCGGCCAGCCGCCAGGCGGTGGACAGGCCGTGGATACCGGCGCCGATGACGAGATAGCGGGCATGGGTCGGAAAACTCATCGGAATGCCTCCCGAACGAGGATGACGGCCGAGACTTCCAGCGCATCCTGCGCTTTTCAATGCGCCTGAAAAACAATATAGCGGACAGAAAAAGTCACAAATCTGACGGAAACGGTCGACAATCCCGGACGTTCGAAATGCAGAAGGCAGAGCCGGTTCGGGTCGAATTCTTTCTGGTGCCGGGCTTTTCGCTGCTGGCCCTGGCCTGCGCCGTCGACGCCCTGCGCGCGGCCAATCTCGTGCTCGGCCGGCGCGCCTACGACTGGCGCCTGACGGCCGATCCGCGCGACCTGGGCGCGTCGCCGCCGGGAGGCGGCGTGCCCTCCTCCAGCCATATCCGGCTGCCGGCCGCGCCTTTGACGGGCGCCGCCGCACCGGCTGCCGCGCCCGACCTGATCGCGGTGGTCGGCGGCGAACGGTCCCACAGCTACAAATCGGCGGCCCTCGGCGCATCGCTGACGCGCGCCGCCGGCCGCGGCGCCCGGATCGGCTCGATTTCCGACGGCGCCTTCCCGGTCGCGTCCGCCGGCCTGTTCGACGGGCATCGCTCGACCATCCACTGGAAATGCCTCGACGCCTACCGCGAACGCTTCCCCGGCCTGGATATCCGCACCTCGATCTTCGAGATCGACCGCACCCGCTTCAGCTGCGCCGGCGGCACCGCGAGCATGGACCTGATGCTGACCTTCGTCATGGCGGCCCACGGCGCGGACGCCGCTTCCCAGGTCGCGGAAAACTATGTCCACGACCGGATCCGCGAGGCGGCCCAGGAGCAGCATGTCACCGCCGCCATCCGCATGGCGGGCCGGAACCGGCATCTCGCGGAGGCCATCCTGCTTATGGAGCGGCACCTGGAAGACCCCTTGTCCGTGGACCGGATCGCCGGCGCCGTCGCTCTTTCGGCCCGGCAACTCACCCGCCTGTTCCGCGCCCGTCTGCACCGTTCGCCGGGGCAGTTCTATCTCGAACTGCGCATCGACCGCGCCGCCAGCCTGCTCCGGCAGACCGGCATGAGCGTGTCCGAGATCGCCGTCGCCTGCGGCTTCCAATCGGCGTCCCACCTCGGCCGGCATCTCAAGCGGCGCCACGGCGCCACGCCCGGCCAGTGGCGCCGAGGCGGCTGACATGCCGAATCCCCGCCCCGTCAACGAGCTGCAGCAGGAACGGGGCCGGGCCGATGGCCGCTGCGAAAAAATCGCCGGAAATCGCCTTGCCGGTCTTGACCGCGCAACGCGGACGGCCCGAAATACCGACAGGGCCGGCAGATGCAGGAAGAATGCAATGACGGACAACAGTATCGCGGCGGACGCTCCGGAGCCCGGGACTGCGGCGGCTTTGAGGCCCGTCGAGCCGTCTTTTCTTAACGCGCTGCCGCAGTTTCTGCCGCTGGCGGTCTTTCCGCTCATCGTCCTTGCCCTGTTTTACGGCGGCTGGTGGATCGTTGCGCCGCTCGTCTTCTTCATGCTCGCGGGACCGCTCGATCTGGCGTTCGGCGACGACGTACGGAACATGGACCCGGCGAAGACGCCGGACCGGAAGCTGTTCTGGCATAATCTGCCGGTCTGGGGCTGGGCGCTGCTCTGGCCGCCGACGCTGGCGTTCGGGCTATGGCAGATCCTTGCCGCCGGCCAGTTCACGGTCTGGGAAGGCGTATTGTTCGCGCTGATTCTGGCCGTCGAAGCCCAGGCGGTGTTCATCGTCGGCCACGAGCTGATCCACCGGCGCGCGACCTGGGAGCGGCGGCTCGGCGAATTCCTGCTCGCGTCCGCCTCCTATCCCCAATACGCCACCGAGCATGTCTACATCCACCACGCCCAGGTCGGCACGCCACTGGACGTCGGCTCCGCGCCCAAGGGCCAGAGCTTCTGGCATTACTTTCCCCGGGAGGTCGCGAGCAACCTGACCGGTTCGTGGCGGGTCGTCCGGGAGCGGCTGGCGCGCAAACGCCTGCCGGTCTGGCACTACAGCAACCCGTTCTGGCGCTACGGCGTCGAAACCGCATTCTGGTACGGGCTGGTCTTCTGGATGGGCGGGATTTGGGCGGCCCTGGCCTACGCCTTCCTGTGCCTCGGCGCCGTCTTTTCGATGAAGATCAGCAACTACATGCAGCATTACGGATTGCGCCGGATCCGCCTGCGCAGCGGCCGGTTCGAGAAAGTCCGGCCCCGGCATTCCTGGAACGCCAACTACAAGTTCAGCAACTGGATGTTCTTCAACATGCAGCGCCACCCGGATCACCATGCCGTGGCGAGCCGGCCCTACCCCCTGCTGCAGAATTGCGGCCCCGACGAGTCGCCGCAACTCCCGTACAGCTACGCCAAGATGTTCAATCTGGTCGTGCGTCCGAAACGCTGGTTCGCGACGATGGACCCGCTGGTCGACCGGTGGCGCGCGCAATTCTATCCCGAAATCGAGGACTGGAGCGCCTACGACAGCCCGGTCTCGGCCGCGCGCCCGGACGCGTTCGATACGATCGTCGAAGTCTACGGCGCCGCGCCGCGGCTGGCGAAGTGGATCGAGCGCCACCCGGAACTTCTGGACAGCCTGCAGGACAGGGAGTTCACCGATCTCGACCTGCCGAAGGGGTTCGGCCCGGACCCGGAGGCCGAGGCGATCGCCCGCCGGGGCCTGACGCGCCTCTACTGGACGCACGAATTCGGCGTTGCGGAAATGAAGGAGCGGATCGCGGAAACCCCGGTCCAGGACGTTCGGGACAGCGTGGAAACCGTGCGCAACTGGTCGAACGACAAGGCGTTCCAGATCGCCATGCACACCCTGCGCGGCAACCTGTCTCCGGTCGAGGCGGGAGTCGCCCTGTCCAACCTGGCCGAAGCCTCGATCGCCGCCGTCCTGTCCGCTGTCGCGGATGAATTTGCCGACCGGCTCGTGCCGCGTGGCGGCGGCGGAGTGGCCGCTGCGGTTCTCGGCGATCTGGCAAGCCGGGAGGCCGCGCCCGGCGCGGCGCTCGATATTCTCTTCGTTTACGAAGGAAGCTCCGACGACAGCTACGACGGCCTGTGCTGGCGCTTCCTCGACGCCCTCAGGGAACTGTCGCGCGGCAGCCTGATATTCGCGCCGGTCCCCGGCCGGCGGAAAGGGCGCCCCGTGCGGTCGCTGGCCGGCTTTGCGGAACACTACGGGACCGCCGCGCCGGCAGCCGAACTCCTCGAACTGACCCGTGCACGATGCGTCTTCCAGCACGGCGCCGCTGACATGGGCCAACGCTTCGATGCGGCGCGGCGCGAGGCTCTGGGCGCAGGCGCCGCGCGCGACACGCTGATCGCCGAATTGCGCGAGGCCGGAAACGGCGCCGCCGAACCCGGCCTGCCCGCGCTGGAGGATATGCGCGGCGGCGCGCAGCATGTCGAGCGCACGGCAAGGCTCCTGCAACTGCTCCTTGCCGGCGATGCGCCGGACGATCCGGCGCCCGGCGCAGCTTCGGTCTTCCGGGCTGCCGCCGCACAGGGACGGATCGCCGACGATGCGGCGGCGGACCTGGCGGACGCCGCGACGCTGTGGCGGAGCCTCCGGGGCGCCCTGCGGCTGGTCGCGGAAGAGGACCATTCGGTCGACACCCTGGGCTCCGGCGCCAGGGCCGTACTCGCGCAGTCGTGCGGCCGGGACGATTTCGACGCGCTGAACGCCGCGGTCGTTGAAACGGCGGCGCGCGTTGCGGCTGAAATCGCCGCCCTGGACGACACTGCGCATAACGCGCCAGCGCAGGACGCGGCCGATTCCGCTCCGGACAATCCGGCCTGACTCCGACCCTGCCGCGCAACAGCGGTTTTCATGCCCGGCGCAATCGCTCTGAGCCGCGCCGCCATCGACAGGCCATGGACCCGCTGCATGTCTGACCGACCCGAACCGGAAGGAAGCTCGCCCCGCCGCCCTGCGCCGCAAGGGATTCTGGCGAAAGTCTCGGCCGACGACCGGGGCCTTATCGAACGGCCGGCGCTCACCCCGCATCTCGACTTCCATGCGATCGACGACCGGCAGACCCTGCTGGTTTCGGAATCTTTCAATACACTGCTGCACGGCCCGATCTACGGCGATCTGCTGCCGCTGCTCGACGGCCGCCCGCAGGATGGCATCGTCGCGGCTCTCGACGGCGTTCACGGCGCGTCCGATGTCCGTGCGGCGCTGGCAGGGCTGGCGTCCCGGGGCTATGCGGTTTCCGGCGACCACTCGATGGACCGGGGCCGGGCGGCTTACTGGTCCTCGCTCGGCGCCTCGCCGCGATGGGCGGAACAAAGCCTGGCGGCGGCGAAGGTGGCGGTCGACGGCGACGACGGCCATCTCTCCCGGCGGCTCGAAGCCATGGGCGTCGCGACGGGCCGGGCGGACCCTACCCTTTCGGCCGTCGTTTGCGCCGACTACCTCGACGAGCGCTGCAATACGATCAACCGGCGCCACATCGCTTCCGGCGCGCCGTGGATACCGGTCCGGCCGAAGGGATTGCAGCCGCTGTTCGGGCCGGTTTTCCGGCCGGCGGAGGACGGACCCTGCTGGGCCTGCCTCGCCTACCGCCTGCGCAGCCACCGGGAAGTTCACAACTTCCTGCGCAACCTCGCCGGCGACGACGCGGCCTTCCGGCCGGGCGCCGCCGAGCCGGCCGTGCTCGATACGGTCTACGGGCTGGTCGCGGCCGAAATCGCGAAATGGCTGGTTCTGGAGCAAACGGCGCCGCTTCACACCCAGGCCATCTCGCTGGATGTCGGCAGGCTGAAGAGCGAGCATCATCCGGTGACGCGCCGCCCGCAATGCTTCGCCTGCGGCGAAGCGGACCTGCACCGCGCCGACCGGCCGCCGGTTCCCCTGCAACTGCGGCCAAGCCCGACGGGCGTCAGCAACAGCGGCGGCGTACGCGCGGTCTCCCCGGAGGCGACGCTGGCCCGCTACCGTCATCTGGTCAGCCCGGTCAGCGGCGTCGTCACCTGGGTCGCGCGCACCACCGACGAGGCCGATCCCTGGCTCCACGTCTACTGGGCGGGGACCAACTACGGATTGCGCAGCCGGAAACTCAGTTCGTTGCGGCGCAGCCTGCGCAGCAAGAGCGCCGGCAAGGGCAGCACGCGGGAACAGTCGGAGGCGAGCGCCCTGTGCGAGGCGATCGAGCGCTATTCCGGCGCCCTCCACGGCGACGAAATCCGCTGCCGGCGGCGCTATGCCGAATTTACCGTCGCCGGCGAGGCGGCGGCGATCCATCCGAACGACGTGCAACTGTTCAGCGAACGCCAGCTGGACGACGCGGAAAACATCAACGCCCGGGGCCATCCATACAATATTGTGCCGCCGCGCCTCGACCCCGAGGCCGAAATCGACTGGTCGCCGGTGTGGTCGCTGACGCAGGAGCGCCACCGCTATCTGCCGACATCGATGCTCTACAGCACACCGGCGGAGCAGCGGGACAGCGCCGATTTGATCGCCGATTCGAACGGCTGTGCGGCAGGCAACACCCTGGAAGAGGCGATCCTGCAGGGTTTTTTCGAGTTGGTCGAACGCGACGCCTTCGCCATCTGGTGGTACAACCGGCTGGCCGTGCCCGGGGTCGATCTGGAGAGCTTCGGCGACGAATATCTCGCCGCGGCGGCGGACTACTACCGCCGGCACGGGCGCGACATGTGGGTGCTCGACGTCACCGCCGACCTCGGCATTCCCGCCTTCGTCGCCGTCTCGCGCAAGACCGGCGGCGAGACCGAGGACATCATCTACGGCGCCGGGGCGCATACCGATCCGCGCATCGCCGCCCTGCGCGCGGTGTGCGAACTGAACCAGTGCCTGACCTGGCTGCCGCGGCCGGGCGGCGGTTCCGGGCCGGCGATAGACGATCCGCTGGCGCTCCGGTGGTGGAAGACCGCGACGCTGGCGGACCATCCGTATCTGGCGCCGGCGGCCGGGGCGCCGCTGCGCGGCATGGCCGACTATCCCGTTCCCGATGCGGCGGACGCGCGCGACGAGGTCGAGCGGTGCCGCGGGCTGGTCGAGGCCAGGGGCATGGAATTCCTGGTGCTCGACCAGACGCGGCCGGATATCGGCATGCCGGTCGTACGGGTCGTCGTGCCGGGCCTGCGCCATTTCTGGGAACGCTTCGCGCCGGGCCGCCTGTACGACGTGCCGGTTGAAATGGGCCGGCGCGACAGGGCGCTCGCCGAAGAAGAGCTCAATCCCGTGCCGGTCATCGCGTGAGGAGCGGACCTGCGCCTTGCGGATCGATGGACCGCGGCCGACGCGGATACTCCCGGCGAGATGCCGGAGCGACCGCGCAACCGCATTTCGCCGGGCGCGATTGCAGAGAGAAATCCGGGCCGGCGGACAGTTCGCCGGCCGGCGCGGAGCGCTATCCGGCGGCGAGCTTCCTGAATTGCAGGACGCGCCGGCGCTGGGCGAGCAGGGCGGCCCGGCTGCGCAGGATCAGGACCGTCACGAAATAGGCCATGAAACCGGCGATCGTCAGGAGCAGCGGCCACAGCATGGAGCTGTGGATGGTCGGTCCGCTCAACTTCAGGATGCTGGAAGGCTGGTGCAGCGTGCTCCACCAGTCGACGGAAAACTTGACGATCGGCAGGTTGATCGCCCCGACCACGGCGAGCAGCGCCGCCGCCCGGGCGCCGCGCTGCGGATCGTCGAAAGCCCGCGCCAGCGCGATATGCCCCAGATAGAAGAAGAACAGCACCAGCACCGAGGTCAGCCGCGCATCCCAGACCCACCAGGCGCCCCACATGGGCTTGCCCCAGAGCGACCCGGTGGCGAGCGCCAGCGCGGTGAAGCAGGCGCCGATGGGCGAGGCGGCCTGCGCCACGATATCGGCCAGCGTATGACGCCAGATCAGGCTGGACGCGCCGAGCGCCGCGACGACGAGATAGACGAACAGCGCCATCCAGGCAGACGGCACATGGACATACATGATGCGCACGCTTTCGCCCTGCTGGTAGTCGGCCGGCGCGAAGAACAGCGCCCAGGGTATGCCGACGCCCAGGCACAGCAGCGTCGCCGCGAGGCTCCAGGGATAGACTGCGCGAGCCAGGCGGTTGAATCGCGCCGGATTGGCGAAAGCGTGAAACATCGGGGCGGCAAGATAGGCCGGGTCCGCGAGCGCACCATCCCGGCGCATTGTCGCCGCCGGTTAACCCGGATTTCTCACCACGGTCACGGCCTGCGTCGCGTCCGGACGTCCGATCCGCCCCGTTCAGTACTGGGAGCGGGCCGAAGAGCGTAGCGGGGACTACGGTCGAGGCCCGCGACGCCGCGGGCGGGCGTCCGGTCGCGACCCGGAGGGCGGCGCTGTCGGGCCGGCATGGTGCGTCAAGCCGCTTGCCCGATGTCCCGCATCGCGCGGCGCGGCTTTCCTGCCCTGCCGGCCCGACAGCGCCGCGCAGGTCATGACTGTGGTGAGAAATCCGGGTTAAGCCATCCGGAATTTGCGCGGCACCGTGCCGTCTGGCGCCGGTTGCGGCCGGGGGGCAGCGTCGCACCTTCGCCGTGCGGAAAGGATTCGGAATCCCATGGAATTTCTCGAAACGCTCAAGAGCCTGATGAACGTCGAGACGTCCGGCGAGCTGATCTGGGTGACGGTCGGCTTCCTGGGGCAGGCCATGTTTTCGGCCCGTTTCATCATCCAGTGGTTCGTCAGCGAGAAGGCGAAGGAAAGCATCGTGCCCATCGCCTTCTGGTATTTCAGCATCCTGGGCGGCATGACGTTGCTGACCTATGCCATCTGGCGGCGCGATCCGGTCATCATCTGCGGCCAGGCGGGCGGCCTGATGATCTACGCCCGGAATCTCTGGTTCATCCACAGCAAGCGCGCCCGCGAGGCGGACAGGGTGCCGACCGACAGCGATGCCGGGCGTCTGGCCGCCGACGCCGCAGGCGAAGCGGAAAACAAGCCGGGATAGCGCGCCCGGCTACCGGCCCGGCTGCCTGTCGGGCGCCGGCGGCAACCGCTCGATCTGTTCGGGGTGGGTGGCGACGATCAGCGGGCCGTTCCGGCTGCGCACCCAGCCGCGCACGCGGACGATCCGGCCCTTCAGGGCCCGGAGGTCGATGCCGGCCCGGCGGAAAAGGCGGCGGGCGCGGGCGCCGATCCGCACGGTAAAATCGGTCCGCCAATCGTCGTCGAAATTCAGATAGGTCACGTCCCGGAAGGCCGCGACGGCCCTTACCGTCCCCTCGACAATCTGCCAGGAGTGGAGATCGCGCCGCACCGATCCGGCCGTTCGGACGGCATAGCGGCGATGCGCCCACAACCCGAGGCCGGCCCTGCGCGCCGCGTCTTCCCGCGCCAGCAGTTCGGCGATGCGCAGGCGGTTGCCGGCGTAGCTGCGCACCCGGACATGGCCGCCCGAGACGAGGGCGCCCTGGACCCAGCGCGGCCCGACGAACAGATGGACGATCAGGCGGCCGTAGCGGTCGATCCGGCGGCCCGCGTGGAACAGGCGCACCCGCCGGCCGAGAACCAGGGCGGCGAGCGCCCGCCGCGACGCCGCGGCATGGGGCCAGGGCCGGCCGCTGCGGTCCGCCAGGCGCGGCGCGTCGACCCCGGCGAGGCGCGCGATATCGCCCGAAGCCAGCCGCACCGTCGCACCGTTTATGACATCGACGACCCCTGCTTCGCCGGCCGGCCGCAGCGTATCGGGCGCGGCGGCAGCGCCGGCGGGAAGCGCGGCAGGCCACAGGCAGAAGATCAGCGCCGCCGCCCGGCCGCCGCGGCGCAAGGAAAGGGTGACCTTCCGGCCGCGCTCGGCCAGCCCGGATTTCTCCCCGCTGTCATGGCCTGCGTCGCGTCCGGACGTTCGATCCGCCCCGTTCAGTACTGGGAGCGGGCCGAAAAGCGTAGCGGGGACTACGGTCGAGGCCCGCGACGCCGCGGGCGGACGTCCGGTCGCGACCCCGACAGCGCCGCGCAAACCGTGACATCGGGGAGAAATCCGGGCTACAGATGCACCTCGCGTCTCCGCTGAAGCCGGCAAGCCGCTCGCACCGTTATGCATGCCGAAGCCAATCCGTCCGTTTCCCGATCCGCCTCCCTGCCCGCGCCGGGGGGCCGCGCCGAACTTTTTCCGGCGATCGAGCCCTACGACAGCGGGTTCGTTACGCTCGATCGCGGTCACAGGATGTATTGGGAACAATCGGGTAACCCGTCCGGAGTCCCGGTCGCGTTCCTGCACGGCGGGCCCGGCGCCGGCACCTCGCCGACCCACCGGCGTTATTTCGACCCCGCCCACTACCGGATCGTCCTGTTCGACCAGCGCGGCGCCGGAAAGTCGACGCCGCACGGTCATGTCGAGGCCAATACGACGCAACATCTGATTTCGGATATGGAAAAACTGCGGGCGCTGCTCGGCATCGAGTGCTGGTGGCTGTTCGGCGGATCGTGGGGCAGCGCCCTGGCGCTGGCCTACGGTGCGGCCCATCCGGCGCGCTGCCGCGGTTTCGTCCTGCGCGGGATTTTCCTCGGCCGCCGGTCGGAACTGGACTGGTTCCTCACCGGTATGAAGCGGATTTTCCCGGAAGCCCATCGCCGTTTCGCCGAATTCGTCCCGGCGGACGAGCGCGGCGATCTGCTGACCGCCTATCTCGCGCGCCTCGGAAATCCCGATCCGGCGGTGCATCTGCCCGCCGCCCGGGCCTGGAGCGCCTATGAGGGCGCCTGCTCCACACTGCTGCCGAGCCCCGACACCGTTTCGGCCTTCCAGCAGGACCGCATGGCGCTGGGCCTGGCGCGGATCGAAGCGCATTATTTCCGCCACGCCATGTTCCTGGAGGGCGCCGACCTGCTCGACGGCGTCGCAAAACTGCGCCACCTGCCCTGCACCATCGTCCAGGGCCGCTACGATGTGGTGTGCCCGATCGCGACCGCGGACGAACTGGCCCGGGCCTGGCCCGAGGCCGACTATGTCGTGGTGCCTGACGCAGGCCACTCGGCCATGGAGCCGGGAATCCGGCGCGCCCTGCTGGAAACGATGGAGCGCCGCAAGGGAGCCTGAACGGGCGCCGCCGGCCCTATTCGGCCGCGGCGTCGATAAAGCGGGCGAGCGCGATGTCCTTCCCGGTGACACCGCCGGCATCGTGGGTGCTCAGCACGATCTCCACGCGGTTGTAAACGTTGAACCATTCCGGGTGGTGGTCCGCCCTTTCGGCGCAGAGCGCCACCCGCGCCATGAAACCGAAGGCTTCGTTGAAATCCCGGAAGCGGAAATTCCTGGCGATCGCGTCGCGGCCTTCGACTTCCGACCAGCCGTCGAGCGCCGCCAGAGCTTCCGCGCGTGCCGCGCCGGTGAGCTTTTCCGTCATCGTCGTCCTCCCGTGCCGGGCCGAACCTTGTGCGCCGCGGCTCGGTTCCTATCTCGGCGTTATGGCTGCCAGAGACCGCATATCGCCCCGCAGGCACCGTGCAATGCCCGTCGTTACACCGCGCAACCGGCCCCGGCAAGCGGCGCCGGCAGCGGAACCGGCGGCCGGGACGGGCCAAGCGGACGACGAAATCCTCGCGATCGCCGAGCGGTGCTACGCGGCGCTGCCGGCGGATTTCCGGCGCTACGCGGATAAAGTCGTTATCGCGATTCGCGATTTCCCGGACGCCGAAACCCTTGAGCACATGGGCTGTTCCACACGGTGGGACCTGCTGGGTCTCTACAGCGGCATCGCCGTGGGCGAAAAGGAGGCCGGATACGTTGCGCCGGCGCCCGACCGCATCTTCCTGTATGCCCGCCCGATCGAGGCCTATGCCAGGGAGACCGGGGAGCGGCTCGCCGAAGTCGTGCGCCATGTGCTGATCCACGAGATCGGCCACCATTTCGGCCTGTCCGACGCCGATATGGAACGGATCGAAGCGGCAGCCGGGGAAGATGACCCGGATCGGAATCGGGACAGGAATAGGGGCCGGAATCGGAACGGGAATCGGGACCGGGATTGACGGCGCCGGCGGCGCCCCGGGTCAACCTTGCGGCGCGGCGCCCGTTGTAATCACGATCTTGCCTGTCGACTTGCGGGCCAGCAGCATCGCCATCGCGTCGCGTATCTCCTCGAGGCCGAAAGTGGCCGAGATGTGCGGAACGAGCAGCCCGTCGGCGTACCAGCCGAGCAGTTCCTCGAACCCGCTCAGGATCACCGCCGGATCGTTCTTCATGTAGGCGCCCCAGAACACGCCGACGGCGGCGGCGTTCTTGAGCAGCAGGTAATTCGCCGGCGCCTGCGGAATGCGGCCGGCGGCGAAGCCGATCACAAGCAGGCGGCCTTCCCAGGCGATGCAGCGCAGCGAAGCATCGAAAACGTCGCCGCCGACCGGATCGTAGATGACGTTCGCGCCCTTGCCGCCGGTCAGTTCCAGAACCCGGCTCCGGATGTCCTCCTCGGAATAGTCGATCGTCGCCTCGGCGCCGTTGGCCTCGGCGATGGCGCGCTTCTCCGCGCCCCGGGCCGTGCCGATCACGCGCGCGCCGAGCACCTTGCCGATCTGCACGGCCGTCAGGCCGACGCCGCCGGCCGCGCCGTGGACCAGCAGGGTTTCGCCCCGCTGCAACTGCCCGCGATGGCGCAGCGCAAGGTGCGACGTGCCGTAGGCGACCGGAAAGGCGGCGGCGTGCGCGAAGCTCATGCTGTCGGGAATTTTCAGCACCCGTTCCGCTTGCGTGACGCAGCGCTCGGCAAAGCCGCCGTGGCCGGGCAGCGCCATCGCCCGGTCGCCTTCCCTGAGCCCGCTCACCCCGGCGCCCACGGCTTCGATCTCGCCGGCGGCCTCCATTCCGGGGCTGAAGGGAAACGGCGGCTTTTCTTGGTACTTTCCGGCGACGATCAGCGTATCGGCGAAATTCAGGCCGGCGGCATGGACGGCGAGGCGCACCTCGCCCGCCTCCGGATCGCGCACCGGCAGCGAACCGACTGCCAGATCTTTCGGTTCGGTCCACTCCCGAACGACAACTGCCCGCATGGCGCTCTTGCTCCGTCCGATTGTCAGGCCCGGCCCAGCCAGCCGGGCGCAATGTCGAAACCGCCGACGATTTCCCCGGCGGCGTTGCGGACCGGCGGCTCCACATAAGGGCGCAGCACGGCCCAGTCCGCATCGTCCAGCATTTCGAGATAGCGCAGGACGGCGGCCATCGCCACCTCTGCGGCCCGGCGAGCGCCATCGTCGATCTTTATCGCCACCCCGAGGCCCAGATAGGGCAGGGCCGCCGTGTAAACGCCCTCCGCCCCGGTCTTGACGATCAGGCCGTGGCCTTTCCGGCCGATCAGCGCCGTATCGAACCGGTCCCTTCCGGCAACCTGTTCGGGATGGCTGGCGATGGCGACCTTGAGCCGCCGTATGGCGGACTGGCGGGGCACCGGCATCCCGCGGGTGTCGGCGAAACGGGCGTAGGCGCGCGCGACGGTCTTCAACGGAATGGCCCAGCAGGGCACGCCGCAGCCGTCAACCGTCACCGCCGCGTCGCTCAGGTCGGTATCGGCCATTTCGCTGAGCGTTTCCAGGATACGCCTTTGCACCGGATGGTCCGGCCGGGCGTAGCCCTCCGACGGCTCGCCGTTGTTGAGCGCCGCCGCGATCATCGCCAGATGTTTGCCGCTGCAGGCGTTGTGCAGCCGCGACGGCGCTTCGCCGGCCGCCTCCATCCGCACGGCCGACATATGGCCCAGGGGCAGGCGCGGCCCGCAGGCCAGCGCGAGCTCCGGCAATCCCAGCCGGTTCAGCCAGGCGCGCGCCGTGCGCAGGTGAACCGGGTCGCCGCTGTGGGAGGCGCAGGCCAGGGCGATTTCTTCGTCGGTCGCCTTCCAGACGTCCGCGGCGCCGTCCTCGATAAACGGTATGGCCTGAAGCGGCTTGATCGCCGAGCGCGGCAAGACCGGCCGGTCTGCATCGCCGGCAGCCAGTACGGTCTCCCCTTCGGCATCGACCACGCACACCGCGCCGCGATGGGCGCTTTCCGCGAAGCCCGAACGGGTGACGGTAACCAGCACTGGATTGGGCGGCGGTTCGGCGCTCATGGAACCAGGCATCGGAAGGGGACGGGCCGAACCGGCGGGCGCCGGCCCGAATTTCGCAAAATCGTCTTGCCCGCTACTTAGGGGCAGGCCACATCACTGTCCATGCGCGGATATTTCGGCATCGGTGCGGAGGGGCTTTCCAAGGCCATGAATGCGGGTGCGCTGTTCCGCACCGCCCACGCCTTCGGCGCCAGCTTTCTGTTTACGGTCAACGCGCCCTGCAGCCGGAGCGAGCTCCGCAAATCCGATACCTCGAAAAGCTGGGCGCACGTTCCGCTGCACGAGTTCGAGTCCTGGCGGGATTTGCGCCTGCCCGCCGGCTGCAGCCTGGTCGGCATCGAACTGACCGACAGCGCGATCGATCTGCCCAGCTTCACGCATCCGCCGCAAGCCGCCTATATCCTTGGCCCGGAGCGCGGCAGCCTGTCGCCCGAAGTCACCGCCCTGTGCGCACATGTTGTGAAGATTCCCACCAAATTCTCCGTGAATGTGTCTTTGGCCGGCGCCATCGTCATGTATGATCGGCTTCTGACGATGGGCCGCTTCGCGCACCGGCCGGAGGCGCCGGGCGGCCCGGCGGAACCGCTGCCGCCGCCGGAGTTCGGCCCGCCCCTGTGGGTCCGTAAGCAGCGAAACCGGGAAAAGCAGAGTGGGTAGAGTCGGTCCTGCCGCCATGTCTGCAATCGATCGCCGGCTTCTGGCCGCGGTGGCCTGTCTTGCAGCCTGTGCGCCGGCCGGAGTCGGGGCGACGGCGGCGCGGGCGCAGGAGGGCCCGAAGAGCCTGATCGCCAAGTTCCGGGACTGGGAGGCCCACAAGACCCGGGTCGGCGGTGCTACGGTCTGCTACGCTGCCGCAGCGCCAAAAAAGAGCTGGGGCAAATACCGGCGGCGGGGCGAGACCAGCCTGCTGATCTCCTTCTGGCCGGAACGCAAACTGCGCGGGCAGGTCGAGGTCCGCGCCGGCTACCGGTACAAGGACGGCAGCGTTGCGACGCTGACATTCAACAACGGCGCACAGTTCAAGCTCCGCGCCGAAGGCGACGGCGCCTGGGCCCGCAACGAGGCCGCGGACCGGAAAATCGTAAAGAACCTGTCCGACCGGGCGCAACTCACAGTCACCGGCCGGTCGTGGCGCGGCACCCTGACGGTCGATGCCTATTCGCTGACCGGTTTTCGCGCTGCCTTCGCCCGGGCAAGAACCGCCTGCGGCATGTAGCGGCCTGGCGAAACCGCCGTGAGACTCCCCTTCGGCGCGCCCGCGGCTTAAACAGGGCGTCCGACTCCGCCTCCCACCCCGAAGAACGCCCATGATTCGCAGCAATCCCGTGAAGGCCCGGCTGGCCGCCGGGCGGAAATGCCTCGGCCTCTGGCTGGTCGCCAATAGCAGCATGAACGCGGAAATCGCCGCCCAGGCCGGTTTCGATTTCGTTATCATCGACCACGAACATGGGCCGGGCGACCTGATGGGCGCCGCGGGGCAGATGCAGGCCCTTCGCTCCGGCAGCATCGGCGCCGCCAACCACGACGGTCGCGAACCCGGCGGACCGGGCGTTTTCATTCGCGCACCATGGAACGATACGCCCTATATCAAGCGGGCGCTCGATACCGGCGCCGAGGGCATTATGGTGCCCTATGTCGAGACCGCCGGAGAGGCCGAAGCGGCGGTCCGCGCCTGCAAGTATCCGCCGGCCGGCAACCGGGGCTGCGCCGTCAGCGCGATCCGCGCCACCGGGTTCGGGCACGCTTCGGCCGAATACTGGAACCGGATCGACGGCGAAGTCTGCACCATAATCCAGATCGAAACGCAGAAGGGCGTCGCCAACATTCCGGAGATCGCGCAGGTCGACGGCGTCGATATCCTGTTTATCGGCCCGACCGACCTGACCGCGACCGGCGGCTATAACCCGACCGTGCCGTCCGCCGAGGCCCGCGGACTCATCGAAAGCGCCGAAGCCGCCGTGAAGGCATCGGGCAAGCCGATGGCCGCCGTACCCAATTCCGGCCATTCTCCCGCACAGATGTTCGACCGCGGCTACGATCTCGTCGCCGCCGGCAGCGACCTTTCCCTGATTCGCACCGGCGCCCGCGCCGCGATGGATGCCCACCGCGAGCGGTGGGGATGAAGCCGGGCGGCAGGCATCCGTAACGGCACAGGAAGGGAAATCCATTCATGACTCTCGCGAACCGCCAGTGGCTGCTGGCCGAACGGCCGGCCGGGATGTTCGACGAATCCAATTTCCGGCTCGTGGAAACGCCGATCCCGGAACCGGGCGAGGGCGAGTTCCTGGTCCGCAATATCTGGCTGTCGGTCGATCCCTATATGCGCGGCCGGATGAACGCGGGGAAAAGCTACGCCAAACCGGTCGAGGTCGGAGCCGTCATGGAGGGCGGCACGGTCGGCGAGGTGATCGAGTCGAACCACCCGGATTTCCGGGTCGGCGATATCGTCGAAGAGCGGCTCGGCTGGCAGGAATACGGCGTGACCGGCGGCCGGCTCACCCGCAGGATCGATCCCGCACTGGCGCCGGTCTCGACGGCGGTCGGCGTTCTCGGCATGCCCGGCATGACGGCCTATTTCGGCGCGAAGGAGGTCATGGGCGTCAAGGAAGGCGGCACGGTCGTCGTGTCGGCCGCGTCCGGCGCCGTCGGCGGCCTGGTCGGCCAGATCGCCCGGATAGACGGCGCCGCACGGGTCGTCGGCATTGCCGGCGGCGACGCCAAGTGCCGCTATTGCGTCGACGATCTGGGCTACGACGCCTGCCTCGACTATCGCGGGTTCGACAAGGACAGCGCCGCGCTCGGGAAAGCCCTGGCGGACGCCTGCCCGGACGGCATCGACGGCTATTTCGACAATGTCGGCGGCTGGATTTCCGACGCGGTCTATCCGCTCACCAACCCGTTCGGCCGGGTCGCGATCTGCGGCATGATCAGCGAATACAACCTGACCGAGCCGGAACGGGCGCCCCGCTATACCCGCCAGATCCTCACCAACCGCCTGCGCGTCACGGGCTTCATCGTCACCGATTTCTGGAGCCGCTGGCCCGAGGGTCAGGAAGCGATGGCCCGCTGGATCGCCGACGGCCGGATCGGGTATCGCGAGGATGTCGAAGTCGGCATAGAAAACGCGCCCAAAGCGCTGCTGAAACTGTTCCGCAGCGAGAATTTCGGCAAACAGCTGGTCAGGCTGCGCGACGATCCGACGGCCTGAGCCGGGACGTCGGAAAATAGGCGGGCGCGGTTAGCCCGGCGCCGCCGTTTCGCCGCCGTCCGCCTCCGGGGCCGCGGCCGGCGCCGGCGGGAACACGGCGGTGAAGACGCTGCCGACGCCGACTTCGCTGGCGATCTCCAGCCGGCCGCCGTGGCGCGCAACGATGTGCTTGACGATCGCCAGCCCCAGCCCGGCGCCGCCGGAATCGGGTGTCCGGTCCGCGCCGGCCGCCCCGTCGCCTTCCGAAGACTCCGCCGGGGCCGGCGCAGCATTGCGCGCGCGGGCAACATCGACCCGGTAGAACCGCTCGGTCAGCCGCGGCAGATGCTCTTCCGGAATGCCTTCGCCGCTGTCGCTCACGGAAAGCGCCACTTCGCCGGGCGCCATCCCGTAACCGCCGGGAGCGAAAACCCGGACCTCGATCGCCGAAGCGGGCCGGCCGTATTTGATCGCGTTTTCGATCAGGTTGCGGGCGACCCGGGCGATCTGGTCTTCGTCGCCGGCGATTTCCGCGGGCTGGAGATCGTGGATCGCGACAATCCGGATTCCCAGCCGGTCGGCAACGATTTTCAGCGCATCGACGACGCGCCGCACCGTGGCGTTGAGCTCGACCCGGCCGGTCGGCGGCCGATGTTCGTCCATCTCGATGTCCGACAGCGACATCAGGGTGTCGACCAGCCGGGTCATGCGCGCGGTCTGTTCCTCGATGATGCGCAAGAACCGGTCCTGGGCCGCGGCATCGTTTGCCGCCGGACCGCGCAGGGTTTCGAGAAAGCCGGCCAGCGAGGCGAGCGGCGTGCGCAGTTCGTGGGACACGTTGGCGACCAGATCGACGCGCATCCGGTCGGCCTGGATCTGCGGGGTCAGGTCGCGCAGGAGAATCAGCGCGCCCCGGAGACCGTCCGGCTCCCGGCCGGACCCGTCCTGCCGGTCGGGCGATCCGGCCCGCGCCGGCTGGCCGAGCGGCGCGACCAGCGCCTGGAGATGGCGGTCCTGCGGCACGGATTCCCGGATCGTCACTTCCCGCCCGGCGCCGTCCTCGACGGAGTGCTGGACTGCCGCCAGCAACTCCGGATGGCGAATCGAGTCCGGTAGCGGCCGGCCTTCGGCAACGCGGCGCAGCAGGTCTTCCGCCCCGCGGCTGACGGCCAGAACGTCCCGGCCTTCGCTGACCAGAACCGCCGGCGCCGGCATTCGACGCACCAGATCGACGGCTGCCCGCTGCATCGCAGCGCCCGTCCCGGTCTCGCCCCGGTCTGTGGATTCGGCCGGCTCATGCCCCGTCGGCATGGCTTCGGAGCGCTGCCGCGCGGATCGCATCGCGATGGCCCGCAAGAGGAGGCCGGTGGCGAATCCGGCCGCAAGCCCGGCCAGTATGCCCTGCACCGCTCCGGCGCCTGAATTGACAATGCCGGCAACCGCCCCGGCGGCCGCGCCGGCGGCGAGGGGCGCCGTCAGGTCCCGTCCGGATGCGCCCCGGATGGCGGAGGCAGGCGGCGCAGCGGGGCGCAGGCCGGAAGGCCCGTGCCGGCCCGCCGTTTCAGGCGCATCCCGCGGGGAGTCCCGGTCCGTCTCCGGCGTATCGCTGCGTGCGTCGGCCACGTCCGGCCCCCTGTCCCCGGTCTTGCGGATGCCCGGTGCGCTTCCCGGCGCGGCCCGCACATCCGGGCATAGTATGCGCCGGGCATGACATCACGGTGAAATGTCCGAGGCAACGGCGGGCCGGTGCTGCCGCGCCTCGAAACAGCCGGCTCAGGCGGCGTCCGCGGCGGCGAAGGCGGCCAGGTTCAGCAGGTCGTTGACCGTCGAGCCCATCTGGGCGATCTGCACCGGCTTGTCGAGGCCCAGCATGATCGGCCCGATCGCCGTGCCGCCGCCGATTTTCTGCATCAGCTTGGCGGAAATGTTGGCGGCGTCCAGGTCCGGCATCACCAGCACGTTCGCCGGGCCGGAAAGCCGGCAAAACGGGTAGAGCGCCATCAGGTCCGGGTCGAGGGCGACGTCGGCCGAAAGGTCGCCGTCGTATTCGAAATCGGTCCGGCGCGAATCGAGCAGGGCCACGGCGTCGCGGATCCGGTCGCCCCGGTCGGTCAGCGGATTGCCGAAATTGGAGTGGGACAGGAAGGCGACCCGCGGCTCGTGGCCCAGGTCGCGCGCCTTGGCGGCCGCCTGCTCGGCGATATCGGCAAGCATGACCGAAGTCGGTTCCTCGTTGACGCTGGAATCGGCGATAAACACGGTCCGGCCGCGCGCGACGATCATGGTCAGGCCGAAGACCCGGGCGCCCTGACGGTTGTCGATGACGTAGCGGATCTGCTCGTAGCTGACGGCAAATCGCCGGGTCAGGCCGGTCAGCATGGCATCCGCCTCGCCGCTCGCCACCAGGCAGGCCGCATAGACGTTGCGATCCTGGTTCACCATGCGCTGGCAATCGCGGAACAGCCAGCCCTCGCGCTGCTTGCGCCGGTACAGCAGCTCGGCGAACCGCTTGTGCGATGTCGATTTGCGCGCATTGTGCACATCGATTCCGGCGGGCAGTTCGAGGCCGGCCTCGTCCAGCGCCGCCTGGATCAGCTGTTCGCGGCCGACCAGCACGGCGCTGCCGTAGCCCGAAGCGACATAGGCGATCGCCGCCCGGATGGCGCGTTCCTCCTCGCCCTCGGCGAAGACCATCTTCCTGGGGTTCGCGCGCGCCTGGTCCAGCACCCGTTGCAGCGAGGAAGCGGCCGGATCCAGCCGGCTGCGCAGTTCCCGGCGGTAGCCGTCTTCGTCGACGATGAATTTGCGCGCGACGCCGCTCTCCATGGCGGCGGTCGCGACGGCATAGGGCACCGCCTCGATCAGGCGCGGATCGAACGGCACCGGGATGACATAGTCCGGTCCGTAGCGCAGGCGTCGGCCGGCATAAGCGGCGTCGACCTCGTCCGGCACATCCTCCCGCGCCAGCTTGGCCAGAGCCTCGGCGGCGGCGATCTTCATCGTGTCGTTGATCGTCGACGCCCGGACATCGAGGGCGCCCCGGAAAATGTAGGGAAAGCCCAGCACGTTGTTGACCTGATTCTGGTAATCGGACCTGCCGGTCGCGACAATGGCGTCGGCGCGGACCGCCCGGACCTCCTCGGGCGTAATCTCCGGGTCCGGGTTGGCCAGGGCGAAGACGATGGGTTTGGCGCCCATCTTCTCGATCATGCCCCGGGTGAAGGCGCCCTTGACCGAAAGCCCGACGGCCACATCGGCCCCGCCCAGGGCGTCTTCCAGCGTGCGCGCGTCGGTCGCCGCCGCATGGGCCGATTTCCACTGGTTCATGCCCTGCTCGCGGCCCTGATAGATCACGCCGCGGGTATCGCACATGACGACGTGATCCTCCGGCACCCCCATCGCCTTGATCAGCTCGGCGCAGGCGATGCCCGATGCGCCGGCGCCGTTGATCACGACCTTCGCCTTGCGGATCGAGCGGCCGGTCAGGTCGAGCGCGTTGATCAGGCCGGCCGCCATGATGATCGCGGTGCCGTGCTGATCGTCGTGGAATACCGGGATGTCGAGGAGTTCGCGCAGTTGCTGCTCGATGATGAAGCAGTCCGGCGCCTTGATGTCCTCCAGATTGATCCCGCCGAAGCTGGCCCCGAGATAGCGGACGCAGTTGACGAAAGCATCGACATCCTCGGTGCCGACTTCCAGATCGATCGCGTCGACATCGGCGAAGCGCTTGAAAAGGACGGCCTTGCCCTCCATCACCGGCTTGGAGGCCAGCGCGCCCAGATTGCCGAGGCCGAGGATCGCCGTGCCGTTGGAGATGACGCCCACCAGGTTGCCGCGCGCCGTGTAGTCGTAAGCCGCGCCCTCGTCTTCCGAGATGCGCAGGACCGGCGCCGCAACGCCGGGCGAATAGGCGAGCGACAGGTCGCGCTGGGTGGTCAGCGGCTTGGTCGGCGCGATCTCGATCTTGCCCGGCCGTCCGGAGGCGTGGAGCAACAGGGCTTCCCGGTCGGTAACGTGTTCGGATTCGGACATGGCGGCAGCGCTGGCAGGCAGGGAATCGGTTGCCGTCGATATAGCCCGGATTTCTCACCACAGTCACGGCCTGCGTCGCGTCCGGACGTTCGATCCGCCCCGTTCGGTACTGGGAGCGGGCCGAAAAGCGTAGCGGGGACTACGGTCGAGGCCCGCGACGCCGCGGGCGGACGTCCGGTCGCGACCCGAAGGGCGGCGCTGTCGGGCCGGCATGGTGCGTCAAGCCGCTTGCCCGATGTCCCCGCATCGCGCGGCGCGGCTTTCCTGCCCTGCCGGCCCGACAGCGCCGCGCAGGTCATGACTGTGGTGAGAAATCCGGGATAGGCCGCGCCGCCGCGCCTGCCCATCGCCGCCACCGTCACACCCCCTGCCGGCGCACCCCCTGCCGGCGCACCCCCTGCCGGCCCGCTTTGGCCGACGTCCGATATCGACAAGGGGCGCAAGCTTGGCGAGGATAGCGGCGACGCCCGCCGAACCGCAGCGCGAAGGCCCTGCCGCTTCCCGCCCATGAACGTTCCCGTCCAGCCCTCCGGAAAACCGGGCCTTTCGCCCATGCTGGCGCACTACCGGGAGGTGAAGGCGGCCCATCCGGATTGCCTGGTGTTTTACCGGATGGGCGATTTCTACGAACTGTTCTTCGACGACGCCGTCGCAGCGGCCGGCGCGCTGGACATTACGTTGACCAAGCGCGGCAAGCAGGCCGGACAGGACGTGCCGATGTGCGGCGTGCCGGTCCATGCGGCGGAGACCTATCTTGCCCGCCTGATCCGCGCCGGCTTCAAGGTCGCCGTGTGCGAACAGATGGAAGAACCGGCCGCGGCAAAGAAACGCGGCGGATCGAAGGCGCTGGTCAGGCGCGACGTCATCCGGGTCGTCACGCCCGGCACGCTGACCGAGGATACGCTGCTCGACGCCCGCGCTCACAGCTATCTCGCGGCGCTGGCCGAAGCGGGCGGCGAACTGGGCCTCGCCTGGCTCGACATGACGACCGGCGATTTCGCCGCCCAACCGGTCGCACCGGGCGACCTGGGCGCCGCGCTGGCGCGGCTGGAGCCGTCGGAAATCCTCGTCTCCGAAGGGCTGATCGAACGGCCGGCGCTGTTCGAGGTCTTCGCCGACTGGCGCGACCGGCTCACCGTCCAGCCGTCCAGCCGGTTCGACAGCCTGAACGCCGCCGCGCGCCTCACCGCGCATTTCGCCGTCGCCTCGCTCGACGCGTTCGGCCCTTTCAGCCGGCCGGAAACCGCCGCGGCCGGCGCCCTGCTCGACTATGTCGACCTCACCCAGCGGGGCCGGGCGCCGCGCCTGTCGCGCCCGGTCCGTCACGGCGGCGGCGGGACGATGGAGATCGACGCGCCGACCCGGCGCAATCTCGAACTCACCCGCACCCTGTCGGGCGACCGGAAAGGCAGCCTGCTGTCTGCGGTCGACCGCACGGTCACCGGTCCGGGAGCCCGGCTTCTCGCCGAGCGGCTGGCTGCGCCGCTCACCGATGTCCCGGCAATCGAATCGCGCCTGCGGCTGGTCGGTTTTTTCCGCGACGGTCCCGGCGTCCGCGACAGGGTCCGGGACCTGCTGAAACGAACGCCGGACGCCGAGCGGGCCCTGTCGCGCCTCACGCTCGGCCGCGGCGGCCCGCGCGACCTCGCCGCAATCCGCGATGCGCTGGCCGCGACCGCACCGCTGGTTGAGGCCGTCGGCGCCACCGGCCTCGCCGGCCTCGAGGAACTGGCCGATCTCGCCCGCCGGCTCGGCCGCCACGACCCCCTGGTCGGCCGGCTGGGCCGCGCCCTGGCGCAAGAGCTGCCGCTGCAGAGCCGCGACGGCGGTTTCATCGCGCCGGGCTATTCCGAAGCCTTCGACAAGCAGACGGCGCTCAGAACGGACGGCCGCGGCCTGATCGTGCAGATGGAGGCCGGGCTGCGCGAGGAGACCGGTATTCCGTCGCTCAAAATCCGGCACAATAACGTGCTCGGATATTTCATCGAGGTCTCGACGGCCCAGTCGGGCAAGATGCCGGCCGGCGCCGACAGCCCCTTCATCCACCGGCAGACCATGGCCAGCGCAACGCGCTACACCACGGTTGCGCTGTCGGAACTGGAATCCGATATCGTTCGCGCGGCCGACCGGGCGCTGGCGATCGAACTGGCGCTGTTCGACGACCTGGTCGCGGAAGCGCTGGGCCAGACGGAGCCGATCGCCCGGGCGGCGCAGGCCCTGGCGGAACTTGATGTCGCCGCCGCTCTCGCCGACCTGGCGGCCGGAGGCGAATGGTGCCGGCCCTCCGTTACCGCCGATGCAACCTTTGCCGTGACCGGGGGGCGGCACACGGTCGTCGAGGCCATGCAGCCGGATACGCCTTTCGTGCCGAACGACTGCGACCTCGGTCCGGAACGCAATTTGTGGCTGCTGACCGGGCCGAACATGGCCGGCAAGAGCACCTTCCTGCGCCAGAATGCGTTGATCGCAATTCTCGCCCAGGCCGGCAGCTTCGTGCCGGCGCGCGAGGCGACGATCGGCATTGTCGACCGGCTGTTTTCGCGGGTCGGCGCCGCAGACGACCTGGCGCGCGGCCGCTCGACCTTCATGGTCGAAATGGTCGAGACCGCCGCGATCCTGAACCGGGCCACGCCGCGCTCGCTGGTCATTCTGGACGAAATCGGCCGGGGCACCGCCACCTTCGACGGCTTGTCGATCGCCTGGGCGACGGTCGAGCATTTGCACGACAATCTCCGGTGCCGCGCCCTGTTCGCCACGCACTATCACGAACTGACAGCGCTCTCAGCCCGTCTCGACCGGCTGTCCCGGCACACCATGCGGGTCAGGGAATGGCAGGACGAGATCGTCTTTCTGCACGAGGTGACGCCGGGCGACGCGGAAGCGAGCTACGGCATCCATGTCGCCCGGCTGGCCGGCCTGCCCGGCGCCGTCGTCGCCCGGGCCGAGGAAATTCTGGCAACCCTGGAAGCGGGCGACCAGGGCGCAAATGTGAGCCGGCTCGCCGACGACCTGCCCCTGTTCAACGCCGGCGCCGCAGAGCCGCCGCGCCCGGCCCCGTCGGAAGCCGAACTGCTGCTCGCGGAGATCAATCCGGACGAACTGACGCCGCGCGAGGCGCTGGAATTCCTTTACCGGCTGAAATCGGCCGCGCCGGACTGAGTTGCAACGCGGCCCCTGTAACCCGGGGGTGATAAATCCGCTAACGCGCTTCGACGGAGAGGCCCAGTTCCCGCGCCAGGCGGTCGATCCCGGCCGGGCTGGACCGGCCGGTCAGCGCCAGGCGCAGCAGCGGCACCGGCCTTTTCGGTGCAGCTTTGAGGGCGATGGCGCCCCGGTTCTCGACGAATGCGATCAGGGCGTCAAAGGCGCGCCGGACAATGTCCAGGGGCTGATGGGCCTTTTGCGCCGCCAGCCCCGCAACGACGCGGTCTATGACCTGCTTTTTGGTCAGACCGGTCTGCTCGGCCCGCTTCGCGGCCAGCTTGTCGATTGCGCCGCGGTCTGCGAAAGCGATTTCGAACCCGCCGATTTTCGCGCCGGCCAACAGGCCCAGGGCAAAGGCGGGATCGACGTCGCCACCCGGTTGCATCTCCCGCAATGCGGCCAGATCCACGTCGTGAAACCGCGCGTGCAGGCTCAGCGCACCCAATTCCCGGACGGACAGGTCGAAGGTCCGGAGTTCCGCCATCCTCGTGTCGGGCTTCCAGTCCCAGCGCGCCTTCAGATCGGCGACGAATTCCGTCGCGCCGGTTGCCGCCGCGAAGGCAGCGATCCTGCTGTTGACGGCGGCGAGCCCGCGAATCTCGACATCGCCGTAGGGCGACATTCCGACATTGTCCCAATCGATCCGACGAACGCGCATCTCGTCGGCCGTGAGCGTCGTGGGCCGGCCGTCCCAATCCGTTCCCTCGATCCTGAGCTTGCGGATGAGAACGCCCCCGCCGTCCAGCGGCTCGGCGCTCTCCCAGCGGACGGAGCCACCCGACGCCGAGAACCGTTCCAGGTTCATCAGTCCGGAAAAAAGCCTTTCGGCGCGAGCCTGGCCGCTGGCGCCGCTCCCCGCAGGTCCGCCCGATCCGCCGGAGAAAACGGCGAGATAGATTACGGCAGCGGCAACGGCGACGATGACGCCGGCGATTCCGGCACGGGACAGGCTCGTCATGGTTTGCTCATCGGTGTTCGGTCACTCGAGGAAGATATGGCGGCGCTTGGACCGCTCCTGCGTGTTCCCGCCTGCGCCGCAACGTCGCGCCGGCGCCGGCGAACCGCCCGGCAACCAGCGGTCGTCCGGCGCCAATCCGGCGGCTGGCCTGTTTTCCGCGCGGTCATAGATTATACGAAGTTTGTGCGCGGGACCGGCGGCGTGCCGCCGGCGCTTCCGCGGAATCGCCCGGCTGCCGAATCGGACCGATCGAGTCATGGAATTTTCGAGCGCTGCGCCGATCGCCGATCGACGCCGGATCGTCGATCGGCGCGAGCTGGTCGAGCAGCTCGACTCCGTTGCCGAAAGGGCCGGCGATCCGTCGACCCTGCGCGCGCCAGCTCTCGGCGTGCTCAAGGCGGCGCTGGAAGCCGGGCGACAGGAAATCCGCCGGCGTTTCGACCGTGAGACCGATACCGCGCTGCGCGGCCATCAGTGCGTCCAGGCTCACTGTTTCCTTATCGACCAGATCGTCCGCGTTCTCTACGACTTCGCTTACGAACGGGTCTATCCCGTAGCAAACCCGACGGAAGGCGAGAAACAGGCGATCGTCGCCGTCGGCGGTTACGGCCGGGGCGAACTGGCGCCCCAGTCGGATATCGACTTGCTGTTTCTCTCCCACTGGAAGCTCACGCCCCATGCGGAGCAGATTGTCGAATTCCTGCTCTATACCCTGTGGGATCTCGGCCTCAAGGTCGGGCATGCCACCCGGTCGATCGACGAGTGCATCCGGCTGGCCAGGTCCGATCTGACGATCCGGACCGCGCTTCTGGAAGCGCGATACCTGTGGGGCGACGCCGGGATCTATCGCAGCCTGCGCCAGAAATTCCGCGATTTCACCGCCGCCGAGGGCGACAATGGCTTCGTCACCCGGAAGCTCGCCGAACGGGACGAGCGGCACGCGAAGATGGGCGACAGCCGGTATGTCCTGGAGCCGAATATCAAGGAGGGCAAGGGCGGGCTGCGCGATCTCCATACGCTGTTCTGGATCGCCAAGAATCTCTACCGGGTCGATACGGTCGGCGACCTGGTCGAACGCAATGTCTTCTCGGATCACGAATCGGGCATGTTCCGCCGGGCGCATGCCTTCCTGACCACGGTCCGCTGCCATCTGCACTATCTGTCCGGCAGGCCCGAGGAACGCCTGACCTTCGATGTCCAGCCCGAAATCGCCCGGCTGATGGGCTATGGCGACCGGAAGAGCCAGCGCGGCGTCGAACGCTTCATGCGCCATTACTATCTGGCTGCCAAGGATGTCGGCGACCTGACCCGGATCTTTTGCGCGGCGCTGGAGGACGAGACCAAGCGGCGGCCCTGGGTCCGTTTGCCCGGACGGCTGGGCGGCGAGCGGGAGTTCGGCGATTTCTTCGCCCGGTCGGGCCGGCTGAACACGAAGCACGGCGAAGTCTTCCGGCAGGATCCGGTAAACATGCTGCGGCTGTTCGAGACGGCCCAGGAGCACAGGCTGGACATTCATCCGGCGGCGCTGCGGCAGGTGACGCATTCGCTGAAGTCGATCGACAATGCTGTCCGCCAGGACCCGGCGGCCGCTGCCAGCTTTCTCGCCATGCTGACGTCGCGGAACGATCCGGCCGAAACGCTGAAGCGGTTGAACGAAGCCGGGGTGCTCGGCCGCTTCCTGCCGGATTTCGGCCGGGTCGTCGCACAAATGCAGCACGACATGTATCATGTCTTCACGGTCGACGAGCACACGATCCGGGCGATCGGCCTGCTGCACCGGATCGAGACCGGCGATCTCGCCGAAGACCATCCGCTGGCGACCGAAATCGTCCACAAGATTGCATCGCGCCGCGCGCTCTATGTCGCCGTTCTGCTGCACGATATCGCCAAGGGACGCGGCGGGGATCACTCCGTGCTGGGCGCGGAACTGGCGATGGAACTGTGCCCCCGCCTCGGCCTCGACAGCGAGGAAACGGAAACCGTGTCCTGGCTCGTCCGTTACCATCTGACGATGAGCAATACGGCGCAAAAGCGCGATATCGACGATCCGAAGACGATTCGGGATTTTGCCGACCACTGCCAGTCGCCGGAGCGGCTGCGTCTCCTGCTGGTGCTCACCGTCGCCGATATGCGCGCCACGGGCCCGGCCGTCTGGAACGGCTGGAAGGCGGCGCTGCTGCGCGAATTGTATTACAGGACCGAGGAATTGCTCAGCGGCAGCGTCGAAGCCGACGGCGTCGAGGCGCGGGTGGCCCGGGCCAAGGACGCGGTTGCCGCCCGGCTCGACACCTGGTCGACGGACGATATCGCGCAATTCCTGGACCTCGGCTACACCGCCTATTGGCTGTCGCTCGACAGCGCGACCCAGGCGCGCCACGCCGCCATTGTCCGGCAGGCCCACCGCAACGGCGTCGAAATCACCATCGACACCGGCATCGACGAAACGCGCTCGATCACCGAAGTCACGGTCTACACGCCCGACCATCCCGGCCTGTTTTCGCAGATTGCCGGCGCCCTGGCGCTGTTCGGCGCGTCGATCGTCGAGGCGCGCATCTTCACCCTGGCCAACGGCCACGCGCTGGACATTTTCACGATCCAGAACGCCGCCGGCAAAGCGGTCTCGGATCCGCGCGACCTGGAACGCCTGAAGAAGCGGATCGCAAACAGCCTGACCGGCGAATCGCGGCCGTGGCGCGAACTGGCCGGCCGCGAATCGCTGCCCCAGCGCGCGCGCGACGTGTTCGAGGTGCCGCCGCGGGTCCTGATCGACAACACCGCGAGCAATTTCTTCACGGTCGTCGAGGTCAACGGCCGCGACCGCCCGGGCCTGTTGTACGATGTGACCCGCGCGCTGACCGGGTGCGGCCTGCAGATCGGTACTGCCAAGATTTCGACCTACGGCGAACGTGTTGTCGACGTATTCTACGTCAAGGATGTGTTCGGGATGAAGATCGCCAATGTGCAAAAGCAGGAGGAAGTGCGCCGTGCCGTGCTTGCGTCCCTCGGTGCAGCGCCGGAATTTGCGGCGGCGTAAAATGTTTGACAGAATACTTCTATTGTGCAACAACGGCCTCGAAAGGGGAGGTCGTTATGGCTGAAACGATCACGATGACAATGGCCCAGCTGCGCGAACTGCTGGCGGCGGTCGGCGTGCCGGTCTCCGACGATGCCGCGGGCGCCGCCGCCTACAGCCCGGGTGGCCCGGGCTTCGGCGACGAAGGTGCGGCCTACGGCGCTGCGGCGTCGAAGGATCGCCGGATTGCGGCGCGGATCGACGACGTTCTTTACGAACGGGCCCGGGCGGCCAGCGGCATCGCCAGGGATTCGGATCTGGTGCGCGCCGGGCTGGAGGCGCTGGCCGATCCGGACGAATTCGGGTCCTGGCTGGCCGCCCGGCGCGGGTCGTTGCCGCGGGACTTCACGATCGATCTGTGAGCCTGACCGCCGACCTGGCGCGCTGGCAGCGCCGTATCCGGCCGGAGAAGCGCCGGGCGCCCCTCGGATACAGGGACCGTTCGGCGCTTCCGTTCTTTCCGGCCGCTACCCTCGCCGGGCCGGTCATGCTGGACACCTGCGCCTATATCGATGCCTTGTCCGGGACGATGCCGCTTGCCTTGCAGGCCCTGCTGCCGGGCCGCCGCCATCTCCACTCGACCGTTTGCCTCGCCGAACTGGCCTTCGGGCTCGGTGCGATCAAGCCGGACGCCGCTCATGCCGCACGGTCCCGATCGACGCTCGGAGACCTGTTCGACCGGATCGAGATCAAGAGAGCCGTTTCCCTTCCGGCGTCCGGCTGGATGGCGGCGGGGCTGATCGCCGGTGTACTCGGGCGGCTGCAGGGCGGCGGCAGCGCCGAACGCCGGCGCTTCCTGGCCGACGCCGCGATCTATCTTAGCGCCCGGACGGCCGGCGCCACGCTGCTCACGGCGAACTGGCGCGATTTCGACCTGATCGATCAGCTTGCGGCTGACGGACAGGCCGGCGCCCGACTGCTCTGCTATACGCCGGAACCGTTGCAGGCAGGCGGCTTGTGAAGCTGTTTCGCTCCTCCGCCATCGTGGCGCTCTGGACGCTGGCGAGCCGCGTCCTCGGCTTCGTGCGCGATATCCTGCTGGCGCACTATCTGGGCGCGGTCGGGGTGGTCGAGGCGTTCATCGTCGCGTTCCGCTTCCCCAACATGTTCCGCCGCCTGGCCGCCGAAGGGGCCTTCGCCGCCGCCTTCGTGCCGCTGTTCTCGAAACGGCTCGAACGCGACGGCAGGCGCGAGGCGATGCTGTTCGCCGATCAGGTGTTCTCCATTCTCGTTATCGTCCTGGCGGTTTTCACGGTCGTCGTCGAAATTTTCATGCCTCAGGTGCTGCTGATCGTTGCGCCCGGCTTTCACGCCGCGCGGCCGGAACTGTTCGACACCGCCGTCCTGCTGACCCGCCTGACGCTCCCCTACCTGCTGTGCATGGCGATCGTCGCGATGATGAGCGGGATGCTGAATTCGACCTACCGCTTCGCCGCCGCCGCCGCCGCGCCGATCCTGCTCAACGTCGTGCTCATCCTCGGCCTGCTGTTCGCCCGCGACCGCTTCGAGACCCCGGCCCACATGCTGGCCTGGGGCGTCGCCGTCGCCGGTATCGGCCAGTATGCCTGGCTCGCCTGGGCCTGCCACAGGGCCGGCCTCGGACTGCGCCTGCGCCGGCCCCGGCTGACGCCGGCGGTCCGGCGGCTGATGCGGTTGATGGCGCCCGGCCTGGTCAGCGGCGGCATGACCCAGATCAACATCCTGATCGGCACGATCATCGGCACCTTCCTGACCGGCGTCGTCTCCTACATCCACTTCGCCGACCGGGTGTACCAGTTCCCGCTCGGCCTGGTCGGCATCGCGATCGGCACGGCCCTGCTGCCGGAGTTGGCGCGCACGCTTCAAAACGACGAATCGCACGCAAACTCGGTCCAGAACCGCGCTATCGAGCTGGCGATGCTGCTGACGCTGCCGGCGACCGCCGCCCTGGTCGTCGCCGCGCTGCCGATCGTCACCGTGCTCTTTCAATACGGCAGGTTCACGCCGGATGCCGCCGCCGCCACGGCCTGGGCGCTCGCCGCCTTTGCCACCGGCCTGCCGGCCTTCGTGCTCATCAAAGTGCTTTCGCCCGGCTTTTTCGCCCGGCAGGACACGCGCAGCCCCATGGTCTACGCGGTGATTTCTATGGTCGCGAACATGGTCCTGTCGCCGCTGCTGGTCTGGCCGCTCGGCGTCGGCTATCTCGGCATCCCGATCGCCACGTCGATCGCCGCCTGGATCAATGCGGGGCTGCTTGCCCGGTTCCTCGTGAAACGCGGCCATCTTGCGCTCGATGTGCGGCTGCGCCGGCGGCTGCCGCGTTTCGCCCTGGCCGCGCTGGTCATGGCAGGCCTGCTCTGGCCGGCGGCCGACGCGTTGTGGCCGTGGCTCTCCGGAACCGTCTGGCAGCGCGTCCCGGCGATACTGGCGGTCGTGATCGGCGGGGCCGCGGTTTACGCCGCGGCCTGCCTGCTGTTGCGCGCCGCCTCGGTGGCCGAAATGAGGGGCATGATGCGTCGCGCCGAACCGGCCGGACCGGAAACCCGCAGGACGATTCCGCGGCCTTGACCGCGCCGGGGCGGATAGGCTTAGTCCTCAACCGGTCTTTCCATCCCGCGCCAACCGCCTTCCGCCATGAAACGCATCTTTTCCGGTATCCAGCCTTCCGGCGGGGTCACGCTCGGCAACTATCTCGGCGCGATCCGCAACTGGGCGCGGCTGCAGCACGAGGGCTTTCACTGCATCTATTGCATGGTCGACCTGCACGCGGTCACGGTCTGGCAGGATCCCGCGCAACTGGCCGACCGGACCCGCCAGGTCACCGCCGCCCTGCTCGCGTCGGGCATCGATCCGAAGGTTTCGGTCGTGTTCCACCAGTCGGCCGTGCCGGCGCACGCCCAGCTTGCGTGGATCTTCAACTGCGTCGTCCGGCTCGGCTGGATGAACCGGATGATCCAGTTCAAGGAGAAGGCCGGCAAGGACCGGGAGAACGCATCTCTCGGCCTCTACGCCTATCCGGCGCTCCAGGCGGCAGACGTCCTGCTCTACCACGCGACCCATGTGCCGGTCGGCGAGGACCAGAAGCAGCATGTCGAGCTGATGCGCGACATCGCGCAAAAGTTCAATCACGACTTCTCGGTCGATTTCTTCCCGCCCCCGGAGGCGATGATCTTCGGCGGCGCCACCCGCGTGATGAGCCTGCGCGACGCGACGAAGAAGATGTCGAAGTCCGACCCGTCGGACATGAGCCGGATCGACATGACCGACGATGCCGACGCCATCGCGCTCAAGATCCGCAAGGCCAAGACCGATCCGGAGCCGCTGCCCGGCCCGGAGGTCGTCGGCGCCGACGGGCAGGTGACGCAGGCGGCCGAGGACGCGCGTCCCGAGGCCTTCAACCTCGTGCGCATCTTCGCCACGCTCGCCGACCGGCCGGTCGCCGACGTGCTCGGCGAGTTCGAGGGCCAGGGTTTCGGCCGCTTCAAGCCGGCGCTCGCCGACCTCGCGGTCGAGCAGCTCGGCGCGATCGCCGCCGAAATGCGGCGGCTGCTCGACGATCCGGCGGAAATCGACCGGGTGCTGGCCGGCGGCGCGGAGAAGGCGCACGCCATCGCCGGCCCGATACTGGCGGAAGCGTACCGGATCGTCGGTTTCCTGAAGGCCTGAGCGCGGCGCCGGCCGGATCGTTCGGGCGCCGGCCCTTGTTGCCGCCGCCGTCGTCCCCCATCTCTTGGCGATGGCCCGCAGAGCAGACCCGCTGTTCGACGACGTTCCCGACCGGCCGCAGCCCGGCGCCGGAGAGGCGAAGCGGCCGGGCAGGCTCCGGCGACTGTTCCGGAGCGGGTCCGGCGCAACGCGCCCACCGGATCGCCTAGTTGCCCCGCCGCGCCGCCTGCGCTGGCGCGTCGCCCGCTGGGCGCTCTGGGGCCTGCTCGCGGTCGTCCTGCTCTATTATCCGGTCGGTATGGCCCTCATGCACCGGATCGGCGACGACACCGAAATGACAGTTACGGCGGATAAGGGCGCCAGCCGGGCGGTCGCGATGGCGGCGGCGCTGATCCGGCGCGAGACCGTCGACCATGCCTGGACGCCGAACGATCCCTTCATCTATCCGTCCTGGGCGCTCGATAACCTGCCCAACTTCCAGGTCGGCGTCCGCGACGCGCTCGGCCGCTTCGCCATCGAAATGGCCGACAAGATCGGCCGCACCCGGGGATCCAGCGTCGTCGACAAGGACCTCGAGGACGCCATGGGCAAGCTGCGCTACTCGCCCTACACCTGGGTCTGGGACATCAGCGTCAGCCTGCTGCCGACCTCCTCGACCGAGGCGCAGTACCGCGCCGCCATGCGCTCGCTGCTGCGCTACAATACCCGGCTCGCCGCCGGGGCGGCGACCTTCGAGCGGCGCGCCGACAACCTGCAAACCCTGATCGACCGGGTGAACGCGGACATCGGCTCGGATTCCGCGCGCATCGCCGAGCGGGTCGAACAGTTCGGCGGCATCGTCTTCGACACGCAGTCCGACGACCTGTTCTACCGCACCAAGGGCCGGGTCTACGGCTACTACATGATCCTGCGCGAACTCGGCGCGGATTTCGCCGGCATCCTGGCCGAAAAGCAGGCGCAGAAGGTGTGGGCCAACATGATGGAGAGCCTGCGCCGCGCCGCCGAACTGCAGCCGCTCATCGTGCGCAACGGCGCGCCCGACGGCATGATCCAGCCCAACCACCTGGCCGCCCAGGGCTTCTTCCTCTTGCGCGCCCGCACCCAGTTGAAGGAAGTCAGCGATATCCTCCAGCGCTAGCCCGGATTTCTCGCCACGGTCACGGCCTGGGCGGCGCTGCCGAACTGGCTTCCTGCGGCCGCGGCGCGACAGGTTCTGAAGCCATTGCCGACAAAGATGACAAGCCCATGAGCCCGACGCCCTTTACGATCGATGTGCCGCAGGAGAAGCTCGACCGCATCCTGCAACGGGTCCGCGAGTTCCCGTGGCCGGACGAAACGGTCGACAGCGGCTGGGCGCTGGGGCCCGACCCGGACTGGTTGCGCGATTTCTGCCGTTACTGGATCGAGGCGTACGACTGGCGCGGGGTCGAGGCCCGTCTCAACGGGCTGCCGCATTTCAGGGCGGATGCCGGCGGACTGGCGCTGCACTACGTCCATTGCCGCTCGCCGCGCCCGGATGCGACGCCGCTGCTGCTCGTGCACGGCTGGCCGGGCTCCTTCATCGAGTTCGAGGAAATGATCGGGCCGCTGACCGACCCCGCCGCCCACGGCGCGCCGGACGCGCCGGCCTTCCATGTCGTGGCGCCGTCGCTGCCCGGCTATGCCTTTTCGGATAGACCTCCCGCCCCCATCGGCCCGCGGCGCATGGCCGGGCATATCGCGGCGCTGATGGGCGGGGTGCTGGGCTATGACGGCTACATCGCCCAGGGCGGCGACTGGGGCAGCGTGATCTGCAGCTGGATCGGCCACGACCACGCGGCCGGCGAACGGCGGGGCGGGTGCGGCGCGGTGCATCTCAACATGTTCGGCGTCCGGCCGTCGCAGGAACGGGAGGGCGGCGGCATCGAGCCGGTTCCCCCGCAGACCGGGGAGGAAGAGGCCTGGCGGCGCAAGGGCGAACGCTGGCGGATGAAGGAGGGCGGCTATTTCCACGTTCAGGCGACCAAGCCGGAGGCGCTCGCCTACGCCATGCTGGACAGCCCGGTCGGCGTCGCGGCCTGGATCGGCGAGAAATTCCGCACCTGGATCGACGGGCGGCAGGCCAGCCTGGACCGGGTCATCGGCCGCGAACGGCTGCTCACCAACCTGATGCTCTATATCGCGAACGACGCCTTCGGCAGCGCCTCCTGGACCTACTACGGCTACGGGCAGGCCGGCGATTCGCTGCTGCCGCCGGGCGGCCGCGTGACCGTGCCGACGGGCATCGCGAACTTCCCGCGCGAGATCGTTCCCTTCCCGCCGCGGCCATACGTCGAGAAAGGTTACAACGTGGTCCACTGGACCGACATGCCCCGCGGCGGCCACTTCGCCGCCATGGAGGCGCCGGACCTGTTGCTGGCCGATATCCGCGCCTTTGCCCAAACGCTCCGGTAACGAGCGGTTGAGCACCGCGCCTGCGCGCCGCTTGCCCCGCCCGTCATTCCGGCCGAAGCGTACCCTCTCCCCGTCATTTCGCCCGGAGCGGAGCAGCCTGCCCCTTCGGCTTCGCTCAGGGCGGGCTCTGAGCGAAGTCGAAGGGAGCGGAGAAATCCGGCCGGCGACGGAGGCCGGGCGGGCGCAAGAGCCTGCAGCGTCGGTGGAGCGCCCGCCGGGTTTCTCCGCTCCGCCCCGGCCCAAGGGCCGGGCCTCCGGTCGAAATGACGGGTGAGGGGGCGGCGGCCGCGCGCCGCCGATTCGGGCGAAGCGCAACACCCACACGTCATTTCGACCGGGCGCAACCCCCTCCCGTCATTTCGACCGAGCGGAGCAGCTTGCCCCTTCGGCTTCGCTCAGGGCAGGCTCTGAGCGAAGTCGAAGGGAGTGGAGAAATCCGGCTGGCGACGGGCGCCGGGCGGGCGCAAGAGCCTGCGGCGTCGGTAGAGCGCCCTCCAGGTTTCTCCGCTCCGCCCCGGATTAAATCCGGGGCTTCGGTCGAAATGACGGGATGGGCTCAAGGATCGGACTGCGCGCAAGTCCGGCGGGGTCCGCTTGGCCGGTCTCAAAAATATTTCCTCTTTGTCGATAATATTCCTTGACCCAGCGGGTCCCGCACCCTATATCGGACCCGTCGACGCCCGGAGTGCGCCTGCCCCGTCCGTCATTTCGACCGAAGCGCGACACCCACCCGTCATTTCGACCGAAGCGGAGCGAGTGGAGAAATCCGGCCGGCGACGGGCGCCGGGCGAACGCAAGAGCCTGCGGCGTCGGTAGAGCGCCCTCCGGGTTTCTCCACTCCGCCCCGGATTAAATCCGGGGCTCCGGTCGAAATGACGGGAGGGGTTCGAGGACCGGATTGGGCGCACGTCCGGGAGGGGAAGGCCGCGCCGGCGCCCGTTTCCGCCTTATCCGCATTTCGCAGAGGAATCCTCAGGATGAAGGGTTGTGTCAGCGCCGCAACTTCAGCTTCATCCCGAGGAGGGCGTTGAGGAGGCCCGGAGTCGATCCGGGCCGTCTCGAAACGCCCGTCTCGGAGGACGGAATGACGGGCGGGGGCGAAAGAGGGGTGCAGTCGCTCGCCGTCCTGCCCGGCGCTCCCGGCCGGGAAGCTGAAAAATTTCCTCCCAAGATGGTTTTGCGCATTTCCGGATGGCGTGTTTCTAACGATTCCAAAGGGTTAGAGCTAAAACGTGCAAAAAAACACTATATAAAGACCGGTCTGTCTAATTCCAAAAACCAAGCGATTTCAAAGACTTGGCGGAGTCAATATTAAACGGTCGTTCAAAAATAGCCGGGTCTGCGCCGCCCGGCGGCGGAGCTTTTCCCCGCGATGCCTCTCCGTTGCCGCCCCGCCGCGCGCCGATTCCTTCGTGACGCAAGATGCAGGTTCGACTAAGACTGCCGCCCTGCGCACGGCGCGGTTGCCGGCCTTTCCGGCCGGCGCCGTGCCGAACAGCGAAACCGAACCGTCAACATCAAAGAAACCCGGAGGGGTGACGATGAAACGATCGATGACAGCGGCGGCGGTCGCCGCCGCCCTTGCGGTCGCCGCCATGCCGGCGTCGGCCAAGAATGTCCTGAAATGGGCCAGCCAGGGCGACGCCCTGACCGCCGACCCCCATTCGCAGAACGAGGGCCCGACCAATTCGGCGACCCTGCAGATCTACGAGGGGCTGGTCTTCCGCGATCCGTCCATGAAGCTGATTCCCGCGCTGGCCACGAGCTGGTCCACCGTCGCGGGCAAGCCGAATGTGTGGGAGTTCAAGCTGCGCAAGGGCGTCAAATTCCACGACGGAGCGCCCTTCACCGCGGACGACGTGGTCTTCACCATGCAGCGCATCAAGCTGCCGACCTCGGACTTCAAGAACTACGTCAAGAGCGTGGTCGAGGCGAAGAAGGTCGACAGCCACACGGTGCAGCTGATCACCAAGGGGCCGAACCCGATCCTGCCCAACCAGCTGACGCAGATCGGCATCATGTCCGCCGCCTGGGCGAAGAAGCACAAGGTCGAGAAGCCCCTCGACTTCAAGAACAACGAAGAGAGCTACGCCGCGCGCCACGCCAACGGCACCGGCCCCTACATGCTGAAGCTGCGCGAGCCGGGCGTCCGCACCATCCTCGTGCGCAACCCGGCCTGGTGGGGCTGGAAGGACGCCGGCGGCAACGTCGACGAGATCGTCTACACGCCGATCAAGAACGCGGCGACCCGGGTCGCCGCGCTGCTCTCCGGCCAGGTCGATTTCGTGCTCGATCCGCCGTTCCAGGATCTCAACCGCATCGGCCGCAGCGCCAAGCTGAAGGTCGTCCAGACGCCGCAGATCCGGACCATCTTCCTGGGCCTGGACACCGGCGTGAAAGAGCTGCGCACCTCCGACGTCAAGGGCAAGAACCCGTTCGCCGACGCCAAGGTGCGCGAGGCGATGTACCGGGCGATCGACATCGCGGCGATCCGCAAGGTCGTCATGCGCGGCCTCGCCGTGCCGGCCGGCATCATCACCTCGCCGGGCGTCCACGGTTACACGAAAGCCCTGAACGGGCGCCTGTCCTACGATCCGGCCAAGGCCAAGGCCCTGCTCGCCGAAGCGGGCTATCCGAACGGATTCACCGTCCGGCTGGACTGCCCGAACAACCGCTACAACAACGACGAGAAGATCTGCATCGCGGTCGTCGGCATGCTCGGCAAGGTCGGGATCAAGGTCAATCTGGACGCGATTCCGAAGTCCAAGCATTTCCCCAAGATCCAGAAGCGGGTGACCGACTTCTACATGCTGGGCTGGGGCGTGCCGACGCTGGATAGCCACTATGTGTTCACCTACCTCTACCACTCGAAGGGGCCGTGGAACGCGACGGGCTACGCCAATCCGCGGGTCGACGAACTGACCGACGCCATGCCGGTCACGGTCGATCTCAAGAAGCGCGACGCGATGATCGCCGAAGCCTGGAAGCATGCGAAAGGCGCCAACGCCTATCTGCCGCTGCACCACCAGGTGATCGTGTGGGGCATGTCGAAGAAGCTCGACCTGCCGATCCGGGCCGACGATTCCCCGCACTTCCGCTGGGCGAAGATGAGCAAGTAGCGGGCGCGCGGGAAACCGCGCCCGGCGTTCCCTCCGCCGGCCTCCGGCCCCGCAGCCTGCGGGGACCGGCGGCCGGCGGTCTGCTTTTTCGATAAGGGATCGCAGGCCGGCTTCCGGCCGGAGACCCGAACGGCCATGTTCAGCTATCTCGTCAACCGCGTGTTCCAGGCCATCGGCGTTCTGCTGGCGGTCGCGCTGCTGTCCTTCGTGATCTTCAATTACGTCGGCGACCCGATCAACAACATGGTCGGGCAGGAGGCGACGCTCGAAGACCGCGAGGAACTGCGCGAGCGGCTCGGCCTGAACGATTCGGTGATCGTGCAGTTCCTGCGCTTCGTCGCCAACGCGGCGGAGGGCGAGTTCGGCATCTCCTACCAGTTCCAGCGCAAGGTCTCCGACCTGATCCTGGAGCGCATGCCGGCGACGCTGGAGTTGGTGTTCGTCTCGGCGGTCATCGCGCTGGCGGCGGGCATCGGGCTCGGCGTCTTTACCGGCCTGCGGCGCGACAGCTGGCTCAGCCGCTTCGTGCTCACCGTCTCGCTGGTCGGGGTGTCGCTGCCGACCTTCGTGATCGGCATCCTGCTCATCTACATCTTCTCGGTCGGCCTGGAATGGCTGCCCTCCTTCGGCCGCGGCGACACGGTGCGCATCGGCGACTGGGACAGCGGCCTGCTCACCGGCTCCGGCTGGCGCGCCATCGTCCTGCCGGCGATCACGCTGGGCCTGTTCCAGCTCACCATCATCCTGCGCCTGGTGCGCGCCGAGATGCTCGAAGTGCTGCGCACCGACTACATCAAGTTCGCCCGCGCCCGCGGCCTGTCGCGCCGCGCCATCAATTTCGGCCATGCGCTGAAGAACACGATGGTGCCGGTTATCACCATCGCCGGCCTGCAGATCGGCACGCTGATCGCCTTCTCGATCATCACCGAGACCGTCTTCCAGTGGCCGGGCATGGGCCTGCTGTTCATCCAGGGCGTCGAGTTCGCCGACGTGCCGATCATGGGCGCCTACCTGCTGCTCGCCGCCATCGCCTTCGTCGCGATCAACCTGATCGTCGACCTGCTCTACGCCGCCGTCGATCCGCGCCTGCGCGTCTCGGCCCAGCGCGGCAAGGGGACGGCATGACGGCCGGACCGGCAATCGGAACCGGAACCGCAGGCCGGCTGCTCGGCGCGCTCCATCGCGGCGCGGACAGCGACCTCGCCTACAGCTTCCGGCGCAACCCCGTCGTCGTGACCGCGGCGATCGTGACTCTGCTCTATTTCTTCGGCGCCGCCTTCGCCGACTGGCTCGCGCCGCACACGCCGTTCGACCCGTCGACCCTCAGCCTGGGCGATGCGGAAAAGCCGCCGGCCTGGATCGAAGGCGGCGACTGGAGCTACGTCCTCGGCACCGACAACCAGGGCCGGGACATCTTCTCGACCATCCTCTACGGCAGCCGCCTGTCGCTCATCGTCGGCTTCAGCGCCGTCATCTTCTCGGTCGTGCTCGGCGTCGGCCTCGGCATCACCGCCGGCTATTTCGGCGGCTGGTACGAGAGCACCGTGATGCGCGCCGCCGACGTGCAGCTCACCCTGCCCTCGATCCTGGTCGCGCTCATGGTCGACGGCGTCGCCCGGGCGATCTTCGCCGGCACCGACATCAAGACCGACGCGACCTTCGCGATCTACGTCCTGATCTTCGCCATCGGCATCTCGGCCTGGCCGCAATATGCGCGCGTCGTCCGTTCGGCGACGCTGGTCGAGAAGTCGAAGGACTATGTCGCCGCGGCGCGGGTCATCGGCATCCCGTCCTGGCGCATCATGCTGCGCCACGTTCTGCCCAACACGATGGGGCCGGTGCTGGTGATCGGCACCATCGATCTCGCGCTCGCCGTCATCACCGAAGCGACGCTCTCCTTCCTCGGCGTCGGCATCCCGCCGACCCAGCCGTCGCTCGGCACGCTGATCCGGGTAGGGCAGGAGTTCCTGTTCTCCGGCCAGTGGTGGATCACCCTGTTCCCGGCGCTGGCGCTGGTTTTGCTGGTGCTCGCCGTCAACCTGCTGGGCGACTGGCTGCGCGACGCCCTCAACCCGAAGCTGCGCTGATGGACGGCGGCCCGGCGAACTCCCCGCTCCCCGATGCGCTGCTCGACGTGCGCGATCTCAAGGTCGGCCTGCCGACCCGGCGCGGCCATCTGGCGATCCTCAACGGCGTCGACCTGCATGTGAAGGAAGGCGAGGTGCTCGGCGTGGTCGGCGAATCCGGGGCCGGCAAGTCGATCACCGGCCTGGCGGTGATCGGGCTGCTCGAGCCGCCGGCCCGGATCGACGGCGGCGAGGTCTGGTTCGACGGCGCGCGCATCGACGGCCTCTCCGGCGACGAGCTGCGCCGCATCCGCGGCGCCCGGATCGGCGTGATCTTCCAGGACCCGCTGACCAGCCTGAACCCGCTCTACACCATCGGCTTCCAGCTTACCGAGACCATCCGCACCCATATGGACCTGGGCGCGGACGCGGCGGAGAAGCGCGCCGTCGAGCTGCTCGACGAGGTCGGGATTCCGGCGGCGGCCTCGCGCCTCAACGCCTATCCCCACGAATTCAGCGGCGGCATGCGCCAGCGGGTCGTGATCGCGCTCGCGCTGTGCGCCAACCCGCGCCTCATCATCGCCGACGAACCGACGACCGCGCTCGACGTCTCGATCCAGGCCCAGATCATCGGCGTGCTCAAGCGGCTGTGCCGGGAGCACGGCACCGCGGTCATGCTGATCACCCACGACATGGGCGTGATCGCGGAGACCGCCGACCGGGTCGCGGTCATGTATGCCGGCCGGGTGATCGAGGACGGCGCCGTCGCCGAGGTCGTGCGCAACGCCTCCCACCCCTATTCCCACGGCCTGATGGGCTCGATCCCGACGATCGGCGAGCGCATCGGCCGGCTGCCCCAGATCAAGGGCGCGATGCCGCGGGTCGGCGCGGTGCCGGCGGGCTGCGCCTTTGCGCCGCGCTGCCCGGAAGTGCGCGACCTGTGCCGCGCCGAACGGCCGGTCATGATGGACGGCAAGGCGACGAGCGCCGCCTGCTGGCAATATTCGCCGCGCTGGACCGATGCCGCCGCGGCAGCCGGAGGAGCGGCCGCCGATGGTTGACGCGCCGCTGTTGCAGGTCGAGGACCTGGCGGTTCATTTCCGCTTGCCGCTGCCGGTCGCCGAGCGGGCGATGGGCCGCAGGCCGAAGGTCCTGAAGGCGGTCGACGGCGTGAGCTTCGCCATCGGCAAGGGCGTCACCCTGTCGGTGGTCGGCGAATCCGGCTGCGGCAAGTCCACGGTCGCGCGGCTGATCGCCGGCCTCTACCGGCCGACCCGGGGCCGGGTGGCGATCGACGGCCATGACGTGACCGCGGCCCGGGACCGGACCCGCGCGATCCGCCGGCGGCTCACCATGATCTTCCAGGACCCGCAGGCCTCGCTCAACCCGCGCTGGCGGGTGCGGGACATCATCGCCGAGCCGATCCGGGCCTTCGGCATCGCCGGCGACGCCAGGGAAACGGGCCGGCAGGTCGACGGCCTGCTCGAACAGGTCGGCCTCGCCGGCGCCGACGGCGAGAAATACCCGCACGAATTCTCCGGCGGCCAGCGCCAGCGCATCTCGATCGCCCGGGCGCTCGCCAGCAAGCCGGACCTCATCCTGTGCGACGAGCCGACCTCGGCGCTCGACGTGTCGGTCCAGGCCCAGATCCTCAACCTGATGCGCGATTTGCAGGACGAGCTCGGCCTGACCTACCTGTTCATCAGCCACGACCTCGCGGTCGTGCACCATATGTCGGACCGGATCGCGGTGATGTATCTCGGCCGCTTCGTCGAGGTCGCGGACGCCGCCGCCCTGTTCGCCGCGCCGCAGCATCCCTATACGCAACTGCTGCTGGAGACGATCCCCGACCTCGGCATGACCAAGCGCGACCGCGAGGCGGTGGCCGGCGAGGTCCCCAGCCCGATCGACCCGCCGGGCGGCTGCGCCTTCCATCCCCGCTGCCCGCACGCCGACGAGCGCTGCCGCACCGAGCGCCCCGAACTGCGCGCGCCGGCAGAGGGCGCCGCCGCCGTCGCCTGCCACGCGGTCGAGGAGGGGCGGCTGGCGGGGCGGACGTAGCCATGCCGGAAGCGCCCGTCCGGCTTCGCTGCCTGTCGCTCGACCTCGAAGCCGGCGTGCAGGACCGCCGCATCCTCAAGATCGGCGCGGTGCGGGCAGACACCGGCGCGACCCTGTCCTATGACGAATCCCGGGACGGCGGCAATCTAGCCGGGGCCCTGGCCCGGCTGGACGGTCTCGCCCGCGGCACGGATTGCATTCTGGGCCACAACCTGATCGAACACGACCTGCCGATCCTTAGGGCGGAAAAGCCCGGCCTGCGCCTGCTGACGTTGCCGGTTGTGGATACGCTGCGCCTTAGCCCGCTCGCCCGTCCGCGCAATCCCTACCACCGCCTGGTCAAGCACTATAAGGACGGCGGCCTCGTCCGCAGCCGACGGAACGATCCGCTGCTGGATTCCGAACTGGCGCTCGAACTGTTCCGCGACGAACGCAAAGATCTGGCCCGCGCCGATCCGGACCTGCTCGCGGCGTGGCACCGGCTGTGCACGCCCGAACCGGAGGGGATCGACCGCGCCCTCGATGCGCTGTTCCGCAAAGTCCGCGGCGCGGCGCGGCCTTCGGACGCCGAGGCGCGCGCGGCGGTCGCCCGGCGGCTCGACGGCGCGGCCTGCGCGGTTCAGGCGCCCGCCGTGCCGGACGGCGGGCCGGATGCCGGCTGGGCGCTGGCCTATGCGCTGGCCTGGCTGTCGGTCGCGGGCGGCAACTCGGTCATGCCGCCCTGGGTGCGCCACCAATTCCCGGAGGCCGGCCGGTTGGTGCGCCGGCTGCGCGATAACGCCTGCGCCGATCCGGCCTGCGGCTGGTGCCGGGAGCGGCACGACGCCGGCAAGGAACTGAAACGCTGGTTCGGCTACGACGCCTTCCGCCCCGAACCGGAACATAACGACGGCCGCCCGATGCAGCAGGCCATCGTCGAGGCGGCGATGCAGGGCAAGCACGTTCTCGGCATCCTCCCGACCGGGACCGGCAAATCCCTCTGCTACCAGATTCCGGCGCTGTCGCGGTACGACAAGACCGGCGCGCTCACGGTCGTCATCTCGCCGCTGGTCGCGCTGATGAAGGACCAGGTCGACGGGCTGGAGGCGCGCGGGATCGGCGGCTGCGTGACAGTCAACGGGCTGCTCTCGATGCCGGAGCGGGCCGACGCGCTGGACCGGGTCCGCCTCGGCGACGCCGCCATCCTGATTATCGCGCCGGAGCAGCTGCGCTCCCGCTCGGTAAGCCGGGCGCTCGGCCAGCGCGAGATCGGCGCCTGGGTGCTGGACGAGGCCCATTGCCTGTCGCACTGGGGGCACGATTTCCGGCCCGACTATCTTTATGTCGGCCGCTTCATCCGGGAGAAGGCCGGGAAAGGGCCGGTTCCGCCGGTGCTGTGCCTGACCGCGACCGCCAAGCCCGATGTGGTCGAAGACATCGTCCGGCATTTCCGGGACGAGATCCGCCTCGGGCTGACGGTCTTCAACGGCGGCGCCGACCGGACGAACCTCGACTTCCGAGTCATCGAGACTTCCGGCGCCGAGAAATTTTCGGAAATCCACCTGGTCCTGACCGGGTATCTGCCGCCGGAAGAGACCGGCGGCGCCATCGTCTATTGCGCGACGCGGCAGGGCGCCGAGGACGTTGCGAATTTCCTGCGGCAGAAGGGAGTAGAGGCAGCGCATTACCATGCCGGACTGCGGCCGGAGACCAAGAAGGACGTGCAGCGGCGTTTCATCGGCGGCGAGCTGCGCGCCATCGCGGCGACCAACGCCTTCGGCATGGGCATCGACAAGCCGGATGTCCGTCTCGTGATCCATGCGGATATTCCCGGCTCGCTGGAAAACTATTTCCAGGAGGCGGGCCGCGCCGGGCGCGACCGGGCGCCAGCGCATTGTGTGCTGTTCTACGCGCCGCCGGACGACGTGGAGCGCCAGTTCGGCATGTCGGCGCGCGGGCGGCTCACCCGCCGGGAGATTCACGGCGTTCTCAGGGCGCTGCGCCGGCTGGACCGGAAAAAGCAACTGGACGGTGAGGTGGTGGCCACGGCGGGCGAAATCCTCGGCGAGGACGAGGACAAGGCGTTCGAGCGGGATTCCGCCACCGACGATACGCGGGTGCGCACCGCCATCGCCTGGCTGGAGAAATCCGAACTGTTGACCCGCGAGGAAAACGCAGTGCGGGTCTTCCCGTCGTCGCTGCGGGTCGATTCGGTCGAACAGGCGCGCGCACGGCTCGGCAAGGCCGGCCTCGCAGACGCCTATCGCAAGCAACTGCTGCACATCGCCCGGGCACTGATTGAGGCGGGACCGGGCGAAAGCCTGACGACCGACGACCTGATGGGCGTTTCGGGCCTGAGTCCCGAAGGCGTGCGCGGTGCGCTCTACGACCTCGAACGCTTTGGAATCGCCAGCAACGACACGGCACTGACGGCTTTCGTCCATAGGGGCGTCGCGCGTCCGTCGAACCGGCGCTTCAAAGAGGCGGCAGAACTGGAAAAAGCGTTGATCGCACATATGCGCGAAGCGGCGCCGGAGTTGGACAAGGGCGAAACCGCGCCGCTCCATCTGCGTATCGCCGCCCAGACCTTGCGGGACGCGGGGCTGGCGGAACCTCTGCCGGAGCGGCTCTGGCGCATCGTCCGCGGCCTTGCCTACGACGGCCAGGGGGAAGACGGGGCCGGAGGCAGCCTGTCGGCGCGCAAAACGGATGCCGAGACGGCGCGGGTCACGCTGCTGCGCAAATGGGGCGATCTGGAAGATATGGCGCAACGCCGCCGCGCCGCCGCCAGCCTCCTGCTGAACCATCTCATCGGCCGCCTGCCGCCCGACGTTAGAGGCACGGATTTGCTGGCCGACACCACACTCGGCAAGCTGTTGCAGACGATCGAGTCGGATGCGGTGCTCAGTAAAAGCCGGAGCACCGGCAAGCTGCTCGACCGCGCCCTTCTATGGCTGCACGAAATGGAGATTATCCGCCTCAACAAGGGGCTGGCGGTGTTCCGCCCGGCCATGACGATCCGCCTGCGGCAGAAGCGGCGGGGCTTCGCCAGGGCCGATTTCAAGAGGCTCGACCTGCATTACAAGGAGCAAATCCTGCACACTCATGTAATGGCGGAATATGCGCAGCGCGGCCTCGCTGCGATCCGGGATGCGGTGCGTCTGGCAAAGGACTATTTCAGCCTGAAAGACAATGATTTCCTCGCCCGCTGGCTGCCCGGCCGGGACAAGGAAATCGGCCGGGAAACGACGCTCGACTCCTGGCGCGCCATCGTCGAGAGCCTGAAAAATCCCATCCAGCAGCGCATCGTGGCCGACGACCGGGAGGAAACCAACGTGCTGGTGCTCGCCGGCCCCGGCTCCGGCAAGACGCGGGCGCTGGTGCACCGTATCGCGTATCTGGTCCGCGTGCGGCGGGAGAACCCGCGCGGCATCCTCGCGCTGGCCTACAACCGCCACGCCGCTGTCGATATCCGCCGCCGCCTCAAGGACCTGATCGGCGGCGACGCCCGCGGCGTGACCGTGTTGACCTGCCACGGCCTCGCCATGCGGCTGGCCGGCGCCAGCTTCGCCGGGCGGGCGGAGCAGCCGGACGACGAACTGTTCCGGGACGTCCTGAAACGCGCAACCGGCCTGCTGCGCGGCAAGGGCCTGCCGCCGGACGAGGCGGACGAGCAGCGGGAGCGGCTGCTCGCCGGCTTCCGCTGGATCCTGATGGACGAATACCAGGACATCGGCAAAGAGGAATACGCCCTGATCTCGGCGTTGGCCGGGCGAACGCTGGAGGACGAGGCCGGCAAGCTCACCCTGTTCGCTGTCGGCGACGACGACCAGAATATCTACGCCTTCAAGGGCGCGTCGGTCGAATTCATCCGCCGCTTCGAGGCGGATTACGGCCCCAAACCGGCTTATCTGACCGACAACTACCGCTCGACAGGCCATATTATTGCAGCGGCCAACGCCACGATCGCGCCGGCGCGGGAGCGGATGAAGGCCGACCGCCCGATCCGTATCGACCGGGCGCGCGAGAACGACCCGCCGGGCGGCGCGTGGGAAAGGCTGGACCCGGTTTCCCGCGGCAGGGTGCAAATCCTGCCGGCCGGCTGCGACCCGGCCATGCAGGCGCAGGCCGTCATGGCGGAATTGCAGCGCCTTGCCGGTCTGGCGCCGGAAGGGGAGTGGGACTGGTCGCGCTGCGCGGTCGTCGCGCGGGAATGGAAATATCTCGCGCCGGTGCAGGCGTTGTGCGTAGCAGAGGGCATCCCGGCGCAGATGGGCGACGAGGAAATTCCGCGCTTCTGGCGGCTGCGCGAAACGCGCGCCTTCGTCGATTGGCTGAAGGACCGGCGCGTCGTCGATCAGGCGGCGATGGCCGAATGGATTGCCGAGCAGCCGGCCAACCCCTGGAACGGCCTGTTGCAACAGGCCGTCGAGGAACACGCCCTGGAAGCCGGCGGCGCGGAGACGCCGGCCGGGCATTTCCGCGAATGGCTGGCCGAATGGGGCCGGGATATCCGCCGCCGCCAGCGCGGCCTGTTGCTATCTACGGCGTACCGGGCCAAGGGGCTGGAGTTCGACCATGCCGCGGTGCTCGACGGCGGCTGGGATCGCGCCGGACGCAACGAGGACATGGATGCGCCGCGCCGGCTCTACTATGTCGCCATGACCCGCGCCCGCCAGACCCTGACGCTGGCGCGCCTCGACAGCGGGCAAAATCCGCTGCTCGGCGCGCTGCGCGGCCTGCCGTCCGTGCTGGACCGGGAGGCGGCCAAGCTGCCGCCCGCCCCGGCGGCGCTCCATCGCCGCTACATCCGGCCCGGCCTCGGCGAAATCGACGTAGGCTTCGCGGGAAGCTTTGGCGAGCGCCACCCGATCCATCGCGCTATTGCCGCGCTTTCGCCCGGCGATCCGCTGAAGACCCGGACTGCAAAGCCGGGCCGCTGGGAACTGTTGGACGGCAACGGCCTTGCGGTAGGACGCCTCGCCGGGAAATTCACACCGCCATCAGGAATGCGCTGCCGTTCCGCCGAAGTGCTGGCGATCATTACCGGGAGTCGCGAAACGTCGGAGCCGGAATATCGCGACCGCGCGAAATGCGAATCCTGGGAAATCGTCGTGCCGGAACTGGCGTTCGAGCCGGCGGACGGCGGCGGCGCAAGCGAGAGGTAAACGCTAGATGCCCGAACTGCCCGAAGTAGAGACCGTCGTGCGCGGGTTGCGGCCGGTGCTGGAGGGGGCGGTGCTGGTCCGGGCCGAGGCGCGGCGGCCGGATTTGCGCATCCCGATCCCACGGGATTTCTCGGCGCGGCTCACCGGCAGGACCGTCCTGTCGGTGCGGCGGCGGGCGAAATACATTCTGGCGGAGCTCGACGACGGCGCGCTGCTGATCCTCCATCTCGGCATGTCGGGCCGGCTCTATATCGACCGGGGCGACCCGGACCTGCTGCCCCACGACCATATCGTGTTCAAGACCGACCGGGGCGACACGGTCCGGCTGAACGATCCGCGCCGCTTCGGCCTGGTCGCGCTGGACCGGGTCGAGACGGTCGACCGGCACCGCCTGTTCGCCGGAGCCGGGCCGGAGCCGCTCGGCAACGCCTTCAACGGCCCGGCGCTCGCCGCGAAGCTGAAGGGCCGGCGCACGCCGCTCAAGGCGGCGCTGCTCGACCAGAAGACGGTCGCCGGGCTGGGCAACATCTATGTCTGCGAGGCGCTGTTCCGCGCCGGCCTGTCGCCGGTGCGGCTGGCCCGCACCGTCTCGGCGCGGCAGGCCGAGGCGCTCGCCGGCGCGATCGTGGAGGTGCTGAACGAAGCCATCGCGGCCGGCGGCTCCAGCCTGCGCGACTATGTCCAGCCGTCGGGCGAGCTGGGCTATTTCCAGCACCGGTGGGCGGTCTACGGCCGGGAGGGCGAGGCCTGCCCCGGCTGCGACTGCGCCGTCGCGGAAACCGGCGGCATCCGGCGCATCGTGCAGTCCAACCGCTCGACTTTCTACTGTCCGCACCGCCAGCGATAGGCTAGAACCGGCGCCTCTCCAGCGAAATTCCGGCGAAGACGCGAGGCAAGGCCGATTGCGCGCGCCCTGAGAGAGCAGCGGAGCAGGCGAATGGACTACGAGAACATCATCTACGAAACCCGCGGCCCGGTCGGGCTGATCGCGCTCAACCGGCCGAAGGCGCTGAACGCGCTCAATTCGGCGCTGGTCGCCGAACTGGGCGATGCGCTGAACAAGGCGCAGGCCGACGACGCCATCGGCGCCATCGTGCTGACCGGCAACGAGAAGGCCTTCGCCGCCGGCGCCGACATCAAGGAAATGCAGGCCAAGTCGTTCCAGGACGTCTATCTGGAGGATTTCATCACCAACGGCTGGGAGGTCGTCACGACGATCCGCAAGCCGGTCATCGCCGCAGTCGCCGGCTATGCGCTGGGCGGCGGCTGCGAGGTCGCCATGATGTGCGATTTCATCCTGGCGGCGGAGAATGCGCGCTTCGGCCAGCCGGAGATCAACCTGGGCGTCCTGCCCGGCGCCGGCGGCACCCAGCGGCTGACCAGATTCGTCGGCAAGTCCAAGGCGATGGAAATGTCGCTGACCGGCCGGACGATGGACGCCGAGGAGGCCGAGCGCGCCGGGCTGGTCAGCCGCATCGTGCCGCTCGACGATCTGGTGGACGAAGCCGTCCGGACCGCCGAGGTCATCGCGAAGCAGTCGCGCCCGGCGGTCTACATGACTGTCGAGGCGATCGACCGGGCCTACGAGACGCCGCTGCGCGAGGGCGTGTTGTTCGAGCGCCGGATGTTCCATGCCGCCTTCGCGACCGAGGACCGGGCCGAGGGCATGGCCGCCTTCATCGAAAAGCGCGAGCCGAAATTCAAGAACCGCTAGGCCGCCGGCAGGCGAGGCGGCGCAAGAAGGGATTTCGCCGATGGCCGGGTTGATTCTGCATCACTACGAAGGTTCGCCCTTCGCCCACAAGATCCGCGCGATCTTCGGCTTCAAGGGCCTGGCGTGGCGGTCGGTCGAGATTCCGATGATCATGCCGAAGCCGGACCTGATGCCGCTTTCCGGCGGCTACCGGCGCACACCGGTGATGCAGGCCGGCGCCGACATCTATCACGATACCCAGCTGATCGCCGCCGAACTGGAACGCCGGCGCCCGGCGCCGACCCTGTATCCGAACGGCGGCGAGGGGATGGCCCATGCGCTCGCCTTCTGGGCCGACGGCGCGCTGTTCGGCGCGACTACTGGTGCGGCCTTCGCCCATATCGCCGACCGGATGCCGCCGGCCTTCTTCGCCGACCGGGCCGCCATGCGCGGGCAGGAACCGGCGCCGCCGGAGAAGATCATGGCCGCCGCGCCCCGGCTGGTCGCCGAACTCAACCGCACGATGCATCTTGTGGAAGGCTGGCTGGCCGACGGCCGGCCCTTCCTGCTCGGCGACGCCGCCGGGCTGGCCGATTTCTCGATCTTCCATCCCTTCTGGATGTTGAACCGGACCGGCCGGAAGAACGCCGCACTGCTGGAGCCTTTCCCGAACATCCGCGGCTGGGTCGAAAGGATCGAGGCCATGGGCACGGGCTCTTCGGCGGAAATGGACGCGAAAGAGGCGCTGGACGCTGCAAGGGCGGCCGATCCGGACGATCCGGGGGAGAGCGAACCGGACGCCGCCGGCCCCGCCCTCGGGCAGACGGTCTCGGTGCTGGCGGCGGACAGGGCGCCGGAAGCGGTGATCGGGGAAGTCGTCGCCGTGCGGCGCAACGCGGTGGTCGTCCGGCGCGAGGATGCGCGCGTCGGCACGGTTCACAACCATTTCCCGCGCTTCGGCTACACTATCCGGCCGGCCTGAGCGGCCGGGCAAAGAGCGCCGGCGATCGGCCGTTCCGGGCAGACGCAATCGCCGGAGCGGCGACGCAGGTTTCGCTTGCCGCGGCCGGGCGGCGGGCCTAGCGTTCGCCCGGCCGCCGGCGTGGCCCCGGCTGGCCGGCCTTGCCCGCAACCGCCATCCGAAAGCCCAGCCCCATGCCGCTCATCGCCTCGCGCCTGTCGCGCATCAAGCCGTCCCAGACCCTGGCCGTATCGGCGAAAGCGCGCGAACTGAAAGCGGCCGGCCGCGACGTCATCGGCCTCGGCGCCGGCGAGCCCGACTTCGATACGCCCGACCCGATCAAGGACGGCGCGATCGAGGCGATCCGCAACGGCGCGACCAAATACACCAACGTCGACGGGACGCCGGAACTCAAGGCGGCCATCGCCGCCAAATTCGAGCGCGATAACGGCCTGGACTATGCGCCGGAGCAGATCACCGTCGGCGCCGGCGGCAAGCAGGTGCTCTACAACGCGCTGATGGCGACCCTCGATCCGGGCGACGAGGTCATCGTCCCCGCGCCCTACTGGGTCTCCTATCCCGATATGGTGCTGCTCGCCGACGGCATACCGGTGCCGGTCGATTGCCCGGCGGACAGCGGCTTCCTGCTGACGCCCGAAGCCCTGGAAGCGGCGATCGCGCCCAAGACCAAGTGGCTGATCCTGAACAGCCCGTCCAACCCGACCGGCGCGGCCTACGACCGGGACGCCATGAAGGGGCTGACCGACGTGCTGATGCGCCATCCCCACGTCCATGTCATGTCCGACGACATGTACGAAAAGCTGGTCTACGGCAATTTCACCTTCGTCACGCCGGCCCAGGTCGAGCCCGGCCTGTACGACCGGACGCTGACGGTGAACGGCGTCTCCAAGGCCTATGCCATGACCGGCTGGCGGATCGGTTTTGCCGGCGGGCCGGAAGCGCTGATCAAGGCGATGGCCAAGGTGCAGGGCCAGAGCACGTCGAACCCGAGCTCGGTGAGCCAGGCGGCGGCGCTGGCGGCGCTGACCGGACCGGAGGATTACCTGCCGGAGCGCAACGCCGCGTTCATGGCGCGGCGCGACATGGTGGTCGAAGCGCTAAACGCGGCGCCGGGGCTGACCTGCCGGCGGCCGGACGGCGCCTTCTACGTCTTTCCGAGCTGCGCCGGCGCGATCGGCAAAACCGGGCCGAGCGGCCGGGTCATCGAGACGGACGGGGATTTCGTCACCGAACTGCTGGAATCGGAGGGCGTCGCGGTCGTACAGGGCGCAGCCTTCGGCCTGTCGCCCTATTTCCGTATTTCTTACGCGACCTCCATGGAGGCGCTGAAGGAAGCCTGCGCCCGGATCGCGCGCTTCTGCGCGGCGCTGAAGTAGGCGCGCCGGAAACCGGCGGCCCTGCCGTTTTACAACCAGCGGAGACGGCAAACCGGAACGGAGCCGGTTGTGACAGCGAGAAACATCCTGCTGCCCCTGGCGCTTCTCGCCCTGCTGGCGGCGGGCGCCATCTTCGGCTTCTTCTTCGCTTGGGTGTGCTCCACCATGTGGGGCCTCGACAGCACCGATCCCCGGGTCGCGATCGCGGCGATGCAGGCGATGAACGCTTCGGTGCGCAACCCGGTGTTCGCGCTGGCCTTTTTCGGGACGCCGGTCTTTCTCGCCGCTGCCGCCTCCGTAGCCTGGGCGGCCCGGGCGCGCCGCGCGGCATCGTTGTTCGGCCTCGCCTGCGCCCTCTATCTGGCGGGCGGCCTGGCGCTGACGATGATGGCCAGCGTGCCGATGAACGAGGCGCTTGCCGCGGTCCGCATTCCGCCGGATGCGACCGCGGCCCGGACGATCTGGGCGGACTATTCGGCAGACTGGCAGCTATGGAATATCGCAAGGACCGTCGTCTGCGCCGTCGTCCTGCTGCTGGTCGGCGCGGCCTTTCTCAGATTGCGCGGCAGCGCCCCGGAACGCGCCGCGCATGGCTGAGCGGCAAACCGGTTCCGTCGAGGCGGCCGCGGCCGCCATGCGCGCGCTCCCGGTCAGGCAGCGCAATCGCCTGCTGTTCGATCTTCTGGCGGAAGCCGGCGCAACGGGCATCGTCGTTCCCGGCGCGAACGGCGAAATGGAAGGCAACTTGGGCGATCACCGGCTGCGCACGAAGGCGCCCGGCCCGGACAGCGCCTACGGCGAAGCGGTGCGTGAGACCGTCGCCGTGGCAGCCCGGCCGGTCGACGCACCGATCGACGCCGGCCGCCTCATCGGGCCGGTGCTGGTCAAGGCCGATGTCCAGGGGGCGGAAGCGCAGGCGCTGGCCGGCGGCGGCGCCCTGTTCGACCGGGCGGACCTCGCCATGCTGGAATACCGGCCCTACGGCCTGCGCCGGCTCGGGACCGAACCGGCGGCGCTGTTCGCCGCCTCGGCCGAGCACTTTCCCTACGCCGCCCTGCTGGCCGACGACCAGGCGCCCGAAACCGTTCAGCTTTTACGGTTCGACGATCTGACCGCCGATCTGATCACCGCCGAGGAGGAGAACCGCACCGTCGCGCTGGATCTGGTGCTGAGCAAGGAGCGGACGCCGCTATGGACTGGCTGAGGTCGCGGCGACCGCCGTCCCGCGGTTTGCGCGGAAGACGCCTGCACAGAAAGGAGAGCTTCATGAATCCTATGCTGCAATCCGTTTTCGCGACGGGGGCGCTCGCCCTGCTCCTGACGATGCCGGCCGCACCGCTGCAGGCGGGGCCGGGCGCGCTGGCGCGGGCGGCGGCCGGGGGCGCAGCCTGGAGCCGGGCGGGGCCGAAAGCGATCCTCGTCCACGACCGGCGGGGACCTCGCCACGACCGATGGCGTCCCCATCGTGACCGGTGGCGCGGCCGGCACGGCTACCCGCCGCGCTGGCGACACCGGCACCGGCCCTATCCGCACCGGGCCACGCCCTACTGGAGCTTCACCTATCCGCTTGCCTGCTTCGCCGCGAAGCCCTGGCCGCGGGGGCACTGGCGAAACCATCGCCATGACCGGGGCCACCGCCACCGGGTTCCGCGCCACCGCCATATCCGCTGCCATGGCGGATTCACGGTCGTCCTGCCGTTGTCCCATCCGCCGCGCCGTTACCGGTAGCGGTCCGGACCCGGTCCGCCGGCTTCAACCGCGCTTTCGCGCCCGCGCCTTCCGGGCCAGCAGGTTGAGGGTTTCCACGCCGAGCGCGAAGGCCATGGCGAAATACAGGTAGCCCTTGGGGATGTGCAGGCCGACGCCGTCGGCGACCAGCATGACGCCGACCAGGATCAGGAAAGACAGCGCCAGCATCTTGATCGTCGGGTGCGCGGCGACGAAACGGCCGACCGGTTCGGCCGCCAGCAGCATCGCCAGAATGGCGATGACGATGGCGGCGACCATCACCTCGATATGGCGCGCCATGCCGACCGCGGTGATCACCGAATCGAGCGAGAACACGATATCGATGACGGCGATCTGGGCGATGACAATGCCGAAGCCGCCCCAGAGTCTGGTCGGCCGGCTCTTGCGGCCGCCTTCCAGATCGTGGTCGATCTCCATCGTCGCCTTGCCGATCAGGAACAGGCCGCCGGCGATCAGTACGATGTCGCGCCAGGAAATTTCCTCGCCGAAGACAGCGAACAGCGCCTGGTTGAGGCCGGCAAGCCAGGTGATGGCGAACAGCAGGGCGAGGCGCGTGACCAGCGCGGCGCCGAGGCCGAGCCGGCGCGCCGCGGGGCGCTGCCGCTCCGGCAGCCGGTCGGCCAGGATGGCGATGAAGATCAGGTTGTCGATGCCGAGCACGATCTCGAGCGCGGTCAGCGTCGCCAGGCTGATCCAGGCGCTCGGGTCGGCCAGAAGGTCGATCATACCGCCGCTATCCGTTTCGGTTCAGGGCCGGCCGCGCAGCCGTTCGATGGCCCGGCGCTCGGCCTTGGTCGGCCGGCCGGCGCCGGTGTCCCGATGCGGTGCGGCGCGCGCGCTGTCCGGCCGGGTCTCCGCAGCCGCCGGCCGCGTCGCCGGCGGCGCGAGATCCTCGTACAGCGTCTGCGCTTCGGCGGCCGGCCCGCGGCGAACGCCGAACGCGCGGACCTCGACGACCCTGATCCGGCCGCCCTGCGGAAAGGTCAGCACGTCGCCGCGCCGGACCCGGTAGTGCGCCTTGGCGATCGGGTCGCCGTTCACCCGCAATTTGCCGGCGTTGCACAGCTTGCCGGCCAGGGTCCGGGTCTTGAAGAAGCGGGCGTACCACAGCCACTTGTCGAGGCGCGGCCCGATTTCTTCCTGCCCGATTTCTTCTTGCCCGGCGGCGGCGGTCGGCGATACCGGCATCGGGCCTCAGCGGCTGGCGGTCAGTTCGCGCAGGACGGCAAACGGCGAGCAGGGGTTGGGGCGCGGGCGCACGTCCTTGCGCTTGCGCGGCCGGCCGGCGGCCTTGCGCCACGCGCCGCCGGCCTCCGGGCCGGGCCGGTAGCCCAGACCGTACAGCGCCGGAGCAAGATACGCATCCGGAATGCCGGCGGCCTCGGCGAGCGCGGGGTCCGCGGTCACCGCCGCGCCCTCCGGCAGCCGCTTGATCGCGCGCCACAGCGCCTCGATCCGGTCGGCCCGCACCGCCTTGTCTTGCGCAACGACGTAGCCGCAGGCCGGCAGCAGGCCGCGCGGCAGTTCGCCTATCCCGTCGAGGCAGGCCGCGAAGGGCGGCGGTTCGAGCCCCTCCAGACCGCGATGTACCGCCCACAGCAGAGCGAGCAGGGCTTGCGGCCCGGGCCGCACCAGATCCGGGTAGTAGATGCGCTGGGCGCCGAGCTTCACGCCGTGCGCGGCCAGCGCCTTGCGGTCCGCCCTGGCGAGCCCGCCGATTTCCGTCCGCAGGCTGCGGCGCGGCAGGTGGCCGCCCGCTTCGCCGAGCCGGTACAGCAGGGCCCGGGCCTGGCCGCCGATGCCGTCCGGCGCCGGGCCGGCGATCGCGCCCAGGCGGAACGCCAGATAGGCGGCCAGCCAGCTGTCGAGTTTCGCCGCGACCCGGTTGCGGACGGACGGGTCGAGACCGTCGCCGACCACCGGCCGGACCCGCGGCTTGAGCAGGTGGTCTCCCTTGACCAGCCGCCCGATAACGGCGCCCCGCCAGCGCAGGTCGCCGCCGGGCTGCAGTTTGATGGCCTTCGGTTTCGCCGCCTCCAGAAGGGCGAGCCGCTCTTCGATCGCCGGGCGCAGCGCCCGCCAGCCGGCGTTGCGTATGGCGCGGGCGTCCTCGCCGGAGGCGGCCGGCGCGGCGGCGAAGCGGAAACCGTCCATCCGGCCGATGGCGACGCCTTCGACGACGACCTCGCCGGACTCCATGACCGCCGCCTCGAGCTCCTGTTTGCTGCGCAGGCGTTTGACCAGTATGGCGGTGCGCTTGTCGACGAAGCGCTCGGTCAGCCGCTCATGGAGCGCGTCGGAGAGACGGTCCTCGATCCGCCGTGTCCGTTCCTGCCAGTGCAGCGGCTCGTCCAGCCAATCGCTGCGGTAGGACACATAGGTCCAGGTGCGGATATCGGCGATCCGGCCAGCCAGCGCGCCGATATCGCCGGTCGTCCGGTCGATCCGCGAGACCTGCCGTTCGATCCAGGCCGGCGAAATCCGCCCCTTGCTCCCGGTCAGGTCCATGAAAATGCGGCTGACTAGGCTGTTGTGCGCCTCGCCCAGGATCTTGCGGAAATCGGGAATCTGGCAGCATTCCCACAGCAGGGCGACGGCCGCCGGGTCGTCGAGGCGGGCGCGCAGGCCGGGCTGGCGCGACAGCGCCGTCAGGGTGCGGAAATCTTCCGCTTCGCGCGCCGGCGCCAGGTCCGGCGACGACGGCGGCAGCGCCAGGGACCGGATCAGCGCATCGACCGTGTCGAACGACAGCTCCGGATTGCGCCAGAAGACGAAGGGCAGGGGATCGAAGCTGTGGGATTCGATCGCTTCGATCAGATCGGCGTCGAATTCGCCGGCGTTGGCGGTCGTGCCGAAGGTGCCGTCCTGCATGTGCCGGCCGGCGCGTCCGGCGATCTGCCCGATCTCACCCGGGTTCAGGCGCCGGCGCATCCGCCCGTCGAACTTGACCAGATCGGAAAAGGCGATGTGGCTCACATCCATGTTGAGGCCCATGCCGATGGCGTCGGTGGCGACCAGATAGTCGACCTCGCCGGCCTGGAACATCTCGACCTGGGCGTTGCGGGTGCGCGGGCTGAGCGCGCCGAGCACCACGGCCGCGCCGCCGCGCCGCCGCCGGATCGCCTCGGCCAGCGCGTAGACATCCTGAGCCGAGAAGGCGACCGCGGCGGTGCGCGGCGGCAGGCGGGTGATCTTCTTCGGGCCGGCGTAGGCGAGGCGCGAGAAGCGCGGGCGGGCGATGGTGCGGGCTTCGGGCACCAGCCGGTTCAGAATCGGCCGGACGGCATCGGCCCCGATCAGCACGGTCTCCGCCGTCCCGCGCGCCTGGAGGATGCGGTCGGTAAAGACGTGGCCGCGTTCCGGATCGGCGGCAAGCTGGACTTCGTCGATCGCGAGGAATTCGACGTCCCGGTCCACCGGCATGGCCTCCACGGTGCACAGGAAATAGCGCGCCGTGGGCGGCACGATCTTTTCTTCGCCCGTGACCAGCGCCGCCGCATGGCCGCCGGCGGCGCGCACGGCGCGGTCGTAATTCTCGCGGGCGAGCAGGCGCAGCGGAAAGCCGATCATGCCGGAGCCGTGGGCCAGCATGCGCTCCATTGCGAAATGCGTCTTGCCGGTGTTGGTCGGCCCGAGGACGGCGGTAATGCGCCGGTTCGCGGAGCCGGGAACGTCGGGCTTCGGCCTCATAGGGCGCATGGTCGTCCGGGACGGCGCGAAAGGCAAGAGTCCGGGGCCGGTGCGGCCGCCGGCAGGCGGGGCGGCGTCGCCCTGTGCGGATGCGCTACCGTATCCGTGCAGGCGTTATTTCAGCGGCGCCCAGGCCGCGCCGACGATCCGGCCGCCGTCCGGCTCCTGGACCAGGATCGCCGCCCGGTCGTATCGGGCGCCCTTCCCGCCGGCGCGCGGCAGATCGATTTCGAGGTCCGCGCCCCGGTAATCGGCCACCCGGCGAATTTCGCGCACCACGTTGTAGTAGGTCAGCGTCTTGCCGGCATTCTCGCCGCGCGGGATCGCCGTGGTGTGCTGCTTGTCGAAATAGACCAGCCATACTGCGCAATCCCCCGTCCGCCCGCCATCGCCTTTGAGGGCGGCGGTCAGCGATTCCGCATTTGCGTCTCCGGAAATCGAAACGACGACACGGTCGTCCGCCGCCTGCTGCCTGAGCCGGATGTGCCCGTCTATGACGCCGGTGTAGCTGCCGATGCCCTGCAGTTTGCCGTCCACCACCATCTGCGGCGTATAGACGGTCCGGCGGCGCATGGCCGAAGCGTAGGTCTGCTGGCGCTGCGTCGCCTCGGCGCTCGAATAGGGATCGCGCCAGCCCAGATAGTTCCAGTAGTCGACGTGGAAGGAGAGCGCGATGACGCCGGGGCGCTGCGCCAGCACGCCGAGGAATTTGTCCGCCGGCGGGCAGGAATAGCAGCCCTGCGAGGTGAACAGCTCGACGACCACCGGGGGCTTTGCGGCATCGGCAAGCGCGCCGGCCGGGGCCAGCGCGGCAACGAATGCGATCGCGGCGAGCGCACGGTTAACAGTCCTGGCGAATCCGGTCATGACTTACCCCTATTGTGGCCGAATCGGCGACGCGAATCACTTGAAATCACTTGTCGGTGAGCCTGTTTGCATAACTCCCGGCACGGCACGGCGGTTGTCAAGGCGGCGGCGGCGGGCCACATCGGCACAATGAACGCGCCGAACAGCACTGTGCCGGTTCCGCCGCTCGCCGCTCGCCGGCCGGTCGTCTCGCAGCACCACGGCGACAGCCGGACCGACGATTATGCCTGGCTGCGCGATCCCGGCTATCCCGAAGTCCGCGATCCGGCGATTCTTGCCCATCTCGAAGCCGAGAATGCCTATCGGGAAGCCGTCATGGCGCCGCTGGCCGGTCTCCGGGAACAGTTGTTCCGGGAACTGAAGGGCCGCCTGAAGGACGACGATAGCGGCGTGCCGATGAAACGCGGGCCGTGGTTCTATTCCTGGCGCTTCGATCCGGGGGCGCAGTACTGCACGCATTTCCGCATCCCTTTCGAGGAAGGGCCGGACGGTGCGCCGCGGACGATCCTGGATGAGACGGCGCTGGCCGGGGGGCAAGACTATCTGCGGGTCCGCGCCGTGGAGCCGTCGCCGGACCATTCGCTGCTCGCCTATTCGGCCGATACCGACGGCTCGGAGCGGTTTGCGATCCGCGTGCGCGACCTGGCGACCGGCGAAGACCTGCCAGACGTCGTCCCGGACACCAGCGGTGCGCCGGCCTGGGCGGCCGACAGCCGGACGCTGTTCTACGTCCGGCTCGATGCGCAGCTGCGGCCGTCGTCGGTCTGGCGGCACCGGCTGGGCACGCCCGCCGAAGCGGATGCCGAAGTCTACCGCGAACCCGATCCGGGCTTCGGGGTCTCGGTCGGACTGGGCCGGGACGAACGCCATCTGTTTATCGCCGCGGGCGATCACGAGACCTCGGAAGTGCGGTTTCTGCCGGCAGACGCGCCGGAAAGCGAGCCGCGGCTCGTCAGCGCCCGCCGGACCGGACGGCTCTACAGCGCCGATCACCGCGACGGCGTGCTCTGGATCCTCACCGACGATACCCACCCGAACCAGCGGCTGGTCACTGCACCGGTCGAAAACCCGGACGCGGAGAACTGGCGCGAGGAAATCGCCGCTTCGGACAGCGTGTACCTGACCGGACTGCACGTCTTCAGGGACTGGATGCTGATCGAGGAGCGGGAGGCCGGCGTCAAGCATCTGCGCATCCGGCATTTCGGCGCCGGCGGCGAGCACCGGATCGCCTTTCCAGAACCGGCCTATGCCGTCCGCCCCGCCGGCAACGCGGAGTTCGGCCAGTCCCATCTGCGCATCGCCTACCAGTCGCTCGTCACGCCGCCGACGGTCTGGGACTACGATGTCGTCACGCGCGAACGCACCGTCCGCAAGGTCCAGGAAATCCCCTCAGGCTACGACGCTTCGCTCTATGTCTCGGAGCGGGAGATGGCCCCGTCGCACGACGGCGCCCTCGTGCCGGTCACGACCGTCCGGCGCCGGGACACGCCGAAAGACGGCAGCGCGCCGGTCTACCTCTACGCCTACGGCTCCTACGGCATGAACATGGACCCGGGGTTCGGGACGGCGCGCCTGTCGCTGCTCGACCGCGGGTTCGTCTTCGCGCTGGCCAACCCGCGCGGCGGTTCGGAACTCGGCAAGGGCTGGTACGAGGCCGGCAGGCTGGAGCGCAAGGAGAACACGTTCCGCGACGTAATCGCGGTCGCCCGGCATCTGGCGGCGGCGGGCTATGCGCGCGAGGGCAATATCGCGCTCGCCGGCGGCAGCGCCGGCGGGCTGACGGTCGGCGCGACAATCAACATGGCCCCGGAACTGTTCCGCGCCGCGGCGGCCCATGTGCCGTTCGTCGATGTGCTGAACACCATGCTCGACGAGACGCTCTGGCTGACGCCGGGCGAATATCCCGAATGGGGCAACCCGACGGAGAGCGAGGAGGCCTACCGGCGGATCGCGGCCTACAGCCCCTACGACAATGTCGAACCGAAAGACTATCCGCACCTCTTCGTCACCGGCGGGTTGAGCGACCCGCGGGTGACCTATTGGGAGCCGGCCAAATGGGTCGCGAAGCTGCGTGCGGCGAAGACGGACGGCAACCTGCTGCTCCTGCGCATGAACATGGGCGCCGGCCACGGCGGCAAGTCCGGCCGCTACGAGGCGCTCCACGAGGTGGCGGAGGAATACGCCTTCATGCTGACGGTATTCGGACCGGGCTTCGATCCCGGCGCCTGAGCGGGCGCACAGGCCGCCCGGCCGCCCGGCCTTCGGCGGCGCGCTTCCGGGCCGTCAGCCCTCCTGCGCCAGATAGTCCTCGACCAGCTGGAATTTGCGGATCTTGCCCGATCCGGTGAGCGGGAAGGCCTCGACCGCGCGCCACACCGCCGGCGTCTTCTGCGGCGAGAGACGGGCCCGGCAGTGGCGGTGCAGTTCCTGCGGATCGAACTCCCGGCCCGGCTCCAGGCGGACGAAGCAGGCGACGATCTCGCCCCACTTGTCGTCGGGCAGGCCGGCCACGGCGACCTCGGCCACGTCGGGATGCTCCAGCAGCGCGTTCTCGATCTCGGCCGGGAACAGGTTCTCGCCGCCCCGGATGATCATTTCCTTCACCCGCCCGGTGATGCGCAGATAGCCCCGGCGGTCCAGCGTGCCGAGGTCGCCGGTGTGCAGCCAGCCCTCGCCGTCGATCGCTTCGGCGGTCGCTGTGGGGTTGTCGTGGTAGCCGATCATCGTGCAATAGCCGCGGACGCAGATCTCGCCGACTTCGCCGACCGGCAGCACCCGGTTGCCGCCGTCGACGCTGCGGATCGAGACCTCGGTCTGCGGCATCGGCAGGCCGGCCGTGTTGCAGACGGTCTCGAGGCTCTCGCCCTCGTGGTGCTGGGTGATGAGCGGCGCAGATTCGGTCTGGCCGTAGACCGTCTGGAAGGTGCAGCCGAAGCGTTCGACGGTCCTGCGCACCAGTTCGGGCGCGACCATCGAGCCGCCGGAGACCGCGACCTCCGCCGACGACACGTCGAACGGCGTCGCGTCCAGGCACTCCATCATGGCGACCAGCATGGTCGGCACGCCCAGAACCGCGGTCACCTTCTCGCGCTCGAACAGGCGCAGCACAGCGGCCGGATCGAACTGCTTGACGAGGAACACCGGGCAGCCGGCCTGGAGCGCGCCGAGGGTGATCATGCCGCAGCCGCTGGTGTGGAACATCGGCATGAAGTTCGCCCACACCGAGTCCGGCCGCGTATTCGTGCGCCGGGCGAAGAAGCGCGCATTGTTGGTGAGCGCCCGGTGGGACAGCACCGCCCCCTTGGGAAAGCCCGTGGTGCCGGAGGTGTACTGGATCTGCGCCGCGTCGCCCGGCGCAACCTCCGGCAGGGCCGCGGGCCGGTCGCCGGTGCGGAACAGCGCCGCCGGATCGTCCAGGTCGACGATCTCGCGCACCGCGTCGAGGCCGGCGGCCGCGGCGGCGCCGATCTCCGCCATCGGGTTGCCGCGAAAGCCCGCCACCGAGAACAGGGCCGAGGCGCCGGACTGCTCCAGGACATAGCGCAGCTCGGCCGTCTGGTAGGACGGATTGGCGGTCACCAGGACCAGGCCGGCGAAGCCGCAGGCGAACTCCATCAATACCCATTCCGGCACGTTCGGCGCCCAGACGGCGACCCGCTCGCCCGGCGCGTAGCGCGAGGCCAGCGCCGCCGCGAGGCGCTCGCTGTCGGCCAGCAGTTCGGCGAAGGTCCAGCGCCGCCCGTTGTCGCCCCGCTCGTCGACCTCGACCAGCGCCGTGGCGTCGCCGAAGCGCGCCGCAGCCTCGCGCAGGATGCCGCCGACCGTGGTTTCGAGCACGACATCGTCGGTCTGGGCCGGGATGTAGGAATCGGTGAGATCGAAGCGGTACATGGCGGGCGTCTCCGGCGGCTACAGGAGGTCCGGTTGTCCTGCCGCCAATCTATCCAATCCCGGAGCGTCCGTCGCGGTCAACTCCCGGCCGTTATTCCCGCCGGTCTGCGGTTTGACGGCGCGCCGCACCGGGTTTCAGGGTCTTTGCATTTCTGCATGAATGGAAAGTCTGTCCCTTATGCCGACAAGAGAGTCCCTTGTGCCGGAATCGTCAGTGTCGGACATCAATGACTCAACCCAACCGGATAATGCTCGAGCATTGTGGCGATGATACGCTTTGTTCCATTCCGTACATACATACCACTGCCCGGCAAATATGTCCTCCTTGTACCGGGGGCGCCCGTTTATTTTTCTTCCTTCGGAGATTCTCCGTATCAAGGGATAGCCTAATTTTGTGCCCATAGGCTTTCTTTCATTTTCCAGAAAATAGATTGTTTCGTCGTCCAGTAGTTCAGGATGCGTTTCCAAGAGTACACGCATCAAATCGTAGATAACCTCCTGAAGTCTTTCTCCGCGCTGCGGATCCTTCCGCTGGGATTGCAAATAGGCTTCGGTCGCAGCGCCGCGGCTTTCGGCGAAATCCGAGAAGCCCGGCGTATGTGTTTGACCGGTCTTCCGTACGGGCTTTTCTGCGGCTGGTGGAGCCGGACGCCGAAACGGCAATCGGGCGGCGGCCGTTGAGCGCACCGGAACGGGCAGGAGATTCTTCAGGAAATCTTCGACATCCGAGCGATCCGGAATATCGCCGGTATCGCTCCGCACCTTTTCGACCAGCATCTCGCAGAGGCGTTCGTCGGGCTCGGTCAACAGAGCGTTCCAGGATTTCGGGATCGCTTTGCGGGTTCTCTTCCGCTTGCGTTCACTCTCCAGGCGTTTTTCTGCATTACGTTTGGCTTCTTCGGAAGCAACATGATGTTTGCGGAGGTAAGCTGTCAGAGCTTCGGCATATTCTGGAATCTTCTCGTCATCGTGCAATTCCAGACGGCGGAATCGCCGTTCTTCCGGCGGGCCTTTGGCCATACTCAGATAAAAGTCCCAATAGTAGCCGTCTGTCAGCACAAGCAGGGGAATGCCGCGGTTGTTGGCGTAATTGAAAAGCTGCTTCTCAGCCCCGGCATCCAAAGCGCCACGCCGCTTGGCCTCTATAAATACCTCCGGGTCGCCGTAACACAGCAGCGCGTAGTCGACGCGGCCCGAACCTGCCGGATATTCGGGCACGATCGAGTCGGGGTCGGCGGGGTTCCAGTCCAATTCTCGCAGGATCGGCAGGATGACCGCCTGCTTGACCTGCTCCTCCCTCTCCAGGCGGCCGGAGCGGAGATTGCCGATCGCTTTTTTCAATTCCGTTTCGAGACTCATGTGCAGGGCGCCTCGGTTTGCATACGGACTTTACCGCGGCCCTCCGGGGACGGCGGCGCGGGAGAGTAGCAACCTCCGCAATCCGGGAAAAGGCCGCCGGTTTTGCCCGTTCGTCACCGGTTCACCAGCGCCACGCCGAGCACGGCCACGGCCATGCCGGCGAGCGCCAGCGGGCCGAGGGTCTCGCCGAACAGCAGCCAGGCGAAAAAGGCGACGAAGGCCGGCACCAGGTAGAACAGGCTGGCGACCTTGCTGGCCGCGCCGCGCCGGATCATGACCATGAGCAGCCAGACGGCCGCGATCGACAGCACGACCGCGAGCCAGAACAGCGAAATGAGGAATTCCGGGGCGGTGAAATCGACCCGCCAGGCCTCGGTCAGTTCCGCGCCGACGGCGACCAGTACGCCGGCCGCCGCATACTGGAACACCCCGCCCGACGCGGGATGGACGCCGGCGCAGAAGCGTTTCTGGTAGATCGTGCCCGCCGTGATGCCGAGCAGCGAAACCGCCGCAAAGCCGTAGCCGGCGAGGCTGCCCTCGGCCTCCGCGCCGCCGTCCAGCCCCATCTTGCGCCACAGCACCATGGCGACGCCGGCGAGGCCGAGCGCGAGCCCGAGCCACTGGACCGGCCGGACCCGCTCGCCGAGCACCGCGCCGACCGCGGTCGCCGTCAGCACCGGCTGGAGCGAGACGATAAGCGCGGCGACGCCGGCCGGCACCCCCTCGGCGAACGCGATGAAGACGCCGCCGAGATAGAAGCCGTGCAGCAATATGCCGACGACCAGGCTGTGGCCGGCTTCGGACCGCGACGGCCAGGCCGCGCGCATGACGAGCGCCAGGCCGAGTATCAGCGGCACCACGATGGCGAAGCGGACCGCCATGAAGGAGAGCGGTTCGGCGTAGGGGATGCCCAGCTTGGTGAAGATGAAGCCGGTCGACCACAGCGGCACGAAGGCGAGCGGCAGCAGGATATCGGCGGCGGCGGGCTTGTCGGCGATGGCGGCGGGATCCTCGAGTCGGCGTCCTTCGAGACGGGGCTTCGAGACACAGCGCTCCGCGCTGCTCCTCAGCCCCTCCTCAGGATGAAGCTGTATGGGTGAAGCAAACACAAGCCTTCATCCCGAGGAGGCGAAGGCGAACGCCTGAGCCGTCTCGAAGGATGCCCTTGACAGATACCTGTTGCAGCACGATATTTGCAAATGCAAATATCGTGCTGCAACAGGGAGCGGCGGTCATGGAATTCGGCTATTTTACGCTCAGCGACAACCATTATCCGGACAATCCGCGCACGCCGAACGATTTCGTGCTCGACATCCGCGAACAGGCGATCCTGGCCGACCGGCTGGGCTACCACTCGGTCTGGATCGGCGAGCATCATTTCGATTCCCTGGGCGTCAATTCGCGGCCGGACCTGCTGCTCGCCAGCATTATCCCGGAAACGCGGCACGTCCGCCTGGCGCCCGCCGTCGCCGTGCTGCCGCTGCACCATCCGGTCCATGTCGCGGAGACCTGGGCGACCCTCGACCTGCTGTCGGGCGGCCGGGTCGATTTCGCCGCCGGGCGCGGCTACGATCAGCGGGAATATGCGCCCTTCGGCGCCGACTTCATGAAATCGGCGGAATATTTCGAAGACGCCATCGAGATCATCCTCAAGGCGTGGGGCGACGGGCCGTGGTCGCACAAGAGCGCATTCCACGACATCCCGGAAATGGAGATCACGCCGAAGCCGGTGCAGAACCCGATTCCCTTCTACACGGCGTCCTTCTCCAACACCTCGCTGGAGATCGCCGCGCGCCACGGCACCAACGTCATCTGGGCGCCGTTCGCCGCCGGCATGATGTACGGAGGGCTCGACAAGGCCGCCGAGGCCTATCGCGAGACCTGCGCGCGCAACGGCACCGAGCCGGGCCGCAAGATGTGCAGCTATTTCATCTATATCGACGAGGACGACAGCTACGGCCGCAGCAGCCAGATGGACTATTTCAACTATTGCGCCCTGCCGGCCTTCACCGGCGACCCGGCCAAGGCACCGCCGACCATGAAATATTTCCGCAAGATCGTCGACATCCTGAAGAACATGAAGGGCGAAGACCTGACCGACAAATCCATCCTGCTCGGCCCGCCCCAGAAGGCGGTCGACAAGCTGAAAGAGGTCGAGGAAGCCGGGATCGACGAGGTGATCCTCTATTTCAACGTCGGCAACAAGGACAAGGCGATCGTCGAGGAGCAGATGCACCTGTTCATGGACGAGGTGGCCCCCCACTTCGACGGCAAGCACAACGCCCGCCGGGCGCAGCTCAAGGCGGCGTGAGTCCTTTGTCTTTCGACCTCACCGCCTACCTCCCCTATCTGATCAACCGCACGGGCGCGGAGCTGGCGGCGGCGTTTTCGCGCGAGATCGCGCCGCACGGCGTCACCCTGCAGATGTGGCGGGTGCTCGCCGCGCTTCATCACCGCGACGGCCTGCGGATCAGCGACCTGGCCGGGCTTACCTCCATCGACATCTCCACCCTGTCGCGGCTGATCGGCAAGATGGAGAAGCGAGGCCTCGTGGCCCGCCGGCGCGGCCCGGAAGCCGACGGGCGGGTCGTCGCCGTCGCCCTGACGCCGGTCGGCCGGGCGACCGCCCGGGCCATCGTGCCGGTCGCCCGGCGCTACGAGACGGCGGCGCTGGCCGGCTTCACGGCGGACGAAGCCGCGGCGCTCAAGCGGATGCTGGTCCGGGTCTACGCTAATCTCGGCGGCGAGGCGCTCGACTCCGCCGCCTGAAGCCCCGTCTCGAAGGACGCGCCCTGGCCGTGGGCGGTTTCGAAGCCATCGAGGAAGGAAAGGACGTTCCGCCCCAAGTCCGGCACGTTGTAGCCGCCTTCCTGGATCAGGGCCGTCGGCAGTTTCAGCTCCCCGATCGCCCGGGCGATGCGGTTGAAGCCGGGGGTGGTCAGGCAGATGCCGCGCAGCGGGTCCTTCTCGTAGCCGTCGACGCCCAGCGCTACGAACAGGATATCCGCTCCCCAGGCCGCGATCCGGTTCAGCGCGGTATCGAGGGCCGCGAGATAGGCGTTGTCGCGGGTTTCGGGCGGCACGGGCAGGTTGAGATGGCAGCCGGTCCCGTCGCCGGCGCCGCGCTCGTCGGCATGGCCGGCGAAGAAGGGGTAATAGTCCGCCGGGTCGCAATGCAGCGACACGGTCAGCACGTCGGGCCGGCGGTAGAAGATGCCTTGGGTGCCGTTGCCGGCATGGACGTCGACATCCAGGATCGCCGGGCGCTTGCCGCGGCGCGCCGCATATTGAGCGGCGATCGCGATATTGTTCAGGAAACAGAAGCCGCCGGCCATGTCGGCATAGGCGTGGTGCCCCGGCGGGCGGCACAGGCCGTAGGCGGCCGGCGCGCCGTCGAGCACCAGCTTCGCCGCATGGAGCGCCGTATTCGCGCTGCCGCAGGCCGCCGCCCATGTGCCGGGCCCGACCGGGCTCGACAGGTCGGTGGTGTGGAAGCCGACCTGGCCGAGCAGGCCGGCAGGCCGGCCCGCCATGTGCCGGCCGGGATGGATGTTCGGCACGACCTCGTCGCCGGCCTGGCCTTCGGCCGTCCAGCGCCGGTGGACGCCGGACAGGAAATCCAGATATTCCGCCGTGTGGACATCCGCCCGCGGGCCGGGGCCGAAATCGTCCGGGGCGACGGCCTCGCCGCCTTCGGCCCGGAGCGCCGTCAGGATCGACTCCGCCCGCAACGGCATTTCCGGGTGGGCGTGGAATTCGCCCGCCTTGAAATAGCGCTGCGGATCGTGGCGGGCGTGGCCGGGATGGAAAACGATGGGCAGCATGGGCGCGAGCCGGTTCCGTTGGGACCAGCCAACGCCTAGCCGACCGGGCGGCGGCGCGCAACGGCGCCCTTCGGGACGGGGCTTCGGGACGAGGCTTCGGGACGCGGTGCGGCATTGCAATCGCCCCGCCGGCACCGCAATTCGCCTACCTCTCCGGCATCGGCGCCGCCCCCGGACTTCCCGGCCCCGGCGGCGGGACAGGAGCACCCGGCCATGCCGCCCATCCGCCCTTCCATCGATGCGACGGCCGAAACCGCGCCTGCGCCCGTTCCCGCGCCCGGGGCCGGCGGCGGCTTCGCCTATGCCCTGCTCGCGGTCGGGCCGTTCCTGTTCGCCACCAACATGCTGGCCGCCAAGGCGACCGCCGACCTGATCCCGCCGGTTGCCCTCGCCTTCTTCCGCTGGCTCGGCGCGCTGCTGCTGCTGGCGCCGGCGGTGTGGCCGCGCTTCTGGCGCCAGCGCGCCTGCCTGCGCCGCGAATGGCCGGACCTGCTGGTCTTCGGCGCGCTCGGCATGGGGGTGTGCGGCGCCTTCGTCTATATCGGCGCGGACACCACCAGCGCGACCAATATCGGGCTGATCTATTCCAGTTCGCCGGTGCTGATTCTGGCGCTGGCCGCGCTGTTCTACGGCCAGCAGATCGGCCGCGCCGCCGGCTTCGGGTTCGCCTTCGCCCTCACCGGCGTCTTGACGATCCTGGCGCGCGGCGACCCCGGTACACTGCTCGCCGCGCGTTTCGTGGTCGGCGATCTCTGGATCGTCGCCGCGGCAAGCGGCTGGGCGGTCTATTCGGTCCTGCTCAGGCACCGGCCGACCGGCTTCGATACCCTGCCGCGCTTCTTCGCGATCTGCCTCGCCGGCGTGCTGATCCTGCTGCCCTTCGCCGTCGCCGAGCATCTTGCCGGCGATGCGGTGGACTGGACCTGGGAGACCGCCGGCTGGATCGCTCTGCTCGCCGTCGTGCCGGGCATCGGCGCTTACGCGACCTACGCCTTCGTCGTCGACCGGCTCGGCCCGGGCAGGGCCGGCCTGATCCTCTACGCGATCCCGGTCGCCGCCGCCCTCATGGCCTGGTTGCTGCTCGGCGAGGCGCTGGCGTGGTATCATTATGCCGGGGCGGCCCTGGTCCTGGCCGGCATTCGGCTGGCCAACCGGAAACCGCCCGCCGCCGCGGGGAGCGCGGACGCATGAAACGCATCGACTGGTATTTCGACTATATCTCGCCCTACGCCTATCTGCAGTCGCAACGGCTCGGGGAATTCGCCGGCGCCGCGGAAATCCGGCCCGTCCCGGTGCTGTTCGCCGGGCTGCTGAACGCGACCGGCAACCTGGGCCCCGCCGAGATCCCGGCCAAGCGGCTGTGGACCTACCGCTTCTGCCAGTTCACGGCCGACCGGGCGGGCCTGCCATTCCGCATGCCGCCGGCCCACCCCTTCAACCCGCTGCGCGTCCTGCGCCTGTCCATCGCGCTCGACGGCGACCTCGCCGCCATCGACGCCATCTTCCGCTTCATCTGGGCCGAGGGCCGCGACCCCGACGCGGCATGGCCGGCGCTGACCGCGGCGCTGGGCGTCGCCGACGCCGACGCCCTGATTGCGGCCGAAGACGTGAAAGCGGCGCTCAAGGCGAATACGGCGGCGGCGGTCGCGGCCGGGATCTACGGCGTGCCGACGCTGGCGATCGACGGCCAGACCTTCTGGGGCGTCGACGGCACGGACTTCGCCCTGGCCTACCTGGCCGAGCCCGGTATTCTCGAAACCGGCGCCATGAAACGGCTGGAGACCCTGCCCGCCGCGGCCGAGCGGCGGCGCTGACCCGCCCGGTCCCCGGTGCCGGACCGCCCGCATCTCGCCTGCATCGTCGCCGACCTGCGGCTCGCCCGGATCGCGGTGCGGGAGGCCGCCGCGGCCGGCGCCAGCGTCGAACTGTGGAGCCCGCCCGACTGCGCCGCCAGCCTGGGCGTCGGCTTCTGGGCGGCGCTCGACCGGGCAATTGCGGAAGCCCCGGAAACCCCGAAAACCCCGAAAACCCAAGAATCCACGGGACCGGGCCGGGCCGTGACCGTGCTCGATTGCGGCGCGGCGCCGGGCTTCGCGCTGGCCGCGCTGCGCGAGGGGCTGCGCGCCGTCCACGTCACCGTCCGGAACGACGTGCACGAGAAACTGGCGGCGATCGCGGCCTGCTACGGCGCGGCCCTGCATCCCGGCCCGCCGCCGGCGCTCGACCTGCGCGACCGGCTCGATCCGGCCGCCTCGTGCCGTTTTGCGCTGCAAAACCGGGACGGCCGGACGGAGGCCGGGGACACCGAAGCCGGAAGTTAAGCCGCGCCGTCGAAGACGCCCGTTGAAACCGCCCGCGGCCTTGTCTAAGCACAGCGGGGAGAACGAGGGCCCCGCGGCGCGCCGGCCCGTTCCAACGATCCGAAGGGAATAGCCGAGCCATGAAAATGACGTCCGCGGTGCGCCGGATCCTGAGGAACTACGAGAGCGACTGTCCCGGAACCAAAGGCCAGTTGGCCCGCATCCTGATGACCGGAAGGCTCGCGGGCACCGGCAAGGCGGTCATCCTGCCGGTCGACCAGGGCTTCGAGCACGGCCCGGCGCGCAGCTTCGCGCCGAACCCGGACGGCTACGACCCGCATTACCACTACCGGCTGGCGGTCGACGCCGGGCTCAACGCCTTCGCCGCGCCGCTCGGCCTGCTGGAAGCCGGCGCCGAGACGTTCGCCGGGCAGATCCCGACCATCCTCAAGGTCAACAGCTCGAACAGCCACGCCCGGGACAAGGACCAGGCAATCACCGGCGGAGTAGAGGACGCCCTGCGCCTGGGCTGCGCCGCCATCGGCTTTACCGTCTATCCGGCCTCGGACAGCCAGTTCGAGATGATGGAGGAAATACGCGAGCTGGCGGCGGAGGCGAAATCGGTCGGTCTCGCCGTCGTCATCTGGTCCTATCCGCGCGGCGGCGGCCTGTCGAAGGACGGCGAGACCGCGATCGACGTCTGCGCCTACGCCGCCCACATGGCCGCGCTGCTGGGCGCCCACATCATCAAGGTCAAGCCGCCGACCGCCCACATCGAGCAGGACGAGGCGCGCAAGGTCTACGAAGCGCAGGGCATCGACATATCGAGCCTGTCCGCCCGCGTCGCCCATGTCATGCAGAGCGCTTTCGCGGGCCGCCGCTTGGTCGTCTTCTCCGGCGGCGCGGCCAAGGGCGACGACGCGATCCTCGACGAAATCCGCGCGCTGCGCGACGGCGGCGCGTCGGGCTCGATCATCGGCCGCAACAGCTTCCAGCGCCCGCGCGACGACGCCCTCGCGCTGCTCGACAGGGTGGTGCGGATTTACAGGGGGCAGCTTTAGGTTATGAATAAGGATAAAGACGTGTATGAAAATTCAAAAATAGCAATTCAGCTGGGTTGGGATTGATTCAAATATCATGCAGAACAAAGAATGTTCATGATTAGGTATTATCTCATTGCACTTGGGATAAGCATGTTAGCATACACGCATTTATACAAAGAAAATAAACAGGGCAGCGCTGCAATATCAATCTTTCTTGTCATTCTATCTTTAGTATTTTGGGCACTAGATAGAAGGGTTTCTAGATTAATTAAAATTGGTGAAAAAATACTAAGAGAAGAGCAAACAAAGCTGGGGAAAGTTTTAGGATATGATGCAATTTTAATTACAAAGAATGTTGATAACTCTCAGAATATGGTTCCAATTTCGTATAGCACTGCGTTGGCCATAATGTTTGCTACTGTAATAATTTTGGGAATTACTGCTACAATTAACTCTCTGGCATGATATGGCCGGTCCCGGCTGCCAGCTTTACCTGATCACCCCGGCGGCCTTCGAACCCGCGGCCTTCGCAGAGGACCTGAAGGCGGCGCTGGACGGCGGGCCGGCGGCCTGCGTGCAATTGCGCCTCAAGGATGCGCCGGACGACGCCGTGCGGCGGGCCGCGGAAATCCTCATGCCGGTGTGCCACGGCCGCGATGCCGCGTTCCTGGTGAACGACCGTCCGGACCTTGCGCGCGAACTGGGGGCGGACGGGGTCCATATAGGGCAGGAAGACGCCGCCTATGCCGAAGCGCGCGCCCTGGTCGGCGAGGAAGCGACCGTCGGCGTGACCTGCCACAATTCGCTGCATCTGGCGATGGAGGCGGCGGAAGGCGGCGCCGACTATGTCGCCTTCGGCGCCTTCTTTCCGACGCAGACCAAGGATCCCAAGTCCAAGGCCGACCTGGAGACCCTCGAAAGCTGGTCCGCCGCCACCGTCGTGCCCTGCGTCGCCATCGGCGGCATCGCGGTGGAAAACTGCCGCCCGCTGGTCCGCGCCGGGGCCGATTTCCTCGCCGTCGTCGGCGGCGTCTGGGACCATCCGAAGGGCCCGGCAGCGGCCGTCCGGGAATTCGCGGCCGTTCTGGAGGCGCCCGGCTGACCTGAGGCGGCCGGCTGACCTGAGGCGGCCGGCGACGGCGGTCCGCCCCCGGGTCCGCCCCCGGGTCCGCAGCGGGGTGCCCCGGGGTGCCCCGGGGCCGCCCCGGGGCGGCCGTTCGAAAAATTTCCGGAGCCCGCCGCATTTACTTGCGCCGCCCGACGGAACCGATACATTCTGCAACGCAGCCGGCGACGGGACGGGCGAACGGGCAACGGCCATGCGGTCTGCGCCTCTCGCGCCGACCGTTCCCGATTCCACCGGCAAACCCTGCAGGCGAACGGGAGCGCGCCGATGCCCCAGGAAACAGCAGACTCCGCCAGCGGCCCCGAAAGGCCGCGGTGGCTCGGTTACGCCCAGCTGGCGGCGATTCTGGCCGCGATCGTCGTCGCCCTGTATTTCGCCCGCGCCCCCGACCGGGTCGAGCGCGGTGCGACGGCGGCCGCGACGACCGGATCGGACAAGCCGGCGGTCCGCGTCGTCCGGCCGAGCCCGAAGGCATATACCTTCGCCGTCCGCATCACGGGAACGGTGACCCTCGAGCGCAAGACCAGGGTCGTTTCCCAGGTTGTCGGCCGGGTCGTCTGGGTGTCGCCGGAATTCACCAATGGCGGGACGATCCGGGCGAACGAGGCCTTCATCCGGATCGATCCGGCCGAATTCGAAATCCGGGTCCGGGCCGCGGAAATGTCGGTCAGGGCCGCCGAGGCCAGCCTGCAGATCCAGAAAGCCCTTGCCAGGGAAGGCGCCGAGAGGTTCGCGAAGGCCAATCCCGGAGCGGAGATTCCGGAGCGGGTCCGCCGTGTCTCGTCGATCGGCAGGGCGGAGGCGCGGCTGGGCCGAGCCCGGGCGGCGCTCGATCTGGCCCGGCTGGAACTCGCGCGTACGACCATATCGCTGCCCTACGACAGCCGCGTGGTGCGCTCGGATGTCGAGGTCGGCGAACTGGTGGGCCCGGCCGAAAAGGTCGGCCGTGCGTCGGTGCTCGGCGTCGTCTACCGGCCCGGCGGGTTGCAGGTGAGAGCGCCGGTCGAGCCGAAAGACCTGAAGCGTTTCGCGCCGATGGTCGGGCGCGCCGCACGGATCGCGACCTGGTCCGGAACATTCGACGCCGAGGTGGTCCGCGTGTCGTCCGTCGTTGCCGCGCGCACGCGGCTGGCCTCGATGTTCCTGAATTTCGCGCAGAATACGCCGCCCGATACGCTGCCGGCGCCGGGCACCTTCGCGGAGATTACCGTCACCGGGCCGACGCGCGACAAGGCCTTCGTCCTGCCGGAGGCGGCGGCGCGCGACCGCGACAGCGTCTGGGTCGTCAGGAAGGGCGCCCTGACATCGCTCACGCCCGAATCGCTGGGCCGCACGGCGGACGGCTGGATCGTCGAGCCGTTCGATGCCGGCGAGGGCGTTGTCGTCGGCGTCGTGGCCAAGGCCAGGGAAGGAATGCAGGTGACGGCTAGGGCATTCCGTTCGCCGGAATAGCCCGGCCCGAGGACGGACGCTGCGCGCACCCGGCGCGCCATCGCGGGGGACAATCGTGAAGAACGGACCGATCGCCTATTTCGTCGGCAATCCCGTCGCCGCCAGGTTCCTGCTGATCCTGCTGATCGTAGGCGGCGTCTTTTCCGGCGACCAGCTTACCGTCCAGCACATTCCGGAAATCGATCTGCGCACGGTTTCCGTGACCGTGCGGATGCCCGGCGCGTCGCCGAAGGAGGTCGAGGAGGACGTCAACCGCCGGATCGAGGAAAGCGTGGTCGGCCTTCCCGGCGTCGCGCGGGTCGTCGGCGCCGCTTCGCAGGGCTTCGCCCGGTTCGACGTCGAGCTCGAAACCTTCGCCGATGCCGGAGAGGTTCTGGCCGATGTCCGCAGCGCCGTCGAGAGCATCGAGAACTTTCCGCCGCCTAACGCCGAACGGCCGAGGGTGGAACTGAAGAAACTGGCGATCGAAGTGATGACGCTTGCCGTCGCGTCGTCGACCGTGCCCGAGGACGCGTTGCGCCGGGCTGCGGAAGTCCTGCGCGACGACCTGCTGGCGCTGCCGTCGGTTTCCCAGGTCAAGCTGCGCGGCACTCGAGACCGCGAAATCGCCATCGAGATGAACGAGGAGGAACTGCGCCGCCACAACCTGACGCTCGCCAAGGTCGCGAGAAAGGTCCGGCGGGTATCCCGCAACGCGACCTTCGGCGAACTGCGCACCCGCGCCGGCGGCGTGGTCCTCCATGCAGTCGGAAAACGGCAGGTCGGCGAGGACTTCGAGAATATACCGCTGATTACGCGGGTCGACGGCACCATCGTAACGCTCGGCGACGTCGCCACGGTTCGCGACGGCTTCGTCGACGAAAACATCCTGTCGACGGTCGACGGCAAGCCGGCGGTTTTCGTCCGGGTCGAAGCGTCCAAGGAGCAATCGCTGCTCGAGATTTCCTCCAATATCAAGAAACGCCTCGAAACCTACACGCCGCCGCCGGGGATCGACATTCTTGTCTGGAACGATACGGCGGAACCGATTTTCGACGTTCTGTCGGACATTGTCCGCAACGCGGTAATCGGCATCGTCCTGGTCTTCCTGTGCCTGGTTTTCGTTTTCGATCTCCGCCTCGCCTTCTGGATCGCTCTGGGCATTCCCCTGTCGTTCGTCGGCGCGCTGATGTTCTTCGATCTGGCGAGCCTGACCCTGAACCTGGGGACGCTGTTCGCCTTCTTCCTGCTGATCGGCATCGTCGTCGACGATGCGGTCGTGGTCGGCGAGAGCGTCGCTGCGGAACGTGAGCGGGGAAAGAGCGCTGTAGAGGCGGCGGTTTCCGGGGCCCGGATGGTCGCCGGGCCGATCTTCGTCGGCGTATCCACGACCGTGCTGGCGTTCGTGCCGTTCCTGTTCGTTACGGAAGGCAGCCTTCAGATCGTCCAGCCATTCTTCTGGGTCGCGCTGTTCGTCCTCGCCGTATCGCTGGTCGAGGCGTTTTTCGTCCTGCCGTCGCATCTTTCGCACGAGCGGCGCTGGAGCCTCTCCCCGCTGCGCGAAATCCAGGCCTGGGCGCGCGATGCGATCGACCGGATGCGGGATTCGATCGTGGCGCCGGCGGTGTCCTGGGCGGTCCGCCATGTCTGGCTGACGATCGCCTTCGGCCTGGTGTTTTTCGTTGCCGCGCTCGCCCTGCTGCGGTCCGAGCAGGTTCGCGTGGTCATCCTCGACAACACGGCGAGCCGCTCGAACACGGTCCAGGCAAACCTCGAACTGCCGGTCGGCGCGCCGTTCGAAGCCAGCGCCGCCATCGCCGAAAGATTCGTCCGGGCGGCCGAGGCGGTCGACAAAGAACTCGAAGGGACTGCCATCGATTCGATCAGCGTGATCGTCGGCAATGTCGGCGGCGGCGCCCGCTCGCGCAGCGGCGAGGAGCAACGCAACGGCAGCCATCTTGCTTCGGTCCGGCTCCATCTGCACGACCGGCCGCTGCGGACGGTATCGCCGGTGGAAATCGAGCGAATGTGGCGCCGGAATATCGGCAATCTGCCGGGACTGGCGAAAGTCTCGGTCCGGACCACCCTTTTCCGGATGATACCGTCCGTCGCCTATGCCCTGGTTCACGACGATCGCGAAAAACTCGAGCAGGCGGCCCGCGAGCTCAGGGCGTTCATCGGCTCGGTTCCGGGCATCTACCAGCTTTCGGACAGCCTGACGCCGGGCAAACGGCATTTCGTCGTCCGGGTCACGCCGGCCGGCAAGGCCGCGGGGCTGACGCCGACCGGGATCGGCCGGCAACTGCGGGCCAATTACCACGGCATCGAGGTCCAGAGGATCCAGCGCGGCCGCGACGAGATACGGGTTGTCGTCCGCTATCCGGCGGAGCGGCGGCGCAGTCTGCGCGAGCTCGCCAGCGAGCGGATCCGCCGGCCCGGCGGCGGCGAGGCGCCGTTGTCCACCGTGGCCTGGATCGAGGAAAAGCGAGAGCTCGCCGCGCTCACCCGGATCGACGGCAAGAGCACGGTGCTGGTCAACGCCCACACCGAACTTACCCAGATCACGCCCATTCAGGCGCGGCGGAAGATCGACCGGGAGTTTCTGCCCGGCCTGATCGCGAAATATCCCGGCCTCGGCATATCGGACGATGCCGGCGTGCGGCAGGAGAGGCACCTGCTTGAGACGTTGAGCCTGCTCGTGCCCTTCGTGTTGATCGCGATGTATGCCCTGATGGCCGGTTTCCTGCGCAGCTACTGGAAGCCTGTGGTCGCCATGGCGGGGGTGCCCATCGCCTCTGCCGGCGCCGTTTTCGGCCACTGGATCCTCGGCTGGGACGTGACGGCGATGTCGCTGTTCGGCGTCGTCGCCGTCGCCGGCGTGATCGTCAACGACGCCTTGGTGCTGCTCGACCGCTACAATGCGATCCGCCGGGACGACGATATGCTGCCGGCCATCGCTGCCGCCTCCGCCGCGACGCGCCACCGCTTCCGCGCCGTCTTCCTGACCAGCCTGACCACGGTCCTGGGCCTCTCGCCCCTGCTCTATGTGCGCGGCGACGAACTGATCCGCTTCGTGCCGTTCGTGGTCAGCATGCTCGGCGGCATGGTCGCCGCCGGCATCTTCACCCTGTTTATCCTGCCGACCCTGGTCATGATCGTCGACGGCCGCCGCGAGTGACGGGGCGAGTGACGGGGCGAGTGACGGGGCGAGGGGCGGACGGCCCCTATCCGGCCGTCTCCCGGCCTGCGTTTCCTGCTGCCGCGCAGCCGTCCAGCGCCCGGAGCAGGGCGGGTCCGGCCGGCGGCTCGAACGGGCCGACCAGGACGACGCGCGCGGCGCCCGATAGGGACGCGCCCGATGGGGCCGCGGAAAGGGCGAGACGGCCGCCGCTCCAGTCGATCCGCTGCAACCCCGCACCGGTGGCGACGGCGCCCTTGGCGCGATGGATGTCGCTCCGGCCGGCGAGCAGCCGTTCCAGCGCGGCGGGATCGACCGGGCCGGCGGGACGCCAGACGACCGACGACAGGCCGTGGCCGGGCGCTTCCGGCGCGTCGATAGTGCCGGAGGCCGGCGCCGGCCGGCCGCCGAGGCCGAACAGCCGCGCCGCATCGATATCGCCGAAACGGGCCTCGACGAGATCGGTCCGGCCGGCCTGCGCCTGCGCCCAGAGACGCAGCGCGGCGACGTCCGCCGCCGCCAGCAGGTCGAGCTTGTTGAGCGCGAGCAGGTCCGCCGCCTGCATCTGCTGCACGACCAGCCTTCCGACAAATTTGTCCCGCGCCCGTTCGCGGACCGTCGCCGCGTCGGCCAGCACGGCGGTCCCGGCCGGCCGGCAGCCCGGCCAATTGCCGGCAAGCCGCATGACCCGCGCCGGGTCGGCGACGCCGCTCGCCTCGACGACGATCCGGTCCGGCGGCGGATCGCGTTCGGTCTGGGCCTGCAACGCCGCGCCGAGATCGTCGGCGATGGCGCAGCAGACGCAGCCGTTGGTGAGCGCGACCGTGTCGCCGCCATGCTCGGCGATCAGCCCGGCGTCGATGTTGACCGCGCCGAAATCGTTGACCAGCACGGCGAGGCGCAGCCCGTGGTCCGCGGCCAGCAGCCGGTTCACGCAGGTCGTCTTGCCGGCGCCCAGATAGCCGCCGATCACGGTGACCGGGATGAGTAGACGGGCAACGGCCGCGGACATGGCAATATGACCATCAACACCAGCGCTAGAGCGTGAGTCAATTGGAGTCGGCTGGTATTCGTTGCTTCGCACTGTACCTACCACCCTTTCTGGTGTACTGTTGCCAAGGCCCATATATTCTGAAGGACACCCTCCTTAGCTTCGAAAAGTCCACACTTGGGCAACGGCGACTGTAGACGAGGAAGCATCAACATGATTGATAACTCGGAATTTTTTGTCCAAACGCTAGGAATTTTCTAAGGAAAAATTAGAAAAATTTCGCTCCAAGGTGTCGAATTTTGATATTTTGAATGAACTGTCAGACCTATGTATTTACGTTACGGGATCTTTTGGCCGTCTCGAAGCATCCGAGTTTTCAGACATAGATTTATTTTTTGTGCATAAGGGACAGTCTGTTGGAGGTGCGGTTCCGAGGATTAGCAAAATTCTTCTCGATGCAGCCCTTATTAAAACTGCGCGAAATCTAGGCTTTCCTGATTTTTCAAATGATGGGGAATATTTATCAGTTCATTACCTTGAAGATATTAAGGAAACGCTTGGAGGTCGAGATGATGACTTTAAGAATCACTTTACGGCGCGCCTTTTGCTTCTGCTAGAAAGCAGGCCGATATACAATGAAGAAATTTATGATTTTGTATTACAAAAAATAATTAACTGCTATTATAGAGACTATCATGACCACGAAAAAGATTTTCGACCAGTTTTTCTCATCAACGACATAATTAGATTTTGGCGCACTCTTTGCTTGAATTATGAGCATAAAAGGAATCGTCCGCCTGAAGATAGGGATATGAAAATCAAGAGTCATATTGCTAATTTCAAGTTGAAGTTTAGCCGACTCTTGACGTGCCATTCAGCAATTGCACTACTGTCAATTAACAGTGGAATAGTTAACCCAGATGAACTGCTCCGTGTTGTTAAGTTATCGCCATTAGAGCGCCTAGATGAAATTGTAGAAAAAAAACATGAAGCAAGAGATCATATTCAGTCAATGAAGGAAGAATATATTTGGTTTCTTGATAAGACAAACGTAGAAAGGCAGGCATTATTCGAATGGATGGCTAATCGAGATAATCGGGAGCAGGCGTTCAAAAAAGGACGTACATTTGCAATGGATATGTATAAGTCGTTGCAGATAGTTGCGAGTGGAGATGAAACCATGAGATATTTGGTGGTATAGGCCGATGTCGCGTCGTATATTTTATGTTGTCTACTTCCTCAATCAGCGGCTTCAGAAAATGCTTGATGCTGTTAGATTTATAGCGAATCCGAATGAAAAGACGCCTGCGCACATTACCCTAAGAGGTCCTTATACTCGGAAAGGTAATGTAGACAAATTAAGTAGAAAAATCGCTCGTTCGGTAGCAGTGGTCAACCGCGTTGATTCATTTATTCAAGAAGGTCAAAACACTGTTTTCTTGAGATGCCATTCGGAAATATTTCGTGAAGTTTGGAGTAAAGGAGACTTTGAATTCAATCCGCACATAACAATTTATGATGGGCAGTCGCGCGATTTTGCGGTATTACTTCTTAATCGAATCGCAAAAATGAAGATACAGTTTCGCTTTCATGTAAGTGAGTTAAAGCCTTTAGTAACGCACAGAGGTCAACAGTCTACATTTTTGCGGGAAGCATTTGACGAACGATTTGTTGCAGAAGTACTGGAATGTCAATTTAACATATCACAAGTTGAGAAGATGTCGCCGTATCAGAGAGTGAACGCGATAGAAATATTTTTTCAGAAATTGCAAAATGTTGATTACTTTAGATTGGATTTGTGGTCTAGTGAGACTAGAATGAACAATCTGGTTGATTTAGGAGAATCAAATTTGGAAGAAAACCAAATTCGATTATTGATCGGGTAAATTGCCTTCGGAAACTTAAGTGAATTGTTTTATCTCCCAAAGCGTCACCGCCCGGGTGAAATCGGCGTCGGGGCCGAGCGCTTCGCTGGCCGCGCCCCAGCGGGCCTTCATGTCGCGGCTGAGCGGCGCATCGGCGCCGAGCGCGTCGGCCAGGTCCACGGCGATGGCCACGTCCTTGGCCATCAGGCCCAGCTTGAAGCCGGTGGCGAAGGTCCGGGGCAGGACCTCCTGTTTCATCGGCGCCTCGGAATTGAAGCTCCGGCCGGTCGAGTTGTTGATAATCGTGAGCAGGGTCTCGCGTTCCAGGCCGAAGGCTTCGCCGACGATCAACGCTTCCGCCGCCGCGGTGAAGGCGGCCGACGCGGCATAGTTGTTGAGCGCCTTGGCGGCGTGGCCGGCGCCCAGCCGCCCGGCGCGGAATAGCCGGTCGCCCATCGCGCGCAGGACCGGTTCCGCCCGTTCGGCCGCCGCCCCGTCGTCCGCGCCGACCATGATGGCGAGCGTGCCGTCCGCCGCCTTCGGCACGCCGCCGCTGACCGGCGCGTCGACCAGGGCGACGCCGCGTCCGGCCAATGCCGCGCCGAGCGCGCGCGTGCCCATCGGTTCGGACGAACTCATGTCGACGACCAGCCCGCCCCCGGACCGACCGGCGCCGAGGCCGCCGGCCCCGAGTCCGTTTGCCAATGCGCCGCCCTCCTCCTCCAGCAGCACCCGGCGGACGATGGCGCCGGTCGGCAGCATGGTGACGGCGACGGTCGCGGCCTCAGCCAGCGCGGCGAGGGTCGGCGCGGTCCGGCAGCCGGTCGCCGCGGCGAAGGCTTCGGCCGCGCGCGGGTTTGCGTCGTAGCCAATGGTCTCGAAACCGGCACGGACCAGGTTGGCGGCCATCGGCCGGCCCATATTGCCGAGGCCGATAAAGCCGACGGTTTCGCGGGACGGCGGCATGGGAATCGCTCCGCTGGCGGCGAGAAACGTCCGCCCATGATAGCCCGCGCGCGCCGGCGGGGGAGCCTCCGATTGCGCATACGCACCGCAGCGCACCCGCCTTCCCCTCCACCGCCGGATGCCGTAACACCCCGGCCATGCAGTTCTTCGCCGATACGCCGCTGCCCGATCTTGCGCCCTTCGCCGGCCTGCGCGCCGAGGTGCGCGCCTTCCTGGCAGAAGAGCGGGAACGCGCCGGGATCGGAAGCTGGGTCGGCTCCTGGGAGGGCTTCGACCGCGGCTTCAGCACACGGCTGGCGCAGCGCGGCTGGCTCGGCATGGCGATTCCGCAGCGCTACGGCGGCCGGGAGAAGGGCCTGCTCGAACGCTATGTCGTGCTGGAGGAGCTGCTGGCCGGCGGCGCGCCGGTCGCGGCCCACTGGATCGCCGACCGCCAGACCGCGCCCCTGCTGCTGCGCTTCGGCACCGAGGAACAGCGCCGCCGGTTCCTGCCGCGCATCGCCGCGGGCGCATACAGCTTCGCCATCGGCATGAGCGAGCCGGACTCCGGCTCCGACCTCGCCGCGGTGCGCACCAGGGCCGCGCCGTCGGGCAACGGCTGGCGCATCGACGGCGCGAAAATCTGGTCGTCCAACGCCCACCGGGCCGACTGGATGGTTGCGCTCTGCCGGACCGGGGGCCGGACCGGCGAAACGGGCGACGACCGGCACGGCGGCCTCAGCCAGTTCCTGATCGACCTCAAGGCGCCGGACATCGCCATCCGCCCGATCCATAACCTCGCCGGCGACCACCATTTCAACGAAGTGTTCTTCGACGGCCACGAGATTCCGGCCGACCGGATCGTCGGCAGCCCCGGCGACGGCTGGCGCCAGGTGATGAGCGAACTGGCCTTCGAGCGCAGCGCGCCGGACCGCTTCCTCTCGACCTTCCGCCTGATCGTCGAGCTGGTGCGCGCCGCCGGGCCGGCGCCGGACCGGCTGGTCGCCGGCGAGATCGGCGCGCTGGTGGCGCGGCTGGCGGCGGTGCGCCTGCTCTCGATCCAGGTCGCCGGCGCGCTCGACCGGGGCGAGACACCGAACACCGAGGCCGCGCTGGTCAAGGAGGTCGGCACCGCGCTGGAGCAGGATACGCCGGAGACCGCGCGGCGGATCCTGGCCGAGACCCCGCCCGGCGACCGCGCGGCGCTGCTCGAGGACCTGCTGGCCTACGACGTGCTGCACACGCCCTCCTTCACTCTGCGCGGCGGCGCGCGCGAGGTGGTGCGCGGCATCATCGCCCGCGGGCTGGGCCTGCGGTGAGCGGAAACGGGATGACCGGCGCGAACGGCGGTACGGCGGGCGCCGCCTTCGCCGACGCGGTCCGGCTGGCGCTGGCGCCGCACGCCGCGGCCTACGACGGCCCGGCCGGCCGGGCGCTCGCCTGGTCCGGCGCGCATTGGCGGGCGGTGACCGCGCTCGGCCTGCCGAAACTGCTGCTGCCCGAAGCGCAGGGCGGCGCCGGCGCGACGCTCGCCGAAGCGGCCGCGGCCATCGAGGCGCTGGGCGCGCTCGGCGATCCCTCGCCGGCGGCCGATACCGCGGTGCTGGCTTGGCTGCTGGCGCGGCAGGGCGAGACCGTGCCCGACGATCCGCTGGCCCCGGCCGAACCGGGCTGCCGCGTCCCGTGGCCGGACGAAGCCCGCGCCGTCGATCCCGCCGGCAACGCCGTCGCGCCGCCGGACGGGCAGGGCGGCATCCTGCTGAACGGCGTCCCGGCTTCGGCGGCGCTGCCCGGCGCGACCGACACTTCAACGCCGTTGCGGCAGGCGATGGCGGCGGCCCGGGCGGTGCAGATCGCCGGCGCGGCCGGCGCGGCGCTGGAAATGACCCTCGACTATGTCCGCGAACGCCGCCAGTTCGGCCGGCCGCTGGCCCGCTTCCAGGCCGTGCAGCAGCATATCGCGGTCGCTGCGGCCGAGGTTGCCGCTGCGGCGCAGATGGCGCGCGCCGCCTTCGCTGCACTGGACCGGGAGCCGGACGGGGGCGGCCCGTTCCTCACCGCTTCGGCGAAGATCGCGGCCGGGCGCGCCGGCACGCTCGCCGCAAAGGCCGCCCACCAGTTCCACGGCGCCATGGGCTACACCGCGGAATATCCCCTGCACCGGCTGACCCGCGCGATCTGGCAATGGCGCGAGGATTGCGGCAACGAGGACTGGTGGAGCCGACGCCTCGGCGCGCAGGTCTGCCGCAGCGGCGCGGATGCGCTATGGCCGGCGCTGGCGGGCGGCTGAGGCTGGCTCCGCCGCGTCTGCAACCCCGAACCCATCGACCGTCATATCGACCGGAGTGGCCCGAACGGGCCGCGGAGCGGAGATATCTTTCACGCGCGATGGCCGGTTCGGAGCGCCTTACCGGAAAGATTTCTCCGCTCGCTGCGCCCGGTCGAAATGACGGAGGGGGAGTGCTGCCGCCCGCTCCGACCGATCCGCCGCTTCACCCGGCTTCCGTCTCGCCGATGGCATCGACAAACGCCCGATCGGCTTCGGCATGCGGGCTGCCGGCCACCGCGCGCGATTGCCGGCGCGCCTAGGCCGCGAAATCCGCGCCCAGCCCCGGCGGCACCACTTCGTAACCCGGCTCCTCCGGTTCGTCGTCGACCATTTCGGCCGGGAAGCCGGGGGCGCGGATCTCGATGCCGCAGGCGTCCTCGAGCCGCCGGACGATGTTGGGGGACCATTCGCGCGGGCCGTAGCGGGCCTCGCCGTCCTTGAAGATGCCGATCAGCAGCGGCGCGATTTCCACCGGCACGCCGGCGCGTTCCGCGATGGCGCCGAACAGGCCGATATCCTTGGAGACCAGGTCCATGGTGAAGTTAATGTCGCGGCTGCCGTTCAGGATGACCTGGCTCTCGGTCTCATGGACGAAGGAATTGCCCGAGGAGATGCGGACCGCCTCATAGGCCGTGTTGAGGTCCATGCCGGCCATCTTCGCGGTCGCCAGCGCCTCGCACAGGGCGACCAGGTTCGCCGTGGCGAGATAGTTGGTCACCACCTTGAGCACCGAGGCCGAGCCCAAGGGGCCGGTGTGGAGAATCCGCCGCCCCATCGCCTTGAGCACGGGCAGCAGCCGCTCGAAGGCCGCGCGTTCGCCGCCGGCGAAGATGGCGATGTTGCCGGTCGCGGCCCGGTGGCAGCCGCCGGAGACGGGGCAGTCGACCGGTTCGCCGCCCTTCGCCTGCACCAGGGCGCCGAGCCGCCGGACCTCGGCTTCGTCGGTCGTGCTCATCTCGGCCCAGATCGTGCCCGGCGTCAGACCGGCCAGCACGCCGTCGCCGGCTTCCAGGACCGCGCGGCTCGCCGCCGGCGACGGCAGGCAGGTGACGACGGCATCGCAGGCTGCGGCCATCGCGGCGGGGCTTTCGCCCACCCGCGCGCGCCGCTCGACCAGCGGCCGGGCGGCATCGGGGTCGAGGTCCCGCACCGTCAGGTCGAAGCCGTTGCGCAGCAGGCTGCCGGCCAGCTTGCCGCCGACATTGCCGAGGCCGATAAATCCGATCTTCATGGGGCAGGCTCCGCTGCGGAAACGCGACGGCGCCGGAAGACGCCGCCGGGCGGCGGTTTGTGCCCCGTCCCCGGCCCGACTTCAAGCGCCATATCCGTGCGCCCTTGACCGCCGGCGCGGAACGGGCTTGCCTGCCGCGGTCGTCACTGGAGAAGCCGGACCATGAAAGAGCATATCGCCCGGATCGACGCGCCCGACGGCGCGATGGAGACCTTCGTCACCCGGCCGGACGAGGGCGGGCCGCACCCGGTCGTGCTGTTCTATATGGACGCGATCGGCATACGCGAGGAGCTGAAGGACATGGCCCGGCGCATCGGCACGGCCGGCTACTGCGTGCTGCTGCCCAACCTGTTCTACCGCATGGCCGGGATCGACGACGTTCTGCTCGACGCGCAGCAGATCGAGGTCGAGGGCTCCGACGAGCGCAAGCGGTTCTGGGGCCTCGTGAAAAGCGTCGACAACGACCGGGTGGCCGCGGACACGCGCCCGCTGCTCGATTATGCCCGGTCGCTGGACGGCGCGACGCCCGGGCCGGCAGGCTGCGTCGGCTACTGCCTGTCGGGCCAGTTCGTCTACACGGTCGCGGCGCGCTTTCCGGAGGAGATCGCGGCGGCGGCGAGCTATTACGGCGCCGGCATCGTCACCGACCGGCCGGATTCGCCCCATCTGGCGACGGACGCCATCCGGGCCGAACTCTATCTCGCCTTCGCCGAGGACGATCCCTGGGTGCCGGACCCGTCGGTCGAGGCGCTCGCCCGCTGCCTCGAAGGCTCCGGCGTGCGCCACCGGATCGAGCGCTACGCCGCGCATCACGGCTTCGCCTTCCCCGGCCGGCACTGTTACGACAAGGCTGCCGCCGAGCGCCACTGGGAGCGCATGCTCGCCCTGTTCCGGCGCAATCTCGGCTGACCGGCGGGATTCGACAACGATAGCAAGGCGGCCCCGGCCCTTGGGAAAGCCTTTGCGAAAAGGGGCGCCGGGCGGCGGGAAGCCGTCGAATTTTGAGCGAATGTTCAATATTGGTTGGCCAAACCTTTGAAATTGCTCGGTTTTGAAATTTTATCGATCGTTCAATATAATATGTTTTTTACGTTCGGCGACCTTAACCCCTTGGAATCGTTGGAAAAACGCCACCCGAAAGTGCGCAAAAACAATTCCGGTAGGAAATTTTCCACCCTCCCGGCCGGAAGCGCCGCCCTTCGAGACCGGGCTCCGGGACCGCGATCCTGTCGGACCGCTTCCTCAGTCCCTCCTCGGGATGAGGCTGCAAAATCCGCGGCCGGACCCCAACGCTTCATCCCGAGGAGGCCAGTGAGGAGGCGCGTTAGCGCCGTCTCGAAACCGCTGTCTCGAAGGGCGGAGAGGCGGCGGCGGGCCGCGGCAGACGCATTTCAGGCGTCGACCGGGCCGATATGGGGCGTAGGGCCTGCCGTGTCAAGGAATATTATCGAAAAAAGGGAATATTATTGAGGCCGGCTCCGGCAGGCTGCGCAATCCTGCGCCCGCCGCCCTGCCGCAAAGGAAGGCCCTGGAGGAGGGGGATTGCCTCGCAATCCTGCAGCCTTACCCAAGGGAGGGGCTGTATCTCCCTGCGCCGTTTCCTTCGCCGAACCCGCCTGCAACCGTTTCGCATAGAGATTTCGTGTCCCGGCGGTTTCCCTTGAAACTCCGCGCCTTTGGCCCAAGTTGGCCTCATGGCCGGAACGACCGACAAGATCGTCAAGACCGATGCCGAGTGGCGCGCGATGCTGACCGACATCCAGTTCCACGTCGCCCGCGAGCACGGCACCGAGCGCGCGTTTACCGGCGAATACTGGGACACCAAGGCGCCCGGCACCTACCGCTGCGTCTGCTGCGGCCAGCCGCTGTTCTCGTCGGAGACCAAGTACGATTCCGGCACCGGCTGGCCGAGCTTCTGGGCGCCGGTCAACGACAGCGCCGTCGCCCTGCGCGACGACCGCAGCCTGTTCATGCGGCGCACCGAGGTGCTGTGCAGCAAGTGCGACGCCCATCTGGGCCACGTTTTCCCCGACGGCCCGGCGCCGACCGGCCGCCGTTTCTGCATGAATTCGGCCGCGCTCAAGCTGGAGCCCGAGGCCGTCGGCTGACGCGCCGGCCTGCCGCAGGCTCGGACCCAATCTCAGACCCAATCTCAGACCCAATCTCAGACGAGGGCTTCGATCACCCGGTCCGGCGGCTTGTGGCCGTCGACGAAGGTCTTGATGTTGACGATGACCTTCTCGCCCATGTCGATCCGGCCGTCGATCGTCGCCGATCCCATGTGCGGCAGCAGCACGACATTGTCGAGGCCGAGCAGCTTGGGATTGACCGCCGGCTCGTGCTCGAACACGTCCAGCCCGGCGCCGGCGACCTCGCCGTTGGCCAGCATCCGGGTCAGCGCATTCTCGTCGATCACCTCGCCGCGCGCCGTGTTGACCACGATGGCGTGGGGCTTGAGCAGCTTGAGGCGGCGCGCCGACAGCAGGTGATAGGTCGCCGGCGTGTGCGGGCAGTTGACCGAGAGGATGTCCATATGGGCGAGCATCTGGTCGAAGCTCTCCCAGAATGTCGCCTCGAGTTCGCCTTCCGTCGCCGCGTCGAGGCGCCGCCGGTTGTGATAGTGCACCGACAGGCCGAAGCCCCGGGCGCGGCGCGCCAGCGCCCGGCCGATCCGGCCCATGCCCAGGATGCCCAGGCGCTTGCCCCAGATGCGGTGGCCGAGCATGGTCGTCGGGCCCCAGCCCTTCCATTCGCCCGAGCGCATCAGCCGCTCGCCCTCGGCGACACGGCGCGACACGGCGAGGATCAGCGCCATCGTCATGTCCGCCGTGTCCTCGGTCAGCACGCCGGGCGTGTTGGTCACCGTGATGCCGCGCTCGCGCGCCGTGGCGAGGTCGATATGGTCGACGCCGGTGCCGAAGGAGGCGATCAGGCGCAGCCGCGGTCCCGCCTGGGCCATGATGCCCTTGTCGATGCGGTCGGTGACGGTCGGCACCAGCACGTCGGCCATCTTGCAGGCCTCGATCAGCTCGGCGCCCGTCATCGGCTGGTCGTCGCGGTTCAGGCGCGTGTCGAACAGCTCCATCATGCGGGTCTCGATGGGGTCCGGCAGCTTGCGGGTCACGACGACGACCGGCTTTTCCTGCGCCATGGCGCTCCTCGTCTCCTCCGGCGGGGCGAATCGGGCCGTGCCCCTGCCGCCGGAGTTTGTGGGTATCAAGGGGCCATGGCGATGTCCAGCGTGCAGCGGCCTGCCGCTTGACGCGGGTTGCCGCGGATCGCATACCGCGGCCATGGACTCCCACCGTTCCGCCTGTCTCGGCGCCCTGGCCGCCGCGCTGCTGCTTTGCGGGCCGGGGCCGGCCGCTCCGGCGCCGTTCGGCGCCGGGCCGGCCCTGGCGTCGAAGCTCAAGGTGCCGCGCTTCGTCTCGCTGCGCTTCGGCAGGGTGAACCTGCGCACCGGCCCCGGCAAGGACCATCCGATCGAATGGGTCTACAAGCGGCGCGGCCTGCCGGTCGAGGTCATCCGCGACTACGACACCTGGCGCCAGGTGCGCGACCGCTGGGGCACGGTCGGCTGGATCCATGTCAGCAACCTGACCGGCCGGCGCACCGTTCTGATCGACCCGAAATCCGCCCTGCTGCGCCGGAGGCCGCAGGAGGCGGCCGCGGCCGTCGCCAGGGCCGAAGCCGGCGCGATCGCCCAGCTGAAAAAATGCGCTGCCGCCTGGTGCCGGATTTCCGCCGAAGGCCACACCGGCTGGGTCCGCCGGTCCGAGATCTGGGGCCTCCACAAAAAGGACGACGGGCGGTAGCGTCCGCTGAATCGATCCGTCATTCCGGCCGGAGCGCGGTTGGCGCGGAATGGAGGAATCTCAACATCGGCGTTCGGTGCGGTTTCTGCGGCCGCCGCCGAGATCGCTCCGCTCCCTCCGGTCGGTCGGGATGACGGGACGGGCAGGGACCCCTAATCCGCTTCCAGCTCGGTATCCCAGTAGAGATAGTCCGCCCAGCTTTCGTGCAGGAAGTTGGGCGGGAAGCTGCGGCCGTTGTTTTGCAGGAAATGGTTGGTCGGCGCCCGGGGCGCGCGCCGGGGCCGGATGCCGCTCTCTTTCGGCACCCGGTTGCCCTTGCGCAGGTTGCAGGGCGCGCAGGCGGTGACGATATTCTCCCACTGGGTCCGGCCTCCGCGCGAGCGCGGGATGACATGATCGAAGGTCAACTCGCCGGCGGCGCCCGGCGCGCCGCAATACTGGCAGGTGAACCTGTCGCGCAGGAAGACGTTGAAGCGCGTGAAGGCCGGCCGCCGGTTCGCCGGGATATACTGCTTGAGCGAGATCACGCTCGGCAGCGCCATCTCCACCGAGGGCGAGCGCACCGTGCGGTCGTATTCCGACAGCACGACGACCCGGTCGAGGAAAACCGCCTTGATCGCCTCCTGCCACGACCAGAGCGACAGGGGGAAATAGCTGAGCGGCCGGAAATCGGCGTTCAGGACCAGGGCGGGGCAGGCGTTCAGCGCTACGGTCATGGCGTTTCGTCGATCCTGCCGGCGTTCTGTCCGGTCTTGGGCGCCGGCCTATCCGGTTCGGGGCGCCGGCCTATCCGGTTGCCGGCGTGTCTGCCGGCCGTCTGCGACAGGCCGGGGACAGTCGCCGATCCGTTCCACCGGATGTTGCGCGTGCGGGCTTCATCGCCGCATTGTCTATCGGCAGCGACCGGCGAGCGCAAGCCGGCGAAACGGCCTAGACCGGCGCGCCGCCGCTTCCCGTCCCGGCCGCCCCGGCCATGCTGAAATAGCGCCACAGCAGATGGGCGACCGCGCCGCGCCACGGCCTCCAGGGTTCGGCGCGGTCGAGCAGCCCGGCCGGCTGCGGGCGCTCGGGCAGGCCGTACAGGCGTTGCGCCGCGCTCAGCAGCGCCAGGTCGCCGGCCGGCAGCACGTCGCGCCGGCCGAGCGCGAACAGCAGATAGACTTCCGCGGTCCAGCGGCCGATGCCGCTGACGGCGACCAGGGCGGCGATCGCCTCCTCGTCGGCCAAGTCCGCCAGCCGCTCCAGGTCCAGCGCGCCGGATGCGCACTCTTCGGCGAGCGCCCGGGCGTAGCGGATTTTCGGCCGGCTGAGGCCGGCGGCGCGCAGGGCCGCCTCGTCCAGCGCCAGCAGCGCCTCCGGCGTCAGCGGCCGGACGGCGGTTTCGAGGCGGGCCCAGATCGCGCCGGCGCTGGCAACCGAAAGCTGCTGGCCGACGATGGCGCGCAGCAGGGCGGGGAAGCCCGGCGGCCGGCGGCGCAGCGCGGGGTAGCCGACCTCCTGCAACGCGCGCGCTACGGCGGAGCAGCGCCCCGCCGCTTCGTCCAGCCCGGCAACCAGGCTTTGCTCCGTCAGTTCGCGCATGGCCCAGCTATAGCCGCGCGCGCCGGCCGCCGCCAACCCTGCCGGCGCCTTCCGGGAGAAGCATCTCCGGACGACGCGAAGCGGGACCGGCCGGGGACGCGCCGGAGCGGCGGATTCTCCCGACCGATTCTCCCGACCGATTCTCAGGGCGTTGCCGCAATGGTAAACTGGCGCCATGCACGACGGTGTCGAACTGACCGGCCTCGCCCTTGTCGGGCTGATCGCGCTCGCCGGCGGCCTGCTGATGGCGCGGATGCGCCAGCCGGCGATCGTCGGCTACATCGTCGCCGGCGTCGCGCTCGGCCCGTCCGGTTTCCAGCTGGTCGAGGACCGGCAGAGCGTCGCCGTGCTGGCCGAACTCGGCGTCCTGATGCTGCTGTTCCTGGTCGGCATGGAGCTCAGCCTGCGCGGCTTCAAGGCGATCTGGAAAGTCGCGGTCGGGGCCACCCTGCTGCAGATCGCGATCGCCGCCGGCACCATGCTGCTGTTCGGCTGGGCGTTCGGCTTTCCCGCGCCGGTCGCCGTCGTGCTCGGCTTCGTCGTGGCGCTGTCGAGCACGGCGGTCGTCGTCAAGATGCTCGAGCAGCTCGACCTGCTGCGCCAGCCGGTCGGCCAGCTCACCATCGGCATCCTGATCGCCCAGGACTTGGCCGTGGTGCCGATGCTGCTGACCATCGGCCTGTTCGGCGATGCGGAGCCCGGCCCGCTCGATATCGCCAAGATCCTGCTCTCGGTCGGCCTGCTGGTCGCCTTCATCCTCTATCTCAGCCGCCGCAAACGCCTCGTGCTGCCCTTCAGCGCCGCCGCCGGCGCGGCGCCGGAAATCCTGCCGCTCGCCGCCCTGTGCTTCTGCTTCGGCGCGGCGGCGCTGACCGGCATCCTCGGCCTGTCGCCGGTGCTCGGCGCCTTTCTCGCCGGCCTGGCGGTCGGCAACAGCACGGCGCGCGCGCCGATGGTCCGCACGACGCGGCCGATCCAGAGCGTGCTGATGGTCGTGTTCTTCCTGTCGATCGGCCTGCTGATCGACCTCGGCTTCATCTGGGAGAATCTGGGCACGGTGATCCTGCTGCTCGTGACCGTCACCCTGGTCAAGACGGCGGTCAATGTCGGCATCCTGCGGCTGCTGCGCGAGCCCTGGCCCAGCGCCTTCGTCGCCGGGGTGCTGCTCGCCCAGATCGGCGAATTCTCGCTGGTCGTCAGCGAGGTGGCGCAGGAACGCGCCATCGTCGCGAGCGACTCCGGCCAGCTGATCGTCGCCGTCATCGCCTTTTCGCTGCTGCTGTCGCCCCTGTGGATCGCCATCGCGCGCCGGCTGCTCCGGGTCATCGTGCTCGGCGTCACCTCCCTGACCGGCACCCTGGACGCCGTCAAGACCCGGCGCATGGTTGCCGCCGCCCGCTATATCCTGCAATGCTGGGCGGCCCTTGCGCAGGCGTGGCGGGCCGGCCGCCTCGCCCGCAGGCTGCGCCGCCGCGGCAGCCCCGGAAAGCACACGCCCGCCGTCGACGAGGCGGCCGCACCGGCGCTGCTGACCGACCGGAGCGCGGCCCCCGACGCCGCCCCCGACGCCTCCGGCCGCGCCCCCGATCGCAGGGGGCCGGACAGTGCCTGATTTCACCGCCGAGCGCGCCGTCGCCGGCGCGGGGCGCGGACCCCGGAATGTTCCGGCCGCCGGGCCGGTCGCCGGAGTCGACGAAGCCGGGCGCGGCCCGCTCGCCGGCCCGGTCGTCGCGGCGGCCGTATGCTTTCCGGGGCTGGCGCTGCCGCCGGCGGTCCGCGGCCTGATCGACGATTCCAAGAAACTGTCGCCCGCCCGGCGCGAGGCCGCCTTTGCCGCGATCCTCCAGGCCGGGGCGGTCGGCACGGGCGCGGCGAGCGTCGCGGAGATCGACCGGCTCAACATCCTGCAGGCGACCCTGCTCGCCATGCAACGCGCCGTCGCCGCGCTGGCCGCGCCGCCCGCCGCGGCGCTGATCGACGGCAACCGGGCGCCCGCCCTGCCCTGCCCGGCGCACCCGCTGGTCGGCGGCGACCGGCGGAGCCTGTCGATCGCCGCGGCCTCCATCGTCGCCAAGGTCACGCGCGACCGCATCATGGCGCGGCTGGCGGCCGACTATCCCGGCTATGGCTGGGAGCGCAATGCCGGCTACGGCGTCGCCGCCCACCGCGCCGCCCTCGCCGCCCTCGGCCCGACGCCCCACCACCGCCGGACCTTCGCCCCGGTGCGGGATTTGCTGGCGCGGCAATACGGCGGCGCCGGCCGTTAATCATCCGTTCAAATCGCAGCCGAGGAACGTTCTGCGCCGGGCCTGCGCCGCCCGCAGGACCGAAAAGGACCCTGCCGCGGGGTCGATGACGAAATCGCCTTCATGGCTCACCGCGGCCATGAGGTTTCCCTGAAGCTCGACCGGTTTGGCATGGGGATGGTCGCGTTGCGACGCCGTTTCACGAACCACGTCGGGTATGGTGTGGACTTTCCAGACTCCTTTCGCCTTGCGGGGCTGCTTTTGCAGGACGATGCAGTATTCCGCCCGGCGGCGCGTCCGGTATCCCATCCCGAACGTGCCTTTGTCCCAAGTCAGCAAATCCACGATGTCCAGTCCCGTTCCGCCGGACCAGCCCCGAACGCCCTGGCACAGGTGGAATTTGTCCACCCACAGGAACAGATGGCCGGAGGGAAGGAGGACGCGGTCGATTCCGCGAATAAACCGGCCAATGGTTTCTTCGCTCATCTGTTCCAGCGCGCTTCTTCTCCGCCCCCGGCTTTTGCCCTCGTTCCCGTAGCCCAATTTTTCCAGAACGCCGCGGTATTGCGGATCGAAAAACGCGACCGGCATGGAATTTTCCGGCAGTTGCGACAGGAATTCCAGCCCGTCCATCTTGAGGCGGGCATTCGGTTTCAGAGCCTCCGGCAGGTCGAGGGGCGGCGCATGAACGGTTCGATCGGTCGAGTATACGGACCCGGTGGCAGGTTCCGAATCCGCGAGAATGGGCAGGACGGTCTGGCAGCCTGAATTCGGCATCGTGCTACATCCCTGTCGAAACAGCGCTTTTCCGACCGGTCGAGCCTGCGGCGTCACCCGCGCTTCGGCCTTTTCGGACAACCATATCCGGCGCCGCTCCCTATTCGAACAGCGTCTGCCGGAGCGGGATCGTTTCCACGGCGGCGGGGCCGGTGGCGGCGGCGACCTGGGCGGCCAGCCGGTCGAGCGCCGCGCGCTGGCCGCTGACATGGACCAGCCATCTGCCGGCGTAGCCGCGGACCGCCGCCAGCAGCCGGGCCGCCGCCGCATCGGTGGCCGCGGCCGCTTCGGCCAATGCGCCGTTCCCGCCGTCCTTCCCGCCCCCCTTACCGGCTTGCGCCGCGGCGGCGACCCGGCGCGCCGCGATCCGGTCGCGCTCGATCCGCAGGATGAGCGCGTTGAGCTTTGCGAGATCGTCGCCGATTCCGTCCAGGGCGGCGCCCGCCGCCGCCATGCGCGCCCGGGTGCGGGCGTCGTCCGCCGGCAGCGGATCGCCGAGCCTGCGCTTCAGGGGGCCGACCGCCGCCGCATAGTCCGCGGCGTGGAGGCCGAGCGAGCGGACGAGGAGGTCCAGCTCGTCGTCCCGGTCGGCGAGCGCGCGCCGCACCCGGACATGGGCGCCCGCGACCGCCGCGCCCTCCGGCGGTGGCCCCAGGGACCGGGCGGACCGGCGGAAGAACCGGCCCTCCGGCGCGGCCGGCGGCGGCCGGCCGAGGCGCGGCGCGCCGGGGGGGTCGGCATGGGGCGTGCGCAGGGACGGCGTTTCGCCTGCGAGGGCGAGGAACAGGGGGCGGTCGCCGGCCGTGCAGCCGGCCAGCGCCGCGCCAGCGAGGACCGGGGCGAGAACCGGGGCGAAAACCGGAGCGAAAAGCGAAGCAAGCGCGCGGACAAATCCTCGGCGCGGCGCAGGTTTCGGCGCGGGTTTCGGCACGGGGTTCCGCATGGGCCGCAGCTTGCCCGCAATCGCCCGGTTGAACCAGTCCGATTTCGGGCCAGCCCGATTTCGCGCGAACCCGGCGGCGCTGCGGGGCGCAGGGTTCCGGTTCCGGGGCGGCCGAGCCCGGCGGCGAAACGGCGGCCGCAATGTCGCGCCCCTTTCCATCGGCGCGGCCAGCACCTACAAACCATAGCCGGGCCGGATGACGTACACGATACGGCCCGCGCGGCGCCCGTAGCTCAACTGGATAGAGCACCTGACTACGGATCAGGAGGTTGGGAGTTCGAATCTTCCCGGGCGCGCCAGCCCGCCCGCCAGTTCGCCCGGCAGCCCACCCGGCAGCCCACCCGGCAGCCCACCCGCCCGGGCCCTGCGCATGGCGCGCGGCGTCTGCCGGTTCCTGGCGGCGCGCGGCTTCAGCACGCTCACCGAATTCCCGGTCGGCAAGGGAAGGCGGGTCGACGTCATCGGCCTGAACCGGGAGCGGCGCTTCGTTATCGTCGAGATCAAGACCGCGCCGGCCGATTTCCGCAGCGACGCGAAATGGCCGGACTACCTGCCCTGGTGCGACGCCTATTATTTCGCGGTGCCGGAGGGCTTCCCCGCCGATATCCTGCCGCCCGACCAGGGGCTGCTGGTCGCCGACGCCTTCGACGCCGCGGAGCTGCGCGAAGCGCCGGTCCGGCCCATGAACGCGACGCGCCGGCGCACCCAGATCCTGAAATTCGCCCTCGCCGCCGGCCAGCGGCTGCAACAGGCCCTGGACCCGGCGCCGGCCGACCGCTGGGGCGGCGGCTGAAGGCAACGGCTGGAGGCGGCGGCTGGAGGCGGCGGCTACCCGTCCCACGCCCGGCCGCGCAGGGGCAGGAAGCGCGGCACGGCGGCGCTGTAGCGGGCATAGTCCGCGCCGTAGATATCCAGCAGCTTGCGCTCCTCGAAGCGCGTGCCGATCAGCAGGTAGAGCGTCCCCCACGCCGCGGTCATCAGCGCCGCCTCGTCGAAGGCGCGGCCCCAGAACACCAGGAACATGGCGGTGTAGAGCGGGTGGCGGACATAGCGGTGGACGCCGCGGGTAACCAGCGGTTCGAGCCGCGCGTGGGGGATGTCGGGCGGAATATCGGGCGGGACGTCGCGCCGGGCGAGCGGCGCGCGCGCCATCGGCCCGCCCATTCCGCCTCCGCCCAATCCGCCCCCGCCCAATCCACCCCCGCCCGGTCCGCCCCGGCGGGAATCGCGGCGGTGGACGATCACCCGCGCCTGGGCGAGCCCGCCGAAGCGGCCGAGATCGTACTGCACCAGGGCGACGAACAGCAGCACCCAGCCCGCGGCCTGAACCGCCGCCATCGGCGCGTGCAGCCAGAGCGGCGGGTCGAACGCCGCCTTGCCGGGAAAGCCGCGCCATTCGAGAACGAGGATCGCGCCCAGATGGACGGCGGCGATCAGGTTGTAGCCGATCCGGGCGAAGCCGCCGAACGCGGCGTCGAACGCCAGGTTGGCCTTGCGGCGCGCCAGCAGGCTGTGCACGACGCCGAAGCTGAGCCAGGCGAGCGCATAGAGGGCATGGTCGGCGAGGGTCATGGCGCGTCAGGATAGACCGGGTTCCGCGGCGGAGCCATCGAATGTCGCGGGGAATATCGCGGGTGGGCGCCGGGCGAGGCGGGCGGCGGGGGCTTGCCGCGCGCGGCGGGCTGCGCTATCGCTCCCGTTCCGCAGATCCAATCCGCCGGGCACCCCGCCCCCATCGTCTAGCGGCCTAGGACGCCGGCCTCTCACGCCGGAAACAGGGGTTCGATTCCCCTTGGGGGCGCCAATCCTCCGGACACCGGCCGAACGGGGCGGTTCGGGCGGGAGAGGTAAGAGCCCATTCGAAATTCGTGGCTGCTGGCCGGGCGTGACATGACACATCGCGGCGGGGGGATGACGGGCCGGACCCCGGTGCGCCGGCCCTTGCCCCGGCCGGAATGGCCGGGCGGCGCCCGCGGCGCCTAACCCGGATTTCTCACCGCAGTCACGGCCTGCGTCGCGTCCGGACGTTCGATCCGCCCCGTTCAGTACTGGGAGCGGGCCGAAAAGCGTAGCGGGGACTACGGTCGAGGCCCGCGACGCCGCGGGCGGACGTCCCCGGATTGCGAATTGGGGCGCGACCCGGAGGGCGGCGCTGTCGGGCCGTGACTGCGGTGAGAAATCCGGGCTAATCCCGCCTTAGCGACGGGTCCGCCAGCGTCGTGTCCTGGCCCGGCGGAGCGTCGTCGACGGCGTCTTCGAGGCTGAAGACCTCGCGCCATTCCTCCGGCGGGCGGATCGCGGGTTTTCCGCCGGGGCCGCCAGGGCGGTCCTCCGCCACCTTGTCGAGGCCCCAGTAGATTTCCAGCCAGTGGCCGTCCGGGTCGCGGAACTCGACGGCGACCTGGACGCCGGCGCGCCGCCGGCCCTCGAACAGGATCCCGACGCCGTGGGCCTCCAGCCAGGCGCGCGCCTTGAGCACCTCGTCGATCGTCGCGACTTCGAAGGCCATGTGGTGCATCCCGGCGCGCGCTCCCGGCTTCGCGCCGCCGCCGACCAGGGCGACGCCGTGATGGTCGGCGTTGCAGCGCATGAAGACCATGCCGCCGTCCATCATCGTCTCGGGGTAGACGTCCGAGACCCGGAAGCCGAGCACGCTTGTGTAGAAATCGACCGAACGCTCCAGGTCGGCGACGTAGAGCACGACATGGCCGATTCTGGCGATGTCGAAGGGCAGCGCCCCGTCCGGCGCCTTCGCGCGCAGGCCCTCGGCCCACGGGCCGGCCAGCGCCTCGTAGTCGATCACACCGCGCGGCATGAGTTGCCTCCTTCGCTTCGTTTTCCGCCCTACCCCGACACCGCGACCAGGCGCTCCAGCTTCTCCGGGTCGTCCTGCAATGCCTTCGACGGCCCGTCGTAGACGACGCGGCCGCGGTCGAGCACGACGGTGCGTTCGGCGAAGTCGAGCGCGATCGCGCTGTTCTGCTCGACCAGCACCATGGCGACGCCGGCCTCGTCGCGCAGCGCCGCCAGGATGCGCACCAGCTCCTCGACGATGACCGGCGCCAGGCCCTCGGTCGGCTCGTCCATGAGCAGAATCCGCGGGTTCGCCATCAGGGCGCGGGCGATCGCCAGCATCTGCTGCTCGCCGCCGGACAGCTGGTTGCCGTCGTTGCCCAGCCGCGCTTCCAGCTGCGGGAACAGCGCGAAGATGCGCGCGTCGGTCCAGTCGTCCGCGCCGTCGCTGCCGCTTCCAACACCGGGCCGCGCGCCGATCTCCAGGTTCTCCCGCACGGTGAGCGAGGGGAAGATCTCCCGCTCCTGGGGGACGTAGCCGATGCCGGCGACCGCCCGGCGGTGGACCGGCAGGCGCGAGATATCCTGCCCGGCGAAGCGGATCGCGCCGCCGTGCAGCGTCGTGTGGCCCATCGCCGTCGCCAGCAGGGTCGTCTTGCCGACGCCGTTGCGCCCGATCACGGCGACGCTCTCCCGGTCGCCCAGCGAGAGCGACAGGTCCTCCAGCACCCGGGTCGCGCCGTAGCCGGCGGTCACCGCGTCGAGGGCGAGCAGCGGCTCGGCCATGCCCCTATCCATGCCCCTACCCATGACCGTGGCCCAGATAGACGGCGCGCACCCGCTCGTCCGCCGCGATCTCGTCCGGCGGGCCGGAGGCGAGCACGGCGCCGGAGACCAGCACCGTGATCCGTTCCGCGAAGCGGAACACGACATCCATATCGTGCTCGATGATCATGATGGCGATATCCGCCGGCAGCGCCGCGATGGCGTCGAGGATGATGTGGGATTCGGCGCCCGGCACGCCGGCCGAGGGCTCGTCGAGCAGCAGCACCCGCGGTTCGAGGGCGAGCGCGATGGCGATCTCGACCAGGCGCTGGCGGCCGTAGGGCAGCTCGTCGACGGTCCGGCCGGCGTCGTCCTGGAGCTGGACCGTCTCGACCAGCCGCTCGGCCTCGGCGACGACCTCGGGCCGGCTGCCGACCGGGCGGAACAGGCCGGTCGCCACGCCCATGCGCTCGGCCACGGTAAGGTAGATGTTCTCCAGCACCGTCAGGCCGTTGAACAGGGTGTTGATCTGGAAGGTGCGCACCAGGCCGCGCTTGACCCGCTCGTGCTCGGCGAGCCCGGCGATGTCGCGGCCGTCGAGCAGGACCGCGCCGCCGGTCGGCGGCAGGGCGCCGGTCAGCAGGTTGACGAAGGTCGTCTTGCCGGCGCCGTTCGGCCCGATCACGGCATGGCGCGCGCCGGCCTCGAGGGCGAAATCGATGTCGCGCGCCACTTCGAGCGCGCCGAAATTCTTGCACAGCTTGCGGGTTTCCAGAACGGCCGTCCCGACAGCGCCGGTCATGACGCCGGCTTCCGGAATGCGCGGATCAGCGGGTCGAAGATGCCGAGCAGGCCGCGCGGCGCGAACAGCACGGTCACGACCAGGGCGACGCCGACGACCAGCTCCCAATAGGGCGGGTCGGTGCCGAGCACGGTCTCGGTCAGGTTCTCCAGGATGGTGAACACGGTCACGCCGATGAAGGCGCCGTAGAGCCGGCCGGTCCCGCCCAGGATCAGCATGATCAGGATGTTGCCCGACATCTCGAACTCGTAGACGCCGATCGTGATGTTGCCCTGGACCTGGACCCAGATCGCGCCCGCCACCCCCGCGATCATCGCTGCGATGACATAGACATGGCGCATGCGCTGCTGCACCGGCGTGCCGATGGCGTGCATGCGCCGGACATTCTCGCGGATGCCGACCAGCGAGCGGCCGAACGGCGCGTGGACGACCGTGCGGGCGGCGAGGAAGCCGAGGAGCAGGAAGGCGAAGGCGTACCAGTAGTTCGTCGTGTAGTAGAGCACGTCGAACGGGAACAGGCCGAGGATGGCGCCGTTCTCGAAATTGATGCCGTCGAAGCCGCCGGTGATGTCGTCCAGGTCCTTGGCCAGCTCGTAGAGGATGATCCCGAGCGCCATGGTCAGCATCAAGAGGGTGAGCTCCCTTGTGCGCAGGATGATCCAGCCCGAGACCCAGCCGAGCAGCCCGGCGGTAATCGCACCCAGCGCCAGCGCGGACAGCGGCTCCTGCCAGCCGGCGTCGGCGAGCAGGGCGGCGGTGTAGGCCCCGGTGCCGAAGAAGGCGGCGTGGCCGAGCGAGACGATCCCGGCATAGCCGACGATCAGGTCGAGGGAGATCGCGAACAGGATCAGCACCAGGATCTGCGTCGCCAGCAGGCGGTAGCCGGGGAACAGGAAATAGACGGCGATCGCGATCAGCCAGGGCAGCAGTTCGATGGCCCGAAACCGGTGGGCGCGCAGCAGTTTGGCAGCGGCGGCCCCGTTGGTTCGCACGGCTGCGGCTGACGTCGGGGCGGTCATGTCACGCCTTCCCGAACAGGCCGTGCGGCCGCCACAGCAGCACAACGAAGGTGACGCCGTAGATGAAGAAGCCGCCGCCCTCCGGCAGGAAATACTTGCCGGCGAAATCGATGATGCCGAGGATCAGGGCGGCGACGAAGGTGCCGCGGATGTTGCCCAGCCCGCCGACGGCCACGACGATCAGGAAGATCACGAGATATTCGAAGGCGAACACCGGCTTCAGCCCGCCGAGGATCTGGATGCCGAGGCCGCCGCCCAGCGCCGCCATGCCGCTGCCCAGCGCGAAGATGATCGTGAACAGCCGCCCGGTCGGGATGCCGCAGGATTCCGCCATGCGCCGGTTGTCGACCGCGGCGCGCACCTGGGCGCCGATCTTCGTACGCTCCAGGCCGAAGAACAGCGCCGCCACGATGGCGCCGCCGGCGACGATCATGAAGGCGCGGTAAACCGGGATGCTCTTGAAGCCGAGGTCGATGTCGCCGAGCAGGATTTCCGGCAGCAGGATATTCTGCGGGTCCGGCCCCCAGACGAAGGAGACTCCGGCGACCGAGGCGAAGACGATGCCGATGGTGAACAGCACCTGGTCGAGCTCCGGCCGGCCGTAGACGTGGCGGTAGAGCAGCCGGTCCATGACCGCGCCGAGCGCCGCGACGAGGAAGAAGGCGATCGCCAGGGCAAGCAGGTAGGGCACGCCCATCGGCGTCACCAGCTTCACCGTGATGTAGCCGCCGACCATGGCGAAGGCGCCGTGGGCCAGGTTGACGAAGCCCATCAGCCCCATCGTGATCGACAGGCCGACCGAGATGATGAACAGCAGCATCGCGTAGGCCAGGCCGAACACGAGGATCGTGGTCGCAATATCGAGGGCTGCCGCCATTCAGTATGCCTCGGCGAAGCGCTGCGAACGGCTTCCGCCGGTGAAGCCGCAGCAGCCCCTCCTCCCCTTGGATTCCTCTGCGAAATGCGGATAAGGCGGAAACGGGCGCCGGCGCGGCCTTTCCCGCCGGACGTGCGCCCGGTCCGGCCCTCGAACCCATCCCGTCATTTCGACCGGATCCCCGGATTTAGTCCGGGGCGGAGCAGCCTGCCCCTTCGGCTTCGCTCAGGGCAGGCTGCTCGCCCGGTCGAAATGACGGTTCCGGCGCCGTGCGGACTGACGAAAAGCGCCCGAACCGCTACTTTCCGCAGCGGCCGATCTTCAGCTCCTTGCACTTGTCCTTGACCGCCTCGATCGTCTTCAGCGTCTTGTGGCGCAGGGTTCCGTTGTCGTTGACGACCTCGGCGACATAGATGTTCTGGACGATGTCGCGCGTCGCCGGGTCGATCGAGATTTTTCCGCGCGGGCTGTTGTGGGTCCAGCCTCTCAGCGCCTCGATCGCGCCGTCCGCGGTGATCTTGCCGCCCTTGGCCGACTTGATGATGTGGAACACCGCGGCCATGCCGTCATAGCCGCCGACGCTGACGAAATCGTTCACCGCATCCTTGCCGTACTCGGCCTTGAACGCCTTGCGGTAGGCCGCGTTGGCCGCATTCTCGAGATCGGCGTGATAGTGGATGGCGATGGTCGTGCCGGCGATGGCCGGGCCGATGCTCTGCAATTGCAGATCGTGGGTGAGGTCGCCGGGGCCGATGAACTTGATGCCGGCCTCCTTCATGCGCAGGGCGAGATAGGTCTTGGACGCGCCCGCGGCATGGTTGCCGCCCGGCACGAAGACGTAGAAGCATCCCGGCTTCTTGTCCTTCACCCGCTGGAAGAAGGGCGTGAAGTCCGGCGCCTCGCGCGGGCCGCCCATCGGGATCGAATCGATCACCTTGCCGCCGGCGCCTTCGAAGCCGCGCGCGAAGGCGGCCACACTGTCCTTGCCCGGCGGGTAGTTGGTGTAGCCGGAAATCGCCGTCTTGCAGCCGAGCGCCGTCGCGGCGTGCTCGCCCATGATGAAGCCGGCCTGCCACATGGTGAAGGAGACCCGGGCGATGTTCGGCGACAGGGTGGTGATCCACGACGTGCCGGCGTTCATCACGACGAAGGGCACCTTGGCGGCGGTCGCCAGCGGCGCGATCGACATGGCGTTGGGCGAGAAGATGACGCCGCCGAGGATCTCGACCTTCTCGCGCGCGATCAGCTCCTGCGCCGCCGCCTTGGCGATCGGCCCGCCCGGCCGTTTCGAATCGCGCACGATCAGCTTGATCGTGTCGCCGCCAAGCTCTTTCTCGTGCAGCTTGATATAGAGGCGCGCACCCTTTTCGAGCTGCTCGCCCAGCTGGGCCGCACCGCCGGATTTCGGCGCGATGAAGCCGACCTTGATTTCCCGCGCCTCGGCGGCGGCCGCCAGCGCAATGCAGCCGGCCAGGATCGTTCCCGTCGTGAACCTGAACATGGATTCCTCCCTTGGGTTTCCGGCGGCCGGATCGGCACTGTCGCCTGCGCCGCCGCGTTACCGGCCTTTTCTACGGGGCGAAGCGCCCGCTCGGCAACCCGCTATCCGGGCGGGACTGTTGCCGGACCGCGCTGCGGTGTTACAAATCCGGTATCGCGGCATTCGTGTCGCGCCAGCCGCATTGCGCGACGCCTCGAGCGGTCGCGCCGCCGGGCGCGGCGGCCGCCCGAACGTAGAAGAGGCGCCGATGACAAACGCATTCGACGGTATCGGACGCGGCCTCGGAGAAGCTCTGGACTGCGCCCGGGGAGAAGGCCCGGCGAAGATCCGTGAGATCGAGGCGCCCCTGCCCGAGGTCGAAACGATCCGGGGCGCAAACGCGCGTCCGGCGCCTACCGGGAAAACGCCATGAGCGGCCGGAGGACCGCGCTTGTCGTCAGCGCCCATGCGGCGGATTTCGTCTGGCGCTGCGGCGGCGCGATCGCCCTGCACCGGGAAAAGGGCGTCGAGGTCACGGTCGTCTGCCTGTCCTTCGGCGAGCGCGGCGAGAGCGCCCGGCTGTGGAAGCAGGAGGGCGCGACGCTCGACGGGGTAAAGGCCGTGCGGCGCGGCGAGGCGGAGAAGGCCGCGGCGGCGCTGGGCGCCCACGACCTGGTCTGCTTCGACCTCGGCGACTATCCGCTCAACCTGGACGAGGACGCCAAATACCGGCTGGTCGACGTGCTGCGCGCGGTGCAGCCGTCCTTCATCCTGACCCATTCGAAATACGACCCCTACAACACCGACCATATGGCGGCCACGGCCTTCACGATGGAGGCGCGGACGATCGCCCAGGCCTGGGGCCACAATCCGGGCGAAAGGGTGCTCGGCGCGCCGCAGATGTATCTGTTCGAGCCGCACCAGACCGAGCAGATGGGCTGGGCGCCCAACGTGTTCCTGGACATCACGCCGGTGTGGGAGAAGAAGCGCGCCGCCATCGAGTGCATGGAGGGCCAGCATCATCTCTGGGCCTACTACACCAACGTCGCGGAGAACCGGGGCAACCATTTCCGGCGCAATTCCGGCGGCATGGCAGGCGGGCGCGACTGCAAATACGCCGAGGGCTTCCAGGCCGTGTTCCCGCGCTGCGTGGACGAACTGCGATGAACGGCGTCGTCGTCCGCAACGTCGAGCGGGCCGATCCCGAGACGATCGCGGCGCTCGGCGACTGCGGCGTCGCGACGGTCCACGAGGCCCAGGGGCGCACCGGGCTGCTCGCCTCCGCCATCCGGCCGATCTATGCCGGCGCCGCGGCGGCGGGTTCCGCCGTCACCATCCTTGCGCCGCCGGGCGACAACTGGACGGTCCATGTCGCCATCGAGCAGATCCAGCCCGGCGACATGCTGGTGCTCGCCGTCACTTCGCCGTCCGACGCCGGCTATTTCGGCGACCTGCTGGCGACCTCCGCCCGCGCCCGCGGCGCGGCCGGGCTGGTGGCGGATACCGGGGTGCGCGACGTCAAGGATTTGACCGCCATGTGCTTTCCGGTCTGGTCCAAGGCGGTGTGCGCCCAGGGCACGGTAAAGAAGATGCCCGGATCGGTGAACGTGCCGGTGGTCTGCGCCGGCGCCCCGGTCAGGCCCGGCGATGTCGTGGTCGGCGACGACGACGGCGTCTGCATCGTCCGGCGCGAGGAGGCCGCCGGCGTGCTGGCGAAGGCGCAGGCCCGGATCGCCGGCGAGGAGGAGAAGCGCCGGAGACTCGCCGCCGGCGAACTGGGGCTCGACATGTACGATATGCGCGGCGACCTCGAAGCCGCCGGGCTCAAATATGTCTGAACGCTCGTCCGCGGGCGTGCGCTGCCTGTGGATGCGCGGCGGCACCTCCAAGGGCGGCTACTTCCTGGCCGAAGACCTGCCGGCCGATCCGGCGGCGCGCGACGCCTTCCTGCGCCGCGTCATGGGCTCGCCCGACCCGCGCCAGATCGACGGCATGGGCGGCGCCGATCCGCTGACCTCCAAGGTCGCGGTGGTCTCGCCGTCCGAACGGGCGGGCGTCGATGTCGATTACCTGTTCCTCCAGATCGGCGTCGACGCGCCGCTGGTTTCCGACGCCCAGACCTGCGGCAACATCCTGGCCGGGGTCGGCCCCTTCGCCATCGAGCGCGGCCTTGTGCCGGCGCGCGGCGCCGAAACGCCGGTGACGATCCATCTGGCGAATACCGGCCAGACCGCGGTCGCGACCGTTCAGACGCCGGGCGGGACGGTCCGCTATGCCGGGGACGCAAGGATCGACGGCGTGCCGGGCGCCGCCGCGCCGGTGCCGCTGCAATTCCGGGATACCGCGGGCGCGACCTGCGGCGCGCTGCTGCCGACCGGCCGGGCGTGCGACCGGGTCGACGGGATCGAGGTCACGCTGATCGACAACGGCATGCCCTGCGTCGTGCTGCGGGCTGCCGACGCGGGCGTCGCCGGCGCCGAGAGCCGCGAAACTCTGGACGCCGACGCCAACCTGAAGACCCGGCTCGAACGCTTGCGCCTCGCCTGCGGCCCGCTGATGAATCTGGGCAACGTGGTGGCGAAGACGGTGCCCAAAATGACCATGGTGAGCGCGCCGCAACACGGCGGGGCGATAAACACCCGGACCTTCATCCCGCACCGCTGCCACGCGACCATCGGCGTGCTCGGCGCGGTCAGCGTGGCGACGGCCTGCCTGCTGCCGGGGTCGTCGGCCGCGGCGCTCGCCGCCCTGCCGCCGGGCAACCCCAAGACGCTGGAAATCGAGCATCCGTCCGGGCGGACCTCGGTGATCGCCGCGCTCGCCGACGACGGCAGCGTCGCCTCGGCCGCCATCCTGCGCACCGCCAACAAGTTGATGGACGGCACGGTCTTCGCAGGCTAGCACGGGTGCGCCCGACCCTGCCGAAGGACAGCCGCCCATGACCCGCATCGACATTCAGTTCTCCCTGTTCTCGGCCTTCTACTCGCCGCTGATCGCCACGATGGCCGGCGGGTTCCTGGCCGAGGAAGGGCTGGAGGCCGGCTGGTCGGTCTCGCCGCCGGGCGTATCCGCCATCGCGGCGCTGAAGGACGGCTCGGCCCATGTCGTCCAGTCGGCGCTCAGCCAGGCCTTCGGGCCGCTGTCGAAGGGCGAGGATCCGGGCGTCGTCCATTTCGCCCAGATCAACGAGATGGACGGCTTTTTCCTGACCGGCCGCGAGCCGGAGCCGGACTTTACCTGGGACAGGCTGGAGGGCGCGGCGGTCGTGCTGTTCGGCGGCGGCCAGCCCCTCGCCATGTTCAAGTACGCCTGCCACAAGGCCGGCATCGATTTCGCGAAGATCGACGCCATCCACGCCGGCAACGCCGCCGAGATCGACCGGGCCTTCCGCGACGGCCAGGGCGCGTATGTCCAGCAGCAGGGGCCGTTCCCCCAGCAGCTCGAGGCCGACGGCGTCGGCCATGTCGTGGCGCAGGTCGGGCTGCAGGTCGGCCGCTGCGGCTTCTCCAGCCTGTGCGCCCGGCCGGACTGGCTGGAGACCGAGATGGCGCGGGCGTTCACCCGCGCCTACCGCAAGGCGCGGCGCTGGCTGAACGAGACGCCGGCGGCCGAGGTCGCGCGCGCGGAGGAAGCCTTTTTCCCGGACATCGACCTGCCGGTGCTCGAACGCTGCATCGCGACCTACCGGCAGCTCGGCTGCTGGGCGCCCCATATCGAGATCACCCGCGCAGCCTTCGAGGCGACGCTGGATATCTACGAATATAACGGCCTGATCGGCGGGCGCTTCGCCTACGACCGGGTCTGCGCCCGGCCGCCGCAGGGCTAGAGATACCGCCGGAGGGCTGAAGCCGATGTCCCGCTACAGCGAGGTCGATCCCGACAATCTCACGCCGGAACAGCAGGCGGTGGCCGACGCCATCGCCGACGGGCCGCGCGGCTCATTGCGCGGGCCGTTCGTGCCCTGGCTGCTCAGCCCGGAGATGGCCGATCCGGCGCAGCGCCTCGGCGCCGTCCTGCGCTTCCGCACCGTTATTCCGCAGCGGCTCAAGGAACTGGCGATCCTGTTCACCGCCCGCCGGTGGGACGCCGGCTTCGAATGGAGCGTCCATGCGAAGCTGGCGCTGGAGGCCGGCCTGCCGCGCCCGGACGTCGAGGCGATCGGCCGGGGCGACACGCCGGACTTCGCCGATGACGGCGAGGCGCTGATCTGGCGGGCCTGCCGGGAGATGTACGAGACGCGGCGCTTTTCCGATGAAACCTTCGCCGCGCTGAAGGCGCTGCTCGGGCCGCAGGGCGTCGCCGAACTGGCCGGCCTGCTCGGCTACTACGCCCTGGTCTCGATCACCCTCAACGCCTTCGAGGTGCCGGCGCCGGACGACGAAGCGGTTCCGGAACTCGCCGAAATCGCCCGGTAGCCGGTTCGCTCGCACCCGCTCAGAACAGCCGGCCGCCGTCGGGCACGTCGCGGTCGACGCCGATCAGGACGACCTCGCCGTTTGCGTCCGGGAAGCCGAGCACCAGGATCTCCGACATGATGTTGGCGATCTGCTTGGGCGGAAAGTTAAGCACCGCCGCCACCTTGCGGCCGACCAGCTCCTCCGGCCCGTAGTGCGCCGTGACCTGGGCCGAGGATTTGCGCGTCCCGATGGCGTCGCCGAAATCGACGGTCAGGATATAAGCCGGCTTGCGCGCCTTCTCGAACGGCTCGGCGGTCAGGACCGTGCCGACCCGGATATCGACCTTCTCGAAGTCCGCCCGGGAAATCGTCTCTGCAACCGCGCTCATGGGCGCGTTATAGCAGCCCCGCTGGCGGAGTCCCCCCGCGAAATGCCGTGCGAAGCATTTACAGGGGGAACGGCGTGAATTTCCCCCTCCCCCCCGGATCGCGCCGCGGGCGGCGGCGCGGGCCCCGGCCGCAAGGGTGCACAAGGGTTTGGGCGGGCCGGCGGGACGCCGGCCGCGGCCGGATTTCGAATCGACGTTCGATATCGGGGCCGCCAGGCTTTTGAAACCGCTCCTTTCGAGCTAGACAGACCGGTCTTTATTTTACGTTTATAGTGCGCGCCCGGCAGCCCTAACCCTTTGGAATCGTTGGAAAGACGCTATCCGGAAGTGCGCAAAAAAATCATAATAGGAAATTTTCCACCCTCCCGGCCGGGGGCGCCCCCGGCGCCGGGGGCGGAGGCCGGCGACGGGCGCCGGAGCCTGCGGCGTCGACGGAACGCCGGGCCGATGCCGGAGCCTGTGGCGCCGTTGGAGCGCCCGCCGGGTTTCTCCGCTCCGCCCCGGCCCACGGGCCGGGGCGTCGGTCGAAATGACGGAAAGAGGGGGCGGCGGCCGCGCGCTGCCGATTCGGGCGAAGCGCAACACCCTCCCGTCATTTCGACCGGGCGCAACACCCACCCGTCATTTCGGCCGGGCGCATACCCCCTTCCGTCATTTCGACCGAAGCGGAGCGAGTGGAGAAATCCGGCCGGCGACGGGCGCCGGGCGGACGCCGGAGCCTGTGGCGTCGACGGAGCGCCCTCCGGGTTTCTCCACTCCGCGCCTAAAGGCGCTCCGGTCGAAATGACGGCAAGAGGGGGCGGCGGGCGCGCGCCGCCGCTTGGAGCGAAGCGCAACACCCAACCGTCGTTTCGACCGAAGCGTACCCCCTTCCGTCATTTCGACCGAGCGGAGCGAGTGGAGAAATCCGGCCGGCGACGGGCGCCGGGCGGACGCCGGAGCCTGTGGCTTCGACGGAGCGCCCTCCGGGTTTCTCCACTCCGCCCCGGCCCGGAGGGCCGGGCCTCCGGTCGAAATGACGGGAGAGGGGGCGGCGGGCGCGCGCCGCCGCTTGGAGCGAAGCGCAACACCCAACCGTCGTTTCGACCGAAGCGTACCCCCTTCCGTCATTTCGACCGAGCGGAGCGAGTGGAGAAATCCGGCCGGCGACGGGCGCCGGGCGGAGGCCAGAGCCTGCGGCGTCGATGGAGCGCCCGCCGGATTTCTCCCCTTCGGCTTCGCTCAGAGCCTGCCCTGAGCGAAGCCGAAGGGGCAGGCTACTCCGCCCCGCCCGGTGGGCCGGGCCTCCGGTCGAAATGACGGGTAGGGATCGAAATGACGGATGGGGGTCGGAATGACGGACGGGAAGCAGGGCGAAGAGGCGGCGGGCCGGGCGCCGGCCGGCCGCGGCAGGCGCACTTCGGGCGTTGACGGGGCCGATATGGGGCGCGGGACCGGCCGTGTCAAGGAATATTATCGAGAAAGGGGAATATTTTTGAAGGCCGGCCCCGGCTGACGGCCTTTCTCAGGGCAGTCCTTGGCAAAGGGGAATTCGATCCGGATTCGGATCCGGATCAGGCCGCCGGCGCCGGTTCGGCGTCGGGACCGGGAGCCTCCTCCGCGCCCCGCCGCCGGCCGAACGGCGGGCGCATCGTGGCGAACTGCTCGGCCCGCTTGAGGTTGCGGTCGAGCGCCGCCATCGTCTTCGCCATATCCTCGCTGTCGTCGCGCAGCCAGACCTGAACGGTCGCCGCGAAGACGACCGCGAGGCCCTTGACGCGCAGGCCGCCGAGCCAGCCGGCCGTGCCGATGCCCGCCGCCTCCAGCATCCAGCGCATGGAGCGCAGGAGGCGGCAGCCGCCGCACAGGATTTCGGCGACACCGCCGCCGCCGGCGTCGCGCACCACGGCGCGGATGCCGTCCTTGTAGGGATTGAGCGCATCGAAACGCTGCATGAGGATGTCGAACAGCCGGTCGCGGTACGACGGGTCCTCGTCGCCGGACTGTTGCGCGCCCGTCAGCACGGTCCGGTCGATATGGCGGACGAAGCCGTCGAGCAGGGCTTCTTTCGAGGTGAAGCGGGCGTGCAGGTCGGCCAGCGACAGGCCGGCCTCTTCGGCGATGTCGGCCAGCCCGGTCCGGCGCCAGCCGATGCCGGCGGCCGCCCGCATGGCGGCGGCGTAGATGTCGCTGTCGGCAATATTCTCCTGGGCCATCGGTCGCTCCGTGAGTCTGCCGGGGATGTTCTCCCATCGTAGCACGAAATCGGGTCGCACCGGTTCCAATTCTCGGCCGGGTGTGCGAATTTCTCCGGGTCGGGCGGGGCCCAACGCGCCGCCCGGCGCACCGTCAACGCGCGCCGCCCGATCGTTGGAAGGCGGACAATCCGGTTTGACGCCATGCACCGGCCCGGACCCGGATACCTGTTTCGCAAGCGCGGACCGTCGCTCTCCGTGTCGGTCGAGGAGGAGCGCGACCTCGCCCGGCGCAGCCAGGCCGGCGACCGCGAGGCGTCGGACCGGCTGCTGCGCGCGCATTTGGCCTTCATCGTCAGCATCGCCCGGAAATACCGGCGCTACGGCGTGCCGATGAACGATCTGGTGCAGGAAGGCTCGATCGGCCTGCTGCACGCCATCCGGAAATTCGATCCGTCGGCCGGCGCCCGGCTCTCGACCTATGCGCGCTGGTGGGTGCGCGCGGCGATCCAGGACCATGTCGTGCGCTCCTGGTCCCTGGTGCGCATCGGCACGACGGCGGCGCAGAAGGCAATGTTCTTCCACCTGCGCCGCAAGATGGCGGAAATCCGGGGCGGCCCCGACTCCATGACCGGCAGCCCCATGACCGAAGAAGGGCTGCGCCCGGTCGCGCGGAAATTCGGCGTGCCGCTCAAGGAGGCGGTGGCGCTGGCCCGGCGCGCGGCGGAGAAGGACCGGTCGCTCAACCAGCGCGTCCGCGCCGGCCAACCGGCCGAATGGGGCGACCGCCTGGCCGACGAGCGGGAAAGCCCGGAGGACGCCGTGGCCGGCGCGAGCGCGGACCGGTTCCGCCGCGGCCTGGTCGCCAAGGCGCTCAAGTCCTTGAGCGGCCGGGAGCGCGCCATCATCGCCGGGCGCTTCATGGCCGAAACGCGCAGGACCCGCGGCGCCATCGCCGCCGATCTCGGCATCTCGCGCGAACGGGTCCGCCAGCTCGAAATCTCCGCCCTCGGCAAGCTGCGCCGCCTGATCGGCCCGAAGGGCTCGGAGGCGTTGTAGTCCGGCGCGTCCGGGCGGCGCCCGCGCTTGCCTGCGCGACGATTCTTCGTGCGCCGGACATCGTTTGCTGCAATGATCGACCGGTAATCCGGGCGGCTGGCGGCGACAAGGCGGCGTTATCCGCCTCGTTACAAACTCAAGGAACCCAAGGGAGACCCACATAATGAAAAAGGCGAAACTGACGCTCGCAGCCGCAGCCATCGCGGCCATCGCGGCGGCGCCGGGAGCGGGCCAGGCGGCGACCGGCTGCGGCACGAAGGACGAAATCACCATCGCCAACATGACCTGGCTCTCGGGCATCGTGCTGGCGCAGGTGACGCACCGCATCCTGAGCGCGGGCTACGGCTGCAACGCCAAGCTGGTGCCCGGCGATACGGTGCCGACGGCAACCAGCATGCTGACCAAGAACAAGCCCCATATCGCGCCGGAGTTGTGGATCAGCACGGCGTCCTCGATCTGGGAGAAGATCAAGAAGAAGGGCAACGTCTACAAGGCGAGCGACGTGTTCAGCGAAGGCGGCAAGGAAGGCTGGTGGATCCCGGACTATGTCGCCAAGGCCAACCCCGGCCTCAAGACCATCGGCGATCTCAAGAACCCGAAATACGCCAAGCTCTTCGTCGAGGCGCAAAGCGGCGGCAAGGCCCGGCTGTACGGCTGCCCGCCGGGCTGGGGCTGCGAGATCATCACCAATAACCTGTTCAAGGCGCTGGGCCTCGCAGAGGCGAACTACGAGCTCTTCTCGCCGGGTTCGGGCGCCAACCTGAAGGCGTCGATCGCGCGCGGAGTCACCCGCAAGAAACCGATCCTCGCCTACTACTGGGGCCCGACGGCGGTGATCGGCCGCTACAAGCTGGTGCGCCTGGGGATGCCGGCCTACGACGCCAAGAAGTTCCTGTGCCTGACCGACAAGAACTGCGCCAACCCGCAGGTCTCCGGCTGGAAAGCCGGCGAGGTCGGCGTCGCGGTGGTGACAAGCCTGAAGAAGAAGGCCCCCAACGTGGCGGCTTTCCTCGGCAAGCTGCAGGTGCCGAACGCGGCGATCAACGCCGTGCTGGCCTGGGGCGACGACCGCAAGGCCAGCCCCGAAGAGGTCACCGCCCACTTCATGAAGACCCAGCAGGCGGTCTGGACCAAGTGGGTGCCGGCCGACGTTGCGGCGAAGGTGAAGGCGAGCCTCAAGTAGATCGGGACGCAACCGGATGCGGGCGGGCGGGCGTCCTTCGCGGACGCCCGCCCTTTCGTTTTCCGGTCCGGGCCTTACCGAAGCGAAGGGCCGGGTGTAAGATCGGGCCGTCCGTCCGCCGCGCTGCCCGCAATCCGGCATCGCGGGCGCGGCGGCCGGGGCCGGCGGGGAGGCGGCAGGCGATATGGCGGAGAAATTTCCCGAACTGGTGGATATGCGTCAGGTCCGCATATCCATCGACGACTCGTTCAACTGGATCGTCGAGCATTGGGGCGAAACGCTGGAGGAAATTTTCCTGCCGGTCGTGCATCTGCTCGGCGCGATCGAGGATGTCCTTCTATGGCTGCCCTGGTATGCCGTCGTCGCAGCGATCGCAGGCATGGGCTTTGCGGCGACGCGCAACGCCTGGATCGCCCTGGGGCTGGGCTTCATGACCTTCCTGATGGGCTTCTTCGGGCTTTGGGAACCGAGCATGAAGACCATCGCGCTGATGCTGACGGCGACATTGCTGGCCGTGGTCGTCGGCATCCCGATGGGCATCGTGATGTCGCGTTCGGACCGGGTGGAGCGTCTCGCCCTGCCGGTGCTCGACATCATGCAGACGATGCCGATCTTCGTTTACCTGATCCCCTTCGTGATGCTGTTCGGACCGGGCAAGATTCCGGCGCTGCTGGCGACCATCGTGTTCGCGGTGCCGCCGGTCATCCGCCTGACCAATCTCGGCATCCGCCATGTCGACCGCGAGGTCGTCGAAGCCTTCACCGCCTTCGGCGCGACGCGGCGGCAGCTGCTGTTCGGCGTCCAGGTGCCGCTCGCCATGCCGACGATCATGGCGGGCATCAACCAGACGACGATGATGGCGCTGTCCATGGTGGTGATCGCGTCGATGATCGGCGCGGGCGGGCTGGGCTACCAGGTGCTCCAGGGCATCCAGCGCCTCGAGATCAGCCTGGGCCTGCTGGCCGGCCTCGCCATCGTGTTCCTGGCCGTCATTTTCGACCGCATCGCCCAGGCCTACGGCAAACGGATGCAGCAGCACCTGCATCTGGGGCACTGAGACCATGACGCAGCGGGAAACCAAGATCGGGATCGAAAGCGTCTTCAAGATTTTCGGTCCCGATCCTGCAAGCGTGCTCGACCGCGTGAAGGCCGGCGCCGGCAAGCAGGAACTGCTCGAGGAGACCGGCCACACCATCGGCATCCGGGATGTCAGCCTCGATGTCGGGGAAGGCGAGATCTTCGTCGTCATGGGCCTGTCCGGCTCGGGCAAGTCGACCCTGATCCGGCACATCAACCGGCTGATCGAGCCGACCGACGGGCGCATCCTTGTCGACGGCGAGGATGTGCTGCAACTCGACCAGGACGCGCTGCGCCATCTGCGGCGCTACAAGATGAGCATGGTGTTCCAGCGCTTCGCCCTGCTGCCCCACAAGACGGTGCTCGAAAATGTCATGAGCGGTTTGCAAATCCGCGACGAGGGGCGGGGCGGCCGGTCGCCGGCAGGCGGCGCGGCCGGGCGGCTCGCCGGGCGGCTGGGCCTGGCCGGCGGCGGCAGTTCCGACATCCGCGACCGGGCCCAGGCCCAGGTCGATATGGTCGGCCTCCAGGGTTTCGAGAACCAGTATCCGAGCCAGCTCTCCGGCGGCATGCAGCAGCGGGTCGGCCTCGCCCGGGCGTTGGCGACCGATGCCGAGGTGCTGCTGATGGACGAGGCGTTCAGCGCGCTCGACCCGCTGATCCGCAACGACATGCAGGATCAGCTGATGCAGATCCAGAACAGCCTCAACCGCACCATCGTGTTCATCACCCACGATCTCGACGAGGCGCTGCGCATCGGCGACCACATCGCGATCCTGCGCGACGGCGAATTGCGCCAGGTCGGCCCGCCGGAGGAAATCCTGATGGCGCCGGCGGACGATTATGTCAGCCGCTTCGTCAAGGACGTGAACCGGGGCCGGGTCATCACCGTCGGCAGCATCGCGGACGAATACCCGGCCGTGGCGCTGGGCGAGGCCGGGTTCGCCGACGCCCTCGCCCGGCTGGACGCCAGCGAGCGCAACACCGTCTATGTCTGCGACGGCGCGGGCAGGCCGGTCGGCGCGATCACGGCGGACATGGCACGGGACGGGCAGGAGTTGACCGGGCCGATCGCCGACGATGCAAAACTTGCGCCGGTCCTGACCGTGAACGACGGCGCAGTGATCGAAGACATGCTGCCGCTCGCCATGAAAAGCGAGGTGCCGGTCGCCGTGCTGGACGGGCAGGGCGCGCTGGTCGGCGGCGTGCCGCGGCGTACGGTGCTGTCCGCCCTGGTGCGCCGGACGGAGTAAGGGGCGCCGCCGGCCCGCGCCGGGTTCACCGCCGCTCGGCGAAGAATTGCCTGAGCAGCGCGGCGGCCTCGCGCTCGCCGAACCCGTCGTAGACATCCGGCCTGTGGTGGCAGGTCGGCCGGTCGAACAGCCGGCCGCCGTGCAGCACGGCGCCGCCTTTCGGATCGGCCGCGCCGAAATAGAGCCGGTCGAGCCGCGCGTGGGCGATCGCGCCGGCGCACATGGCGCAGGGTTCCAGCGTGACATAGAGGTCGCAGCCGGTGAGGCGGCTCCGGCCGAGCGCGGCGGCGGCGCGCCGGATCGCCAGCATTTCGGCATGGGCGGTCGGGTCGCGAAGCGCCTCGGTCTCGTTGCCGGCGCGGGCGACGATCCGGCGTCCCTCGCGCAGCACGACAACGGCGCCGACCGGCACTTCGCCGCGCCGCGCCGCGCCGCGCGCCTCGTCGAGCGCCAGGTTCATCGGGCTGGCGCCGGGCCGCAGGGTTTCGTCCGGGTTCGCGTTCATGCCCCGTTGGTGGCGTCGCCGGCTGCCGCCGGTCAAGCCCTATCGTGCGGCGCCGGCGGCGGCGATGCGCCAATTCATCTGTGGTTCGCCCCGCCGGCCGGGTGCTAGGGACCGCGCGAACCGTCGGGCAACCGGAGTGCCGCAATGGCGCTGGATAGCGAAACGGTGCGCCGGATTGCGCACCTGGCGCGGGTGCGCGTCCCCGAAGAGGAGCTGGAGCCTCTGGCCGGGGAACTGTCCAACATCCTCGGCTGGGTCGAGCAGCTCGGCGAGGTCGACACGGAGAATGTGCCGCCGATGACCAGCGTCGTCGCCGTCCGCCTGCCGATGCGCGACGACCGGGTGGACGACGGCGGCGCGCCGGACGCGGTCCTCGCCAATGCGCCGGACGGCGCGCCCGGCTTCTTCGCCGTGCCGAAGGTCGTCGAGTGATGGCGGGCCTGACCGACCTTACCCTGGCCGACTGCCGGGCCGGGCTGGCGGCCGGCGACTTCACCGCCGAAGAACTCGCGCAGGCCCATCTCGACGCCCTCGAAGCGGCCCGGCCGCTCAACGCCTACATCGCCGAACTGCCGGACCGGGCGCTGGAGATGGCGCGCGCCTCGGACGCCCGCCGGGCGAAAGGGCAGGCCGGGCTGCTCGAAGGCCTGCCGGTTGCGGTCAAGGACCTGTTCTGCACCGAAGGCGTGCAGACCACCGCCGGCTCGCGCATCCTCGGCGGCTTCGCGCCGCCCTACGAATCGACCGTGACGGCGAAGCTGTGGGCCGAAGGCGCGGTGATGCTCGGCAAGACCAACATGGACGAGTTCGCCATGGGCTCGTCCAACATCACCTCCCATTACGGCCGGGTCGAGAATCCGTGGCGTGCGGCCGGCAGCAGCCGAGCGCTGGCGCCGGGCGGCTCGTCCGGCGGATCGGCGGCGGCCGTGGCGGCGCGGGCGGCCCCGGCAGCGACCGGCACCGACACCGGCGGCTCGATCCGCCAGCCGGCGGCCTTCTGCGGCATCGTCGGCATGAAGCCGACCTACGGCCGCTGCTCGCGCTGGGGCATCGTCGCCTTCGCCTCGTCCCTCGACCAGGCCGGGCCGCTCGCGCGGACGGTGCGCGATTCGGCGATCCTGCTGCGCGCCATGGCCGGGCACGACCCGAAGGATTCGACGTCCGTGCCGCGCGATGTGCCGGATTACGAAGCTGCGCTCACCGGCGATATCCGCGGCCTGCGCATCGGCATTCCGGCGGAATACACGATGGACGGCACGCCGGAGGCCATCGCAGCGCTCTGGGAACGGGGCAAGGACTGGCTGAAGGCGGCCGGCGCCGAGATCGTCGATCTCAGCCTGCCGCATACGAAATACGCCCTGCCGGCCTACTATATCGTCGCGCCGGCGGAGGCCTCGTCGAACCTGGCGCGCTACGACGGGGTGCGCTTCGGCCTGCGCGAAACCGGCGACGGCGCGGACCTGACGGAGATGTACGAAGCGACCCGCGGCGCCGGCTTCGGCGCGGAGGTGCGCCGGCGCATCCTGATCGGCGCCTACGTCCTCTCCGCCGGCTATTACGACGCCTACTACATCAAGGCGCAGCGCGTGCGCAGCCTGATCGCGCGCGATTTCGCCGAAGCTTTCGAAACGGTCGACGCCGTTCTGACGCCGACCACGCCGACCGCCGCCTTCCCGCTCGGCGAGAAGATGGACGACCCGATCGCCATGTATCTCAACGACGTTTTCACGGTGCCGGCGAGCATGGCCGGCCTGCCGGCGATCTCCGTCCCGGCCGGGCTGGACGGCGACGGCCTGCCGCTCGGCCTGCACCTGATCGCCGACGCCTTCGAGGAGGAGACTTTGTTCCGCGTCGCCGGGGTGCTGGAAGAGGCGGCGGGGTTCACGGCGCGACCAGGCATGGCGGGCTGAACGTAACCGGCCGTTGCTCCCGACCGCAGTGTCCCCCGGATGGAGCGAGGCGGAAATCCGGGGACCGGAGCCAGCCCGAAAGAACGGCGCTTGCGGCTCCGGGCCCCGGATCGGGTCCGGGCGAACGCTATGGATTGATTGGAGTAGCGGAAGCATTCGAGTGCAGCGTTCCCGTGTTTACTTCGCCAGCCTTATCCGGATGACGCCCTTGACCGGGGCGTGGGGATCGACCGGTTTGCCCTTGCGCAGGATCTGCACCCTGCCGGCGCGCGCCAGGCCGATCGCCTCCTCGCGCACAATGCGCGACCAGCGGTGCGCCGATTGCGCGGGCGCGCCGGGCCTGCGCCGCTCCCCGGCGAAGACCTTCGCGACGTCGCCCGGCGCGATCGAGCCCCCGCCGGCCGCTTCGGCGAGGTCCAGGATAATGTCGCGGACGGTCCGTTTGTTCGGCCGGCCGCCGGAAGCCGGAGGCCCGTCGGGACGGTCTGTCATGGCGCATTCCCTGTCGGCGGCGCCCGATGGCGGTCTTGTTGGACGGGCGGCTTTGGGCCTACGGTGGCGCTGCACCGGACCGGCGCCGCGGGACAGCGCAGCCCGGCCGGACACCGCCGGAGCATAGCATGACGGAACCCGCCTCCCTGGGCAGCTTCGATTATATCGTCGTCGGCGCCGGCTCGGCCGGCTGCGTGCTGGCCAACCGGCTGTCGGAGGACCGGCGCAACCGTGTGCTGCTGCTCGAGGCCGGCGGCAAGGACAACTATTTCTGGATCAAGGTGCCGGTCGGCTATCTCTACACCCAGGGCAATCCGCGCACCGACTGGTGCCTGAAGACGGAAGCCGAGGCCGGCCTGAACGGCCGGGCGCTCAACTATCCGCGCGGCAAGGTGCTGGGCGGCTGCTCCTCGATCAACGGCATGATCTACATGCGCGGCCAGGCGCGCGACTACGACGGCTGGGCCCAGATGGGCAACCGCGGCTGGAGCTGGGACGATGTGCTGCCCCTGTTCAAAAAGTCCGAGCATCATTTCGGCCCGGCGGACGAGTTTCACGGCGCCGGCGGCGAATGGCGGGTCGAGCCGCCGCGGGTCGGCTGGGAGATCCTCGACGCCTTCGAGCGCGCCTGCAACGAGACCGGCATCGCGAAGACGCCGGACTTCAACGACGGCGACAACGAAGGCACCGGCAAATTCATGGTCAACCAGCGCCGGGGCGCGCGCTGGAATACGGTTCGGGCGTTCCTGAAACCGGCGCGCAGCCGGCCCAACCTGACGGTCCTGACCCACGCCCAGGCCATGCGCATCCGCTTCGACGGCAGGCGGGCGCGCGGCCTCGACTTCTTGCTGAAGGGGGCGGAGACGCGGGCGGAAGTGGACGGCGAACTGATCCTCGCCGCCGGCTCGATCGGCTCGCCCCATCTGCTCCAGGTTTCCGGCGTCGGGCCGGGCGCGCTGTTGCAGGACAAGGGCGTCGAGGCGCTGCACGAACTGCCCGGCGTCGGCGGCAATCTCCAGGACCATCTGCAGCTGCGCCTCGTCTACCGGGTCTCCAACGTCGCGACCCTGAACCGGATGGCCAACAGCCTGTGGGGCAAATTGGCGATGGGGCTGCAATACGCGCTGTTCCGGCGCGGGCCGCTCACCATGGCGCCGAGCCAGCTCGGCGTGTTCGCCAAATCCGACCCGTCGCGCGCGACCGCCAACCTGCAATATCACGTCCAGCCGCTGTCGCTCGACAGGTTCGGCGAGCCGCTGCACAGCTTTCCCGGCCTCACCGCCTCGGTGTGCAACCTGCGGCCGGAAAGCCGGGGCGCGGTCGCGCTGAAATCGCCGGACCCGAAAGAGCCGCCGGCGATCGCGCCCAACTATCTCTCGACGCCCGGCGACCGCCAGGTCGCGGCCGACGCGATCCGGCTGACCCGGCGGATCGCCGCCGCGCCGGCGATGGCGCCCTACGCGCCGGAGGAGGTGCTGCCCGGCGCGGCGATGCAGTCCGAGGACGAACTGGTCAGGGCCGCCGGCGACATCGGCACGACGATCTTCCATCCGGTCGGCACCTGCAAGATGGGCAGCGATCCGCAGGCGGTGGTGAGCGACCGGCTCAGGGTTCACGGGATCGAAAACCTGCGCGTCATCGACGCCTCGATCATGCCGACCGTGACTTCCGGCAACACCAACAGCCCAACCGTCATGATCGCCGAAAAGGGCGCCGAGATGGTGCTGGAGGATGCGCGGGGGTGAACGGGGGCGTCCTTCGAGACGGGCGTTTCGAGACGGCGCCGGCGCGCCTCCCCAACGCCCTCCTCAGGATGAAGGGTGGGGGCGCCTCGAATATTGCAGCCTCATCCTGAGGAGGCCATTGAGGAGCAATGCGCAGCGCTGCACCCGGAAACGGCCGTCTCGAAGGACGGCCTCACGCCGCGTCGGCGGGGGCCTCGCCGGCGTCGTAGGGCGCGCTCCGGGCGGCGAGGCGGGCCTTCGCGGCGTCGTATTCTTCGCGCAGCCGGGCGACGATCTCGGCGGCCGGGCGGATGTCCTTGACCATGCCGGCGCTCTGGCCGGCGCTCCAGATGTCGCGCCAGACCTTGCGGCCGGACCCGCCGCCGGAGCCGAAATCCATCTTCGACTTGTCGGCCTCCGGCAGGTCGGACGGGTCGAGGCCGGCCGCCGCCACGCTCTTGGCGAGATAGTTGCCTTTCACGCCGGAGAAGAGGTTGGTGTAGACGATGTCCTCGGCCGTGCTCTCGACGATCATTGCCTTCTGGCGCTCCTGCGCGTTGGCCTCGGCCGACGCGATGAAGCGGGTGCCGAGATAGGCGAGGTCGGCGCCCATGGCCTGGGCGGCGAGGATCTGGCCGCCGGTCGCCATGCTGCCGGAAAGGATGACCGGCCCGTCGAAGAATTCGCGCACCTCGGCGACCAGCGCGAAGGGGCTGAGCGCCCCGGCATGGCCGCCCGCCCCGGCGCACACCAGGATCAGCCCGTCGGCGCCCTCTGCCAGCGCCTTCTTCGCGTGCCGGATGTTGGTGACGTCGTGGAACACCAGCCCGCCATAGCTGTGCGCCGCCGGCGCGACATGGGTCGGCGCTTGCAGGCTGGTGATCACGATCGGCGCCTCGTATTTCACGCACAGTTCGACATCGTGCTCCAGCCGGTCGTTGGACTTGTGGACGATCTGGTTGACCGCGAAGGGCGCGACCGGCCGGCCCGGATGCTTCGCAGCATACTCGCCCAGCTCGGTCGTTATCCGGTCGAGCCATTCGCCGAGCGCTTCTTTCGGCCGGGCGTTGAGCGCCGGGAAGGACCCGACGATGCCGGCCTTGCACTGCTCGATCACCAGGTCCGGGTTGGAAACGATGAACAGCGGCGCGCCGATCAGCGGCAGGGTGAGCCGCCCCTTGAGCGATTCCGGAATGGCCATGGTCTCGGGATCTCGCCTTGTCTTCAGATTTTGCGGCCGGCGCCGGCCCAGTACGGGTCGCGCAGCCGGCGCTTGAATATCTTGCCCGAGTCTTCCCGGGGCAGCGCGTCGTGGAATGCGACGATGCGCGGCACCTTGTATCGGGCCAGCCGGCCGGCGACATGGGCGCGGATCTCGTCTTCGGTCACGGCTTCGCCGGCCTCGACCGCGGCGGCGACCGCCTCGCCATACTCGTCGTCCGGGATGCCGAAGACGGCGCAGTCGCGCACCGCCGGATGGCCGCAGACGACGCCCTCGATTTCCGCCGGGTAGATGTTCACGCCGCCGGAGACGATCGTGTCCTTGCGCCGGTCGCACAGATAGAGATAGCCGTCCTCGTCCTGCCAGCCGATGTCCCCGTTGGTGAACCAGGCGCCTTCGGCCGTGCCCTCGTCCATATCCGGCCGGTTGCGGTAGACGAAGCCGGTCGAGGCGTTGAGGCGCATGTGGAGTTCGCCCTCCCGTCCCGGCGGCAGGACGGCGCCCGCTTCGTCGCGGATTTCCACCGCGGTGGCCGGGCGCGGCCGGCCGACCGTACCCGGCCGGGCGAGCCACTCTTCGCTCGACGCGACCGAGACGACGCCGGCCTCGGTCGAGCCGTAATATTCGTGGATCGCCGGCCCCCACCAGTCGATCATCGCGCGCTTGACCGACGGCGGGCAGGGCGCCGCGCCGTGGACGACATATTTCAGGGAGGAGACGTCGTAGCGCCCGCGCACCGCCTCCGGCAGGCGCAGCAGGCGGCCGAACATGGTCGGCACCATGTGCAGGGTGTCGGCCCGCTGCCGCTCGATCAGGCGCAGCAGCTCCTCGGCGTCGAAGCGCGGCATCAGGAAAAGGTCGCTGTCGAAGGCCAGGCTGCCGAAACCGAAGGCGAAGGTCGCGCTGTGATACATCGGCCCGGTCATCAGCGCCGACATGCCGTCGCGCACGCCGAACGCGTCGGCCACCGTCGCCATGGCGCGCCTGACGGCCTCCGGGCCGGTCGCCGCGCGGGTCACGCCCTTGGGCTGCGCCGTGGTGCCCGAGGTGTAGATCATGGTGAAGCGGCCCATCGGCGGCCCGGCGACCGGCTCGAAGCCGCCCGTCCAGTCCTCCCAGCGGTCGAGATCGCCGGGCGCGCGGGCGTCGGCGCCGGCGATGCGGTAGGCCGCGACCAGCGACGGCGACGGCTCGACGGCGAGGATGCGGACGCCATCGGGCACGAAGGGGCGGATTTCGGCCAGCAGGTCGGTGTGGATCGCCAGGACGGCTGCGCCGCTGTCGGCGAGAATGGCGCGCACCTCCGCGCCGCGCAGATGCCAGTTGACCGGCGCGACGAAGGCGCCGATCCAGTTCGCCGCCAGCGCGGCCTCCAGGAACGGAATGTCGTTGCGCAGCAGGGTGGCGACCGCCCCGCCGGGTCCGAGCCCGAGCGCGCGGAACCCCGCCGCCGCCCGGCGCGCGTTGGCGTAGAGCGCCGCCTTGTCGAGCGCCCGGTCGGGCGTCGCGATGGCGCCGTTGGGCGGGACGAACGTCATGCCGGTTCCGTGCGTTCGCGTGCGTCCCTCGATACGGCGGTGACGCGCCTGCTCGGGATGAGGGGATAAAATACCTTCCTCATCCCGAGTAGCCCCGGATTCGATCCGGGGCGTATCGAGGGACGAAGCGACGGTTCCTGCTAAACTCGTTCAAGCGCAAGGCGATGACGGAGCCCGCCCCCGGCCCTACTCCGCCGCGATGGCAATGTCGCCGATGCTGTTGTCGACGACCACCGGCGTTTCGAAGAAGCGCACGTCCGGGTCGGCGCCGTAGCGGTCGGCGATGAAGGCGCGCCATTCGGGGCCGAAGGTCGCCTCGGCCGATGCCCGGTCCTCGAACAGGTAGCAGCCGCCGCCCACGCCGGTCTCCGGGTTGAACAGATAGTATTTGCGCACCAGCCCCTCGATCGCCCGGTAGCGCGGCGCGGATCCGGAGAACAGCTCCCGGGCCTTGTCCAGGGTCGTGCCTTCGGGCAGCGGGAAATTGACGACGGCGGTGATCATGGTCGGTTCCTCCTGAATATCGGGGTCGCCGGTGCGGGAGACGGTCCCGCCCGGCCGGTTTCGGATCGGTCTACTGCCGCGCCACCATCAGCTTCTTGGTCTCGGCGATCGCCTTGGCCGGGTTCAGGTGTTTCGGGCAGGTGTTGGTGCAATTCATGATGGTGTGGCAGCGGTAGAGCCGGAACGGGTCTTCCAGGTCGTCGAGCCGCTCGCCGGTATATTCGTCCCGGCTGTCGGCGATCCAGCGGTAGGCCTGGAGCAGCACGGCCGGCCCCAGATAGCGCTCGCCGTTCCACCAGTAGGACGGGCAGCTCGTGCTGCACGAGAAGCACAGGACGCATTCCCACAGCCCGTCCAGCTTCTCGCGGTCTTCCGGCGATTGCAGGCGCTCGCGTTCCGGCGCGGGGGTTTCGGTCTTGAGCCAGGGCTCGACCGAGGCGAGCTGGGCGTAGGCCTGGGTCAGGTCGGGCACCAGGTCCTTGACCACCGGCAGGTGGGGCAGCGGATAGATCGCGATGTCGCCCCGGTAATCGGCGATGAAGCTGGTGCAGGCCAGCGTGTTGGTCCCGCCGATGTTGAAGGCGCAGGAGCCGCACACCCCCTCGCGGCAGGAGCGGCGGAAGGCGAGCGTCGAATCGATCTCGTTCTTGATCTTGACGATCGCGTCGAGAACCATCGGCCCGCAATCGTCCAGGTCGACGGTGTAGGTGTCGAGCCGCGGATTGCCTTCGCCGTCGGGGTCGTAGCGGTAGATTTTGAACCGCCTGGGCCGCTTCGCCCCTTCGGGCGCCGGCCAGGCCTTGCCCTTCGCGATCCGGGAGTTCGGCGGCAGTCTGAATTGGGCCATGTCGCAAGACCTTAACTTGAGTATCCCGTGCCGCGTTCTACTGCCGGCATGAGATCGTTGTCTTCTTCGATTCTCAACATCCGGATATCCCGGACCGAAGGCTCGAACCAATCGTACTGGGCCGCCAAGTCGATGACCGCCATCACGCACCGAACGGCGTCGACGGTCTCGTCGCCGAAATAGACGCTGCCTTGCTGCCTTTCGAAGCCGAATTTTTCCAGAACCCGCCTGATGTCCGAATAGGCATTACGCCGATGTTCGCTGGAATAGGTGTCCTGACGGATATTCGTATCGAGGTCGAAGGCGATTGCGTACATATTGTTTCCCGTTCCTGCTCTTCGAGAGTTGTGGCCGATTTGCGGCCGCGCGATTCCTTCGCCGCTTCGATCCGATCTGAAATCCGCCCGATGAATGGCCATCGATTTACCCTTTCCTTCGGCGGGATCGACCGCCGCCTTGCCATTCCGTTCCTGTCTTCCAGTCATCTGCCGGCGTCCGAGGGATCGGCCTCGAACAAAGCCCGATTGCTCAGGCCGCAAATCTCGCGATTTTTACATCCTCCGCTTCGTTCAGCAGCTTCTCGGCCTGCTCGTAGAGGGCGAGGGCGACTTCGTTCTCGAAATAGGCTTCGCCGCATTGCCGGCAGATCGGCGCCGGCGCGTCCCGAACCGCCACCGGACGGTCATCCCGCTCCACCGCATAGGCTGTGCGGCCTTTATCCAGCCTTTCGGATCTGCACGCGAAACAATTCATCGTTTCCGCCGCCTGAAATTCGGGCACCATTCTTGTTCGTTCGGTCTGTAGACGGTTACGATTCTGCACTCCGCCGTTTTCGTCACCCGACATACTACGCATGGAGCGGTACGCCGTTCGGAGAGGCCAGGACCGTATACACGATTTCGTCCGGAAATTCCGGATTTCTCCCTTCTTAGAAAATTTCACCGTCATCGACTGTTTCCAGTACCGCATCCGGCGGTATCCGCCGCTGCTGCATCCGCAGCAAGGCGCGGCGGCTCCATCGTATCCGCGCACAATCCATTCAGGTCCCTAGTACACCCGTTCCTTCGGCGGAATCGGCGCGACGTCGTTGGTCAGCGTGTTCATGTGGACCGGGCGGTAGTCGATCGCCACGTCGCCGGCCTCGTCGCACCACGAGATGGTGTGCTTCATCCAGTTCTCGTCGTCGCGCTCCGGGAAGTCCTCGCGGGCGTGGGCGCCGCGGCTTTCCTCGCGGTTGGCGGCCGAGACGATGGTGACCAGCGCCTGGTAGATCAGGTTGTCGAACTCCAGCGTCTCGACCAGGTCGGTGTTCCAGATCATCGAGCGGTCGGCGACCTTCAGGTCGTCGCGCAGGGCCCAGATATCCTTCATCCGCGCGACGCCTTCGGAGAGAATGTCGCCGTCGCGGAAGACCGCGCAGTTGGACTGCATGACCTTCTGCATTTCGAGCCGCGCGGCGGCCGTCGGCGTGCCGCCGTCGGCGTGGCGCATCCGGTCGAGCCGGTCGAGCGCCAGGTCGTCGGCGCCGTTCCGGAGCGGCCGGTGGCGCGCGCCGGGGGCGATGGTTTCCGCGCAACGGTCGGCGGCGGCGCGGCCGAAGACGACCAGATCGAGCAGCGAGTTCGAGCCCAGCCGGTTGGCGCCGTGGACCGAGACGCAGGCCGCTTCGCCGATCGCCATCAGGCCGGGCACCGTCGCGTCGGCGTCTCCGTTCCGCTTCGTGACCGCCTCGCCCCGGTAGTTCGTCGGCACGCCGCCCATATTGTAGTGGCAGGTCGGCAGAACGGGCATCGGATTCCTGGTGACGTCGACGCCGGCGAAGATGCGCGCGGTCTCCGAAATGCCCGGCAGCCGTTTGGCGATGGCGTCCGGGTCCAGATGCTCGATATGCAGGAAAATATGGTCGGCGTCCGGGCCGACGCCGCGGCCTTCGCGGATCTCCAGGGTCATCGAGCGGCTGACGACATCGCGCGAGGCGAGGTCCTTGGCCGAGGGCGCATAGCGCTCCATGAAGCGCTCGCCCTCCGAATTGGTGAGATAGCCGCCTTCGCCGCGCACCCCCTCGGTGATCAGGCAGCCGGCGCCGTAGATGCCGGTCGGGTGGAACTGCACGAACTCCATGTCCTGGCAGGGCACGCCGGCGCGCAGGGCCATGGCGTTGCCGTCGCCGGTCTGGGTGTGGGCGCCGGTGCAGGAGAAATAGATGCGGCCGTAGCCGCCGGTCGCCAGCACGGTCCGGTGCGCGCGGAAGCGGTGGATCGTGCCGTCGTCCAGGTTCCAGGCGATCACGCCGAGCACCTCGCCGTCCTCGACCAGCAGGTCGACGGCGAAATATTCGACGAAGAATTCCGCGTTGTGGCGCAGGCTCTGCTGGTACAGCGTGTGCAGGATGGCGTGGCCGGTCCGGTCGGCGGCGGCGCAGGTGCGCTGCGCGATGCCCTCGCCGAAATTGGTCGTCATGCCGCCGAAGGCGCGCTGGTAGATCTTGCCCTCCGGCGTCCGGCTGAACGGCACGCCGTGGTGTTCCAGCTCGATGATCGCCGGGATCGCCTCCTTGCACATATATTCGATGGCGTCCTGGTCGCCGAGCCAGTCGGCGCCCTTGACCGTGTCGTACATGTGCCAGCGCCAGTCGTCCTCGCCCATGTTGCCGAGCGCGGCGGAGATGCCGCCCTGGGCCGCCACGGTGTGGGACCGCGTCGGGAAGACCTTGGTGATGCAGGCGGTGCGCAGGCCCTTCTCGGCCATGCCGAAGGTGGCGCGCAGCCCGGCGCCGCCGGCGCCGACGACGACGACATCGTATTGGTGTTCGACGATCTCGTAGGCCCTGCCCATGCTTGCCCTATCCCCCGAACGCCAGCTTGAGCACGGAAACGATCGCGATGCCGCCGAACAGCAGGGCGGCGAGCTTGACGAAGACGATCAGGCCGATCTTCCAGCCCTCGTTATGGACATAGTCCTCGATCACGACCTGGAGGCCGAGCTGGCCGTGGTGGAAAGCGGCCAGGATGGTCATGACCAGAAGCCCGGCCGTGACCGGATTGCCGAGCCAGTCGAGGATGGCGCCGCGGTCGGCGCCGGCCAGCATCAGGATGCTGACGACGAACCAGACCGTGAGCGGCGCCAGCGCGATGGCGGTCACCCGCTGGGCCCACCAGTGGTGCGTCCCTTCCTTCGCGCTGCCGAGGCCGCGGACCCGGCCGAGCGGGGTCCGGAAGCTCATGCCGGCGCTCCCGCGGGCGTCAGCGCGACGACGGCGGACAGAACGGTGAGCGCCGCCGCCGCGGCCACGACGATCATCCCGCTCGCCCGCGCCGGCCCGAGCTCGAGGCCGATCCCGGCGTCCCAGAACAGGTGCCGGATGCCGTTGCACAGGTGGTAGTAGAGCGCGAAGGCCCAGCCGATCAGCAGCGCGATGCCGACGCCGCTCGCCATGAAGCCCTGCACCCAGGCGAAATAGGCCGCGCTCGAGGCCGCGGCGGCGAGCCACCAGACCAGCAGCAGCGTGCCCGCCGCCAGCGCCACCCCGGTAATCCGGTGGAGGATGGACAGCACCGATGTCCATTGCGGCTTGTAGACCTGGAGGTGGGGCGAGAGCGGCCGGTCGCGCCGGGCCGGGGGGTCGGAAGCCATGTGCCATCCGTCGGGGCGGGAACTGTGACGCCAGTTTATTGCGCTACTGCCGATGAGAGGCAAGGCGCATGGCCGCGGCTTGCGGCGATATTGCGTCCCTCGATACGGCGCTTCGCGCCTACTCGGGATGAGGGTTTTGGGATTGCGCCGCTTTCCCGGAACAATCCCACCCTCACCCTGAGTAGCCCCGGATGAAATCCGGGGCGTATCGAAGGGCGGCCTATCGCGGGATCAGCACGGTGTAATCGAGGTCGAGCACGACGCTTTCGGGATAGCGGCCGTCGCCGTCCTTGTCCGGGAAGCCGGCGCAGGGCGTGTCCTTCGCCGCCACCGTGCGCAGCCGCAGCGCGCCGAGAGCGTCGCTGTGCGGCAACTCCAGCCGCTCGACGACCTCGGACCAGGCATAGATCGTATCGCCCGCGAACACCGGATTGACGTGCCGGCCGCCGTCGATCGCGGCGATCCGGAAGGCGTTGGCGAGGCCGTTGAAGCTGAGCGCGCGCGCCACGCTCATGACATGGCCTCCGTAGACCAGCCGCCGGCCGAACCGGCCTTGCGCTTCCGCGTGCCGGTTGAAATGCACTTTCGCGGTGTTCTGGTAGAGCCGGGTCGCGGTCGCGTGCTCGGCCTCCTCGATCGTCATGCCGTCGACATGGTCGATCTTCTCGCCCGGCGCATAGTCGCCCCAGCGCCACGCCTCGCCGGACAGCGCGTCGTCCCAGCCGGCCGGGTCGAAGCCGGCGGGCGGCGCGAGTTTTTCGGCGGCGACCGCTTTGGGCAGTTCCGGCGCGACAGGCGCGGGGGCGGGGGCTGTCGTATCCCTCTTACGCACCATGACCCAGCGGACATAGCCCAGCAACGTCTCGCCGCGCTGGTTTTCGCCGACGGTGCGGACCCAGACGATGCCGGTTTTGCCGTTGGCGTTCTCGCGCAGGCCGATTACTTCGGAGCGGGCGGCAAGGCTGTCGCCGGGAAACACCGGCGCGCCGAACACGCAATCGGCGTAGCCCAGATTGGCGACGGCGTTCAGCGAAATGTCCGGCACCGTCTTGCCGAACACCGTGTGGAACACCAGCAGGTCGTCGAGCGGCGCGCGTTCGTAGCCGACGGCCCGGGCGAATGCATCCGACGACTGGACGGCGAAGCGGCTGCCGTAAAGCGCCGTGTAGAGCGCGGCGTCGCCCGCCGTCAGCGTGCGCGGCGTGGCGTGGCGGATCTCCTGCCCGATGCGGAAATCCTCGAAGAAGTTGCCGGGATCGGTCTTGGTCATGGGGGCTCGAAGTTGACCGTGCCGGCCCTTCGATACGCCCCGGATTAAATCCGGGGCTACTCAGGGTGAGGGCGAGGGTGGTGTTCAGATAGCCACACAATCCTGATTCCTCATCCCGAGTAGGCGCGCTTGCGCGCCGTATCGAGGGACCGGCCTCAGCTGCCGGGCCGGGCAATATAGAAGCGCAGGAAGGCCCTGGCCTGCGGCGAATCCCACTCGGCGGGGCCGAGCAGGTAGCCGACGATCCGGTGCCGGCGGTCGAGCAGGAAGGTCGCCGGCAGGCCGCCGACGCCGAGGCGCCGGGCCGTCTTCCAGCGCGAATCGAGCAGAATGGGCAGGTGTTCGTAACCCTGCTCCTCCCAGAACGGCCCGACCGCCGCCATGCCCTTGCGGTCGAGCGAGACGGTGAGCACGGCGAAATCCGGCCCGCCCAGCGCCGCCTGCAGCCGGTCGAGCGTCGGCATCTCGCGGACGCACGGGCCGCACCAGGTCGCCCAGAAGTTGATCAGCAGGACCCTGCCTCTGTAGCGCTCCAGGGTCGCGGGCTTGCCGGCGGCGTCGGCAAAGGGGCCGATCTGCACGGCCAGCGGCTTCTTCATAAAGACGAAGGGCCGCGCCGCGCCGTTGAAAGGCGGCGGTTCGGCGGCCGGTTTTGGGGGCGGCCCGGCGGCGCGCTTCGGCCCCGGCGCCGCCTCGGCGGCCGGCAGCGGCGCCGCGGCGAGAAGCGCCAGCAGGCCGGCGGCGAGAAGCCCGGAAATCCGTTGCCCTGCAATTCGTTCCGTTGTCCCGTTCCGCTTCACGCCTAACTCCCGCTCATGTCCGAATCGAACGCAAACGCGCTGTGGGGCGGCCGCTTCGCCGCCGGGCCCGACGCCCTGATGGAGGCGATCAACGCCTCGATCGGCTTCGACCGGCGCCTGTATGCCTGCGATATCGCCGGGTCGAAGGCCCATGCGGCGATGCTCGCCGATTGCGGCATCATATCGGAAGAAGATGCGGCGGCAATCGGGCAGGGGCTCGACACGATCCTTCAGGAGATCGAGAGCGGCGGGTTCGCTTTCAGCGCGGCGCTGGAAGACATCCACATGAATATCGAGGCGCGGCTCGCCGAGCTGATCGGCCCGGCGGCCGGCCGGCTGCACACCGCGCGCTCGCGCAACGACCAGGTGGCGACGGACCTGCGCCTCTGGGTGCGCGACGCCATCGACGGCCTCGACCGGGACCTTGCAGACCTGCAATCGGCCCTGATCGACAGGGCCGAGGCCCATGCCGGCGCGGTCATGCCCGGCTTCACCCATCTGCAACCGGCCCAGCCGGTCACTTTCGGGCATCACATGCTGGCCTATGCCGCGATGTTCGGGCGCGACCGGGCGCGGATGCAGGACGCGCGCCGGCGGGTCAACGAATCGCCGCTCGGCGCCGCCGCGCTGGCCGGCACCTCCTTTCCGATCGACCGGGCGCAGACCGCCGCCGCGCTCGGCTTCGACCGGCCGATGGCCAATTCGCTCGACGCGGTCTCGGCGCGGGACTTTGCGCTCGAATTCCTCGCCGCCTGCGCGATCTGCGCCACCCACCTGTCGCGCCTCGCCGAGGAGACCGTCCTCTGGTCGAGCGCGCAGTTCGGCTTCGTCGCCCTGTCCGACAGCTTTTCGACCGGCAGCTCGATCATGCCGCAGAAGCGCAACCCGGACGCCGCCGAACTGGTGCGCGCCAAAACCGGCCGGATCGTCGGCGCGCTGACCGGCCTCGCGGTCGTCATGAAGGGGTTGCCGCTCGCCTATTCCAAAGACATGCAGGAGGACAAGGAGCCGGTGTTCGACGCGGCGGACAGCCTCGCCCTCTGCATCCGGGCGACGGCCGGCGCGATCCGCGAAATGACGGTCGACGAGGACGCGCTCCTTGCCGCCGCCGGCGCGGGCTTTGCAACCGCGACCGATCTCGCCGACTGGCTGGTGCGCGAACTCGGCCTGCCCTTCCGCGAGGCGCACCGCGTCACCGGCGCGCTGGTGAAGCTGGCCGAAGCGCACGATGTCGACCTGGCAGGCCTGAGCCTGGAGCAGATGCAGGGCGTCGAGCCGCGGCTGACCGGGGCCGTTTTCGACGTGCTGAGCGTGCACCGTTCCGTCGCCAGCCGAACCTCGCTCGGCGGCGCCGCGCCGGACAATGTCCGGGCGGCGGCGGCGGCGGCGCGCGCCGCCCTGGCGGCGGGACGCGCGCCATGAAGGGCGGCGGCGGCATGGCCCGCACGGTCCGTATGGCGGGGATATTGCTGGCGGCCGGCGTGCTCGGGCTCGGGCTGGCGGCGTGCGGCAAGAAGGACGATCCGCGGGTCGCCGGCGGGGACGACCGCTATCCGGCCGGCTACCCCGCCGGCGCGCCGGCCGGCACGGTGACGATCTTCCGCAATCCGGGCCCCGAATAGGGCAGCGTGGAGCCGCCGCACAGCGCCGCCCCGCCTCGTCCCGCCCCATCCCGCCCCGCCTTGGCGCACCCGTTGCGCCGCCGGGCGCAACTGCGGACTTCGCCGAATGACCGACCGAGTGCCGTCGCCCGATTTTTCCTACGCCGGCGAAACCCTGTGCGCCGAGCGCCTGCCGCTGCCCGACGTCGCAGCGGAGGTCGGCACGCCCTTCTACTGTTATTCGCTGGCCGGACTCACCCGCAGCTACCGGGCGCTGGAGGCCGCGCTGGCCGGGCTGCCCGCCACCGTCTGCTACGCCCTGAAGGCCAACTCCAACCAGGCGGTCATCGCCGCGTTCGCGCAGCTGGGCGCGGGCGCGGACGTGGTGTCGGGCGGCGAACTGCGCCGGGCCCTCGCCGCGGGCATCCCGGCGGGACGGATCGTGTTCTCCGGCGTCGGCAAGACGCGGGACGAGATTGCGCTCGCGCTGCGCTCGGGCATCCGCCAGATCAACGTCGAATCGGAAGCGGAGCTCGACCTGGTCTCCGCCGCCGCGGCCGGGGCCGGCGTCACCGCGCGCGTGTCGTTGCGCATCAACCCCGATGTCGACGCCCGGACCCACGACAAGATTTCGACCGGCCGCAAGCAGGACAAGTTCGGCATCGCCATCGGCCGCACGCTGCCGGCCTACGCCCGGGCGGCGGGCCTGCCGAACCTGGCGCCGGCCGGCCTCGCCATGCACATCGGGTCCCAGTTGCTGGATGTGGCGCCCTACCGGGCGGCGTTCGGGCGGCTGGCCGAGCAAGTCCGCGCCCTGCGCGCGGCCGGGCATGACGTCGAAAGCCTCGATCTCGGCGGCGGCGTCGGCATCGCCTACCGGGACGAGACGCCGCCGCGCTTCGAGGACTATGCCGCCGTGGTGCGCGAGACGGTCGGCGGGCTGGGCTGCGAACTGGTGTTCGAGCCGGGCCGGTCGCTGGTCGGCAACGCCGGCATCCTCGTGGCGCGCGTGCTTTATGTGAAGGACGGCGGCATCCGGCCGATCGCGGTGGTCGACGCCGCGATGAACGATCTGGCCCGCCCGGCCATGTACGACGCCTGGCACGCGATCGTGCCGGCGGTCCGGCCGCAAAAAAGCCCGGATTGGGTGGAAATGGACGTCGTCGGGCCGATTTGCGAAAGCGGCGACACGTTCGCCGTTGCGCGCCGCCTGCCGCCCCTGGCGCCCGGAGATCTTGTGGCGTTCGGATCGGCAGGGGCGTATGGTTCGGTCATGTCGTCGGCCTACAACAGCCGCCCGCCGGCGCCGGAGGTGCTGGTGAGCGGCGCGCGGTTCGCCGTCGTGCGGGCCCGGCAGACGGCGGACGACCTGATCCGGCAGGAGGCGGTGCCGGACTGGCTGGCGTCCGCCTGAGGGAGAGCCTGTGAGCGCTTCGGACGAAGGCTGGAAGAGACCCGCCGAAGGCGCGGCGCACGGCCCCGGCTACGGTGTGCCGACGGCGCTGTCCTGGCTGGCGCTCGCCTGGGAGCGGCTGTGGCCGCGCCTCTGGCCGGTCGCCGCCGTCGCCTTCCTGTTCGCCGCGACCGTCCTGCTCGATATCCTGCCGCTGCTGCCCGGCTGGCTCCATGTCGCCGTGCTGGCGGCGCTCGCCCTGGCCTTCTGCTTCGCCCTGTTCCGCGGCTTCCGCCGCTTGCGCCTGCCCGGCGCCGTGGCCGCCCGGCGGCGGCTGGAGCGGACCAGCGGCCTGGCGCACCGGCCGCTCACGGCGGCGCGGGACCGGATTACCGTCGGCGCCGGCGACGCCTTTGCCGAGGCGCTCTGGCGGCGTCATCGCGCCCGCGCGCGCGAAGCGCTCGAACGGCTGCGCGTCGGGCCGCCGCGGCCGCGGGTCGCCCGGCGCGATCCCTTCGCCCTGCGGGGCCTCGCCGTCATCCTGCTGGCGCTCGGCGCGACGGTCGGCTGGCAGGATGCGCCCGACCGCCTCGCCCGGGCCTTCCTGCCGGATTTCGAGAGCGGCGCGGCCGAACCGGTCGCGGTCGAGGCCTGGTTCACGCCGCCGGACTATACCGGCGGGCAACCGCGCACGGTCACGCTGGCGCACGACGGCAAACCCATCGTCGTGCCCGCACAATCGAAACTCCTGCTCCAGTACCGCGGCGGCAAGGGCCGGCCGGTCCTGACGCTGGGCCGCCAGCGTTTCGGCTTGCAGGCGCTCGACCGGTCGGGCTGGCAGGGCGAGATGCTGCTGGCGGAGAGCGGCGACCTGGTCGTCCGCCAGCGCGCGCGCGACGCGGTGCGGTGGAAAATCTCCGTGACGCCGGACCTGCCGCCGACGGTCGCCTGGGCGGAGGATCCCACGGTGACGCGGCGCCAGAACGTCCGCCTGGACTACAAGGCGGAAGACGATCACGGCGTGCGCAAGGTCCGGGTCCATATCGCCCGGGCCGGCGAGACCGACACCATCGCGATCGAGGCGCCGGTCGGCGGCGGCAAGACGGCCGCCGGGCGCGTTTACCGGGACCTGACGCCCCACCGCTGGGCCGGCCTCGACGTATCCATGATGTTCGAGACCGAGGACGATCTCGGCCAGAGCGGGCGCAGCGGGTTCCGGGACATGACGCTGCCGGAGCGTATCTTCCGCCACCCGGTCGCCCGCGCCATCGTCGCCCAGCGCAAGATCCTGACGGTCGAGCCCGAAAAGCTCGACCGGGTCGTCGGGGTCCTCGGCCACATCGCCGACAACCGCGGCGCGTTCGACAGCGATCCCGTGGTCTATCTGGCGCTGCGCGTCGCACAGGGCCGGCTGATCCTCGGCGCCCGGCGCAACGGGCGCGACGACACGTCGATCCGCCGCAACCGCGCCGCCGCCATCCGCGCGGTCCAGCCGATCCTGTGGGAGACCGCCCTGCGCGTCGACAAGGGCGAGACCGCCGTGTCCGAGCGGGAACTGGCGCGCATCCAGGACAAGCTGATGGAGCTGCTGTCCCGCCGGGATATCGAGGACGAGGAGCTGCGGCGGCTGCTCGAAGAGCTGCGCCGCTCGATGCAGGAATACATGGACGCCCTGCGCCGGGAGATGGAGCGCGACCCCGGGCGGTTCGACAGGCGGTTCGACAGGCGCTTCTCCCGCGAACCGGACCGCCGGCTGACCGAGCGGGACGTCCGGCGGATGCTCGAAAGAATGCGGGACATGCTGCGCGACGGCGACAAGGACGCCCTGCGCCGGATGCTCTCGCAGCTGCGCGAGACGATGCAGAACCTGCGCCAGGGGCGCCAGCAGGCCGACCGCAACAATCCGGCCCGCCGGATGATGCGGGAGCTCGACGGCCTGATCCGCCGGCAGCAGCAGCTCATGGACGAGAGCTTCCGCCGCGGCCAGCAGCGGCGGGACGGCAGCGAGCGCGAACGCGAGGCGGACCGCGACGCCGCCCGCCGCCAGGGCGAACTGCGCAAGCGGCTGGGCGAACTGATGCGCCGGCTCGGCGAGATGGCCGGCCGGGCGCCGGAGAATTTCGGCCGGGCGGAGCGCGAGATGCGCCGGGCGCAGCGCGACCTGGGCCGGGGCCGGCCCGGCCGTTCGGTCGGGCCGCAGGGACGGGCCCTGCGCGAACTCTCGCGCGGCATGAACCGGGCGATGCGGCAGATGGCCCGGCGCTTCGGCATGGGGCCGGCCGAGGGCAACCGCTATCGCGGGGACCGGAACCGGCGCTTCGGCCCCGACCGCGACCCGCTCGGCCGGCGCCAGGACGGGATGGGCCCGCTCGACCGGAACGACGTCAAGGTGCCGACCGAAGCCGAACGCAAGCAGGCCCGCGATATCCTGCGCGAACTGCGGCGGCGGTCGGGCGAGACCGGGCGGCCGAAGCTGGAACGCGACTATATCGAGCGGCTGCTCAAGCAGTTTTGAACCGGGCGGTTCCGAACCGCCGGGCGGGCTTCCCGGTCCGACGGATTATCGGTCCGGCGGATTACCGGTCCGCCGGATTACCGGTTCGCCGTTGAGGGGCGGATCGCCGGGTGCGGTTTCGCCTCGATGCCGAGCACGTCGTAGAACGGCGCCGTATCCGGCCAGTAGGCGACGACGATGCTGCGGAACTGGTAGCAGCCGAGCAGAACGACGGCGATCGCCGCGAGCAGGGCCAGCGAAAAGAGCGCGCGCGGCTGCCGGGGCCGGCGCCGCGCCGCGCGCACCCGCCGCGCGGGCGGCGCCTCGCTCGGCAGGCCGTCCGCGCCCTCCGCGCTTTCCGGCGTTTCTGCCGGCGTTTCCGGGGCCGAAGGCGCCGCAAAGCTGCGCTCGGCCGGCCGTTCCGGCTCCTGCCGCCATTCGCGGCCGCACGCGCCGCACCGCACCGTGCGCCCGGCAGGCCCCAGCGCGGCCGGATCGACCAGAAACCGCGTCGCGCAATTCGGGCACCTGAGTATCATCGCCGCGTCATCGCCGGGCTTTCGGTTCGACGATCCTGTCCATCCCGGTCGATCCGATCCCGGTTGACCGGGCCGTGCCGCCGCTGATAGGCGTCAGCGCCATGCGGTTAACATGGGATGCTGGCGGCGGCATGGAAGGCGGGCTTTGCCGTAGCGGGACCGGCGGGTCAAGCGCCAAGCCTCCGGCGGCGGCGGGCCGGCCGGCCCGCCGCTTCGGCAGGCGTTCCGGAAAGCGGCCCGGCTACCGGCGGGGAAATCGTTGAGAACCGATCTCTTCGATGGCGAGAAACCGGTCGTGAGGTTCGACCAGGTGGGCGTGCGCTACGGCGCCGGGCCCGAGGTGCTCCGGGACATCGCCTTCAGCCTCGAGCCGGGCAGCTTCCACTTCCTGACCGGCGAAAGCGGCGCCGGCAAATCCACCCTCATGCGCCTCATCCACCTGTCGCAGCGGCCGACCCGGGGGCTGGTGCACCTGTTCGGCCGCGATACCGCGACCCTGCCGCGCGACGGGATCCCGGGCCTGCGCCGGCGCATCGGCGTGGTCTACCAGGATTTCCGGCTGCTCGACCATCTGACGGCGGTCGACAATGTTGCGCTGCCGCTGCGCGTCGCCGGGGCGCGCGGCCCCGATGTCGGGAACCATGTCTCCGAACTGCTGCGCTGGGTCGGCCTGGGCGAACGGCTGGCCGCAAAGCCGCCGACGCTTTCCGGCGGCGAGCAGCAGCGCGTCGCCATCGCCCGGGCGGTCATCAACCGGCCCGACCTGCTGCTCGCCGACGAGCCGACCGGCAATGTCGACGACAATATCGGCGTCCGCCTGATCCACCTGTTCGAGGAGCTGAACCGGATGGGCACCACGGTCGTCATCGCCACCCATAATTTCGGCCTTGTCGACCGGTTCCGCTATCCCCGGCTGGACCTGGAGGACGGCGCCCTGAAGCTGATCCGGACCCCGTCGCCGCCGTGCTGATCCGCCGCCAGACCGATATTCCCTTCGAGCAGGACCCGGCCGGCCGCCTGCTGCCCTGGATCGTGGCGATCATGATCTACCTGTCCGGGGTCGCCATCGCCGGCGCGATCGCCCTGAACGGCGCCGCCTCGACCTGGTCGTCGGGCCTGGCCGGCACGCTGACCGTCCAGATTCCGGCCGGAACGGCCTTCCCGAAAGCGCAGCGGCACGCCGGCGCCGTGCTCGCGCTGCTCCGGAAAACCCCCGGCATCGCCGGGGCCCGGCGCCTGCCGCGGGCGGAGGTGCTCCGCCTGGTGCGCCCGTGGCTGGGCGACGGGGGAAAGGGCTACGGGGAAGAGGGCAACGGGGAAGAGGGCGACGCTGCGGACGCCGGGGGCCTGCCGCTGCCGATCCTGATCGACGTGCGCGCCGCGGCGGGCGCAGACATCGATTCGGCGGCGCTCGCCGCCAGAATTGCAAAGGCGGCGCCGGGCGCGGTCACGGAAAACCACGCCCGCTGGGCCGGGCGGCTGATCGGGCTGGCGCGGTCGATCTGGCTGGTCGCGCTGATCGTCGTCGCGCTGATCGGGCTGGCGACGGTCATCACCGTCGTCTTCGCGACGCGGACCGGTCTGCGCATCCACCGCCGGGCGATCCGCCTGCTTCACCTGATCGGGGCGCACGACCGCTATATCGCGCGCCAGTTCGAGCGCCAGGCGCTGTGGATCAGCCTGCAGGGCGCGGCCGTCGGCATCGCCCTCGCGGTCGGCACGGTCTTCGGGGTCGTCCATCTCGCCGGCGAGGCCGAGCTCCTCCAGCCGGCCGACGCCGCCATCTTCACCCCGGCGCAATGGGCGATCTTCGCCTGCCTGCCGGTCGCGGCGGCGCTGGTCGCGCTGCTGACCGCCCGGATCACCGTGCTCCGGACCCTCCGGCGCATGACCTGAGCCGATGACCCGGCACGCCATGACGCCGGTGGACCGGCGCCGGTCGTTTCCCGACCGCCGGCGCAGACGGCCGCGCCTCCTGCGCCGGCTGCTCGCGCTGTGCGCGCTGTCCGCGCTCCTCTGGCTGGCCGGGCTGGCATGGTTCGGTTTCACCATGCCGCAGACGCCGGCCGACGGGCGGACGAAGACGGACGCCATCGTCGTCCTGACCGGGGGCGCGGGGCGGCTGGCCGAAGGCATCCGGCTGCTCGCGGCCGGCGCAGCGCCGGTCCTGTTCGTCTCCGGCGTCGATCCGCGGGTCGACAGGAAATCGGTGCTGCGCAGCGCCGGCGGCGTGCCGGACGCGCTGGCGCCGCGGATCGTCCTCGGCTACCGGGCCGAACACACGCAGGGCAACGCGGACGAAACCGCCCTGTGGGCGCGGGCGCGAGGGCTCGGCTCGCTGCGCCTGGTGACGGCCAACTACCATATGCGGCGCAGCCTGCTCGAACTGCGCAGCGCCCTGCCGGACGCGCGCCTGATCGCGCATCCCGTTTTCCCGCCGGCGGTGGCGCGCGGGCAGTGGTGGCGCAGCCTGCGCGGCATCGCCATCGTCAACGCCGAGTTCTACAAGTTTGCCGCCGCCCTGATCCGCCTGACCCTGGCGCCGGCCGGGCCGGACAGACCGGATTGATGATCGCGGTCCGGTCCGCGGCGTTTACGGCCGGCCTGTGGCTCGTCACCCTGGCCGCCGGCCTGGCCGGCCTGCCGCTGCTGGCGGCGCCGCGGCGGGCGGCCTTCGGGCTGGCGGTCGTCTGGGCCCGCACCGTGCTGTGGCTGCTGCGCGTCGCCGTGGGCATCCGGCACCGGACCGTCGGATGCGTGCAGCCGGATCCGGACGCCCGGTACATCTATGCCGTCAAGCACCAGTCCGCGTGGGAGACCATCGCCTTCCCGGTCATCGCGCCGGCCTTCGCCGCGGTGCTCAAGGAGGAGCTGACGCGCCTGCCGTTCTACGGCTGGTACCTGAGCCGCGCCGGCATGGTGCCGATCCGCCGTTCGGCGCGCGGCGCGGCGCTCAAACGGATGCTGAGCAGCGCCCGCGCCATGGTCGACGCCGGCCGGCACATCCTCATCATGCCGGAGGGGACGCGGATGCCGCCCGGCCGGACCGGCCGCTACCGTCCGGGCGTCTACGCGCTGTACAAATATCTCGGCCTGCCGGTCGTCCCGGTCGCCCACAATGCCGGGCTGTTCTGGCCGCGCAACGGGTTCCTGAAACGGCCGGGGACCATCGCGATCGAGTTCCTCGAGCCGATCCCGCCCGGCCTGGACCGGGACTCCTTCATGGCGACCCTGCAAGAGCGCATCGAGACCGCGGCCCGGCGGCTCTACGAGGCGGAACTCGCCGGCCGCCGGGACAGGACGGCGCGGCCCGCCGGCGGCCGGACGTGACGCTTCATGGCGGTTGACCGCGGATCCGGCCCTCAGGCGGAGAACGGGCCGGCGGGAGACGGGCCGGCGGGCGGGGCGCTGCACCGGCTGTTGTGCGCCGGGCTGCTGCTGCTGTGCGCCGGGGTTCTGGTCCATCTGTATACCGGGCTGGACGCGGCGGCGCTGGCCGCATCGGCGTGCCTCGTGCTGTGCTTCGCGCTCGGCCTGGGCCGGGTCGGCTGGCGGGAACGCAGCCTGCTTGCCGCCGCGCTGGCCGTGACGGCGGCGGCGGCGCTGAGCCATGCCGCGCCGGCGGCGCTGGCCGGGCAGTCGCTGGAGCGGGCCGCCTTTCTGGCCGCCTTCATGATCCTGATCGGGCTGCTCCGGGTCGGCGCCGGCGCCTCGTCGTCGGTGCTGGCGCTCGGCGATTATCTGACCCGCCAGCCGCCCGGCCGGCGCTATCTGGCGATCCACACCGGCAGCCATATCCTCGGCGTCCTGCTGAATTTCGGCACGCTCAGCCTGTTCGGGCCGCTGATCGTGCGCGGCGTCGACGCCACCCGCCGGGACGAGCCCGGCGCGGCGGCGGTCCGCGAGCAGCGGCAGCTGTCGGCGCTGATGCGGGGCTTTTCCTGGGTCATCGCCTGGTCGCCGACGGCGATCACCCAGGCGCTGATCCCGGTCGCCGTGATCGGCGCGGACCCGCTCGCCGTCGCCGGCATGGGCGCGGCGGTCGCCGCGGCGATGCTGCCGCTCGGCTGGCTGAACGACCGGATCGTCGGCCGCCGTGCGCGCCGGCGGCTGGCGCGCGAGGGCCTGCTGCCCGCCGGGCTGCGGCGGGACTTCCCGCGCGCGGCGGCGGCCCGGTTCTCGGTCGTCTGCCTGGCGCTGACCGGCGGATGCGCGCTGGTCGTGCTGGCGTCGGGCGTCACCGTAATCGTCGCGCTGATGCCGGTGGCGGCGCTCGCCACCCTGGCCTGGCTCCTGGTTCAGGCCCGCGCCGCGCGGCGCGCCGGCAAAGGCCCGGCGGAGGGCGGCTCTTTCGCGGCGCGCGTGCGCGGCCTCGCGACGGTCTCGGTCCCGCGCAGCCTGCCCGAGGCGCTGACCCTGGCGACCGGCGGCTATTGCGGCCTGATGCTGGCCGGCCTGCTGGAGCCGGCGCGCGTCGGCGCCTGGCTGCAGCTCGACCGGCTGCCGGCGGAGGCGATCTACCTGCTCGCCGCCGCCATCGTGCCGCTGCTGTCCCAGCTGGCGGCGCCGCCGATCCTCGTCGTCACCTTCTTCGGCAGCGTGCTGATCGGCAATCCGGCGCTCGGCCTGGATCCGTCGCTGCTCGGCTTCGCCTTCGTCATGGGCTGGTGCCTGAATCTGACCGGTTCGCCGTTCGGCACGACCGTGCTGATGCTGGGCCGCGCGACCGGCGTACCGGGCACGACGCTGTCATGGCGCTGGAACGGCCTCTTCACCCTCGCCGCCTTCGCCATCGTGACGGGCGCCCTGTTCGCGTTCGGCGCGTGAGCGCCATGCGCCCGGCGACTCTCGGTTCGCCCCTTTTGGCCCATACTGCGGCCGCTGCGACACCGGATTGCGCCAAAAGCCGGCGCCGAACCGCTAGCCCGGATTTCTCACCGCAGTCACGGCCTGCGCGGCGCTGTCGGGCCGGCAGGGCAGGAAAGCCGCGCCGCGCGATGCGGGGACATCGGGCAAGCGGCTTGACGCACCGTGCCGGCCCGGCAGCGCCGCCCTCCGGGTCGCGACCCAATTCGCAATCCGGGACGTCCGCCCGCGGCGTCGCGGGCCTCGACCGTAGTCCCCGCTACGCTTTTCGGCCCGCTCCCAGTACCGAACGGGGCGGATCGAACGTCCGGACGCGACGCAGGCCGTGACTGCGGTGAGAAATCCGGGCTAGAAAAGGGGGAAGCGGCCCGGCGAAATCTGCTATGCCCGACGGACGGGCCGCGCCGGCGGCGCGCGCCGGCCGCCGACTTCCCGCCGCGAAGCACAGGGTTTGCATGATCGACAAAATCGCCCGTTCCGTCGCGGAAGCCCTCGAAGGCGTCGAGGACGGTTCCACCGTGCTGGTCAGCGGCTTCGGCGAAGCCGGCGTGCCGAACGTCCTGGTCGAGGGACTGATCGGGCAGGGCGCCCGCGACCTCGTGCTGGTCAACAACAATGCCGGCGTCGGCCGCCACGGCATCGCGGCGCTCATGGCGGCGGGCCGGGTGCGCAAGATGATCTGCTCCTTCCCGCGCAGCGTCGGCAGCGTGGTGTTTCCGGAGTTGTACGCCGCCGGCAAGATCGAGCTGGAGGTCGTGCCCCAGGGCACGCTCAGCGAGCGCATCCGGGCCGGCGGCGCCGGTCTGGGCGGCTTCTACACGCCGACCGGCGTCGGCACGCAGGTCGCCGACGGCAAGGACGTCCGGCGCATCGACGGCAAGGACTATCTGCTCGAAATGCCGATCCGGGGCGACGTCGCGCTGGTCAAGGCGCACGTCGCCGACCGCTTCGGCAACCTGACCTACCGCAAGGCGGCGCGCAATTACGGCCCCTCGATGGCCATGGCCGGCCGGCGGACCGTCGCCGAGATCGACGAAATCCACGCCGGCGGCGGACTGGACCCCGAACGGATCGTCACGCCCGGCATATTCGTCGACGCCGTCGTCGAGGTGGAGCGATGAGCATGGCGCAACCGCTGAGCCGCCCCCAGATTGCCTGGCGCATCGCCCAGGACATTCCGGACGGGGCCTATGTCAATCTGGGCATCGGCATGCCCGAAACGGTCGCGAACTACCTGCCCGGCGACCGCGAGGTGATGCTGCACAGCGAGAACGGCATTCTCGGGCTGGGGCCTTCCCCGGCCGAGGGCGATGAGGACTGGGACCTGATCAACGCCGGCAAGAAGCCGGTGACGCTGGTCGACGGCGGTTCCTACTTCCACCATACCGACAGCTTCGCCATGGTCCGCGGCGGCCATCTCGACCTCTGCGTGCTCGGCGCCTACCAGGTCTCGGCCGAAGGCGACCTGGCGAACTGGTCGACCGGCGACGAAAGCCGGCTGCCGGCGATCGGCGGCGCCATGGATCTCGCGATGGGCTCCCGCGGCATCTATGTGATGATGGAGATGTGCACCCGGCAGGGCGCGCCCAAGATCCTGAACCGGTGCACCTATCCGCTCACCGGGGCGCGCTGCGTCGACCGGATCTATTCCGACTATGCCGTGATCGACATCGTCGAAGACGGCCCGCTGGTGCGCGAGATGATCGAGGGCATCGACCTCGCCGGGCTTCAGGAAAAGGCGGAGGCCCCGCTCCGGCTCGCCGGCGGCTGGCGGCGGCTCAGCGCGCCCGACCTCTAGCCCGGATCGTCAGGCCGCGCCCGGCCGGCCCAGAACCAGTCCGCCGGTCATCCCGGCCTGGGTATCGTAAATCGACCCCGTCGCGTGGCGGCCGGCGGCCACCGGCGTGGGATACGGCACCTTGCACCGGACCGGCGCGTAGCGCGGGCATTCGACGGGCGCGCCGCGCAGGATGCGGGCGTTGAAGCTGTCCCAGTCGTAGCCGTGGAAAACCGGAAACGCATCGACGGCGAAATAATTGAGCAGCAACAGCGGCCGGCCGGCTCGGCCCCGGTTGCGGCCGGAGGCATGGAGCGTGCGGGCGTGATGGATCGAGATCGAGCCGGCCGGCGCGGTGAGGGCGACGGCGTTATCCGCCGCGCCGCCGAGGCGGCCGCCCGGAATGCCGCCGACGAAAACGCCGTGCTGGTGGTGGTCGAAGACCTCGCCCCGGTGGGAGCCCGGCACGACCAGCAGCGGGCCGTTCTCCGCCGTGCAGTCCTCGATCATGACCCCGACGGCCAGCATGTCGTCGTTGGTCTGCGGGTAGAAGGCGAAATCCTGATGCCAGTCCAGGGCGCCGCCGCCGCCGGGCGGCTTGAAATTCAGCTTGGCATGGTCGAAGCGCACCGTGCCGCCGAGCAGACGCGCCACCAGATCCACCAGCGGTTCGAACCGCATGACGCGGTCGTAAACGGCGGCCGTCTCCTCCGGGTTGGCGATCCGCCGAAGATCGGAACCGCCGCCGGGCGCTTCGACGACGTCGAAATGCGGCCCGGCGAGCCGGCCCGCGCGGGCGGCGGCGACCCTGCCGTTCGTCTCGGCCTGAAGCTCGGCGAGCAGGCCCTCGGGCAGAAACCGCTCCAGAACGGCGAAGCCGTTGCGCCGGTAGCCGGCGGCGATCGCATCGTAGTCCGACATGCCCGCACCTCCGATCGAGCGCCGGGGACGGATTCGCGGCCGTGCGGAAACTGGGCGCGAACCGGGCGCGGCTATTGCCCGAAAAACCCGGAAATGGAAAGCGGAAAATGACGGCTGCGATTGTCGCGCGCGCCGGCCGCAAACGCAACCGGGCCGCCCGGTTGCCCGGGCGGCCGGCGCTCGTCTTCCGCGATCGGGCGGGGAGAGGCGCTACGCGGCCTTCTTGCCGATCGTCTTCGGGGATTTGGCGGACCCGATGGCGACGGTCCGCGGCTTCAGCGCTTCGGGGATTTCCCGGCGCAGGTCGATGACCAGCAGGCCGTTCTCCAGCGACGCGCCCTCGACCTGGATATGCTCGGCCAGGTCGAAGCGCCGCTCGAAGGCGCGGCCGGCGATGCCGCGGTGCAGATAGCGCGCGCCGTCGTCCTTGCCGCCGACGCGGCCTTCGACGAACAGCGTGTTCTCTTTCACCGTGATGGCGATGTCCTCCTCGCCGAAGCCGGCGACCGCCATCACGATGCGGTAGGCGTCGTCGGACAGCTTCTCGATATTGTAGGGCGGGTAGGCCGCCGCGGCGCCGGCATTCTCGTTCATCGCCGCTTCGAGCAGGCGCGAGACGCGGTCGAAACCGACGGTGGAGCGGAACAGGGGGGTGAAATCGAGACGGGTCATTGCACATCCTCCTTCGAAGCAATGCGACGGCCCCGAAATCCGAAAAGACGGGACCGGGGCGCAGGGCCGCCACCACCATGGTCGACGGCCGGGTCCGACAGGCCCCGGACCCGCAATCGGCGTCCGGAGCGGATTTCATGTGGGGATTGCCGGGCCGGCTTCAAGAGGCCCGAAAAATTCGCCATGCTCTCGAATAATGGCGGGGCAGACCCCCGTATCCTCCTCCCTTTTCGGGATTCCCCTGCAAAAGGGGCCGGCCGCGCGCGCACGCCCCCTCCCCCGTCATTTCGATTACCCCTCCCGTCATTTCGACCGGAGGCCCGGCCCTTGGGCCGGGGCGGAGTAGCCTGCCCTGAGCGAAGCCGAAGGGGAGAAACCCGGAGGGCGCTGCATCGACGCCACAGGCTCCGGCCCCTGCCCGGCGCCCGTCCCCGGCCGGATTTCTCCACTCGCTCCGCTTCGGTCGAAATGACGTGTGGGGGTGCGTTCGGTCGAAATGACGGGGAGGAGGTGCGCCCGGCCGGAATGACGGCGAGGGGGCTTGCGCGTCGGCCGGAATGGCGGGACGGGCGCCGCCGCCGCGGCCGGTCCGGCTATCGGGTGTGCCTGGCCTGCCGGCGCCGCACCGCCGCGACGACTGCGGCCATGTGGTAGGCCGCCGGCTCGCGGTCGTAGGCCCACCGCCGCCCGACCGGGCAGGCGCGGCGCGCCAGGCAGCCGGCGGTGCGGCAGCCGCGTCCCGCCGGGCTTTCGACATGGTCGACGCAGGCCGGCGGATCGAACTCGGCGAAGGCGCCGCCCCCGGCCTCGTTCCCGGCCTCGTTCCCGCCCCCGGCCCCGGTCCCGGGCAGCGCGAAAGCGTCCGCCGGGCAGGTCGTCAGGCAGGGTTTGCCGGCGCAGCTCCCGCACGGATTGTCCAGCGCCGGCGCGGCGGGCAGGGGCAGTTTTTCCGCGGTCAGCAGGGCGCCGCGGAAGGTGTGCCACAGGCCGTATTCCGGATGGATCACCAGATTGACCGGGGAGCGGTGGCCGGCGCCGGCGCGCACCGCCCATTGCTGGACCGGCGGCCAGGGCGGTTCCATCGCATCGACGAACTCGGCGCCCAGCGCACCGGCCGCGGCGCGCATGTAGCCGGCGGCCCAGCCGTCCAGCGGATGGCGCGCCGCCATGTCGGGGCCGCTGGCCCGGAACGCCCGCCACAGGTCGTTGCCGGCGTTGCCGATCAGCACGACCGTGCCGGCGGCGCGGCCGTCGGAGAGCGGCGGCGCCCCGTCTTCCGGCGCCGGATGGAACGCGCCGCGCAGGAACAGGCCGCTGCCGGCCAGCGGGGCTTCGATCCTTCGCGTCCAGTCCGGCCGGGCCATCGCGCCGTTCCAGTGTTGTGCGGCTGCCGCGCTCTTGGCTTCAGGCCGCGCCTGCGGCGGCCTTCAGCGCGTCCTCGATCGCCGCCAGCGCCGCCTCGGCGCCGGCCGGGTCGGGGCCGCCGGCCTGGGCCATGCCGGGCCGGCCGCCGCCGCCCTTGCCGCCGAGCGCCGCCGCGCCGGTGCGCGCCAGGGCGACCGCGTCGATCCGGCCGGTCAGGTCGTCGGTCACGCCGACCACGAGCGAGGCCTTGCCGCCGCTGGCGGCGACCAGGGCGACGACGCCGGAGCCGATCTGCGCCTTCAGGTCGTCGGCCATCGGCTTGAGGTCTTTCGGCGAGGCGCCGTCGAGGGTGCGCGGCGCATAGGTCACGCCGTTGACCTGGCGGGTCGCCGGCCCGGCCGCCGCGCCGCTCCCGGCCGCGCCGCCGGCGCTCACCAGGGCGCGCCGGGCCTCGGCGAGTTCGCGTTCGAGCTTCTTGCGCTCGTCGAGCAGCGCCGCCACCCGCGCCGGCAGGTCGGCGGCGGCGGTCTTCAGGACCGCGGCGGCGCCGGCCAGCGCCTGCGCTTCGGCCCGGGCGCGCCGTTCGGCCGCTTCGCCGGTCGCGACCTCGATGCGCCGCACGCCGGCGGCGACCGCGCTTTCCGAGAGGATGCGGAACAGGCCGATATCGCCGGTCCGGCGGACGTGGGTGCCGCCGCACAACTCGGTCGAATAGAAGCCGCCGGCCTCGCCGGGCGCCGGCGGCCCCATCGAGACGACCCGCACCTCCTCGCCGTATTTCTCGCCGAACAGGGCGAGCGCGCCGGCCTCGACGGCGGCCTCCGGCGTCATCAGGCGCGTCGCGACCTCGCCGTTGGCGCGGATGCGGCGGTTCACGTCGTCCTCGACCGCGGCGATCTCGCCGGGCGCGAGCGCCTTCGGATGGCTGAAATCGAAGCGCATCCGCTCCGGGCCGACCAGGGACCCCTTCTGGGTGACATGCGCGCCGAGCACCCGGCGCAGCGCTTCGTGGGCCAGGTGGGTCGCCGAATGGTTGGCGCGGATCCGGGTCCGCCGTTCGACGTCGACGGCCAGGCGCACCGCGTCGCCGGCCGCCACCGCGCCCTCGGCGACCCGGCCGATATGGACGTGCAGGCCCTCGGCGCGCTGCACCGTATCGGTAATCTCGATCCGGCCGCCCTCGGTTTCGAGCGTCCCGGTATCGCCGATCTGGCCGCCGGATTCGGCGTAGAAGGGCGTCTGGTTGGCGATGACGGAGACCGCGTCTCCGGCCTCGGCGCGCTCGACGGCGGCGCCGTCGCGCACCAGGGCGCGCAGTTCGCCTTCGGCGGCCCCGGTTTCGTAGCCGAGAAACTCGGTCGCGCCGTGGCTCTCGCGCAGGGCGAACCAGATGCCGTCCTCGGCCCGGTCGCCGGAGCCGGCCCAGGCCTTGCGCGCCTCCGCGCGCTGGCGTTCCATCGCGGCGTCGAAGCCGTCGAGATCGACCGCCCTTCCCTGGCCGCGCAGCACGTCCTGGGTGAGGTCGAGGGGGAAGCCGTAGGTGTCGTAGAGCCGGAAGGCGACGTCGCCGGCCAGCGTTTCGCCCTCGCCGAGCCGGCCGGTTTCCTCGGCCAGCAGCCTGAGGCCGCGGTCGAGGGTCTGCCGGAAGCGCGTTTCCTCCAGCTTCAGGGTCTCGGCGATCAGGGCTTCGGCGCGCAGAAGCTCCGGGAAGGCGTGGCCCATGATGTCGTTCAGGACCGGGACCAGCCGGTGCATCAGGGGATCGCGGGCGCCGGCGATATGGGCGTGGCGCATGGCGCGGCGCATGATCCGGCGCAGAACGTAGCCGCGGCCTTCGTTGGACGGCAGCACGCCGTCGGCGATCAGGAAGGCCGACGCGCGCAGATGGTCGGCGATCGCCTTGAAGCCGGCCCGCCGGCCGCCGTCCGGGTCGCCGCCGGTGGCGTGGGCGGCGCTCTCCATGATCGGGCGGATCAGGTCGCTGTCGTAATTGTCGCGCCTGCCCTGGAGGATCGCGGCGATCCGCTCCAGCCCCATGCCGGTGTCGATCGACGGCCGGGGCAGCGGCGCGCGGCTGCCGTCTTCGAACTGCTCGAACTGCATGAAGACGAGGTTCCAGACCTCGACGAAGCGGTCGCCGTCCTCGTCCGGGCTGCCGGGCGGGCCGCCGGGGACGCGGTCGCCGTGGTCGTAGAAGATTTCCGAACACGGCCCGCACGGCCCGGTGTCGCCCATCGACCAGAAATTGTCCGAGGTGGCGATGCGGACGATCCGGCTCTCCGGCAGGCCGGCGATCTTGCGCCACAGGCCGAACGCCTCGTCGTCCTCGGCGTAGACCGTGGCGAGCAGCCGGTCGGCCGGCAGGCCGTATTCCTTCGTGACCAGGTTCCAGGCCAGCTCGATCGCGACATCCTTGAAATAGTCGCCGAAGGAGAAATTGCCGAGCATTTCGAAGAAGGTGTGGTGCCGCGCGGTGTAGCCGACATTCTCGAGATCGTTGTGCTTGCCGCCGGCGCGCACGCATTTCTGCGAGGTCACCGCCCGGCTGTAGCCGCGCCGTTCGAGGCCGGTGAAGACGTTCTTGAACTGCACCATGCCGGCGTTGACGAACATGAGCGTCGGATCGTTGCGCGGCACCAGCGGGCTCGACGCGACCGGCGTGTGGCCGTGGCGCGCGAAGAAATCGACGAAGGTCGAACGGATTTCGTTGCCTGTTGACATGGCGACAATCTATGGCTGGGCGGACGGACGAGAAAGGCGGCGGCCGGCCCGGCGCGACGCCCAATCGCCGCACAGCCCCGCCGCGCAGCCCCGGCGCGCAGCCCCGGCGCACGGATGCGGGTTCGGACGGGGGCCGGATGGGAGCGGTACATAGATGAGCAAGCGGGAGAGGAACGCAAGGCCGTCGCGCTGGTTCGAGGATTTCAGCCTGGGCGAGACCTATGCCCTGCCGTCGCGGACCCAGACCGGCGGCCTGTTCGCCATGTTCCAGGCGGCTTCGGGCGACAACGACCCGATCCATTACGACGCGGAATACTGCCGGGCGCGCGGCCATCGCGACATGCTCGCCCACGGCATGCAGGTGATGATCCAGTCGGCGGCCGGCGCCGGAACCTTCCCGTCCGAGGTCGCCGATTCGCTGATCGCCATGCTCGACGTGCGCGGCGCCTTCCTCAAGCCGGTCTACCGGGAGGATACGCTCTATCCCGAACTGGAAATCGTCGGCCTGGAGCCGCAGACCGCCACCGGCATAATCGAGATGCGCGCCACGATCCGCAATCAGGACGGCGACCTGGTGTTCGAGGGGCAGCACCGTTACCTGATCCGCAAGCGCCCGGACGGCGGGACGTAGCAAGCGGGCGCGAATTTTACGCCGCGCAGGTCATGACTGCGGTGAGAAATCCGGGCTAACCTCTCCGCGGCGGCAGCGGCGCCCGGTTGTCGGATTCGGCCGGGAAATGGAGCCGGCCGGGCAGGTCGTAATAGTCGCCCTTGTCGTCGGCGTAGATGCCGAAGGCGGTTTCGAGGCCGGTCCTGCCGTCCAGGGTTCCGGCGGCGATCGAGATCTTGCCGGAGCCGGTGAATTCGAAGAACAGCGTCGCGCCGCAGCGTTCGCAGAAGCCGCGCCGGCTGTGCGGCCCGGAGGCGTACCAGCGCAGGCCGTCGGCCCTCTCCAGCTCGAAATCGTCCGTCCACGCCTGGGTCGCCGCCAGATAGTGGCCCGTCGTCTTGCGGCAGGCCGTGCAGTGGCACTCGATCACGGCGCGCAGCGGGCCGCGCACCCGGTACGCCACGCCGCCGCACAGGCAGGAGCCGCGCTGCCCGGCCCCGCCGGCGCTCTCGCCGCCGCCGGACGGGGCCCCGGCCATTACAGCGCCCGGTTGTCGGATTCGGCCGGCGCGCTCATCCGGCGCGCGCTTCCGCCGGCGCATCGCTGGCGGCGTTGATTTCGAGCTTCGAGGCCAGCAGGCCGGCGCTTTCCAGGATGCGGTCCCGGATCCGCCCGGCGATGTCCGGGTTGTCGCGCAGGAAGGCCTTGGCGTTTTCGCGGCCCTGGCCGATGCGCTGGTCGGCGAAGGAGAACCAGGTGCCCGATTTCTCGACGATGCCGGCGGCGACGCCCATGTCGATCAGTTCGCCGGTGCGCGAAATGCCCTCGCCATACATGATGTCGAACTCGACGACCCGGAACGGCGGCGCCATCTTGTTCTTGACCACCTTCACCTTGGTCTGGTTGCCGACGACCGTGTCGCGGTTCTTGATCTGGCCGATGCGCCGGATATCGAGCCGCACCGAGGAATAGAATTTCAGCGCGTTGCCGCCGGTCGTGGTTTCCGGGCTGCCGAACATCACGCCGATCTTCATGCGGATCTGGTTGATGAAGACGACCAGGCAGTTCGACCGGGAGATCGAGCTGGTCAGCTTGCGCAGGGCCTGGCTCATCAGCCGCGCCTGCAGGCCGACATGGGTGTCGCCCATCTCGCCCTCCAGCTCCGCCCGCGGCACCAGCGCGGCCACGGAATCGACCACCAGCACGTCGATGGCGCCGGAGCGCACCAGCGTGTCGGCGATCTCCAGCGCCTGTTCGCCGGCGTCCGGCTGGGAAATCAGCAGTTCGTCCAGGTCGACGCCCAGCTTCTCCGCATAGGTCGGGTCGAGCGCGTGTTCGGCGTCGACGAAGGCGCAGGTGCCGCCCGCCTTCTGCGCCTCGGCGATCAGGTGCAGGGCCAGCGTCGTCTTGCCCGAGCTTTCCGGGCCGTAAATCTCGACGATCCGGCCCTTGGGCAGGCCGCCGATGCCGAGCGCGATATCGAGGGAGAGCGACCCGGTGGATACGGTCTCGACCTCCACCTGCCGGTCGGTCTCCCCCATCTTCATGATCGAGCCCTTGCCGAAGGCGCGTTCGATCTGGCCGAGGGCGGACTCGAGGGCTTTCTGGCGGTCCATATCGTTCGATTCGACAATCCGGAGGGCAACCTGAGACATTGAACGCTCCCTTATTTCATATCCGCCGCGGCCTGACGAGGGGGGTCGCGGCGGCTCCGAAACCTTGCGAACGCGGAATGTATCCCGTTTGTTCAAGTTCCGCAAGCGTTCATGTTGTGTCTGTATTTGTTCTTTCCGCAAGATCGGGGAACGGGCGCGAAGAAAAGCGTCAGGCGTCGTGGCGCCGGAACACCAGGCTGCAGTTTGTGCCGCCGAAGCCGAAACTGTTGCTCATTACCTGGCGGAGGCCGGCCTCGTCGATCCGCTCGGCCGCCAGCGCCAGGCCGTCCGCCGCCGGGTCCGGCTCGTCCAGGTTGGCCGACGCGGCGACGAAATCCCCGTCCAGCATGATCAGCGAATAGATCGCCTCGTGGACGCCGGCGGCGCCCAGCGCGTGGCCGGTCAGCGACTTGGTCGACGCGATATGGGGCTGCTGGTTGCCCTTGCCGTTGGTGAAGACGGCGCGGATCGCCTCCAGTTCCGTCGCGTCGCCGACCGGCGTGGAGGTGCCGTGGGTGTTGATATAGTCGACCGGCGCGTCGAGGCCCGCCATCGCCATCGTCATGCAGCGCACCGCGCCGTCGCCGGACGGCTGCACCATGTCGTAGCCGTCGGAGGTCGCGCCGTAGCCGACGATCTCGCCGTAGATTTTCGCGCCGCGCGCCTTCGCACGCTCCAGTTCCTCGACGACGACGCAGCCGCCGCCGCCGGAAATCACGAAGCCGTCGCGGTTGACGTCGAACGGCCGCGAGGCTTTCTCCGGCGTGTCGTTGAAGCCGGAGGACAGGGCCGGCATGGCGTCGAACAGCATCGACAGCGACCAGTGCAATTCCTCGCCGCCGCCGGCGAACACGATGTCCTGCTTGCCGAGCTGGATCTGCTCCAGCGCGTTGCCGATGCAATGAGCGCTGGTCGAGCAGGCCGAGGTGATCGAATAGTTGACGCCCCTTATGCCGAACGGCGTCGCCAGGGTCGCCGAGTTGGTGCTCGACATGGTGCGCGGCACCATGAACGGGCCGATCTTGCGCGTCGTGCCCCGGTCGCGCAGCAGGTCGGCCGCGAGCACCTGGTTGCGGGTCGAGGGCCCGCCCGAGCCCATGATCAGGCCGGTGCGCTCGTTCGAAATGTCGTGCGGCTCCAGCCCGGCGTCGGCGATGGCCTCTTCCATCGCGACATAGTTGTAGACCGCGCCGTCGCCCATGAAGCGGCGCAGCCGCCGGTCGACCGCCTTGTCCGGGTCCATGCGGATCGCGCCGTGGACGTGGCTGCGGAAGCCCATGTCCCGGTAGGTCTCGCAGAAGCGGATGCCCGAGGCGCCGTCGCGCAGGGAGTCCGTCACCTCGCGCCGGTTGTTGCCGATCGCCGAGACGATGCCGATGCCGGTGACGACCGCGCGCCGCATCCCGCCGCCCCCGTCAGCCGGTGAACAGGCCGACCCGGAGATCCCGGGCTTCGTAGATCACGGCGCCGTCGGCCAGCAACTGGCCGTCGGCCTGGCCGAGCACGAGCTTGCGCGCGATCACCCGGCGGAAATCGACCCGGTAGGTCACCATGTCGACCGACGGCAGCACCTGGTCGGCGAACTTGACCTCGCCGACGCCGAGCGCCCGGCCGCGGCCGGGATGGCCGAGCCAGCCGAGATGGAAGCCGGCGAGCTGCCACAGCGCATCGACGCCCAGGCAGCCCGGCATTACGGGATCGTTCTCGAAATGGCAGCCGAAGAACCACAGGTCCGGCCGGATATCGAGTTCGGCGGTCACCGCCCCCTTGCCGTGGGCGCCGCCGTCCCGGACGATTTCGGTGATGCGGTCGAACATCAGCATCGGCGGCAGGGGCAGCTGCGCATTGCCCGGGCCGAACAGGTCGCCGTGGCCGCAGGCGATCAGGTCCTCGTAGTCGAAGGCGTTGCGGTCGCGGAAATCCGTCATCGGGCCGGCGGCGGGCTCTGGCGTCATCGGTGTCGGCAGGCGCGCCCGAACCCTGCGCACCCGCCGGCCTCCGCGTTACGCAGACCGCAAGTCCGCAGGGGGCGTCGACGCGCCCGGAACTGTCAACATGCTCCTGAAAAAACGCATATAGGAAGCGGTTCCGGAAAACGCCAAGAAATTTTACAGCGCCGCGGCAATCGCGCCGGGACAGTCGCTGAATATCCCGGCGACGCCCCAGGACAGCAATTCCTTCGCCCGCGCCGCATCGTTGACCGTATAGACGCCGATCGCGATCCCCTCGGCGGCGAGCGGACCGACCGCCTCCCGGGTCAGGCCGCGCTCGCCGACATGCAGGCCCGCCGCGCCGAGCGCCTCGAAGGCCGCGCGCCACGAATCCGAGAGGGCCGGCGTCGCGACGGCGACCGGCAGATCGGCCCGGGCGGCGCGCACGGCCGACAGCGCGGCACGGTCGAAGCTGGAAATCAGCGGCGGCTCATCCGCCTTCCAGGCCCGCCCGATCTCGCGCACCAAGGCCGCCGCCGCGGCCGCGGAATCGCCGGGATCGCATTTCAGTTCGATATCGAGACGCAGCGCCAGCGCGTGCGCCGCGGCGATGGCGTCGGCCAGCGCGGGGACGGGTTCGCCGGTCCAGGCCCGGCCGAACCGCGCACCGGCGTCCATTGCGGCGATTTCCGACAACGCAAGCTCGCGGACCCGGCCGGCCGCCGCGGTCGTCCGGTCGACGGTCGGGTCGTGCATCAGCACCAGCCCGCCGTCCGCGGTCAGCCGGACGTCGATCTCCACCCAGCGGCAGCCCTGGCGGGCGGCCTCGCGCAGCCCCGCCAGCGTGTTTTCCGGCGCGTGCAGGGCCGCGCCGCGATGGCCGACGATGCGGGGCGGCATCGGCCGCCGGCGCGGACGCGGCGCCGAAAACGCCGGGGCGGCCGAGCGGTCGGGCGGTCAGGCGCGCCGGCGCGGCCTGTCCCTATCCCGATCGTGGTCCCGGTCGCGGTCGCGCCGGGGGCCGCGGCGCGGTTCGGCAACCTCGACATCGGTGCGCTCCTCGCCGGTCTCCTGGTCGACCTTGCGCATGGACAGCTTGACCTTGCCGCGGTCGTCGAAGCCGATGCAGTAGACCTTCACCTCGTCGCCCTCGTCGACGACGTCGGTCACCTTGCCGACCCGGCCGTCGGTCAGTTCGCTGATATGGACCAGCCCGTCCTTCGCGCCCAGGAAGTTCACGAAGGCGCCGAAATCCATGACCTTGACGACCTTGCCGGTATAGATCTTGCCGGCTTCCGGCTCGGCGACGATGCCCTCGATCCAGTCGATGGCGGCCTGGGTCGCCGCCTCGTCGGTCGCGGCGATCTTCACCGTGCCGTCGTCGTCGATGTCGATCTTGGTGCCGGTCTGCTCGGTGATCTCGCGGATCACCTTGCCGCCGGTGCCGATGATGTCTCGGATCTTGTCCTTGGCGATCTGGATGGTGGTGATCCGCGGCGCGTGGGCGCTCACGCTCTCGCGCGAGCCGGCGATGGCCTTGCCCATCTCGTCCAGGATGTGCAGCCGGCCGTCGCGCGCCTGCTCCAGCGCGGCCTGCATGATCTCCCGGGTGATCGAGGTGATCTTGATGTCCATCTGGAGCGAGGTGATGCCCTCGGCCGTGCCGGCGACCTTGAAGTCCATGTCGCCCAGATGGTCCTCGTCGCCCAGGATGTCCGACAGGACGGCGAAGCGCTCGCCCTCCTTGATCAGGCCCATGGCGATGCCGGCGATCGGCCGCCGGATCGGCACGCCGGCGTCCATCATGGCGAGGGAGGCGCCGCAGACCGTCGCCATGGAGGAGGAGCCGTTCGATTCCGTGATCTCGGAGACGACCCGGACGGTGTAGGGGAAATCCTCCTCGCCCGGCATCATCGGGCGGACGGCGCGCCAGGCCAGCTTGCCGTGGCCGACCTCGCGCCGGCCGGTGAAGCCGACGCGGCCGGTCTCGCCGACCGAGAAGGGCGGGAAGTTGTAGTGCAGCAGGAAGTTCTCCCGGTACTCGCCCTCCATCGCGTCGATGATCTGCTCGTCCTGGCCGGTGCCCAGCGTGGCCGTGACCATGGCCTGGGTCTCGCCGCGGGTGAACAGGGCCGAACCGTGGGTGCGCGGCAGCACGCCGACCTCGGCAACGATCCGGCGCACGGTGCTCGTGTCCCGGCCGTCGATCCGGTTGCCGGTGTCGAGGATGTCGCCGCGGACGATTTCCTTTTCCAGCTTCTTGAAGGCGTCGGCCGCGACCGCCTGCCTGTCCCCGTCGTCCGAGACGGCGGCGAAGGCCCTGTCGCGCACGGCGCCGATCTTCGCGTGGCGCTCCTGCTTGACCGTCTCGGCATAGGCGTCGCGCAGATCCCTGTCGATGCCGGCCTCGCGCCAGACGCCGTCGACCTCGGCGAGCGCGGCCGGCGGCTCCGGCACGTCCCGGGGCTCCTTGGCCGAGGCTTCGGCCATGTCGATGATCGTATCGATGACCGGCTGGAAGCTCTCGTGGCCGAAGCTCACGGCGCCGAGCATGACCTCCTCGGTCAGTTCGCGGGCTTCCGATTCGACCATCAGCACGCCGTCGCGGGTGCCGGCGACGACCAGCTCCAGCGCCGATTCGTCGAGCTGGTCGAAGGTCGGGTTGAGGATGTATTCGCCGTTGGCGTAGCCGACCTTGGCGCCGGCGATCGGCCCCATGAAGGGGATGCCGGAGATCGTCAGGGCCGCCGAGGCGGCGATCATCGCCGGGATGTCGGCGTCGTTCTCCATGTCGTAGCTCATGACCTGGAGCATCACCTGGGTTTCGTTGCGGAACCCGCCGGCGAACAGCGGCCGGATCGGCCGGTCGATCAGGCGCGAGACCAGCGTTTCCTTTTCGCTCGGCCGGCCTTCGCGCTTGAAAAAGCCGCCGGGAATCTTTCCGGCGGCGTAGGTTCTTTCCATGTAGTGAACGGAGAGCGGGAAGAAATCGATGCCCTCGCGCGGGGTCCTTTCGGCGACGACCGTCGCCAGGACCGTGGTTTCTCCGTAGCTGGCGAGCACGGCGCCGTCCGCCTGGCGGGCGATCCTGCCGGTTTCGAGCGTCAGCGTACGGCCGCCCCACTCGATGGAGCGTTTGCAGATGTCGAACATGTAGGGGTTTGTCCTGTATGCCTTGCGTTACCCGCCGGCCGGATTGCCTGCGGGGCCTTCCAGGGCCCGCCGCGTGTGGACGGGCCGCACGATATCGCCGATGGGTCGCCGCCGCGCCTTCATGGCGCCGGGCCGGGCGGTGCGCCTCGGACCGGGGCCGGCGGCATGAATCCTAGCGCCGGATTCCGAGGCTCTCGATCAGCGATGCGTACCGGCTCTCGTCCTTGCCTTTCAGATAGTCGAGCAGCCGGCGGCGCTGGCCCACCATGATCAGCAGGCCGCGGCGCGAATGGTGATCCTTGCGGTGATCGCCAAGATGGTCCGTCAGGTTGCGGATGCGCTCGGTCAGGATGGCGACCTGGACTTCCGGCGACCCCGTGTCGCCCTTCTGCCGGCCGTATTCCTCGATGAGCGCCTGCTTCCGCTCGGCGGTAATCGACATCGTTCGCCTCCTCGGGGGCTAGAGATTGAAAACCCGCACCGGTTGCGCCGAACGGCCGCTCAGTCGCATCAGCGCGATCGCCTCGCCGTTCAGCAACGCACACAGGGCGGCGTTGTCGGGAAGGCCGTCGATCCGCCGGCGGTTGCCGGTCCGAAGAACCGGCACCGGCTGTCCGTTGCGGATGCGGGCGGCCTCACTCTCGGTCACGTCCAGGGCCGGGATGTCGTCCAGCGCCTTGGCGACCGGTTGCAGCAGGGCTGCACATTCGATGGCGGAAACGCCCCCGACTGCGGAAACACTCGGGGCGCCGCCATCCTGCGCGCCCATATGGCGCGGCTCCGGGAGTTTTTCCAGTGGAATCGCGTCGCAGTCGCGAAACGGGCCGTTGCGGGTGCGCCGCAGGGCGCTGACATGCCCCACCGTGCCCAGCGCCACCGCAAGGTCGCGGGCCAGGCTGCGGACATAGGCGCCCTTGCGGCAGTCCATCTCGAAGACGGCGCGCTCGGCGTCGACCGTTTCGACCAGCGCCAGCCGGTCGATGACGACCGGCCGCGCCGCCGGTTCGACCGGCGCGCCGGCCCGCGCCAGCCGGTAGGCGCGCTCGCCGTCCACCCTGACGGCGGAGAAGGCCGGCGGCGCCTGCGCGATCTCGCCGACGAAGGCGGGCAGGGCGCGCTCGATTTCGGTTTCGGCGGGCCGCCGGCCGCAGGTCGCGACGACCGCGCCCTCGCTGTCGTCGGTGTCGCGCGCCTCGCCCCAGCGGACGGTAAAGCGGTAGGATTTCCGTCCGTCCATCACGAAGGAGACGGTCTTGGTCGCCTCGCCCAGGGCGACCGGGAGAACGCCGGAGGCCAGCGGGTCGAGGGTTCCGGCATGGCCGGCCTTTTGTGCGTCGAAGGCGCGCCGGACGATGCTCACGGCGCGCGTGGAGCCGATGCCGGCGGGCTTGTCGAGATTGACCCAGCCGTGAACCGGCCGCCCGCGCCGCCTACGCGCCATCGTCGGCCGTTTCGGTCCCGCGGTCGAGGTCGCGCGCCACCCGGCGGTCCCGCAGCAGGGCGTCGACGGCGCTGGCGGCGTCGTAGGACGGATCGGCGCGAAAGACGAGCCGCGGCGTGAATTTGAGATGGACCGCGCGCCCCAGCCGCCCGCGCAGGAAGCCCGCGGCCCGGTTCAGCGCGGCGGCGACCTCTTCCGCCGAGCGGCCGCCGAGCGGACAGACGAAGGCTTCGGCCGTCTTCAGGTCGCGGCCCGGCCGCACCTCGCTGACGGTGATCGACACGTCCCGCAGCGCCGGGTCGCGGAAATTCTCCTCGGCCAGCAGGCGGACCAGCGCGTGGCGGATTTCCTCGCCGACGCGCAATTGCCGCTGGGTCGGGGGCTTGCCTGCGGTCATCGGCCCCTAGCCTCGGACGGTAGCCTCGAACGGTGGCGGCAGGCCGCGCCGGACTACAGCGCGCGCTGCACCTCCTCCACCTCGAAACACTCGATCTGGTCGCCGATGCGGATGTCCTGGTGCCGGTCGAACGACATGCCGCATTCCATGCCGCCATGGACCTCGCGCACCTCGTCCTTGAAGCGCTTCAGGGTCGCCAGCGTGCCTTCGTGGATCACGACCCGGTCGCGCAGCAGCCGGACGCCCGAGCCGCGCCGCACGACGCCTTCGCTGACCCGGCAGCCGGCGACGTTGCCGACCTTCGACACCCGGAACACTTCGAGGATCTCGGCATAGCCCAGGAAAGTCTCGCGGATTTCCGGCGCCAGCATGCCCGACAGCATCGCCTTGATGTCGTCGTTGATGTCGTAGACGATCGAGTAGTAGCGGATATCGATGCCGTCGCGCGCCGCCATGTCGCGCGCCTGGCTGTTGGCCCGGACGTTGAAGGCGAGGATCATCGCTTCCGACGCCTTGGCCAGCGTGATGTCCGACTCGCTGATCGCGCCGACGCCGCTGTGCAGGATCCGGACCTTGACCTCGTCGGTCGACAGCCTGTCCAGCATGCCGGCGATGGCTTCGGCCGAGCCCTGGACGTCCGTCTTGATCAGGATGGGAAGCTCCTGCGCTTCGCCGGCCTGGATCCGGGAGAACATCTGCTCGATCGAACTGCGCGGCAGGCCCGCGTCCTTCTTGGCGACGCGCTGGCGGTATTCGGAGATTTCCCGCGCCCGGCCCTCGTCGCCGACGACCAGGAAATCGTCGCCCGCGCCGGGGGTGCCGTTCAGGCCGAGAACCTCGACCGGCGCCGAGGGGCCGGCCGTCCGGGCCGCCTCGCCGCGGTCGTCGACCAGCGCGCGCACCTTGCCCCATTCCTGGCCGACCACGAAAATGTCGCCGACCGAAAGCGTGCCGCGCTGCACCAGCACGGTGGCGACGGCGCCGCGGCCGCGCTCCAGCTTGGCTTCCACGACCACGCCCTGGGCCTCGCGGTCCGGGTTCGCTCTCAGGTCCATCAGTTCGGCCTGGAGCAGGATGGCTTCTTCCAGCTTGTCCAGGTTGGTCCGCTCCGTCGCCGACACTTCCACGCACAGCACGTCGCCGCCCATCGGCTCGACCTGGATGTCGTGCTGCAGGAGTTCGGTCATCACCCGCTTCGCGTCGGCGCCCCTGGCGTCGATCTTGTTGACGGCGACGACGATCGGCACCTCCGCCGCCTTGGCGTGGGCGATCGCCTCGACGGTCTGCGGCTGCACGCCGTCGTCCGCCGCCACGACCAGGACCACGATGTCGGTGACCGTGGCGCCGCGCGAGCGCATCTCGGTAAAGGCGGCATGGCCGGGCGTATCGAGGAAGGTGATCCGCCCGCCGCCCGCCAGGGCCACCCGGTAGGCGCCGATATGCTGGGTGATGCCGCCGGCCTCGCGCCCGGCGACATCGGTTTCGCGCAGGGCGTCGAGCAGCGATGTCTTGCCGTGGTCGACATGCCCCATGACGGTGACCACCGGGGGCCGCGCCTGCAATGTCCGTTCGGCGTCCGGCGCGCCTTCGAGGCCGATTTCGACATCGGCTTCCGACACGCGGCGGATCTTGTGGCCGAATTCCTCGACGATCAGCTCCGCCGTATCGGCGTCGATCGACTGGGTGAGCGTCGCCATGACGCCCATCTTCATCAGCGACTTGACCAGGTCCGCGCCCTTTTCCGCCATCCGGTTGGCCAGTTCCTGCACCGTGATGGTTTCCGGAACGACCACTTCGCGGCTCTGCTTGCGGTGCTCGATCGGGCCTTTCTGGGCGCGCTGCCGTTCCTTTTCCCGCCGCCGGCGCGCGGCCGCCTCGGAGCGCTTGCGCTCCATTCCGGCATCGCCGATCTCCAGCGCCTGCGTGATGGTCAGGCGGCCGGTCCGCCGGCGCGGCTCGCCCCGCTTGCCGGCCGCCGGGCGCTTGGGTTCGGCGCGCCGCCGCCGCTCGTCGCGGTCTTCCTCGCGGCCGGGCGCGGCGTCTCCCGCGCCAGGGGCCCGGTCCGGCGCCGGCGCCGGACGCGCCGGCGGTTTCGGCGCGACCTTCGCGCTCGGCGTGAAGCCGACGCCCAGTTCCTGGGAGGCCAGCCTGCGCGCCAGGTCGTCGGCCTTTGCGCGCTCTTCCGCGTAGCGGCGCATTTTTTCCGCGTCCGCCGGATCGGGCTGCTCGTCGTCCGGCTGCACCGTATCGGGCGCAACGCCGGCCGCGTCCGCCGCCGCGGCTTGCAAATCGTTCCCCGCATCGCTCTCCGCGGCGGGAATCCCGAGATCCGGCTGGGGGGCTTCGCCGGGATCGACGGCTTGCGCCGCCCCGGCCGGGATTTCCGGCGGCGAAGCGCTGTCGGGCCGGCCGGCGTCGGCCCGGTCCTCTTCGGCCGGCGCCGGCTGCTCGGGGTGTTCGGGCTGCCCGGCGCGCGCCGGGGCGACATCGGCCTGTTTCAGCGCGCGCATCCGGGCTTCGCGCTCGGCCTTGCTGAGCACCGGCCCGGCGGCGTCCTTCTTTTCGGCGAAGGCGCCTTCCGCGCTTTCCGCCGCTTCCTCCTTGACCTCGGCCATCCGGCCGCTCTCGCCGCGCCGGAAGGTGCGCTTCTTCTTGACTTCGACGGCGACGGTCTTCGACCGGCCGTGGGAGAAGCTCTGCTTCACCACACCGGATTCGACCGTCTTCTTGAGTTCGAGGCGGCCGGGCCTTGTCAGCGTCAGCGGCTTCTTTTCTGCGTCCTGTTTCGTCTCAGCCATGCCGTTCCCGTCCCCGCGCCGCTGTGTGCGCCGCCTCCTCGACCTTCCCGGAGCCGGCGTCGGCCGTCTCCGTCGTTCCGTTCGAAACGTCCGTGCCTCTCACGCCGGCCAGCCGCTGCAAATCGCGATACAGGCGATCGGCGAGCGAACCGCCCCCGACTGCGACATGGACCAGCCGTTCGCGGCCGAAAGCCGCCCCGAGTTCAGCCGAATCCAGCGCCGCGGCGATCCGGACCGGCCGGGGCCCGGCCGCAGCCCGCCGGGCGAGTTCCCGGCTGTCCCTGCCTGCACTGTCCCGCGCCGTCAACATCATCGATGCCCGGCCGTCCGCTATCGCCGCCTTGACCTTTTCGTAACCGGCTTCGACCAGACCCGCCCGGCGCGCCAGGCCGAGGGTCGCCCGGCAGCGCTCGGCCAGCAGCCGCTCGACCGTATCCGCCAGCCCGTCCGGCGCCGATACCCGTTTGCGGACCGACCGCGCCGCCGCTTTCGCCAGGCCCGGCGCGGCGAGCGCGTCCCGGGCGGCCGCGACCCAGACGCCGCGGCCGGGCAGGGTCTCGGCCAGGTCCGGCGTCAGCGTCCCGTCCGGCGCCACGACGAACCGGATCAGGCCTTCGCGCGGGCCGGTGCGGCGGGTGACCGCGCAGCGCCGCGGATTGCCGGCCCGACCGCTTCCGGCCCGGTCGGCCGCGTCCGGGCCATTCCCGTCCGGCCCGGAAAGGTCCGGGCCGGCGGGGCAGGCCGGCGTTGGGGTCGCAGCGTCGATCGGTCGGTCTCCTCGGGCTCGGGTCGGTTCGCGCCGGTCCGCTTCGCTCAGGCCGCCGCCGGCGCTTCGCCTTCGGCGGCTTCGTCCGCCTCGGCTTCCGCCGCCAGGGCGGCCAGGTCTTCTTCGGTCACCCAGCCGGCGGCCTTGCGGGCGTCCATGACGATGGCCTCGGCCTCCTCCGTGTTGAGCGGGCTCGGCTGCACCATGGCGGCGAGCTTGTAGGGCTTGAGGAAGTTCAGCATGTCGAGGGTGAGGTCGATCCTGTTGTCCTCGTCCGGGGTCTGGCCGGCCATCAGCCGGGCCCGGCGGTTCTCGTTGACATGGCCGAGGTCGTCGGCCGAGATGCGCGCCTCCTTCGTCAGGACGATGAAGCGCAGCTCCTCGGAACTGAGGTCCGCCAGATCGTCCATCTGCCGGACTTCGGCCTCGCCGAGCTGCACCAGCATGGCCGGCGTCAGGCCGTCGATGTCCGCCAGCGCGTCCTCGACGCCGAGCGTCCGGCGCCGTTCGGTCAGCTCGGCGTCGCGCCGCTCGAGGAAATCCCGGGCGCGCTCGCGCAGGGCCTCGGCGATATCCTCGTCGAAGGCCTCGATCGCCATCAGGTCTTCGAGCGGCACGAAGGCGACTTCCTCGATGGTCGAGAAGCCTTCGGTCACCAGCAGGTGCGCGATCACGTCGTCGACGTCGAGCGCCTCGATGAACATGGCGCTGCGGGTGCGGAACTCCTCCTGCCGGCGCTCGGATTCGGCCTGTTCGGTCAGGATGTCGATGTGCCAGCCGGTGAGCTGCGAGGCGAGGCGGACATTCTGGCCGCGCCGGCCGATGGCGAGGCTCTGCTGCTCGTCGGGAACGACGACCTCGATGGTGCCGGTGTCTTCGTCCAGCACGACCTTGGCGACCTCGGCCGGCGCCAGGGCGTTGACGACGAAGGTGGCGTGGTCGCGCGACCACGGGATGATGTCGATCTTCTCGCCCTGCAATTCCTGCACCACGGCCTGGACCCGGCTGCCGCGCATGCCGACGCAGGCGCCGACAGGGTCGATCGAACTGTCGTTGGAGATCACGGCGATCTTCGCCCGCGAGCCGGGGTCGCGCGCCACGGCGCGGATCTCGATGATGCCGTCGTAGATTTCCGGCACTTCCTGGGCGAACAGCTTGGCCATGAACTGCGGATGGGTGCGCGACAGGAAGATCTGCGGCCCGCGCTGCTCCTGGCGCACGTCGTAGATGTAGGCGCGGATTCGGTCGCCCTGGCGGAAATTCTCGCGCGGGATCAGCTCGTCGCGCCGGACGATGGCTTCGGCCCGGCCCAGATCGACCATGACATGGCCGAACTCGACCCGCTTGACGACGCCGTGGACGACCTCGGTCACGCGGTCCTTGTATTCCTCGTATTGCCGGCCGCGCTCGGCCTCGCGCACCTTCTGGACGATGACCTGCTTGGCGGTCTGCGCCGCGATGCGGCCGAAATCGATCGGCGGCAGCGGATCGATAATGAAATCGCCGACCTTCTTGTCCGGATCGATCCGGGCGGCGTGTTCGGGGGTGATCTGCGCGCCCTCGTCCTCGATCTCCTCGGCGACCTCGCGATAGCGCGCCAGCAGGATCTCGCCGTTGGTGCGGTCGATCGAGGCGCGGATATCCAGATCGTGGCCGTATTTCGAGCGGCCGGCCTTCTGGATGGCCTGTTCCATGGCGTCCAGAACCTCGTCCCGGTCGATGCCCTTCTCGCGGGCGACCGTGTCGGCGACCTGGATCAGTTCCGGCCGGTGCAGCGTCGTTGCCACGTTCATGGCGCAATACCGTGCGAAGTCATGTCTCGGTTCCTCATGCGTTGGTCCGGGCGTTAGTCCGGGCGTCGGGCCGGGCCCGCTGTCCCCGCGCCGCGGCGGCGGGCGCGCCGGGTCCGGTTTCGGCCGGGATCAGCCGGGCCTTCTCGATGTCCGGCAGGGCGAAGCGGCAGGGGCCGTCGCCGGTCTCGAGAAGGACGGTTTCCCCCTCCAAGCCGCGCAGCACGCCCTTGAAGCGCTTGCGGCCGTCGACCGGCAGGCTCAGCTCGATGCGCGCCTCGCAGCCGGCGAAGCGGTCGAAATCCTTCGGCCGGGTGAGCGGCCGGTCGAGCCCCGGCGAACTCACCTCCAGCGTGTATGCGCCGGCGATCGGGTCCTCGACGTCCAGCACCGCCGAGGCCAGCCGGCTGATCTCCGCGCAATCGTCCAGCGTGAGCGCCTGCCCGTCCATCCGGTCGCACATGATCTGCAATGTCGCGCTGTGGCCGGACCGGTTATGGCCGCCGCCGAGCTGCACGCGCACGATCTCATAGCCCATCGCCGCCAGGGCGGGCTCGATCGTCTCGGCGATCCGGTCGGTCAATTGCATGGCGCTCCGTGGCGGCTGGCCGCCGGGAAAACAGGGCGCCCGACGGGGCCGGGAAACGCGGCGCTGCCGGCGCGCCCGCCCCGCACGGTTCCGCCAACAAAAAAGAGCGGGCCGCCAGGCCCACCCTTTGCACCGGCCCCCTTGGGGACCCATCGGGTTTTTGTTCTACCGCGCAATATACGCGCTTCGGGCGGGCTGGCAAGAACATTAGCCGGCTTTGCTGCGCCGCAGCCGAGGGCGCGGCCCGGCAGGCGGCGCGGACTATTGTCTATCTAGTGTCTATCTAGCGGAGATCGGAGCCGGGCGCAGCGCCGGGAGGGCCGAGAAACCCGCGCAGCCGTTCCGTCAACGCGGCCGGTTCGATCTCGCATTCCCAAACGACGAGAGAATCCCAGCCGCCATCGCCCAAGCGCCTGCGGTTTGCGCTGTCCCGTTCCCGGTTGCGGGAAATCTTCTGGACCCAATATGCCCGATTGTTCTTGGGAACGCGCGCGCCGCGCTTGCAGTCGTGGCCGTGCCAGAAACACCCGTGGACGAAGATCGCCTTGCGGCGCGCCGGGAAAACCAGGTCCGGCTTGCCGGGCAGGTCGCGGCGATGAAGCCGGTACCGGTATCCCATACGATGCAGGAGCCGCCGCACCGCCATTTCCGGCGTTGTATCGACGCTGCGGACCCGGCGCATGACCTCGCTGCGGTCCATGGCGAATTACATCTAAAAGTCGCTCAGCGAGAAGGCGTGCTTTTCGAAATCGCTCAAACGCCTTTCCGCCAGCGCCTCCAATCGCCTGGCCTGTGCAACCAGCGTATGCCGCAAACCGGGATTGACCTGCCGTTCGCTAATGACTTGCGCAAGACGGGAGATCGTCAATGCGCGCCGCGCTATACGCACATCCGGATGGTCGCGCACTTCCTTAACCCTTTCCGAAACGACGGGAGCGCGAAACGAGTCCGGAACAGGTATTGTCAGGTTGGCGGGCGGAGGCTCCTTTTCATTCAGAATGGCGCGAAAAGCCGAGTCGGCGATAAGCCGCTGGAAAATCCGATGCTCGAGGCCGTTCAGGATTTCTTTCGCTTCGCTAAAACGCTCTTTATTTTCTTTTTTCGTAACGCCCTGGAAGTCAACTAACGGCCAAACTTCAATTTCACCGACCTCGAACGGGTCCAGCACGGACATGGCGACGGCGTCGGTGCGCTGATTGGTAAGATGCCTGCGAATTCGTGTGCTCACCTGCTCTTTGGTTTGGCCGACATAGATCGGTTCACCGTCATAGTCGTAGAAGGCATAAACGCCGAATGCATATCGTCCGACCGGACGGCCCTGAAAGTCCGATTTCAGGAACCGGTCCAGTTCGCGGCGCAGTTCCGTCGTCTCGAAGGATGTGCCGGTCCTCGCCATAGATTCAGGCGGCTATCCGGGCGGCAGCCGGCTGGCGGCGGCGATCCAGCAACGGCTTGAACAGATTCTCGGACAGGTGGCGCGCAACCGGGACAGCGACTCCGTCGCCAGCCAAACGATAGGCGGCATTATAGTTTTTGGGCAGGCGGTAGTCGTCCGGCAAACCCATCAATCGTGCAGCCTCCCGGGAGCTCAGGAGCCGGGTTCGAATGCCTTCCGGCCCGACCAGGATAACGGTTTGCCGGCTTGAACCGCCGGTAGGCGTTCTCAAGCATCCCGCAACACCGTCGAAACGGACTTCCGCCCGCACGACGCCCTGCCGCGTTCGCTTGTAGACGGATCCGACCGCACGCTTGTTGGTCCGCCGCAACGCCGCAATCTTGTTTAAGTTGATTTCCGACATCGAGTCGATCAGCGCGGCCGTGCTCTTTGCCGAATTCCAGCCGACATCCTTCGGGTCGTTTTCGATGAGGTCCGCAAGTCGCGTGTTGCGGGTCGCCGGGGCCGGCAAACGCCACCACAGCCAGTTTTCGGCGGCGCGCTCCGGCAGACTTTCCCAGGCGCGCACCAGAGAAGCGGGATGGTAATCGCCGTTCGGCCCGATCCAGAGGCGCCGGCGATCCGGTTCAATCTCCCGGCGCAAGCCGATAACGAACAATCTTGGGCGGGATTGCGGCACGAACTGCACAGCATCGACAACCAGCGCGCCGAACCTGTAGCCGAGCGAAACGAGAGCGTCGGCGATTTGCGCAAAGTCGCACCCGCCATTCGACGACAGGGCGCCGACAACATTCTCGATGGCGATAATCGCCGGAGCGCGCTCTTCCTGCCGCAGAGCCGACATTAGACGGATAAATTCCCAAAACAGACCGGAACGCTTCCCGGTCAATCCTGCCCCGGCGCCAGCGAGCGACAAATCCTGACAGGGAAAAGACGCCCACGCCAAGTCGGCTGTGCCCGGAATGTCTCCGATTCCCAGTGCGGCGATATCGGCGACCGCCAATTCTCCGTCGCCCCAATTGTCCCGATAGGCAGCGGCTTTCACCGCGTCGATGTCGTTAGCCAAAAGACACCGCCAGCCGTTGCCAAAACCGCAACGAACCATCCCACCGCCGGCAAAAAACTCATAGAAATTGTATGCCATCGCCCTAGGTACACCATATATGGCTAGTTTGGCGCCGGCAACATTTGTTCCGGCGACCGGAACATATTATAAACAAACCCAGAGCGCCAGAAAGGAATCCACCACATGTTGGCTGAGGGACGACTGCTTGTCCAGACGACGCGGGGCGACCGGAACTACTAACCCGGATTTCTCACCGCAATCATGACCTGCGCGGCGCTGTCGGGCCGGCAGGGCAGGAAAGCCGCGCCGCGCGATGCGGGACATCGGGCAAGCGGCTTGACGCACCGTGCCGGCCCGACAGCGCCGCCCTTCGGGTCGCGACCGGACGTCCGCCCGCGGCGTCGCGGGCCTCGACCGTAGTCCCCGCTACGCTTTTCGGCCCGCTCCCAGTACTGAACGGGGCGGATCGAACGTCCGAACGCGACGCAGGCCGTGACTGTGGTGAGAAATCCGGGCTAACGTCGATTATCTGCGGCGGCTCGGTTCGCGACCGCCTTTTCTTTGAACCGGGCCGTCCTTTCGGGCAAGAAGGCGGCCGGACCGGTCCGACCGGATACGAAAGGGCAGACGGGGGCATCGCGGCATGACCGGGGGACGGCTGAAATTCTGGGGCTGGGGCTGGGAAGGCGAAGGCGCGACGGAGGCGGAGATTGCGCATCTCAAGCGCACCTACGGCGCGGCGCTGGGCATCGACTCTTTCCCGGACGGGCCGCCGCCGCGCGCGGACGAATTCGACCTGCCCGCCCCCCGGCTGTCGCCGCCGCCGGCGCTGGCGGCGATCTGCGCGAACGATCCGCACACGCGGCTGGTCCACGCCATGGGCAAGTCCTTGCCCGACGCCGTGCGCATGTTCGACCGGCAGGCGCCCCACGTTCCCGACATCGTCGCCTTCCCGGAGACCGGGGAACAGGTGCTCGCGGTCATGGACTGGGCCGCCGGGGCCGGGGCGGCGCTGATCCCGTTCGGCGGCGGCAGTTCGGTGGTCGGCGGCGTCGAGCCGAAGGTCGGCAATGGCTACAAGGCGGCGATCACGCTCTCCACCGTGCGCATGGCCGGCGTGGTTGAGGTCGACCGGACCTCCCGCGCGGCGCGCATCCGCGGCGGCACGCGGGCGCCGGACCTGGAGGCGGCGCTGAAGCCCTACGGGCTCACCCTGCGCCATTTCCCGCAGAGCTTCCCGATGGCGACGGTCGGCGGCATGATCGCGACCCGCTCCGGCGGCCATTTCGCCATGCTCTACACCCATATCGACGATTTCGTGGAGTCGCTGCGCACGGTGACGCCGGCCGGCGCGATGGAGAGCCGCCGCCTGCCGGGCAGCGGCGCCGGGCCGAGCCCGGACCGTTTCGTCATCGGCTCCGAAGGGTCGGTCGGCGTCATTACCGAGGCCTGGCTGCGGCTGCAGGACAAGCCGGTCTTCCGCGCCAACGCCGCGGCGGCGTTCGACGATTTCCACGCGGCGGCCGAAGCCGTGCGGGCGGTCGCGCAATCCGGCCTGAACCCGGCCAACTGCCGCCTGGTCGACGGCGAGGAATGCCGGATCGCCGGGGTGAGCGACGACGGCCGGCACCTGCTGGTGCTGGGTTTCGAATCGGCCCACGCCGATGTCGCCCCGGCCATGGCGCGGGCGAAGGAACTGGTGCAGGACCATGGCGGCCTGGTCGACGGCGGCGGCCATGCCGAGGGCGCGGTCGGCCGCTGGCGCACCGCCTTCATCCGGATGCCCTATTTCCGCGAGATCGTCACGCCCTGGGGGGTGCTGAACGACACCTTCGAGACCAGCATCACCTGGGACCGTTTCCCGGACTTCCACCGCAACGTGATGGCCGCGACCCGCGCCGCGATCCGCGGGGCGACCGGGCGGGACGGCATCGTCACCTGCCGCTTCACCCACGTCTATCCGGACGGGCCCGCGCCCTATTTCACCCTGCACGGCAAGGCCGACCGGGCGCGCACGATCGAGCAGTGGACCGCGATCAAGCAGGCGGCGTCCGACGCGGTGATCGACAACGGCGGCACGATCACCCACCACCACGCCGTCGGCCGCGACCACCAGCCCTGGTACGAACGCCAGCGGCCGGACCTGTTCGGCGCCGCCTACGGCGCGGCCAAGCGGGCGCTCGACCCGGCCGGCATCATGAATCCCGGCGTGATCGTGGGATGACGGCGCTGCGGCCGGGCGGACGGACGGAGGAACCGGGCCGATGTGCGGCCGTTATTCCCTGACCGATCCGGACAAAGCGATCCGCCTGCTGTTCGGCTACGGCGGGCCGCCGCTGAACTGGCCGCCGATGTACAATGCGGCGCCGACGCTGGAGGTGCCGGCGGTCGTCAGGGGCTCCGGCGACGGGCCGCGCGCGCTGGTCAAGGCGCGCTGGGGGCTGATCCCGCCCTGGGCGAAAGATATGAGGATCGGCGCGAAGCTCACCAACGCGCGGGCCGAGACGATTGCCGAAAAGCCGAGCTTCCGCAATGCCTGGAAGGCGCGCCGCTGCCTGATCGCCGCCGACGGCTTCTACGAATGGCGGACGGACGGCGCGGCGAAAGCGCCCTTCCGGGCCTCCTACGAAGACGAACGGCCCTTCGCCTTCGCCGGCCTGTGGGAGCGCTGGGACGGCCCGGACGGGCCGGTGCGCTCCTGCACCATCGTCACGACGGCGGCGAACGCCGTGCTGGCGCCGATTCACCATCGGATGCCGGTCGTTATCGATCCGCCGGATTTCGCGCGCTGGCTGGGCCTCGAACCAGCGCCGGAAGCGGATCTGCACGCCCTGCTCGCGCCGCGCGAGATCGCAGGGTTCCGCCCCTACCGGGTCGGCGAGCGCGTCAACAAGGTGCAGAACAACGACCCGTCGATCCTGGAGCCGCTGGCGGCCTGAGCCCGGCCCGGTCTGCGCCGCACCGGTCTGCGCCGCACCGGTCTGCGCCGCCCCGGTCTGCGCCCCCGCCTTCGGCGCCCGCCGGCCAATGTGGCGCAGCGCGCCGCCGCCGGCTGTCCCGCCGGCCCGCGGACGCCCATATCCTGCGGCGGGCGGATGGCCGCCCCCCTGTCCTCCGCAGCGGGAGCGCCCGGCATGTCGAAAACTGCGCTTTTGGCCCTGCTGGCGGCTCTGGCCGCCGCCGTCGCGGCCGGCGGCGGGGCCTATCTGTGGCGCGCCGGCGACGAGGCGAAGCAAACGGCCGGAACGCGCAGCACGGGCACGGTCCCGATCGGCGGCCCGTTCGCGCTGGTGGACCATACCGGCGCGGCCCGGACGGAGAAGGACCTGCTCGGCAGGTTCGCCGTGGTCAATTTCGGCTTCGCCAACTGCCCGGACGTCTGTCCGGCGACATTGCAGACGATTTCGGACGCCCTCGAACTGATGGGGCCGGCGGCGCAGCGCATCCGGCCGGTCTTCGTCAGCGTCGATCCGGCGCGCGATACGCCCGAACGCCTCAAGACTTACAAGGAGGCGTTCGACGACCGCTTCCTGATGCTGACCGGCAGCGAGGCCGCGGTCGCCCGGGCCGCCAAGGCCTACAAGGTCGGCTACAGCCGCATGAAGCCGGCGGAAGACGGCAGCTACATGGTGAACCACACCGCGTTGATCTACCTGATGGGCCCGGACGGCCGCTACCTCGCCCATTTCCCCTTCCGCATCGCGCCGGAGAAACTGGCGTCGGCGCTGAAGAAGTGGGTGGACGGCTGAGGCTGCCGGTAACGGCCGGACCCCGCCTCGCCTTGTCTTCCCGCCGCCGGCGTTTGCCCGGCGTTTGCCCGGCGGTTATTTGGCGGCTACAGGGCGGCGCGAACCTGCGCCGCGCCCGCGGTCATGGCCGCCAGCTTTTGTTTCGCGATATAGCGCGGCAGGGCCGAGAAGCCGCAGTCGGCGGTGATCCACAGCGCCCCGGCGGGAATGTGCTCCAGGCACCGCTCGATCCGCCGGGCGACCGTGTCCGCGTCCTCGACCAGGAAATTCTTGACGTCGATCACGCCGGCCGCAATGGCGAAGCGGCCGGCCAGCGCCGCCATCAGCTCCAGTTCCGCCATTTCCCGGTTGGCGAACTCGAACATCAGCACGTCGCAGGGCAGGGCCCGGACGGCGTCCATCATCGGCCCGATCCGGCGGTCGGCGAACGGCCGGCCGGCATTGTTGCCGAAGCAGACATGGACGGCGGTGCGCGCCGCGACGCCCTCCAGGCAGCGGCCGATCGCGTCCGCACCCTCGGCGAAGGACAGGCCGTGCGGCGTGCGCGGCAGGCCGGGTTCGTCGATCTGCACCAGGTCCGCGCCCGCTTCGGCCAGCGCCACCATTTCGGCGCGGACGATGGCGGCCAGCCGGTCGATCGCGGCGTCGCGGCCGCCGCCGTCCGGCTCGATCGCCTGGAGGAAGGTCAGCGGGCCGGGGACCGCGACCTTGAGCGGGATATCCGGCGCCAGCGCCTTCAGCAGCGCAAATTCCTCGACCGCGCCGAGGCCGTCCGGCGCTTCGATCGGGCCGGCGACGGTGAAATGCGGCGCCATGTCGTAGCCGGCGATGCCGAGCCGCCGGCGCGGCACCGCGCGGTCGAGGCCGCTCAGCCGGCCGAACATCTCGTAGACGAAGCGCTGGCGCCGCAATTCGCCGTCGCTGACAATGTCGACGCCGGCGTCGCGCTGGTCCGCCACGACGGTCCGGGTCGCGTCCTCGAACAGCTCCTCGACGTCGTGGGCGCCCCATTCGCCCTTTCGCGCGGCGCGCCAGGAGGCGATAAACCAGCCGGGCGCCGCCATCGAGCCGACCCCCATCGTCGGCAGCGGTGGCAGCGCGGGAAACGGAATGCCGGCCATGCGGTACGCCCTCTCGACTGAACGGCCCGACTGTCGCAACCTGCGGCGCCGGAGGCAACGGCCTTCGGAGCCCCGCCGCAGCCGGCCGGCGCGCCCGGCCGGACGAACGGAAGGCGACGCAAGATGACGCTTCGGCCCGCCGTCGAGACCTTCTTTCACGAACCGACCTTCACCGCCACCCACGTCGCCTGGTGCCCGGACACCGGCAAGGCCGCCATCGTCGATTCCGTGCGCGATTTCTGCCACCGGTCGGGCCGGCTGTCCTCGGTTGCGGCCGAAGAGGTCGCCGCCTTCGTCCGCGGCCGGGGGCTGACGGTCGAGCGCATCCTCGAAACCCACGCCCATGCCGACCATCTGAGCGCCGCGCCCTGGCTGAAGGCGGCGCTCGGCGGGCGCATCGGCATCGGCGCCGGGATCGTCGACGTGCAGCGCGCCTTCGCCGGCGTCTTCAACAGCGGGCCGGATTTCAGCGCCGACGGCTCGCAGTTCGACGACCTGTTCGCCGACGGCGCGCAATTCGCGCTCGGCAACCTGACGGTGGCGGTCCTGCACACGCCGGGCCACACGCCGGCCTGCGTCAGCTACCTGGCCGGCGATGCGGCGTTCGTCGGAGACACCGTTTTCATGCCGGACTACGGCAGCGCCCGCTGCGACTTTCCCGGCGGCGACGCGCGCACCCTGTACCGCTCCGTCCGGCGCCTCTTCGCCCTGCCCGACGAAACCAGGGTCTTCGTGTGCCACGACTACAAGGCGCCGGGCCGGGACGCATTCGCCTGGCAGACCACCATCGGCGCGCAGAAGCGGCGCAACATCCATATCCATGAGGGGATCGGCGAAGACGGCTTCGTCGAGATGCGCACGAACCGGGACGGGACGCTGGAGATGCCGCTGCTGATCATCCCCTCGATCCAGGTCAACATGCGCGCCGGCCGTATGCCGCCGGCCGAAGACGACGGCGCGGTCTATCTGAAAGTGCCGCTGAACCGGCTGTAGCCGCGCCGCGCCGGCTCGCGCGGCCGGAGATCCGGCAGCCGCCATGACCCCGTCTCCGCACCCCCCCCTCCGCATCCGGGAACAGCCCTACGGCTGGGTCATGGTGGTCGTCACCTTCCTGCTGTCGGTCCTGACCTTCGGCGGCCTGCCCGCCGTCGCCGTCTTCATCAAGCCGCTGACCCTGGAATTCGGCTGGACCCGGGGCGAGACCTCCCTGGGCTACACCGCCATCGCCGTCTCGGCCGCCGTGGCCGGGCTGGCTTACGGCGAGCTGGCCGACCGGTTCGGCACGCGCGCCATCGTCGCGGTGGCCGCCGTCGGCATGGGCGCCGCCTACCTGTTGCAGTCCGGCCAGTCGACGCTGACCGAATACTATCTCGCCCACATCCTGTTCGGCGCGACCGGCCTCGCCGTGGTCAGCGGGCCCATGCTGATCGGCATCGGTTTCTGGTTCGGCCGCAACAAGGGGCTCGCCATCGGCATCGTCGCCTGCGGCGGCGGCGTCGGGCAGGCGCTCATGCCGGCCGTCGACCACTGGCTGATCGAAACCGGGGGCTGGCGCAGCGCCCTGTTCTATCTCGGCCTGGTCTATCTGGCGCTCGGCATCCCCCTCGCGCTGGCGGTGCGCGATGCGCCGGTCCGCCTCGCGGCCCGGGCGGCCCGGGCGGCCGGCGGCGAGGCGGCCGGCGCCCTGACGCAAAGCCGGTCCGGCCTGCCGGCGTACGAGGTCATCGCCTGGCTCTCGGCCGCCGTCTTTCTGTGCTGCACCTGCATGTCGGTGCCGATCGTGCATCTCGTGCCGCTGTTGACGGACCGCGGCGTCGAGTCGTCGACCGCCGTCGGAATTCTGTCGGCCCTGATGCTGGCCGGGGCCGGCGGCCGGCTGTTCGGCGGCGCGGTCGCGGACCGGCTCGGCGTCCTGCCGACCTATTTCGTCATGTCGCTGGGGCAGACCGCGGCGGTCTACTGGTTCGTGGCGGTCGACGGCATGGCGGCGGTCTGGCTTCTGGCGATCCTGTTCGGCCTGTTTTTCGCCGGCGTCATGGTGTCGTTCATCACCTGCTGCCGGGAATTCATCCCGCCGCGCATCGGCGGCCGGGGCATGGCGGTCGTCGGCCTGCTCGGCTGGGGCGGCATGGGGTTCGGCGGCTTCCTCGGCGGCGCCGGCTTCGACCGGACCGGCGATTACCGCCTGGCCTTCGCGCTTGCCGTCGCCGCCGGCATCGCCAACCTGGTCGTGCTCGCCTGCTTCGCCGGCCGGATCCGCCGCCGCGGCGGCATGAAGCTGTGGCTGCCCCGCCGCGCGGCGGTGTGAGGCGCGGCGGTGTGAGGCGCGGCGGTGTGAGCGCGGCGGCGCCCGGCTTCGTCTGCAAAAAGCGGCGGCGCCGCCCCCTGGCCGCCCTCAATTGACCGGCCGCCTGCCCCTCCGCCATTCCGGCCGAGCGCATACCCCCCTTCCGTCATTCCGGCCGAGCGCATACCCCCTTCCGTCATTCCGGCCGAGCGCCACCCCCACACGTCATTTCGACCGAGCGGAGCGAGCGGAGAAATCCGGCCGGCGACGGGCGCCGGGCGGATGCCGGAGCCTGCGGCGTCGATGGAGCGCCCTCCGGGTTTCTCCGCTCCGCGCCTTACGGCGCTCCGGTCGAAATGACGGGAGGGGTGCGCTTCGGCCGGGACGGATGCCGGGGCGGCGGAGCCTTCCCCGCGGGACCCCTCCCCCTTCCCCCTCCCCCAAGGGGAGGGGGTAAAGCGTCGGAACCGGGCCGGTTCCCCGGCTCCGGCGCGGCGTTTCCGAAGCCAAGCTCCCCCCGCCCCTCCGGGGGAGGGGGCCGGGGGGAGGGGGCCGCCCCCGCGCCGCCGATTCGGGCGACGCGCAACACCCACCCGTCATTTCGGCCGAAGCGAAGTAGCCTGCCCCTTCGGCTTCGCTCAGGGCAGGCTCTGAGCGAAGTCGAAGGGAGCGGAGAAATCCGGCTAGCGACGGGCGCCGGGCAAGCGCTGGAGCCTGTGGCGCCGACGGAGCGCCCGCCGGATTTCTCCACTCCGCCCCGGCCGGTGGGCCGGGGCGTCAGTCGAAATGACGGGATGGGCTCGAGGATCGAACCGGGCACAAGTCCGGCGGGTTCCGCCGGGCCGGCCTTTCGAACATATTTCCTCTTTCTCGATAATATTCCTTGACAGGGCGGGCCCCACACCCTATATCGATCCGGTCAACGCCCGGAGTGCGCCTGCTGCGGCCGGCCGACGCCCCTCCCCTATAAAAAGCAAACGAAGAAACAGGCGGGAGACCGTGCGGGAACCTTCCGCCCCTCCCGCTTTCCGGCCCGCCGCCGCCCCCGGTGTCGGGCGGCGCACCCGTCCGGCCGCGATTCCGGAAAATTTCCTATCGAAATTGTTTTTGCGCACGTCTGCGGGGCGTGTTTCCAACGATTCCAACGGGTTAGGGCTACCGGATGCAAAAAAACATTTTATATTGAACGATCTATTAAATATAAAAACCAAGCAATTTCAGCGACTTGACAGTCCCATTTTGAATATTTATTCAAAATCCGGCGGCTTTCCCGCGTCCGGCCCGTCCGGCACATCCTTTCGCGGAGGAATCCAGGGACCGGCCCTGCATCCCGGCCTTGTATCCTGTCCGGTCAGGCCAATGTAAACCGGAGCACCCCCTGCGAACCGAAGCCGCGAGCCGATGCCCCGCCCCCCGACGTCCCGGCCCTCTTCCGTCGCCGACATGCCCGCGCCGATCCCGATCTTCCCGCTGCAGGGCGCCCTGCTGCTGCCCGGCGCGCGCCTTCCGCTCAACATTTTCGAGCCGCGCTACCTGGCGATGATCGACGACGCCCTGGCGGGCCACCGCATCGTCGGCATGATCCAGCCGAAGACGCCGGAGCGCACCGAACCCGACGACCGGCCGCCGCTGCACGACCTAGGCTGCGCCGGCCGCCTCGTCTCGTTCGAGGAGACCGCCGACGGGCGCTGCCTGATCGGGCTGCGCGGCCTGTGCCGCTTCCGCATCGCCGAAGAACTGCCGCTGCACAACGGCTACCGCCGCGTCCGGCCCGACTATGCCGACTGGTCCGGCGACTTCGCACCGCCGGAGAGCGCCGGCATCGACCGCGACAAGCTGTGCGACGCCCTGCGGGCCTATCTGGCGGCCCGGCAACTCGGCGCGGACTGGGACGCGATCGGCAAGACGGCGACGGACGACCTGCTCGCGACCGTCGCGATGGTCTGCCCCTTCTCGCCGCTGGAGAAACAGGCCCTGCTGCAGAGCCGCACATTGACCGAGCGGGCCGAACTGATCATTTCCATGCTGACCATCGCCAGCGCGGGCGACATTGCGGGCGACCCGGCGCCGGACAGGATCAACTAGCGGCGGGGGAGAGGCGACGATGACCGGACCGGCCGCCGGAGAGGCCCCGGGAACAGCCCCGGGAACGGCCCCGGGAACGGCCCCGGGAACGGAATCGAGAACGGACCCGGCAGTGGACCCGAAGCTGCTGGAAATCCTGGTCTGCCCGGTCACCCGCCAGCCGCTGAGATACGACGCCGGGGCCCAGGAGCTGATTTCGGAGGCCGCCGGCCTCGCCTACCCGATCCGCGACGGCATCCCGATCATGCTCCAGGACGAGGCGCGCGCCCTGTCGGTCGGCGAATGAGCGAAGCCCCGGCATTCGGCGCCCCGGAATACGGAACCCGGGTCTGGCCGACCGAAATCGATCTCGACCGGGCGGCGAAGCGGCTGACCGTCACCTTCGAGGACGGCGAAACCTTTACCTACCCGGCCGAACTGCTGCGGGTCGAGAGCCCGTCCGCCGAAGTCCGGGGCCATGGCGCCGACGAGAAGAAAATCGTCGCCGGGCGCCGGCATGTCGGAATCCTGAATGTCGAGGCGGTCGGCAACTACGCGATCCGGATCGCGTTCGACGACCTGCACGATACCGGCATCTACAGCTGGAGCTACCTGTACGGCCTCGGCCGGAACAGGGACGCGATCTGGCAGCGCTATCTCGACGCGCTGGAAGAACGGGGCCTGAGCCGCGAGCCGTAGCGCGCCGGCGCTCGACCGGGACTGTCGTCAGAGCGCCTCGCCGCGCAGCAGGCGGGGCAGCGCGCCGACCGTGCCCATGGCGTGCTGCATGAACAGGCGCTTCAGGCCCGGCATCCGGTCGACCGCCGCCAGGCCGAGGTCCCGCGCCAGCCGGACCGGGCCGATATCGTTGGAGAACAGCCGGTTCAGCCCGTCGGTCACCGCCATCAGGGCGGCATTGTCCGGCCGCCGCCAGCGCTCGTAGCGCTGCAATGTCGGCAGCGCGCCGTGATCGAGGCCGAGGCGCCGGTCGTCGACCGCGACCTCGGCCAGCGCCGCCACGTCGCGCAGCCCGAGGTTGAGGCCCTGGCCCGCGATGGGGTGGATGGTGTGGGCCGCGTCGCCGATCAGGGCGAAGCGCGGGCCGACATAGCGTTCGGCGTGGAGCAGGCGCAGCGGATAGCGCCAGCGGCCGCCGAGGAGCCGCACCGCGCCGTACCAGTCGCCGAAACGGCGCTGCATTTCCGCGCCGAACGCCGCGTCGGACAGGCGCATGACGCCCGGCGCCCGCTTGTCCCGCTCGGTCCAGACGATCGACGAGCGGTGCGCGCCGTCCGGCGCGTCGGTCATCGGCAGGACGGCGAACGGGCCGGCGGGCAGGAACCGCTCGTGGGCGATGCCGTTGTGGGGCGCCTCGTGGCCCATGGTGCAGACGATGCCGTCCTGGGGATAGCGCCACTGCACGGCGGCGATCCGGGCCTGGGCGCGCAGCGCGGATTCGGCGCCGTCGGCCGCGACGATCAGCGGAGCCGCCAGCGCCGTGCCGTCGTCGAGCGCCAGCACGGCGGCCGGATCGCCGAACGACAGCCGGCCGGCCGTGGCCGGCGCCACGACACGGACATTCGGCGCGGCCTCCAGAAGCGCCGCGAGGCCCCGGCGGATGGCGCCGTTCTCGACGATCCAGCCGAACGGCGCGCCCGCCAGCGCGCCGCCGAGCTCCCGGCGGTCGTAATGCAGGAAGAGCGACGACGCGCCGTCGGAAACCCGGATGTCCAGGATCGGCTCGGCGGCGTGCTCGACCTCCCGCCACAGGCCGATCTGCGCCAGCAGCCGCTGCGACGCATAGGCGACCGCCGAGGCGCGGCCGTCACAGGCCGCGGCGGCGAGCGCCGGCAGCGGCGTCCGGTCGACCAGGGCGACGGCGAACCCGCCGGCCGCCAGCGCCAGCGCCAGCGCGCCGCCGACCATGCCCCCGCCGACGACGATGACGTCGGCCGGGTCCGGCCGTCCGTGGGTGCCGCGCGCCGCCATGGGGCGAGAAGTGCCGCTTCGGCCGCGGCGGGTCCACGGCCAAATCGTCCGCGGCATAATCTGCCGCTATTTTAGGCAAAAATCGTTTTTGCCGATATTTTGTTCATTTTCACAACGATTGTTGCGCCGCAATATCGGCAGGTCTGCCGGCGCGCGGGATTTTTCCGCCGGTTTCCGGCCGTTGCCCACAATTGGCACGGAAGTTGCTTTCCTTCGGGCATCTGGCGTTTTTGCAGTTGCGAGAGCGCCGCAAGCCACAAGGGGAGAGTCGTTCATGAAACTGGTCATGGCGATCATCAAGCCCTTCAAGCTGGACGAAGTGCGCGAAGCGCTGACCGAGGTCGGCGTCACCGGGCTCACCGTCTCGGAAGTGAAGGGATTCGGCCGGCAGAAGGGCCATACGGAAATCTATCGCGGCGCGGAATACGCCATCAGCTTCCTGCCGAAAATCAAGGTCGAGGCGGTCGTGGACGACGCGCTCGCCGACCGGGCGGCGGAGACCATCGTGGAGGCCGCCCGGACCGGCAGCATCGGCGACGGCAAGGTGTTCGTCGTCGACGTCGGGTCGGCGGTGCGCATCCGCACCGGCGAAGCCGGCGCCGAAGCCTTGTAGGGGAGTCCGGAGCATGTCGAACCTTCGCAAAACCCCCAGGCGCAACACCCACAGGCGCAAAACCGACAGGCTGACCGCAGCGCTCGCCGGGCTCGCCGCGTTCCTGCTGCCCGGCGCGGCCAGGGCGGCCGACAAGCTGGATTCGGGCGACACCGCCTGGATGCTGACCGCGACGGCCCTCGTTCTGCTGATGACGATTCCGGGGCTCGCCCTGTTCTACGGCGGCATGGTGCGCAAGAAGAACGTGCTGAGCGTTCTGATGCAGGTCTTCGCCGTCTGCTGCGTCGCGTCCGTCGTCTGGGTCGTCGTCGGATACTCCATCGCCTTCGGCGGCGACGGCCCGTATATCGGCGGCTTTTCGCAGCTGTTCCTGGCCGGCGTCGCGCCGGACTCCATGTCCGGCTCGATCCCCGAGAGCGTCTTCGCGATGTTCCAGATGACGTTTGCGATCATCACGCCGGCGCTGATCGTCGGCGCCTTCGTCGACCGCATGAAATTCTCCGCCATGCTGCTGTTCACGGTCATCTGGTCGATCGTCGTCTACGCGCCGATCTGCCACTGGGTGTGGGGATCGGGCGGCTGGATCGGCGGGCTCGGCGCGCTGGACTTCGCCGGCGGCACGGTCGTGCACATCAATTCCGGCGTCGCCGCCCTGGTCGCCGCCATCGTGGTCGGCAAGCGGCTGAACTACGGCCGGGAAAACATGGCGCCCCACAATCTCACGCTGAGCGTGATCGGCGCGTCGCTCCTCTGGGTCGGCTGGTTCGGCTTCAACGCCGGCTCGGCGCTGACCGCCGGAACCGGCGCGGGCTTCGCCATGCTGGTCACCCAGCTGGCGACCGCCGTCGCGGCGCTCGCCTGGACCTTCGCGGAGTGGGCGCAGCGGGGCAAGCCGAGCGTTCTGGGCATCGTCTCCGGCGCGATCGCCGGCCTGGTCGCGATCACGCCGGCATCCGGCTTCGTCGGCGTTCTGGGCGCGATCGTCATCGGCCTTGCCGCCGGCCTGGTCTGCTACTGGGCGTCCACCAGCCTCAAGCACAGGCTGGGATACGACGATTCGCTCGACGTTTTCGGCATTCACGGCGTCGGCGGCATCGTCGGCGCGCTGCTGACCGGCGTTTTCGCCACCCGGTTCGTCGCCGGCGGCGAGGACGCGGTCGGCTGGATCGACGGCAATTTCGCGCAAATCCTGCCGCAGATCTACGGCATTGCCGCGACGATCGTGTGGACCGGCGTCCTGACCTTCGTCATTCTGGTCATCGTCAGGGCGATCGCCGGGCTGCGGGTGAGCGAAGAGATCGAGCGCGGCAGCCTGGACCTCGAACTTCATGGCGAAACGGTCCAGTAATCGGACCGGGCGCGCCGGGGCGGAACCGGCCCCGGCGCTCCGGCAGCATCGGGCGAACCCGGTCCGGATCGGCGATCCGGGCCGGGTTTGCCGCCCGGTTGCCGGCGCCCGCCGGCGCGCGGCACAACGGCCGTAAACGCCCCGGCGGACCGGAAAAGATTTCAAACAGGAGGGATATTCCATGGAGGCATTCAAATCGGGCGGCGACGTTCTGTTCGTCCTGATGGGAGCGGTCATGGTGCTCGCCATGCATGCGGGCTTTGCGTTTCTCGAGGTCGGCACGGTCCGGCGCAAGAACCAGGTCAACGCGCTGGTCAAGCTGTTCGCCGATTTCTGCGTATCGACGGTCGTCTATTTCTTCATCGGCTACATGGTCGCCTACGGCGTGAATTTCCTCGCCGACGCCGCGATGCTGACCGGCGCCGCCGAGGGCAGCCCCTTCGCCAAGAGCGGCTACGACCTGGTGAAGTTCTTCTTCCTGCTGACCTTCGCCGCCGCGATCCCGGCCATCGTTTCCGGCGGCATCGCCGAACGGGCGCGCTTCTGGCCGCAGGTGCTGGCCTCGGCGATCCTGGTCGGCCTGTTCTATCCGCTGTTCGAGGGCATCGTGTGGAACGGCAATTTCGGCATCCAGGGCTGGCTGGAAAGCAGCTTCGGCGCGCCGTTCAACGATTTCGCCGGCTCGATCGTCGTCCACGCCGTCGGCGGCTGGATGGCGCTCTCGGCGGTCCTGCTGCTCGGCGCGCGCCGGGGCCGCTACCGCAAGGACGGCAGCCCGAACCCGATTCCGCCCTCCAACATCCCGTTCCTGGCGCTGGGCAGCTGGATCCTGTCGGTCGGCTGGTTCGGCTTCAACGTGATGAGCGCCCAGAAGCTCGCCGACGTGACCGGCCTGGTCGCCCTCAACTCGGTGATGGCGATGGCCGGCGGCCTGCTCGCCGCAACCGTCGTCGGCAGGCGCGATCCCGGCTTCGTCCACAACGGGGCGCTGGCCGGGCTGGTGGCGGTCTGCGCCGGCTCCAACCTGATGCACCCGATCGGCGCGCTCGCGACCGGCGCAGTGGCCGGCGTGCTGTTCGTCGTCACGTTCATGCTGTGTCAGAACCGCTGGAAGATCGACGACGTTCTCGGCGTCTGGCCGCTGCACGGCCTGTGCGGCCTGTGGGGCGGCATCGCCTGCGGCGTCTTCGGGCTGACGGCGCTCGGCGGGCTGGGCGGCGTCTCCTTCCTGTCGCAACTGGTCGGTTCGCTGGCCGGCGCCGGCTATGCCCTGGCCGCCGGCGCGATTGCCTATGGCGTTGTCAAATTAACGATAGGCATTCGCCTGACCGAAGAAGAAGAAGACCGGGGCGCCGATCTTGCAATACACAATATCGGCGCATATCCGGAAGAAGAATTCATAAAGCGATAAACACCGGACTCTACGGTAATTAAGGAGTACCTTAAGCGCCCCTTTTTTATTTTCCGCAGTTTGTTGTATACTTCGGCCGACCGAAGCGCGGTCCCGGCATCGTTTCGGCAATATCGGGAGAAGCCATGGCGCGCGCCGCCACCCTTTCCGGCAAAGGCAAGCCCCCGCCCCGGCGGCTGAAGAAGCGGCCCGCCGGCCCGCGGGCCGGCGCCCGGCCCCGGCGCGGCGCCGAACGGGCCTTCCTGCCGCCGGAAATGAAGGATCTGCTGACGCGCAGCTGGCGGCGCGTCTGCGGGATTGCGCTGGGGCTGGCTGCGGGCGCCTTCCTGCTGGCGCTGCTGACCTATGCGCCTTCCGATTCCTCCTGGAACACGCAGTCCGGCGCGCCGGTCGGAAATCTCCTGGGGCTGGGCGGCGCCTGGGCGGCCGACGCCGTGCTGCAGGCGATCGGCGTGGGCGGGTATGTCGTCGTGCTGGCGTTCGCCGCCTGGGCCGGACGGCTGGTCGGCGGCGCGCCGCTCGACGCCATCGGCTGGCGGCTGTTGCTGTTGCCCCTTGCCCTGCTGTTCCTGGTCGCGGCCTTTGCCGGCATTCCGGGCGCGCAGGGCTGGCCGGTCCATGCCGGGCCGGGCGGCGCCGTCGGGCAAGCGCTGACGGTCGCGGCGCGCGACCTGCTCGGCAGCGCGGCGCAGGGCTGGCCGGCGGTTCTGGCCGCCCTGGCGCTGGGCGCCGTGTTCCTGCTGCCGGTTCTGGGGCTGACGCTGCGCGAGTGGCGCCGGATCGGCGAGCTGCTGTTCTGGCCCCTGCGCGTTGCGTTCCGGCGGCGCGCGGCGCGCAGCGAATTGCGGGTCGAACGCCCGGCGGGGGCGGGGGCGCGCGAGGACCGCGATTTCGGCCCGGAGCCGGTTGGAGCCGAAGCGCCGGACGCCGGCCCGACCGCGGAGGTCGCCGGCCGGCCGCTCGCGTCCAAGGTCAAGCGCGAACAGGCGAAGGCCGGCCGGCGGAAATCCCGGGCGCCGGAGCCGGGCGACGGCGAAGCGGGCGACGGCGGGAAGAAGGGCGCCGCGGCGGCGCGGGCGAAACGGGGCCGGGCCGGGCCGTTCCTGAAAAGGCGCGCGCGGCTGGTCGCGGACAAGGCCGGGCCGCCGGCCCAGGGGGACCGGGCGCGCGAAGCCCGCGAACCGAAGCTCGACCTGGATCCGGGCCGGTACAAGACCCCGGCCCTCAGCCTGCTGCAGGAGCCGCCGCCCGGCGCAGGCGACAATCTGGACGCGACGGCGCTGGAGCAGAATGCGCGTTATCTGGAAACCGTGCTGGCCGATTTCGGCGTCAAGGGGCGCATCGTCAAGGTCCGGCCGGGGCCGGTCGTCACCCTGTACGAACTGGAGCCGGCGCCGGGCGTGAAATCGTCCCGGGTGATCAACCTGGCCGACGACATCGCGCGGTCGATGAGCGCCCTGTCGGTCCGGGTCGCCGTCGTACCCGGCCGCAACGTGATCGGCATCGAATTGCCGAACCAGAACCGGGAGACGGTCTATCTGCGCGAGATGATGGCGGCGCGCAGCTTCGAGCGGTCGGCCCACAAGCTGGCGCTGGCGCTGGGCAAGGATATCGGCGGCGCGCCGGTCCTGGCCGACCTGGCGAAAATGCCCCACCTGCTGATCGCCGGCACCACGGGCTCCGGCAAGTCGGTGGCGGTCAACACGATGATCCTGTCGCTGCTCTACCGGCTGCCGCCGAACCGCTGCAAGTTCATCATGATCGACCCCAAGATGCTGGAGTTGTCGATCTACGACGACATCCCGCAGTTGCTCGCGCCGGTGGTGACCGATCCGAAAAAGGCGGTCGTCGCCCTGCGCTGGACGGTCCGGGAAATGGAGAACCGCTACCGGGCCATGTCCAAGATGGGCGTGCGCAATATCGACGGCTACAACCAGCGCCTGGCCGACGCCCGCAAGAACGGGGAAACGATTACGGAGAATGTCCGGACCGGCGCCGACGAAAACGGCCGGCCGGTCATGGAAGAGCGGGAGATGCCCCTCGACCCGCTGCCCTATATCGTGGTGATCGTGGACGAGATGGCCGACCTCATGCTCGTCGCGGGCAAGGACATCGAAGGTGCGGTCCAGCGCCTCGCCCAGATGGCGCGGGCGGCGGGCATCCATCTCATCATGGCGACGCAGCGCCCGTCGGTCGACGTCATTACCGGCACGATCAAGGCCAACTTCCCGACCCGCATCTCCTTCCAGGTCACGACCAAGATCGACAGCAGGACCATCCTGGGCGAACAGGGCGCGGAACAGCTGCTCGGCCAGGGCGACATGCTCTACATGGCCGGCGGCGGGCGCATCACCCGCGTGCACGGCCCCTTCGTCAGCGACGAGGAGGTCGAGGACGTGGTGGCCTATCTGCGCACCCAGGGCGCGCCGGAATATCTCGACCGGATCACCGAGGAAGAGGAAGAAGACGGGCTGCCGGGCGCGGCCGGCGGGGAGAGCGGCGGCGACGATCTGTACAACAAGGCGGTCGACATCGTGATGTCCGAGGGCAAGTGCTCCACCTCTTTCATTCAGCGCCGCCTGCAGATCGGCTATAACCGGGCGGCGCGGCTCGTCGAACAGATGGAGCAGCGCGGCGTCGTGAGCCCGGCCAACCACGCCGGGAAACGGGAAATCCTGACCGGCGCCTGACGGCGGGCCGGCGCGGCGGCTTCGGGCGGAGCGGCCGGCGCGCAAAAAAGCGCGGTGTACAGACCGGCCTGTATTCCGGCCTGTATTGGCGAACGGCGGCGCGCGGAAACGACAGGCGCCGCGACCGAACATGACAAAACATGACATTTCATGACATACCGGAACCCCGGTCGCCGCCGGGCCGGTTCAGTCGCCTTTTGGCCCGGCGTCCGGATTGTACAGGGAATTTTCATAAAATTGCGTCCCGGGACCCTGCGCCGGGCCGCTTTCGAGGTCGCCATGAAGCTGTTGCGCGCTTTACCGGCCCTGGCCGCGATCGTCCTGACGGCCGCCGCCGCCGCACAGACGCCGGCATCCGCCCGGTTGACCGCAGAGGACCGCGCCGACCTCAGGCGCATCGAAAAAAAGGTCAACGGCTTCCGCACGCTGCGCACCCGGTTCCGGCAGGTTTCGCCCGGCGGCGAGGTCTTCCGCGGCGATATCTTCATCCAGCGGCCGGGCCTTATGCGCATCCAGTTCGACCGGCGGGACATGGTCCTCCTCACCTCGCGCCTCTGGCTGATCGTGATTCGGGGCGAGCGCCGGGAGCCGCAGTATTTTCCGCTGAATTCGACGCCCGCCGGCCTTCTGGTGCGCGAGCGGATACGGTTCGACCGCGATATCCGCGTTACCGGGATCCGCCGGACGGCGCGCCGGATCTTCGTTACCGTCGTACGGGTCGACGCGCCCCGCCAGGGCCGGATGATCCTGATATTCGAGCGGCAGACCCTCGACCTGGCCGGCTGGACGGTCGTCGACCCCCAGAACCGGTTGACGCGGGTGACGCTGTCCGAAACGCGGCTCGACCCGCCCCTCGATCCGATACTGTTTTCGCTGCCGGGGAGCCATCTCCCGCCTGCCGGGAATGACCGGTAACCGGAAGAAGCGGTTTACGCCCCGGCGCGCGGGATTATAGTGCGCGCCATGACAGTCTCCCGACCGGTTCCGATCGTCGGCGTTTCGGCCTGCCGGCGCGCTTTCGATATTTTTTACGGCCACTGGGTCATGGAGCGCAATCTCGAGGCGCTGCTGGAGACCTCCGGCTGCGTGCCGCTGGCGGTGCCCGCGATGGCGCGCCTGTTTCCCGCCGGCGCGATCGACAGCATTCTGGACCGGCTGGACGGCCTTCTGCTCACCGGCAGCCCGTCGAATGTCGAGCCCCATCACTACGACGCCGAGCCCTTCGAGGGCGATTTCAACGACCCGGACCGGGACGCCACGACCCTGCCGCTGATCCGCGGCGCGGTCCGCCGCGGCATTCCGGTTTTCGCCGTCTGCCGCGGCATCCAGGAACTGAACGTCGCCATGGGCGGCAGCCTGCACGGCAAACTGCACGAGGCGCCGGGCCACCGGGATCACCGCTCGGACAAGACCCGGCCGAAGGGTGTGCGGTCGGCGCGTCAGCACCCGATCGCCATCGCCGGGCAGGGCCTGTTGCGCCGGATCCTGGATGCCGACAGGGTCGTCGTGAACACGCTCCATGCGCAGGGTATCCGGGAGCCGGCGCCGGGCGCGCGGATCAACGCCGTGACGGACGACGGGGTCGTCGAGGCGATCGATTTTCCGGAAAGCCCCGGCTTCGTTCTCGGCGTGCAGTGGCATCCCGAAATCACCTACGACACGGACGAAAACAGCCGCGCCCTTTTCGAGGCCTTCGGCGCGGCGGTTCGGGACTATGCCGGCGCGGACGCGGCCGGCGGCCTGCTGACCGCTGCCGAATAGGCGCCCCACCGCATCCCGGCCGACGTTGCGGGCATGAAACTCGTCACCTGGAACATCAATTCGATCCGCCCGCGCCTCCATCTGGTTGAGCGGTTGGCCGCGGCCGAAGACCCCGATGTGATCTGCCTGCAGGAAACCAAGGTCGAGGATGGCAAGTTTCCGCTGGAGGCCTTGCGCGCCATGGGCTTCGCGCATATCGAAATCTTCGGCATGAAGGCCTATCACGGCGTGGCGATCCTTTCGCGCGTCCCGCTGAAGGATCACGCCCGGCACAACTGGTGCGGCATCGACGATGCGCGCCACCAGTCGGCGATGCTGCCCGGCGGGATCGAGCTGCACAATGTCTACCTGCCGTCCGGCGGGGACGAGCCCGACCCGGCGGCCAATCCGAAATTTGCGCACAAACTGCGCTTCATGACCGAGCAGGCCGAATGGTGGGCCGCGCAGGACCCGTCGAGGCCGCGCATCCTGGTCGGCGACCTGAACGTTGCGCCGCTCGAAACCGACGTCTGGTCCCACAGGCAGCTCCTGAAGGTGGTGAGCCACACGCCCGTCGAGGTCGAGCATTTCGGGCGGATGCAGGCCGCCCACGAATGGGTCGACGCGGTGCGCGCGAAAATCGACCCGGCGGAGAAGCTGTACAGCTGGTGGAGCTACCGCGCGCGGGACTGGCGCGCCTCGAACCGGGGCCGGCGCCTGGACCATATCTGGGTCACGCCGCCGCTGGCGCCGAAAGTCCGGGCAGCCCGGGTGGCGATGGATGCGCGGGACTGGGAAAGGGCGTCGGACCATGCGCCGGTGCTGGCGGAGCTGGATATCTGACGACGGCCGGACTCAGACGCGCCCGTAGACGAAATAGGGCCAGGGGGCGATTCCTTCGGGCGGCGTAACGGCCGGAGTTTCCAGCCGGGTCAGGCCGGCGCGGCCCATATCCCGGTCGCCGACCGGGTCGACTGGCGCGGCCCCCGGGACCGGGCCGCGGCGCTGGCAGCCTGCCGGGCGGCGGACCTGTTCGTCCCGCCCAGCCCGATCGGCAGGGACGGCGACCGGGACGGGCTTCCCGACGTCCCGATGGAGGCCCAGAGCCAGGGCCTGTGTTGCCTGTCCAAACGCCTGTCGGGCATTGAAGAATTGATCGACCGCTCAAGAACGGGATTTCTGGTCGACCCGGGCAGTTCCGACGCCTTGCGCGACGCCTTGCCGGACCCGATCGGCGATCCGGAGCGGCGCAGATATTACGGCGCGAACGGCAAAGACCGGGTCCGCGACGAATTCGATGCCGCCGTCGCCGTCCGGACGCTGTACGACCGGTTCGTGGGGTGCAATATGCCGGCGGCGAAGGGGCGCCTGTGAAGATTGCCTTCTACACGCCGATGAAGCCGCCCGATCGCCGCCTTGCGGCCGGGCCCGCCCGATCTCCGGTTCACCTATCGCCTGTTCTACAAGGCGCCGGACCTGATCGGGCCGGCGGTCTGCCGCGCCTTCGGTCTGCCCTACCTCGTCGCCGAGGCCAGCTATGCGCCGAAGCGGGATTCGGGCCCCTGGGCCGATCGGCAGGAGCGGGTGCGCGACGCTCTCGGGCTTGCCGACCATGTGTTTTTTCTCAATCCGGTCGACGAAGCCTGTGTCATCCCTCTTTTGAAACCCCGCGCGACCCATTCGCGCCTGCTGCCCGCTGCGGTCTGGGCCGTCGCCGTCGGCATGATGCGGCCGGGCGATAAACCGGATTCCTACAGGCGTTTGGCGGACGCCTGGATGAGCCGGCCCGACAGTGGGGCGCATCTGCCGATCGTCGGCGATGGGGCGGCAGGAGCCGAGGTCCGACGGTTCTTTTCCGGCTGCGAGACGCGGATCGCGTTTCTCGGCATCCTGCCAAAAGACGTTTTGAATGCTGTATACAGAGCGGCCGATTTATACGTTTGGCCGGGCGCGAACGAGGCCATCGGCATGGCCACGCTGGAGGCCATGGCCGCCGGGTTGCCGGTTGCGGTCGGTCCCTGGGGATCGGTGGCGCAGGGCATCGAGTCCGGCGTGGCGGGGCGGGCCCATGTCCGTCGCCGGCACGGCCTGCCGGCAGCCGCGGACGCGATGACCGCAGCGTTCGAGGATGCGGCGGGCCGGACCCCATGACCCAAATCCTGTTCCTCCGCCACGGGCCGACCGACTGGAACGCCGAAGGGCGGGTCCAGGGCCAGACGGACGTGCCCCTGAACGACGCCGGGCGGCGATCCGTCCGGACCTGGCGCCTGCCGCACTACGCAGCGGATTGGGAATGGCATGCCAGCCCGCTGCAGCGGGCGGTTGAAACTGCGGTGCTGCTGGGCGCCGATTCCGCGAACCTGAAGCTCGACGATCGCCTGAAGGAGATCGACTGGGGCGACTGGGAAGGAGCGATCCTAAAAAAACTGCGGGCAGAACAGGGGGAGGCCCTGCGCCGGATCGAGGCGCGCGGACTCGACATGGCGCCGCCGAACGGCGAATCGCCCCGCCAGCTGACCGAGCGGCTGGCCGGCTGGCTGGCGGAAGCGGCGGCGCGGCGGCGGGATATCTGTGCCGTCTGCCACGCCGGCGTTCTGCGCGGCGCCTATACCCTGGCGACCGGCTGGGACATGCGCCGGGCAGCGCCGCTCGAACGGGGGCACGCCTGGGCGCATCTCTATACCCTGGCCGAAGACGGCGCCCTGACGCCCGAAGCGCTCAACATCCGCCTCGCTGCCAGCGAACCGCCCTCCGGCTATGACCGCTGACGCGCCGCCCGCAATCCTGTTCTGGGTCCAGCACCCGCTCGGCATCGGCCACTTTGCCCGCACCGCAGCGCTCGCCGGACGCGCGGCGGCCCGGGGCTACGCCGCCCACATTGCCGTCGGCGGCACGCCCGTTCCCGGCGCGCAGACCGGTGGCGTTGCGCTCCATCCGCTTCCCGCGCTGCACGCGGCCGACGAGACGTTCGGCGGCCCGGTCAACGACCGCGGCGCGCCGGCCGGCGAGGCGGACTGGCGCGCGCAGCGACCGGCTGGCAACGCTATCGGCGCGCCGGCATGACCGGCTGGGACGCGTTGCGCCGCGAACTCGACCTGTGGGCGCAGACAGGCGGGACGGCGACCCTGTGGTGGCGCGACGACGACGCGGTTGGGCCCTCGGCGGCGCTCGACCGGGCGATGGCGCTTGCCGAGGCGGCCGCCGTCCCGCTCGCGCTGGCGGTCATCCCCGCGGAAAACCGGCTGACCGCGGCCGACCTGGCCGGCGCGGTAACGCCGATCCAGCACGGCTACGCCCACCGCAACCATGCGGGGCCCGGCGTAAAGAAGCGCGAACTGGGTGCGGAACGCCGCGCCGATCATGTCCTGGCCGAACTGATGACCGGGCGGGATGCGCTGGAAAGGGCGTTCGGCGGCATTTTCCGGCCGGTCCTGGCGCCGCCCTGGAACCGGATCGGCGCCCATTTGCCTCCCCTGCTGCCGGAGCTGGGCTACGCCGGCCTCAGCCGGTTCGGCGCGCGCGGCCGCCCGGCGATCGGCGCCATGGGGATCGTCAACGCCCACGCCGACATCGTCGACTGGAGGGGCAGCCGCGGCTTCGTCGGAGAAGAGCGCGCGCTTGCTCAGCTTGTCGGCCACCTTCGGGCGCGCCGGGAGGGTGCGGCCGACCCGGCGGAAGCCACCGGATTGCTGACCCATCATCGCGTTCACGACGCAGCCTGCTGGAATTTTCTCGAACGCCTGTTCGAGACGACGGCGCAGAGCGGCATTGCGGAGTGGCGCAGCGCAGCGACCTTATTCTACGCTTGAGTCATGACCGTGCAGCGCTACCCGCGCGCGACCCTGCGCAACGACTATATCCGCGCGGCTGTCGGCGTCGCCCTGTGCGTGCCGCTGGCGGCGGTGTCCCGCGGCAGCTGGTTCGGTTTCTGGCTGTTCGCATCCCTGACCGTGCTGTTTGCCGTCTTCGGCCTGCGGACCTGGCTGCGCGCGCGCACCGAATACAGATTGACCGAATCCGGGCTTCTGCGCACAAATGCCGGGGTCGCCGGACATACGGAAACCGGGGTCGCCTGGGCGGAACTGTCGGGCCTGAAACTCCGTTTCTTCCCCCTGCGGCGCGACAGGTCCGAAGGCTGGATGCAGTTGATCGTCCGGTCGGCCGGGGCGCGCCTGTCCGTCGATTCGACGCTTGAGGACTTCGACGCAATCGCCGAGGCGGCGCTGGCCGCCGGGTTGCGCAACGAGTTGCCGATGAGCCAGACCACGTTGGCGAACTTCCGGGCGCTCGGATTGTCGCCCGAGAAGCTCTCGGACTCCGGCTGACCGCAGGACGGAAGATCGCGACCGGGCCGCCGATCGATATCCGCAATCTGCACGTCTCGTTTGCCGTGCATGGCGGCGAGGTCCCGGCGGTGCGCAGCATCTCGTTCCCGATACCGGCCGGCGGCACGGTTGCCCTCGTCGGCGAAAGCGGCAGCGGCAAGACCACGCTGAGCAAGACGGTCATGCGCGCCCTGACGCCGGATTCGGGCCGGATCGTCTAGAACAGGCGCGGCGCGACCTCGGCCTCGCCCCGGCCCTGCAGCCCCGTTGCCGCCGACCGGACCGCAACGAAAGCTGCAGAAACCGGGCTTTGCGGCGCTTTCGAGGGTTCCGGTGAATGCTGCATACGATTTGTATCCGGTATGCTGCCAGGGTTGGTTTTGGGATACAGCCCGACGGAACCTGCCGTAGAGGTGAGTTTCCGGCGATCTGCCCGTCCCGATGGCGTTCCTGCCCTGTCTTGCTTTCCGGTGTAGCGCGCTGCGCCGCGTCGGCGATCCGGTCCATGTCGTCGTCGGTATGGTGCGGCGCGCGGTGGAAGATGGCGTATTTGCCGACCCGGCCGCGTTCGGCGAGGGCGGCGCCGGCCTCCCAGGTCGAGTGTCCCCACCCCCTGAAGGCCGGATACTCCGCCTCGGTATAGGTCGCGTCATAGACGAAGATGTCGGCGCCCTCGATCGGCCCGAGAATGTTTAGCGTCGATCTCGCCTTCGACATGCTCGGTATCGGTCACATAGCAGATCGACCGGCCGCCCCACTCGATCCGTTAGCCTGTCGCGCCGTTGGGATGGTTGAGCGGCGCGGTGCGAATGGCAATGCCATGGCGCAGGTCGAGCCGGTCGCCGGCGCGGAATTCCTCGAAACCGATCTCCGCGCCGACCGCTTCCAGCGGCGCCGGGAAGATCGGCGCCTCGATCAGGCGCAAAAACACGCCGCGCAGGCGGACGCCGCTGTCCCACAGGTGGCCGGCGTGGATGCGCAGCCGGTTGCCGGGCTTGAACAGCGGGACGAAGAAGGGCATCCCGGCGATGCGGTCGATATGGGTGTGGGTGAGCAGGATGTCGGTATCGACCGACCCTGCCGCGTCCAGTTCCGCCCCGAGGGCGCGCAGGCCGGCGCCGGCGTCCAGAATGAGCGGACTGCCGGCGCAGCGGGCGTACTCGCCGCCCGGACAGGCGATCGTGCACCCGGACGCCGCGGAAGCGGACGAAAAAATCCTCGCTTCCGATCAAATCGGCAGGGATCGAATCGGCGGCAGTCAGCGCGGCAACCGGATGCTTCGCGGCCGGCAGCGCACGCGGCGAGCCAACGGGCGGCCGATCAGGGCGCCAGCCGGTACCCGCCCGGCTCCGTCACCAGAATCTCGGCCTGGCCCGGATTTTTCTCGATCTTCTGGCGCAGCCGGTACACATGGGTCTCCAGGGTGTGGGTCGTCACGTTGGCGTTGTATCCCCACACATCGGTCAGAAGCGTCTCGCGGGAGACGGTTTCCCCGTTTGCACGGTACAGGAATTTGAGAATCGCCGTTTCCTTTTCGGTGAGTCTCACCTTTTGTCCCGTTTCTTCCGCGACCAGCAGCTTCATCGCCGGCCGGAACGTGTAATGGCCGATCGAGAAAACCGCGTCCTCGCTCGCTTCGTGCTGCCGGACGTGAGCCCGGAGCCGCGCGAGCAGAACGCCGAGACGAAACGGCTTGGTGACATAGTCGTTGGCGCCGGCGTCCAGGCCGAGAATGGCGTCGGCGTCGCTGTCGGCGCCGGTCAGCATGATGATGGGCGCCTTGACCCCGTTCCGCCGCAGCAGGCGGCACAGCTCCCGCCCGTCCATATCGGGCAGGCGCACGTCCAGCAGCACGGCGTCGTAACGCGCAACCTTGACCTTGTTGAGGGCTTCGGCGGCGGTCACCGCGACATCGGTCGCGAACTCTTCGTGAAGCCGAAACTGATCGACCAGCGATTCCCGGAATTCGGTATCGTCGTCGACCAGGAGAAGCTGTTTGCCGGAGCCGGACGGACGCTTGCTCACTGACCAGGCCTGTAAATCCCGATGGAAGATGAGTGGCGGCCGGCCGCAACCGGGCCGTCGAATATCGTTTAACAGGATAAGCCCTGAAGCCGCCCCGGCACAATCATTTCCAGTGGCATTTCCAGTGGCATTTCCAGTGGCATTTCCAGTGGCATTTCCAATGGCATTTCCAGTGGCGCTTCCAGTGGCGGCCCGCCCGCATTTGAAGAGGCTTTTTCTATGGCAGGCTATCCGGCTGCGGCGGCGCGCGGCGCATTTCTCGGGCCGAAAATGGCCGTTCCTATGCGAACATGGGTCGCGCCCTGCTCGATCGCGGCCGCGTAGTCGGCGCTCATCCCCATGCTGAGATGAGGCAGGCCCTGCTCCCGCGCCAGCTTCGCCAGAAAGGCGAAATGAGGCGCCGGCTCCCGGTCGACGGGAGGAATGCACATCAGCCCGGCGACGGCCAGGCCCAGGCGGCGGCAATGCAGGACGAACGAGGCCGCCTCGCCCGGCGCAACCCCGCTCTTTTGCGGCTCCTCGCCGGTGTTGACCTGGACGAAACAGTCGACGCGGCGATCCTGCCGCGCCTGTTCGCGGGCAATCGAGGCCGCGAGCTTCGGCCGGTCGACCGTTTCGATCGCATCGAACAGCGCCACCGCATCCGCCGCCTTGTTGGTCTGCAGATGGCCGATCAGATGCAGGCGAACATCGGGATACCGGGCCTTCAGGGCCGGCCATTTGTCCCGGGCCTCGTGGACCCGGTTTTCGCCGAACAGGCGGTGGCCCGCATCGAGCGCCGGACGGACGGCGTCCGCGTTCCAGGTTTTCGTCACGGCGACCAGCGAAACCGCATCGTCCGGCCGTCCGGCCTGCCGGCAGGCGTCGCGGATCGCACCGGAAACCCTTTCGAGATTGTCGCGGACAGGCATCGTCCGGTTAGCTTGAAACGGCCGGCGGCGTAGTCAAGCGTACAACGCCGCTGCGTCGCTGCGTGCTTCGGCCGGCCCTTTGCCGCAGCCGGGCTATCGGATATACCGACCGCGGCGCCGTCGGGCGCGGCGACCCGCGGCGCGACCGAAGATTACCGCTTGAACGAGGGCGAAATGAGCGGACCTGGCGACCCGGCCCATCCGGATTCGACACTCAAACCCGACACCGTGCGGCTGCGCCTGGCGGTCGCGGTCGCGCTGCCGGCGCTCGCCCTGCTGCTCGCAGGATGCGTCGCCGAGGAACGGCCGACGGGTAAGGCCGTGAACATTTTCGAGCGGTACGCGCACGCGCGCGCAATCCGTCCGAACCCCGACCTGTGGGCGGCGGCCGGCGACCGGATGGATTTCGCCCGCAAGAGGATGTCGGACCCGTTCGGCGGCGTGCTGGCGACGAACTGGTACCGGCCGAAAGACGCGCCGGGCGAACGGCGGCGCGTGACGATCAGCATTCTGGGGCCGGCGCTCGAAGCGAAAAACCTGCGCATCGCCGTCATCAGGCAGGTGCGACGCGGCGGGGTCTGGCGCAACAGGCCGGTCAGCGCGTCCACTGTTGCCGAGTTGCACACGACGATCCTGCGCGCCGCGCGTTATCGCGCCGCCGCAAGAGGCATCTGATCTGACAGGTTTCGCAGCGGCGGCCCGCGACCGGGCCTGCCGGAAGGCCGACTAGCGGAGTTTCGCCGACGATGGCGCGTTACGATTTCCGGGAGGCCGAGCCGAGGTGGCAGCAGGCCTGGGACGAGGCCGGCTGCTTTACCGCCGAAGCCGATCCCGGCCGGCCGAAATACTATGTGATGGAAATGTTCCCCTATCCGTCGGGCAAGATCCATATGGGTCATGTCCGCAACTACACGCTGGGGGACGCCGTGGCCCGCTACCGCCGGGCCCGCGGCTACAACGTGATCCATCCCATGGGTTGGGACGCCTTCGGCCTGCCGGCGGAAAACGCCGCGATCGAGCGCGGCGTCCACCCGCGCGACTGGACCTACGACAATATCGCCACGATGCGCCGCCAGCTCAAACGGATGGGGCTGTCGCTCAACTGGGACCGCGAGATCGCGTCCTGCCATCCCGGATACTACGTCCACCAGCAGAGCATTTTCTTGGATTTCCTCGAAAAGGACCTGGCCTACCGCAAGGAATTCTGGGTCAACTGGGATCCGAAAGACGGGACCGTGCTGGCCAACGAGCAGGTGATCGACGGCAAGGGCTGGCGCTCCGGCGCGGTCGTCGAGCGGCGCAAGCTGTCCCAATGGTTTTTCCGCATCACCCGCTATGCCGACGAACTGCTCGAGGCGCTGGGCTCTCTGGGCCGCTGGCCGGAAAAAGTCCGGATCATGCAGGAGAACTGGATCGGCCGGTCGGAGGGCGCCCGGGTCCGTTTCCCGGTCGTGGGCCGGGACGGCGAAGCGCTGGAGGTCTTCACGACCCGGCCGGACACGCTTTTCGGCGCCTCTTTCTGCGCCCTGGCGCCGAACCATCCGCTGAGCGAGGACCTCGCCCGGAACGATCCTGCGTTGCAGGCGTTCATCGCGGAGTGCCAGCGCATCGGCACCAGCGAAGCCGCGATAGAGGCGGCCGAGAAGACCGGCTACCGCACCGCGGTCGAGGTCGAGCATCCGTTCGTCGAAGGCCTGACGCTGCCGGTCTACGTCGCGAATTTCGTGCTGATGGAATACGGCTCGGGCGCGATCTTCGGCTGCCCGGCCCACGATCAGCGCGATCTGGAATTCGCCCGGAAATACGATCTGCCCGTGCTGCCTGTCGTCGCGCCGCTGGAAAACGGCGAGGCGCAGCCGATCGAGATCGGGGGCGAAGCGTATCTCGCGAAAGACACCGGCGCGGTGATCGTCAATTCGGACTTTCTGAACGGCCTCGACGTGCCGGCCGCCATCCGCGCCGCCGTCGACCGGCTGGAGGCCGACGGCAGCGGTACGGGGACGGTCCAGTACCGCCTGCGGGACTGGCTGATCTCGCGCCAGCGCTACTGGGGCTGCCCGATCCCGACGATCCATTGCGACGCGTGCGGCATCGTGCCGGCGCCGCGCGGGCAGTTGCCGGTAACGCTGCCGGAAGACGTCACGTTCGACACGCCCGGCAATCCGCTGGACCGGCACCCGACCTGGAAACACGTCGATTGCCCGCAGTGCGGCCGGCCGGCGCAGCGCGATACCGACACCATGGACACCTTCGTCGATTCGTCCTGGTATTTCGCGCGCTATTGCTCGCCGCGCCACGAAGGCGCGCCGGTCGACAAGGCGACGACGGACTACTGGCTGCCGGTCGACCAGTATATCGGCGGCGTCGAGCATGCGATCCTGCATCTGCTCTATTCGCGCTTCTATGTCCGCGCCATGTCGGACACGGGATCGCTGAACGACCTCGAGGAGCCGTTTGCCGGCCTCTACACCCAGGGCATGGTCTGCCACGAAACCTACCGCGACAGCGCCGGCAACTGGCTGTACCCGGAACAGATCGTCAGGGAAGGCGAGACGGCGCGCCTCGCCGATACCGGCGAGCCGGTCGCGATCGGCCGGTCGGAATCGATGAGCAAGTCGAAGCGGAATACCGTCGACCCGGAAGCTATCATCGAGACCTACGGCGCCGACACGGCCCGGCTCTTCATGCTGTCGGACACGCCGCCGGACCGGGACATGGACTGGACCGAGGCCGGCATCGACGGCGCCTGGCGCTATATGAACCGATTGTACCGGATGGTTGCCGATCCTCCCGTTGCGGTGCCGCCGCCCGGTGCGCCGCTGCCGGCAGTCTGGAGCGACGCCGCGCTGGCGCTGCGCAGGGCGGCCCACAAGACCATCGCCGGCGTGACGGAAGACTTCGAGCGCTTCCACTTCAACCGGGCTGTAGCCCGGATCCGCGAGCTGACCAATACGCTGGCCGAGACCGGGACGGATGGCGGAACGGATGGCGGGGCGGACATCGCCTGGGCGATGCGCGAGGGGCTCGAAACGGCGGTTCGCCTGATCGCGCCGATGACCCCGCATGTCGGCGAGGAACTGTGGCGGAGTCTGGGGCACGACACCCTGCTGGCGACCCGCCCCTGGCCGGAATGCGACCCGGCGCTCACGGTCGACGATACGGTGACCATCGCGGTGCAGGTCAGGGGCAAGCTGCGCGGCACGATCGACCAGCCGGCCGGCGCAGATCCGACGGCGGTCGAGGAAGCCGCGCTGGCGCTGCCGGCGGTGGCCAGGCAGGTCGCCGGGCGCGACATTCGCAAGATCGTCGTTGTGCCGGACAGGATTGTGAATATCGTGGTCTGATGCCGTCGCACCGGCGGCGGACCGAAGACGGCGGACCGAAGACAGGGGACGGAGCGAACTTGAAGACAGCGCGCTGCCTTGCCGCCTGCGTCGCCGCAGCCCTGGCGATCGGCCTGGCGGGATGCGGCTTCCAGCCGCTCTACGCCGACCGGCCCGGCGGTAAGAAGGGCGGCGAGAGCGGCGGCGGGGGCATCGCCGGCGATGTCGCCACAGTCCGTATCGTCCCGATCGCGGACCGGATCGGCCAGATCCTGCGCAACGAACTGCTGGACCGCCTTAATCCGTCCGGCGAACCGGCCGATCCGCGCTATGCGCTCGAGGTGCGCCTTGCCGTCTCCCGGCGGGAGCTGGGCATCCGCAGGGACGAGACGGCGACCCGCGCCAACCTGCGGTTTCTGTCCAGCTTCCGGCTGCGCGAGGCGGCCTCCGGCGCCATCGTCTATTCCGGCCGGACGGCGTCGGTCACGTCGTACAATATCGTCGAAAGCGAATACGCCACCATTTCCGCGGAGCGCGCCGCGCGCCGGCGCGGCGCGATTCTGGTGGCGGACGGCATCGCCCTGCGCCTGGCGGCCTATTTCAACCGGTTGCGGAAGCTGCGCCGGGATCTGTAATCCGCCACGGGGTGCAGGGCATGGAAATCAAGCCCGCCGGGGCGAAGCGTTTCATTGACAAACCGCCGCCGGAAATCCGGGTTTTCCTGCTGTTCGGCCCGGACGAAGGGCTGATCCGCGAGCGCGGCGATCTCCTGGTCAAGCAGATCGTCCCGGACTCCGGCGATCCGTTCCGCCTTGCCGATCTGGAAGGCGACGCCGTCAACGCCGACGCAGCGCTGCTGTATGACGAGGCGGCGGCGCTGGCATTCGGCGGCGGGCGGCGGGCGGTCCGGGTCCGGCGGCTGACGGGCCGGATCGCCGATGCGGTGATCGACATGGTCCGCGAGCCGGCCGGCGAGGCGCGGATCGTCCTGGAAGCGCCGGGCGCCAACAGGAAAAGCGCCATCGTCGCCGCTGCGACCGGCGCCGCCGCGGCGGCGGCGGTCCCGTGCTACCGCGACGAGAGCCGGACGCTGCACGATCTGGTGCGAGAGGCCATGACCGAAGCCGGGCTCCGGCCGGGGCCGGGCGTCGTCGACTTTGCCGCCGACCTGGCCGGCGGCGACCGGGCGCTGACCCGGCGCGAGATTGAGAAGCTGGCGCTGTTCGTCGGCGCTGCGCCGGAAGAGGGGCCGGACGGGAAACCGGATTCCGGGCGCGGCGCGGGACCGAAGCCGGTCGATCTCGCTCAGGCGCAGGCCGTGATCGGCGATACCGCCCTGCTGACCCTCGATTCCCTCGTCGACGCGACCTTCGAGGGCCGGATCGCCGATATCGAGCGGATGCTGCAGCGGGTCCGGCAGGAGGGCGTTGCCTCCGGGACCATCCTGCGCGCCATGGCGGGCCAAGCGGCCCGGCTGATGCGGATGCACGGCCTGATGCAGACCGGCCTCGACCCGGCCGAGGCGGCGCGCCGGCTCCGGCCGCCGGTGCACTTCTCCCGCCGGAAGAGCCTGGAGCGCCAGGCCCGGATGGCGCCGCAGGTCCTGGCGGCCGCCATGGACCGGCTGGCCGAAGCGGAGCGCCTGACCCGGCGGACCGGGATTCCGGACGAGCCGGTCTGCGACCGGGCGCTGAGCGGTATCGCGGCGGCGGCGCGCCGGCGTTGACGCGACGTTGAACCGGGCGCCGGCGCAGCCCGGTCAGGGTTTTCCCAGCAAGCGGGCGAGCAGATCGTCGAGCTGTTCGAGCGAGGCGTAGCGGATGCCGACCTGGCCGCCCGGCCCCTTGTGGTCGATCGCGACTTTCAGGCCCAGCCGGGCCTCCAGTTCGCGCTCCAGCGCCAGCGTGTCGGCGTCCTTTCCGGCGGAGGCCGCAGCGCGGCCGGCCGCCCGATCCGGCTGATCCCGACGGTCGCTCCGGGCCCGGCCGGTCCGGAGTCGGGCATTCCGGGCCAGCGTCTCGGCCTGGCGCACCGACAGGCCGTCCGCGGCAATTTTCTCCGCCAGCGCGTCCGGATCCGCGGTCGACAGCAGGGCGCGGGCATGGCCGGCGCTCAGCGCGCCGCTGTCGAGCAGCGCCTTCGCGCCGTCGCTCAGGTTGAGCAGCCGCAGGCTGTTGGCGACATGGCTGCGGCTTTTGCCGACGATCTTCGCCAGCGCTTCCTGCGTATAGCCGAACTCGGCGATCAGCCGGCGGTAGCCTCCGGCTTCCTCCAGCGGCGTGAGGTCCTGCCGCTGGACATTCTCGACGATCGCCGCCTCAAGGGTTTCCTTGTCGGACAAATCGTGAACGACTGCCGGGATTTCGCGCAGCCCGGCGCGCTGGGCGGCCAGCCAGCGCCGCTCGCCGGCGACCAGCTCCCAGCAACCGGCCTCTTCGGGATGGCGCCGCACGAGGACGGGCTGGAGCACGCCCTTTTCGCCGATCGAGGCCGCCAGCGCCGCGAGCTCGTCCTCGTCGAAACGGCGGCGCGGCTGGAATTTGCCGGTCCGGAGGTCGCCGATCGGCAGGTCCCGGATGGCCGGACCCGGCCGGTCGGGCCCGGCCGGCATCCCCGGCGCGTCCGGCCTCGCGTCGGATTTTCCATCGGGGCGCGCGGCGTAGTCGCCGCCGCCCAGCAGCGCTTCGAGGCCCCGCCCCAGGCCCCGGCGTCTCGTTTCGCCCTGAATCATTGACGAATCATCGGTGCATCATTGGTGAAAGCTCGCATTTCCGAGCTCGCTTTCGCGCAGGACGACCTCCCGGGCGAGATGGGCATAGGCCAGCGCCCCGGCGCAACGCAGGTCGTACAGCAGGACCGGCTTGCCGTGGGAGGGCGCCTCGGACACCCGGACATTTCTTGGTATGATCGTTCGATAAACTTTGGAACCGAAGCATTTCCGTACATCTTCGGCCACCATACCGCACAGTTTGTTGCGCTTGTCGTGCATGGTCAGCACGACGCCCTGGATGTCGAGAGCATTATTGAATGAGGCCTTGATCCTATTAATTGTCCGGACCAGATGACTAACGCCCTCCAGGGCGTAATACTCGCACTGCAGCGGCACCAGGACGCCATCGGACGCCACCAGCGCGTTCAGGGTGAGCAGCCCGAGCGCGGGCGGGCAGTCGATCAGCACATAGTCGTAGCCGGCCGCCTGCCCGCGGATGGCGTCGGCGAGCCGGTATTCCCGGCGTTCCGCCTGGGCCAGCTCGATCTCGGCGCCGGACAGGTGCATCGAGGTCGGCGCGAGATCGAGGTCCGGCACCTCCGTTTCGACAACGACCTCCGGCAGCGCGGCCGCGCCGATCATCAGGTCGTAGGTGTCCGGCTCGCGGGCGCCGGGCGCCCCGCCCAGGCCGGTGGTCGCGTTGGCCTGGGGGTCGAGATCCAGCAGCAGCACCCGCAGGCCGCAGGCGGCCAGCGCGGTGCCGAGATTGATCGCCGTGGTCGTCTTGCCGACGCCGCCTTTCTGGTTGGCGACCGCCAGGATGCGCGCCGGGCGCCCCGGGACGCCGCCGAAGCCGCGGGCCGGGTGTTTTCGATTATCCGTTCCATTTGCCGGCAGGGCATCAGGTTTCGGCACGGGCGATCCCTTCAATGTTCAGCACGCACCCGTCCGGATGCGTGACGCTATCGATGCGCTCGACGGTCATGTTCCAACATTTAGCGGCTGAAATCAATTCCAACTCAACATTTTGTCCCTTCAGAAACAAGAATTGCGGGTTATCCACAGCCCAGCCGCTGGCGAGCGCCAGCAGATCCGGGAGCGGCGCAACCGCGCGCGCCGTCACGATATCGGCCGGCGGCAGCGCCGGACCGGCCGCAATATCCTCGATGCGGGCGGCCGTCACGGCGACCTCGACCGACAGCAGAGCCGCGGTTGCGCGCAGGAACGCGGCCTTGCGCGCGTCGGCCTCGATCAGGTGCACCGAAGGGTCCGGCCGCAGCAGCTTGAGCGCCAGTCCAGGAAAGCCGGCGCCGCTGCCCAGGTCGACGAGCCGGCGCGCGCCGGGCCGTAGATGCGCCGCCAGCTGCGCGCTGTCGGCGAAATGCCGGCGCCACACGTCGTCCAGCGTCGACGGGCCGACCAGGTTGATCCGCCGCTGCCAGCGGCGCAGCGCCGCTTCGTAGCGCGCGAACCGCGCGCATGTTTCATGTGAAACACCGAACGCGGCGGCAAAGTCTTCCGGTCCGTAGCCGGCGGCGTTGCCGGCGGCGCTTCCGGCGGTGCTTCCGGTCCCGGACCCGGTCATCGCGCGGTCTATCGCACGGCCGGGGCGGGCAGGCGCCTCACGCAGCCCTCCGGCGCTCGACGACCTGCAGCAGCGCCGTCAGCGCCGCCGGCGTCACGCCGGAAATCCGCGCCGCCGCGGCCAGCGTCGCCGGGCGCGCCGCGCTCAGCTTCTGCCGGGCCTCGCTCGACAGGCCGCCGATCGACCCGTAGTCGAGGTCCGCCGGCAGCTTGAGCGCCTCGTCGTTGCGGAACGCCCGGATGTCCGCCACCTGCCGGTCGAGATAGCCGGCATAGCGGCCTTCGATCTCGATCTGCTCCGCCACGTCCCGGTCGAGCCCGGCCAGCTCCGGCCAGACCGCGGCCAGCCGGGCCAGATCGACGTCCGGATAGCGCAGCAGATCGAGGGCCGAGCGGCGCACGCCGTCCCGGTTGACCGCGAAACCCCGCGCCGCCAGGGCGTCCGGCGTCATGGCCAGCCGCTGCGCCAGGGCCCGGCCGCGGGCGAGCCGGTCCGTCTTGTCCGCGAAGCGGCGCGCCCGCTCCGAAGACGCGAAACCCCGGTCGATGCCCTTCTGCGTCAGCCGCAGATCGGCGTTGTCGGCGCGCAGCAGCAGGCGGTATTCGGCGCGCGAGGTGAACATGCGGTAAGGCTCGCTTGTGCCGAGCGTCACCAGGTCGTCGATCATGACGCCGATATAGGCGTCGGCGCGGTCGAGCGCGAACTCGTCCCCGCCGGACGCTGCAAAGGCGGCGTTGAGGCCGGCGATCAGGCCCTGGCCCGCGGCCTCCTCGTAGCCGGTCGTGCCGTTGATCTGTCCGGCCAGATACAGGCCGGGCAGCGCGCGGCATTCCAGGGTCGGCGCCAGCGAGCGCGGATCGACGAAATCGTATTCGATGGCGTAGCCGGGCTGCAGGATCGCCGCCTTTTCCAGCCCGCGGATCGCCCGGACCATGCGGTGCTGCACATCCTCCGGCAGCGACGTCGAAATGCCGTTCGGATAGACCGTATCGTCGTCCAGCCCTTCCGGCTCGAGGAAAATCTGGTGGCTGCCGCGTTCCGGGAAGCGCACGACCTTGTCCTCGATCGACGGGCAATAGCGCGGCCCCACGCCCTCGATCTGCCCGGAATAGAGCGGCGCCCGGCCGATATTGGCCCGGATTTCCGCGTGGGCCGCTTCGTTGGTGTGGGCGATGCGGCAAACGGTCTGCGGCACCTCGATCCGGCCGGTCAGGAAGGAAAAGGGCGCCGGCGGATCGTCGCCTTCCTGCACCTCCAGGCAGCCCCAATCGATCGTGCGGCCGTCGAGGCGCGGCGGCGTGCCGGTCTTGAGCCGGCCGAGGGGCAGGCCGAGCCGGTCGAGGGTCGCCGCCAGCCGCGCCGAAGGCGGCGCGTCGATCCGGCCGGCCGGCCAGGTCTTCTCGCCGAGATGGATAACGCCGCGCAGGAAGGTCCCGGTCGTGATGACGACGGCGCCGGCGCGGATCGTCCGGCCGTCTTCGAGGACGACGCCGGCGCAGCGGCCCCCGCCGTCGATCGCCAGGTCGCCGGCCGCGCCCTCGACGATCCCGAGGCCCGGCTGCTCCGCCAGGATCGCCTGCATGGCCCGGCGGTACAGCTTCCGGTCGGCCTGGGCGCGCGGGCCGCGCACCGCCGGCCCCTTGCTGCGGTTGAGGACGCGGAACTGGATGCCGGCCCGGTCGATGGCCCGGCCCATGACGCCGTCGAGCGCGTCGATCTCGCGCACCAGGTGGCCCTTGGCCAGACCGCCGATCGCCGGGTTGCACGACATGACGCCGATGGTGTCGCGGTTGTGGGTCAGCAGCACGGTCCGCGCGCCGGCGCGCGCCGCGGCCGACGCCGCCTCGCAGCCGGCATGGCCGCCGCCGATCACGACGACATCCGCGCTCCCCGTGCCCGAATCCTTCATGCCCGCAGACATTGCATGGCCGCCCGCGGAGTCAAGAACGGGCATCCGGTCCGGCGGCGCGGCAGCGGGCGGGGCCGCAATGTTTCACATGAAACACGGCCCCGCGGCGGCTTCCGGCCCCATCGAAAATGTCAGGAAATGTCATGTTCTGTCATGGCCGCCTCTTTCCCGGACCCCGCCCGTCATTCCGGCCGGAGGCCCGGCCCACCGGGCCGGGGCGGAGCAGCCTGCCCCTTCGGCTTCGCTCAGGGCAGGCTCTGAGCGAAGTCGAAGGGGAGAAATCCGGCCGGCGTTCCGTCGACGCCCGGGGTTCCGGCATCTGGCCGGCCTCCGTCGCCGGCCGGATTTCTCCACTCGCTTCGCTTCGGTCGAAATGACGGTTGGGGATACGCTTCGGCCGGAGTGACGGGCGGGGCAAGCGGCGCGCCGGGACGGATCACGGTCCGGCAGGCGCCGCCGGTTCGTTCGGGGGCGCGGGCGGCGCGAGGCCGGCGCCGCAGGCGGGCGCGCGGTCCGTTGTCCCGGCGCCGGCCATCCCGATGCCGGCCATCCCGATGCCGGCCTGGGCGGCGGCAAACCGGTCGTCCTCCGGCGCGGCCGGCGTTTCGTACACCGGGTCGTCCATCGGGTCGTACATCGGATCGTCCATCGGATCGTCCATCGGATCGTCCGCCGGGTCGTCCATCGGGTCGTCCATCGGGTCGTCCATCGGGTCCCGCGCCGCCGCCGGCGCGGGATCGTCCGCCCCCGATCGCCGCCCGGACCGCGCCTCCGCATATTGCGCCGCGACTTCCTCGCCGAGCGCCAACTCTTTCTCGCTCCACCTGTCGAGCGGCGGGTCGCCCCAGCGCATGTCCTGCATCCAGTCACTCTCGGACAGGTCGATCGCCTCCTCGTCGCCCGGCTGGAGGTCCGGGCCGGTCCGCGGCACCGGGAGCCCGCCGCGCGCATACCGCTCTTCCGGCGGATCGTCGGCAACCGGCCGGGTTCCGTCTTCCGGCGCGGCGTCCGCCACGGCCTGCAACGCGATCGGCCTCGGGGCGTTGGCGAGCGCCCGCCCGAGCTGCCGGCGGTCTTCGATGGCGGCGTCGAGGTCCCAGCCGGTCTCCGGCCCGGTCTCCGCGGCGGCGCAAGGCTCCCGCACCGGCGGTCCGGCGGCGGCGCGGCGGCGGGCGCGCTCCCGCTCCGCCCGGCCCCGCTCCATGCGCACCGCGCCGGCCAGCGGCCCGTCCGGCAGGCCGACCTCCGCAGTGGCGTCGAGTTCGACGTCCGACATCCCCAGCTCGCCGAACTCGTCCTCGCCGGGCATAGCCCACAGCGCGCCCCGGTTGGCCACGCCCGCGCCGCCCAGGCCCGAAAGCTCCTCCTGCTTGCGGATAACCAGATACATGAGCCATGCCGAGCCCCGGGCGGCCGCCGCATCCCAGGCCCGTTCGAGGCGCGCGAGCAGGATCCGCGATTCCGCCCGCTCCGCTTCGCGCCAGAGAACGCGGATCTGGCGCACCCGCTCGACGATATGGGGCCGCTGCAGCAGCGCGTGGCCGGTCTGCCGCGCCGACGCCAGGGCATAGCCGGACCGGCGCGCGGAATCGGCGGCGTTGCCGGTGGCGACATAATGCCGGCAGAACGCCTCCTGCCGGCTCGACAGGACGGGAAAGCGCTCCTCCGCCGGGGGCGTCTCGACCGGTGTATGGGGGTGCATGGCGATACTCCTCCGATTTTCTTTGTTTGTTCTGTACACCAATTTAGGAATTTCCCTGCGGTGTCAAGCATAATTTCTTTTCGGTAGTGCGCCGGCCCGGTGGGCCGGGGCTCCGGTCGAAATGACGGGAGGGGGGCGGAATGAAGGGTGGGAGCGGCGGCGGCCGTCCGGCCATTTCGGGCGAAGCGCAGACCCCCTCGCCGTCATTTCGGGCGAAGCGCAACACCCAACCGTCATTTCGACCGGGCGCATACCCCTCCCGTCATTTCGACCGAAGCGGAGCGAGTGGAGAAATCCGGCCGGCGACGGGCGCCGGGCGGAGGCCGGAGCCTGCGGCGTCGATGGAGCGCCCGCCGGGTTTCTCCGCTCCGCCCCGGCCCGGCGGGCCGGGCCTCCGGTCGAAATGACGGGAGGGGGGCGGAATGAAGGGTGGGAGCGGCGGCGGCCGTTCGGCCATTTCGGGCGAAGCGCAGACCCCCTCGCCACCCTTAATTGACCGGGTGGACGCCGCCTCTGCCACCCCCTTCCCGTCATTTCGACCGAGCGGAGCGAGTGGAGAAATCCGGCCGGCGACGGGCGCCGGGCGGAGGCCGGAGCCTGCGGCGTCGGTAGAGCGCCCTCCGGGTTTCTCCGCTCCGCCCCGGCCCAAGGGCCGGGCCTCCGGTCGAAATGACGGGAGAGGGGGCGGCGGTCGCGCCCCGCCGATTCGGGCGAAGCGCAGACGCCCTCGCCGCCATTCCGGCCGGGCGCACCCCCTCCCGTCATTTCGACCGAAGCGGAGCGAGTGGAGAAATCCGGCCGGCGACGGGCGCCGGGCGGAGGCCGGAGCCTGCGGCGTCGGTAGAGCGCCCTCCGGGTTTCTCCGCTCCGCCCCGGCCCGGCGGGCCGGGGCGTCGGTCGAAATGACGGGGGCGAGGAGGGCGAGGCGGGGCGCGCGTCTTCGCGCCGCTTCCGCGGCGCCGTTGCGTCCCCTGCGCCGGCGTTGGTAGGGTGCTGCGGCGCCGATATGCGGGCCGCTGACGAGGGAGCATGCGATGTTTCGGGTTTGCGCCGCGCTGGCTGCGGCTCTGCTGGTTCCGGGGATCGCCCCGGCCCAGGAACTGAAGCCGAAATTCGGCAATATCGACGGGGTCTACTACACCGACGTTGCGGAGAACCGCGAGGCCTGCCGGCAGGCGATAAAGAACAAGATTGCGCTGTGCCGCCAGAATACGAGCTTCGTCAGCAACACGGAGGACCGCAAATATCCCGGCTGCCTGCCGCTTTTCCGGCGGCAGGCCGGGGCCTGCGCCGACCATTTCCGCAGCGAGGCCCACAAATGCCAGGGGTCCGGCTCGGCGCGCATCGCCGACTTCACCGGCTTCGCCTGCACGGTGACGGCGACGGTCGTGGAAGAGGGCGAGGAGCCGGAAGGCAACGAACCGGAGCGCGGGACGGGCTCCCGGGAGCCGGCGCAACGGGACCGCGATCCGGCGGCGCGCCTGTCGCCGAAATGCGCCGGGATGGGCAAGGGCGCGAAATGCTGGCAGGAACTCGCCAACAAGCCCGGCTGCTATTTCTTCGAGCACTTCTACCGGCGACTGCCCGAAGCGCACACCTGGTCCGGCGCCTGCAAAGGCGGCGTCGCTGCCGGCCGGGGAACCTTGAGGGGGACATCCCGCGGCGCCGTCGGGCAGACGGGCGCCATGGTTCGCGGCAAACGGCAAGGAAAATGGCTCGCTCGCGGATCGGCCGGTCTTGTGAGCGAACGGTCTTATTCGGACGGCAGGGAGCACGGAAGGTGGGTCATTCGCGAGAGCGGCGGGCTTGTGCACGAATTTTTATATGTGCGCGGCAAGCTGCACGGAAAGGCAGTCACGCGCTCTCCCGACGGAAGCATGTTCGAGTTCAACTACCTGGACGACAAGAGGCACGGAAGGTACCTGAGCCGCACCGGCCGCGGGTATGTCACCGAGGGCCGCTATGCGAACGACAAAAAGCACGGAACGTGGGTCTACCGCGGCCCCGGCGGAAAATGTTATTCACGCCGGTACGATCGCGGCGCGCGCGTCCCGGGATCGCACAGGAAATGCTGACGGCGGCGGACGGCGGCTCCGGGGCGGGACCGTAATCGTCCTCCGGAACACGCAGCCGCGCGCGCTTACTTCCCGATGCAGAAATCGCGGAAAATCAGGTCGAGCAGGTCTTCGACATCGGTGCGGCCGATCAGCCGGTCCATGGCGCGCAGAGCGAGGCGGAGGTCTTCGGCGGCGAGCTCCGCCCCGGCGGCGGCGAGGGCGCGCGCCAGCGCCGCCGACGCCTCCTCCAGGCACTGCCGGTGGCGCAGCCGGGTCAGGGCCGGGTGCTCCCCGGCGCCCATGGCCGCGGCCGTCCGGGCCTCTATCGCCGCCAGCAGCGCGTCGATGCCGGCCCCCGTCCGGGCGCTGACGCCGAGACCGGCGCCCGGCGGCGCGGGCGCGAGGTCGGTCTTGTTGGCGACGGTCAGCACCCGGTCCGGTGCGGCCCCGGCATCCGCCGCCGGCCCGGCGGCCGGCGGCCCTGCGGGCGCCGACGCATCGACGACGTGCAGCACCAGATCGGCGGTCTCCGCCTGGAAGCGGGCGCGCGCCATGCCCTCCCGCTCGATATCGCCGGCCCCCTCGCCGTCCCGCAGCCCGGCCGTATCGACGAAGACGACGGCGTAGCCGGCGAGATCGGCCCGCACCTCGATCGCGTCGCGCGTCGTGCCCGCGGTCCCGGCGACGATGGCGGCGTCGCGCTGCGCGAGCCGGTTGAGCAGCGACGACTTGCCGACGTTGGGCGCGCCGACGATGGCGACCCGGTAGCCCTCGCGCACCATGCGGCCCCGGTCCGGCGCGGCGAGCCAGCCGGCGAGGCCGGCGGCGACCGCCTCGACGGCGGGCCGGACCTGGGCCGCCAGGTCGTCCGGCAGCGCCTCGTCGGGAAAGTCGATCGCCGCTTCGAGCCAGGCCAGGCTGCGCCGCAGCTGCGCGCCCCAGTCCGCGCAGCGCGCCGCGAACGCGCCTTCCATCTGGCGTTGCGCCTGGACGCGCTGGGCCTCGGTCTCGGCGTCGATCAGGTCGGCCAGCCCCTCGGCCTCGGACAGGTCCATCCGGCCGTTCTCGAAGGCGCGGCGGGTGAACTCGCCCGGCGCGGCCGGACGGACGCCGTCCAGCGCGCACAGGATCGAGAGCAGCCTGCCGACGACCGCCGGGCTGCCGTGGACCTGGAATTCCGCGACGTCCTCGCCGGTGACCGAGCCCGGCCCCGGCAGCCAGAGCACGAGGCCGCTGTCGACCGTTGCGCCGGCCGGGCCGTCGCGCAGCGTGCGCAATGCCGCCCGGCGCGGCGGCGCGGCGGCGCCGGCCAGATGCCGGATGCACGCCGCCGCGCCCGGCCCCGACGCCCGGATCACCGCGATCCCGGCCTTCCCGGCCCCGGACGACAGGGCGACGATGGTGTCCGGCGGGGTCATGGCGGCGGCCTCACGGGCGTGAACGGGCGGTCCCCGTCCCGATGCCGAACTGCCGGATTCCGTCACGCTCTTCTCCTTCCGATCCACCCCGTCATTTCGACTTCGCTCAGGACAGGCTCTCCGGACGGCCCCGGTCGAAATGACGGGTCGAATTCAGTCGGCCCGCCGCCATTGCCGCGGCCGGTTCCGCTGCACCATATAGGTTCGGCGCATCCCGCGCCCGATTCCGCTCCCGGCATCGCCATGACCGCATCCGACCCCATCGCGACCAACGCTCTCGGCAACGAGACCAGCCCCTATCTGCTGCAACACCGGGACAATCCGGTGCACTGGCAGCCCTGGTCCGAGGCGGCCTTTGCGGCGGCGCAGCGGGACGGCAAGCCGGTGCTGCTCTCGATCGGCTATTCGGCCTGCCACTGGTGCCACGTCATGGCCCACGAAAGCTTCGAGGATGCCGGCATCGCTGCGGCAATGAACCGCGATTTTATCAACATCAAGGTCGACCGGGAGGAGCGGCCGGACGTCGACCAGATCTACCAGCACGCCCTCGCCCTGCTCGGCGAACAGGGCGGCTGGCCGCTCACCATGTTCCTGACCGCGGAGCGCGAGCCGTTCTGGGGCGGCACCTACTTCCCGCCGGAGGACCGCTGGGGCCGGCCCGGCTTTCCGCGCGTGCTCGGCCGCATCGCGGCGATCTACCGCGACGAGGGCGACAAGGTCCGCGCCAACGCCGACACGCTGAAATCCGCGCTCGCCGGCCTCGGCGTCAACCGGCCCGGCGGCGCCATCGCGCGCCAGACCTTCCTCCAGGTCGCCGATTTCCTGCTCAGCCGCATGGACCACGCCCATGGCGGCCTCGCCGGCGCGCCGAAATTCCCGCAATGCGCCCTGTTCGACCTGATCTGGCGCGCGTACGCCGAGACCGGCAACCCGCAATACCGCAACGCCGTGCTGCTGCTGCTCGACCGCATGTCCCAAGGCGGAATCTACGACCATCTCGGCGGCGGCTATGCGCGCTATTCCACCGACATGTTCTGGCTCGCGCCGCATTTCGAGAAGATGCTCTACGACAATGCGCAGATTCTCGAATTGCTGGCCCACGCCTGGGCCGACACGGGCGCGGACCTCTACCGCATCCGGGCCGACGAGACCGTGGCCTGGCTGACCCGGGAAATGACGATCGAGGGCCGCGCCTTCGCCAGCGCGCTCGACGCCGACAGCGAGGGCGAGGAGGGCAAATTCTACGTCTGGTCGCGCGCCGAAATCGAAGACCTGCTGGGCGGCGACGCCGAGGCCTTCTGCGAGGCCTACGACGTGTCGGCGGACGGCAACTGGGAGGGCAAGGTCATCCTCAACAGCTCCCAGCGGCCGATGTTGGGCGATGCGGACCGCGAGGCGATGCTCGCGCGCTGCCGGGCCGTGCTGCTCGAAGCGCGCGCGGCGCGGCCGCGGCCCGGCCTGGACGACAAGGTGCTGGCCGACTGGAACGGCTACATGATCCACGCCCTGGCGCTCGCCGGGTCGATCCTGGACCGGCCGGCCTGGATCGGGCTGGCGGCGGACGCCTTCGGTTTCGTGCTCGACGAGATGACGGATGGCGGCCGGCTGGTCCACAGCTGGCGCGCCGGGCGGGCGGCCCATCCCGCGACCGCCGAGGACTATGCCAGCCTGATCCGCGCCGCGCTCACCCTGTTCGAGGCGACCGGCGAAGAGCGCTACCTGGCGCAGGCCCGGCGCTGGACGGAGACGATCGACCGGCATTTCCTCGATACCGCCGGCGGCGGCTATTTCCTGGCGGCGGACGACGTGCCGGGCCTCATCGTGCGCGCCAAGTCCGTGCACGACAATGCAACGCCGTCGTCCAACGGGCTGATGGTGCACAATCTCGTCCGGCTCGGCCTGCTCGCCGGCGATACGGCGCTTCTCGACCGGGCCGACGCGCTGGTCCGGGCCTTTTCGGGCGAACTCAACCGCAACGCGCTGGCGGCCCCGCTGCTCGCCAGCGGCGCGCGGCTGCTGGAAACCGCCTTGCAGACCGTGGTCGTCGGCCCGGCGGACGATCCGGATACCGAAGCGCTGGTCCGGGCCGCCTGGCAGGCCGCGGCGCCGGCGCGGGTCTTCCGCCGGATCGATCCGCAGGACAGGCTGCCCGACGGCCATCCGGCGCAGGGCAAGGGCCTCGCCGAAGGCCGGCCGGCGGCCTATGTCTGCGAGGGCATGACGTGCAGCCTGCCGATCGCCGAGCCGGCGGCGCTGGCGGAGCGGCTGACGCAGCGCAGCCCGGCAACGGCGGCGCCCGCCTGATTTTCCGACCGCCCGATTTTCCGGCCGATTTTCCGGCCGGCCGGGGGAGCGAACGAAACGTAGCCGATGGCCGAAACGACCTATCGCAGCCCGCTGGGCCTCCTGCGCCTCCGCGAGGCCCACGGCCGCATCACCCATCTCGGCTGGGGGCCGGCGGCGCAGGCCGGCCTGACCGGCGCGCCCGAGGAGCAGAACGACGATACGCCGCTGCTCAACCGGGCCGTGCGCCAGCTGAACGCCTATTTCTTCTGCCGGCTGCACCGGTTCGACCTGCCGCTGGCGCCGCACGGCACCGCCTTCCAGCGCGCGGTCTGGCAGCAGATGCAGGCGATCCCCTACGGCGAAACGAGGACCTACGGCGAGATCGCCCGCTGGCTGCGCAGCGCGCCGCGGGCGGTCGGCCGGGCGTGCGGCCGCAATCCGATCCCGATCGTCATTCCGTGCCACCGGGTCGTCGCGTCGGGCGGCCTCGGCGGCTATTCCGGCGACGGCGGGACCGACACCAAGGCCTGGCTGCTGGAACTCGAAGGCCGGTCCGCCGGCCGCCCGCGCACCCTGTTCGACGCGCCGCCCGATGCGCAAGAGGCGGATGCCGAACCCGGCCGCGGCTTGCAATAACCGCGCCGGTTTTCTAGGACATCTTCCGCACGCTTCTTGCGGCTTCGACAATCCGGCCGCGCGTCCCGCCCAGTTGCGGGTCTCGTGGGGGCCGCGGCCCGGCAATTCAGGGAGGAAACCATGCCCGATATTGCGATCGACGGCCCGGACGGGCAGTTCATGGCCTACCGCGCCGACCCGGAAAGCGGGTCCGGTCCGGCCATCGTCGTCATCCAGGAAATCTTCGGCGTCAACAAGGTGATGCGGGATATCTGCGACTGGTGGGCCGGCCGGGGCTTCATCGCGGTCTGCCCGGACATTTTCTGGCGCCAGGAACCGGGCATCCAGCTCACCGACCGGACCGAGGAGGAATGGGGCCGGGCGTTCGAGCTCTATCGGGGCTTCGACGAGGCCAAGGGCGTCGAGGACATCCAGGCGACGATCGACGCGATCCGCGGCGATGCGGCGTGCAGCGGCAAGGTCGGCGCCGTCGGCTTCTGCCTCGGCGGCAAGCTGGCCTGGCTGTGCGCGACCCGCACCGACGCCGACGCCAGCGTCGGCTATTACGGCGTCGGCATCGGCAACAATCTGGACGAAGCCGGCAACATCGCAAAGCCGGCCATGCTGCACATCGCCGAGGAGGACGGCTTCTGCCCGAAGGAGGAGCAGGCGCAGATCCACGCCGCGCTGGACGGCCACGGCAAGGTGACGATCCACGATTACGCCGGCATGGACCACGCCTTCGCCCGGGCCGGCGGCGAGCATTACGACGCCGGGGCGGCGCAGAGCGCCAACGACCGCTCGGCGGCCTTTTTCGACGCGCATCTGCGCTAACCGGCCCGGGACCATCTCCGCGGGACCGTCTCCGCAGCGCCGCCCGCCGCGGGGCCGCCGCTCCGCGGCAGGGCGCGCGCCGATCATCGAGGACAGATTTCATGACCCACGCAATCGTCGTGCACGAAACCGGCGGCCCCGAAGTCCTGCAATGGGAGGCCGCCGGGGTCGGCGATCCCGGCGCGGGCGAGGTGCGTATCCGGCACGCCGCCGTCGGCCTCAACTATATCGACGTCTATTTCCGCTCCGGCCTCTACCCGGCGGCGGGCCTGCCCTTCACGCCGGGCTTCGAGGGCGCCGGCGTCGTCGAGGCGGTCGGGCCGGACGTCGAGGGCTTCGCCGAGGGCGACCGGGTCTGCTACGGCACCAGCCCGCCGGGCGCTTATGCCGAATCGCGCATCATCCCGGTCTCGCACCTGGTCAAAACGCCCGACGGCATCGACGACCGGACGGCGGCGGCGATGATGCTCCAGGGCATGACGGTGGAATATCTCATCATGCACACCTGCCCGGTGCAGGCCGGCCAGACCGTGCTGTTCCACGCCGCGGCCGGCGGCGTCGGCCTGATCGCCTGCCAGTGGCTGAACCATCTCGGCGTCGAGGTCATCGGCACGGTCGGCAGCCCGGAGAAGGCCGAACTGGCGAAGGCCCACGGCGCGGCCCACACGATCGACTACCGCAGCGAGGATTTCGTCGCGCGGGTGAAGGAGATCACCGGCGGCAAGGGCGTGCCGTATGTCTACGATTCGGTAGGCCAGGACACCTTCATGGGCTCGCTGGACTGCCTCGCGCCGTTCGGCACGCTGGCGACCTTCGGCAACGCCTCCGGCCCGATCGAGCCGTTCAACCCGGCGATCCTCGGCCCCAAGGGTTCGGTCTACGTCACCCGGCCGACCCTGTTCACCCACGCCTCGCGCCGGCCCCGGCTCGAGGAGATGGCCGGCAACCTGTTCGACGTCGTGCTGAGCGGCGCGGTGACGATCGAGGTCAACCAGACCTACCCGCTGAAAGACGCCAGCCAGGCCCACGCCGACCTCGAAGGCCGGCGGACGACCGGGAGCACGGTGTATACGGTTTAGGGGCATAGGCGCGGCGGCCCTCGATACGGCGCGCAAGCGCGCCTACTCGGGATGAGGGTGTTGGTGGAGATTTATCCCCTTCACCCTCACCCTGAGTAGCCCCGGCCCCCGCCGGGGCGTATCGAAGGGCGGCCCCGTGAGAAACGGATACGCTCCGAGGACGCGGCCGTATCCGGATGGAAGAGGAGACTTCAATGACGACACGCGGAAAACGCTTCGCCGCCCTGCTGATCGCGGGCCTGCTTGCCGCGCCCGGCGCAAACGCCGAATCGCGCGCCGTCCCCCTCGTCGACTGGAGCTCCGCGGAAAGCGCGGAGCGCCTCTCCCGGTCCCGCTACAAGGCCGATTTCTTCCCGCTCAGCAACAACTTCGTCAGCCAGGACAACAAGATTTTCTGCGGCCCGGCCTCGGCGGCGACCGTGCTCAACGCGCTGCGGCTCCGGCGCAAGCAGGATCTTCCGCAGGACACGGCGTCGATCGCCGAAAGCGAGCGCGCCTGGCTGCCGAAGGGCTTCAGCCCGTTCTTCGGCAAATACACGCCGGGCAACGTGCTCAACGACCGCACGAAGCGCCGGGTCGAGGTGCTCGGCAAGCCGATCGAGATCGGCGGCAAGCTGCGCCCGGATTTCGGCCTGCAGCTGCACCAGCTGGCGCAAGCGCTGCGCGTCCACGGCCTCAAGGCGGACGTGCGGGTCGTGGACGGCGGCGCCGATGCCGAAACCGTCCGGCGCGAGATCGTCGCGAACCTGGCACGCCGGGACGACTATGTGCTGGTCAACTATACTCGCAAGGCGCTCGGCCAGCCGGGCGGCGGGCATATCTCGCCGCTCGGGGCCTACGACGCGCGCACCGACTCCTTCCTCATCATGGACGTCAACCCGAACCGCGCGCCCTGGGTCTGGGTGCGCGCCGCCGACCTCATCGCCGCCATGCGCACCTTCGACACGGTCGAGAACCGCGGCTACCTGCTCGTCTCCGACCCGCAATCGTGACCGGGGGGCGGGACGCCGGGCCGATCTCCTCCCGTCATTTCGACCGGAGCCCCGGATTCATCCGGGGCGGAGCGGAGAAATCTTCCGTCTACGGAGCCAGGTCCAAAGCACTGTTCCGGAAAGATTTCTCCATTTCGCGGCTGCGCCGCTCCGGTCGAAATGACGGGAGGGGCGAGGAGAGGCGAGCGTTTTCGCGCCGCCGCGCGCCCTGTTCTTTCAAGCTGACGCCTGACCGGCCGGGGCCGTAGCCTCAGGTATTCATGCTGTCGTAGAAATCGTCGTTGGACTTGGTGTCCTTGAGCTTGGCGATCAGGAATTCCATGGCGTCGGTGACGCCCATCGGCAGCAGGATGCGGCGCAGCACCCACATTTTGGCGAGCGTCGCCTGGTCGGCCAGCAACTCCTCCTTGCGGGTGCCGGACTTGCCGATGTCGATGGCCGGCCAGACCCGCTTGTCGGACAGTTTGCGGTCCAGGTTGATCTCGCTGTTGCCGGTGCCCTTGAACTCCTCGAAAATCACCTCGTCCATGCGGCTGCCGGTGTCGATCAGCGCGGTCGCGATGATCGAGAGCGAGCCGCCTTCCTCGATGTTTCGCGCTGCGCCGAAGAAGCGTTTTGGTTTTTGCAGCGCATTGGCGTCGACGCCGCCGGTCAGCACCTTGCCGGAGGACGGCACCACCGTGTTGTAGGCGCGCGCCAGCCGCGTGATCGAATCGAGCAGGATGACGACGTCGTGCTTGTGCTCGACCAGCCGCTTGGCCTTCTCGATCACCATTTCGGCGACCTGGACGTGGCGGCCGGCCGGCTCGTCGAAAGTCGAACTGATGACCTCGCCGTTCACCGTGCGCTGCATGTCGGTGACTTCCTCCGGCCGCTCGTCGATCAGCAGGACCAGCAGATAGACCTCCGGATGGTTCGACGAGATGGCGTGGGCGATGTTCTGGAGCATCATCGTCTTGCCGGTGCGCGGCGGCGCGACGATCAGCGCGCGCTGGCCCTTGCCGATCGGCGTGACGATATCGATCACCCGGCTGGTCAGGTCCTTGCCCGTCGGGTCCTTCGGCTCCATGGTCAGCCGCTGGTCGGGGTAGAGCGGCGTCAGATTGTCGAAATTGATCCGGTGGCGGACCTTCTCCGGCTCGTCGAAATTGGTCCGGTCGACCTGAAGCAGGGCGAAATAGCGCTCGCCGTCCCTGGGTCCGCGGATCGGCCCCTGGACCGTGTCGCCGGAGCGCAGCGAGAATTTCCGCACCTGGCCGGGCGAGACGTAGATATCGTCCGGGCCGGGCAGGTAGTTGGCCTCGACCGAGCGCAGGAAGCCGAAGCCGTCGGGCAGCACTTCCAGCGTGCCCTGGCCGATGATCGAAGTTTCCTGGGCGGACAGTTCCTTGAGGATGGCGAACATCAGCTCCTGCTTGCGCAGTGTGCTCGCCGCCTCGATGTCCAGCTCCTCGGCATAGGCCAGCAACTCGCCGGGCGATTTGGCTTTCAGGTCCTGAAGATCGACGGATGACATGGGTATTTCACCTGGGGCGTTTGACCTGGGGATTGCGCTGCGCGCCGGCCGCGGGCCGGAAAGGGCGCGAATGGGGAAGGAGCGGCGTCGGCCGCGCAACGGCGGGATCGGGATCGGAGACCGGACGGCGCGCCGCCGGGCAAGCATTCTGGGCGGGCGCCCGGGCTCCGGGAGACGCCGGTACGGGCGTCGCGCCGCTTCATCGGAAGGAAGGACCCCGAATATAGCAACAACGGCCGGGAAAGTTAAGGTGGCGCGAATGCCGCGCCGGCAGACGATCCCGCAGCAACCCGGATCAGAACGGCCTGACGACCGCCAGGACGACCAGCGGGATCAGGAACAGGACCGGGACCTCGTTCCAGATCCGGTAGAAGCGCGCCGGCCGGGCGTTGCGGTCGCGCTCGAAATCCTTGCGCCAGCGGGCGTAGGCGTGGTGCAGCAGGGTGAGCGCGACGACGCACAGCCATTTGGCGTGCATCCAGCCCTCGGTCCAGTATTCCCGTTCGAGATACATGGCGATGCCGGTCGCCCAGACGACGGCCACCGACGGGTTGGCGATGCCGCGCAGCAGCCGGCGCTCCATGACCTTGAAGGTCTCGGACTTGTCGGAGCCGGGCGCGGCGCCGGCGTGATAGACGAACAGCCGCGGCAGATAGAGCAGCGCCGCCATCCAGGCGATGGCCGCAAGGACGTGCAGCGCCTTGACCCAGAGGATCCAGTCCATGGCCGCGCTCCGCCCTTTACGCCGCCCTTGGCGCAGCGGGGGCGGCCAGCGGGCAGCCCTGCCACGCGCCGGGGCACAGCCGGCCGCCGCTTCCGGATTCCAGGCCGCCGCGGTCCAGAACGGCCTGCACCATATCGGCGAGACCGCCGATGAAGGCCGGGTGGGTCCCCGCCGTCGGCGCGCGCAGATAGGCCGGCACGCCGGCCGCTTCGGCGAGCTTGCGGTATTCGATGTCGAGTTCGACCAGGGTTTCGGAATGCTCCGAGACGAAGGCGACCGGCGCCACGAGCACCGGCCTTTTTTCCGCGCCGGCGCGGCGGATTTCGTCTTCGGTCGACGGCCCGATCCATGTCAGCGGCCCGACCCGGCTCTGGTAGCAGACGACGCTGTCGGCGGCGGCCCCGGCGGTGGCTTCATCGAGCGCTTCGGCGAGCGCGGCGGACGTCCGCTCGACCTGCCACCGGTACGGATCCCCCGCGGCGATGATCTTTTCCGGCAGCCCGTGGGCCGAGAACAGGATGCGCGGCGGGTCTCCGTCATGGCCGGCCAGGGTTTCCGCGATCCTGTCCGCCATCGCCGCGACGAATCCCCGGTTCGCCGGATAGCAGCACACGCCGCCCAAGGCCGGGCCGAGGCCGGTTTTCGCCGCCCACCGGTTCCATTCGCGCACCGACGAGGCCGATGTCGTCGTCGAGAATTGAGGGTAGAGCGGCAGCAGGACGGTGCGGCGCACGCCCCGCCCGGCCAGGTCGCGCGCCACGGCCTCCGCGCGCCGGCCCCAATAGCGCATGACGGCATGGACCGAAGGGGCGGCGGCCGGGCCCAGCCGGTCGCGCAAAACGGCTTCCAGCGCCGCCGCCTGGGCGTCGGTTTCCTCGTGGATCGGCGATTTGCCGCCGAGATGGGCGTAGATGTCCCGCGCGACCGGCGCCCGCCGTTCGGCAATCAGCTTTGCGAGCAGCCAGCGCGCCGGCTGCGGCGCGCCTATAATCGCCCGGTCGTTGAACAGGTTGAACAGGAAGGGCTTCACCGTGTCCGGCGCGGTCGGGCCGCCGAGATTGAACAGGATGACGGCGGTATCGCTCTGCGGGCCGCTCATGCCGCGCCGCGCAGGGCCGCCACCAGCGCGGCGACATGATCCGGCGGCGTCTGCGGGACGATGCCGTGACCGAGATTGAAGATATGCGGCCCGCCGGCCAGTCCGGCCCGGATCTGTCCGACCCGCTCGGCCAGCGCCGGCCCGCCGGCGACCAGCAGCAGCGGATCGAGATTGCCCTGGACCGGCACGGTCTTCTGGATTTCCGCGGCCTGGGCGAGCGGGACGCCGGTATCGAGGCCGACCGCCGCAATGCCGGTCCCGGCGACATAGTCCTCGATCAGGCGCCCGGCGCCGCGCGGAAAGCCGATCACCGGCGTCGCCGGATGCCGCGTCCGCAAGGCCTCGACAATCCGCCGCGCCGGCTCGATGGCGTAGCGGCGGAATTCCGGCTCGGCGAGAACGCCGGCCCAGCTTTCGAAAATCTGCACGCAGTCCGCGCCGGCGGCGATCTGGTGCGACAAGTGATCGACGGTCGCTTCGGTCAGCATGTCGATCAGCGCCCCGAAACCGTCCGGATCGCGCCACATCCAGTGTTTGACCGTCTCGAACGCCCGGCTGCTACCGCCCTCCACCGCGTAGGTCGCGACGGTCCAGGGCCCGCCCGCGAAACCGATCAGCGCCTTGTCCGGCGCGAGCGCCGCGCGAACCGCGCCGGCCGCCTCGTAGACCGGCGCGCAATGCGCCGCCACCCGGCCCGGATCGAGCGGCGCCAGGTCGCCGGCGCTGCGGACGGGGTCCAGCACCGGGCCGTGGCCGTCCTCGAAACCGACGCCCATGCCCAGCCCGTCCGGCACCACCAGGATATCGGAGAACAGGATCGCGGCGTCGAAATCGAAACGCCGCACGGGCTGCAGGGTAATCTCGGTCGCCAGCGCGGACGTGTAGCACAGGTCGAGAAACGAACCGGCGGACCGGCGCAACGCCCGGTATTCCGGCAGGTACCGCCCGGCCTGCCGCATCAGCCAGACCGGCGGGACCGCCAGGGTCTCCCCTGCCAACACGCGCACGATCGGCCGATCGGTCATCGGGTTGCCTGCCGGTTTGCCGGAACGGAAGCGCCGTCCGGAAACCGGCCGGCATTCTTCAAAGAGTCTTTTATATAGAAGGTTGAGGTTGTTTTTGTTGGGCAGGGGAGTCGCGGGGATTACGGGTTGGCCACAGCGTGGCCGATACCGGGCTCCGCTGCCGCGCGGAAACGCGCCGACCGTGTGGAAAGGATGCAGAACGCCGGTAACGTCCTGAAAATGCCGGATATGCCGCCCGTCCGGGCGGGAACAACTATACCGGCGCGCCTTGCGCGCCTTGCGGATAACCGTCCGGCGGGCGCAAGCGGTCCACGGCGGGATAAACGGTCCCCAGCCGGATAACCCGGTTTCCGGACTCCGGCTGTGCCGGGAAAACATTTTGCGGTCGCCGCCGGCCGCCCCCGCCGCGTATAACGGGGCCGTTTCCGGCGCTTCGACAGCGCGCTTGTCCACAGGATTGTTCCACCGGCTGCCGCCATGAGCCGCCATCATCTCTATCTGATCTCCGATTCGACCGGCGAGACGGTCCAGAGCATCGGGCGCGCCTGCACGGTCCAGTTCGAGCAGGTCGAGATCGTCGAGCATCTCTGGCCGATGGTGCGCAGCCCGCGGGCCTTGGAGATCGTCATCGAGGAGCTGGAGGAGGAGCCCGGCTTGGTCCTCTATACCCTGCTCGACCGGACGCTCGCCGAAACCCTGGAGGAGTATTGCCAGCGCCGCGGCCTGACCTGCGTCTCGGTGATCGAGCCGTTTATCGAGGCGATGGCAACCTATTTCGGCGCCAAGAGCCGCGACATGCCGGGCCGGCAGCACGAGCTGGACGACGAATATTTCCAGCGCATCGACGCCATGAACTATGTCATGCAACATGACGACGGCCAGCAGACCGGCAATCTGGAGGAAGCCGATGTCGTGCTGGTCGGGGTCTCGCGCACGTCGAAAACGCCGACCTCGATCTATCTGGCCAACCGCGGCATCAAGGCGGCCAACGTGCCGATCGTGCCGGACCGGCCGCTGCCGGAAATCCTGTTCGCCCTGAACCGGCCGCTGGTCGTCGGCCTGACCGAGGACCCGCGCCGGCTGGTCGATCTGCGCCGCTCGCGCATGCGCCAGTCGCTGGGCGACACCGAAACGGCCTACACCGATATCGCCGCGGTCCGGAAGGAGGTCGCCGATGCGCGCCGGCTGTTCGGGCGCTACGGCTGGCCGGTGATCGACGTGACCCGCCGGTCGATCGAGGAGACCGCGGCGGCGATCCTGCGCTTGGTGCGCGACCGCGAGCGGCGGCACGACGAGGGCGCCGACGCCGATCTGCTCCAACTCGGCCGGCCCGATGCCGCACCGCCCCGGCGCGCCCCGGCGCGGATCGAGAGCGGCAAGCCATGACCGGCAAACGATGACCGGCGCGCGCTGGCCGGCCCGCCCCGGCGCCCCGGCGCTCGTCCTGGCGTCCGGCAGCCGGACCCGCGCGGCGATGCTGCGCAATGCCGGGCTGGCTTTCGAGATCGCCCCGGCCGCGATCGACGAAGCAGCGGTCAAACAACGCCTGCGCCGCGACGGCGCCTCGGCCGAACGGGTCGCCGATACGCTGGCCGAGCTGAAAGCCGAACGGGTCGCCGGCAGGATCGCGGCCGGCCGCCCCGACGCCCTCGTGCTCGGGGCGGACCAGGTGCTCGACCTCGACGGCGCGCTGCTCGACAAGCCGGCGGACCGCGCCGCCGCCGCCGCGCATCTGCAGCGCCTGTCCGGCAAGCGCCACCGGCTCGTCTCGGCGGCGGCCCTGCTGCGCGGCGGGCGGCGGATCTGGGACTGCACCGACAGCGCCAGCCTCGTCGTGCGCCCGCTGTCGGCGCGCTTCATCGCCGCCTATCTCGACGCCGTCGGCGACGATGCCCTGGACTCGGTCGGCGCCTACCGGCTCGAAGGCCTCGGCGCCCACCTGTTCGCCTCGGTCGAGGGCGACTTTTTCACCATTCTCGGCCTGCCGCTGCTGCCGCTGCTGGATTTCCTGCGCGGCCGCGGGGCTCTGGACCCATGACGGGGGACCCATGACGGGCCTGCCCTCCGGCGCGGCGGTCGTCGCCGGGGTTGCCGGCTGGCCGGTCGGCCATTCCCGCTCGCCGCGGCTCCACGGCCACTGGCTGCGGCGCTACGGCATCGACGGCCTGTACGCCCCCTTTCCGATCGCGCCGGAGAATTTCGAGGCGGCGGTGCGCGGGCTGGCCGCTGCGGGCCTCGCCGGGCTGAACGTCACGGCGCCGCACAAGGCGGCGGCCTGCGCCCTGTGCTGCCGGCTGGACGAAACGGCGCGCCGCCTCGGCGCGGCCAACACTTTGGTTTTCGGGCCGGACGGCGCCATCGAGGGCCGCAATACCGACGCCTACGGCTTCGCCGAGGCCCTGAAGGCCGCCGCGCCGCAGGCGGCGGCCGGCGGCGGCCCCGCCGTCGTGCTCGGCGCGGGCGGCGCGGCGCGGGCTGTCGTCCTCGCGCTGCAATCCCTGGGCTACGGCCCGGTCCGCATCGCCAACCGGACGGCGGCGCACGCCGAAGCGGCCGCTTCTGCGCTCGGGCCGGGCGTCGAAACCGCGCCCTGGCGGGATCGCGCCGCCGCGCTCGCCGGGGCCGCCCTGCTGGTCAACGCCACCTCCCTCGGCATGACCGGCCGGCCGGCGCTCGACCTGCCGCTCGCCGACCTGCCGCCGGAGGCGACGGTCTGCGATATCGTCTATGCGCCGCTGGAAACCCCGCTGCTCGCCGCCGCGCGCCGCCGCGGCTGCCGCGCGGTCGACGGGCTCGGGATGCTGCTGCATCAGGGCCGGCCGGGCTTCCGCGCCTGGTTCGGCGTCGATCCGGCGGTCGACGACGACCTGCGCCGGGCCGCCGCCGCCGACCTGCTCGCCGCCTGACGATGCGCATCGTCGGCCTCACCGGCTCCATCGGCATGGGCAAGACGGCGGCGGCCGGCTATCTCCGCTTTCTCGGCGTGCCGGTCTACGACGCCGATGCGGCGGTCCACGCGGTCTATGCCCGCGGCGGCGCGGCGGTCGGCCCGGTCGGCGCGGCCTGGCCGGAGGCGGTGCGCGACGCCGCCGTCGACCGCGCGGCGCTGAGCGCGCTGATCGCCGCCGACCCCGCGGTCCTGCCGCGGCTCGAGGGCATCGTGCACCCTATCGTCCGGCGCCGGCAGGAGCGGTTTCTCCAGGCGGCGGCGCTGCGCCGGGCGCCCGCGGTCGCGCTGGACATTCCGCTCCTGTTCGAGACCGGCGGCGAACGGCGCTGCGATACGGTCCTCGTGGTCTCGGCGCCGGCCTTCGTGCAGCGCGGCCGGGCGCTGGCCCGCCCGGAGATGACAGCGGACAAGCTCGCGCTTATTCTGGCGCGCCAGATGCCGGATGCGGAAAAATGCGCGCGGGCGGATTTCGTCATCCCGTCGCACCGCGGCTGGCGCGCCATGCTCGCCGGCCTGCGCCGGGCGGTGCGCCGGACGCTCGAACGGCCGGCCCGGCACTGGCCGCCCAATCCGCACTCGGCGCCGCCGCGGCCGGTCCGCGCCGCCGCGGTGCGACGCCCGGCCGCTAGGGGACGCCATGCGTGAAATCGTGCTCGATACCGAAACCACCGGCCTCGATCCGGCGGCCGGCCACCGGATCGTCGAGATCGGCGCCCTCGAGCTGCAGCATCACCTGCCGACCGGGCGCGAATACCACACCTATCTCGACCCGGAGCGCGAGATGCCGGAGGAGGCCTTCGCCATCCACGGCCTGTCCGACGATTTCCTCGCCGGCAAGGCCAAATTCGCCGACGCCGCCGACGCCCTGCTGGAGTTCATCGGCGACGCGCCGTTGGTCATCCACAATGCGGAGTTCGACCTGCGCTTCCTGAACGCGGAGCTGGCGCAGATCGGCCGCGCGCCGCTCGATCCGGGCCGCGCCGTCGATACCCTGCTCATCGCGCGGCAGAAATTCCCCGGCGCCCGGGCCAGTCTCGACGCCCTGTGCCAGCGCTTCGAGATCGACCTCGCCGCGCGCGACAAGCACGGCGCACTGATCGATTCGCACCTGCTGGCGGCGGTCTATCTGGAACTGGTCGGCGGGCGGCAGCCGGGTTTCGAGCTCGCCGCCGACACCGGCCGGCCGGCCGACGCCGCAAGCGCCGAACGCGCGCCCCGCGCGCCGCGCCGGCACCTGCCCGGCGCCGCGCCGACCGAGGCCGAGCGCGCCGCCCACCGCGCGTTCCTGAAAAAGATCGCCAACCCGATCTGGCTCGCCGAATAGGTCGCCGCCCGGCCGGAAGCGAAGGGGCTGCGCGGCGCTCCGGCCGCTCGGCCCGCTCAGGCCGTGCCCGCGCCCTGGACCAGCTGGGCCTGCACGATGGCGTTGAAATCGATCGGCTGGAGCATGAGCGGCGGCATCCCGCTTTCCTGGGTGGCCGAGGCGATGATGTTGCGCGCGAAGGGGAAGAGGATGCGCGGGCATTCGACCAGCAGGATGGAGCCGATATATTCCTCCGGAATGCTGCTGTTCAGCTCGAACAGGCCGGCATATTCCAGTTCGGCGACAAAGGCGGTCTCGTCCTCGACGGTGGCGCGCGCCTCGATATTCAGCACGACCAGATAGTCGTCGCCCTCGAGCTCCTCCGGGTGGACGTCGATTCGCACCTCGATCTCCGGCTCGGCCGAAAGCCGGCTGAAAATCTCCGGCGCGCCCGGCATTTCGAACGAAAAATCCTTGATGAACTGCGCCTTCACGATCAGCGGCGGCGCGTCCGTCATGTCGATGCCGGAACCGTTGTCGTCTGCCGCCATCGCGGTGTCTCCCGAATGAAGGGGGGGGGGTGGCCGCCGCCGGGTGTCGCGCCGGCCGGGCCCTGCCGGAACAGGGCAGGGTGTAAGCCAAGCGCCGCGCCCCGGCAACCGCTCCGGCGCGGCCGGGGCGCTATTCTCGATCCGCCCCGGGTTTTGTTCGGGACTCCGTCGGGGGTTCCGTCCGGGGGCCGATCCGGCGCGCGCCGCCGCCGGGTCCGTCCGGCGGCTCCGGTTCGGGTTCGACGGTTTCGAACTCGCCGTCGATCACCGTGTCGCGGCCGAAGCCGCCGCCGCCCGGCCCGAAACCCGCGACATGCACAGAGCCGCGCGCCTGCATGGCGGCCCACAGCCGCGCCGCCAGCCAGTGCCGCACCGCCGGCAGCAGCAGGGCGAAACCGCCGCCGTCGGTCAGGAATCCGGGGGTCAGGAGCAGCGCGCCGGCGAGCAGCAGCCCGATACCGTCCAGCAGGTCGGCGACCGGCGGCTCGCCGCGCCGCATTTTCTCCTGCGCCCGCGCCAGAACGCGCCGGCCCTGGGCGCGCAGCACGATCGAGCCGGCGACCGCAGTGAGCACGACCAGCCCTACGGTCGGCCAGGCGCCGATCAGGCCGCCGAGCTCGACGAACAGGTAGATTTCGATCAGCGGCACGCCGATCAGCAGGGCGAGCAGGATCCAGCCCATGAGGTGTTCCGGGTGTCGTGCGCCGCCCGATCCGTCCGGCAGACCGGGCAGGCGGGCCCGGCCCCTGCGTCCGGCCCGCGCGCCGGCCCGGCGCGCGCTTGTTATCGGGGGCCTGCCTGCCTATGTAGGAAGCTCCGGCGCCGGCCGCCAGTCGGGCCGCGCCGCGCCGCAGGCCCGATCCGGCCAATGCGGCGAAAAAGTGCGGAAAACGGGCGACCGCCCGGACGAATCGGGTGTATAACCCGAAACCTAGGGCAAGCGGCCGCAAGGCGGCCCCGGAAGCGCCGCCCCGAAAGCAATGCCCGGATAGCGATGCCGGTCCGATGAACAACGATCTGATCCTGACCCTGATCTTCGCGGCGGTCGCGGCCTTCGTGCTCTTCAAGCTGCGTTCCGTGCTGGGTCGGCGCGAGGGCCACGAGCAGCGGCCGCCGGACTTCTTCGCCGAGGCCGAGCGCAATGCGGCCAACGACAGCACAGCCAAAGACGGCGCGGCCAAGGATGGCGCAGGCGGCGATGCCGCCCTGCCGCCGCCGGGCCCGCACGCCGCCGAAGCCGCCGGAGTCGATCCGGAGTCGCCGGCCGCCGAGGGCATCGCGGCCATCCGCGCCGCCGACCGCCACTTCGATCCCGCCGCCTTCGCGGACGGCGCCAGGGCGGCGTTCGACATGATCGTGGAGGCCTTCGCGAAGGGCGACCGCGACGCCCTCGAGCCCCTGCTTGCGCCCGACGTGTTCGCCAGTTTCGATGCGGCCATCGCGGAGCGCGAACAGGCCGGCGAGACGCTGGAGACCACCATCGTCGCGCTCGATTCGGCCGAGCTGACCGGCGCCGAAATGCAGGGGCGGACGGCCCGCGTCACCGTGACCTTCGTGTCCGAGCAATCTAACGTCGTGAAGGATGCGGAGGGCAACCCGGTGGACGGCGACCCCGCGGCGATCGAGAAGATCACCGACATCTGGACGTTCGCCCGCGACACGCGCTCGCGCGACCCGAACTGGCATCTCGTCGAGACCGACGGCGGCTGAGGCCGCGCGCCTTCTTCCCGCCTCCGCCCGCTTGGCCGCCGGCCCGGTTTGGCGTACATCGGCGGGACCGCCGCGAACGGTTCCGCCATGCCCGCCTCCCCGACCGCCCCTCCCGCCGAATCCCCTACCGTCGCCCTGTTCGTCACCTGTCTGGTCGATCTGTTCCGGCCGTCGGTCGGCTTCGCCGCGGCGAAGCTGATCGAGCAGTCGGGCTGCACCGTCGAGGTCCCGCCTGCTCAGGCCTGCTGCGGCCAGCCGGGCTATAACAGCGGCGACCGCAAGTCGGCGCAGGCGATCGCGAAGGGCGTCATCGCCGTATTCGAGGGCTACGATTACGTCGTCGCGCCGTCCGGCTCCTGCGGCGGCATGATCGCGAAACACTATCCGGAGCTGTTCGCCGACGACCCGGCGTGGCGGCCGCGGGCTGAAGCCCTTGCGGCGAAGACCCACGAACTGGTCTCCTTCCTGGTCGATGTCCGCGGCATGACGGCGGTGGAGAGCCGGCTGGAGGCGGTCTGCGCCTATCACGACTCCTGTTCCAGTCTGCGCGAGACGGGGGTGCGGGACCAGCCCCGGTTGCTGCTGCAATCCGTCGACGGCCTGGCGCTGCGCGAGCTGGACACGCCGGAAGTGTGCTGCGGCTTCGGCGGCGCCTTCTGCGTCAAGTATCCGGACATTTCCAACGCCATGGTTGCCGAAAAGACGGCGGACATTACCGCCACCGGCGCCGATACGGTGCTCGCCGGCGACCTGGGCTGCCTGATGAACATCGCCGGCAAGCTGAGCCGCGAGGGCTCGGCGATCCGCGCTTGGCACGTCGCCGAGGTGCTGGCCGGCGTCGAAGCGCCGCCGATCGCGCAGGCCGGCCCCCCGGAGCCTGCCCGATGACCGGGCTGTCGCCCGCCCGGTTCAGCGAACAGGCCGCCGCCGCGCTGAAGGACGCGCCGTTGCAGCGCGCGCTCGGCAACATGCGCGCCGGCTTCATCGAGAAGCGGCGCAAGGCGGTCGCCGCGCTGCCGGAATTCGAGGAGTTGCGCGACCGGGGCGTGGCGATCAAGAACCAAACGCTGGCGCATCTGGATCTTTACCTGGAGGCTTACGAGAAAAAGGTCGTCGAGAGCGGCGGGCGCGTCCACTGGGCGCGCGACGCCGAAGAGGCCCGGCAGATCGTGCTGGACATCTGCCGGAGCGCCGGGGCCCGCACGGTGACCAAGGGCAAGTCGATGATCGGCGAGGAGATGCACCTCAACCCGTTTCTCGAGGCCAACGGCATCGAGCCGGTCGAGACCGATCTCGGCGAATACATCGTCCAGCTGCGCCACGAGACGCCGAGCCACATCATCGCGCCGGCGATCCACGTCAACAAGGAGCAGGTCGCCGACGCCTTCCGGGAGCATCACACCGGCCTGCCGCCCGACCGCCCGCTCGACGAAGGGCCGGACCTGCTGGCCGAGGCGCGCGCCCGGCTGCGCGACCGGTTCATCGCCGCCGATGCCGGCATCACCGGCGCCAACTTCCTGGTCGCCGAGACCGGCTCGTCGGTCATCGTCACCAACGAGGGCAACGGCGACCTGACCCAGACCCTGCCGCGGGTCCATATCGTGCTCGCCAGCCTGGAAAAGGTCGTGCCGACGCTGGAGGACGCGACGACGCTGATGCGCCTGCTCGCCCGCTCGGCGACCGGCCAGGAAATGTCGGTCTACACCACCGTCTCGACCGGCCCGCGCCGCCCCGGCGACCCGGACGGGCCGGAGGAATACCACGTCGTCCTGCTCGACAACGGGCGCAGCGATCTTTACGGCACCGAATTCCAGGACGTCTTCCGCTGCATCCGCTGCGGCGCCTGCCTCAACCACTGCCCGGTCTACGGCGCGATCGGCGGCCACGCCTACGGCACGGTCTATCCCGGGCCGATCGGCAAGGTGCTGTCGCCCGCGCTCATGGGCATCGACAAGGCCGGCGCGCTGCCCAACGCGTCGAGCTTCTGCGGCCGCTGCGAGGAGGTCTGCCCGATGCGCATTCCGCTGCCGAAGCTGATGCGCCGCTGGCGGGAGGAAGAATTCGGCCGCAAGCTCAGCCCCGCCCCGGTGCGCCGGGGCCTCGGCCTGTGGGCCTGGGCGGTGCGCCGGCCGGCGCTCTACCGCTTCGGCGCGCGCTTCGCCGTCGCCGGCATGGCCTTTCTCGGGCGGCGGCGCGGACACCTGCGCAGCCTGCCGCTGGCCGGCGGCTGGACCGCGCACCGCAACCTGCCCGCGCCCCAGGGCGGCGTGTTCCACGACCTGTGGCGCAAGCAAAGGAAGAGGCGGTGAGCAGCCGGGAAGAAATTCTCGGCGCCCTGCGCACGCGGCTGAAACGCGACGCCGACGACGGGACGGGCGCGCAGGCGGTCGCCGAACGCCTGTCCGCCCACCGGCAGAACCCGATCCCGCAGCGCGGCCGGCTGGACCGGGCCGGACGGATCGACCTGTTCGAAGACTACGCAACCGGGGCGGACGCGACCGTGGCGCGGGTCGCTTCGGCGGGCGACGTGCCGGCCGCGGTTGCGGATTTCCTCAAGATACACAACCTGCCGGCGAACCTGGTGCGCGCGCCGGATGCGGATCTCGACGCGATTCCCTGGGCGGACCGGCCGACGCTCGCCCTGGAGGCGCGCAAGGCCGAGGAGCCGGACGCCGTCTCGGTCACCGCGGCGTTCGGCGCGGTCGCCGAAACCGGCACGCTGGTCCTGGTCTCGGGCGGCGACAATCCGACGACGCTGAATTTCCTGCCGGAGAACCACATCGTCGTGCTGTGGGCCGACCGGATTTCCGGCGACTACGAGGCCCAATGGTCGGCCCTGCGGGAGCGCTGCGGCGCGGGCGCCCTGCCGCGCACGGTCAACCTCGTCACCGGCCCGTCGCGCAGCGCCGATATCGAGCAGACCATCCAGCTCGGCGCCCACGGCCCGCGCCGGCTCCATATCGTGATCGTCGATGAGCGGCCGGAACGATAGCCGGGACCGCAAACCGGCCGCCGGACCCGCTGGCGAGGACCCCGCCGGCGAAGAGGGCGCCCGCCTGTGGGAGAACGTCACCCGGTCGGTAAAGCCGCTGGCGCGCAAGGATGTCGTGCCGGCAGCCGCCGCCCCGCCGTCCGCGCCTGAGAAACAGCCGGAGAAACAGCCGGCGAAAGCGCCCGATTCGAAAGAAAGCCCGGCCGCCGCGCACGAGCGCGTCGATCTTTCCGGCCTGCGCATCGGCGCACGGGACCGGCCGTCCCGAGCCGCCGCCCCGCGCGGCGCAAAATACAGTCCGGGCGGCCTCGGCTACGGCGACGCGCCCGGCGTCGACAAGCGCACCGCGACCCGCTTCCGCCGCGGCCTGATGCCGATCGACGCGACCCTCGACCTGCACGGCCACACCCAGGCGAGCGCCCGCACGGCTCTCGCCGGCTTCCTGCGCGCGCACCGGGCGGCCGGGCGGCGCTGCGTCCTGGTCGTCACCGGCAAGGGGCTGAAGGACGACTGGTCGGTCGGCGCCCTGCGCCAGGCCCTGCCCGGCTGGCTCAACGCCCCGGACCTGCGCCGCCTCATCCTCGCCTACTGCCACGCCCAGCCCCAACACGGCGGCAGCGGCGCGGTGTATATCCTGCTGCGGCGGGAGCGTCGGCCGCAAGATTCCGTTTGACAGAGGCCGGGTCGCCGCCAAGATAAATCCGGCCGGCCGGGCCATAACCGCCGCATCGGAGATAGCCATGACACCGCCGCTCGATAAAGAAAGCGTCGCCAGTCAGTTGCGAAGAAATCGTGCGGCGTACAATGAGGTCCGGGACAAAATGGAGGCCGACCACCCCGGCCGCTTTGCCCTGATGAACGACGGGCAGGTCGTCGATATCTATAGCGATGGCGGAGACGCCTATTCGATCGGATGCGATAAATTCGGTCTTGGAAATTTTTCGATAGAGAAGATCGGAGATATGCCGATATCCCTCGGCATTCATGCAATGTGCGTATCGGATTAAGTTTGCAGGACGGGGCATGCCAACTATTGTCGGAAGAATAACGAACGATCAAATAATCCTTGCGTCTACCGTTTCCATGCCGGGTCATACAACTTCGCCCGGGCGAACGTATCGATCTCTTCTGGACACGGGGGCGCAGAGAACGCTCATTTCTCCTCGAATAGCGAGCCAGGTGGGATTGGTCCCTATAGGGTACATCTCTATTATTCCGGCAAACGGGCAGCCTCTCTCTTGTAACAAATATCGGATTCGACTCGACATACCCGTATCCGCCGGAATCGCGCTTCCGGCCGGAGGCGTTGGGACAGGGACGATTTTGCGCGGCAAGGAAATGGATGTTGCCGAACTTCCATATCAGCCGCAAAACCATGACGTATTACTTGGAATGGATTTCTTGCACGAGCTTCATTTGACCATATTCGGCCAAAACTTTATTCTCAGTATCTGACGGGCCCCGAACCGGCCGACACCCGATTTGCCGAAGCCTTTACGCATTTGCGCCGCATGGATACAACCGCCGCGGCCCGGCCCCGCACGGCGCATATTTGCTGCGGAGGGAGCGGGGGAAGGGCGATGACGGCTGAAGCGGCGCCCCCTGTCGAATTGCCGGATGAATTCGACAGGGGGCGGAAGCGATTCCGGCTTCGGGACGCCCCCGGCGCACAGACTACGCCGCTTCGCCGATTGTCACATTCACACGCTTTCCCAGCCGGCGCAGGGCGCGATCGATCGTTGCGACCCTGGTGCCGTGCTCCGGATTCAGCATGCGCCGCACCTCGCTTTCGGCGACGTCGAGATCGCGGGCGAGCCGGCGTTGCGAAATTCCCGCTTCGCGCCACGCCTCATAGAGCGCCGCCTTCAGGGCGATTTGCACCGGCGGAACGACCAGGGGCCGGCCCTTGCCGGCCTTCGACGGATCGGGCAACGCCCCGCCCTCGCGAATGACGGTCGCGATGATCTCGCGCAGCAGGTCCCTGGCCTCGGCCAGCGCCTCTTCCCGCGTGGCGCCGTCCGTCGCGCCCCATCCGAAATCCGGGAAAACGACGACGAACCGGCCGTCTTCGTCGCGCTCGATCTCGGCCGGATAGCTATAGGTATCGGGCATTCGTCCGGTCCCCCGGGGCAGGAACGCCGGCGTCGTTCCGCCCTCTAGAAATCGCTCCCGTCTATTCCGAGGTCGGCGAGCATCTTGCCGAGCAGCCCCTTGCCGATCTCTTTCTTCCGGTCCTTGACGGTCGTTCTGCGGTTGCCCGCATAGAGCGTTCCGTGCGAACCGGCGCCTTCCGAGGCCACGAAACGGACCTCCAGATTCCGGCGCCGCGCCCACTTGCGAACCCGCGCGATGAATTGCCGCCCGGTCATGTTTGCCTCAGTGCGCGCCGGCGCGAATGTTCGCCAAGGATAGATGCGCGCATATTTGAGCGCAACAGCCTGTGTCTCGACCGCCGGAGACCGCCCCCTACAAAATAAACCGGCTCAAATCTGCGTCCTTCGCCAGGTCCGCCACCTGGTCGCGGACGTAGGCGGCGTCGATGGAGACGGTTTCGCCGCTGCGCTCGGTGGCCGAGAAGCTGATCTCCTCCAGGAGCCGCTCCATCACCGTGTGCAGCCGGCGCGCGCCGATATTCTCGACCGCGCTGTTCACCTCGGCGGAATAGCGCGCGATCTCGGCGATCGCCTCGCCGCTGAATTCCAGCATCACCTCCTCGGTCTGCATCAGCGCCTTGTATTGCAGCGGCAGGCTGTTCTCGGTCTCGCTCAGGATTCGCACGAAATCGTCGACGTCGAGCGCCTTGAGCTCGACCCGGATCGGCAGCCGGCCCTGCAATTCGGGCAGCATGTCCGACGGCTTGGCGAGGTGGAAGGCGCCCGAGGCGATGAACAGGATGTGGTCGCTGCGCACCGGCCCGTGCTTGGTCGCCACCGTCGTGCCCTCGATCAGCGGCAACAGGTCGCGCTGCACCCCCTCCCGGCTCACGTCCGCGCCGCCGATCCGCTCCGAACGGCCGGTGATCTTGTCGATCTCGTCGAGGAAGACGATGCCGTTCTGCTCCACGAGGTCGATCGCCTCGGCGACCACCTGGTCCTCGTCGAGCAGGTTGTCGCTCTCCTCGGCCATCAGCAGTTCGTAGCTCTCGCCGACGGTGAGGCGCTTGGATTTGGTCGCGCCGCCCAGCGCCTTGCCGAGCATGTCGTTGAGGTTGATCATGCCCATCTGGGCGCCGGGCATCCCCGGAATGTCGAAGGTCGGCAGGCCGCCGCCGCGGCTGTCGCGCACCTCCAGTTCGATCTCCTTGCCGTCGAGTTCGCCGGCGCGCAGCCGCTTGCGGAAGCTGTCGCGGGTGTCCTTGCGCGCGTTCTCGCCGACCAGCGCGTCGAGCACCCGCTCCTCGGCCGCCATCTCGGCCTTGGCGGTGACGGACTTGCGCAGCCGTTCGCGGGTCATGCCGATGGCGATCTCGACCAGGTCGCGCACGATCTGTTCGACGTCGCGGCCGACATAGCCGACCTCGGTGAACTTGGTCGCCTCGACCTTGAGGAAGGGCGCGTTGGCGAGGCGCGCGAGCCGGCGCGCGATCTCGGTCTTGCCGCAGCCGGTCGGGCCGATCATCAGGATGTTCTTCGGCAGCACCTCTTCCTTCATCGCGTCGTCGAGCTGCTGGCGCCGCCAGCGGTTGCGCAACGCCACGGCCACCGCCTTCTTGGCGTCGTTCTGGCCGACGATGAAGCGGTCGAGCTCCGAGACGATCTCGCGCGGGCTGAAGGCGGTCGGGGTGTAGCCGGTCATAGCCGCTCGACCGCAATCCGGTCGTTGGTATAGATGCAGATGTCGGCGGCGATGGCCATGGCGCGGCGCGCGACCTCCTCGGCCGGCAGTTCGGTCTCCGCCGTCAGCGCCTTCGCCGCCGCCAGCGCGAACGGTCCGCCGCTGCCGATGCCGATCAGGCCGTCCTCCGGCTCCAGCACGTCGCCGTTGCCGGTCAGCACCAGCGAGACGTCCCTGTCCGCCACCGCCATCATGGCCTCCAGCCGGCGCAGATAGCGGTCGGTGCGCCAGTCCTTGGCCATTTCCACGCAGGCCCGGGTGAGCTGGCCGGGATGCTGCTCCAGCTTGCCCTCCAGCCGCTCGAACAGGGCGAAGGCGTCGGCGGTCGCGCCGGCGAAGCCGACGACCACCTTGCCGTCGGCCAGCCGGCGCACCTTGCGCGCGCCGCCCTTGAGCACGGTGGCGCCGAAGGTGACCTGGCCGTCGCCGGCCACCACGACGTCGCCGCCGCGCCGGACCGAAAGGATGGTCGTGCCGTGGAACAGGAGGGTGTCGGGATCGCTCATGCCGCCCTGTATGTGGCGCGGCGGCGGCGCGGGTCAACGCGCGCAAATGCGGCAGGGGCCTCGGCCGGCGCTTCGCGGCGACCTACATTCGGATGCGCCGGCAGGCATTCCGGGTTAAGAACGGGCGAAAGACGCCGGAGACTTCCGATGAACGAGGCCACTACCCCCGATCCCACCGCAGACAGGCTGGCGGCGCGCACCGCAAGCGTGGCGCGGCGGACGAAGGAAACGCAGATCGACGTGTCGCTCAACCTCGACGGCAGCGGCGACTACAGCGTCGATACCGGGATCGGCTTCCTCGATCACATGATGGAGCAGCTGTCGCGCCATTCGCTGATCGACCTCGAATTGAAGGCGGTCGGCGACCTGCACATCGATTTCCACCACACCACCGAGGATACCGGCATCGCGGTCGGCGAGGCGGTCAGCCGCGCGCTCGGCGACCGCAGGGGCATCCGGCGCTACGGCGACGCGCTGATCCCGATGGACGAGACGCTGACCCGGGTGGCGCTCGACTGCTCGAACCGGCCCTACCTGATCTGGAAGGTCGGCTTCTCGAAGCCCAAGCTCGGCGAGATGGATACGGAGCTGTTCAAGGAATGGTTCCAGGCCTTCGCCCAGGCCGCCGGCATCACGCTCCACGTCGAGAATCTCTACGGCGAGAACAACCACCATATCGTCGAGAGTTGCTTCAAGGGCCTCGCCCGGTCGCTGCGCAGCGCCATCGAGCCCGATCCGCGCAAGGCCGACGCCGTGCCCTCCACCAAGGGGGTGCTGGGTGGCTCCCTGTAGCGCCGCGGCGGGCCGGAGACCCTAGTGGCCGACGGCGTCGCCATCGTCGATTACGGCGCCGGCAATTTGCGCTCGGCGGAAAAGGCCTTTGTCCGCATGGCTGGGGAGACGGGCGCCGGCCTGCCCGTCCTCGCGACCGGCGACGCCGACCGGGTCGCCCGCGCCAGCCATGTCGTGCTGCCCGGCCAGGGCGCCTTCGCCGACTGCCGCGCCGGCCTGCACGCGCTCGACGGCATGGTCGAGGCGCTGGCCGAGGCCGTCACGGCGCGCGGCGCGCCCTTCCTCGGCATCTGCGTCGGCATGCAGCTGCTCGCAGACCGCGGGCTGGAGCACGGCGAGACGCCGGGGTTCGGCTGGGTGCCGGGCGAGGTCGCGGCGCTCGAACCGGACGATCCGGCGCTCAAGATCCCCCATATGGGCTGGAACGACCTGAGGCTTCACGACAAGGATCGCGGCAGCGGGCCGAACGGCGGCGGCCATCCGGTGCTGGCCGGCCTGGCGGACGGCGACCACGCCTATTTCGTCCATTCCTACGGCTTTCGCTGCGCGGAGCCCGCCGATCTTCTCGCGACCTGCGATTACGGCGGACCGGTCGCGGCCATCGTCGGGCGGGACAATCTGGTCGGCGCCCAGTTCCATCCCGAGAAGAGCCAGCGGGCCGGCCTGCGCCTGATCGCCAACTTCCTGGCATGGCGGCCGTGACCGGCCCTGCGCGCAAGGGGCGGCAAAGCGGACGCCCCGCCCGCCGCGGGCCCCCGCCGCCCGCCAGAGTCTCGCCAACCGGCGTCTCGCCAACCGGCCCGCTGGGGCGGGTCGCGCCCGAGTCGATCCTCGGCGTCGAGGTCGTCACCCGCTTCGGGCCGGGCGACCTGCACGATATCTGCGACGCGGCGGAGAGCGCGATCGACGCCGGCGGCGGCTTCGGCTGGCTGCGGGCGCCGGAGCGGACCGTGCTGGAAAGCTACTGGAAGGGCGTTCTGGTCGTGCCCGAACGCATCCTGATCGTCGCCCGGATCGACGGCACGATCTGCGGCGCGGCGCAGCTGGTCCGGCCGCCGCCCAACAACGAGGCGCAGGCCTTCGCCGTCCATCTCGAACACGCCTTCATCGCGCCCTGGGCCCGCGGCCACGGCCTCGCCCGGATGCTGATGGAAAAGGCCGAGGTGCTGGCCCGCAACGAGGGCTTCGGCGCGATCACCCTCGATGTCCGCGCAACGCAAAAACGGGCGATCCGGCTCTACGAGACCCACGGCTACGTCCGCTGGGGCCGCAACCCCTTCTATGCCAGGGTCGAGGGCAAGCCGGTCGCCGGCCTGTACTACTCGAAGGACCTGAACGTGGCGCCCGATGCGACACCCGATGCGACGCCCGATGCGACACCGGGCGCGACACCCGATGCGACACCGGGCGAAGGAACGGACGGGCGGGGATGAACCTGTATCCCGCGATCGACCTCAAGGACGGCCGCTGCGTGCGGCTGCTCAAGGGCGATTTTGCGCAGGAAACCGTTTTCAACGACGATCCGGCCGACCAGGCCGCGCAATTCCAGGCCCAGGGCTTCCGCCGGCTCCACGTCGTCGACCTGAACGGCGCCGCCGAAGGCCGGGCCGTCAACCGCGCGGGCGTCGAGGCGATCCTCGGCGCCGTGTCGGTGCCGGTGCAGCTCGGCGGCGGCATCCGCGACATGGCGGGGATCGAGATGTGGCTGGGCCGCGGCCTGGCGCGGGTCATTCTCGGCACCGCCGCCCTGCGCGAGCCTGCCCTGGTGCGGCAGGCGGCGCGCGCCTTTCCCGGCCGGGTCGCCGTCGGCATCGATGCGCGCGGCGGCCGGGTCGCCGCCCAGGGCTGGTTCGAGACCTCGGACGTGACGGCGGTCGACCTCGCCCGCTCGTTCGAGGATGCCGGCGTCGCCGCCATCGTCTATACCGATATCGAGCGCGACGGCGCGCTCCGGGGGGTCAACGTCGCGGCGACGGCGGCGCTCGCCCGGGCGGTCGGCACGCCGGTCATCGCCTCCGGCGGCGTCGCCGGGCTGGACGATCTCCGGGCGCTGAAGCGGCGGGCGGCCAGCGGCATCGAGGGCGTCATCTGCGGCCGGGCGCTCTACGACGGAAAAATCGAGCCGGCGCAGGCGCTTGCACTGCTCGACGATATATAAATGAGCGAACATATAAAAAAAGCGATCCAGGACCGCGCCGCGGCTGCAGGCGTGGCGCGCGCCCGGATTTCCGATTTTGTCGTCGGCCGGAATGCCTTATAACCGAAGCCTTGTAACCAGAAATTGTGCGCCGCCCTCCCGCCTTCGTCGTGTCGGCGCGCCCCTGTCTTCGAGGAGCGGATCCGCCGTTCGGGCGGGCGGCTGCGGTCCGGGGAGGTGCCGTCCATGATACCGGCAAGATGCCTGTCTGTATTTGCCGCAGTTTTCGGCCTCGCTTGCGGCGGTAGCGCCCTCGCCGATCCCGGCGCGCATCCCAGAGGGGTCTGGCTCACCCCCGGCGGCAACTCGCATGTCGAGATCGCGCCGTGCGGCGACAAGCTGTGCGGCCGGATCGTCTGGCTCAAGGAGCCGAACAACGCGAAGGGCCAGCCGTTGCGGGACGCCAGGAACGAAGAAGAGTCGCTGCGGTCCCGGCCGATCCTGGGGCTGCCCGTGCTGACCGGGTTCCCGCAGGAACCGACGGACGGCGTATGGGACGACGGCAAGATTTACAGCCCGAAGACCGGCAAGACCTTCAGGTCGGAAATGGAAATGAAGGGCCGGGACACCCTGAAGGTCAGCGGCTGCAGGTGGATACGCTGCAAGTCCCAGACCTGGAAGCGGGTGAAGTGACGGCCCGCCCGATCTGGACCGGCGGGCGCAAATCCGCCTTCGGCTGGGCGCTCTACGACTGGGCGAACTCGCCGTTCACCACCGTCGTCACGACCTTCATCTTCGCCGCCTATTTCGCCAAGGCGGTGGCGCCGGACGAAATTACCGGCGCGTCGCAATGGGCGTTCATGCAGGGCGGCGCCGCTTTCGCCATCGCCCTGCTCAGCCCGGTCCTCGGCGCCATCGCCGACCACGGCCGGGGCCGCAAGGCCTGGATCGTGTTCTGGACCCTCGTCATGGTCGCCGGGTCGGCCGCCCTGTGGTGGGCCGCGCCCGGTCCCGACTCGACCGCCCTCGTGCTGGCTGCCGCCTTCGTCGGCGTGGTCGGTTTCGAGATGGGGCTGGTCTTCTACAACGCCATGCTGCCCGGCCTGGCGCCGCGCAGCCATATCGGCCGGCTCTCCGGCTGGGCCTGGGGGCTGGGCTATTTCGGCGGCCTGGCCTGCCTGGTCCTGCTGTTGTTCGTTTTCGTGCAGCCGCAGGCCGCGCCCTTCGGCCTCGACAAATCCGCCGCCGAGCATATCCGGATCGCCGGCCCGATCGTCGCCGTGTGGGCGCTGGCCTTCAGCCTGCCGCTGTTCTTCCTCACGGCGGATACGCCGGGCAAGGGCCTGGCGATGGGCAAGGCGGTCGGCGCGGGCCTGCGCGAATTGCGCGACACCCTCGTCAACGTGCGCAAGCACAGGAATATCGCGCGTTTCCTGATCGCCCGGATTTTCTATGTCGACGGGCTGAACACGATCTTCGCCGTCGGCGCGATCTACGCCGCGGCCGTGTTCGGCATGGATACGGCGGAAGTGCTGATGTTCGGCATCCTGGTAAACGTCACCGCCGGGATCGGCGCCGTTGCGCTCGCCTGGCTGGACGACTGGCTGGGCGCCAAGCCGACCGTGCTGATCGGCATTCTCGGCGTGACGGCCCTCGGCGTCCCGATGCTGCTGACCGACGACAAGACCGTGTTTTTCGTCCTCGGCGGCGCGATCGGCCTGTTTTTCGGCCCGGCCCAGGCGGCCAGCCGGTCGCTGATGGGCCGCCTGTCGCCCAAAGGGCAGGAGGCGGAAATGTTCGGCCTCTACGCCTTCGCCGGCAAGAGCACGGCGTTTCTCGGCCCGTGGATCTACGGCGTCGTCACCCTGGCCGCCGGCCACCGCTGGGCGATGGCGACCGTGCTGCCCTTCCTGATCGTGGGCGCCCTGGTCCTGCTGACGGTCGACAGCCGGCAGACCGGGCCGGAAGCGGCGGACTGAAGCCCCGGAATAGCCGCGCCGTCAGTGGCGGAAGTGGCGCACGCCGGTGAACACCATGGCGAGGCCGCGTTCGTCGGCCGCCGCGATCGCCTCGTCGTCGCGCACCGAGCCGCCGGGCTGGATGACCGCCGTGGCGCCGGCGTCCGCCGCCGCCAGCAGCCCGTCGGCGAAGGGGAAGAAGGCGTCCGACGCCACGACCGACCCCCGGACAGGCGATTCGGCCAGACCGGCGGCGCGGGCGGCGTCCTCCGCCTTCTGCGCCGCGATGCGGGCGGAGTCGACCCGGCTCATCTGCCCGGCGCCGATGCCGACGGTCCGCCGGTCCTTCGCATAGACGATGGCGTTGGACCGGACATGCTTGCAGACCGTGAAGGCGAACAGCATGTCCGCGACCTCGTTCTTGGTCGGCATCCGGCGGGTCTTCACGGAGAGGTCGCCCGCGGTGACGCGCGCATCGCGCGACTGGACGAGGAAACCGCCGCCGACGCTGCGCACGATCGGCCGTTCGGCGGCCCGGTCGGGCATATGCTCGGTCAGCAGCAGGCGCAGATTCGGCTTGGCGGCGAGGATGCGCCGTGCGTCGGTATCGGCGTCGGGCGCGACGATGACCTCGGAGAAGATGGCCGCGATCCGCTCCGCCGCCGCGCCGTCGAGCGGGCGGTTGCAGGCGACGATGCCGCCGAAGGCGCTGACCGGATCGCAAGCGAGCGCCAGCGGCCAGGCGTCGGCGACCGAATCCGCGCTGGCGACGCCGCACGGGTTGGCGTGCTTGATAATGGCGACCGCCGGCCGGTCGAATTCCGCCGCCAGCTCCCAGGCCGCGTCGGCGTCGGCGATATTGTTGTAGCTCAGCGCCTTGCCCTGGACCTGCACCGCGTCCGCGATGCCGAAGGGCGCGCTGCCGTCGGCGTAGAAGGCCGCGTCCTGGTGCGGGTTCTCGCCGTAGCGCAGAAGCTGCCGGCGGCGGCCGGAGACGGTCAGCCGCTCGGGGAACGGTTCGCCGTCCTGCGCCGCGAACCAGCGCGAGACCGCCGAATCGTAGGCCGCGGTCCGGGCATAGGCCCGCGCCGCCAGGCTGCGGCGCAGTTCGGCCGATACCGCCCCGTTGTTTATTTTATATTCATTCAAAAACGTGGGGTAGTCGGCCGGATCGGTCAGAACCGCCACGAAATCGTGGTTTTTCGCCGCCGCCCGGATCAGCGCCGGCCCGCCGATATCGATATTTTCGACGCAGTCCCCGAAATCGCCGCCGCCGGCCACCGTGTCCTCGAAGGGATAGAGGTTGACGGCGACCAGGTCGATCGGGGCGATGCCGTGTTCGGCCAGCGCCGCCCGGTGATCCGCGTCGCCGCGCCGGGCGAGGATGCCGCCGTGGACCGCCGGATGGAGCGTCTTGACCCGGCCGTCGAGGATTTCCGGATGGCCGGTATGGGCGGACACGTCGGTCGCGGCGATGCCGGCGTTGCGCAGCGCCTGCGCCGTGCCGCCGGTCGACAGGATCTCGACGCCCCGCGCAGCCAGCGCTTCGGCGAGGCCGGCGAGGCCGGTCTTGTCGGACACCGAGATCAGCGCGCGGGCGATGGGAAGGCGGTCGGTCATCGGTTCTCGGCAGGAGACGGTGGGCGGCCGGTCGGGGGGCGTCGAGTCTAACCCGGATTTCGCATTGCGGTCACGACCCGCATCGCCAGCGCCCGAAGCATCCCCCAACGAATTCCCCTGCAAATGGGGCGCCGACCGAATTCCCCTCCCCCAAGGGATTCCTCTGCGAAAAGCCGCGCGCGTCCGCAGTGCTATTCTTCCCCCTCTTCAGAGGGGGAGGCCAGGGGTGCAAACCGGATACATGGTTAACAGTCTAGACCGGAGACATGGGTAACAGGTCTGATGATCGGCGAGGAGGAACTTGCCGATGGCGTGGAAGGAGACCTGTGCTGTGGAAGAACGGCTGCGTTTTGTGATGGCGGTTGAGGCCGGTGAGGAGTCGCTTGCGGCGATCTGCCGTCGGTTCGGTGTGAGCCGTGTCGCTGGGTACAAGTGGCTTGAGCGCTACCGGCGGGACGGCGTTTCGGGTCTTTCGGACCGCTCGCGCGCGCCGCACCGGCGTCCGCGGTCGCTGTGTGCGGATCTTGCGGCGGCGTGCCTGGCGGTTCGGCGGACGCATCCGAGCTGGGGCCCGGTGAAGGTGCGGGCGTGGCTGCAGCGTAACGACCCGGATGTCGTCTGGCCGGCGGCGAGCACGATCGGGGCCTTGTTCGACCGCGAGGGTCTGACGGTGAAGCGCCGCTTGCGCCGGCGCGCGCCGCCGCGTTCGGCGCCGTTTGCGGCCTGCGCGGCGGCCAACGACGTGTGGTGCATCGACTTCAAGGGCTGGTTCCGGACCGGCGACGGGGCGCGGTGCGAGCCGTTGACCCTGTCGGATGCGCACAGCCGCTACCTTCTGCGCTGCCAGGCGGTGGCGCGGGCCGATACCGCGCATGTCTGGCCGATCCTGGACGCTGCGCTACGCGAGTACGGCCTGCCGGTGGCGCTGCGCTCGGACAACGGGCCGCCGTTCGCCTCGACCGGCGCCGGCGGCCTGTCGCGGCTTGCGGTCCTGGCGATCAAGGCCGGGGTGCGGCCCGAGCGCATTGCGCCGGCCAAGCCGCAGCAGAACGGCCGCCACGAGCGGCTGCATCTGACGCTCAAACAGGAGACGGCGAGCCCGCCGGCAGCGAACCTGCGCCGCCAGATCGAGCGGTTTCGCGCCTTCCAGCGGCTCTACAATTTCGAGCGCCCCCATGCGGCGCTCGACCACGACACCCCGGCCGACCGCTACCGTCCCGCCGGGCGCGCCTGGGACGGCGTGCTGCGCGAACCGCCCTGTCCGGACGACGCCGAGCGCCGCCGCGTGCGCCGCAGCGGCGAGATCAAGTGGAAGGGCAACGCCATCTACATCAACCAGGCGCTCGCCGGCGAAGCCGTCGCGCTGATCGAGCAGGACGACGGTCTCTGGCAGGTCCGCTACGGACTCATCGAACTCGGCTGCATCGATCGTCGCGCCGAGCGCCTGCAACGGCCGAAACGCAAGCCCCGTGGACTTGTGGATAACCCGGACGGGTTACCCACAAGCCCACCGGCCCAGCAACCAAAACAACCTCTCAATACAACATGAACAAAAATGGAAACCTGTAACCCATGTAACCGGTCAGAACTGTTACCCATGTCCCCGGTTGCACACCAGGTGGGGTGGCGCGCCGCCCCTTTTTCCGTAATGGGACGCGCTTCGCCGCGAGGCGAATCCTTTGCCGGCCCAATACACCCCCCATCCCCCCCCGCTGCGCTCCGGGACTTCCCCCTCTGAAGAGGGGGAAGGATATCCCTTTGCGATGCGAAACCCTTTCGCAGAGGAATCCCTCGGGGGAGGAAGGGCGAAACGGATGGGCGATGCGAAGAAAATGCCGCACATGCCGGATGCCGGCGGCGCCGCCGTCCATGTCCACGACGCCTTCGGCCGGCTGCTGCGCGAAGGCGGCCTGCTCGCCGACATCGAGGGCATGTGGCGCGGCCTCGCCCTCCCCGCCGCCGTCCGCCGCCGGTCGCTCTGAGAAGGTCCGCAAGCGGAGACGGAGGCCCCACCCGTCATTTCGACCGGAGCCTCGGCCCCCGGCCGGGGCGGAGCGGAGAAACCCGGCGGGCGCTCCGTCGACGCCCGAGGCTCCGGCGCCTGGCCGGCCTCCGTCGCCGGCCGGATTTCTCCGCTCCCTTCGACTTCGCTCAGAGCCCGCCCTGAGCGAAGTCGAAGGGGCAGGCCGCTTCGGTCGAAACGACGGGGAGGAATGGCGCCCGGCATGGACCGGCGGGCGGTCCCGGCCTATCGTTCCGCGCGGACCGGCCGGCAGGGCCCCGGCGGAATGGACCCGGCGGAATGGGCCCGGCGGAATGGGCGGGACGGAAACGGATTGAGCGCAACGGGCGCAACGGAAGGCGGCGGCATGACCCGGAAGAAAACCCTCTATCTCGCCAACCCCTACGGCTTTTCCGGGCAGCAGCGCGCCGGCCCGCTGGCGGAGCTTGCCGCCGCGCTCGAGGCCCTCGGCGCCGAGGTCTGGGAGCCGTTCGCGCGCAACAACCAGGTCGACAGGCTGGAGCCGGGCTGGGCCTGGCGCATCGGCCAGGCCGACCTGCGCGACGTGCGCGACAGCGACGGGATTTTCGCCGTGGTCAACGGCTGCCCGCCCGACGAGGGCGTGATGGTCGAGCTCGGCATGGCGATCGCCTGGGAGAAGCCGGCCTTCCTGTTCCGCGACGATTTCCGCCGCTGCACCGACAGCGAGGCCTATCCGCTCAACCTGATGCTGTTCGCCGGCCTGCCGGAGCGGGGCTGGGAGGACCACTGGTACGATTCGGTCGCCGGCCTCGCCGACTCGGACAAGGCGCTCGCCCGCTGGCTGGCGGCTTGATATTCCGAAGCGTCCGGCCGATATCGTCGGCGGGCCGTACCGATTGCCGCAATAGCTCAGCCGGTAGAGCATCTGATTTGTAATCAGGGGGTCGGGGGTTCGAGTCCCTCTTGCGGCACCATTTAAGTCAATGACTTAGTGGAAAATCGGCAATCAGAGAGAGCCGATTGTCAGCATTTTATCGGCATGCGAGAGGAAACCTCGGCAATCCTCTAAGTGGTTGATGCATATTCTTAGCGTGTCCCCGTAGCGACTCAGCACTTTCAGGCCGGATTCTTCGGTGGTCTCGGCGGAATTGGTTGGAGGCCACCCGCAGGGGCGTTGCCAAGGGTCGGCGGCGGCGCTGGCGGAACCGGCGGTAGGCCACCCGCAGGGGCGTTGCCAAGAGTCTGTGGCCTGGGCGGAATTGATTGGAGGCCACCCGCAGGAGCGTTGCCAAAGGTCGGCGGCGGCGCTGGCGGAACCGGCGGTAGGCCGCCCGCAGGGGCGTTGCCAAGGGTCAATGGCTTCGCCGGCTGTCCTTGTAGACTTGCAGCAATATTACTCGCTAGAACTTCGGCCAAAGCCGAAGTCCGTGCTTTGGGTTCTGCATCGGCAACATGCGGCCGGATATCCCATAACCCTCGATCAGGACTAAATACGTCATCATTGTCCCTAGCATATCGGTGCAAAATCGAGGCTACGGTGTTGGGACTCGAGGCGCGGCATCCTCCCGCCTTGATGCGCTCCGTAATCGCGGCTGGAGACATAGGCCCACCGTTCTCACGCAACACAGTCTTCGCAGCATCTATCACCTTCATGCCCCGCAGAGGCATGTCAGCAAGTGATTGCGCGATGTGCTCGCTGCCAACCAAAACCTCAAGTTCGCCAATGAGCTGGTCGATCCCATCTCGGCGACGCTTTAGGTCGGCTATTACATCAAGATACGCGCTTTGAGTGTCAGACATTGTAATTTGGGCCGTCTTGCGCTATTGGAGGAGCCAGCGGCAGCAGGCTGCCGCTGGCATTTTAGCGCGCTTCTTGCGCGCTTAGTGTCTTGTCGGTTGCATCTTCTTAACCTCCTTTTTCCCGAAGGGTTGAGGAACGACCGGTCGAAAATCGAACCGGCCCCGTGGCGGATACATCGCCACGGGGCCGGTTTACGACACTGTCATGGAAAATACAACAAAAATCGTAATTGCCGTATGCCCATCAGAATCGCGCCAAGTTAACGTTGAACATTCGCGTAAGTCGTTCTTCCGACACGGCGTTCCGCTCATATCTCGTGCGCTAGCCGAAGCCGCGTCAGGCGCCCGCAGCGGCGCGCCTGAGCGCCCGGCCGATCCAGGCCATCAGGGCGATCGACCCGGCCGCCGCGGCGGCGAAGACGTAGATGCCGCTGTGCACGCCGACATCCGCAACCAGCGAGACCTTCGCCGCGACGACGATCAGCGCGGCCACGAACACGTCGATCATCGACCAGCGGCCGAGCGCTTCCATCAGGCGCACCGCCCGGTGGCCGCCGCCGCTGGCCGCGTCGACCCGGGCCCAGACCCAGCCGGCGGCCAGCAGCTTGGCGGCCGGGAAGACCATCGAGAAGCCCGCGACGATCAGGAACAGCAGGATCTCGCCCTGCTCCAGAAGGCCGCCGGCGGTTTCCCAGAGCGAAACCCGGTCGCTCCAGAACCAGAAGCGGGTCAGCGTCATGATCGGCAGGAACCAGGCGGCGACCAGCAGCGCCAGGTTGGCCGCCGCCAGCGGCCCGATCCAGAAGGCGCCGGGCCGGCCGGCCAGCGCGTTCGGGTGGCGCCAGCGCCCCCTGCCGCCTGTGGAATTGTCGTCGGGCATTGGACTGATTAGGCGCGCCCGGCCGCGGTTTGCAAGGGCGTGGCGTCCGTGTCACTGGCGCGCCGTTCGTCCGTGTCTATATTGCCGCGATTCCGCCGTTCCAGCCATGGAGCCATTCATGTCCGCCACCGACCGCCTCGCCGCGAACTCGCCGGCGGCGCGCGATATCGCCGCCGTCGTCCATCCCTACACCAATCTGGAGCTGCACCGGGAAGAAGGCCCGCTGATGATCCGGCGCGGCGAGGGCATCCACGTCTGGGACGACGACGGCAAGCGGTATATCGAGGGGATGGCCGGCCTGTGGTGCGCCGCGCTCGGCTTCGACAACAGCCGTCTCGTGGAGGCGGCGGCCGAGGCCCTGCGGACCCTGCCCTTCTATCACCAGTTCACCCACAAGTCGCACATGCCCGGCGTCGAGCTGGCGGAGATCCTGTTGGAGATGGCGCCGGCGCCGATGTCCAAGGCCCTGTTCTCCAATTCCGGGTCGGAAGCCAACGACACGGCTATGAAGCTGATCTGGTACTACTGGAACGCGATGGGCAAGCCGGAGAAGAAAAAGCTCATTTCCCGGCGCCGCGCCTATCACGGCGTCACCATCGCCTCGGCCAGCCTGACCGGCCTGCCGCCCAACCATATGGATTTCGACCTGCCGATCGACCGGATCCTGCACACGACCTGCCCGCACCGCTATTTCGAGGCCCGGGACGGCGAGGACGAGGACGCGTTCGCCACCAGATGCGCGGAAGACCTGGAAAAGCTGATTTTGAATGAGGGCCCGGAAACCATCGGCGGCATGTTCGCCGAGCCGATCATGGGCGCCGGCGGCGTGGTCGTGCCGCCGCGCGGCTACTTCCCGAAAATCCAGGCCGTGCTCAGGAAATACGATATCCTCCTGGTCGCCGACGAGGTGATCTGCGGCTTCCACCGCACCGGCAACCCCTGGGGCTGCCAGACCTTCGATATCGAGCCGGACATGATCTCCATGGCGAAGGCGCTGTCGGCCTCCTACCTGCCGATTTCGGCCCTGCTGGTGAACGAGAAGATCTGGGCCGCCATGGTCGAGGCGAGCGCGCGCATCGGCACCTTCGGCCACGGCTACACCTATTCCGGCCATCCGGTCGCCGCGTCGGTCGCCATCGAGGCCCAGAAAATCTACCGCGAGACCGATATCGGCGCCCATGTCCGCAGCGTGCAGGACCGCTTCCAGGCCCGGCTGCGCCAGTACGAGAGCAGCGGCCTGGTCGGCGAGGTCCGCGGCGTCGGCCTGATCGCCGGCATCGAGCTGGTCCGGGACAAGGCGGCGCGCAAGGGCTTCGCCAGGCCGGGCGTCGTCGGCGCCGTGTTCCGCAAGAATGCCGAGAAGCACGGGCTGATCCTGCGCAACATCGTCGACGCGATCGCCCTGTGCCCGCCGCTCGTGATCGACGAGGCGGGCATCGACGACCTCGCCGACCGCTTCGAGGCGGCGCTGGAAGACACCGAAAACTGGGTGCGGGAGAACGATCCGGCCTGACCGGCGGCGGCATGGCCGCCGATCCGCCAGCCCTGCTGCGCCGGCTGCTCGACGAAGCCGTCGCGGTGGCGCGGCCGGAGCGCTGCCTGCCGGCGGCCCTGGCGGAACTCGAAGCGCGAGAGGCCGGCGGGCCGGCGGGCCGCACGCTCGTTCTCGGCGCCGGCAAGGCCGCGGCGGCGATGGCCCGGACGGTCGAGGACGCCTGGCCGGACCGCATTCTCGAAGGGCTGGTCGTCACCCGCTACGGCCATGCCGTGCCGTGCCGCCGGATCCGGGTGCTCGAAGCCGCTCACCCGGTGCCGGACCGCGCCGGCGTCGCCGCCGCGTCGGAAATCCTGGACATGGCGCACGCGGCCGGGCCGGACGGCCCGGTGCTTTTCCTGCTGTCCGGCGGCGCCTCGGCCCTGCTGAGCCTGCCCGCGCCCGGCCTGGCGCTGGCCGACAAGCAGGCCGTCACCCGCGATCTGCTGGCGGCGGGCGCCGACATCCGCGAGATCAACGCGGTGCGTAAGCATCTCTCGGCGATCAAGGGCGGGCGGCTCGCCGCCGCCGCCGCGCCGGCCCGGCTGGAGACCCTGGCGATATCGGACGTGGTAGGGGACGATCCGGCCACCATCGGCTCCGGCCCGACGGCCGCCGACCCGACGACGCTGGCCGATGCCCGCCGCGTTCTCCGGCGGTTCGGCATCGCGTCTTCCCGCGCCGTCGCGGCGGCGCTCGAAGACCCCGCGAACGAAACCCCGAAGCCGGACGATCCGCGGCTCTCCGGCGCCCGCTACCGCCTGATCGCGACCCCGGCGCAATCGCTCGCCGCCGCGGCCGGTCTGGCGGAGGCCGAAGGGCTCGCCGTCGAGACGCTGGGCGACGGCCTGACCGGCGAAGCGCGCGATCTGGGCCGCGCCCATGCCGCATTGGTCCGGGAGCGGGCGGCGAACCGGCAGGGCGATAAGCCGTTGCTGCTGCTTTCGGGCGGCGAAACGACCGTGACCGTCACCGGCCGCGGCCCCGAAACGCGCAGGGGCGGGCCGAACACCGAATATCTGCTCGGCCTTGCCGGGGCGCTCGACGGCCTGCCCGGCGTGTGGGCGCTGGCGGCCGATACCGACGGCGCCGACGGCAGCGGGGACAATGCCGGCGCGACCATCGGCCCGGATACGCTCGAGAAGGCGCGGCGACGGGGCTTGCGTCCGGCCGCCTTTCTGGCCGACAACGACGCCCGGGCCTTCTTCGACGCCCTGGGAGACCTCGTCGTCACGGGACCGACGCACACCAATGTCAACGATTTCCGGGCGATTCTGATCGCCTGACCGGCCGCCGGTCCTATTGCCGGCGTAATGACCGGCCCGATGGCCGGCCCAGCGGCCGACCCAGCGGCCGGCCCAGCGGCCGAGCCAGCGGCCGGCCCGGTGGCCGGAAAGACAGGCCGGGAGCGCGGGACGCCATGCCGAAACTACGCGCCAACGCCAAGATCGTCGCGACGCTGGGCCCGGCGAGCAGCGACCCGGAGACCGTGCGCGCCCTGTACGACGCCGGCGCCGCGGTGTTCCGGATCAATTTCAGCCACGGGGCGCGCGAGGACCACCGGGCGCGCATCCGCGCGGTCCGGGCCGTCGAGCGGGAGGCGCGGCGGCCGATCGGCATCGTGGCCGACCTGCAGGGGCCGAAAATCCGCATCGGCGAATTCGCCGCCGGCCCGGTCGATCTGGCCGAGGGCGCGGCCTTCCGGTTCGACCGCGATCCGGCGCCGGGCGACGCCGGCCGGGTCTGCCTGCCCCATCCGGAAGTCTACCGCGCCGTAGCGCCCGGCCAGCAGATGCTGGTCGACGACGGGCGGCTGCGGCTCGAGATCGCCGACTGCTCGGACAGCCATATCGCGGCCACGGTGCGCGCCGGCGGGCCGCTCGGCGACCGCAAGGGCGTCAATCTGCCGGGCGCGGTGCTGCCGCTCTCGGCGATGACGGAAAAGGACCGCACGGACCTGTCCTTCGCGCTGGACCGGGGGGTGGACTGGGTCGCGCTCTCCTTCGTCCAGCGGCCCGACGATGTCGCCGAGTTGCGCACGCTGGCCGGCAACCGGGCGAGCGTGCTGGCCAAGATCGAGAAACCGGCGGCGCTCGACAATCTGGCCCAGATCGTCGATCTGGCCGACGCCGTCATGGTGGCGCGCGGCGACCTGGGCGTGGAGCTGCCGCCGGAAGAGGTGCCGAGCGTCCAGAAGCGGATCGTTCGGGCCTGCCGGGCGGCCGGCAAGCCGGTGATCGTCGCCACGCAGATGCTGGAATCGATGGTCGCCGCGCCGACGCCGACCCGCGCCGAGGCCACCGATGTCGCGAATGCGGTCTATGAGGGGGCGGATGCGGTGATGCTCTCGGCGGAAACCGCCGTCGGCCGCCACGCCGTCCGCTCGGTCGACGTGATGAGCCGGATCGTCCGCCGGACCGAGGCGGACCCGGCCTGGCGCAGCTTCATCGACGCGGGCGAGGCCGCGCCGGACCCGACCGCGTCGGACGCGATCACGGCGGCCGCCCGGCAGGTCGCCGATACCGTGGGCGCCGCGGCGATCGTGACCTACACCATGTCGGGCTCGACGGCGCTGCGCGCCTCGCGGGCGCGGCCGGCGGCGCCGATCCTGTGCCTGACCGGCAGCGACCGGACGGCGCGCAAGCTGGTGCTCGCCTGGGGCGTGTCCTGCTTCTTCTCCCACGACGCCAGCAGCGTCGAGGAAATGGTCGACTACGCGGTCGACATGGCGAAGACGCACGGTTTCGCCGAGGCCGGCCAGGCGATCGTCATCACCGCCGGCATGCCCTTCGGCACCCCCGGCGCCACCAACCTGCTGCGCATCGCCTGGGTCGGCGGATAGGCCGGCGCGCCTTCAACACATATCCCGAGCCTGTTGTTGGCTCCTAAGCCGCTTTATCCAACTGATACCAACCATCGGGCGTATCGTTTGCCCGAACGCGCAAGTGTTCCAGCACGGCAGCGCCGATAGCTTTGGCAAGCTGGACCGGCACCGCATTTCCTACTTGCATATATTGTTTGCCCAAGCGCTCACCGGCAAAACGGAAAGAATCCGGAAACCCTTGGAGCCGCGCGGCTTCCCTCACCGAGATGGTCCGTTCTTGAGTAGGGTGAACATACGCGCCCCAGTGGGGATCGCACTTCGTCAAAATTGTCGAGGCGAAGCCATCGCTTGCTAGCCTCCCATACCGTTTGGTGTGATCTTGCAGCCGCGCCCTCTGCATCCCCGCCGGCAGGAGGTCACGCGGCACGTCGCGCCAGTTTCCGCCTTCAGGCACATGGACGATCCGATTCAGGTTCACGTCGGTCAGCCGGTGACAGATGTGATTGTATAGCTTTGCAGAATTGCGCCGGGCATTCCGCTGATACAATGTGGTTGGCTGGGACGATTGCCACTCCGCGACCTGACGACCGCCGCCGTTCTCGATTTCGGGAAGGTCTCCGATAGCCCGCCACACCGTCACCGGACGCTTGGTGGCTCCGACGGGCCGCTCCTTGGGGCCGCCAGACCGCGCCAGCGCGCGCGACCAGTGGGATGAAGCCGGTATCAACTCGGAGGCGGGGCCGATACGGCTGGCGACAATGAAGACCCGTCTGCGAAGTTGAGGGGTCCCGAACTCTTCCGCGGACAGACGGCCGACGGTCGCGTCGAACCCCAATTTGCGCAAGCGCTCAAGTATCTCTTTGACCACCCTGCCGCCATCGATGGAAAGGATGCCGGGCACGTTCTCCATGATGATCGTTTTCGGGTCCAGCTTCTCGACCAGCGCAAGATAGTGTTCGAACAGCCTCGCCCGCTCGTCAACGGCCGACCTGTGGTGATTGTTATGGCTGAACGATTGACAAGGCGGACCGCCGACGAGGCAGCCTAGCTCGCCGCGGTCCAGATCGCAGTCTTTAAGGAGATCATCCGCCGAGAGCCCGGAGACCGGGCCTTCGAAGAACGAGGCTTCAGGGAAATTGAGCCTGAACGTCTCCGCTGCGTCGGGGTCGATGTCGTTTCCGGCCAGCACACCCCACCCGGATGACCTGAAGCCCACAGCCAAGCCGCCAGCCCCGGCGAACAGGTCTATGCAATGGGCTTCCGTTGCGGCCCTCTCGTTTCGTGCTGTGTGTTTGATGCCGCTCAAATTTCTTCTGCCCGCCTGTGAAGCTCAATGAATCCGAGCATTTGCGCATAATAGACCATTCGATCCAAAAGGTGAACGCTTTTGATTGGCTGTCGAATATTACCGCCCCTTGACAGTTGCTCTTCTTTCTTTATCTTGATACAAATTGCTGTAGCAAGACGAGAAAGGGGTTTGGCATGACTCACAGCGCTGCGGGATTTGAGGTTCCGCCGAGCCAAACGGAGCGGATTCTGTACGAAAGAATCGGGAACGCCGAATGGGAACTCAGGGATGTCAGGTTGAATGTCCACGACGATGTGGCGCTGTGGAACGACAACCCCCGCCTTCAGACGTCCATAATGGAGGGCTTCTCTTCCGAGGCTGACCTTGAGGAGGCGCTTCGGATGTCGAGCGGATATGACGGCCTGCGCAAGTCGATCCAGGACATCGGCCAGATGGAGGCGATCTATGTCCAGCGGACAATGACAGGGAAGTATCTGGTGCTGGAGGGGGCCACGCGGGTCACCATCCTCCGCGAACTGGACCGCAAGTTCACCAGCGGGAAGCACGAGGGCGATTTCCGCGACGTGCAGGCGAAGATCCTTCCGCAGAACTTTGGCGAGAAGGACATAGCGGTCCTGCTGGCCGGTATTCATGTACGCGGCTCCGGAGTCCGCAGTTGGGGCCGCTATGTCGAGGCGAAGTTCATCTACGAGACCGTCGTGGGGCGCCCGGGGCGCCCCTCGCTGATGAATCAGGCGACCCTTGCTGAGAATATGGGCAAGTCTGAGTCTTGGGTCGCAAGGCTCAAGAGCGCGTATGAGTTCGCGCTGAAGTTCATCGAGTATGTGGACGATGGTCACAGCGCGCGGAGGCTCGCCGCGGAGAAGTTCAGTGTCCTTGAAGAGATCAGCAAGGCGCGCGTAATCGGCCCGCAGCTTCGGGACTTCGACAACAGGGCTCACGACGAGTTGCGCCAGGACGTCTTCGATATGGTCCGGAACGATGTCTTCAAGGAATACCGCGATGCACGGTTCCTGAAGGAGTTTCACGAAGATGAGGACGCTTGGGCGCAATTGAAGTCGGGGGAGCAGCACGTCGCCAACAAGCTCGCCCAGCAGACGCGGGATAAGAGCAACAGCCCCAAGGCGAAGGTCGAGGCCATCCCGCAAATCGTCCGCCGTGCCATTGATCGGGGCGAGGACGGCTTCGACGATGTGGACATTGCGAATCTCCAGCAGACGATCGACCTCATTGAGGACAGGGTTCACGACGGCGTTCACCCGTATCGGCTCGCGCTCAAGAAGGCGACGAGGACGCTCAACAAGGCCAGCCGGGCCGACGTGGTGGACCTCCAGCCGTCCGATATCGACGAGTTCAATGAGGCCCATAAGTATTTCACCGGGCTGATTAACCAGCATTCTCCGGCCGGCGGGGCGTAGGGTGGCGTTCGAACTGCTTCAGCATCAGCACGAGGGCGTCGATTTCCTGACGGGCCAAGGCTCGGGGCTGCTCGCATTCGAGCAGGGGCTGGGCAAGACCTTTGTTGCGATTGCGGCCTTCCGGCTCCTCTTGGACAGCGGCCGTGCTGACAGGCTGCTCGTGATCTGCCCCAACTCGCTCAAGCGGAATTGGGTTGCCGAGTTCACCAAGTTCGCTCCGACCGTATCCGTCGAAGTCGCTGAAGGGCCTCCCAAGAAGCGGCGCGCCGCCTTCCGGGAGTCCTGCGCCCGCGCGTTGATAACCAGCTACGAGACAGCACGTTCTGAGGTCACAGCGCTTCTCGCCTTGGCGCAGCGCCAGCGGACAGTGCTGGTCCTAGATGAGTCGCACGCAGCCAAGAACTGGCGCTCGCTGACCTCGACCGCTGCCCGGACCGTGGCGCCATACTGCGCGTTCAGGTGGCTGCTTTCGGGTACTCCCGTCACGAACACGGCGACCGACCTTTTCACTCAGGTTGAAATCATTGAGCCGGGGCGCGGTTCGCTCGGTTCGCTGGAATCTTTCACGGCCCGTCTCGAGGAGGACCCGGACGCCTCGTTCGCCAAAGACGTGATCGACAGGCTGGTCCTGCGCCGCACCAAGGAACAGTGCCTCGACTTGCCAGACAAATCGTTTGTGGATGTTCGCATAGAGCTCCCACCGTGGCAGCGGTGCCTGTACGACGAAATGCGGGACCAGATGGTTTGCGAAATCGAGGCGATGACCGGCGAGCAATATCGGGTGTTCGCTCCGACCGCGCTGGCGAAGCTCACCAGGCTTATCCAATTGGCTTGCAATCCCTCCCTGATCTTCCCGGATGTGAAACGGGTGCCTGCGAAATTCGAGGCGCTCGACGGTCTCGTGGCAGACATCCTTTCGGTGCCGGACAGGAAAGTGATTCTATGGTCGAATTACATCCGTTCGATAGAAACGCTCGTTCAAAGGATCGAGGGAGCGGTGACCATTTACGGTGGGACGCCGGCCTCGGAGCGCCAAGAGATTGCCGCAGGTTTCCAGAACGACCCAAACGTCCGCGTGCTGATCGCCAATCCGGCTGCCGCGGGCACCGGCTTTACGCTCACGGCCGCAAGCTATTCGATCTATGAATCTCTCTCATGGCGGTACGACCACTACGCGCAGAGTCAGGACAGGAACCACCGGATTGGGCAGACGGAGCCTGTTACCTACATGCGGCTGCTAGCTGCCGATACCATTGAAGAGGCCATCGTGTTCGCGCTCGAACGCAAGTCAGCATTGGCGCGTGGTCTCCTCGGCGACGAAGGGTCGGGTTCAATCGTTTCGCAACTCACCAAGGAGGAAATGTGCGAACTGCTGAAAACGAACTGCCTTCCGGCTAAGTAGCGCAGGTGCGGATCGCCATGCCCGACAGGATCACAACGGAACAGAGGTCGCGGAACATGTCCCGCATCAAGGGCCGCGATACGAAACTTGAGGTCCGACTCCGTTCTGCGCTGCACCGTGCGGGATTTCGTTTCCGCGTTTGCCGCACTGATCTCCCCGGACGTCCTGACGTGGTTTTTCCGCGCCAGAAGCTGGCAGTCCAAGTCCGCGGGTGCTTCTGGCATCAGCACAAGAATTGCCCAGGCGGGCGGATGCCGCAATCCAACTTGGACTACTGGAAGCCGAAGCTGGAGCGCAATGTGACGCGAGACGCCGAGAAGGATACAGCGTTACGCGGCCTCGGCTGGCGTGTGCTGGTTGTATGGGAGTGCGAAATCAAGACTGGCGATGGCGTTGCGGATATCGTCAAGAGACTAGCCAAAGAATTGGACGCTGTTCGAAAAACCTTACAGCCTCCACAGTGAGCAAGAACCATGTGCCGGAAAGTTCGACGGGCTGCATTGCGCCGCCCGACCCTGCTAAAAATGAGCGTTCCTTCAACAATAATCGAGACAAGGCCGTAACGATGACCGCTCCGACGAAAGCGAGACGCAACCCGCCGTTCCGCGCCGAGCATATCGGCAGCCTGCTGCGCCCGCGGGCGCTCAAGGACGCCTTCAAGGCCCACAGCGCGGGGGAGATCGGCGATGCGGCCTTCGAGGCGGCCAAACGGGCGGCGATCCGCGATGTCGTGGCGATGCAGGAGGGCCTGGGCCTCGAAATGGCGACCGACGGCGAGTTCCGCCGCAAATCCTATTGGGGCCACTGGGTCGACGCCATCGACGGCTTCGATGTGGCGCCGTCGCTGTTCGCCTTCCACGACGAGACCGGCGAAGAGCAGACGTTTATCGCCGCCGACTGCGTCGGCCCGTTGAACAAGGCGGCGCCGATCTCGACGGAGGAATTCGCCTTCCTCAAGACGGCGGTGATGAGCGCCGAGCCGAAAATCACCATGCCGTCGCCGTCCACCCTGCATTTCTGGCGGCTGTCGAAAACGATCGAAGGCTCCGGCTACGCCACGGACGAGGCGTTTTTCGACGATCTGTGCGCGATTTTCCGGCAGGAAATCGCCGATCTTGCCGCCCTGGGCTGCCGTTATGTCCAACTCGACGAGGTGCCGCTCATCATGCTCGGCAGCCCGGCGGTGTGCGAGCGGGTGCGCGCCCTGGGCGGCGATCCCGATGGGCTGCTCGACCTGTATATCGAGGCGATGAACGCCGCCGTGCGCGGGCGGGGCGAGGCGGTCGCCGGGATGCATATGTGCCGCGGCAACTTCAAGGGCAAATGGCTCTCCGAAGGCGGCTACGACCGGATTTCCGAACAGGTGTTCCGGCGCGTCGAGGTCGACGCCTTCATGCTCGAATACGATACCGCGCGGGCCGGCGGTTTCGAGCCGCTGCGCCACGTTCCGGACGACAAGAGCGTGGTGCTGGGCATCGTCAGCTCGAAAATCCCGGATCTCGAGGCGGCGGAGGACCTGAAGCGCCGGATCGACGAGGCCGCCCGGTATATCGACCGCGAACGCCTGTCGCTCAGCCCGCAATGCGGCTTCGCCTCGACGGTTGCCGGCAACCCGGTCGGCGCGGCGGACGAGCGGGCGAAGCTCGAAACCATCGTCAGGGTGGCGGACGAAATCTGGCCCTGAATCGGTTGCGGGGCGGCGGTCGCGGGCGTCCCGCCGGGCTGTATACGATGGGAAACGCCTTGCGTCAGGTTATGTATGCAGCATGCCAGTGCGCTTAACCGCTCTCTTTAGAAATCCAGCACAATGTATACAATACAACCATGCGCCTCCGGAAGCCGGATTCAGGCGCCCGCGGCCCGATCCGCCAGAAACGGACGCAGCGCCGCGATCAGGCCGGCCGGGTTGTCGCCGGGGATGTTGTGGCCGCCTTCGACCTCGACCAGCGTGACGTTGGCGTTCGCGGCCCTGACCTTTTCGGCCGTTTCCGGTGCGAACATGTCGGACTGCCGGCCGCGCAGCACGAGAATCGGGCAGGCCACCCGGCCCAGGCAGGCCCACAAATCGGCGCCATGGTCCGGCTTGACGCCCTCGTCGCGGGTTTTTCGGAAAACTTCCCTGAAATAGGGGTCGCGCGACACGGTATAGTTGCCGTCGAAGATGCCGAGATAGGCCTCGAAGCGGGCGCGCTTTGCGGCGCCGGCCGTCGCCGGATCCAGGCCGAAATAGCGCAGCGCCTCATCCAGCCCCGAAAACGATTCGGGCATGTCGACCGACTGGTTCATCACCCGCATCGACCCCGCCTTCGCGTTGGTTGGCGAATAATCGACCAAAATCAGCTTCTCGACCCGTTCCGGGCGGGCCGAGGCGGTATAGGTGGCGTTGCGCCCGCCCATCGAATGCCCGGCAAGGACGAAGCGGTTCCAGCCCAGCCGGTCGGCGACCGCCAGAACGTCGGCGGCGAAGTCCTGCACCTTGTAGGCCTGGCCCGGACTCCAGGAGGATCTGCCGAAGCCGCGCATGTCCATGGCGACGATCTCCCGGCCGCCATCCGGCCCGCCGTCCGGATCGCGCGCCAGTTCGTCGGCGATGCCGATCCAGTCGTAGGAAAAATAGGATTGGCCGTGCAAAACGATCATCGGCGCGCCGCGCCCCGAATCGGAACGGGGGGCGCCGAAGTGCCGGTAGAAGATCGTGACGTCGCCGGATTCGACGGCGCCGGTCCGGTGATCCGGCAGGGTGGCGGGTGCGTTCACGGGTCCAGCCTCCTGAATAATCCGGCAAAATATTATCCGGTCCCGCCGAAATCGACGAGCCGGCTCTTGTATTCGCTGCGCGGCAACGACCGGTGGGGCGTCAGTTCGATCTCGGTGGCGACGATGAGTTCGCTGCGGATCGCCGCCCGGATGCGCTCGGCGAGGTCCGGCGGCGGATCGGCGCCGGCCGCCAGTTCGACGGACACCGGCAGGGGCGGCTCCTGCATCACGCCGCGCTGTTTCGGGCGGATCATCACGACTTCGCCGACATGGGGCGCGAACCGGTTCACGACCGCCCGCAACGCCGACGGGAACAGGTTGACGCCGCGCACGATCAGCATGTCGTCGGTCCGCCCGATGCAGCGCACGCGAACGCCGGTGCGGCCGCAGGCGCAGGGCCGTGCGTTGACGACGACATGGTCGCGGCTGCGGAAGCGCAGCAGCGGCATCGCCTCGCGCCGCAGGGCGGTATAGACCAGCTCGCCCTCCGCGCCGTCCTCGAACGGCAGCGCCGCGCCGCTTTCCGGATCGATCAGCTCGACATGGACGAAGTCCCGGCCGCTGAAATGCATGCCGCCCCGGTCTTCGCACTCGCCCCACAGGGTGATCGAGATGTCGCCGATGCCCATGGCTTCGCTGGCCGTGCAGCCGAACGCCGTTTCGATCCGGTTGCGGATGACCGGGTCGCCGCCGCCGGGCTCGCCGGCGACCGCCATGCGCGCGATGCCCAGCGACCGGGGCGCAATATCGCGTTCCTCGAGCCAGTCGATCAGATACAGGGCGAAGGAGGGCGTCGCCATGATCGCCGTCGCGCCCATTTTCCGGATGCCGGCGACGTAGCGTTCGGTATTGCCTGTGCCGACCGGAATATGGGCGATGCGGTTGCGGGTCAGCATGTCCGTCACCGCCGCGGCGACGAAGGGGCCGGCGCCGTAATTGTGCACCACGCGGCGGCCGCGGCGGATGCCGCAGGCGGCGTAGCTGCGCGCCGAGATTTCGGTCCAGACGTCGAGATCGGCCGGCGTGATCGCGATGTAGCAAGGGTCGCCGCTGGTGCCGCTGGTGGAATAGACCCGGACGATCTCGTCCCACGAGGCGGCGACATGGCTGCCGAGCGGCGGATGGTCCGCCTGGCTCTTGCGCAGCTCGTCTTTTTCCGTGAACGGCAGGTTGGCGATGTTGTCGAGGCCGCCGGCGTCCGCTACGCAGGAAATGCCGACATCGGCCAGCTTGGCCCGATAAAAGTCCGACCTTTCAAGCAGATAGCCGATCTGCTCGGGATAGCGGGCGGCGTCGCGCGACGCCTGTTCCGCCGGATCGCGGGTTTCGACCGCGGGGTTGTGCAGATATCCCGTCACCGGCGCGTCATCCCTGGCGGGGCGGCGGGCCGCCGTCGTATTCGACCGCCGCTTCGGCATGGTGGGCGAGCAGGAAGCCCATCGGCCGCCGGCTCTCCTCGTACAGATGGCCGAGCAGGCCGGCGGTTCGCGCCAGGATCGGCACGCCGCGCAACGCCTCCATCGGGAAGTCCAGATCCAGCATGATGGAAGCGATCGCGCCGTTGATGTTGACCGGCAGATTGCGTTGCCAGACGTCGTTCACGACCGGCGCCAGGATTTCGAGAAAGCGGGTGCGGTCGCCGGCCGCCCCGCGCTCGTGCGCCAGGGCGAGCAGGCGCGTCGCGCGCGGATCGTCGGGCCTGTGCAGCGGATGGCCGAAGCCGGGGACTGGCCGGCGCGCCGCGCGGAGCTCCTCCGCAATGCGCCGGGCGGCGGTTTCGAAGGCGTCCGCCTCGCCGCCGGCTTCGGCGACGCCGCGCACCAGCAGCCGGCCGGCCTCTTCCGCCGCGCCGAGCACCACCGAGCCGGCGCCGGCGATCCCCGACGCCACCGCGCCCTGCAGCGATTCCGGGGCGGCGGCCAGGGTCATGCGCGCCGCCTGGGCGCTGGGCGTCATGCCGTGTTCGGCGAGGCCGACCAGCATGGCGTCGAGGAAGAAGGCCTGGTCTGCGCTCGGGGCCTTGCCGGTCAGATGGAGCAGGAAAAACTCCGTGAACGACAGGCCGCCCATCAGGTCGCCGCACAGGTCGCGCCCGCGCACCGTTATGCTGGTTTCGTCCGCGGTGCAGATCGCGCTCTTGAGCGCGCCGGCCTTGCCGATCAACATGGTTTGCCCCTTTCGCCGGCCCCTTCCGCCGGTCGGTTGCCCCGCGGACGCCCCGGTTCGCCGGTCCGCGCGGTTCCGGAGGACGCACCGCAAACCGGCATCGCAATTTGACTGATTCCGTCCGCAATCATACGCTTTCTTCGATCTCCCGTAAGCACAAGCCGGATCGCCGGCCATAGCACAGGTGAAGAAAATGGACGGAACGCCGCAAACGATCCAGGAAGCCCATGCTTCCGGCGAGCCGGCCGACGTGCCGCTGCGCGGCATCGACCATCTGGCGATCGTCACCGACGATCTCGAAGGCACGCTGGATTTCTATACGCGGGTGCTGCGCATGCAGTTGGTGCATGTCCGCCGGGTACCCTATGCGGCGGACCGCGGCCAGCCGCCCTACGACCGGCTGCGCCATTATTTTTTCGACATGGGCAACGATTCGCTGTTCGCCGTGTTCGAGTATCCGAAAGGGGCGCCGCAGGCCAACCGGGACCATATCGGCGGCATGCAGCACGTCGCGTTCCACACGCCGCACCGGCGCTTCGACGAGGTCCGCGCCCACGTCCGGGCCTGCGGCGTGGAGATCACCGAGCCGATCGACCTCGGCGACGGGTTCCTGTCGGTCTATTTCTACGACAATAACGGCATCCGGCTGGAAATCAGCACGAGGGTGGAAGGCTACGATCCGTCTGTTGTACAGTCGGCAAGGCAGACCCGGTCCACGGCGAAGGCGGAACTGGAAACCCTGTTCGACGATCCGGCGGACGTGGAGAAATGGCTGGATCGCATGCCGTTGCTGGACGGTTGAGCGCCAGACGCGGGCCGGCGACGGCGTCCGGCGGAAATCTGCAAAGCGCCTGTGCGGGCACGGCCCCCCGGCGCAACGGGAGGAAAAACATGCATCGTCTGAAAACAGCGGCCGCCGTTGCGGCCCTCGCCGGCGCGGTCCTCTGGTCCGCATCGGCCAGCGCCAAGATCGAGATGAAGCTGGCGCATTTCGTGACGCCGAAACACTCGTTCTCCCAGTGGCTCGCCCGCTGGGCCAAGGAGGTCGAGCAGAAATCCGGCGGCGAGATCGCCTTCAAGGTCTTCCCCGGCGCCCAGATGGGCCCGCCGCCGAAATATTACGATATCGCCCGCACCGGCCGGGCCGACGTGACCTGGTCGGTCCACGGCTTCACGCCCGGCCGCTTCCCGCTGACCGAAATGTCCAACATGCCGTTCCTGATCGGCAGCGCGGAAATCGGCGCCAAGGTGCTCAACGATGCGGGATTGCGCGCCAAGTATCTCGACGCGGAGCACAAGGGCGTGAAAGTACTGGTGCTGCTGACCCACCAGCCCGGCAACATCCACACGGCCAAGAAGCCGGTGCGCACGACCGCGGACATGAAGGGCCTGCGCCTGCGCTTCGCCTCCCAGACGATCCGGGACTATATCCGCGCGCTCGGCGCCACGCCGCGCGGCCTGCCGCCGACCCAGATCGTCGAGCAGATGCAGAAAGGCACGCTGGACGGCGCGTTCATCGACTATGGCGGCGCCGGCATCGCCTTCCGCATGGGGCCGGTGACCAAATACACCACCGAAATGTACAGCTATGTCGCCAGCTTCTCGGTCAACATGAACGCGAAGCGGTACGATTCCCTTTCGCCCAAGCTCAAGAAGGTCATCGACGACACGGTGACCGGCCGGGAGAAGGAAATCGGCCATGAGTGGGACAAGCTGGACGCGATCGGCAAGAAGATCATGATGAAGGCCGGCATGACGCCGATCCAGCTGTCCGACGCGGAGGCGAAGAAGTTCCGCGATGTCGGCGCGAAGGTGACCGAGGCCCGGATCGCCGCCCTGGAGAAGAAGGGCCTGCCCGCGCGCGCGGTCTACACCATGATGAAGTCGCTGGCGGCGAAGCACGAAAAGACCTCGCGCAACTTCCTGAGGAACTAGCGCCGGCCGCCGTTCAGACGCGAAACGGTCGGAATTCGGCTCTTGTCGGAAAATCGAGCCGGACCGCCGACCGGGCTTAACCGGGTGGCGGGGGCGTTTTCCCTCGCCGCCGCCCTGTTCCTTGTGTTCATGATGCTGTTCACCGCGGCCTCGGTGACGCTGCGCTATGTCGCGAACTGGACCGGGGAGAACGACGTCGACATCATGGTGTGGGCGTTCGCGACCTGCATCTTCATCGCCCTGCCGGCGGTCACCCTGCGCGACGAGCATGTCGCCGTCGACCTGATCGACCAGGTGGCCCCGGCCCGGCCGATCCGGGCGATGCGCTGGATCGGCCTGCTCCTGATTATCGTTTTCCTGGCGGTGTCCTTTTTCCAGGCCCTGCCGGTCGCGCTGGAAAAGCTCGAATTCGGCGAAAACACGATGTCGCTGGACATCAACCGCTTCTGGTTCTGGCTGCCCATGCTGATCGGCCTCGGCTGCGCCGCGCTCGCCGGCGCGGCCGTCGCCCTGCTGTGGCTGCGCGGCGGGCCGCCCGACCGGGCCGGCGGCGCGCCGCTCTGACCCGCATTTCCGATGTATCGTTCAAAAACCGGAAACGGGCGGATTCGGGCGGTTCCCGATGCCGGATGAGGTCTACGGCGTCCTCGGCCTGCTGGCGGTTTTCGGGCTGATCCTGGTCCGGATTCCGGTCGGCGCCGCCCTCGGCATCGCCGGCCTGCTCGGCTACACGGTCATGGACGGCTGGCGCAACGCCGGGCTGGCGGCGGGAGAAACCTCCTCCTACCTGGTCGGCGAGGACGCCTACGGGCTCACCGTCGTGCCCCTGTTCATCCTGATGGGCGTGGTCGCGACCCGCTCCGGCATGTCGGGCGACCTTTACCGGGCGGCCAACGCCCTGTTCAGCGGCCTGCGCGGGGCGCTGGCCATGGGCACGATCGGCGCCTGCGCCGGCTTCGGCGCGATCTGCGGCTCGTCGCTGGCCACGGCGGCCACCATGTCGCGCGTCTCGATCCCGGAAATGCGCAAGTTCGGCTACGACGAGAAACTGGCGACCGGCACCGTGGCCTCCGGCGGCACGCTCGGCATCCTGATCCCGCCGTCGGTCATCCTGATCTTCTACGCCATCATCGCCGAGGCCGGCGTGCCGGAGCTGTTCGCCGCCGCCCTGCTGCCCGGGCTCGCGCTCGCCGCCCTGCACGTCCTGGTGATCGCGGTCATCGGCTGGGTCGCGCCCGGCCGGGTGCCGAAAATGCCCGGCCTGGCGCTCGCCGAGCGGCTGCTGCCCCTGTTCGGCCTGTGGAAGATCGTATTGCTGTTCGGCATCGCGGTCGGCGGCATCTATCTCGGCGTGTTCAGCCCGACCGAGGCGGCCGCGGTCAGCGCGCTGACCGCCATCGCGATCGCCGCGGCGACCCGCACCCTCGACTGGGCGGGCTTCCGGGCCAGCCTGGCCGAGACGGTTTCGACCACGGCCATGCTGTTCTTCATCGTGCTCGGCGCCTTCCTGTTCAAGGAATTCATCGTCCTGACCCAGCTGCCCAAGGCGGTGACCGACCTGTTCGGCGCCGGCTCGCTGCATCCCTGGCTGGTCATCCTGCTCATGCTGGCGGTCTATCTCGTGCTCGGCTGCTTCCTCGATTCGCTGAGCATGATCCTGATCACGGTGCCGGTCTTCCTGCCGCTCGCCGAGGGCATCGGCTACGACAAGGTCTGGTTCGGCATTTTCGTCGTCGTCGTGGCGGAGGCCGGCCTGATCACGCCGCCGGTCGGCATGAACATCTTCGTCATCCGCGCCCAGCTGCCGGATATCGATCTCGGCGCGGTCTATCGCGGCATCGTGCCCTTCCTGTTCGCCGATACCGCGCTGGTCGTCCTGCTCGTCTTGCTGCCCGGCCTCGCCCTGTGGCTGCCGGGGCTGCTGTATTGAGGGTAATGGCTGAGGTCGGCCCGAAGCTAGCCGCCACCCACTGGTGGCCGGGTTAGCGGCAGCGCGCAAATTGCTGAGATTCGGGTAGCTATCGTCCCGATACGATCTTTCGATACAATGCTGCGGTCATGTAGCAATCGTACCAATTATCCCGTTCATAGTCGTCATTCAGGCAATCGGGCGGATCGGGACGAGACTCGCCGAAATAGTGCCGGTAGGTGTCCCACAAACGATTACCTAAAATCGGCTTCGTTCCAGGGTCCGGAGGCCAACGGTCGCGGGAGGCTTCGATTTGCATATCGACATGTTCGCCCCGCAGAGGAGGATTATCCGAATCGGCGACTCCGACAAGCTCAGCCAGCTTCGGCAGGTCATATAGGGTACCGTTGAAACTGATGACGATACCCTCGCAGTCGAGTATTCGCTTGGCCCCATCGATCATTGAGGGGGGCTTGTACCGAATATACGCATCGGTGCGGAGATCGATCATGCCGACAATGCTTTGGCCGTAGTCAAACGCCAAAATTTCCTTCATCGATCTTCCTTCGGTCGAAACTTGCCGCTTTTTGGACTGCGGATTATCACAGTTTTGGCTTGTCAAAACCATTGGTTCGTTGATTTCTCTATCGATCTTGAACTGTGGATAGGCGCCCCCCGGATTTGTTTTTGGCCCTGGAATTTCCGGCGCGGACCTCGCTGGCGACTCCGAACCCCGGATTTCCGTCTCCCGAATCGCGGCTTGGGGCAGGCCGCTCCATCCGGGGTGGCGCTGTCGGATGGCGCAAGACGCCGAGGCAACTTTCGCCGCCCGGTCCTGCGGCCCGATCCCCCGACACGCCCCTTCTCACCCGCGGCGGCATTGTCTATAGCCTGTGCCCCTGAACCGGCACGAACGAGCGCGCGCCCGATGGAACAGGTTTACGCCACCGATTATGTCACCGTTTCCCGGCACGGCCGGATCGCGGTTCTGACCCTGGACCGGGAAGAGAAGCGCAACGCGGTCTGCGACGGGCTGATCCGCGATATCCGCGCCTTCGTCGACGCCTTCGATCCGCAGGAGACCGGCGCCATCGTGGTGCGCGGCGCCGGCGACCATTTCTGCGCCGGCCTCGACCTCGCCGAGCACAAGGAACGCCCGCCCTTCGACAGTGTGCTCCATTCGCGCTTCTGGCACGAGACGCTGGACCTGCTGGAATTCGGCCCGGTTCCGGTCGTCGCGGCGATGCAGGGCGGCGTGATCGGCGGCGGGCTGGAGATCGCGACGGCCTGCCATGTCCGGGTCTCGGAACCGACCGCCTTCTACCAGCTGCCCGAAGGCCGGCGCGGCATCTATGTCGGCGGCGGCGCGAGCGTCCGGGTCCAGCGCATCGTCGGGGCCGACCGGATGCGCGAAATGATGCTGACCGGCCGGCGCTACGACGCCGACGAGGGCCGGCGCCTCGGCCTCAGCCACTATATCGAGCCGGCCGGCGCGGCCTTCGACAAGGCGATGGCGCTCGCCGACGATATCGCCGGCAACGCGCAGATCAGCAACTATATGATGATCAACGCCCTGCCGCGCATCGCCGACATGGACCGCATGGCCGGCAGCTTCACCGAGAATGTCGCCAGCGCCATCTCCCAGACCAGCGAGGAGGCGCGGCGCGGCATCGAGGCCTTCCTGAACAAGCAGGACATCCGTTTCGACAGGAAATAGCCGGCGGCCGGCCGCACGGTCCGTCAGACGATCTCGGTGTTGGGCTCCAGGCCGAGCATGACCCGGCCGTAGATTTCCGCGCTGGTGTCGTAGGCCAGCAGGCCGTGCATGTTGATGGCGTGCAGGTTGCGCCAGCCGCGCTGCATCGAACCCTTGAGCGACAGGCCCGAGGCGCCGGCGGTGTGGAACAGCTTGTCCACCGCCTCCATGCAGAAGCGCACGCCCTGGGCGCAGTCCATCCGGATGCGGCCGCGCATTTCCATCGGCATCCGGTCGCCGGCCTTGGCGTAGCGGTCGATATCGTCGGCGATGCGGTAGAGCAGGAAATGGGCGCAGTCGATCAGCGTTGCCGCTTCGGCGAGGCCGATCTGGGTGCCGACGAATTCCTCCGCCGTATAGTGCGTGTAGGCGAGCGCCTTGCCGGGCACGATGCGCAGATATTCCGGCAGGGCGGCGCGGGCGATGCCCAGCGCGCTGCCGGTGATGCACAGCGCCAGCACCGGCACGGCCTCCGCCCGGTAGAGCCAGCCGTCATAGCCCTTGAGACCCGGCGTATCGAGGTCGAACAGTTTGGGCATCGAGAGGAAGCGGTGAGCCGGGACTTCGAGGCCCTTGCAGGTCAGGGAATTGCTGCCGGTGCCCTGGAGGCCGGCGACATGCCAGTCGTCGCGGATCTCGACATCGCCGGCCGGAACGACGAAATCGCCGGGCTCGATCGGTTCGCCGGCCTCGTCGAACACCTCGGCGCCCAGGATCAGCCAGTCGGCGTGGTGGCAGCCGGAGCCGAAGGGCCAGAAGCCTTCCAGCGTGTGGCTGCCGTCGGCGCGGCGCACCGCCCGGCCGCGCGGCCCGATCACCGCGGCGACGAGGTTGGCCGGGTCGGCGCCGTAGACGTCCTGCAACGCTTGCTCCGGGAAATGGCCGAGCATCCAGCTGTGCGCGTGGGCGACGCCGGCAACCCAGGCCGCCGAAGCGCAGCCCTGCGCCAGCGCGCCGATGACGTCGAGATGGGCGCGCAGCGACATTTCCCAGCCGCCGGCCCGGCGCGGCTGAATGACCCTGAGCAGGCCCTGTTCCTTCATCAGGCGGACCGAATCGTCCGGCACGCGGCGCAGGTCGTCGGCCTCGGCCGCGTTGTCGCGGAGCGCAATTGCGACCCGCTCGGCGCGCGCCACGATCTCGTCGTGGGACGGAATCTCCATTGCAGCCTTTTTCTCAAGCGTGCCGACAGCCATGATATCCTCCCCGGAACCGACGGATCGTCGGCGGGAGAATAAAGCCGGTCCGCCGGCAGGTCCAATCTCCGGCGCCGGTCCCCTTCGGCGCGCCGGGCCGATCCCGCGCGTTGACCGGCCGTCGCCCGCGCCGCTAACGTGCGCCGGCCGCGCGCCGCCGTTGACCGCGCGGCGCCGGACATAGCGAACGAGCCCGCCGCATCCCGTGTTCGAACCGCCAGCCCCCGACCGCCCGCGATTTGCCGAGACGCTGCTGGCCGTCCGTCCGCACCATCTGGCCAACGCCGTCGTCGCCTTCCTGTTCGCCTCGACCGGGCCGGTCGCGCTGATCCTGACCATCGGGATCGCCGGCGGGCTCTCCACCGAGACCCTGTCGTCGTGGATCTTCATCGGCTTTGCCGGCGGCGGCGCGATCACCTTCGCGATGAGCTGGTTCTACAAACAGCCGCTCGCCTTCGCCTGGACGATCTCCGGCACGGCCATCGCCGGCCAGGCGTTGCTCAAATACCCCTTCGCCGAAATCGTCGGCGCCTACATGGCGACCGGCGCGGTGATGATCCTGCTCGGCGTCACCGGCGGCTTCAAGGCGATCATGCGCTTCGTGCCCCAGCCGATCGTCATGGCCATGGTCGCCGGGGTGTTCCTGAAGTTCGGCATCCTGGCGGTCGACGCCTTCGACAAGGAATTGAGGATCGCCCTGGCGGCGCTGGTCGCCTGGATCGCGTTTTCCTTCTGGAAGCCGGTGGCGCGCTTCCTGCCGCCGGTGCTGATGGCATTGCTGGCCGCCGGCTACATGGCGGTCGAGGGCGGCCAGTTTACGCTCCAGCAGGAACTGACGCTGCAGATTGCCCGGCCCGATATCGTCCAACCGGTGTTCTCGAAGGCGGCGCTGCTCGATCTTGTCCTGCCGCTGCTCGTTTCCGTGCTGGCCTTGCAGAACGCCCAGGGCATCGCCATCCTGCGCGTCTCCGGCCACGATCCGCCGACCAACACCAGCACCTTTATGTGCGGCGCCGGCTCCCTGCTGTTCGCCGCCTACAGCAGCGTCAACACCTGCATGACCGGGCCGACCAACGCGATCCTGGCCTCGTCCGGCGCGGTGCGCTTCCATTTCGTCGGCGCCTATCTCTGGGCCGCGCTGGCGGTCGCCTTCGGCCTGCTGTCGCCGGTGGTGACCCGGCTGGCGCTCTCGGTGCCGGAAGCCTTCATCTACATCATCGGCGGGCTGGCCATGCTGCCGGTGTTGCAGCAGGCCTTCACCGCCGGTTTCGGCGGCCGGTTCGCCATCGGCGCGACGGTCAGCCTGGTCGTGACGGTAACCGACCTGATCCCCGGCGTGAACGTCAACCTGCTCGGCATCGGCGCGCCCTTCTGGGGGCTGGTCTTCGGCGCGGCGACCTCGCTCCTGCTCGAACGCCGGGACTATGCCGCGCTGGTCGCCGACGGCAACGGGGCGCGCGCGCCGCGCCGGCGGGAAAAGGAAGAAGCCGCCGAACCGGAAGCTGCGCCGCCCAAGGCGCTGAGCGGGCCGGGGCCGGGCCGCACGCCGGCCGACGCCGGCCGGCTGCCGGACGGCCCGATCGCCGTGATCTCGCCCGCGCCGGGGCCGGACACCAGCCGGGTGCTGATCGCGCTGCGCGAGAAGGGGCTGCCCTGCCGGCTGGTCGAAGACATGACCTGGCAGCCCGGCGAGGGCGTCTCGGAAAACCCGCTGAACCGGAACCCGCTGGTCCGCTTCGGCGCCCCGGCCGGAGAGGGGGCGGAAGGGGAGGTCGCCCTCTACGACACGCGGACCGTCCTCGATTACTTGGAGACCGTCCGTCCCGTGCCCCCGTTGATGCCGTCCGACCCGGCGGAGGTCTTCGAGGTCAAGACCTGGGAAGCGCTGACCGAAGGGGTGAACGCGGCCGCGGTCGATCTCTACATCGCCGGCGCCCGCGGCGAGGCGGCCGAAGACCCCGGGGGGTACGGGGACTGGATCGCCCGCCGGCGCACCCGGATGCGGGACGGCCTGGCGACCGCTGCCGCCATGCTGGGCGACCGGCCGTTTACCGTGGGCGCCCAATTCTCGCGCGGCGATATCGCGCTCGCGGCCATGCTGGCGCATCTGGACCGGCAGTTGCCCGGCGAGGACTGGCGGACGGCCCGGCCGGCGCTCGCGGTCTGGTTCGACGACATCGCCAATCGCGCCACCGTCGCCGCGGTGCTGGGCCGCTGACCGGTCACCGCCTGCTCCTCACCCTGGGATTCCTCCCCGACATGGGGCGTTGAGCGAATCCCCTTCCCCGCCGGACTTGCGCCCAGTCCGGTCCTCGAACCCCCCCGTCATTTCGACCGGAGCCCCGGCCCTTGGGCCGGGGCGGAGCGGAGAAACCCGGCGGGCGCTCCACCGACGCCGCAGGCTCCGGCGCCTGTCCGGCGCCCGTCGCCAGCCGGATTTCTCCACTCGCTCCGCTTCGGTCGAAATGACGGGAGGGGGTACGCCCGGTCGAAATGACGGTTGGGTGTTGCGCGTCGCCCGAATCGACAGCGCGCGACCGCCGACCCCTCCCCCGCCCCCTCCCCCGGAGGGGAGGGGGAGCTTCGGGTTTGCAAACGCCGCACCGGAGCCGGAAAACCGCCCCGATTTCAGACTCTTACCCCCTCCCCTTGGGGGAGGGGGCAGGGGGAGGGGTGCTGCGGGGAAGGCTCCGCCGTCCCCACGCCCAGCCCTGCGGCGTCGGCCCGTCCCAGGCCGGATTTCTCCACTCCCTTCGACTTCGCTCAGAGCCTGCCCTGAGCGAAGCCGAAGGGGCAGGCTACTCCGCTTCGGTCGAAATGACGGAAGGGGGTACGCCCGGTTGAAATGACGGAGGAGGTGCGCTTCGGCCGGAATGGCGTGTGGGGGCTTGCGCGTCGCTCGAATCGGCCGGGGGGCGGCCCGGGCCCCTTTGCAGAGTAATCCCCTAGCAACGGGCGGCGGACTTATGCGTTGCGGACGGGCACGTCCATCGACCCGATCCCCTCGACCGTGCAGCGCATCGTATCGCCGGCCTCCACCGGCCCGACGCCTTCGGGCGTGCCGGTCATGATGACGTCGCCGGGATGCAGGGTATAGAAGGCGGAGCAGAACTCGATCAGCCGCGCGACCGAAAAGATCATGTTCCGCGTGCTGGATTTCTGCCGGACCTCGCCGTTCACCCGGATTTCCAGGTCGAGATTGCCGGGATCGGCGATTTCGTCCGCCGTCACCAGCCAGGGGCCGAGCACGGCGTAGCTGTCGATGCTCTTGCGCACCGAGCGGTCCTCGCTGCCGCGCACCGTCATGTCGAGGCCGATGGCGTAGGCGGCGATATGGTCGAGCGCGCCCGCCATCGGCGCCCGGTCGGCGGTCTTGCCGATAATCGCCGCCAGTTCGACCTCGTGGTCGTTGCGCCGGTCGGCGAAGCGCAGCGCCACGCCCTCGGACGGGCCGGCCAGCGCGGAGCAGGCCTTCAGGAACGGCCCGGCCTGCTCGATCTTCAGGATCCGGTTGCCGGCCGATAGGCCCGCATCCTCCATCGCCTCGTCGATATGCAGCTGGTAGTTGACCGGGATGCCGATCACCTTGGTCGGGTTGGCGACCGGGCTGAGGAATTTTGCGTCCGCGACGGCGGTCCGTGCGGCGCCCGCGGCGATTTCGGCCGCGCGGGCGCACACCGCGTCCAGATGCCGGATCAGCAGGTCGCCGGGCGGCAGCGGCCAGGATGCCGCCGGGATGGCGTCCAGCGCGGCGGTCACGTCGGCGATCCGGTCGCCCTCGACCAGGCCGAGGCGGTTGTCGTTGTAGCGGCACAGGCGCACGGTCAGCCTCCTTGGCGGTTCGCCCCATCCTCCGGGCGCAATCGGGCCGGGCGCAATCCGGCGGGGCGCGGGCCGGCCGGCGGACCGGGCAGGTCGGCGATCAGGGACAGGTTCTTGAGGAATTGCGCCCGCTGGCCGGCCGGGATCGGCGCGACGATGCGCTCCTGGGCGCGCGCGACCCGGTCCGCCGCGGCCTCCAGCGCCGCAACGCCTTCGGCGGTGACGCGCAGCCGGTTGGCGCGGCCGTCCGACCGGGTGCGCAGGCGCCGGATCAGGCCCCGGCCAGCCAGGCGCGTGATCATGTCGGCGGCCGTGCTGCGGTCGATGCCGGTGATGCGGACCAGTTCGCTCTGGTTGGCGTCCGGGTTTTGCCAAGCCGCCAGCAGCAGGGCGAATTGCGGCGGGCGCAGCCCCCGTTCGCCGACCGCCTGGACGAACAGGTCGACCGCGCGCTGCTGGGCCCGGCGCAGCAGGTGCCCCGGCGTTTCGTGCAGCGCAACCCCGTCGAGCCGCCGCGCCGGGCCGTCCGGCGGCGTCCGGTCCCCGGGCTGGAAATCGCGGGGTCCGGACTCCCGGGGCCCGGAATCCCGGGGCCCGGAATCCCGGGGTCCGGACTCCCGGTCTGGGGGTTTCGGTCCGTCCATGGGCGGATCATAGGCCGGGAGGAATCGTCCGTATACTGATAAATCGGATTGCCGGCGGATAGTTCGTCTGTATACTGACGATCGCCGCGGGGCGGCGGCGCGGGGATGAAGGCAGGGCCGAAGGAGGCGTTCATGGCGGGCAAAATCGAATTCGGGCTGCAGTTCTTCCCGGACATCGGCCCGGAAATCCAGCCGGCCGACGCCTATTGGGGCGAGGCGCTGCGGCTGGTCGATCACATGGATGCGCTGGGCTACACCAACCTGCGCACGGTCGAGCACTATTTCCTGCCCTACGGCGGCTATTCGCCCAACCCGCACCTCTTCCTGTCCGCGGCCTCGATGCGCACGCAGAAGGCGCGCTTCGTCACCGGCGCGGTGCTGCCGGCCTTCAACCATCCGCTCAAGATCGCCGGCGAGATCGGCATGATGGACGCGATCACCGGCGGGCGCATGGAATGCGGCTTCGCCCGCGCCTTCCTGCCCCACGAGTTCGAAAATTTCGGCGTCAGCCTGGACGAGAGCCGGGCCCGCTTCGAGGAGGGCATGGAGGCGGTGCGCCGCCTGCTCGAGGAGGAGGACGTTTCCCTCGACGGCCGGTTCCACAGCTTCCGCAACGTCACCTCCCTGCCGCGGCCGACCCAGAAGCCGCGGCCGCCCTTCTGGGTCGCGGCCTTCGCCACGCCGGAGAGCTTCGTCAACGCCGGAAGGGCGGGCTACAAGGTGATGGCGATTCCGCTGGCCGGCGGCAAGATGAAGGAATTGATCGGCCTGTATCGCGCGGCGTGGCAGGAGGCCGGCCACCCCGGCAGGGGCGAAGTGATGCTCGCCTTCCACATGCTGTGCCACGAAGACGCCGAACGGGCGGCCGAGATCGCGCGCCAGCCGCTGAACGACTATCTGAAATCGCTGGTCGATGCGGCGTCGCACTGGACCGGCGGCACGGCCTCGAAAGACTATCCCGGCTACGACAGGATCATCGCCGGCCTCGCGGAAGAATCCTTCGAGAGCCAGGTCGAAAAGGGCGCGGCCTGGGTCGGCACGCCGGCGGCCATCCGGCAGCGGATCGCGGAATACCAGGAGCTGACCGGCGGGTTCGAGGTCGCGTCCCTGCAAGTGAACTTCAACACGATTTCCTACGAAGACGCGCTGGCCTCGATGCGCCTGTTCTCGAGGGAAGCGATGCCGCACTTCCGGTAGGATTCTCCTGCGAACAGGAGGAGACCGCGCCGGGCGCCCCGCTTGCCCCGCCCGCCATTCCGGCCCCCCACCCGTCATTTCGACCGGAGCCCCGGCCCACCGGGCCGGGGCGGAGTAGCCTGCCCTGAGCGAAGTCGAAGGGGAGAAATCCGGTCCGCGCTCCGTCGACGCCCAAGGCTCCAGCGCCTGGCCGGCCTCCGTCCCCGGCCGGATTTCTCCACTCGCTTCGCTTCGGTCGAAATGACGGGAGGGGATGCGCCGGTCGAAATGACGGTTGGGGCTTGCGCCTCGCTCGAATCGACAGCGCGCGTACGCCCCCTCCCCCCGGCCCCCCGGACGGGAGGGGGAGCTTCGGGTTTGCAAACGCCGCTCCGGAGCCGGAAAACCGCCCCGATTTCAGACTCTTACCCCCTCCCCCTGGGGGAGGGGGCAGGGGGAGGGGCGCCGGGAAAGGCTCCGCCGCCCCCACCCGTCATCCCGACCCCCACCCGTCATTTCGACCGACGCCCCGGCCCGCTGGGCCGGGGCGGAGTGGAGAAACCCGGAGGGCGCTCCATCGACGCCACAGGCTCCGGCGCTTGCCCGGCGCCCGTCGCCGGCCGGATTTCTCCACTCGCGCCGCTCGGTCGAAATGACGGGAGGGAGTTGCGCCCGGCCGGAATGGCGGCGAGGGGGCGGCGCCGGGGAAGCGGCCGAACCCCATGCCGCCCCGGCCGCGCGGGACGGCGGCCGCCATGCCCCCCATGCCCCGGCCGGCGGCGGAGAAGAACCGTCCCGAAGGAGAACGGTTCGGGGCCCTGCCCTTTGCCCTATCCGCCGGAGCGGGCGATCAGCCGTTCGACGTAGGGCAGGATCCGCTTCACGATGACGGCGACGCCGGCCGCGTTCGGGTGGATGAGGTCGGGCTGGTTCAGCGCCGGGTCCAGCGCCACGCCGTCGAGGAAGAAGGGGTAGAGCACCGCGCCGTATCGCCGCGCCAGCGCCGGCCAGGCGCCGTTGAAGGCGGCTTCGTATTCCGGGCCGAGATTGCGCGGCGCCTTCATCCCGGCAAGCAGGACGGGGATTTTCCTTGCCTCGAGCCGCGCCAGGATGGCCGCGAGGTTCGCCCGCGTTTCGGCCGGATCGAGGCCGCGCAGGCCGTCATTGCCGCCGAGCGCGACGACGACGAAATCCGGTTTCGCCGACAGCGCCCAGCCGAGCCGGGCCCGCCCGCCGGCAGTGGTGTCGCCGGAGATGCTGCCGTTGGCGACCCGGATGTCGTGGCCGCGGGCGCGCAAGGCCGCCTCCAGCCGCGGGGCGAACCCCTCCTCCGCCGGCAGCCCGAAGCCGGCGCCCAGGCTGTCGCCCAGCACCAGCAGCGTGCGGCCGGCGGCCTGCGCCGGGGCCGGGGCGAAGAGGCCGCATAACAGCGCGAGGGCGAGGGCGCAGAGCCTTGCCTGGCGGGAAGGCCGCGCCGGCGCCCGTTTCCGCCTTATCCGCATTGCGCAGAGGACTATCCGAAGACGGGGAAGAACCGGACCGGAGCCGCCTCTCCCGTGGGGAAGGAACCCCCGGCGGTTGATCCGGCGGCGGGCGGGCACATATGGCATGGCGGACGTCTCGCGGTTCGCCGGCCCGGGCTCCCGTTTCGGGCTCCCGTTTCGGGCCGGGCCGGTTCGTGGGATACCCTTATCTGGGAACCGGCGCGCCCCGAATCCATGCCGGGAAGCCATGCCGGAATCCCGCGGCCGGCGCGTTCAAACCGCAATGTTTCAAACGGCAGGGCTTTCCCGACCGTCCATGATCGAACTCTCCGACATCCACCTGCGCCTGCCCAGCCTGGCCGGGGAGGTGCATATCCTGCGCGGCATCGACCTGTCGCTGGCGGCCGGAGAGGCGGCGGCGCTGGTCGGCCCGTCGGGCTCGGGCAAATCGACCCTGATGATGGTGCTCGCCGGGCTGGAGCGGCCGAGCGAAGGGACGGTCGCCGTCGCCGGGCAGGAGCTGACGGCGATGGACGAAGACGCGCTCGCCCTGTTCCGGCGGGACACTATCGGCATTGTCTTCCAGAACTTCCATCTGGTGCCGACCATGACGGCGCTGGAAAACGTCGCCATGCCGCTCGAATTCGCCGGCCGGGCCGACGCCTTCGACCTGGCGGCGGGCGGGCTCGACCAGGTCGGCCTGTCCCACCGGCTTTCGCACTATCCGGCCCAGCTGTCCGGCGGCGAGCAGCAGCGCGTCGCGCTCGCCCGGGCCTGCGCGGCAAGGCCGCGGCTGATCCTGGCCGACGAGCCGACCGGCAATCTGGACGGCGACACCGGCGGCGCGGTCATGGACCTGCTGTTCCGCCTGCGCGACGATCTCGACCTGACGCTGCTGCTGATCACCCACGAAACCGGGCTGGCCGGACGCTGCGGCCGGATCGTGCGCATGGCCGACGGCCGGATCGCCGATGACGGGACCGGCCGCGGGACCGACCGCGGGACCGGCCGCGGGACCGATCGGGGCCTGGCGCCCGCCGAAGCCGCCGAATGAGCGGTTTCGCCGGGGATCTCGGGATCGCCGCCCGGCTGGCGCGCCGGGAGTTGCGCGGCGGCGTGCGCGGCTTCCGCATCTTTCTCGCCTGCCTTGCCCTCGGCGTCGCCGCGATCGCCGGCATCGGGTCGCTCGGCTCGGCCGTGCGGGAGGGCCTGCGCGCCGATGCGCGGAAAATTCTCGGCGGCGACGTCGCGGTCCGGCTGATCCACCGCGAGGCGAACCCGGCGGAACGGGCCTGGCTGGAGCGCAACGCCACGGTCTCGCAGGCGGCGGACCTGCGGGCGATGGCCTATACGGCCGGGCGCGCGGCCGGCGGCGATCCGGCGCAGCGCCGGCGGGTCCTGGTGGAGCTGAAAGGCGTCGACGGTTTGTGGCCGCTCTACGGCGCCGCCGCGGTCGACGGCGCGCCGGTCTCCCGCAGCCGGCTCGACGCGCTGCTGGCGACGCGGAGCGGCGCTTACGGCGCGCTGGTCGATCCGGCGCTCCCCCTGCGGCTCGGCGTCGACATCGGCGACCGGCTGCGCATCGGCGGGCAGCTGTTCGAAATCCGCGGCCTGCTGACCGGCGAGCCGGACCGCGGGACCCGCCTGTTCACCCTCGGCCCCCGCATCCTGGTCAGCCGAGCCGGGCTCGAAGCGACCGGCCTCGTGCGCCACGGCAGCCTGATCTATTTCCATTACCGGCTGAAACTGCCGCCGGGCGCGGACGCCGCGGCCTTCGCCGACCGGTTGAAGGCGGCGCTGCCGAAGGCGGGCTGGCGTGTCCGCTCGCTCGGCGAGGCGACGCCGGCGGCGCAACGCTTCCTGGCGCGGATCGCCCTCTACCTGACCTTGGTCGGGCTGACCGCGCTGCTGGTCGGCGGGCTGGGCGTCGCCAACGGCGTGCGCGCCTGGCTGGACGGCCGCGTCGCGACCGTCGCCACCTTCAAATGCCTCGGCGCCTCGGCGCGCATCGTTTTCCTGACCTACCTGATCCAGGTGCTCGTGCTGGCGCTCGCCGGCATCGCGCTCGGTATCGTCATCGGCGCCATCCTGCCGGCGGCCCTGGCCGGCCTGGTCGAGAGCGTCTTTCCGGTCACGCTGCGCCTCGGCCTCTATCCCGGACCGCTGGCGGTCGCGGCCCTGTTCGGCCTGCTGACCGCGCTCGCCTTCTCGCTATGGTCGGTCGCCCGGGCGCGCGAAGTGCCGCCCGCCATGCTTTTCCGGCAGACGGTCTCGGCTGTCGAAGGCCGGCCGAATCCGCTCTATATCGCGGTCACGGCGCTGCTCGTCATGGCGCTGGCGGGGCTGGCGCTGCTCACCGCGGCCGACCCGGTCATCGCGGCGATCTTCATCGGTGGCTGCGCCGGCGCCTTCCTGCTGTTCCGCGGCCTGGCCTGGCTGGTCGCGCGCGGCGCGGCCCGGCTCTCCGACCCGGCGCGCGGCATACGGCGCGGGCCGAATTTGCGCCTGGCGCTGGCCAACATCCACCGGCCCGGCGCGCCGACGGCGAGCGTCATCCTGTCCCTCGGGCTCGGCGCGACCGTGCTCGTCGCCATCGCGCTGATCCAGGGCAACCTGATGGACCAGGTGCGCCGCCAGATGCCGGACCGGGCGCCCGCCTTCTTCTTCATCGACATCCTGCCCCACCAAGCGGCGCGCTTCGACGCGGCGGTAAACGGGACCGGGAGCGCCACCCGGACGACACGCATGCCGATGGTGCGCGCCCGCATCGCGAGGCTGAACGGCGTGCCGGCCGCCGAGGCGGCGGTCCATCCGGACGCGCGCTGGGCGACGCGCAGCGAGCGCGGGCTGACCTACGCCGCGGCGATGCCGGAAGGCTCCCGGCTGGTCGCCGGGGACTGGTGGCCGGCGGACTATCGCGGCCCGCCGCAGGTCTCGTTCGACGCCGAGCTGGCGCGCGGCATGGGCCTGGCGGTCGGCGACACGATCACCTTCAACGTGCTCGGGCGGGAGATTACGGCGACGATCGCCAACCTGCGCCGGGTGCAGTGGCGCACGGTCGGCATGAATTTCACGGTCATCTTCGCGCCCGGCACGCTGGAATCGGCGCCGCACAGCCATATCGCGGCGGTCTATGCGGAGCCGGAGGCCGAAATGCGCCTGCTCGCCGCGGTCAATGCCGCGCTGCCCAACGTCTCCGGCGTGCGGGTGCGCGACGCGCTCGAATCGGCGGCCGGCATTCTGGAAACCATCGGCGTCGCCCTGCGCTCGACCGCGGCCGTCACCCTGCTCGCCGGCCTGCTCGTGCTCGCCGGCGCGATCGCGGCGGGGCACCGGCGGCGGGTCTACGATGCGGTGGTGCTCAAGGTGCTGGGCGCGACCCGCGGGCGGGTGCTGCGCGCCTTCCTGCTGGAATACGGCCTGCTCGGCCTCGTCACCGCGGCGATCGCCGCTTTTCTCGGCGCCGTCGTGGCCTGGGCGGTGCTGACCCTGGCGATGGGCGCGCCCTGGACCCTCCTGCCCGGCACGGCGATCGGCACGGCCCTGCTCTGCCTCGCCGTCATGCTGCTGTTCGGCTTCGCCGGCACCTGGCGGGCGATGCGCCAGAAGCCGGCCGCCCTGCTGCGCAACGAGTAGCCGGCGATTCCGGCGCCGTGCGCGGGCGAAACCCATTGATTTTTCGCGCCCGGACTCCAAAATAGCCTCCAGGCTTCAACCGAATTCAATCAGGGGACTCCGAGAATCATGGATCCGCGTTATCAGGGTGGTTTCGCCAGCGGCGCCGCGACCGCCGCCGCCGTCGACGAGGGCCTGCGGGCCTACATGCTCAAGGTCTACAACTACATGGTCGTCGGCCTCGCATTGACCGGCGCCGTGGCCTTCGCCGTGATCAACGTTCCGGCGATTTCCAGCATCTTCTTCGCGACGGTGCAGACCAGCTACGGCCTCGCGACCCAGCTGACGATCTTCGGCTGGATCGCGCTGTTCGCGCCGCTGCTGTTCGTCTGGGTGTTCGCCTCGCGGCTGCACGCGATGGACCCGAACACCGCGCAGACGCTGTTCTGGGTCTATGCCGGCCTGATGGGCCTGGCGATTGCGCCCATCGTGGCCGTCTACACGTCGATGAGCATCGCCAAGGTCTTCTTCATGACCGCGGCCACCTTCGGCGCCATGAGCCTGTACGGCTACACGACCAAGCGCGACCTGACGCGATGGGGCTCGTTCCTGATGATGGGCCTGATCGGCATTATCATCGCCATGGTGGTCAACATCTTCCTGGCGAGCCCGGCGCTGCATTTCGCCATTTCGGTGATCGGCGTGCTGGTTTTCGTCGGCCTAACCGCCTACGACACCCAGCGCATCAAGTCGATGTACGCCGCGGCCGACGGCGCCGCCGTGACGACCCGCAAGGCGATCATGGGCGCGCTGCAGCTCTATCTCGACTTCGTCAACCTGTTCCTCATGCTGCTGATGCTGTTCGGCAACCGCGAATAGCCCGGCGGCGCGACCGACGGAACAAGCGGCCCGGCCCCAGCGCCGGGCCGTTTTTCTTTGGGCCATCAGGCGTGCGATTGGTTGTGCCGCAGTAACCGGCGCCGATAATTTCGATCTGCTTATACCTAGCCCGGATTTCTCACCACAGTCACGGCCTGCGTCGCGTCCGGACGTTCGATCCGCCCCGTTCAGTACTGGGAGCGGGCCGAAAAGCATAGCGGGGACTACGGTCGAGGCCCGCGACGCCGCGGGCGGACGTCCGGTCGCGACCCGGAGGGCGGCGCTGTCGGGCCGGCAGGGTGCGTCAAGCCGCTTGCCCGATGTCCCGCATCGCGCGGCGCGGCTTTCCTGCCCTGCCGGCCCGACAGCGCCGCGCAGGTCATGACTGCGGTGAGAAATCCGGGTTAGCTTGACATCTTTTAAGATGTCATATTTTCTGGAATAATGAGGCTGGTGCTCGACGCCAACGTCTTCGTCGCCGCGTTCCGCAGCCGTCGGGGTGCGAGCAACGCGCTTCTGAAGCAGATCGAATCGGGACGAGTGACGCCGCTATGCTCTACGGCTTTGTTCCTCGAATACGAGGCTGTTCTCAGCCGCGAAGAAACGCGGGAGGCAACCGGACACGACCTCAATGATGTCGCCGGCGTTATGCGTGCGTTCGCTGCCCTCTGCGATCCGGTCGATATTTTCTTTCGGTTTCGGCCTTTGCTGCGGGACGCCGACGATGAAATGGTCCTGGAAACGGCGCTGAACGGAAATGCCGATGCGATTGCGACACACAATGTCAGGGACTTCCGGTTGTCCCACACGCTGGGAATCGAAATCGCAACCCCCGGCACCATCTTAACGAGGTTGAAACAATGACCGGCACGCCGCGCTACAAGTATCCGCTGCAATTGCCCGTGTCGCTCAAGGACACGGCGATGCGCCTTGCCCGGCAGGACGGCGTTTCGCTCAATCAGTGGATCGTCTCGGCGGTTGCGCAAAAGATCGGGGCCGTCGAAACCGCGGAAGACTTTCTCCGGGGGCGGGCGGCGGGTGCGAAAGCGGGCGACCTGACGCGCTATCTCGACAAGACGCCGGACATTCCGCCCGATCCCCGGGATGAAATGCAACAGAGCTAATCCGGCATCCCCGGTTCTCGCGACAATACAGGCCTTCAGGCGAACTTCGCCGCGATGCGCTGCTGGATGGCGGCGGCAGTTGCGGCCGGGTCCGGCGCGCTGCGGATCGGGCGGCCGATCACCAGATAGTCGGCGCCGAGGCCGAACGCCTCCTCGATATCGACCGAGCGCTTCTGGTCGTCCGTCGGCCTGTTGAGGCCCGGCCGGATGCCGGGGCAGACCGCGATCAGCTCGTCGCCGACTTGTTCGCGCAGCGCCTGCACCTCCAGCCCCGACGAGACCACGCCGGCGCAGCCGAGCGCGAGCGCCCGCCTGGCGCGGGACAGAACCACCCGGCCGATATCCGCCTCGAAGCCGAGATCGTCCATGTCGCCCCGGTCGAGGCTGGTGAGCACCGTGACCGCCAGGATGCCGGGCCCGTCGCCGGCCGCGTCCGCCGCTTCGACCGCCGCCGCCATCATGGCGTCGTTGCCGTGCACGGTGCAGAAGGTGGCGCCGCGGCCCGACAGGTTGCGCACGGCGCCGGCGACGGTCGCCGGGATATCGAAGAATTTGAGATCGGCGAAAACCTTCTTCTCCCGGGCGGTCAGCCAGTCGAGCAGGGTGAAATAGTCGCCGCCCGTCATCAGCTCGAGGCCGATCTTGTAGAAGCGCACCGTATCGCCCAGTCCGTCCACGATCGCCCGCGCCTCGCCGGCGGTCGGCACGTCGAGCGCCAGGATCAGGCGCTCCTCCGGCGGAATCGCCCTTGTCACGCGCCGCCCCGCGCCCGGCTGCGGCGAGGATCAGACATCGAGATTGGCGACCTCCAGCGCATGGCTCTGGATGAAGGCGCGCCGGGGCTCGACCACATCGCCCATCAGCGTCTCGAACAGCTTGCCGGCCTCGTCGACATGCTCGACGCGGACCTGGAGCAGGGTGCGGGCGTCCGGATCGAGCGTGGTTTCCCAGAGCTGGTCCGGGTTCATCTCGCCGAGGCCCTTGTAGCGCTGGATCGACATGCCCTTGCGCGCGGTCGCCACGACGGCGTCGAACAGGGCGATCGGCCCGGCGACTCGGCGTTCGTTGTCCTTGACCCGGAAGGTGGCGGCGCGGATATAGAGCGCCTGCAGCCGGCTGGCCTCCTCGTCGATCCGCCGCGCTTCGGCGCTGCGCAGCAGGGACGGCGTGATCCGGTGGGTCTCGGCGACGTCGCGCACCGTACGCCGGAACAGCAGGCCGCCCGCCTCGTCGACCGTACCGTCCCAGCCCCGCTCGTGCTCCGGCGCCAGCGCGTCCAGCCGATGCGCTACATACGTCGCCGCTTCGCCGGCCTGTTGCGGATCGTCCAGAATGCCCGGCTTCAGCACGCCGGCGATCGCCACCTGCTCCAGGATATCCGCCTCCGTGACATGGCGCAGCAGGGGCTGGATCAGGGTCTTGATGCGCCGCGCCTGCTCGACCCGCTGGCGCAGGTCCGGGCCGGCGATGGCGCTGCCGTCGTGCAGTTCGAGGGCGGCGTCGTCCAGGGCGGTGTCGATCAGGAAATCGTCGAGCGCCCGGTCGTCCTTCAGATAGACCTCCGACCGGCCGCGCTTGGCCTTGTAGAGCGGCGACTGGGCGATGAACAGATGGCCGCGCTCGATGATCTCCGGCATCTGCCGGTAGAAGAAGGTCAGCAGCAGGGTGCGGATGTGGGAGCCGTCGACATCGGCGTCCGTCATCAGGACGATCTTGTGGTAGCGCAGCTTTTCGATATCGAATTCGTCGCGGCCGATGCCGGTGCCGAGCGCGGCGATCAGGGTGCCGATCTCCTGGGACGACAGCATCTTGTCGAGGCGCGCCCGCTCGACGTTCAGGATCTTGCCGCGCAGGGGCAGGATCGCCTGGAAGCGCCGGTCGCGGCCCTGCTTGGCCGAGCCGCCGGCCGAATCGCCCTCGACGATGAACAGTTCCGAGCGTTCGGGATCGCGCTCCTGGCAGTCGGCCAGCTTGCCGGGCAGGGATCCCATGTCGAAGGCGCCCTTGCGCCGGGTCAGTTCGCGGGCCTTGCGCGCCGCCTCGCGCGCCACCGCGGCCTCGACGATCTTCTGGATGACCCGCTTCGCCTCGGCCGGATTTTCCTCGAGCCACTGGGCGAGGCGCTCGTTGACGAAGCTCTCGACCGCCGGGCGGACCTCCGACGACACCAGCTTGTCCTTGGTCTGGGACGAGAATTTCGGATCCGGCACCTTGACCGACAGCACGCAGGTCAACCCCTCCCGGGCGTCGTCGCCGGTCAGCGCCACCTTTTCCTTCTTCGCGATACCGCTTTCGTTGGCGTAGCCGTTGATCTGGCGGGTCAGCGCCGCGCGGAAGCCGGCGAGATGGGCGCCGCCGTCGGCCTGCGGAATGTTGTTGGTAAAGCAGAGGACGGTCTCGTGGTAGGAATCGTTCCACTGGAGCGAGACTTCGATGCCGAGGCCGTCGCGCTCCCCGGCGATCGAGACCGGCGCCGGGTGGAGCGCCGTCTTGTTGCGGTCGAGATACTGCACGAACGCATCGATGCCGCCCTCGTAATGCAGGTCGACCGACTTCTGCTCGACATGGCGGTTGTCGGTCAGCGTCAGCCGCACGCCGGAATTCAGGAAGGCGAGTTCGCGCAGCCGGTGCTCCAGCGTGCCGAAATCGAATTCCGTCATGCCGAAGGTCCCGCCGGACGGCAGGAAGGTCACTTCCGTGCCGGTCCGGCCGCCGCTATCGGCAACGACCGCCAGTTCGGCCTCCGGCTCGCCGTTGCGGAAGGTCATGGCGTGCTCGCTGCCGCCGCGCCAGATGCGCAGGCCGAGCCGCTCGGAGAGCGCGTTGACCACCGACACGCCGACGCCGTGCAGCCCGCCCGAGACCTTGTAGGAGTTCTGGTCGAATTTCCCGCCGGCATGGAGCTGGGTCATGATGACCTGGGCGGCGCTCACCCCCTCCTCCGGATGCAGTTCGGTCGGGATGCCGCGGCCGTTGTCGCTTACGGCGACCGAGCCGTCGCCGTTCAGCGTCACCAGGATGGCGTCGCAATGGCCGGCCAGCGCCTCGTCGATCGCGTTGTCGACCACCTCGTAGACCATGTGGTGCAGGCCGGAGCCGTCGTCGGTGTCGCCGATATACATGCCCGGCCGCTTGCGGACCGCGTCCAGCCCGCGCAGCACCTTGATGGAGTCGGCGTCGTAACCGTCGCCGGTTTCCCCGCCCTCCGGCGGGGCGGGGGCAGGGCCGCTGCCCGCGGGCGCCGGGGCGTTGCGGTCGCTCACGGCGCGCCGTCCGGCATTCGGGCAACCTGCAAGGCCCCGTTCGCGACCGCGACGAAACAGGCCCGGCCGCGCAGCGCGTCGAACAGGCCGGCGTCGGTCCCGGTCATCCAGGCCTGGGCGCCCAACTCTTCGATCTCATGGAACAGGGCGGCGCGGCGGCGCCGGTCCAGATGGGCGGCGACCTCGTCGAGCAGCAGCAGCGGCGCCGCGCCGCGCTCAACCGCCTGCAGGCGGGCGGCGGCGAGAACCAGTGCGATCAGCAGCGCCTTTTGCTCGCCGGTCGAGCAGGCGGCTGCGGGCATTTCGCCTGCCCGGCCCGAGGCGGTGAAGTGCACGACCAGATCGGCCCGGTGCGGCCCGGCAAGCGCGCGGCCGGCGTCGGCGTCTGCAGCGCGCGAGGCCCTGAGCCGCTCCTTGAGCGCCTCCTCGGCCCTCAGGGCCGGCTCCTCGGAGACCGTCGGGTCTTCCCCGCCATCCTCCAGCGCCACCGCCGGCGCCGGGAATGCCGAGACCCGCCCGGCGCAGGCCGCGGCCAGCCGCGCGGTGAAATCGGCGCGTGCAGCCGCGACGGCGACGCCCCGTTCCGCCATCGCGGCCTCAAGCGCATCCAGCCAGGCCGGATCGGCCCCCCCGGACATTCTGGGCGATCGAAGCAGGCGGTTGCGCTCGCGCATCGCTTTCTCATAGGCGGCGAGGCGCGTTGCATGGCGCGGCAGGAAGCCGGCGACCAGCCGGTCGAGGAAGCGGCGGCGTTCGCCGGCCGGACCGGAGAACAGCCCGTCCATCTCCGGCGTCAGCCAGACGATCGCGCCCAGATTCGAAAGTTCGCCCTGTCCCCTGGCCGGAACGCCGTCTATGCGCAGGAGTCGCCTTGCCGGTACGGCGCCGGAATCGCCGTCGGGGCCGGCGGCGGAATCGCGGCCGGTGCCGACCCGGCGCAGCCCTTCCGGCGTATCGAGCCAGGCGCTGACCGCCCAACGGGTTTCGGGCCAATTCGCCTCGGTACCGGCTGCCGGGCCGCCGCGGCGCTGCAGTTCGGCCATGCGGGCGCGGCGCAGACCGCGCCCCGGCGCGAGCAGCGACAGCGCCTCCAGAAGATTGGTCTTGCCCGCCCCGTTCGGGCCGGTGAGCACGACGCACCGGGCCGGCGTTTCGAGACGGGCGCTGCGCCACGACCGGAAAGCCGTGAGCGCCAGCCGGCGCACGGCGAAGGCCGGCGGCGGAGACAGCGCAGTCTTTTCCCCCTCCCCCTGGGGGAGAGGATCATGGGGAGGGGTGAGCGGCGGCTGCGGCATAGCGGGACGCGGCGGCGGCGTGGCGGCAGACAACCCCTCCCCTAACCCCTCCCCCAAGGGGAGGGGGATTCGGCTCGAGAACCCGATGGTACGCTCCATTCGATCGGGCAGCGTTTTCAGACCCGCATCGGCATCAGCACATAGAGCGACGCTTCGTCCGTCAGATCGCGGATCACCGTCGGCGAGCCGCTGTCCGCCAACTCGAACTTCAGCTCCTCGCCCTCTATCTGGTTGGCTATGTCGAGCAGGTAGCGGGCATTGAAGCCGATCTCCATGTCCTCGTCGCCGTAGGCGATTTCCAGCTCCTCGGTGGCGCTGCCTGCGTCCGGGCTGGTCGCCTGCAGGGTGAGATTGCCCCCCGCCGATCCGGAACTCAGCATCAGTTTGACGGCGCGCGACTTTTCCGTGGAAATCGTCGACACCCGGTCGACCGCCTCGCGGAACGGCTTCGTCGCCACCGTCATCGCCTTGTCGTTCTGGTTCGGAATCACCCGCTCGTAGTCCGGGAAGGTGCCGTCGATCAGTTTCGAGGTCAGTTCTATATTGCCGAAAGAGAAGCGGATCTTGTTCTCCGACAGGCCGATCTGCACGGCGGCGTCGGCCTCGGCAATCAGGCGGTGCAGTTCGCCCACCGTCTTGCGCGGCACGATCGCAGCCGGGATGCCGGCGGCGCCTTCCGGCAACGGCATTTCCAGTCTCGCCAGCCGATGGCCGTCGGTTGCCACGGCGCGCAGCAACTGAACGCCGTTTTCCTCCTTGGCGTGCCAGTAGATGCCGTTGAGATAGTAGCGGGTTTCCTCGGTCGAAATCGCAAAGCGCGTCCGGTCGATCACCGTGCGCAGGTCGGCGGCGCTCATGGCGAACTCATGGGGCAGGCCGCCGCCTTCGATCACCGGGAAATCCTCCCGCGGCAGGCAGCCCAACCGAAAGCTCGACCGGCCGGAGCGCAGCGCCAGGCGGCTGCCGTCCTCCTCGAGCGCCAGTTCGACCTGGGCGCCTTCCGGCAATTTGCGCACGATGTCGTGCAGCGTGTGGACCGGCGTCGTCGTCGCCCCCGGCGCAGCCACATTGGCTTCGGTCGCTTCGACGATCGAAATATCCATGTCGGTGGTGTTGAGCCGCAATGTCGCGCCGCTCGCCTCGATGAGCACGTTGGACAGGATCGGAATAGCGTTGCGCCGCTCGACAACGCTCTGGACATGGGCCAGCGATCGGAGCAGGGCGGCGCGTTCGATGAGAATTTTCATGGGAGGTGTCAGCGGTATCCTGTTGTGTGCGTCGCCGGAAACCGGCCGGGTTCCGGGCGGATTCGCTTCCGTTTATCGGGCACGGAAGCGCTCCGGCGGTCGACGGCCCGACCGGCATTCCGGACGAGGCGGGCAGCCGTCCGCACCGGACGCCGATTATAGCAGAAGCCCCTTGAACCCAAAGGATAATCGACCCTTCATCCCAGGCGGTCGAAAACGGACGCCGGCATTTCCGGCGCCTGCTGCAATTCCATCGCGTAGCCGGCCGAGCGAACCGTGCGGATCACGTCGGGCGACCGGCCGACGCCGAGCGCCTTGCGCAGGCGCCTGATATGCACGTCGACCGTGCGCGGCTCGACATAGACATCGCGGCCCCAGACCGAGTCGAGCAACTGTTCGCGCGAGAAGACCCGGCCCGGATGCTCCATGAAATGGCGCAGCAGGCGGAATTCGGTCGGGCCCAGATGGGTCGCCTTGCCGCCGCGCGTCACCTTGTGGGTGGCCAGGTCCATTTCGATATCGGCGAATGTCAGCTGCTCGGCCGAGACGGCCGGCCGGGTCCGGCGCAGGACGGCTCGGATCCGCGCGATCAGTTCCCTGGGCGAGAAGGGCTTGGCGATGTAGTCGTCGGCGCCGCTGTCCAGCCCGCGGATGCGGTCGGCTTCCTCGGATCTGGCGGTCAGCACGATCACCGGAACGTCGCGGGTCTCGGGGCGCCGGCGCAACTGGCGGCACACCTCAATGCCGGAAACCGCCGGCAGCATCCAGTCCAGGACGATCAGGTCGGGCCGGCGTTCGCGGACCGAGAGCAGGGCCTCCTCGCCGTCGACCGCCTCTTCGACCTCGAAGCCCGCCTCCTCCAGATTGTAGCGCAGCAACGTGACAAGCGGCGCTTCGTCCTCGACGACGAGGATGTAGGGCTTCATCCGGTTCGTCTCCGGCCGCCTGGCGCTACCGGTCCGGAGGGGCGTCGACCGGTCGTACTCTTCGTCGCCGCCCTTGGGGCGCGACTGGAGCAGGGGCCGGCCCTCGACCAGATAATAGATGGATTCGGCGATGTTCGTCGCGTGGTCGCCGACCCGCTCGATATTCTTGGCGATGAACAGCAGGTGGGTGCAGGAGGAAATGCTGCGCGCATCCTCCATCATGTAGGTCAGCAGTTCGCGGAACAGGCTGATATACATTTCGTCCAGTTCTTCGTCCCGCCGCCACACGGCGATCGCCTTCTGGGTGTCCCGGTCCGAGTAGGAATCGAGGACCTCGAAGATCATCGAGAGGGCGAGGCGCCCCATCCGGGGAATGGCGTGGGCGGGCCGGACCTGCGGGCTCTGCGCCAGGGTCATCGTCCGCTTCGCGACGTTGGTCGCATAGTCTGCGATCCGCTCGAGGTCGCTGGATATTTTCAGCGCAACGATGATTTCGCGCAGGTCGCTCGCCATCGGCTGGCGCAAAGCCAGCAACTGGACGACGAAGGCGTCGATCTCGTGCTCCATCTCGTCGACGCGCGCATCGCTTTCGATCGTCCGGCTTGCCAGATCGGTATCCCGGCGCTGCATCGCCTCCAGCGCATTGACGAGCTGGGATTCCGCGAGGCCGCCCATCTCGGAGACCTTGTTTTTCAGTTCGTTCAACTCCTGATCGAACGCGCTGACGATATGTTCCGATGCCATTGCGATTGCCCCTCAGGCCGCCTGTCTCCCCGCACGCCGATCCGGCGCCGCTGCGCCGTCCTAGCCGAACCGGCCGGTGATGTATCCCTGGGTCTTCTCGTGCCGCGGGTTGGTGAAGATCTGCGGCGTTTCTCCCTGCTCGATCAGGTCGCCCAGATGGAAAAACGCCGTTTTCTGCGAAACCCGGGCCGCCTGCTGCATCGAATGGGTGACGATGACGATCGTGAAATTCTGGCGCAACTCGTCGATCAACTCCTCGATACGCGCGGTTGCGATCGGGTCGAGGGAGGAGCAGGGCTCGTCCATCAGGATCACTTCGGGACCCACGGCGATCGCCCGGGCGATGCACAGGCGCTGCTGCTGGCCGCCGGACAGGCTGGTGCCGGGGTCGCCGAGCCGGTCCTTCACCTCGTCGAACAGGCCGGCCTTGCGCAGGCTCTGTACGACGACCTCCTCGAGGTCGCTCTTGTTGGAGAACAGGCCGTGGACCCGCGGGCCGTAGGCGACATTGTCGAAGATCGATTTGGGAAACGGGTTCGGCTTCTGGAACACCATGCCGATGCTGGCGCGCAACTGCACCACATCCACGCCGGCGTCGTAGATATCCTGGCCGTCGAGTTCCAGCACGCCGGTCACGCGGCAGATGTCGATGGTGTCGTTCATCCGGTTCAGGCAGCGCAGGAAGGTGGACTTGCCACAGCCCGACGGCCCGATCAGCGCCGTCACTTCGCGCTCGCCGATATCGAGCGATACGTCGCGCAGGGCGTGTTTCTCGGCATAGCGGACGTTGACGTTCCGGGTCTTCATCTTGACCCTGAAATCCGGGGCGGCGGCCGTTTCCCCGGCCGGCGCCGCCGGGGAGACGGCGGTGTTTTCCATGACGATCTCGTCCACGACGGCCCCCTACCAGCGGCGTTCGAATTTCTTGCGAAGGTATACGGCCGACGCATTCATGACGACCAGGAAGACCAGCAGCACGATGACCGCGCCGGAGGTTTTCTCGACGAAGCCGCGCTCCGGGCTGTCCGCCCACAGATAGATCTGCACCGGCATCACCGTCGACGCATCGGTCGGCCCGCCGGGGATATCGACGATGAAGGCCACCATGCCGATCATCAGCAGCGGCGCGGTCTCCCCCAGCGCCCGCGCCATGCCGATGATCGTGCCGGTCAGGATCCCCGGCATCGCCAGCGGCAGGACATGGTGGGAAACCACCTGCATCCGCGACGCGCCGAGGCCGAGCGCGGCCTCGCGCACCGAGGGCGGCACGGCCAGGAGCGAAGCCCGGCCGGAAATGATGATCGTCGGCAACGTCATCAGCGCCAGCACCATGCCGCCGACCAGCGGCGCCGAGCGCGGCAGTTCGAAGAAGTTCAGGAACACCGCAAGGCCGAGCAGGCCGAACACGATCGACGGCACCGCCGCCAGGTTGTTGATGTTGACTTCGATCAGGTCGGTCAGCCGGTTCTTCGGCGCGAATTCCTCGAGATAGACCGCCGCGGCGAGGCCGACCGGGAACGCCAGGATCAGCGTCACGAGCATGGTCAGGAAGGAGCCGACGATCGCGCCCCAGATGCCGGCCTGCTCCGGCTCGCGCGAATCGCCGGCGGAGAAGAAGCCCGTATTGAAGCGGGTCTCGATCCGGCCTTCTTTCTTCATCCGGTCGTACCAGCGCAATTGCAGATCCTTCACCTTGCGCCCCGATTCGGGCAGCTCGCGGCGGATCGCGCCCTTGGCCAACTGGTCGATATCGGACGAGGATTTGACCCAGATCGAGATTGTCTTGCCGATCAGCTCCGGGTTCGCGATCGCATGGCGCTGTAGTGTGCGCTCGGCATCCGTGCTGAACATAGCGACCAGAAGGTTTTCTTCCCGGTGCCCTTTCGGCCCGAAATTCTCGACCAGCGATTCGATCAGTGCGCCGCGGAAATCGCCGTCCTCGCGCAGGGTTTCGGGATCGGTTTTGCCGTCGGGCGCGATCAGCGCCTCGTCCAGCAGAACATCGACCTCGATCCAGGTCTGAACAAACGCCGGATAGCCTTTCGACACGACCGTGCCGGCAAGGAACAGCAGCATCAGGATGGCGAGCAGGGTCGCCACGACGCCATAGAGTCTGAACCGCCGTTCCGACCGCAACCGCCGGTCGAGGCCGCGCCGGACCCTTTCCTTCTGGCCCGAAATCAGCACGCTCCGGGCCGCCTCAGTCATATTTTTCGCGATATTTCTGGACCACCCTGAGGGCGATCACGTTAAGGCACAGGGTGACCAGGAACAGCACCAGCCCTAGCGCGAAGGCCGACAGGGTCTTGGGGCTGTCGAATTCGGGATCGCCGGTCAGGTTGGTGACGATCTGCACCGTCACGGTGGTCACCGCGTCGAAGGGATTGACCGTCAGCCTGGCCGACAGGCCGGCCGCCATCACCACGATCATCGTCTCGCCGATGGCGCGCGAGACGGCGAGCAGCACGGCGCCGACGATTCCCGGCAGCGCGGCGGGCAGGACGACCTGGCGGATGGTTTCCGAGCGCGTCGCGCCCAGCCCGTAGGAACCGTCGCGCAGGGATTGCGGCACCGCGGTGATGATATCGTCGGAGAGCGAACTGACGAACGGAATGATCATGATGCCCATGATCAGGCCGGCGGCGAGCGCGCTTTCCGAGGCGACCGACAGGCCGACGGCCGCGCCGGCATCGCGGATCATCGGCGCCACGGTGAGCGCGGCGAAGAAACCGTAGACCACCGTCGGGATGCCGGCCAGAACCTCCAGAACGGGCTTGACGGTCGCCCGGAGGCGGCGCGAGGCGTATTCCGACAGATAGATGGCGGCGAACAGGCCGACCGGCGCCGCGACGATCATCGCGATGACCGTGATCAGCATAGTGCCGGCGAATACCGGGACCGCGCCGAACGCGCCGGACGCGCCGACCTGGTCCTTGCGGATCGCGGTCTGCGGGCTCCATTCCAGCCCGAACAGGAAATCGACCGGCGAAATCTTGGTAAAGAAGGCCATCGCCTCGAACAGCAACGACAGGACGATTCCGACAGTCGTCAGGATCGCGGCGGTCGAGGCGACCATCAGCAGGATCAGGACCGCCCGTTCCACGCGGTTGCGCGCCCGCATGGCCGGGGAGATGCTCCGGTAGGTTACGAGCAGGCCGACCGCGGCGAGGATCGCCATGGCCGCCGCCATGATCCAGGACGACAGGGCCTGCAGCCGGAGAAAACGTGCGGCGCCCTGTTTCACCAGGGCGGTGATCTCGCCGCTGACGATATCGCCGGTTGCGTAGTTCGCGATGTTGTCGATCAGGAGCCGCTTCTGTTCGGGCGCAAGCGCTTCCTTCTGCCTGGTTTCGCCCAGCACGCTCACCTTGTCCGGCAGGCCGTTCCAGACGATGCCCTCGACGATGGCGCTCTGAAACGCAATCCAGAACACGAACAGGACCAGGGCCGGAAGCGCGATCCAGATGGCGACATGGGCGCCGTAAAAGCCGGGCAGCGAATGCAGGCGGGTCCGGCCGGCGGCGGCGAGAGCGCGGGCGCGGGCGCGGCCCAGATAGAAGCCGATTACCGTCAACGCCAGCAGCACCGCGAGTATCGTGCCGTAACTCATGCGCCCCCGCCGTCCGGTCGGGTCCCCGCCCGCCGGTTTTCGGGCTTCGGACCGAACCTCGATGACTCCCGGAATTCGTTTAACGAATCGCGCCCGGGAAAAAAGCGCCGGCCGGCGGAAGATTCCGCGGCCATGCGCCCGAAAGAGCCGGGCCGGAGCGCCCGCAAGGCGCCCCGGCCCCGGCGCCCGGCTACATCGTCAGGTCGGGCAGGGATTTGCCCGCCGCGATGAAGTTCTTCATTTCGGTCCGCGGCAGCGGGATCAGGCCCCTGCCGACCAGGTAGCCGCGCCTGCCGATCGCCTTGCGGCTCATGAAGGCGCGGACATATTCCTGGATACCCGGAATCTGGCCGACGTGGTTCTTCTTGACATAGAAGAACAGCGAGCGGCTGACCGGGTATTTCTGCGCCGAGACGTTCTCGAAGGTCGGCGGGACGCCGTCGACGATCGATCCCTGGACCTTGTCGCGGTTCTGGTCGAGGAAGGAGAAGCCGAACACGCCCAGCGCGTTCGGATCGGCTTCCAGCTTCTGCACGATCAGATTGTCGTTCTCGCCGGCCTCGACCCAGGCGCCGTCCTCGCGGATGCCGCGGCAGATCCCCTTGTAGCGCTTCTTGTCCACCTTCTTTATCGCCTTCAGGCTCTTGAAGCTCTTGCAGCCGCCTTCCATGGCGAGCTCGTTGAAGGCGTCGCGGGTGCCGGAGGTCGGCGGCGGGCCGAGCACTTTGATCGCGACGTCCGGCAGGGCCGGGTTCACGTCCTTCCAGGTCTTGTTCGGATTCGGCGCCAGCTTGCCGCCGTCCCTTTGGCCTTCGGGGACCAGCTTGGCGAGCGCCAGGAAGATGTCGCGGCGGCTCAGCCCGATTCGCGCGGACTTCTTCGAATTGGCCATCACGATGCCGTCATAGCCGATCTTGAATTCGGCGACCTTGATGCCGTTCTTCGTACAGCGCTCGTATTCGCTCTTCTCGATGCGCCGCGAGGCGTTGGCGATGTCCGGCGTCTTCAGGCCCAGCCCGGCGCAGAACAGCTTGAGGCCGCCCCCCGAACCGGTCGCTTCGATAACCGGCGTCTTGAATTTGCTGCTCTTGCCGAAGCGTTCGGCGACGACGGTCGCAAACGGGTAGACCGTCGACGAGCCGACGATACGGACCTGGTCGCGCGCCGCGGCCTGTCCGGCCGCGCCGGCCAGGGCGAGCGCGCCGACGGTGGCGAACGTGACTGTCTTTTTCACGGATGTCTCTCCAGGATTTCGGCTGCGCATCGGATTGCGTCCGGATACGCCGCACGATCAGGGGCGAACCGGGGTGGCGTGGCGGGACAGGCGATCGGTTCCGGATGCCCGGTCGCGGACGCCTGATCCGTCTTTCTTTCCCCATCTCTTGCCGCAGCGCCCCCGGATGGAATGCGGGCGCTGCGGACAATCCGGACGCTAACGATGGCGCGCTTCCGAAATACTACAGTTTTGCGTCAGATTTGTTACGGCGGCCCCGTTGCAGCCCCGATTGCGGCCCCGGTTGCAGAAGGGGGAGGCCGCACGGTGCGCCGAAGCCGCTCTTGACCCGGCCCGGCATTTGCCGTTGAACCGCAAAGGTCCGGAAAACCGACAGATTCGGGAGTCGCCGATCATGACGACAGCAGCGGCGGGCGTTACCCTGCACGGCGAAATGAAGCCGGGCTACGACGAAATCCTGACGCCGGAGGCGCTGGATTTTATTGCCGGTCTCCAGCGGACGTTCGGCCCGCGCCGGGCGGAACTGCTGGCGCGCCGGGAAGAAGTCCAGGCAAGGCTGGACGGCGGCTGGCTGCCGGATTTCCTGCCCGAGACGAAACACGTCCGCGACGGCGACTGGACGGTTGCGCCGATCCCGGAACCGCTGCTCGACCGGCGGGTGGAGATCACCGGCCCGGTCGACCGCAAGATGACGATCAACGCGCTGAATTCCGGCGCGAAGGTTTTCATGGCGGATTTCGAGGATTCCAATGCGCCGACCTGGGACAACAACATCCAGGGCCACATCAACATGCGCGACGCCGTGCGCGGGACGATCGCCTTCGACGATCCGGCGAGCGGCAAGCATTACGAACTCGGCGACCGGACGGCCGTGCTCATCGTCCGGCCGCGCGGCTGGCACCTGCCCGATAACTACATCCGGGTGGACGGCGCGCCGATATCCGGCAGCCTCGCCGACTTCGGCCTGATGTTCTTCCACAATGCGAAAGCGCAGATCGCGGGCGGCTTCGGCCCGTATTTCTACCTGCCCAAGCTGGAGAACCATCTAGAGGCGCGCCTTTGGAACGACGTGTTCGTGCACGCGCAGGAAAAGCTCGGCCTGCCGGCCGGCACGATCAAGGCGACCGTGCTGATCGAGACGATCATGGCCGTCTTCGAAATGGACGAGATCCTCTACGAGCTGAAGGACCACATCGCCGGCCTGAACTGCGGCCGCTGGGACTATATCTTCAGCTACATCAAGCGTTTCCGGAACCGGCCCGATTTCACCCTGCCGGACCGGGCCCAGGTCACCATGACCGTCGGCTTCCTGCGCAGCTACTCGCTCGAGCTGATCCGCACCTGCCACCGGCGCGGCGCCTTCGCCATGGGCGGCATGGCGGCGCAGATCCCGATCCGGAACGATCCCGAGGCCAGCGAGGCAGCCATCGGCATGGTGCGGGCCGACAAGGAGCGCGAGGCCGGCGACGGCCATGACGGCACCTGGGTCGCCCATCCCGGCCTGGTGCCGGTCGCCCTGGAGGTGTTCGACCGGCTGATGCCCGGCCGCAACCAGCTCGCCCGCCGGCGGGAGGACGTGCATACCGCGGCGGCCGACCTGCTCGCCGTACCGGACGGAACGATCACCGAGCAGGGCGTGCGCAACAACATCTCGGTCGGCATCCAGTATACCGAGGCCTGGCTGCGCGGGAACGGCTGCGTGCCGATCAACAACCTGATGGAAGACGCCGCGACGGCGGAAATCTGCCGGTCCCAGCTCTGGCAATGGCGCAAGCACGGCGCGTCCATCGCCGGCGGGCCGCCGATCGACGACGGCCTGCTCTCCGCCCTGTTCGCGGAAGAGGCCGGGAAGATCGGCGCCGCGCGCGGCGGGGATACCGGCGCCCTCGACGAGGCGCGCGCCCTGTTCTGGGACATGACGGCCGCCGACGAGTTCCAGGAATTCCTCACCCTGCCGGCCTACCGGCGGATCTCGGCGGACGCGGCGTAAGCACCGGCTTCCGGTCAGCCGGCATCGCTGGAAACGGTTGTACTTCGGCCGAATAATTCTCAATCGCGATTCCTCCCTCTCTCCAGAGGGGGAGGAATCGGACAGGACCGGCCGGAGACTAAACGCGGAAATTCGGAACGACCTGAATTTCGCCAAAGAACATTTCTTCTGAGCATACCGAAGACGGCGTTCCGCGTGAGAGTGCCGGTCACCCGCTCCCGGTCTTCGCCTCCCGCCGCATGACGTAGGTGCCGACGGCGATCAGCACGGCGGCGCCCAGAATCGTGACCGTATCGGGGAATTCGCCGAAGAATATCAGGCCCAGCACGACGGCCCACGGAAAGGTCGTGTAGACGAAGGGCTGCAGCAGCGAGGCCGGCGCCGCGTTCAGCGCCAGGATTAGCGTGTAGTGCGCGGTGGCGCCCAGGAAACCGGCCCCGATCAGCAGCAGCCAGGTCTGCGGGTCCGGCCAGACCCAGTCGATCCAGCCGAAGAGGGTGGTGAACGCAGCGCCGGCCAGTACGGTCCACAACAGCGTCGTATCCTGCCCGTCATAGTGCGCGGTCAGGCGGATCAGCACCTGGTAGAACGCCCAGATTGTCGCCCCGGCGACGGGCAGCAGGTGATACCAGTCGAGGTCGAGGAAACCGGGACGGACGATTGCGAGAACCGCGAAGAACCCGATTCCGACCGCGATCCAGCGCCGCCAGCCGACCCGTTCGCCCAGCATGGGAACCGCGAGCGCCGTGACGATCAGCGGGACGGCGGCGGCGACGGCGTGAACGTCGGCGACGGGCAGATAGCGGAAGCTCAGCACGAAGACGGCGATTTCCGCCACCAGCACCATGCTGCGGCCGAGCTGCAGCCAGGGATTCCGGCTCTTCAGCTTGCTGCGGACCGTGCGCGGGCCGACGATTGCAACCACGATCGCGGCGAAAATCAGGAAACGCACCCACAGAATCTGGCTGACCGGCAGGCGCTGCGTCAGTTCCCGGGCCAGCGTGTCGACCGCGACGAAGAAGAACATCGACACGCACATGATCGCGATGCCGCGGACCGGGTTGTTCTGGGCGGCCATGAGTCCGGCGTTATCCTTTGCCTGCGGCCGGCAGGCCGATGAATCCGGCGCCGCCGTTCAGCGGGATGGCCTCGAAATCGCGTGCACGGCATCGACCCGGGGTGTCGGGCGGTTACCGGACAGGACGGGCCTGGGATGCGCGCCGCCGCGCCTTTTCGGCAGCGGAGGGCAGCCGGTCGCCGGCGGCCTCGACCAGTTCCCCGACCACCAGGCCCTTCAAGTCGATGCCGACGCCGCACTTGCAGCCCGGGCAGCCGACGCATTCGTCGAGGCCGAGATCGATGGCGTTGTCCAGCGCCGCCTCGCGGCCGGATGCGGCGGTCAGCGGATCGATGCGGATCATCTGCAATTTCAGCAGCGAGAAGGGATTGCCCCAGCGATAGCCCTGCGCTGGGTCCGGCCGGCCGGCCGGGTCCATATCGCCGGGCAGGCCGCCGTCGAAATTGCGCATGTGCATCGGGCACTTGTTCAAGCAGGCATAGCATTCGATGCACGACGTGAGTTCGTGATAGTCCGCCGGCGCCTCGACGTTCAGGTCGTTGCCCTGGGCGGTCTGCAGACGCCCGCGCATCTGCCGGGCGATGCCGTCGCGCCGCACCACCAGGTCGGCGACCGCCGGCAGGGTCGCCATCGGGCTCAGCCGGTCGCCCTCCCGCGCCCGGGCGCGGCAGGCGATGATCGGCCGGCCGTTGACGTCGATGGTGCAGACCCCGCAATTGCGCGCCCGGCAGCCGTAGCGGAAGGCCAGGTCCGGCATGGTCGTCGCCTGGGCCTGGAGCAGGACGTCGAGCACCATCGGCCGCTCGTCCTCCGAGCGGCGGGCATAGTCGAACTCGACGACGGCCTCCTCGCCGTCCCGGACGGTGACGATTTCCACTTTCATGATCCGTCCCTCAAGCGCGCGTGCTTTCGCCTGTCGCAGCCTCGGCGCTGCCGATCGGCACCGCAGGCGCGCAGATCTCTTCCACCGCGCCCTTGCCCATGATCGCCCGGTAGCGCGCCAGCAGCTTCCTGTCCTTCACGCCCCTGGGCAACATGCGCAGCCATCTCAACTGGATTTTCCGCCTGGCCTCCTCGACCTTGTAGGAGATCAGGCGTTTCATCGGCGTGCGTTGCCGTTCGAGGCGGGCGACCTGCCAGCCGTCGCCGTTGAGACGGACCACCGTCGAGTAGGGCTTCGAGAAGGCGGAGATCGTCTTCCTGTCGAAGCGGACATGGCCGCCCAGGCTGCCGTCGCGCTCCCGCGCCGCGGCGGCGACGGCCCTGGCGCAATCCAGCAGGTTGCGCAACTCCTGGAACTCGATAAACGCCTGGTTCCACATGCCGTAGGCCGGGATCGCCACCGCATCGAGCCTGGCCGTGCACTCGGCGACCGCCTCGTCCATCCGGTCGAGCTTTTCCGCCGTCCGCACCGGCCCGATATTCTTCCAGGCCTCCTTCTGCAGCTCGAGCTTGAGGGTTGCCGCCGCCACGGTGCCTTTCTGGCCGAACCGCCGGTTGACCCGGTCGATCGGGGGCTGGAATGCGTTATCCCCGATCCGGCCCTTTGCCTGACGGGCATGGCTTGCCGCCGCCGCGCCGGAACGCCCGCCGAAGACTGCGCCTTCAGTCAGGGATGTCGAACCGAGGCGGTTGGCGCCGAAGACGCCGCCCATGGCCCCGCCGGCGGTAAAGAGGCCGGCGATGCCGTGTTCCGCGTCGCCGTCGCCCGCGCCGCCGGCCGAGGCGCCGTTTGCGTCGGCCCGGATGCCGCCCATGTGATAGTGGGCGCCCGGCCGCACTTCCCACGGCTCCTCGAATTTCGCCGCCTTCTTGCCCAGCGCCTGGCGGGCGTTGTTGTAGGAACTCGGCAGGCAGGTTTCCCCGAAGCGCTGGAAATAGGGTCCGGAGAGCGGCAGTTCCTTGTTGGCGGTCATGTCCAGATAGGCGCCGCCGTTGGGGCTGCCGCGGCCGTCTTCGACCGCGCGCAGGATCGCCGCCGCGCATTCGGCGCGGGTCCGCATGAAGACGCCGTCCAGAATGATCTTGCCGTTCTTGTCGCGCAGAACCCCGAGATAGCTGGCCATGACCGGCTCGCCGGCGCACAGGCCCTCATAGGCCGGCGGCGAGGCGAGGCAGAAGGGCAGGAACTGGACCTGCTCCATATCCACCAGATCGGCGCCGGCGCGCAGCGCAATGGCGTACCCGTCGCCCGTATTGCCGCGCATGGTGTCGGTGTTCGGGAAATAGAGGCTGGAGAGGCCGCCGGCGGCAATCACCGCCGAGGGCGCGCGCACCGCGATCAGCACGCCGCGCGCCGCGTCGTAGACCAGGCCGCCGACAATCCTTTTCTTCGGTCCCGACCCGTTGGACGCCTCTTCGGTGACCAGATCGAGGAACCACGCATCCTCGATATAGTCGACGCGGTTGCCCTGGACGATCGCGTTCCAGTTGGCGTGGCCGAACGCGATGCCGCTGTTCTTGTGCCCGACCGAGCGCCGGCGCGTGTGCCCGCCGAAGGGCAGGGGCAGGGGCTGCGGGCCGGACCGGTCTTCCTTGATCGGCGGGCGCAGGCCCTGGGTGCGGTAGCGGTCGTAAGCGGACGCGCTGTCCCTGGCGAACGCGTCGGTAATCGCCCGCACGGGCAGATCGCCGCCGGCCATTTTCAGATTTTCCGAGAGCACCTCTTCCGAATCGTCCGCAGCGCCCGATCCGCGCACCGTCGCGATGCCCTCCGAAATCTTGGTGTCGGACGCGCCGACCGGGTCCTTGGAAACCGACAGCACGCGCGCGCCGGCATCCGCGGCCGCCCGGGCCGCCTGGCCGCCGGAGCCGCCGGAGCCGACCACGATCACGTCATAATCCAGCCATTCGAGCTCTATCGTCATCGGAAATCCTCCGCCCCGGCCCCGGCGCCGGCAAGAAACGAACCGCAGCCGGTATAACCCGCGAATGCGCGTGCGGGCAAATGCACGGGAAAATGCTCGGGCAATAGCTGAGGCAGCTGGGGGCAAATGCGGGGACGGCCATCCTTGCCGGGGCTATCCCACCCGCTCGATCCAGGCCGTCAGGGCCTTCATGTAATCCGTCAGGATTTCCCGGGTCGCCGCGTCGGTCAGCGCGCCGTTCCCGTCGAACTTCGTGTGCGCGGCGCCGACGAAGATTTCCGGCCGGTTCATCGCCAGGCCTTCGAGAAAGATGAAGGAGCGGCGCAGGTCGTACTGCGCCCGGGCGGTGCCCAGACCCCCCATCGCCGCGCCCATGACGCCGATCGGCTTGTTTTTGAACGGTTGGTCCGGCACGCGGGAAATCCAGTCGATGGCGTTCTTCAGCACCCCCGAGACGCCGTAATTGTATTCGGGAGTCGAGATCAGCAGGCCGTCGGCCGCCCGGATATCCCCGGCCAGGGCGGTCACCACCGCCGGGATCGCTTTCTGTTTCTCGTCGTCGTTGTAGGGCGGGATGTCGCCCAAGCGGTCGAACGGGGTGACGGTCGCGCCCGCAGGCGCGGCGGCGGCGGCGGCCCGGATCAGGCTGCGGTTGAAGGAACCGGCGCGCAGGCTGCCGGCGATGCCGAGAAGGTTCATCGTTCGCTCCGGGGTCGAGGCTTCGTCCGCCGTGACCTAACCGGCTGCACGGCGGTCCGCAAGACCGGCGGCGGGACGCCCTGACGCTTCCGCCGCGCCCGCGAAGGGTGGTAACGGAAGGCGTCAACCGACCGCGGAGAGATCATGACCGGTACAGTAACCGCCCCCACCGAGAATCTCACCGCCGACAATCTCAGGACCGGCGGGCAAATCCTGGTCGACCAGCTGCGCATCCACGGCGTCGAGCGCGTATTTTGCGTGCCCGGCGAAAGCTACCTCGCCGTGCTCGACGCGTTCGTCGACGCGCCGGAAATCCATGTCGTGACGGCGCGCCAGGAGGGCGGGGCGGCGATCATGGCGGAGGCCCACGGCAAGCTGACCGGCGCCCCCGGCGTCTGCTTCGTCACCCGCGGACCGGGCGCGACCAACGCCAGCGCCGGGATGCATATCGGCTTCCAGGATTCGACGCCGATGATCCTGTTCGTCGGCCAGGTCGCCCGCGCCACGGCGGACCGGGAGGCCTTCCAGGAAATCGACTACCGGCGCATGTACGGCCAGTTGGCGAAATGGGTCGGCCAGATCGAGGATCCGGAGCGCATCCCGGAGCTGGTCTCCCGCGCCTTTCACACCGCGGTCAACGGCCGGCCCGGCCCGGTCGTCCTCGCCCTGCCCGAGGACATGCTGGTGCAGCGCGCCGGGGTCGGCGACGCGCGCCGGTACCGGGAGATGCAGCCGGCGCCGCCCCCGGCCGATATGGAACGGCTGCGCGGCCTGCTGCTCAAGGCCGAACGGCCGATGGCGCTGCTCGGCGGTGGCGGATGGGACCGGCAGGCCGTGGCCGGCTTCGAGGCCTTCGCCAGGGCGTTCGACCTGCCGGTTGCGGTCTCGTTCCGCTGCCAGGCCTATTTCGACAACCGGCTGGACGAATATGCCGGCCATGCCGGAGTCGGCGCCGACCCGGCGCTCAACGCTCGGATCGCGGCGGCGGACCTGCTGCTCGTCGCCGGCGCGCGGCTCGGCGAGGTGACGACCGGCGGCTACACCATCGTGCGCCCGCCGGTGCCGGAACAGACGCTCATCCATATCCATCCCGGCGCCGGGGAACTCGGCCGGGTCTATCGGCCGGACCTCGGCATCAATGCCGGAATGAAGCATTTCGCGGCGGCGGCCGCCGCGCTGGACGCGCCGGAATCGGCGCCTTGGAGCGCATGGCGCCGGGCCGCCCGCGACGATCATCTCGCTTTCCTCAGGCCGCATCCGGTGCCCGGCGACGTCCAGATCGGCGACATCGTCGCCTGGCTGAGCGACCGGCTGCCGGAGGACGCCATCCTGTGCAACGGCGCCGGCAACTACAACACCTGGCTGCACAGGAGCTTCACGTTCAAGGGCTACCGGACGCAGATCGGCGCGACCTCCGGCTCGATGGGCTACGGCACGCCGGCGGCCATCGCAATCGCCCTCGCCGAACCGGAGCGGACGGTCGTCAACTGGACCGGCGACGGCTGTTTCCTGATGCACGGCCAGGAGCTGGCGACGGCGATGCAATACGGCGCGAAGGTCGTCAACATCGTCGTCAACAACGGCATGCTCGGCAGCATCCGCATCCACCAGGAGCGGGACTATCCGACCCGGGTCTCCGCGACCGCCCTGCGCAATCCCGATTTCATCGCGCTCGCCGAGGCCTACGGCCTGCACGGCGAGACCGTGCGCACGACCGACGATTTCGCGCCGGCCTTCGAGCGGTGCATCGCGGCCGGCCGGTCCGCGCTGATCGACCTCCGGGTCAGCCCGGACGCCGGCACGACGACCCGCTCGATCGGCGAAATCCGCGACGACGCCCTGGCGCGGCAGCGGCCGGTGAGTTGAGGCGGGCGCGCCGGACGCGGCAAGGCTGACGGGCGGCCGCCGAAGCTGTATGTATGAACGGCGGGCGAAAGCGCTTGCCGCAAAATGAGGGGAAGGACCGGTCCGATGAGCGACGTCGATATCTACAAGACCCAGAATTTCGGCAACAGCAGCGGGTGGGGCCGGTCGCCGGCCCTGCTGATCGTCGATTTCGTCAACGGCTTCACCGATCCGGCGCGCTTCGGCGGCGGCAACATCCAGGAGGCGATCGCCAACACGGCGGTTCTGCTCGACGCCTGCCGCAGCTACGGCCTGCCCGTCGTGTTCACCCGGGTGATCTATGCCGACGACGGCGCGGACGCCGGCGTGTTCTGCCTCAAGGCGCCGAGCCTGGCGACGCTCACCGAGGACAATCCCGAAAGCCACGTCGTCGATGCGCTGAAGCCGCGCGACGGCGAGTTAATCGCGCGCAAGCAGCAGCCCTCGGCCTTCTTCGGCACCAACCTGCATTCCTGGCTCACCATGCGCGGCGTCGACACGATCGTCCAGACCGGCTGCACGACCTCCGGCTGCGTCCGCGCCTCGGTGATCGATGCGCTGAGCTACAACTACCGCAACATCGTCGTGACCGACTGCGTCGGCGACCGGGCGATCGGCCCGCACGAGGCCAACCTGTTCGACATGGGCCAGAAATACGCCGACCTGCTGACCTGCGAGGAGACCCTGGCGGCGCTCGCCCGGCTCATGGGCGTCCGCGCGGAGGCCGCGGAATAGGCCCGGCGCTCGGCAGGGCGCCGATGCGCGGCTTTGTACGCCGAACCTCACACCGCCTCGGCCCATTTCTTCTCGAATTCCCAGACGTCCTCGAAGCCCATCAGCCGGCTGAATTCCTGGAAGTCGTAGAGCGGCGCGCTTGCGCCGATGCTCGACCCGGTCTCGCTAATCTGCGCGTAGACCCGGCGCAGCGCCTCGCCGGCCGCGAGGAAGCCGGCCGCCGGATAGATCGCCAGCGAATAGCCGATCGCCCGGTAGTCGGCGGCCGGCAGGACCGGCGTGCTGCCGCCCTCCACCACGTTCACGAGCAGGGGCTTGCCCCGGAACGCCTCGCCGATCCGGCGCATTTCCGCTTCCGATTCCGGCGATTCGATGAACAGGATGTCGGCGCCCGCCTCGGCGAAGGCCTCGCCCCGGCGCAGGGCCTCGTCCAGCCCGTACAGGCCGCGGGCGTCGGTGCGGGCGACGATCAGGAAATCCTTCGACTCCCGCGAGGCCGCGGCGACCCTGAGCTTGGCGACCGCATCCTCGAGCGGGATGACCCGGCGGCCCGGCGTGTGGCCGCATTTCTTGGGGAACTCCTGGTCCTCGAGCTGGATCGCCGCGGCGCCGGCCGCCTCGTAGCCGCGCACCGTGCGCTCGACGTTGAGCAGGCCGCCATAGCCGGTGTCGCCGTCGGCGACCAGCGGCGTTCCGGCCACGCTGACGAACTGGCCGACCCGGCCGACCATGTCGGTGTAGGTCGCCAGCCCGGCGTCGGGAATGCCGAGATGGCTGGCGACGGCGCCGTAGCCGGTCATGTAGAGCGCGTCGAAGCCCATCGCGTCGGCGACGCGCGCCGAAATCATCTCGAACACGCCCGGCAGCGATACCCATTCCCGCCTGCGGATCTTTTCTGCCAACGCGGCGTTGGCCGCCTGTCGAATCGCTGTCATCGTCACCCCTGCCGAAAAATTCCTGCGCCGCCGGAGCCGCCCGGCCGGCCGGGCCGGACCTTTCGGGGCGGCGGGTTCGTGTGCGGTATATAGCGCGAAGCGGCGGCAGGCGAAATCCGAACGGACCGGCGGGGGAAGCGGCCGGATAACCGAGCCTGTCCCGCCTCCCTTTGGGGGATTCCTCTGCAAAAGGGAGAGGCCGCGCCGGGCGCGCCGCTTGCCCCGCCCGTCATTCCGGCCGGAGCGCACCTCCTTCCCTCCGGGGGAGGGGGCCGCCCGCGCGCGGCCGATTCGGGCGACGCGCAATACCCACCCGTCATTTCGACCGAAGCGTACCCCCTTCCGTCATTTCGACCGAAGCGCACCCCCTTCCGTCATTCCGGCCGAAGCGTACCCCCTTCCGTCATTTCGACCGAGCGGAGCGAGCGGAGAAATCCGGCCGGGGACGGAGGCCGGCCAGGCGCCGGAACCTCGGGCGTCGATGGAGTACTCGCCAGATTTCTCCACTCCGCGCCTGACGGCGCTCCGGTCGAAATGACGGGTGAGAGAGCGGAATGACGGGTGGGGCCGAAATGACGGGATGGGCTCAAGGACCGGACCGGGCGCAAGTCCCGGCCTTGCCGTTTCGCGGAGGAATCCTCTCCTGAGGGGGAAGCGGGCGCGCCCTATTCGGCGGCCTGGCGGGCGCGGCCGGCGATCGCCTCGCGCAGCCCTTCGAGCAGACCTTCGAGCCGCGCCTGGCCGTGCTCCATCGCCGCCATGCGCGCTTCCAGCCGCTCGAACCGCGCATCCACGCGCTCGAACCGCGCATCCACATGCCCCTCCAGGCGCTCGAACCGCGCATCGACCTGCTCGAAGCGCGCATCCATATGCCCCTCCAGGCGCTCGAACCGCGCATCGACCTGCTCGAAGCGCGCATCCATATGCGCGTCCTGGCGTTCGAACCGCTCCTCCGTCCGGCGCTCCAGCGCCGCCAGTTCGGCGCGCAGCCGTTCTTCCATGCGGCGCATGTCGGCGCGCAGCCAGGCGAAAAGGCCGACCTGCAGCATGGCCAGGGCGGCGAACAGCGTTGCAATGGCGGTGAAATCGGCGTCCATGCCGCGACCCTAGCACCGCCGCCGCGCGCCTGTCCACGCGCCCGTCCGCCGCTCCGGCCGAAGCGCAAACCCCGTCGCCGTCCTTCCGGCCGGGCGGCGCAACACCCTCCCGTCATTTCGACCGAACGCACCCCCTTCCCGTCATTTCGACCGGAGCGAAGCGAGCGGAGAAATCCGGCCGGGGACGGGCGCCGGGCGGAGGCCGGAGCTTGTGGCGTCGATGGAGCGCCCTTCGGGTTTCTCCACTCCGCGCCTTACGGCGCTCCGGTCGAAATGACGGAAAGGGAAAGCCCGGCCGGAACGGCGGGAGAAAGGAAAAGCCCGGCAGCCCCGGCCCCCGTCCCGTGACCTCCCTCCCACGTCATTTCGACCGAAGCGGAGCGAGTGGAGAAATCCGGCCGGGGACGGGGGCCGGCCAAGCGCTGGAGCCTGTGGCGTCGACGGGGCGCCCTCCGGGTTTCTCCGCTCCGCCCCGGCCCGGTGGGCCGGGCCTCCGGTCGAAATGACGGGTGGGGGAGCGCCGGTTGCGGCCCGCCGATTCGGGCGAAGCGCAACACCAACCCGTCATTTCGACCGGAGCGCCGTTAGGCGCGGAGTGGAGAAATCCGGCCGGCGCGCCGCCCGCCCCCGTCTCCGGGGGGGCAGGTCAGCGGCGGGTTTTGGTGGGTTTGGTGGGGTCGGACTGGGGGGCTTCGCGCTTGTGCAGGAGGACGAAGCCGTGTTCGCCGCCGCTTGCGAGGCCCTTGCCGGGCCGCACGTCGCCGTAGACCCAGGGGTCTTCCCCGGCGTTCGGGGACCGCGTTATCCGCCGCCACCAGGACTGGGGCTTGGCCCCGACCTTTTCGCCCTCGGCCTTTTCGGCCTCCGGCCCGGCCCCCGCCGCGGACGAGGAGGGCTGTTTCGCGGCGGGGGCCTGTCCCGGACCCGGTTCCGGAACCGTGCAGGCCGAAGCCGCCAGGGCCAGCCCGGCGGCCAAGAGGACGGCAGGGACGGCGGCAAAGGGGGCGGGCGGCAGGCCCCGGACCGGAGTCCGGCGCCGCCCGCCCGCCCCCGGAAGGGAACGGCCAAGCCGGGAGGAGGAGACGCGGTGCACCGGGCCGCTCCCGTCCGCCGCTATCCGCCTAGAATTTCAGGCGGACGCCGATGACGAAGTTGAGCACGCCCTTGCGGTCGACTTCGCAGGTCGAGCCTTGCTTGGCCTTGACGTATGTGCCAGCGGTGGAACCGGCCGAGTAGCACGGGCTCGCCGCTTCTTTCAGGTCTTCCAAGTTGTTCTGGTTGTCAGACCGGTCCCCCGTCAACGCCTCGGCTTCCGTCACCGTATGCGTGACCGAGCCGCTGTCGTAGGACACGCCGGCATAGACGTCGGCCGCGGCGGCGTCGATCTTCTGCACGATGGCGGCCCAATACTGCTTGGCGCTGGCGTCCAGCCCGTCCTTGGAGCTGTTGTAGCCGAGGCCGATCGAGGTGCCGCCGGCGTCGTTGACCTTGCCGGACCAGCCGAGGGAGACGCCCCACTGGCTGTGCTGGAGGCCCGTATTGCTCTCCTCGCCGTCCGTATCGTAGGACGCGCTGACGTTGAAGCCCGACGAGTGTTTGACGCCGCCGGAGACCGCCCAGGCCGACTTGTCCTTCATGGCTTTGGCGGCAACGAGGGTCGTGATGCTGGTGTCATTGGGATTGGCGTCCGGAGCGCTGAGATCCACGATCGCCTTGGTGGCGGCGTGGCCGTCCGGGTTCTGGCGGTAGCCGGCGGCGAACAGGATCTTGAAGTCCTTCACGCCCGCGGGCGCGCCGGCGTAGCGCAGGCCGACCGACCAGCTCTTGTTCTCGCCGTAGGACGCGCGGAAGCGGGCGCCCATCAGGCTCGGCGTGACGTACATGATGCGGTTTTCCCGCGCGCCGTAGAAGTTGAACGGCCGGAAGCCGCGCGCCTTGCCGCGCACGTCCATCGTCGTCATTTCGTCGTCGTCGCCGCCGTTTTGTTTGGCCACCTTGACGCTGGCGTCCGCCTTGACGCCGTCGGTGCCGTTGGCGCCGCCGAAGCCGTAGACGAAGGAAACGCCGGTCATCTCGAACAGGCCGGCGGCGTCGCCGGCGATCGAGCCGTGGCCCATCCAGAGCTGGCCGATGTCCTTGTGGTCGAGCCACAGGTCGACATGGCGGGCCCGGATGCGGCTGTTGCCCGTTGCGTTCGTGCCCTCGTCCGTCTCGCTGGTGCCGGACCGCCTGTTCTCCTGCCACTCCAGTTCGTGCAGGGCGCCGATGGTCAGGTTCGGGTTTGCCTTGCCGACCGCCCGGACGCCGATGCGCGAGGACGAGCCGTCGTTATCGACGCTCGTGATCTCGGTCTCGTCGCCCGTGTTGGCGAAGCGGATCGCCCGGTTGACCTGGCCGTAGATGCTGACCTTCACGCGGCTGTTGCCGGACTGGATATTCTTGTCCGCCGGCTTCGCCGTCATGGCCTGCTTCATCTGGTTCTTGAGGAGCGTGACCTCACGACATCGGGAACCGCGGGGCGGGATTCCGGCAACCTGTTGAATTACCGGCATTCCGGCGCAGCCGGCGCGGCCGGGCCGGGCGGCGTTCGGCCCGGAGGCGGGCGATTCCGTTTGCCGGCCGTTTGCCGGGCGGATAGGGTCCGCCGCTGGCGGAAAGGCGCGCACGGCATGGCGAAGCAGGCTTCCAGACTGACCGACCGCGCGGCCCGCGCGCTGCCGGCAAACGGCCGCGACGCCGTCTATTGGGACGGCGAGTTGACCGGATTCGGCGTCCGGGTCCGCGCGTCGGGCCGGAAGACCTGGGTGTTCCAGACCCGGGTGCGCGGCCGGCTGCGCTGGTTCACCCTCGGCCGGGCCGGCGGGGATGCGGGCGCCGGGGCCGGCGGGGATGCAGCCGGCGGGGATGCGCGCGGCGGGGACGCCGGAAGCGGGTGCATGGACGCGGCCGGCGCGCGGGCGCTGGCGCAGCGGCTCGCGGCGCTGGCGAAGCGGGGCGTCGATCCGCGCGAAGGCGGGACGGACGGGCCGGGCGGCGAATGGCGGACGGGCGTGACGGGCGAATGGCGGCCGGAGGCGCCGGGTTACGCGCCGGGTTGCGCGCCGGGTTGCGCGCCGGGGGCGGCGCCGCCGTCGGTGGCGGACCTCGGGCGCCGGTTCCTGGAGGAGTACGTTCCGGCGCATTGCAAGCCGGGCACCCGGGCGGGATACCGCCGGATGGTGGAGAAATTCGTCGCGCCCGCGCTCGGCGGCCTGGCGGCCGGGGAGGTCCGGCGCCGGGACGTTGCGGCGCTGCACCACGCCATGCGCGCCACGCCCTACCAGGCGAACCGGACCCTGGGCGTGCTCTCCAAGATGTTCACCCTCGCCGAGGTCTGGGGCTGGCGGCCCGACGGCTCCAACCCCTGCCGGCACGTCAAGCAATACAAGGAGCGCAAGCGGGAGCGGTTCCTGTCGCCGGAGGAGATGGCGCGGCTCGGCGCGGTGCTGCGCGCGGCGGAGGCGGAGATGCCGCAGGCGGTCGCGGCGTTCCGGCTGCTGCTGCTGACCGGCTGCCGGATGTCGGAAATCCGCGACCTGCGCTGGGCCCACGTTACGGCGGACGAGATCGCGCTGCCCGACGCCAAGACCGGCGGGCGGGCCGTGCCGCTGTCGCCGGAGGCGCGGGCGGTGCTGGCGTCGCTGCCGCGGGCGGCGGGCAACCCGTGGGTGTTTCCCGGCCGGTTTCCCGGCGCCCACCGCACCGATCTGCAACGCCCGTGGCGGATTATCCGCGCCCGCGCCGGGCTGGACGACGTGCGGATTCACGATTTGCGGCACAGCTTCGCCTCGCGCGCCCTGGCGCTGGGCGAGAGCCTCACGATGATCGGCAAGCTGCTCGGCCACACCCAGGTCCAGACCACGGCGCGCTACGCCCACCTGGCCCGCAACCCCGTCCGCAACGCCGCCGCCCGCATCGCCGACAGCATAGCCGACAGCCTGGAGGGCCGCCCCGACGACCGGCTCGACGAACGCCTGGACCGGCGGCTGGCGGCATGGGGCGGCTGGCCGGCAGACCCCGCCGACGTCCCGTAACCCCCGCCCCGCAACCGCCACCCCCCACCCGTCATTTCGACCGAAGCGAAGTAGCCTGCCCTGAGCGAAGTCGAAGGGAGTGGAGAAACCCGGCCAGGGACGGGCGCCGGGCGCACGCAAGAGCCTGCGGCGTCGGTAGAGCGCCCTCCGGGTTTCTCCGCTCCGCGCCTGCCGGCGCTCCGGTCGAAATGACGGCAAGGGGAAAAGCCCGGCCTCCCCGGCCCCCGTCCCGCAACCCCCACCCGTCATTTCGACCGAAGCGCAACCCCCACCCGTCATTTCGACCGAAGCGAAGCGAGTGGAGAAACCCGGCCGGGGACGGGCGCCGGGCGCACGCCGGAGCCTGCGGCGTCGGTAGAGCGCCCTCCGGGTTTCTCCGCTCCGCCCCGGCCCAAGGGCCGGGGCGCCGGTCGAAATGACGGCAAGGGGTGCGCTTCCCCTCCCGCGTCATTTCGACCGAAGCGCCTCCCCCACCCGTCATTTCGACCGAAGCGGAGCGAGCGGAGAAACCCGGCCAGGGACGGGCGCCGGGCGCACGCCGGAGCCTGTGGCGTCGGTAGAGCGCCCTCCGGGTTTCTCCGCTCCGCCCCGGCCCGGCGGGCCGGCGCGTCGGTCGAAATGACGGCAAGGGGTGCGCTCCCCTCCCCTAGCATTTCGGGCGAAGCGCAACCCCCCACCCGTCATTTCGACCGAAGCGAAGCGAGTGGAGAAACCCGGCCGGCGACGGGCGCCGGGCGCACGCCGGAGCCTGCGGCGTCGGTAGAGCGCCCTCCGGGTTTCTCCACTCCGCGCCTAACGGCGCTCCGGTCGAAATGACGGCAAGGGGAAAAGCGCGGCAGCCCCGGCCCCCGGCCTCCCCCACCCCGTCATTTCGACCGAAGCGAAGCGAGTGGAGAAACCCGGCTGGCGACGGGCGCCGGGCAGACGCAAGAGCCTGCGGCGTCGGTAGAGCGCCCTCCGGGTTTCTCCGCTCCGCCCCGGCCCGGCGGGCCGGGGCGTCGGTCGAAATGACGGGGAGGGGTCGAAATGACGTGAGAGGGAAAAAGCGCGGGGCGGGAAAAAGCGCGGGGCGGGGGGGTTGACGGGGTGGGGTGGAACATTATATGAACACTCGTCGGCGGGCGCGGGGGCGGCCGGGGGGAGGATGGAAAATTTCCTATGGGTGTCGGTCTTGCGCGGTTCCGGAAAGTGTCTTTCCAGCGATTCCAAGGGGTTGGGGCCGGCGGGCGCAAAAAAAAAACGCAAAAAAACGCAAAAGAAAGACCGGTCTGTCTATTTTCGGAACGGGCGGTTTCGAGGATCCGGAGGTTTTGTATTGAACGATCGTTCAAAATCAGGGCGCGTTTCCTGCGGCGCTTGCCCCGCGGCGCTTTCCCCGCGCGCCGTTCCGGCGTATCCTCGCGGCGTGCGGAACGCCCCGCCCGGTCCGCCGATACCCGATCCGCCCAAACCGGTCCCGGTTCCATGCTGCGCCTGTTCGTCGGCCTCGGCCTGCCCGAAGACCTGCGCGAGACGCTTTCGATGCTGGAGCGCGGCATCCCCGGCGCGCGCTGGATCGATTCCGGCAACTATCACGTCACCCTGCGCTTCATCGGCGAGGTCGCCGGGGACCGGGCCGCGGACATCGACAGCGCGCTCGCCGCCGTGCGGGCGCCGCCCTTCGCGCTCTCGCTCGCCGGGGTCGGCCATTTCGGCGCGCTGCGCAAGGCGCGCTCGGTCTGGGCGGCGGTCGAGGCGAGCGACGCGCTGGCGCGGCTGCGGGCCGGCGTCGAATCGGCGGTCGTGCGCGCCGGCCTGCCGGCGGAGGGGCGCAAATTCCGGCCCCATGTCACCCTGGCGCGCATCGGGGGCGCGGCGGGCGGCGAGACGGGGCACCATCTGGCGAACTTCCTGGCCGAGCACGGCGATTTCCGCGCCCCGCCCTTCGAGGTCCGCGACTTCGTCCTCTACGAAAGCCGACTGACCCGCCACGGCGCGACGTACCGGGCCTTGCAGAGCTACCCCCTGGGCTGAGGGAGGGGCGGCGGCGAAAGCGGGGTTTACGGCTCGCGGTCCTCCAGAAACCGGTCGATCCGGTGCATGCGTTCGTGCAAAACGGTGACGATGCCGATCGCCCCGTCGCCCAGCGTCTTCCAGTAGACGAAATGCCGTTTGTACCGGAAGACATAGCCTTCCACGCCGAACTCCGCCGGAACCGGCCGCGACGCCACCCTGCCGGCCGCGACGCCCTCGAACGCTTCGAACAGCCCGGCAATGTAGGCGTCCGCCTGGGCCTCGCCCCAGCGGTCGCGGGTGTAACGGTAGATTTCGTCGATGCGGACGGCGGCGGCGTCCTGGACGCGCACCGGCGTCATGCGCCGGGCGACGCCCGGTTTGCCGCGATAACGCCGGCAGCCGACAGCGCGCGATAGGTGTCGTCCGGCGCGGCAAAGGCGCGGCCGAGTTCGGCCTTGAGGCGGTCGAAGGCTTCGCGCTCGGCCCGTTCCTTGTCGCGCCGTATCAGGTCCCGGATATATTCGCTGACATTCTCGTACGATCCGTCGCCGCCGACATTGGCCGCGACGAAGTCGCTGAGCGCGCCGCTGAGACGGACCGTCATCGTAGTCGTGTGCCGCACGGCGCGATCCCCCGATCGTGGACGCAGGCAGGATAATCAATATCGAACGCACCCGCAATCCGATCGGACTTCTCCGCAAACGGCGGCGGCGCTCGAATCCCCCCTGGGGCAGGGGGACCGGCTTGCGCGGCGGGGCGGGCTGCCGTAGGCAGGGCGGGTAGCGGAACTTCGGGCAAGGGAGCCGGGATCGTGGGCGATTGCCGGATTGCCGTCCTCGGCTGCCGGGGCCGGATGGGGCAGATGCTGGTGCGGGAGATCGCCGCCGCCGAAGGCTGCGCGGTCGCGGCGGCGACGGAACTGCCGGGCGACGAGGCGGTCGGCCGGGACGCCGGGACGGTCGCCGGGCTCGGCCCGCTGGGCGTGACGGTGGGCGACGACCCCGGCGCGGCGGCGGCGGCGAGCGACGTGCTGGTCGATTTCACCGCGCCGGCGGCGGCGGCCGGGCACGCGGCGGCGGCGGCGGCGGCCGGCGCGGCGCTGGCGGTCGGCACGACCGGGCTGGAGCCGGAGCACACCGCCGCCCTGGAGGCCGCGGCCGGAAAGGTCCCGGTGGTCTACGCGCCGAACATGAGCCTCGGCGTCAACCTGCTGTTCGCGGTCACCGAGCGGGTCGCGCGCGCCTTGGACGGCGGCTGGGATATCGAGATCGTCGAGATGCACCACAGATACAAGGCGGACGCGCCGTCGGGCACCGCGCTCGGCTTCGGCCGCGCCGCCGCCAGGGGCCGGGGCGTGGACCTGGACGCCGTGGCCGACCGCGGCCGGGACGGGATCGCGGGCCCGCGCCGGCCGGGCGATATCGGCTTCGCCGTGCTGCGCGGCGGCGACGTCGCCGGCGAGCATACGGTGGTGTTCGCGGCGGAGGGCGAGCGGGTGGAGCTGACCCACAAGGCCGGCAGCCGCGCCATTTTCGCCCGCGGCGCCGTCCGGGCGGCGCGCTGGGCCGCGGGCCGGGACCCCGGCCTCTACGACATGGCGGACGTGCTCGGCCTGCGCTGAGGCCGGGGGCCGAATCGGGCCGGCGCGCGGCGCATCCGGCGCAGGGCGTCCTCCAGCGCGTCGGCGACCTCGCCGCGCTCCCGCGGGCTGAGGAACGACCCGACGACCAGCCGCCGGCCGTGGGAGGACAGCGAGAGCTGGCTTTCGTGCCGGACCGGCCGGGGCAGCGACACCCGCACCCACAGGGGCTGGAACGACCAGCGCTGCTCGCGGCCGGAGGGGTGGATGCGCGTCACGTCGAGCGCGTCGCGGGTGAGCCGGAGATATTCGAGCATGGCGCCGCTGCGGTAGCTGGCGCGGAAGGCGAGCCAGATCAGCAGCATGTCCAGCCCGAAGAAGCCGAAGACCGGCCAGGCGCCGATCGAGACGAAGACGATGCCGGCGGCGACGGAAAGCGCCAGCAGGCCGCCCATCAGCCAGCGGAAGCCGCGGGGGCCGAGGCTGCGGTTGGGCCGGAGTTCGGCGTCGAGATAGACCGGCGGCGCGTTCATGGCCGGACCGTAACCCATTCGCCGTTTCGTGGTAAGGTTTGCGCCATGAGGGCCATGAAGAAAGCCGATATCGCCGAGATGTATGCCCGCCTCGCGGCGCAGCGGCCGGCGCCGAAGGGCGAGCTGAACCACGTCAACGAATACACCCTGCTGGTCGCGGTCGTCCTCTCCGCCCAGGCGACCGACGCCGGCGTCAACAAGGCGACCGGGGCCCTGTTCGAACGGGTGACGACGCCGGAGCTTATGGTGGCGCTCGGCGAGGCCGGCCTGAAACGGCATATCCGCACCATCGGCCTCTACAACGCCAAGGCGAAGAACGTCATCGCGCTCAGCCGCATCCTGATCGAGAAGCACGGCAGCCGGGTGCCGCAGGACCGGGCGGCGCTGGAGGCCCTGCCCGGCGTCGGCCGCAAGACCGCTAACGTCGTCCTGAACGTCGCCTTCGGCCGGCCGACGATCGCGGTCGACACCCATATCTTCCGGGTCGGCAACCGCACCGGCCTCGCGCCCGGCAAGACGCCGCTCGCCGTCGAGCAGAAGCTGGAGAAGGCGACGCCGGCGCAATTCAAACAGCACGCCCACCACTGGCTGATCCTGCACGGCCGCTATGTCTGCAAGGCGCGCAAGCCCGATTGCCCGAGCTGCATCGTCAGCGACCTGTGCCGGTTTGCCGGCAAGACGGTCTAACCCGGGCCAAGTCCGGGCGGGGTCCGGCCCTCTTCGCGCGCGATGGCGCGCAGACCTTCGCGGAAGGTCGGATAGAGCAGCCGGACGCCGAGATCCCGTTTGATCCGGTCGTTGCGGATCCGCCGGCAGGCTTCGTAGAAGCGCCGCAGCCCGGGCGGCAGGGCGCCCGGATCGTAGGGGGTGAGCGGCGGCGGCTCGGCGCCGGCCAGGCCGGCGGCATACTCGACCGCTGCGCGCTGCGGGGCGGGCAGATCGTCGGCGACATTGTAGACCGGGGCCGTCCCCGCACCCGCCATGGAGCGGCGCAGCACCGCGCAGATGTCGTCGACATGGCAGCGGCAGAAGACATGGCCCGGCTTGTCGATGCGCCGCGCCGCGCCGGCCGCCAGCGCATCGAACGCGCTGCGCCCCGGCCCGTATATGCCGGAGAGGCGAAAGACGGTCACGGGCAGGCCGCGCCGCCGGCCGGCCGGCGTGCGCGCAGCCAGCCATTCCGCTTCGGCCAGCGCCCGGCGTTCCGCAGTCTGCCCGGCAGGCTTCAGCGGCGCCGTCTCGTCGATCCAGGCGCCGCCATGGTCGCCGTAAACGCCGGTCGACGAGAGATAGCCGATCCAGCGCAGGCCGGCCGTCTTGGCCAGCCGGTCCGCACCCAGCCAGCGCAGGGTCGGGTCGCCGTCGGCGTCGGGCGGCGCCGACACCAGCAAATGCGTTGCCCGCTCCAGCAGCGGAGCGACCGCGGCGGTATCGCCGAAGCGGATATCGCCCGGCTGCCGCGGCGCGCCGTCCGGCCGATGGGTCGCGCCCAGGACGGTCATGCCGGGCCGTCCGGATCCGGGTGAGTGCGTTCCGGCCAGCCGCCGGGCGACATAGCCGCGCCCGATCGCCAGCAGCCGCACCGCGCCGCCGCCCGCGGACAATCCTTCTTCCCAGGTCATCGCGAACTCCCGGATCATCGAAAATCGGGTCCGTTCCAACTGCCTCGACACGATTTCGGCGCCGGACAAACGACAGGAAATCAGCGGCTTCGTCAACGATCTGCCCCTATCGAATCGGGCGCCCGGCAAGGACATTCCGGGGCGCTCCGGCGGGACGGAATCGCCGTCCGAATCGGCATCTTTGCCGTTGCGCCGCACGCGCCGTTGCATTACAGTTACTTGAAATTTCAGCGGGGCCTAAGTATCGGTCATCTGAAATTAAATAAAAAAGGGGGGATGGGGTGTAATGATCTATTTTTATTTGACATGCCGCGCCATCCGGCCGGAACCGCCCCCAAGGACCTGAATTGGCGGTAACTAGTCCGCTGCCAAGACTGTCGTTTCCGGTGCCCCAACCCTTTCTCCCCCGAACCTTCCTTCCGTTGCAGCATGTCACGAATAGTCGGTTATGCCGGCGACGTCTCGCCGGAAGCAGCATGGACTGCCCTGGCATCGGATGCCGATGCCCGGCTGATCGACGTGCGGACGACGGCGGAGTGGGCCTATGTCGGCCTTCCCGATCTCGGCGCCCTCGGCAAGGCGCCGGTGACGGTCGAGTGGAAACGGTTTCCGTCGATGGCAGCGAACCCCGGCTTTGCCGAGGCGGTGGCGGCGTCGGGCGTTGAGCGCTGCGCTGCGCTGTATTTCCTGTGCCGGTCGGGCGTGCGGTCGCGCGATGCGGCAGTCGCCATGACGGCGCTTGGCTACGGCCCCTGTTACAACGTCGCCACGGGCTTCGAGGGGGACTGCGACGCGGCGGGCCACCGGGGCAGGCTCGGCGGATGGAAGGCCGACGGCCTGCCGTGGCGGCAGACCTGACGGCGGATGGAATTGGGGCGCGCGCGCCCCGGCGGCGGGCGCAAGCGGCCGCGAACGGGACTATGCGGCGACCGGCTATCGCCCGCCGCAGGCAAACTCTGCTGAAACCGGAGCCGGCTGCGTCCGGCAGCCCGGACGGAACGAGGACGTAGCGAATGGAGAAAGAAACGGGCGGGACTAGCCCCGGTGTCGCACCCGTCGGAACCGCCGGAGGAACCGCCCGAGAAATTTCGGGAGGCGCGCAGGACAGGGCGGCCCCGGCCGGCGCCGCAGTTTCGCCGGCGGTCTCGAAAGCCTGGGCGCGGGCCCGCGCGGGCCTGCGCAGCGAATTCGGCGCCGAGGCCTTCCGCAGCTGGATCGGCCCGCTGACCCTCGAGACCGTTCGCGGCGGCACGGCCGTCCTGTCGATCAAATCCCGCTTCCTGCGCGATTGGGTATCGTCGAACTATCGCGAGCAGATTCTGCGGCATTTCAAGGCCGAACTCCCGGCGATCGAGGCGGTCGATCTGGTTGCCCGCGCGGGCGGGCCCGGAAGCGGTGCACAGGGGACCGGTGCGTCGCCCGCGGAAGAAGCCGGCAGCGGAACCGGCGGCCGGGCGCAGGATCCCGACCGGACTCGGGCCCGGGCCGACGGCGCGGCAGACGCCGACGCCGACAGCACGCCCAGCCTGCCGCTCGAGCCGCGCTATACCTTCGACAGTTTCGTCGTCGGCAAGCCGAACGAACTGGCCTGCGCCGCAGCCCAGCGGGTCGCCGAAGCGGACGACATTCCTTTCAACCCGCTGTTCATCCACGGCGGCGTCGGCCTGGGCAAGACCCACCTGATGCACGCCATGGCCTGGCGGATCCGCGAACGCGCACCCTGGCGCCGCGTCGCCTACATCTCGGCCGAGAAATTCATGTACCGGTTTATCCGGGCGCTGCGCTTCAAGGACACGCTGGCCTTCAAGGAGCAGTTCCGTTCGGTCGACGTGCTGATGATCGACGATGTCCAGTTCATGTCCGACAAGGGCGCAACCCAGGAGGAGTTCTTCCACACCTTCAACGCGCTGATGGACGAGCGGCGTCAGGTCGTCGTGTCGGCCGACAAGTCGCCCAGCGACCTGTCCGGAATCGAGGAACGGCTGGTCTCCCGCTTCAACTGGGGCCTGGTTGCGGACGTCCATCCGACGACCTACGAATTGCGGCTCAGCATCCTGCAGGCCAAGGCCGCCCGGATGCCCTGCCGTTTCCCGGACAAGGTGCTCGAATTCGTTGCGCACAAGATCCAGTCCAACGTGCGCGAACTGGAGGGCGCATTGAACCGGATGGCGGCCCACGCCAGCCTGATCGGCCGCGACCTGACCATCGAAATGGCTGCGGACGTGCTGAAGGACATGCTGCGCGCCAACGAGCGCCACATCACGATCGAGGAAATCCAGCGCAGCGTCTGCGCCCATTTCAACATCAAGATGACGGACATGTCCTCGGCGCGCCGGGCGCGGGCGGTGGCGCGGCCGCGCCAGATCGCCATGTATCTCGCCAAGATGCTGACCAGCCGCTCGCTGCCGGAAATCGGCCGGAAGTTCGGCAACCGCGATCACACCACGGTCATGCACGCGGTCAGGAAGATCGAGGAACTCCGCGCCATCGACCCGTCGATCAACGAGGATGTCGAAATCCTGATCCGCACCCTTCGGGGGTAGGCCCGGAGCCGGAGAAGGAGCCGGACGAGGGGCCAGGGGCGGATCAGCGGTCGAGCCGCGCCTCGATCGCGTCCCAAATGCCGGCCTCGATCTTCGTGCCGGACAGGCGGTTGGTCTCCTGGATGCCGGTCGGCGAGGTCACGTTGATCTCGGTCAACCAGTCGCCGATCACGTCGATCCCGACGAAGACCAGTCCGCGCGCCTTGAGGTCCGGGCCGATGCGGGCGCAGATTTCGCGTTCCCGGTCGGTCAACTCGGCCGCCTTCGGCTTGCCGCCGGCGTGGAAGTTGGCGCGCGCCTCGCCCTCGCTCGGCATGCGCGAGACGGCGCCGGCAAATTCGCCGTCGACCAGGATGATGCGTTTGTCGCCCCGGCGGATTTCCGGCAGGTAGCGCTGGGCGACGATCGGCTCGCGGAACTGCTCGGCATACATTTCCAGCAGCGAGCCGAGATTGTCGTCGCCGGGCCGGAGATGGAAAACACCGGCGCCGCCGTTGCCGTAGAGCGGCTTGACGACGATCTCGCCATGCTCGTCGCGGAACGCCCGGATTGCCTCCGGATCGCTCGTAATCAGGGTCGGCGGCATCAGGTCCGGATAGCGGTTGACGTAGATTTTCTCCGGCGCGTTGCGCACCTCGGCCGGGTCGTTCACCACCAGCGTCGCCGGGTGGAGCTGCTCGAGGAAATGGGTGGTCGTGATGTAGGCCAGGTCGAAGGGCGGATCCTGGCGCAGCAGGATCGCGTCCATCTCCGACAGGTCGGCCAGCCGCGCTTCGCCGAGGTCGGCATGGTTGCCCCGCTCGGCCCGCACGGTCAAGCGCTGCACCGGCGCGCTCAGCACGCCGTCGCGGAAGCGCAGACGGTCCGGCGTATAGTACCAGAGCAGATGGCCGCGCGCCTGGGCCTCCAGGGCGAGCACGAAGGTGCTGTCCGCCCCGATGTCGATCGTGTGGATGGGATCCATCTGGATCGCCACGCTGAGCGCCATGTCACGCCCCTTCCCCGTATTTGGCCGGCCCGGCCGGCGGCTTCCGCCCGCGCCTTCACCCGAAAGGCTTCATCCGGAGTGCCTCACCTAGAATAAGTCCCGCGGCAAGGAAAGCCGCCCCGCCGCCCTGCCCGTTGCCGAAATTGCAACGAGGCAGGCAAAAGATTACGCTTCTGCCTTACGCTCCGGCGAATTACCGTCTAATCTGTCGGCAGACCGAGGCAGCGGCCCGTTTCAGTGCGCCGATCGCCGGACCGGGGACGGCGCACGGGCGTCCGGAAGGGAAATTCGATCGCGCAGGCGATCCCGGTGCGGCTTACGGCAAACCGGGCGCGGCGCGTCCGCCCGGCCGTTGCATGAGGTGCGCCGATCTTCTTCGGCAGGCCCGGCGCCGACGGATCTGCCGACGCAACGACACCAACGCTATCGCCCGGGAGAAACATCATGGCAGAGCATTATTCAACTCCGTCTCCGGTCAGCCGCCGGAAAGTCCTCGAATACGGTGCGGCGCTGGGCGGCGCCGCCGCCATGTCGTCGCTGATCGGCGTGGAGGCGCTCGCTGCCGGCACGGCCAGGGTCAACATGCAGCTCGGCTGGCTGGCCAGCAACGGCATCATGGGCGAGGTCGTCGCCAAGCGCATGGGCTATTACAAGGAGCTGGGCATCGATCTGAATGTCACGCCGGGCGGTCCGGGCGTCGACGGCGTCGCTTCGGTTGCCGCCGGCCGCGCGCAAAGCGGCCAGCTTTCCTCAAGCCCCTCCCTGATGCTGGCGCGTTCGGCCGGTATCCCGGTCAAGGCCTTCGCCGCCGGTTACCAGAAACACCCCTTCACCTATTTCTCGTTGAAGAAGAACCCGATCCGCACGCCCAAGGACATGATCGGCAAGACCGTCGCCACCCAGCCGACGGCGGTGATCCTGCTGCGCGCGCTGCTGGCCAAGAACGGCATCGCCGAAGACCAGGTCAAGGTCGTCAAGATGGGCAGCGACATGGCCCAACTGATGACCGGCCGGGTCGCTGCCGTCACCGGCTGGATGACGAATACCAACGCGCTCAAGATCCTCGGCAAGGACCGCGTCGACATGATGCTGTGGGACGCCGGCATCCGGCTCTATGCGAACGTCTACTACACGACCGACGACATGCTCGCGAAACATGCCGACGTGCTGACCCGGTTCCTGACCGGATCGGCCCGCGGCTGGGGCTTCGCGCGCAAGAATCCCGAGAAGGCGGTCGATCATCTGGTCGCCGAGTACAAGAACCTGAACAGGGCGAGCGAGCTGGCGGCGGTCGGCGGCGTGCTCGGCTTTTCCTTCGACAAGGTGACGGCGAAGGAGGGCTGGGCGGCCATGAACAAGGCGAACTGGCAGGCCCAGATCGATTCCTACGACAGCCTGAAGCAGTTCAAGGGCAAGACGCCGACCGTGGACGATGTCATGACCGACAAGATCCTGGCGGCCACCGAGAAGCTGCGCAAGCAGATCGGATGACATGAGGGACGAGGCGGCGGCGGAGGTTGCGTCCGGTTCCGGCGTTACGGCGATCTCCGTCGATCGCCTCGTTGTCCGGTTCGAGGGGAACGACGGCAGCATCACCGCCTTGAGCGACGTCGATTTCGAGGTGCCGGAAGCCGGGTTCGTGACCATGCTCGGGCCCTCGGGATGCGGCAAGTCCACCCTGCTGCGGGCGATCGCCGATCTGGCGCCGGTCAGCGAGGGCGGAATCCGGGTGTTCGGCCGCACGCCGGAGCAATCGCGGCTGGCCCGGGATTTCGCCTTTGTCTTCCAGGATCCGACGCTGCTGCCGTGGCGCAGCGCCATCGACAATGTCCGGCTGCCGCTGGAGGTCGGCCGGCGCGGCGGGGTCGAACTCGAGCGGCACGCGGAACCGGAGGAGTTGCTCGCGCTGGTCGGTCTCGAAGGACGGGAGGAGGCCCTGCCGCACGAACTGTCCGGCGGCATGAAGCAACGGGTCTCGATCGCCCGGGCGCTGGTCCAGAAACCCCGCGTTCTGCTGATGGACGAGCCGTTCGGCGCGCTCGACGAAATCACGCGCGACAAGCTCAACGAGGAGCTGCTGCGGATTTGGCGGGAAACGGGAACGACGATCATGTTCGTCACCCATTCGGTGCCCGAGGCGGCATTTCTCGGGCGCAAATGCCTGGTGCTTTCGGCCCAGCCCGGCCGGGTCCGCGGCTATGTCGATATCGGCCTGCCGGAGCCGCGGCAGCTCGGCGTCCGCGATACCCTGGAGTTCGTGCAGATCACCTCGCATCTGCGCAGCCTTCTGGAGGTTGAGGAATGAAGGCGGTCGGCTACGGCAAGGCGCAGGCGCTGGCCGCGCCCGCCGGCGATCCCGGCAAGCGGATGGAGAAATGGCGCCAGCGCGCACCGGCCATCGTCGCGGCGATCGGCCTGCTGCTGCTGTGGCAACTCATCGTCGACGGTTTCGGCGTCCCGACCTACATCGCGCCCAGCCCGGTCCAGGTGCTGGAGGTGTTCGGCAAGGAAGGCGAAATCCTGTGGATCAATTTCTGGCCGACGCTGATGGAAGCGGCGGCGGGATTTGCGCTGGGCAACGGCATCGCCGTGGTGCTCGCCGTCTGGTTCGTGCACAGCCAGCTTGCCGAGCGGGCCTTCTATCCGATCGCGGTCTTCATCAACACGATACCGATCATCGCCATCGCGCCGATCCTGGTGCTGATGCTCGGCAACGGCTATGCGCCGAAAATCGTTATCGCGGCGCTGATCTGCTTCTTCCCGACCCTGGTGAACATGGTCCGGGGCCTGAAATCCGTCAGCCCGCAGATGCTGGACCTGATGCGCGTCCTGTCGGCCAACCAGGCCGAAGTGCTCTGGAAGATCCGGCTTCAGAGTTCGCTGCCCTTCCTGTTCGCCGCCCTCAAGATCGCGTCCACCACCTCGGTGATCGGCGCCATCGTCGGCGAGTGGATCGGCTCGAATTACGGGCTCGGCTCGCTGATTATCGAGGCGACCTACAATTTCCGCGCGCCCCTGCTCTACGCCACGGTGATCCTGGGCGCGGGCATGGCGGTCGCCGCCTTCACGATCACCACGGTCGTCGAACGGCGTGTCCTCAAATGGAAACCGGGCGATGTCATCTGACCCGAAAACGGAGAAACCGGCGTGACTCTTTCCGACAGCGTTAGGCGGCCCGAAGCCGCGGTGCCCGTCGTTTCGACCTCCGACGTGGTGGTCGTCGGCGGCGGGCCGGCCGGCGTTTCGGCGGCGGTTTCGGCCGCGCGCAACGGCGTTTCCGCGACCCTGGTGGAGCGCTATCCCTATCTCGGCGGGCTGGCGTCCGGCGGCATGGTGCTGGTGCTCGACGACATGCACAACGACACCGAAATCTCCGTGCGCGGCCAGGCCATGGAGATCGTCGAGCGGATGCACGCCAAGGGGCTGTGCGTCTATCCGCCGGAGGCGGACCGCGACCCCGCCGTCCGCGCGACCGAGGAAATGTGGCGCAAGTGGTCGCGCTGGGGCGTGTTCGACTTCCACACCCACACCAAGCCGCACCCCGTCATCTTCGCCGCCGCCTTCGATCCGGAAGGGTTCAAGCAGGCCTCGCTCGACATGGTGCGCGAAGCCGGCGTGAACCTTCGCCTGCACAGCTGGTTCCAGTCGACGATCGTCGAGGACGGCCGGGCCGCCGGCGTCATCGTCGAGACCAAGGAGGGGCCGCAGGCGATCCGGGGTTCGGTGGTGATCGACGCAACGGGCGACCTGGACGTCGCCGCCAGCGCCAGCGCCCCGTTCGCCGAAGGCGCCTATATCGTCACCACCGTATCGCGCATCGGCGGCGTCGATACCGGAGAGGCCGAACGGTTCCAGTATGGCGAGCCGGAGCGCTTCGCCGAACTCGACCGGCAGGCCAAGCGCATCATCGGCGGCTGCTGGCAATACTGGTGGCTCAAGACGCCGCTGCCCGGCATCGTCTGGTGCAACTGCCCGCACATGGTCGGCTTCGACGGCATGAAGGTCGGCGACCTGACCGCGGCCGAGATCGAGGGCCGGCGCCGGATGAAGGCGCTGCTGGAATTCGCGCGCGAAAATATCCCCGGTTTTGCCGGGGCCTATTTCGTCGATTTCGCGCCCCAGACCGGCGTGCGCCAGACCCGCCTGCTGGACGGCGAATATGTCGTCACCAAGCGCGACGTGATGGACCGGGTCCACTTCCGCGACAGCGTCTGCCGGGGCCGCGACTACTACACGCCGTACCGGGCGATGCTTCCCAAAGAGGTGGAGCAGCTGCTGGTCGCCGGCCGCCACTATTCGGCGACGCCCCAGGCCCAGAAGCTGAGCCGGGAGATTCCGCCCTGCATGGCGATGGGCGAAGCCGCCGGCATCGCGGCCGCGCAGTCGCTCGGCAGCGGCGTTACGGTGCGCGAGGCGGACGTGCGGGCCATCCAGAGGCAGATGCGGGCCCAGGGCGCCGATCCGGGCGACCGGCCGGCGGCCAACGCCCTGGCCGCGGAGGCCGCGTGATGCCGGCCGGGCAGGACGGCGCCGGCCGCCGGCCCCTTCCGCTCGAAGGGGTCCGGGTTCTGGATTTCAGCCAGGTGATGATGGGGCCGTGCTGCACCCAGATGCTCGGCGACTACGGCGCGGACGTCATCAAGATCGAGCGCGCCGAAGGGGGCGACCTGTCCCGCTGGAGCGTCGGCGACGATCCGGACGGCGGCAACAATCCGGTGTTCGCCAGCCTGAACCGGAACAAGCGCAGCATTGCCGTGAACCTGAAGGCCGACGGGGACCGGGAGGCGGTCCTGCGCCTGGTGGAAACCGCCGACGTCGTCGTGAACAATTTCCGCCCCGGCGTCATGGACCGCATGGGGTTCGGATACAGCCGCCTCCGGACGATCAACCCCCGCATCGTCTATGCGGTCGGGACGGGCTACGGGCTCGAAGGCCCCTACGTCGACCGGGGCGGGCAGGATGTGCTGGCCCAGGCGATGAGCGGCGTCATGCACCGGCGCGCCGATCCCGCCCTGCCGCTTTCGGTCTACCCGACCGCGCTCGCCGACTACGCCGCCGGAATGCATCTCGTGCAGGGCATCCTGCTGGCGCTGCTGCAACGCCGGCAGACCGGCGAGGGTCAGCAGGTTGCGGTGTCGCTCTACAATTCCATGCTCGCCATGCAGATGCAGGAGGCGGCGGCGTGGATGATGCGCGGCCAGGACCTGAACTGGGCCGCCATGCCGCTCTGCGGCGTGTTCGAGACGGCCGACGGCGCGATCGTCATGGTCGGCGCGTTCAAGAAGAACCCGCTGCAGGACATCTGCCGCGCGCTCGGCATCGAGGATCTGTCGGCGGACCCGCGCTACGCCGATCTGGAGCGGCAGAAGCGCCACCGGCCGGAATTGCAGGAGATTTTCCGCACCGGCTTCCGCGGCAACAGCACCGCATACTGGCTGGAGCGGCTCGGCGCGGTCGACATCCTCAGCGCGCCGGTCAGGTCCCTGCCGGAGGCGCTGGACGATCCCCAGACCGCCTGCAACGGGATGGTCGTCGAGCTCGCGCCGTCCGCAGGCGGGCCGGTGCGCCTCATCGCGTCGCCCATCGACATGTCGGACGCGCCGTTCCGGGTCCGCCGCGCGCCGCCGAAGCTGGGCGAGCACAATAACGAGGTGCTGGCGGAAAGCCGCCGGGGAGAGGCGGCGTGAGCATAGACCTCGATATCGCCGGCGGCGTCGCCCGGATCGTCCTGAACCGCCCGGACCGCAGGAACGCCATCGACCGGGCGGCCGAGGCGGCGCTCGGCGGAATCTGGGACCGGATCGAGGCCGATCCCGGCATCCGCTGCGCCGTGCTGACCGGCGCCGGCGGGACGTTTTGCGCCGGCGCGGACATGAAGGAGGAGGGCGTCGAGGGCCTCGAATACTGGGCCGGCGCCGATCCCTGGGGCTTCGGCGGCATCGCGCTCGGCGGCCGCCTGTCGGTTCCGCTGATCGCCCGGGTCAACGGGCCTGCGCTCGGCGGCGGGTTCGAGATGGTGCTGGGCTGCGATCTGGTCGTGGCGGCGGAGTCCGCCGTCTTCGGCCTGCCGGAGCCGCGCGTCGGCCGCGTGCCGCTCGATGCGCGGGTCGTGCTGCCGCGCCTCGTCCCGCGGGCGCAGGCGCTCGGCGTTCTGCTCGCCGGCCGGCGGATGACCGCGGCGGAAGCGCTGGGCTGCGGGCTGATCAACGAGGCGGTCCCGGCGGACGGTCTCGACGCCGCCGTCGACGCTTGGGTCGCCGATATCCTCGCCTGCGCGCCGCTCAGCCTGAAGGCGGTCAAGCGCTCGGTCTACGACACGGCCCATCTGGGCCTCGCCGAAGCCCGCAACGCCCGCCTGCCGGCCCTGGTCGCCGCCTTGAACGGCCGGGATGCCGACGAGGGCGTGCGCGCGTTCCGGGAGAAGCGCGCGCCGGTCTGGACCGGCAGCTGAACCGCCGTCCGGAGCGCAGCCATGGCCTTCGTGATCGCCGAAACCTGCATCGACGTAAAGGACGGCGTCTGCACCCAGGTCTGCCCGGTCGACTGCATCTACGAGGGCGGCCGGATGTATTACATCCAGCCCGACGAATGCGTCGATTGCGCGCTCTGCGTCTCGGTCTGCCCGGTCGAGGCGATCTGGCCCGACGACGAGCTGCCCGCGGGTTCGGAGGGCTTCGCCGCCGTCAACGCGGAGTTCTTCGGCGACGCCGTGACCGGCTGGGGCCGGCCCGGCGGCCTGGAGCCCGAATTCCGCACCGCCAAGGACCATCCGGCGGTCGCCGCCTGGGGTTCCGGCGGCGGGTGATCGCGCCGCCATGCACGCCGCGGTCCTGCGCTATTTCGAGGCCGTCGCCGAAGAGGGGTCGATCCGCCGGGCTTCGGAACGGCTGAACATCTCGGCCTCCGCGGTCAACCGGCAGATCCTCAAGATCGAGGACTATTTCGGCACGCCCCTGTTCGAGCGCCGCCCCGACGGTATGCGGCTGACCGAAGCGGGCCGTCTTATGCTCCGCCATTCGCGCGAAACCCTGCACGATTTCCGGCGCCTGCACGGCGAGATCGACAATCTGCGCAGCGTCGTCAGCGGCGAGGTCGCGGTCGCCACCCTGGACAGCCTGACCCAGCATTTCCTGCCCGATACGCTCACCCGCTTCATCGCGGCCCATCCGGCGGTGCAGATCCGCGTGACCGCCGGCGGCCCGAACGAAATCCTGCACTGGGTGGCCCGGGGCAACGCCGATCTCGGCCTGACCTTCGATCCGGTCTGGCGCGGCGGCATCCACGAATTGCAGAACATCCCCTGTCCGCTGCACGCCATCATGCGGCCGGACCACGACCTGGCCGGGCGCGCTTCGGTCACGCTCGACGAATGCAGCGCCTGGCCGCTGGTCTACCAGGACAATACCGGCTCGATCCGCGGCTTTCTCGGCGACAGCCTGGACAGCTTCAAGCGGGCCCACAAGCCGGTGGTGACGTCCAACACCCTGGCGCTGCTCAAGCGCCTGCTGCTGCGCGGCGCCGGCATCGCCTTCTACACCCGGCTCGGCTTCGTCGAGGAGCTGGCCGGCGGGCGGCTGGTCGCCGTGCCCCTGGAAGGCGAGCGCCTGTCGCAGCTCCGCCTGTGCCTGCTCGCCCCGTCCGAGCGCAGCCCGACCGTGGCGGCCCGGGTCATGGCGGAGCATCTGGGGCGCGACCTGGCCGGCCTGGCCGGCGTTTCCGGGCCGGCCCGCCCGCAGCCGGACGGCCCGTGACGGGACGGCCCGCAGCCGGGCGCCTTTCCGCCGGCCGCCTGCTGGCGGAGCCGGGCCGGGCGCCGGCGCTGCGCAACGCCGGGGTGGCGATGGCGGACGGCCGGATTGCCGGCATCGCCGCTTCGGGCGGCGCGCCGCGCGACGGCCGGATCGCCCTGCCGGCCTTCGTCAACGCCCACGATCACGGCTACGGCATCCTCCCGCTCGCGCTGGGCGGCTGCGACGACGCCCTGGAATGCTGGATCGCCTCCTTCCTGCGCCTGCCGCTCGATCCGCGCCTCGAAGCCGCCGTCGCCTTCGGCCGCATGGCGCTGTCCGGCATCGGCGCGACCGTGCATTGCCACAACTCGCTCGCCGTCGGCCGCCTGGCGGAGGAGGCGGAGGGCGTCGCCCGCGCCGCCGCCGAGGTCGGCATCCGGGTCGCCTTCTCCTGCCCGGTGCGCGACCGCAACCCGTGGGTCTACGGCGACCAGCGCGGCCTGCTGCCCTATCTCGACGCCGCCGGCCGGGCGGCGCTGGAGGCCGCGCTCGCCGAAGCGGCGCCGGCGCGCCGCCAGGTCGCGCAGGTCGAGGAGATCGCCGCGGCCCACGAAAGCGAACTGTTCCGGGTCCAGTACGGCCCGGTCGGCCCGCAATGGTGCCGGGACGAAACGCTGGCGCGGATCGCCGAAGCCTCCGCCCTGCACGGCCGCCGGGTCCACATGCACCTGCTCGAATCGCCGCGCCAGCGCCGGTGGCTCGATGCGGCGTATCCCCGGGGCATCGTCCGCTTCCTCGACGATATCGGCCTGCTCTCGCCCCGGCTCACGGTGGCCCACGGCGTCCATCTGACCGAAGACGAATGCGCCCTGCTCGCCGAACGCGGCGTCACCGTATCGGTCAACACCTCGTCCAACCTGCGGATGCGCTCCGGCGCCGCGCCGGTCGCGCGCTTCATGCGCCACGGCCTGCGCTTCGGCTTCGGGCTCGACGGCGCGGCCCACGACGACGACCAGGACTGGCTCCGCGACCTGCGCCTCGCCCGGCGGGTCCACAACGGCGCCGGGCTGGAGCCCGCGCTGCCGCCGGCCCGGCTGTTCGGCGCGGCCCTGCGCGACGGCTTCCGCGCCATCGACGGCAGCGGCGACTACGGCGCCCTCGAGCCGGGCGCGCGCGCCGACATCGCCGTCCTCGACTACGGCGCGCTGACCGCCGGCCGCCTGATCGCCGGCCCGGCCGGGATCCCCGGCGGGAGCCCCGGCGAAGCGCCGGACGAAGCCCCCTACGAAGCCCCGGACGAAATCCCGGACGAAATCCCGGACGAAATCGAGGCGCTGCTGGCCTGGGCCCACCGCGGCCATGTCCGCGACCTCGTCGTGGCGGGCCGGCCGGTCGTTGCGGCGGGGCGGCTCGCGGCCCTCGACCTGCCCGGCCTGGAGCGCGAACTGCTGGCGCAGGCCCGGCGCGCCGCGGCGGCCGATCCCGCCCAATTCGCCCGCGGCCGCCGCCGCCGCGACGCCGTCCGCGCCTACTACGCCGCCCCCGCCGCCGAAGCCGGCGCGGAGACCGGCTGACCCCTCCCCGTCATTTCGACCGAAGCGCAACCCCCTCCCGTCATTTCGACCGAAGCGAAGCAGCCTGCCCTGAGCGAAGTCGAAGGGAGCGGAGAAATCCGGCCGGGGACGGGCGCCGGCCAGGCGCAAGAGCCTGCGGCGTCGGTAGAGCGCCCTCCGGGTTTCTCCCCTTCGGCTTCGCTCAGAGCCTGCCCTGAGCGAAGCCGAAGGGGCAGGCTGCTCCGCCCCGGCCCGGCGGGCCGGGGCGTCGGTCGAAATGACGGGAGGGGGAACGGAATAACGGGGGTGGGGGCGGCCGCCGCCCGCGCCGCCCCGCTCCGCCGCCCCGTTCCGCCGCCCCGCCCGCCCCGCCGCTCCGCCCCGGCCCTTGGGCCGGGGCGCCGGTCGAAATGGCGGCCCCGCCCCGCACCCCCTCTGTTGCTATTTTGCAACACACGGCGAGATTTCCGGCGCAAACCGGAGATTGTGCGGGACAGGGCGGCGCCGCGCCGGGTATATCCGCCGTGCCGAACGGGGAAGCCCCGTCCGCCGCCGCGCTCCGCAAAGGGCCGGCGGCGCCCCGCAAGGGGCGACGGGGGGGGAGGCCGAACCGGGCGGCATACCGAAGCTTTCGGTGTTCAACCCCAGCGTTTTTCCTGTCCCCGGACGGTCCGGGAGGCCGGAGAACGCTTTAGCATTGGAGAGGGAGATGACGGGAGTCGTCAAATCCGCAGGCAAATACGCCCTCCTTGCCGGTACTGCCCTGGCTCTTTCGATCTCGGCCGCGTCGGCCGCGTCGATGGCCAAGGCGGGCATGGACAAGCGTGTTGCCGATCTGGAGCGTGAGGTCACGCTCCTCAAGAACCAGATGAAAGCCGCGATGTCGGCCAAGCCGGACACGTCGGGCCTCGTTTCCAGCGGCGCCGCGACCAAGGTGTCGCTGTCCGGCTGGGTCAACACGGCGGTCCGCCTGGCGTCGACGCCGGACGAGTCGTCGTTCCAGACCCTGGACAACAGCCTGAGCGGCTCGCGCTTCCGCATCAAGGCCTCCGGCGCCTTGAACAAGAAGACGACCGCGTCGACGAATGTCGAACTCAGCGTCAACGGCCAGAGCCGCGGCGGAACCGACTACGACGACCGGAAGGCCGCGCCTGCGATCGGCGTGAGGATTGTCGACGCCTCGATCTCGCACATGGATCTCGGCACGGTGACGCTGGGCCATGGCTGGATCGCCGGCAGCGGCGGCTACAGCGCGTCGTTCAACGGCACGAACCACGTCATCTTCAGCATCTGGGGCCCCAGCCATGACGGCCTCGCGGCCACCGTGGACGGCAAGGCGACCGGTGCGAAGCGCAACGGCGTGTCCAGCCGGGCCTTCGGCACCCGCATGAGCCGCATCATGTACAAGACGCCGAGCCTCATGGGCCTGTCGATCGACACCTCCTACAACAACGACAAGAGCTGGTCGGTCGGCGCCTCGCTTTCGGGCCTGCCGTCGGTGAAGGAAATCGGCCTCAAGCTGAACGGCGCCTACCACGCGATTCCGAAAACCAGCGGCGGTGACGCGGCGCAGACGCATTTCGGCGTGTCGGCCGGCATGAAGCACAACGCATCGGGCCTGAACGTCAACGGCGCCTTCGGCTCGAAAAAGGTGAAGGGCGGCGCGACCTCGACCGACTGGATCGTCGACGGCGGCTGGAGCGGCAAGCTGATCGACGCGGGCGCAACCTCCCTCCAGATCGGCTACGGCAAATGGGCCACGGACAAGGCGGGCGAGAGCACGCGCTACCACTTCGCCGTCAACCAGAGTGTCGCCTCGGCGTCGGCCGACCTTTACATGGGCGTGTCCTACGACACCGGCACTTACAAGCATACGGTGAAGCACGACGCGGACAGCGGCGCCTTCGACAACGCCTGCGGCGCCGCCACGGGTGACGACGCCGGCGCCGACGACGGCCCCGACAGCGGCGCCACATGCGAGCCCGACCGCGACGGCGTGTTCATCATCGTCGCCGGCATCCGCGTCAAGTTCTAGGCGGACAGCGGCGTGACGGGAGCGAAGACGGTGGGGTCCGCCCCCAGCCTGACGAAGGGCGCCCCGCCCTTCGCTCTCGCCGCCGCCCTGCTGGCGCTGACGGTCCCGGCGATGAGCGCCTGCGCAACCTCTCCGGCGGAGACATCCGCCGCCGGAGAGGCCGCAGCCGCCGCATCGGCCGGTGCCGGCGATGCAAAAGGAAAGGCGGGCGAAATGCCTTGGTGGCGGAAATACATCCGCCCGGCCGAAGAGACGGTGCGGCCCGGCGAAATACCGCCGGGCCGGCCGGGCCTGTTCAGCGGGAAGGATGGCGAGTTTGTCCTCTACCGCCAGGGGGAAGCCGATTCCTCCGATCCGACGAAACCCTCGAAAGTGCGGCGCTGACGGCATGAGGCCGGGCGCGTACCGGGAGAACCGAAGATGAGTTCACGACTTAAACTGGCAGGAATCTGCTTTGCTGCGGCCTTCGCCCTCGCCGCCTGCGGCGGCGGCGGCGGCGGCACCGGAGGCGGCGGCACCGGAGGCGGTGGCGGCGGCACCGGAACGGCGCCGGCGACCCCGACGTCCCTTGCCGTTGCCCTGAACACGGCTACCGCCACTCTGACCACACTGTCCGGCGCTGCGACGGCGGCCGGTTCGGCGCTGAAGATGGCGACCGACGCTGCGGCCAAGATTACGGCGCTCGGTTCCGGCGGCGATTCGACAGTGGCCGCGTCGAACGCCCAGAAGGTGCTCGACGCCCAAACGACGCTGGCGGCCGCCATCGCGACCGCGGAGGCTGCGAAGACAGCCGCCGAGACTGCGAAGGCGAAGCTTGACGCCACCGACGACGCGGAGGCAATCGCGTTGCTCAACACCGCGATCACGGCGGCGGGCACAGCGATCGCGAATGCCAAGGAAGTTTCGCTGGCGACCTTTGTCAATTCGGTCACGGGGGGCCCGAGCGCCGATCCGCAAGGGACGCCCACCAGCATTGGCGAAGGGGTAGCGGACGCCATTGAGGCTGCTATCACCGCCGGCCGCTTCGGGGGTGGCAGCGCTCCAGGCGCTAGCGTCGAGAACGAAGTCGAGTTCAGCAATGCCGTGGGCATGACCTGGGCCATGATCGGCTCCAACCTCGTCGACATAACCGTCGTGGAGGGCCCTGCCAGCTTCCGCACCGCCAAGGCGATGGCGGTGGCCGACGGCACGAAGGTGAGCAGTTACTACACCAGCGGCAATGAGCCCGTCGTGGCGGCAAGTGTTGCCAACCAGACCGAGGTCACGGGCAACATCGTGTACAAGGGCATTGCCGGTATGCTTGTCTGCGGCGGCAGCGACTGCGCGGTGGCGGCGCCCGCCAGCGGCACCGAAGCTGCCGACCGGCTGCTGAAGGGAAGCTGGTACTTCACCACGCTGCAAGCCGGCGAGGACACCAAATACGTCCTGAACGAGGCGACAACTACCGTCACCGACGATTACACGCCTGAGGTGCTTTACGCCCGTTACGGCCACTGGCTGACCGTGGACGGCAATGGCGACGCCACCATCAATAGGTATGCGCAAGCCAGTGGCGGCAGTCCGCCGGCCGATTTCTCGACCAACCCTGCGGGCGTCGGCACGGCCACCTACAAAGGCGGTGCTGCCGGCATGTCGGTCCACAAGACGTTCAATACGGACGGCACGCAGGCGAGCATCGCTTCCGGCGCGTTCACGGCGGATGTCACGCTGTATGCGACGTTCGGGTCAAGCGCCACGATCAGCGGCACGATCGACAACTTCGAGGGCAGCGCGGTCGGTTCGTGGACCGTCACGCTTATGGGCACGGGGACAAACGCGACCGCAGTTCTCGACAGCAGCAACGGCACCGTTGAAAGCGGCGCTGTTGCAAAGGGCAGCGGGACTAACGCTAACACCGGTCTCTGGTCGGGATCATCGTACGGCAACGACTCCGACAAAGCTCCCGCTGGCATCTACGGCCTCTTCAACGCCAACTTCTCGGACGGGGCCGCCACAGGGGCCTACGCGACCAAGAAGCAGTAACTTCAGGGGGCTTGAAGCCCCAAGACCCTTACAGGGCGGCGGCCTCGGTCGCCGCCCTTTCTTTTTTTCCTTTTTCCTTCCCGGCGGCCGGACGCCGCCCTTCAGGAACGGACGGGCCGCGCCCATGACACGCTTTCTCGCCGGCGCCGCGCTTCTGGGCGCGCTGACCCTGCTTGCGGCCCCGCTTGCATGGGGCGCGGCGCGCGACGAGACCGGCGCGCGCTTCCGCGCCGGCATGGCGGCCCTGAACGCCGCGCACCGGATTGCGGACCGGGAGGCCCGCGACGCCAGGCTCGACGAGGCGATCGCCGCCTTCCGCGCCATCCTGGTGAACCGCCCGGACCTCGTGCGCGTGCGCCTGGAACTCGCCCGCGCCTTCTTCATGAAGGAGGAGGATACGCTCGCCCGCCGGCATTTCGAGCGGGTGCTCGCCGGCAAGCCGCCGCAGGCGGTCGCGGCCAACGTGCAGCGGTTCCTGAATATCATGCGGGCGCGCAAGCGCTGGAGCGCGTGGTTCGGCTTCGCGCTGGCGCCGGACACCAATATCGGCGCGGCCTCCGGCGGGCGCACGCTCTGGATCGACACGTTTCTCGGCCGGCTGCCCTTCACGCTGGACGGCAGCGCCGGGCGGAAATCCGGCGTCGGCTTTTCGGTCTGGGGCGGCGGCGAATACCAGCAGCCGCTGCCGGACCTGTGGGGCCGGCCGCTGCGCCTGCGCGTGGGCGCAGACCTGTGGCGCCAGGAATACGCCCATGACCGCTTCGACCGGATGACGCTCGCCGGCCATGCCGGGCCGCGCTGGCTCGCCGGGCGGACGTTCGAATTCAGCCTGCTCGCCAGCGCCCGCCGGGCCTGGAGCGCCGGCCGGGCCGAATACAGCGAGACCGGCCTGCGCCTGGAGGCGGCCCAGCGGCTCGGCCCGCGCCTGTCCGCCCGGCAGCAGGCGAGCTGGCATCAGCGGATTTACGAGGAGGGCGGGGCGATGAACGGGCCGCGCTGGCAGGCGTCGCTCGACCTGCGCTGGCAGGCGGCGCCGACCCTGTCGCTCGGCGCCGGCGCCGGCTGGGCCGCGGAGGCGCCGCGGCGGGCGGCGCACCAGCGCAACGCGCGGCCCTGGGTGCAGGTCTCGGCGGATTACGCGCTGCCCTGGGGCTTTACGGCCGGGGCGTCGGCCAATTTCTACTGGACGACCTACAAGGCCGGCGCCTATTGGCGGACGCTCACCCTCGGCAGCGCCCGGCGCAAGGACCGCGGGCAGACCTACCGGCTGACCCTGCTCAACCGCGCCTTCACCCTGGGCGGCTTCAGCCCGCAGCTGGTCGGCGTCTACGAAGCGCGCGACTCCAACGCCCAACTCTCCGGCTACCGCCGCACCCGAGCCGAACTCCGCGCCATCCGGCAGTTTTGAGGGGTGCGGGGCCTCCCTCCCCGTCATTTCGACCGACGCCCCGGCCCCCCGGGCCGGGGCGGAGCGGAGAAACCAGAAGAGCGCTCCACCGACGCCACAAGCTCTTACGCCTGGCCGGCCCCCGTCGCCAGCCAGATTTCTCCACTCGCTCCGCTCGGTCGAAATGACGGGAGGGGTTATGCGCTCCGGTCGAAATGACGGGATGGGGGATCGGAACGAAGGGTGAGGAAGCGGCGCCGGGCAGGCGCCGGAGCCTGCGGCGTCGATGGAGCTCTCTCCGGGTTTCTCCGCTCCGCGCCTACGGCGCTCCGGTCGAAATGACGGGTGAGGGGGCGTGGGGCGGAATGACGGGGGTGGGGGAGCGGAATGACGGGTGAGGGGCGCCGCCCCCGCCCCCCGCCCCCCGGCCCCCCCCATGCCGGCTTGCCCGCCGCGGGGGTGGGGGCTTAGGCTGTGCGGCTGGCGGCGCGGGGCGGCGCCGGGGCGGGGCGGAGGACGGCGATGGCCTATCTCGACGACAGCGCGTGGCGCTATTTCTGGCATCCGGTCTGCACCCTGGCGGAGCTGGCCGCCGCCACGGCGGAGCGCCGGGCGCTCGCGGCCACGCTGCTCGGCGAGCCGGTCGCCGTCGCCGAGATCGCCGGCGCGCTCGCCGCCTTCCCGGACCGCTGCATCCACCGCTCGACGCGGCTGACGGCGGGCTGCATCGAGGCGGGCGGGCTGCGCTGCGCCTATCACGGCTGGCTCTACGACGCCGGGGGGCGGTGCGTCGAAATCCCGGCGATGCCGGACTATCCGATCCCGCCGGGCTTCCGGCTGCGCCGGATCGAGGCCCGCGCCGCCTACGACCTGGTCTGGCTGCGCCTCGACCCGGCGGCGGACACCGCCATTCCCGGCTGCCCGGCCTGGGGCGACGCGGCGTTCCGCTGCGTCCGGGGCGCGCCCTATACCTGGCCGACCTCGGCCGGGCGGCGGCTGGAGAATTTCGTCGACCTGGCGCATTTCCCCTTCGTGCACGACGGCTCGCTCGGCGACCGGCGGCGGACGGCCGTACCGGTCGCGGAGGTCGAGCGGGCCGGCGGCGAGCTGCGCTTCCGCTTCGAGCCGGCGCCGGACATGGCGCTGCCGGACGTCGCCCTGATGGCGCCGACCGATTACCGCATCTGGATGCCGTTTACGGTCAATCTGGAATTCTTCTTCCCGGACGGGGAGCGCGGCCAGCTCTGGATGACCGCCTCGCCGGTCGCCTCCGGGACGTGCCGCAGCTTCTGGTTCACCTGCCGCACCGCCGACAGGGACGGCGACGACCGCCCGCATCTGGAGTTCCAGGACCTCGTGCTCGGCGAGGACCTGCCGGTGATCGAGGCCCAGGACCCGCCGGAAATCCCCGGCCCGGCGGCCGAGCGGTCGGTGCCGGCGGACGCGGTCTCGCTCGCCTACCGCCGCCGGCTGCGCGAACTGTCCGCCGCCGCGCGCAAAGGCGGCGCCGCAGTCGCCGCAACCCTGGCCCCGGAGCGGCGGCGGGCGCCGTAGCCGGGGGGAGGGAGCGTGACCCCTCCCCACCTCCGTCATTTCGACCGAAGCGCCGTAAGGCGCGGAGCGGAGAAACCCGGAGGGCGCTCCATCGACGCCACAGGCTCCGGCGCCTGGCCGGCGCCCGTCGCCGGCCGGGTTTCTCCACTCCGCCCCGGCCCGGCGGGCCGGGGCGTCGGTCGAAATGACGGGAGGGGGGATCGGAATGACGGGCGAGGGGGCGGCGGCGGGGGGGCCGCCCCTCGGCCCCCCGGCGCTCCGCTCGAAACGACCGCCGGGGCCGTCCCCCGGCGCTACAGTAGCCGTCAGGCGCCTTCGATTTCTTCGGGCAGGACGGCGTTGAGGACCGCTGCGGCGACGCCGGAGACGACGATGCCCGAGACGAACAGCGGCAGCGACCAGGCCGGCAGGATATCGGCCGGCAGCGGCCCGAAACCGGCGGCGCCGGCGAGCTGCTGGACCTGCCACAGCCCCATGCCGAGGCCGAGGGAGATCGCCGCGATCAGCATGTTGCGGGTCGACAGCCCGGAGCGCGCCACCAGCTTGAGGCCGGCGGAGACGATCAGGCCGAACATGATTACCGCGGCGCCGCCGAGCACCGGCTCGGGCATGGCGCCGATCACGGCGGCGAGCTTGGGCACGAAGCCGCAGAGCAGCAGGAAGATCGCGCCGATGGTCACGACATGCCGGCTCATCACCCGGGTGAAGGAGACCAGGCCGACATTCTGGCTGTAGGACGTGTTGGGCAGGCCGCCGAACAGGGCGACGACCGCCGAGCCCACGCCGTCGGCCATGATGCCGCCCTTGAGCTCCTTGTCGGTCGGCTCGCGGTCGGCGCCGCCGGCCGTCACGCCGGAGATGTCGCCCACCGTCTCGACCGTGGTGATGAAGGCCATGATGATCATCAGGCCGATCAGGCCGAGGGCGGCCGGAGTCGAAAATTCGAGGCCGAACCACTGGCCGGGCAGGCCGATCCAGTCGGCCTTGCCGATATTCGCGACCTTGCCGGGATTGAGCATCCCGAACGGGATCGCGACCAGGTAGCCGATCACGATGCCGATGAAGACCGACGCGCTCGACCACACGCCCTTGCCGAACCGGCGGATCAGCAGGATGACGAGGATGACGAACAGGGCCATCGCCCAGTTGCCGACGTCGCCGAATCCGATCTTCTGGCAGAAGCCGGCCGGGTAGGCGCCGCAGCCGGCGGAATATTTGATGCCCACCGGCAGCAGGGTGAAGCCGATCGTCATCACCACCACGCCGGAGACCAGGCCCGGAATGAAGCGGCGGATCTGCGGGATGAAATAGCCCAGCACGATCTGGAACAGCCCGCCGACCAGGCTGGCGCCGAAGACGGCGGCGAGGCTGGCCCCGCCCTTGATGGCGGCGGTGAGGATGCCGACATAGGCGAAGCTGGTGCCCTGGACGATCGGCAGGCGCGAGCCGACGGGCCCGATGCCGATCGTCTGGATCAGGGTCGCGACGCCCGCGGCGAGCAGGGCGATCTGCACCAGCACGGTGATGTATTGCGGCCCCGCGGCGAGCGCGATGAGCAGCGGCACCGTGATGTTGCCGGCGAACATCGCCAGGACATGCTGGATGCCGAGCGGGATGGCTTCGCCCAGAGGCGGCCTGTAATCGGGATCTTTGAGTTTTTCGTCCATAACCGGCGTTCCCTCAATCGGGTGGCGGAGGCGCCGGGACGTTGCCGGGGCGCCAGCGGCTGACTCCGGACCGGGTCAAGCCAGCCATGGTCGCACGCCCTCCGGCCGGGAATCAAGACGCCGTGGGTCCGGTCGGCCCCGCCGGCGGTGAAAGACTGCAAAAACCGGCTTGCCCAACATCGGAGGGCCGACATACGTTGTCGGCAACCGCGCGGCCGGCCGGACCGCCGGGAAACGGGCGGACAGCGGACGGACAGGCAAGGGGCGAGGCAGGGCGGATGCCGGTCGAACGGGCGGAAAGCGGCGCGCCGCCGCCGGAAGAAGGCCACCTTTTCGCCGGCTACGAGACCGATCCGGCGTTCTACGACGAGATGTTCGACGCCGACGGCGCGCCGCGCGCCCATTGCCGCGAATTGTGGGCCGCCCTCGGCGGGACGCCGCGCGACGAGCTCGCGACCATGCAGGAGCGCGCGGAGCGGTCCTTCCTGCACGAAGGCGTCACCTTTTCGGTCTACGGCGAGGGCGGCGCGCAGGAGCGCATCATCCCGATCGATATCGTGCCGCGGATCGTCGCCGCCGAGCAATGGGACTTGCTCGAACGCGGCCTGCGCCAGCGGCTCGAGGCGCTCAACCTGTTCCTGGCGGATATCTACGGCCCCGGCCGGGCCGTCGCCGACGGCGTCCTCCCGGCCGAGATGGTGCGCGGCTGCCCGCAGTTCCGCAACGCCATGCGCGGCGTCGACGTTCCCCACGGCGCCTATGTCTCGGTGTGCGGCACCGACCTGGTGCGGACCCACGACGGCTTCCTGGTCCTGGAAGACAATCTGCGGGTGCCGTCGGGCGTGTCCTACATGCTGGCCAACCGGGCGGCGGTCAAGGCGAGCCTGCGCGACGCGTTCCGCCGGCACCGGGTGCGCGGGATCGAGGATTACGGCCGGCTGCTCCGCCGGACGCTGGCCGAACTGTCGCCGCGCGGCGACGCCGACCCGACCATCGTCCTGCTGACGCCGGGCGTCTACAACTCGGCCTTCTACGAGCACATGTTCCTGGCCCGCGAGGCCGGCGTGGAACTGGTGCAGGGCAGCGACCTGACCGTGCGCAACGGCTTCGTCTACATGCGCACGACCGGCGGGCTGCGCCGGGTCGACGTGATCTACCGGCGGATCGACGACGATTTCCTCGATCCCCTGACCTTCCGGCCCGATTCGCTGCTCGGCGCGCCCGGCCTGTTCAACGCCTACCGGCGCGGCAACGTCGCCATCGCCAACGCGCCCGGCACCGGGGTGGCCGACGACAAGAGCGTCTATGCCTACGTTCCGGACATCATCCGCTATTTCCTCAACGAGGAGCCCCTGCTCGCCAATGTGGAGACCCGCCTGTGCCGCGATCCGGAGGGGCTGGAATACACGCTCGACAATCTGGACAAGCTGGTGGTCAAGGAGGTCGGCGGCTCGGGCGGCTACGGCATGCTGGTCGGGCCGCACGCGACGGCGGAGGAGCGCAGCGCCTTCGCCGGGAAGATCCGCGCGGCGCCGGAAAACTACATTTCCCAGCCGACGCTGGACCTGTCCCGCGCGCCGTGCCTGACCGAGGACGGCGCGGCGCCGCGCCATGTCGATCTGCGCCCCTTCATCCTGCGCGGGCGGGAGACCCGCCTGGTCCCCGGCGCCTTCTGCCGGGTCGCGCTCACCCCCGGCTCGCTCGTCGTCAATTCGAGCCAGGGCGGCGGCGGCAAGGACCTCTGGGTGCTTTCCGGGTAGCGCCATGCTGTCGCGCAGCGCCCTGGGCCTTTACTGGATCGGCCGCTATCTCGAGCGGGCGCAGCACGGCTGCCGGCTGATCGCCGACCAGTTCGAGACCATGAAGGACCGCCCGGTCGACGAAATCGACAGGGGCTGGCGGCGGCTGTACCGGGGGCTGCGGCGCGTTCCGGTCGGCGGCGCGCTCGATTCGAATCTCGACGACGAGCGGTTCATGCTGGTCGACGCCTTCACCCTGGCCGACGACCTGACCTTCGAACCCGGCAATCCGGATTCGATCCGCAGCAGCCTCGCCAACGCGCGCGAGAACGCCCGCCAGGTGCGCAACGTCGTCGACGAAGATCTGTGGTCCTGCCTGAACCTCGCCTGTCTGAATATCCGGGATGTCGAGATTGCCGATATCTGGAAGGACCGGCCGAACGAATTCTACCGCCGGACCGAAGACGCGGTCCGCACCTTCTTCGGCATCGCCGAGAGCAGCATGTACCGCGACGACGGCTGGCACTTCCTGCAGCTCGGCCGGTTCGTCGAGCGGGCGCAGCTGGTCTCCGCGCTGCTCGAAGCGCAACTCGCGGTCTATCCGGCCGCCGCGCCGGACGCCGGCCCGGCTTCCGGCCCGGAAACGTTCGATGCCGGGGCGGACGCAGCCGCGGACGCAGCCGCAGACGCCGGGCCGGCCGGCGGCCCCGAAACCGATCGGGCAACCGATCGGGCAGCCGATCGGGCGGCCGATCCGGACTGGCTCTCGCTGCTGCGCATCTGCGCGGCGCGGGACGCCTACGGCCGGCTCCATTCCCTGCACTACGATCCCGCCGCCGTGGTGGATTTCCTGGTTGCCGACCCGCTGCTGTCGCGCTCGGTCCGCTACGCCCTGGCGCAGGTTTGCGCGGCGCTCGACGCCGTTTCCGCCGGCCGGCCGCTGATCGCCGAGGCCGGGCGCCGGGCCGGCCGGCTGGCGGCGTCGATCGACTACGACTGGCCGAACCGCGATCCGGCGGACGAAGAGGCCATCCGCGCCACGCTGCGCGGGATCGGCGACTCCTGCCGCCTGCTCCACGACGATATCGACGCGGCCTATTTCAGCTACGGCCCCGGAGACGGCGAAGACGGGCCGTGACGCCGGAGGGAGATCCGGGCGCCGCTACGCCTTCGGCAGATCGATAATCATTTCGGTGAATTCGCCGGCTTCGGTTTCGACCCGGATGTGGCCGCCGTGCTGCCGGACGATGTCGCTCGAGAGCGCGAGGCCGAGCCCGGTGCCCTGGTCGGTCGGCTTGGTCGTGAAGAAGGGATTGAAGATCTTCTCGACCAGCTCGTCCGGGATGCCGCCGCCATTGTCCCGGATGCGGATTTCGACGCCGTCCCCGGCGCCGCGGGTCGTCAGCCGCAACCGGGGCTCGTAGTCGGCGCCGCCTTCCTTCAGCTTGACGGCGTCCGGGTCGGACTCCTTCAGCGCCATGCGCTTCTCGTGGGTCGCGTAGCAGGCGTTGGTCACCATGTTCAGGAAAACCCGGCTGATATCCTGGGGAATGACCTCGATCTCGCCGATACCGGGGTCGAAATCCTCCTGCATGTCGAGGTTGAAGTCCGGATCGCTCGCCCGCGCGCTGTGATAGGCGAGCTTGGCGTGCTCGGAGAGCAGCGCGTTGATATCGGCCGGCCGCCGTTCGCCCGAGCCCCGGCCCATCTGGAGCATGCTCTGGACGATATTGTTCGCCCGCTCGCCATGCTCGTGGATCGTCTTGAGGTTGCCGGTGAGGTCGCCGGCGATCTCCTCGATGATTTCCGCGGTATCGTCGTCCGCCCCGCTGTCGTCCGTTCCGCCGCTGTCCGCGGCGGCCGGCTTCTTGCCGTCCCCCGCCAGATTGCGGACTTCCGCCAGCAGTTCCTCCATCAGTTCGACCGAGACTTCCGAGAAATTCTTGATGAAATTCAGCGGGTTCTTGATTTCGTGGGCGACGCCGGCGGTCAGTTCGCCGAGCGCCGCCAGCTTCTCCCGCATGACGATCTGGTCCTGCGCCTTCTCCAGGTCGCCCAGCGCGGTTTCGAGCTGGTCGTTCTTGCTCTTGAGCTCCTCGGCCAGCTTCTCCACCAGGTTCAGCCGCTGGACTTCGAGGGCGTGGCGGCGGAAGACCTCGAGCGCCGCGGCCATCTCGCCGACCTCGTCGCGCCCGCCGATATCGACTTCGGCCTCCAGGTCGCCTTCGGCCATGCGGCGCATGCGGTCCGACAGGCGGCCGAGCCGCCGCGAGAGGAAGCGGCCGACATAGATCCAGGACAGCAGCACGGCGCCGACCACGCTGACGGCGCTGATCAGCAGCAGGAGGTTGCGCCCGGTCAGGATCGCCTCGGCCGAGGCGAGGGTGGCTTCCCGCACGCTGACGCGGGCGGTCCGGACCAGCCCTTCGGCCGCGGAGACGAGTTCGACGGCGAGGCTGCGGTTGCGTTCCAGGAGATCGCGTTGCCGGCCGTCTATGGCGAGTTCCCGGGCGCGCAGGCCGAAGACGTTGTCCGGCCCTTCGCCCAGCGCGATCAGCCGGCCGAACGGCTCGGTGAGCCGCGTACCGAGGGCGTCGTCGCCAAGCCGGGACAGGCGCCGCTTGATCCCCCGCGCGGTCGCCTCGAAGCTCTCCCGCAGCGGCTCCAGCAACGAGGCGTCGGACACGTTCAGCGCCGCCGCCAGGAGCTGGGCGCCGGTCGTGGCGTCGGCCCGCAGTTCCGCAAAATGGCGGTACCGGGTGATCGCCGCCTGCGAAAGATGCTCGCCGGGCGGCGCCGGCGGCAGGCCGAGCCGGCGGTAGCCGGTCACGGCGTAGAACAGTTGATCGTCGATCAGCGGAATCAGGCCGCCGACCAGCCGGCCGCGCAGCGCCGACACTTCCCTGAGCCGCGCCTGGTGCCGTTCGGCCAGTTCGAAGCGTCTGGCCATCGAGGCCTCGATCGCCTCGATGTTGGCCATCAGGGCCTGACCGCTCCGGCGCAGCGCTTCGGAGCGCGACGCATCGCCTTCGGCGCCGGTCAGCGCCTTGAGCTGCGCTTCGAAGGCCCTCCGGTCGTCGGCGATGCCGCCGGCGATCCGGGCCAGCTCGCCGGGCGTGGCGGCGGCGGTCAGGCGCGGCGCGGCGGCGACCAGCGCGCCGCTCTGCTGGGCGACGGCGAACGCAGCGGCCATTTCCGGCACGCTGCCCTCGTTCACCCGGCTCTGCACGTCGCCGACGCGGTCGAAGGAAATCCAGCCGACCAGGCTGGCGACGATCGTGAAGGAGACGGCGCCCCCGATCCCGAGGTAGAGCTGAGTCGACAGGCTTCTGGGAAAGAAAGTCACCGCGCCGCCGGATCCCGGAGCGTGTCGACCGCGCGATAGCGGCCGTCATTGCCGATGACGGTAAGGAAGACGCGGTCCGATCCCTGGTTGTCGTCGGCGTCGTAGCGCAGCTTGAAGCCGCCGATGTCGATTTCCTTTGCGGTCCGAAGGCGGGCCAGAAAACAGGCCCGGTCCGGCTGTGCGCCGCAGTCCTGCAGCGCGGCGACCGCAAGGCGCCCGGCCAGATAGCCTTCGAGCGAGACGAAACCGGGCTGTGCGCCGTTGCCGTGCCTGGCCAGCGCCCGGCGGTAGGAGGCGAGAACCGGCAGCCGGCTCCCGGTCGGAAACGGGACGACCTGGGTGACGTAAACGCCGGCGCCGGCCGGGCCCAGTTCGCGGCGCAGGGCGTTGCTGCCGACGAAGGAGATGGTCATGAAAACCGGGTCGAAGCCGATATGCCGCGCCCAGGCGATAAACGCCGCGACCGGCCGGTAGGCGCCGACCAGCACCACCGCGCCGGGGTCGGCGCTGCGCAGGTCGAGCAGGGCGGTCTTGACCGCCGTCGTGTTGCGCGGATACACGCCCGTGCCGACCGGCTTCAGCCCCCGGCGTTCGAGCGCGCGGAGCACGCCGCGATAGCCTGCCCGGCCGAAGGTGTCGTCCTGGTACAGGACGGCGATGCGGTCGATGCCGCGGTCGCCGATCAGGCGCGCCACCATTTCCTCCGTTTCCTGGTAATAGGAGGCGCGCAGGTTGACGACGATCCGCAGCTTCGGGTCGCGCAGGAATTCCGCGCCGGTGAACGGCGCCACATAGGGCACGCCGGCCGACGCGGCGACCGGCACTGCGGAGCGCGAGGTCGGTGTGCCGACCGCGCCGATCAGGGCGAAAACCTTCTCCCGATTCGCCAGTATCGCGGTGTTCGCGATGGCCGCCTCGGGTTCGTAGGCGTCGTCGAGCGACTTGAGTTCGAGCCGCCGGCCGTGGACGCCGCCCTTGTCGTTGATCTCGGCGAACGCGGCCTCGATGCCCAGCCGCATATGCCGGCCCAGATCGCCCGCAGGGCCGCTGAAGGCGGCGGACTGGCCGAACAGCACGCGGCCGGCGGAAACGCCCTGTTCCGCTGCGACGGGGGCCGCCGCTCCCGGCGCCAGCAGCGGCAACGCGACCGCCAGCAGCGCCGCCGCCCACCGGCCGGGCGGCCGCCTCATTCCTCTCTCCGCTTGACCAGCGTCAAACGGTTGAGGTCGCCGTCCCGGCGGTAGCGCGCCTCGTCCATCATCGTGAGCACCAGATGGACGCCGAGGCCGCCGATGGCCCTGTCTTCGACGGCAGAGGTCGTGTCGGGTTCGGGCGTGTCGGCGAGGGGATCGAAGGCCCGCCCGCCGTCGGACATCTCGATGGTCAGCCGGTCCGCCTCGGACGTGAAATCGATTTGTACCGGCTCGCCGGGGCAGCCGCCGTAGTTGACGACATTGGTGAACAGCTCCTCGACGACCAGTTTGACCTCGAATTCCAGCTTCGCAGTCCAGCCTTCCTGCGCGGCAAACGCTTCGAGCTCGTCGTGGAGCCGCGCAATGTCGTCGAGCGTCGCCGACAGCCGCAGGGACAGCTCTGCGCTCACCCGGGCCCCTCGCCGCGCCTAAGCGTAAGGCAGGTGATGTCGTCGAACTGGGGCGCGCCGTCGGCGAACGCATTCACGGCCTTGAGGACGTCGTCCGTGGCCGTCCGGGCGTCGCGCGGCGGCGCTTCGGCAAAGACCTCGTACAGCCGGTCGAGCTCGAACTGTTCCCCCTCGGCGTTTTCGGCCTCGGTGACGCCGTCGCTGTAGAGGATCGCCGATTCGCCCGGCGCGAGCGAGATCGAATTTTCCTGGAAAACGATGTCGGGGAAGATGCCCAGCGCGATCCCGTCGGTCGTCGGCAACAGGCTCGGCGTGCCGTCGGACTGGAAAATCACCGGCGGATTATGGCCGCCGTTGGCATAGACGAAGTCGCCGGTCGCCGGATCGAAAATGCCGAGAAACAGCGTGACGAACATCGCTGTGTCGTTGTTCTCGCACAGCAACTGGTTGACTTCGCGCAGGATCTTCGACGGATCGGACTGGCCGATGGCGGCGCCCCTGAGCAGCGTCCGGCTCGACATCATGAACATCGCCGCCGGAATGCCCTTGCCGGACACGTCGGCGACCGCCAGGCCGACCCGGCCGCCCTCGATCGGCAGCAGGTCGAAAAAGTCGCCGCCGACGTCGCGCGCCGCCTCCATGCTGGCGAAGACCTGGTACGAATCGGATTCGGGAAAGCTCGTCGGCAGGATCGATTGCTGCATCCGGTTGGCGAGGCTGAGTTCGTTTTCCAGCACGACCAGCTTGTCGCGGGATTCGAGCGCCGAGCGCCACAGCTCGATCGTTTCCAGGGTGCGCGTGATCGTGATCCGCAGGTCGTCGAAATCGATCGGCTTGGTGACGAAGTCGAAGGCGCCCCGGTTCATCGCCGTGCGGATGTTCTTCATGTCGCCGTAGGCCGACACGACGACCGAGCGCACATTGGGATCGACCGACGGGATCTGCTCGAGCAGGGTCAGGCCGTCCATCTCGGGCATGTTGATGTCCGAGAGGACCATGTCGATGTCCTTGTGCTCCCGGAGCTTCGCCAGCGCTTCGATGCCGTTGCCGGCAAAGACGAACTCGTACTGGCCGCTGCGGATCTCGCGCCGCATGCGCTGGCGCACGAGCCGTTCGACGTCGGGCTCGTCGTCTACAACCAGGATTTTGTGGGCGCCGCGTTTGATATTGGCCTCCTAGCTGTGCTGCCGCGCAACGTCCCCGGCCGGAAGCGCTTCGTTCGGGCGGCCGGGCCGTCTGTTGCGCGGAAGGCCCGATGCCCCGGCGGCGCCGGCGGCGGGAGATCGCGATCTCAAGTCCAGGTCCGGACCGGCCCCGGCGCGTTGCGGTCGGGGTGCCCGGGGAAATCCTGCGCCAGGCGCGGACGGCACGGCCGGCGTCAGTTGTTCAGCGAATCGAGCGCGTCGGCTTTCGTCGCGTGTATCGGCAGGATCTTGTCGAACCCGCTGATTTCGAAAACCTCGCGAATCCGGTCGGAAAGGGAGCAGAGCAACAGTTTGGCGTCGCGGTTCTGGAGGGACTTGGCGGTGAGCAGGATGGCGCGCAGCCCGGCGCTGCTGATGTAGACCAGTTTCTCGAAATCCATGATCACGGCGCGGTCGCTGTCTTCGATTGCGGTTCTGACCGCTTCCTCGAACTGAACGACGTTGGAGCCGTCGATGCGTCCATCCACATCGGCGGACAAAACGCCGTCGATCCGCTCGGTCGTCACATTCACCATCGTTTACCCTCCGCAATGTCCCCGCCATGCCGCATGCCCGCTGTTTCCGGCTGCGAGGGGCGACATTCAATTGCCTGAACCGGTTGCCTCGATCTCAATCGTCGTGCTCCGGAATAACGACGAATTCCGGATAAGCTTCGATGCCCAACTCCGCCACATCCTGGCCCAGATCCTCGGTCGCGGGCGCGATTCGCACGCCGACCGTTACCCTGAGCAAGGTCCATATAGCCCATGAAGCGGCAAAAACGAAAGCGCCGATAGCCGCAACGCCGATTAGTTGTACGAGCAGATTGCCGCCGCCCGCAATGGAAACGGCGAGCGTGCCCCAGATGCCGGCGAACAGATGGGCCGGCACCGCGCCGACGACATCGTCGATTTTCAGCCGTTCGAGCACCTTCAGGCCGGCCACGACGATCGCGCCGCCCACCCCGCCGATGACCACGGCCCAGTAGTGGTCGACGATGTCCGGCGCCGCGGTGATCGACACTAGGCCGGCGATCGCGCCGTTCAGGCTGGCCAGCAGGTCGACCCGCCCCAGCAGGGGCCGCGACAGGGCGATGGCGGCCATCACGCCGGCCGCCGCGGCGAGATTGGTGTTGGCGAGAATGTTGCTGAGCGCGACGGCATCGGCCGCGCCGCCGAGCGCCAGCTGCGACCCGCCGTTGAAGCCGAACCAGCCGAGCCACAGGATGAACACGCCCAGTGTGACGGCGGGCACGTTGGACGGCGGCGTCGACCTGACGGCGCCGTCGGACCGGAACTTGCCCTTGCGCGCGCCGACCACGATGGCGCCGGCCAGCGCGGCCCAGCCGCCGGTCGAGTGGACGATGGTCGATCCGGCGAAATCCTTGAAACCCATTGCGCTGAGCCATCCGCCGCCCCAGGTCCAGGCGCCGACGACCGGATAGACGATCGCGGTCAGCACGGTGATGAAGGCGAAGAAGGACCACAGCTTGACCCGCTCGGCGAGGGTGCCGGAGACGATCGAGGCGGTCGTGGCGACGAACACCATCTGGAAGAACCAGTCGGACATCGTCGCCTTGCCGGTCTCGATCACGGCGGCGCCGGCCGCCGCCTTTTCCGCCGCATCCCCGGCGTTCAGCAGCGCTATCTCTTCCGCCGTGGTGCCGTAGAACAGCGAGAGCGATCCGAACCAGCCGCCTTCCGGCACGCCGACATACATGATGTTGTAGCCGATGAAATAGAACATCAGCCCGGCGATGGCGTAGAGGCCGATATTCTTGAGGCAGATGACCGAGGCGTTCTTGGTGCGCACCGAGCCCGATTCGAGCATGGTGAATCCGGCGCACATCCACATTACCAGTGCGCCCCAGATGAGGAACGAGAAGCTGTTGAGGACGAATTGGGTCTCGTCGCCGACCGCGGCCCGGGCCGCCGAAGGGGCGGACAGGAGGAGCGCGGCGGCGATCGGTATGGGCAAGAGGGCTGCCCGGCGGCGCGCCCGGACGCCGCGGCGGCAGATATTGTCGAAAATCATTCCGGTCCCGTTCCCTGTCGGCAATTTCCTGGAATGCAAAGCGGGGAACCGGCAAACGGAACCGTCCGGTTCCGGCCGGGCAGTTCCGGTCCCGGCTGCCGTAGCCCGGCGGATCTGCAACGCCGGCAATATAGGTCCCGACAAAGCCGGCGCTGTCAAGCGGTGTCGCGCGGCCGGAAATGCGGATGTCCGCCCCGTTCGGGTCCGTCCGGACACCGCCGCCGTGCGGCAGCGGTTCGCCGCATGCGCTTCCGGCGGTACCGGGGTGAATGGCGGATGGGGTGGGATTCGAACCCACGATACGGGATCACCGTATACACACTTTCCAGGCGTGCGCCTTAGACCGCTCGGCCACCCATCCGCACGACACGCCGATATGTAGCAACCGGCCCCCCTCGGGCCAACCCCGCGCGCTGACCCTGCGCGCCCCGGTTTTCGCTCCCGTTTTCGCTCCGGTCTTCGGGCCGGTCTTCGGGCCGGCTTCCGGGAGCCGCGCCGGCAACGTGCGCCGTCGCGGACCTGCCGCGGCCGCATTTCGGCGGTATCTTCCGGCGGTACTGACTCAGTTTGAAATTTGCGCTTTCGCTTAGCCCTTCTTGCTCTGACGCATGTGGTCGGCTAGTTGTTCGGCGACGGCAATCTGCTCGGGCGTCATTTTCTCGGCGAGTTCATCGCACATCTTGCGGGCAGCGTCCGAAAACATGCTGTCGCCAAGAGTGCTCGCTAAATGAGCAGCCGCATAGATGTTGCTCAGTTTGAATGCCGCTTCGTCGATCCCCTGTTCCGCAGCGCGACGGAGCCACACGGCGCTCTCGCCGTAGTCTCTCGGCACACCCCTGCCATCGGCAAGCATCGAGCCAAGCGCAAACTGCGCCTTTGGATCCCCACGTTGAGCCGCATCCCGGATTGATCCGACCCGTTTTGCGACCGCAGCGCCAGAACCCATCTGGTAGCCAACACGCGCGCCGCGGGCGACATCCGATGCGCCCCATATGAGCCGATTCAGCCATCTCATGATGCTCGACCCTCCCTCAATGAGCTATTCGGCAGCGGCCTGCGTTTGAAAGTCCCCCGTCCGCCACCCATATCCGTCCGACGCCTGTTCTCGGTGACACGGGATTGCCGATTTGGCAAGATGCGTAGGCTCGATGGAGGACAGAACATGCCACGCGGCCCCAGAGGTGAAAAGCGGCCGGCTGACGTCGTTGGCTGTGCCGTTCACGTCATGAAGATCGCCACGGGCGAGATCGAGGAAACGCTGGACGATCCGCCGAAGCGCCAGCCGGGCCGAGCCCGAAGCGGCAAGGCTGGCGGGAAAGCCCGCGCGGCGGCCCTGACACCGGAGCGGCGTAGCGAGATCGCCGCGGTCGCGGCGGCGGCGCGCTGGGAGAAATAGCTGGGCCGTAGCGCGCCAAGATGGCTACACCGAAGCGCACGACAGGGGGGACCTGTAAGACGTGCCGCTATTGGACTTGGCATTTTACCTACCATCATCCTCCGCCGGATACCGAAGAGACGGCTCGTTGCCGCAGATACCCGCCAACGCCATACTGGCAGGATGACCGCCCCGACATGCTGTGGGTCGAAACAGGCGGGGATGACGGATGTGGGGAATGGCAGGGAAGGCCAACTGATTAAGCGGTGAACGCGCCTACCTAGTACCCGATGATTGCTCTTATTGCGGTACGGAGCCGACCCTGCCGGGGGACCGAGGGATCGCTTCTCCATCGCTTCGCGATGAATTCGAAATGTTCGAAAAACTCCATGTCGCCGCTTTGCGTACGAACCAAGTTTATGAGCGGATAGGCTTGTTCGTACCGTTTCACCAGCCGGTCTCCGATGATGGCTTTCAGCACCGATTCATCGATAACGCGCTGCCGTATCGAAACGGCCATAAGCTCGTACTTGTTGAGGTAGCCCATGATGACCCGGCGGTCGGAGGCACGCTTCCCGCCTTTGGCCTTCAGAAGCTTCCTCCATCGGTCTTCCTTGCATCGTGTCAAGAAGATTGCCCGGGCCTTTTCCATTTCGGATCGCAGGAACTCCCAGGCGAGGTCATGAGCGGCTCTTTTCCTGGACACAGAAAGGGCCACCCGGCCGGCAATCAGGGCCGAAAGTAATACGGCCCCAACCATCATGAGGTTGGGGCCGTACGTCGACAGGAAGGCGGTATCAGTCGCCGCCATATCCCTTGCGGCAGGCCTGAATATTGACGATCATGTGTTGGCTCCTTTCCGAGGGTGGGGACAGATCCTCGTCTTTGCGACGATGGGACAATCTCAGAGCGCGTCCCTAGGCTGGTCGCGCGTCCTCGATTTCTCTAGTAGCGATAGAACAGGCGCACCCGACCGCCCCGGCCGGGCAATGCTCACCGCTTGAATCTCGGGACATGTCTAAGAGCGCACGAACTTGACGTGCTGCGTGCTCCGGGGCAGTTTCATGCGTAGCGCCATGACATGCTCCTCCCTTCAGACATGCGGTTGATAGGACGTTTTGTCAGATTTTGATATAGGGGTTGACAGCTCCTGTAAACAGGGAAGTCGCGGTGAGCCTGCGGAAATGTCGCTGGTCACTCATCACCAGCCCCTTCGCGTTCCTGAGTCCGACGCCTAATTCAAATTGAAAAAATACTTGATATTATCCGTTCCACCCTTATATCAGGGACATGAACAGGCTATCGATTCAGAAGCGCGCCCAAGTCCTCGAATTGCTGGTCGAAGGCATGTCCATGCGGGCGACCAGCCGACTCGCGAAGGTGTCGATCAACACGGTTTACCGGCTGTTGGAAGAAGCCGGGAAAGCGTGCGCCGAATACCATGACGAGGCGGTGCGGGACGTGAAAGCGGCTCGGATTCAATGCGATGAAATTTGGTCGTTCACTTACGCGAAACAGAAGAACGTCAAGGCGGCGAAGGCAGCGCCAACAGAGGCGGGCGATACCTGGACCTGGACGGCGCTGGACAGCGACTCAAAGCTGATCGTGTCATGGTTGGTCGGCGGGCGCGACGGCGAATACGCAATGGCGCTGATGGACGATCTGAGGGATCGCCTGGCGAACCGCGTCCAGTTAACGACAGACGGTCACAGGGCCTATCTGGAAGCCGTCGAGGGCGCGTTCGGCGACGATGTGGACTTTGCCCAGTTGGTCAAGCTGTACGGCGACGCGCCGGAAGGCCAGCGCCGCTACAGCCCCGCCGAGTGCGTCGGGACGCGCAAGCGCCGCGTGACCGGGAAACCAGATCGCGCCGCGGTAAGCACATCCCACGTCGAGCGGCAGAATCTCACCATGCGGATGCACATGCGCCGGTTCACCCGGCTCACCAATGCCTTCTCCAAGAAATTCGAGAACCACATGCACATGGTGGCGCTGTACACGGTCTGGTACAATTTCGTCCGCATCCACAAGACGCTTCGCGTCACCCCGGCGATGGCCGCTGGCGTTAGCGACACGCTCCGGGACATGGAGTGGATCGTCAGCCTGATCGACGCGCGGGCACCAAAGCCGAGGCCGCGCGGTCCCTACAAGAAGCGGGCCGAGATTTCAAACTGAGTCACTACCCTTCCGGCGCCTTACTGGCGCGGCGCGGCCGAACCTGCTAGCACGGAGGCCGGGAGTGCAACCGGGGGTGCGGACCGCGCGATCCGGATCGAAGGGGGCGAAGAGAGAAAGCGATGATCGTAGTCCGCATGCTCGCCTGGCTGCTGCTCCTCATCGGGGTCGGCCTGTTCGGCCATGCGGCGGTCGAACTGCTCAAGAGCGGCGCCTTCGAGCCTGTGGTCTTCGCCCAGGTCTGGCTGTGGATCGACCAGTCCGCGCAACTCGGCTTCAGCCATTTCCTCGAACGGAACCTGGGGGCCGGCCTCCACCACGCGGTCCTGATCCCCTATTTCTGGGGCGCCGCCGCCTACGCCGTCTTCCTCGTGCCCGGCGCGCTGCTCTGGATGGTCTCCCGCCCACGCTACTAGCCCGGATTTCTCACCGCAGTCACGGCCTGCGTCGCGTCCGGACGTTCGATCCGCCAGAAGCGGGCCGAAAAGCGTAGCGGGGGCTACGGTCGAGGCCCGCGACGCCGCGGGCGGGCGTCCCCGGATTGCGAATTGGGTCGCGACCCGGAGGACGGCGCTGTCGGGCCGGCAGGGGGCGTCAAGCCGCTTGCCCGATGTCCCCGCATCGCGCCGCGCGGCTTTCCTGCCCTGCCGGCCCGACAGCGCCGCGCAGGTCATGACTGCGGTGAGAAATCCGGGCTAACGAACGGATAGCGCCCCTTTCTTTCCTTACGGGGGCGCTAACGAATAGATTTTGTCTCAATCCTCCCCCATCCTGAGCGCTTCGATGAAGGCGCTCTGGGGGATGTCGACCTTGCCGAATTGGCGCATCTTCTTCTTGCCGGCCTTCTGCTTCTCCAGCAGCTTGCGCTTGCGGGTGATGTCGCCGCCATAGCATTTGGCGGTCACGTCCTTGCGCAGGGCGGAGATGGTCTCGCGCGCGATCACCTTGCCGCCGATCGCCGCCTGGATCGGGATCTTGAAGAGCTGGCGCGGGATCAGGTCCTTGAGCCGGCCGCAGATCGCCCGGCCGCGCTGCTCGGCCGACTGGCGCGGCAGGATCGTCGAGAGCGCGTCGACCGGCTCGCCGTTGACCAGGATCTGCACCTTGACCAGATCGCCTTCGCGGTAGCCGTCCATCCGGTAGTCGAAGCTGGCATAGCCGCGTGTGACCGATTTCAGCCGGTCGTAGAAATCGTAGACCACCTCGTTGAGCGGCAGCCGGTAGACCGCCATCGCGCGCGATCCGGCGTAGGTCAGGTCGATCTGCTCGCCGCGCCGCTCGGTGCACAGGGCGAGCACGGCGCCGAGATAGTCGTCCGGCGTCAGGATCGTCGCGCGGATCCACGGCTCCTCGATGCTCGCAATGCGGGTCTCGTCCGGCATGTCGACCGGGTTGTGCAGTTCGAGCGAAGCGCCGTCGTTCATGCGGAGCCGGTAGACGACGCTCGGCGCGGTGGCGATGAGGTCGAGATCGAACTCGCGGGCGAGCCGCTCCTGCACGATCTCCAGATGCAGCAGGCCGAGGAAGCCGCAGCGGAAGCCGTAGCCCAGCGCCGCCGAAGTCTCCGGCTCGGTGTGGAAGCTCGAATCGTTCAGCGCCAGTTTTTCGAGCGATTCGCGCAGATGCTCGAAATCGCCGTTATCGACCGGGAAGATGCCGCAGAACACCACCGGCAGGCTGGGCTGGAAGCCGGGCAGCGGCTCGGCGGTGCGGCGGCGGTCCTCGGTGATGGTGTCGCCGACCTTGCAGTCCGCCACCGTCTTGATGCCGGCGGTGATGTAGCCGATCTCGCCGGGGCCCAGCGCGGCGACCGGCGCGCGCTTGGGCGTGAACACGCCGACCCGGTCGGCCTCGTAGACGCCGCCGGTCGCCATCATGCGGATGCGCTGGCCCTTGCGCAGCCTCCCCTCGCGCACCCGCACCAGGATGATGACGCCGAGATAGGGGTCGTACCAGCTGTCGACCAGCAGCGCCTTGAGCGGCGCGTCCGCATCGCCCCGCGGCGGCGGCACCTGCGCGACCAGGGCGGCGATCAGGTCTTGGACGCCGGCGCCGGTCTTGGCGGAAACCGGCAGCGCGCCCGCCGCGTCGAGGCCGATCGCGTCCTCGATCTGGCGGCGGATGCGCTCGGGCTCGGCCGCCGGCAGGTCGATCTTGTTGAGCACCGGGATGATTTCCAGGTCGGCGTCGAGCGCCAGATAGACGTTGGCCAGCGTCTGCGCCTCGACGCCCTGGGAGGCGTCGACCACCAGCAGCGCCCCCTCGCAGGCGGCGAGCGAGCGGCTGACTTCGTAGGAGAAATCGACGTGGCCGGGCGTGTCCATCAGGTTGAGGAACCAGGTCCGGCCGTCCGGCCCGGTCCATGTCAGGCGCACGGTCTGGGCCTTGATGGTGATGCCGCGCTCGCGCTCGAGCTCCATGCTGTCGAGGACCTGCTGCTTCATCTCGCGGTCGGTCAGGCCGCCGGTGTGCTGGATCAGCCGGTCGGCCAGCGTCGACTTGCCGTGGTCGATATGGGCGACGATCGCGAAATTGCGGATCTGCGCGATTTCTGTCGGGGAATCGGTCATCGGGGCGGGGCGGAAGGAAACGGTCCGGGGCGGGCGACGGCCGGGAGGTAGCACCGCGCCGGCGCTGCGCCAATGGCGGAAATCCGGCGCAGCGAAGAAACCGGATCAACCCATCCGCATCCCGCCGGAGATGGAGATGGTCTGGCCGGTCATGCCGTCGGATTCGGGCGAGGCGAGATAGACAGCGATATGGGCGATCTCCTCCGGCTGCAGCAGGCGGCCCGTCGGTATCCGGGCCACCATCGCCGCCTTGAAGGCGTCGAATTCCATGCCCGCCCGCTCGGCATGGCCCTCGAACGCGCCGATCATGTCGGTCTCGACGAAACCGGGGCAGATGGCGTTGACCCGGATGCCGGCGGCGGCGTTCTCCAGCGCGGCGCAGCGGGTCAGCGCGACGACGGCGTGCTTGGATGCGTTGTAGGCCGCCTGGTTCGGGCTTTCCCATTTTCCCGCGGTCGAGGCGATGTTGACAATCTTGCCCCGGCCCCGCTCCTGCATATGGCGCAGGGCGCGCTGCATGACGTGGAAGGCGCCGTAGGCGTTGACGCGCATGACCCGGTCGAACTCGGCCGCCGTGTACTCGGTGAACGGTTTGCCGGTGTAAATGCCGGCATTGTTGACCACGATGTCGATCTCCCCGAAGGCGTCGACCGCGGCGGCGAACATGGCGTCCACGCCCGCCTCGTCGGCGACGTCCACCGCCGCGGTTGCGACCCGGCGGCCGGCGGCAGCCACATGGTCTTCGATCCCGGCGAGGTTGGCGCGCGCGGTCGCGCTGAGGAACAGGTCGGCGCCCTCGCGGGCGAAAGCCTCGGCGATCGCCCGGCCGATGCCGCGGCTGGCGCCGGTGATCAGCGCCGTCGCCCCGGCGAGGCGTCCGGCATTCGGTGAAAGGGCGGGCGGGGAGTCGGTTTCGGTCGTCATGGCGGCACCATACGCCGGCCTGCCGGATTGACCAGTACCGCCCGCGCCGCAGCCGAAGCGCCGCGCGCTCCGTAACCGGCCGGGCGGCCGCCCATGCGATAACCCCATGCGATAACCCCATGCGATAACCCCATGCGATAACCCCATGCGATAACAAAGCGGCTGGCGGCGCGGCGGGTGCGCGTTTACCTGTGATCCATGACAAATCCGGCCGACAGCAGCGACAGCGCCGATTTCGGCTTCCGCACCGTGGCGGCGGACGAGAAGCGGCGCCTGGTGCGCGGCGTGTTCGACAGCGTCGCGTCGCGCTACGACCTGATGAACGACCTGATGTCCGGCGGGCTGCACCGGTTGTGGAAACGCGAGCTGGTGGCCATGCTGCGCCCGTCGGCCGGCCGCACCCTGCTCGACGTGGCCGGCGGCACCGGCGACGTCGCCTTCCTGTGGCGGCGCAAGGGCGGCGGGCCGGCCATCGTCTGCGACATCAACCCCGGCATGGTCGCCCAGGGGCGGGACCGCGGGATCGACCGGGGCATCCTGGAGGGCGTCGACTGGCTGTGCGGCGATGCCGAGCGGCTGCCGCTGCCGGACCGCAGCGTCGACGCCGTGACCATCGCCTTCGGGCTGCGCAACGTGACGGACAAGCCGGCGGCGCTCGCCGACATGCGCCGGGTTCTGCGGCCGGGCGGGCGGTTCCTGTGCCTCGAATTCGGCGCCGTGTCGGTCCCCCTGCTGGGCGACCTCTACGACCGCTATTCCTTCGCCGTCCTGCCGCGCATCGGCGAAGCCGTGACCGGCGACGGCGACGCCTACCGCTATCTGGTGGAGAGCATCCGCCGTTTCCCGCCGCAGCCGGAGTTGGCGGCGACGATGACCGGCGCCGGGTTCGCCCGGGTGAACTGGCGCGATCTTACCGGCGGCATCGTCGCCATCCATTCGGGCTGGCGGATCTAGGGTCCGGCGGTCCTGCGCGCGCCCGATGTTCCGCTCCGTCCGCAACGTTTCCCGGCTGATCGCCATCGCCTATACGCTGGCGCGCCACGATGCGCTGTTCCCGCTCGAACAGCTCCATATCGCGCCGTTCGCGCTGTGGATCGGCCGGCGCTTCCGCAAGCGGCGGATCGCGGGCCGGCCGGGCGAGCGGCTGGCGCTGGCGCTCCAGCGCCTGGGCCCGAGTTTCATCAAGCTCGGCCAGATGCTGTCGACCCGGCCCGACCTTCTGGGCGAGCGGGTCGCGGGCGACCTGGCGGCGCTGCAGGACCGGCTGCCGCCGTTCGACGGCGTTCTGGCGCGGCGCACGATCGAGGAGGAATTCGGCCGCCCGGTCAGCGAACTGTTCCGGCAGTTCGACAACCGGGCCGTTGCCGCCGCGTCCATCGCCCAGGTGCATTTCGCCGTTACGGCCGACGGCCGGGAGGTCGCCGTCAAGGTGCTGCGCCCGGAGATCGAGGCCGCCTTCGCGCGCGATCTCGACCTGCTTTACTGGATCGCCGGGCTGGCGCACCGGCTGCGGCCGGACCTGCGCCGGCTCAAGCCCGTCGAGGCGGTCAGGACCTTCGCCGATTCGACCCGGGTGGAAATGGACCTGCGCATGGAGGCTGCCGCCGCGCGCGAACTGGGCGAGAATTTCGACGGCGACCCGACCTTCCGCACGCCGGACGTGGACTGGGAGCGCACCGGCCGCCGGGTGCTCACCCTGGAGCGGATCCAGGGCATTCCGGTCGATCAGCGCGACCGCCTGATCGAAGCCGGCCACGACCCGACCGGGATTCTCGGCAACGCGGCGGCGGTGTTCTTCAACCAGGTGTTCCGCGACGGCTTCTTCCATGCCGACCAGCATCCCGGCAACGCCTTCGTCGATGCGGGGGGCCGGATCGTCGCCGTCGATTTCGGCATCATGGGCCGTCTCGACCGTGAGACCCGCTACTATCTGGCCGACATGCTGATGGGCTTCCTGCGCCGCGACTACCGGGCGGTCGCCGACGTCCATTTCCGCGCCGGCTATATCCCGCCGCACCAGTCGCGCGCCGCCTTCGCGCTGGCGCTGCGCGCGATCGCCGAGCCGATCTTCGACCGCCCGCTGCACGACATTTCGATCGCCCGGCTGCTCGGCCTGCTGTTCCAGGTGACCGAGCGGTTCGAGATGGAGACGCAGCCGCAGCTGCTGCTGTTGCAGAAGACGATGCTTGTGACAGAGGGCGTTGGCCGCACGCTCAACCCGGACATCAACATGTGGACGCTCGCCCGGCCGCTGATCGAAGCCTGGATGCGCGAGCACCGCGGCCCGCAGGCCCGCATCGCCGAACAGGTGCGCGCCGTCGCGGAGGCCGCCGAGCGCCTGCCGGCCACGATGCGCAACCTCGACCGGGCGCTCGAACGCATGAACCGCCCCGAAGAGCCGGCCGGGCCGGACATGGCGCACCGCCTCTGGCCGGTCTGGACCGGCATTGCCCTGCTCGGCGCTGCGGTGCTGGCGCTGATCCTCGGATAGCCCGGCCCAAGGGCCGGTCGCCAAAACACTTGCTTCGGGTTTGCCGTCTTGTCACTTTGCGCCCCCATGAAACGGGGCCGCGCGCAGCGCCCCGAACCAAAAGAACAGGCCCAGGGAGAAGCATGGCATGGCCGGAACCACCGATCCGAGATGCGTTGCGTTGGTCGGACCGTATCTGAGCGGCAAGACGACCCTTCTGGAAGCCATGCTGATGGCGGCCGGCAGGATCCAGCGCAAGGGCAGCGTGCCCGCCGGCAACACGGTCGGCGACGCCTCGCCGGAATCGCGCGACCGGGAGATGAGCACCGAGATCAACGTCGCCAATTTCGACTATCTCGGCGACCGCTGGACGGTGCTGGACTGCCCCGGCTCGGTCGAGTTCCAGCAGGATGCGCGCCATGCGCTGATGGTCGCCGATATCGCCGTGGTGGTCTGCGAGCCGTCGGTCGACAAGGCGATGATGACCGCGCCGGTCCTGAAATTCCTCGACGACCATGGAATTCCGCACTGCCTGTTCCTCAACAAGATCGACCATATGGCCGGGACCACCGTTCCGGAGATGATGGAGGCGCTGCAGGGCGCCTCGGACAAGCCGCTGGTGCTGCGCCATGTGCCGATCGCCAACGGCGAGGCGATCACCGGCTATGTCGACCTGGCGAGCGAACGGGCCTACGAATACCAGCCCGGCAACGAATCGAAGCTGATCCAGATCCCGTCCGAGATGGAGGACGACGGCGCGTTGGCGCGGCAGGAAATGCTCGAGTCCCTGGCGGATTTCGACGACGGCCTGCTGGAACAGTTGCTCGAAGACGCTATTCCGCCCAAGGAAGAGGTTTACGGCTACCTGACCGCGACCCTGCGGTCGGACAGTATCGTCCCGGTGTTCATCGGCTCAGCCCAGAACGACGCCGGCATCCGGCGGCTGCTCAAGGTGCTGCGCCACGAAGCGCCCGGCGTGGCGTCGGTCCGCGAGCGGCTGGAACTGGACGGCTGGAGCGGCAACGGCGCGACCGTCTTCAAGACCCTCTACATGCCCCACACCGGCAAGCTCTCGATCGCCCGCGTCCTGGACGGCGAGATCAAGGACGGCATGACGCTGAACGGCACGCGGGTGAGCGGCATGAACCGGCTCAACGGCTACGATCAGGAGAAGGTTGCCGCCGCTGCAAGGGGCGATGTCGTGGCCCTCGGCCGGATGGAAGCGGTCAAGACCGGGGAGACCCTGGCCGACGGCGGCGATGCGCCGGATTCCCTGTGGCCCGTGCCGGCCATGCCGCTGTTCGCGCTCGCCGTGCAGGCGGAAAGGCGCGAGGACGAGGTCAAGCTCACCGGCGCCATGAGCCGGATGGCCGAGGAGGATCCGTCGCTCATCCTCGAACACAACCAGGACACCCGCGAGTTGGTGCTGGCCGGCCAGGGCGAGATCCATCTCAGGGTCGCGATCGACCGGCTCAAGAGCAAATACAACCTGACAGTGGCGAGCCGCCGGCCGAAGGTCGCCTACAAGGAGACGATCAAGCAGCCGGTCTCCCAGCACGCCCGGCACAAGAAGCAGTCCGGCGGCCACGGCCAGTTCGGCGACGTGCATGTCGATATCGCGCCGCTGCCGCGCGGCGCGGGCTTCGAGTTCCAGGACACGATCGTCGGCGGCCGGGTGCCGCGCCAGTACATTCCGGCGGTCGAGGCCGGGGTGAAGGAGTATTTGTCGTCCGGGCCGCTCGGCTTTCCCGTGGTCGACGTCTCGGTGACGCTGACCGACGGCCAGTATCATTCGGTCGACAGTTCCGACCAGGCCTTCAAGACCGCCGGCTCGCTCGCCATGCGCGAGGGCATGCCGAAGGCGCGTCCGGTGCTGCTCGAGCCGATCTACGACGTGAAGATATCGGCGCCGTCCCACTTCACGTCGAACATCCAGGGCCTGATCAGCGGCCGGCGGGGCCAGATCCTCGGCTTCGATTCCAAGGCCGGCTGGAACAACTGGGACGAGATCGGCGCCAAGCTGCCCCAGGCCGAACTGCAGGACCTGATCATCGAACTGCGCTCGCTGACCCAGGGCGTCGGCACCTTCGAATACGCCTTCGACTATCTCCAGGAACTAACCGGCCGCCTCGCCGACCAGGTCGTCCAGGCCTACAGCGAAAGCGACGCAGGCTGAGGCGCGCGCAGGCGTTCCTCGACAATGCGAGTTGATAGTCGCCCCTACGCCGTGAGTTCCACGTCCCCGGCGTCCGCGCCGAGGGCGCTCAGCGCAGTATGCACGATGTGGCGCGCGCTGAGGCCGGCGGCCTCGACCTGTTTTTCCGGCTTGTCCTGGTCGAAGAAGCGGTCGGCCTGGACCATCGGCCGGAATTTCAGCGTGCCGCGGTCGAGCAGGCCGTCATGGCTCATGAACTGGCCGACGAAGCTGCCGAAGCCGCCGATCGATCCCTCCTCGACGGTGATAAGCAGTTCGTGTTCGCGGGCGAGGCGCCGGATCAGATCTTCGTCGAGCGGCTTGGCGAAGCGCGCATCGGCCACCGTCGCGCTCCAGCCGCGCGCCGCCAGCTCGTCCGCGGCCGCCAGCGAATCCTGCAGCCGCTGGCCGTAGGAGAGGATGGCGACCGCATTGCCTTCGCGCACGATCCGGCCCTTGCCGATCTCCAGGGGCGCGCCTTCTTCCGGCATGTCCAGGCCGACGCCTTCGCCGCGCGGGTAGCGGAAGGCGCAGGGCCGGTCGTCGACGGCGACGGCGGTCGCCACCATGTGGACCAGGTCGGCCTCGTCCGAACAGGCCATCAGCACGAAGCCGGGCAGGCAGCCGAGATAGGCGATGTCGAACGAGCCGGCGTGGGTCTGGCCGTCGGCGCCGACCTGCCCGGCCCGGTCCATGGCGAAGCGCACCGGCAGTTTCTGGATCGCCACATCGTGAACGATCTGGTCGTAGCCGCGCTGGAGGAAGGTGGAATAGATCGCGCAAAACGGCTTCATGCCGTCGGCGGCGAGACCGCCGGCGAACGTCACGGCATGCTGCTCGGCGATGCCGACATCGAAGGTGCGGTCCGGGAACGCCTTGCCGAACAGGTCGACGCCGGTCCCCGACGGCATGGCCGCCGTGATCGCCACGATCTTGTCGTCCTTCTCCGCCTCCTTGATCAGGGCGTTGGCGAAGACCTTGGTGTAGCTCGGCGCGTTCGACGGCGGCTTGTAAAGCTCGCCGGTGACGACATCGAACTTGCCGACGCCGTGATACCGGTCGGCGGAGGATTCGGCGGGTTCGTAGCCCTTGCCCTTCTTGGTGACGCAGTGAACCAGGATCGGGCCGCCCTGCGGATCGTCGCGGACGTTTTTCAGGACGGGAATCAGGTGGTCCAGATTGTGCCCGTCGATCGGGCCGACATAGTAGAGGCCCAGTTCCTCGAACAGGGTGCCGCCGGTCAGGAAGCCGCGGGCATATTCCTCCGCCCGCTGGGCCGCGCGCTCGATCTGGCGCGGGAACTTCTCGGCCAGCATCATCGTGAGTTGCCGGACCGACCGGAAGCTGCGCGAGGAGATCAGCCGGCTGAGATAGGCCGACAGCCCGCCCACCGGCGGCGCGATCGACATATCGTTGTCGTTCAGGACGACGATCAGGCGCGCGCCCGTGACCGCCGCGTTGTTCATCGCCTCATAGGCCATGCCGGCGCTCATGGCGCCGTCGCCGATCACGGCGATGACGTGGCGGCCTTCCTTTTTCTGAAGCTCGCCCGACACGGCAAAGCCGAGTCCGGCGGAAATCGAGGTCGAACTGTGCGCGGCGCCGAACGGGTCGTAAACGCTCTCCGACCGTTTGGTGAAGCCGTAGAGGCCGCCGCCCTGGCGGATCGTGCGGATCCGGTCGCGCCGTTCGGTGAGAATTTTGTGGGGATAGCATTGATGGCCGACATCCCAGATCAGGATGTCGTCGGGCGTATCGAACAGATAGTGGATCGCCGCGGTCAGCTCGACGACGCCGAGGCCGGCGCCGAGATGCCCGCCGGTGACCGACACGGCATCGACCGTCTCGGCCCGCAACTCGTCGGCGAACTGGCGCAGCTCCTTGATATCGAGCTTGCGCAGGTCGGCCGGAGACTTGACCTTGTCGAGCAAGGGCGTCTTGCTGGTCTTCGACATGATGGACTCCGTCTCGAGAGAGGAAATTCCGGTTCAACTGCCGCGCATCAGGCCCGCCGCCCCACGACGAAGTGCGCCGCTTGCCGAAGCAGATCGGCGCGCGTCCCGAAACAATCAAGCACCTCAACTGCCTGAATTACAAGCGAATTGGCGCGTTCGCGGGCGGCGTCAAGGCCCAGGATCGAAATGAAAGTCGCCTTTCCGGCGCCCGCGTCCTTGCCCACCTTCTTGCCGACTTCGGCCGCATTGCCGGTTTCGTCCAGGATGTCGTCGGCAATCTGGAACGCGAGCCCGAGATCCTCGGTATAGGCCGCCAGCGCCGAGCGCTCCGCTTCGTTCGCCCCGCCAAGGATCGCTCCGGCCTGGCAGGACACGTCGAACAGGCGGCCGGTCTTCAGGCGCTGCAAACGGACGATCTGTTCCAGGGTGAAGCCGGCACCGTCCGTCTCGGCGGCAATGTCGAACATCTGGCCGCCGACCATGCCCCGGGCGCCGGCAGCCGCTGCCAGCGCCGCAACCAGGCCGGCCCGCACCTCGCCGTCGGGGTGGGTCGCCGGATCGGCGAGCACTTCGAAGGCCAGGGTCTGGAGGGCGTCGCCGGCCAGGATCGCGGTCGCTTCGTCGAAGGCGACATGGTTCGAAGGCCGGCCCCGGCGCAGGTCGTCGTCGTCCATTGCCGGCAGGTCGTCATGGACCAAGGAATAGCAGTGGACGAACTCGATCGCCGCGCCGGCGCGCAGGCTGCGGCTGTCCGGTACGTCGAACAGCCGGGCCGTCTGGACCGTCAGGAAGGGCCGCAGCCGCTTGCCGCCGTCCAGGCTGGCATAGGCCATCGCCTCGAACACGCGCGTTTCCGGCCCGTCGCCCCGCGGCAGCAGGGCGGCCAGGGTTTCCTCGATCCGGTCGGCGATTTCGGTCATCGCCGTTCTCAGGCTGGGTTCGTCGGACACGGCCATTCCGGGGCGCGATTCTGCGGAGGTCAATCCAGTTCCGCGGGTTCCAGCCGGTTCTGCCCGTCCGGCCCGGTCACGATCCGGTCGACCTTGGCCTGGGCATCGCGCAGCTTGGCTTCGCAATGCCGCTTCAGCGCCGCCCCCCGCTCGTAAGCGGCGATCGCATCGTCGAGTTTCGCCTGCCCGGTTTCCAGATCGCGCACGATCTTCTCCAGTTCGGCAAGCGCCTCTTCGAAGCTGAGAGCGGCGATGTCCGCGGCCCGAACGTCGGACATGGAAGGCTCCGCCTGATTCTGCAATGTTCCGGTTTGAGTCATTATTCACATTCCCCGGCGGTGCGCAATCGAAACTGCGACAAACTGTACCGAATGAAAGAGCAGGCAGGTTCAGGCAGGTTCGGCGCCGGCCGGCGCGCCGGTGAGCGCATCCACATGGGCCGCAACGCTTTCGCCCAGCGCCTGCAGATCGTAGCCGCCTTCCAGCGCCGAGACCAGGCGGCCGCCGCACAGGCCCGCCGCCATCTCGACGAGCCGCGCCGTGACCCAGCCATAGTCTTCCGTGCGGAATTTCAGCCCGGCCAGCGGGTCGTCCTTGTGGGCGTCGAAACCGGCGCTGAGCAGAATCAGATCCGGCCGGAACGCCTCCAGCGCCGGCAGGACGGCCTCCGCCATGGCTTGCCGGAACTCGGCGGAACCGCTGCCTGCCGCCAGCGGGACGTTGCAGATATTGCCGACGCCGGTTTCCCCGGCCGCCCCGGTGCCGGGATAGAGCGGCCACTGATGGGTCGAGGCGTAGAACAGGTCGCCGTCGGATTCGAACGCGGCCTGCGTTCCATTACCGTGATGCACGTCGAAATCGATTACGGCCACGCGGCCGATCCCGTGTTTCTCGCGGGCATGGAGCGCGCCGACGGCGACATTGTTGAACAGGCAGAAGCCCATGGCCCGTCCCGGCTCGGCATGATGGCCCGGCGGCCGCACGGCGCAGAAGGCATTGTCGATATCGCCGGCCATCACCGCATCGACCGCGGCACAGACGGCGCCCGCGGCGCGCAGGGCGGCTTGGGCCGAGCCGGCGCTCATCGCCGTGTCGCCGTCGATCCAGCGGCGCTCGTCGTTTCCCACCGGCGCGAGCACATGGTCGATAAGCGCGCCCGGATGCACCAGTTGCAGCAGCACGGGATCGATTTCCGGCGCTTCGCGCCGCTCCAGGCCGGCGATGCCGGCGTCCTTCAGCCCGTCGAGCACGGCGGCGATGCGCGACGGCCGTTCCGGGTGATGCCGGCCGGGCCGGTGATCCAGACAGGCCGGATGGGCGTATATGGCTGTAGTCACGCGCCCTCGGAAATATCGGAATTGCCCGGCGCCGGCGGTCCTGCACGCTGCGGATCTGCGCCCCGCACTGCCGGTTACGGAAAGATTCCTGTGGATCGATTGTAATTTGTCACCATATCATGCGGGGTCGGGGCGCCGCCAAGGCCTTAAGACCGTTCGGCCGGCGCCCGGGGATGGAGAACGGAACCGAGCCTTGAGTTCGGCATCGAGAACGCGCTGGTCCGTTGCGGCGCGTCCGCTGCTCGCGGGGGCGGCGGCGTTGCTTTGCCTTGACGCTGCGGCGCCCGAAGCCGGCGCCGCCGAAGCCAGCACCGGCCCCCAGGCTCAAAGGCAGGCCCAGAAGCAGCCCCAGAAGCAGGACTGGCAACGGAACGGGAAGCGGGACTGGCAAAAGGGCCGGCCCCGGGGCGATGCGCCCGGCGGAACCGAACCGGGTTGGGGCGCAAACCGGGGCGGCAAACCCGGCAGTCCGGACCGGCAGGACAGGCGCCGCCGCGCCGGCGGGGGATCCGGCTCCGGATCCGGCCCCGGATCCGGCCCCGGCAGGCAGGGGCGCCCCGGCGCCGCCGGCGGCCGGCCGCCGATGTTCGTCGGCGTCGACCGGGTCCTGAAGGGTCCGCTGACCCAGACCGAACCGGTGATCGGACGGATCGTCGCAACCCGCAAGGGCGTGGTCGCGGCCCGGGTTTCCGGCTCGGTCGTCGCGATCGATGTCGCGATCGGCGACCGCGTGAAACGCGGCCAGGTTCTGGCGCGTCAGGACACTTCTTCAACGGAAGCGCGTCTGGCCTACGAATCGGCGGAGCTGAAGCTCGCCGAGCAGGAACTCAAACGGTTCGAGGCGTTGCGCACCAACCGGTCCGCCGCCTTCGCCCGGTCGCGCTACGATACGGCGGTGCATCGCGTCGCCCGCGCCCGGGCCAACGTCCGGCTTGTCCGGCTGGCGATCGAAGCGGCAATCATCGCCGCCCCTTACGACGGCGTCGTGGTGCGCAAGGCGACCGAACTGGGCGCCTACCTGAAAGACGGCGCGGCGGTCGTCGAACTGCTCAACGACACCGAAGTGGAAGTCGAGGCCGATGTGCCGGCCGACCGCCTGCGCGGCCTGCGGCCCGGCGCCATCGTCACTTTCCGGCTGCGCGACGGCGGCGTGCCTCGCCAGGCGCGGGTGCGGACCGTGGTGCCGATGCAGAATGCGCTGACGCGCACCCAGGCGGTCCGGTTCCTGCCGCAGGGCGCCGCGCCGCAGGGGCGCCTGTCCATCAACCAGTCGCTGACTGTCGATGTGCCGGTCGGCGCTGCCCGCGTCGCGGTTTCGGTCCACAAGGATGCGATCGTCAATCGCGGCGGCCGGCGGCTGGTTTTTGTGGTCAAGGGCGGCCGCGCCGTGCCGCGCACGGTGGATCTGGGCGCGGCGATCGGCACGCGGTTCGTCGTCCTGGCCGGCCTGGCGCCGGGCGATGTCGCGGTCGTGCGCGGCAACGAACGGCTGCGGCCGGGCCAGCCGGTGCGCCATCGCCCGCTGATGGGCACTGCCGCCAATACCCGTCCCGGAAACCGCAGCCCGGCAGAACGCCCCCCGGCGAACTGACGTGAACCTGATCCGAATAGCGCTGGAACGGCCGGTTGCGGTCATCGCCGGCGTCCTGATGATCGTCATGTTCGGCTTCGTGGCGCTGCAGCAGATTCCGATCCAGCTGACGCCGGACGTCCGCAAGCCCAACCTGTCGATCACGACGCACTGGCCCGGCGCCGCCCCGGCCGAGATCGAGCGGGAAATCCTGAACCGCCAGGAGGAAGTTCTGAAAGGGGTCGAAGGGGTGGAGCGGGTCGTTTCGACCGCGTCGACCGGAAGATCCCGAATCACGCTCGAATTCCAGATCGGCCAGAACATGGACCGGGCCATCCTGCTGGTCGCTAACCGGCTCGACCGGGTCATCGGCTATCCGGAAGAGGCGCAACGGCCGCAAATCCAGACCCGGGGCTCGGAAGACAACCCCATCGCCTGGTTCGTCGTCACCCGGCTCAATGGCAACAGCCGTCCGGTCCATACCTATGGCGATTTCATCGAGGATTTCGTCATCGAACGCATGGAGCGTCTCGAGGGCGTCTCCGGAACCAATTTCTACGGCGGCAGCGCGAAGGAACTGCGTATCGTCGTACAGCCGGCGGAGATGGCGAAATACGGCCTGACCATTCCGGCGGTCATCGCCGCCCTGCAACGCGCCAACATCGCGCTGTCGGCCGGCGAGGTGAACGAGGGCAAGCGGCGCTACGTCGTGCGCTTCGAAGGCGAACTGACCGCAACGAGCGCGGCGCGGAGCGTGCTCATCCGCACGATCGAGGACAAGGCGACGGGGCGCGTCGCCCGGGTCACCCTGGGCGATATCGCGGATGTCCGGTTCGGCTACAAGGACCCGACGGCGAGCATCCGCGCCAGCGGCCATCCGGCCCTGGTGTTCAACGTCCTGCGCGACACCGGGGCCAACGTCATCGAGGTGATGGGCCGGGTCCGCACGAAGGTGGCGGAACTCAACCGGACGGTCCTGAACCCGGCCGGCCTGCACGCCGACCAGGTCTATGACGAGACCGACTATATCCATTCCGCCATCGCGCTGGTGACGCAGAATATCTGGGTCGGCGGCGTGCTGGCGGCGTTGATCCTGCTGCTCTTCCTGCGCTCGCCCCGGGCGACGCTGGTGATCTCGCTGGCGATTCCGGTGTCGGTCATCGGCTCTTTCGTCGCCATGGCGGCGCTCGGCCGTTCGATCAACGTCATCTCGCTCGCCGGCATCGCCTTTGCCGTCGGCATGGTCGTCGACGCCGCGATCGTCGTGCTGGAAAACATCTACCGCCTGAAGGAACAGGGCAAACCGATCCGGCAGGCCGCCTACGAAGGGGCGAGCCAGGTGTGGGGCGCGATCCTGGTCTCGGCGCTGACCACGGTGATGGTGTTCATTCCGATCCTGGTGCTGGAACTGGAGGTCGGCCAGCTGTTCCGCGATATCGCGGTCGCTATCTCGGTCTCGGTCATCCTGTCCCTGCTGGTCGCCGTCACGCTGATCCCGGCGCTGGCCAACTGGCTGCTGCCGACCCGCCGGGCGCCGGCGGACGAGACGAGGCCGGCGCCGGCGCCGTTCCGCCTGCCGCTGCCCGGGATCGATCATTTCGCCCGGCTCTTCGCCTGGCTTATCCTGAAGTTTACCGAACTGGTCGTGTCCTACCGCATCCTGGCCTTCCTGGTGGCGGCGACGGTGTGCGGCGGGACGGCTTTCGCGACATGGAAACTGCTCCCGAAGCTGGAATATCTGCCGACCGGCAACCGCAACCTGGTCATCGCCCTGTCGTTGCCGCCGCCGGGCTACAATCTGGACACGGTGACCGAAATCGCGCGCAGCGTGGAGGCGGAACTGCGGTCCTATCTGGCCCCCGAAGGCGCCGTCGAGCAGCGCCGCGTGTCGGGGGTCGCCGCCCTGGCGGAACGGTTCGGCGTCTGGCTCGGTCTGAACGAGAAAAGCGGGGCGCCCGGGGGCCGCCGCAGATTTCGCGCTTTTTCTTCGTCGCGCGCAACACGTTGACGGTGGTAGGCGCAGCCGCCGCCGACCCGAACCGCGCCGGCGAACTGATTCCGATTATCCAGAGAACCCTGCGCAAGGAGCCCGGCACCTTCGGCCGGACCTTCCAGCCTTCGCTGTTCGGCCGGGGCATCGGCGGCGGCCGCATCGTCAATTTCGATGTCTCGGGACCGGATCTGGCGCGGAATCTCGAAGTGGCGCAGCAGGCCTTCTTCCTGATCAACCGTTTCCTGCCGCGCAGCGGCGGCACGCAGATCCGGCCGCGGCCGGGCCTCAGCCTCGGCGCGCCGGAAGTCAAGGTGATCCCGGACCGGACCCGGCTCGACGAAGCCGGCGTCCATGCGCGCGACCTGGCCGCGACCATCGACGCGTTCAACGACGGCCTGCGCGTCGCCCAGGTCACCGTCGGCGGCCGGCGCACGGACCTGATGCTGACCGGTCCGAAACGGGGCATCCGGACGACGCAGGGGATCGAGAGCATTCCCGTCGTGACGCCGTCCGGCAAAATCGTGCCGGTACGCTCGCTGGCGCGGGTCGAAGTGACGTCCGGCGCCACCGAAATCCGCCATACCGAGCGCACGCGGACGGTCACGCTGGAAGTCAGCCCCACCAAGGCGCTCGCGCTCGAGGCCGCGATGGACATCCTGCGCCAGAAGGTGATCCCGGCGCTCGAAGACCGGGGCTTGCCGGAGGGCGTGAAGATCAGCCTGTCGGGCGAGGCGGACCAGCTGACGCGCACCTGGAACGCCATGGTCTGGCAGCTCCTGATGGCGGTCATCATCGTCTATCTGGTGATGGCCGTCCTGTTCGAAAGCTTCCTCTATCCCTTCATCATCATCTTCTCCGTGCCGCTGGCGACCGCCGGCGGCATCCTCGGCCTCGCCCTGCTGAACGAATATGTGCGCCAGCCGCTCGACATGCTGACGCTGCTCGGCTTCGTCATCCTGATCGGCACGGTGGTCAACAACGCGATCCTGCTGGTCGACGGGACGCTCCGCCTGGCCCGCGACCACGGCATGGAGCCGCGGAGCGCCATCCTCGTGGCGACCCGCCACCGGATGCGGCCGATCTTCATGTCGACCATGACCAGCGTGATCGGCATGGCGCCGCTTGTCCTCTTCCCCGGCGCCGGCTCGGAACTCTATCGCGGGCTCGGCTCGGTCGTGCTCGGCGGCCTTGCGCTTTCGGCGGTGCTGACCCTGCTGATCATTCCGTCGCTGCTGGCCCTGGTCGTCCGCACCTTCCGTCCGCGCGCTACTGCGCCCGACGCTGTCCCGGCGGCGGCGGAGTGATCCCGCCCGCTTTCGGGGCCGGGCGCCGGCCGGGCCGGAAATCCGATCCGCCGGCCGGCCGGCCTTCGCCGTTCACGCGGCCCTCTGCGCCACCATCATATAGTTGACGCCGAGGTCGCCGCTCTCCCGCCAGCTGTCGGTCAAGGGGCTGTAGGTCAGGCCGATGGTGCGCTCGACGCTCAAACCGGCCGCCCGCAGATGCGCCGCGACTTCCGACGGCCGCAGGAACCTGCGCCAGTCGTGGGTGCCGGGCGGGACCCAGCGCAGGACGTATTCCGCCGCCACGACGCCCAGCGCCATCGACCGCAGCGTGCGGTTGAGCGTGGCGACGATCTGGAGGCCGCCCGGCTTCACCAGGGCGCCGGCCGCCGCCATGAAGGCGCCGACGTCCGAGACATGCTCGACGACCTCCAGGTTCAGCACGATATCGAACGCCTCGCCGCCCCCGGCCAGCGCCTCGGCCGTATCGTGGCGGTAGTCGATGGCGAGGCCGGATTGCGCGGCGTGGGCGCGGGCGATTTCGACGGCTTCGGACCCGGCGTCGATCCCGGTCACATCTGCGCCCAGCCGCGCCATCGGTTCGCAGACCAGGCCGCCGCCGCAGCCGAGATCGACGATGCGCAGGCCGTCGAACGGGCGCGCGCGATTCGGATCGCGCCCGAAATTGCGGCAGATCGCATCGCGGATCGGGCGCAGCCGCGCCGGGTTCATGCGATGCAGCGGCGCGAACCGGCCGCGCGGGTCCCACCATTCTCCGGCCAGGGCGGCGAAGCGCGCGATCTCGGCTTCGTCGACGGTCGCGCCGGTTGCGCCCGATGGCGGGCCTTCGCTGCGGCGATCTTTCGGTGTTCGGGCCATGACGCCCCGGTTGCCCCGATCCAGACGCCCTCATATGTAGGGCGCGCCAGACCGGCGGCAAACGACCGGGCCCGGCCCGTTCCGTCCGCCCTACCCCCGGGATTTCCGATGGCGCGCATCGTTCAGAAATTCGGCGGCACTTCCGTCGGCGACATCGAGCGCCTCCGCAATGTCGCGGCGCGGGTGCAGCGCGAGGTGGCGGCCGGCAACGAGGTGGCGGTCGTCCTGTCGGCGATGGCGGGGACGACCGACCAGCTCGTCGCCTGGACCCGCGAGGCGGCTCCGGCGGCGGATCCCCGCGAATACGACGTCGTGGTCTCCGCCGGCGAGCAGGTCACGATCGGCCTGCTGGCGATCGTGCTCGGGGAACTGGGCGTTCCCGCGCGCTCGTGGACGAGCTGGCAATTGCCGATACGGACCGACGGCGCGCACGCCAAGGCGCGTATCGAAACCATCGATACCGCCGGGCTGGAAGCGGATTTGGCGGCCGGGCGCGTCGCTATCGTGCCGGGCTTCCAGGGCATATCGCCCGAGGGCCGCATCACCACGCTGGGCCGCGGCGGCTCCGACACTTCTGCGGTCGCACTGGCCGCGGCGCTGAACGCCGACCGCTGCGATATCTTTACCGATGTCGACGGCGTCTATACCTGCGATCCGCGCATCGTGGCGAAGGCGCGCAAGCTGGAGCGGATCACCTACGAGGAAATGCTGGAAAGCGCGTCCCAGGGCGCCAAGGTGCTGCAGACCCGGGCCGTCGAAATGGGCATGAAGCACCATGTGCGCATCCAGGTGCTGTCCTCCTTCGAGGACGTGCCGGGGACGCTGGTCGTGGACGAGGACGAGATCGTGGAACAGGAAATCATCAGCGGCATCGCCTACAGCCGCGACGAAGCCAAGATCACCGTCGCGCGGGTCGCCGACAAGCCGGGCGTGGCCGCCGCCATTTTCGGGCCCCTTGCCGACGCGACGATCAATGTCGATATGATCGTCCAGAACGTTTCGGAAGACGGCGAAGAGACGGATATCACCTTCACCGTGCCGGAGGGCGACCGTCAGCGCGCCATCGACGCCATAAAGCGGTCGCGCGACGCGATCGGCTACGCCCGGCTCGACCACGACGCGAATGTCGTCAAGGTGTCGGTGATCGGCATGGGCATGCGCAGCCACGCCGGCGTCGCCCAGCGGATGTTCAGGACCCTGGCCGAAAAGGGCATCAACATCCAGGTTATCTCGACGTCCGAGATCAAGGTGAGCGTGCTGATCGCCGAGGAATATACCGAACTGGCGCTGCGCGCGCTGCATTCGGCCTACGGCCTCGACGCGGTGTAGCCGGCCGGCCCGCGCCGCGCCGCCCGGCGGGCGCCGGGGCCGGGCCGCATGGCCGGGAAAGCGGGAAAGGAAGCGGTCCTGCCATGACCGAACTGCCCGGATCGACCGACGGCATGGGCGCGGCGCCGCGGCTGCCGGCCGGCGGGCTGTCGGACATCCGGCGGCTGCTGCGGCGGATCCGCGACGTCATGGCCGGCGCCCGGACGATTTCGAACCAGGCGCGGCTCGACAGGATCGTCGCCCTGATCGCCGCCAACATGGTGGCCGAGGTGTGCTCGCTCTACCTGCGGCGCGCCGGCGATGTGCTGGAACTCTACGCCACCGAAGGGCTGAACAAGGCGGCGGTCCACAAAACCCGCCTGCGTATCGGCGAGGGCGTGATCGGCGACGTCGCCGCGCGCGCGCGGCCGATCGCGCTGTCCGACGCCCAGGCCCATCCGGGTTTCGCCTACCGGCCGGAAACCGGCGAGGAAATCTACCATTCGATGATGGGCGTGCCGGTGCTGCGCAACAGCCGCGTCGTCGGCGTGCTGGCGGTGCAGAACCGCACCCGGCGCCATTATACCGACGAAGAGGTCGAGACCCTCCAGACCGTGGCCATGGTCGTGGCCGAGATGGTCGGGTCCGGCGATCTGGTCAGCCGGGACGAGCTGCGCGAGGCCGACGGCATCGCGCTGCTGCCCCTGCGCCTGACCGGGCTGAAGCTGCACGGCGGCCCGGCGACCGGCGAGGCCGTCATCCATCGCGACCGGCCGCGTATCGTCAATGTCGTGGCCGAGGACCCGGAACTCGAAGAGGAGCGGCTCAACGCGGCGCTGGCGTCGATGTACGACGCGCTGGACGTCATGCTGTCGGACGATCGGCTGGAAAGCGGTTCCGAGAGCCGGGAGATCCTCGAAACCTACCGCCTGATCGCCGAAGACCGGGGCTGGCAGCGCCGTATCCGCGAGGCGATCGGCGAGGGGTTGACCGCCGATGCCGCCGTCGCCAAGGTCCAGGAGGCGACGAGCGCGCGCATGGCGTCGATCCAGGATTCCTATCTGCGCGCCCGGATGGCGGATTTCGACGATCTCGGCAACCGCCTGCTGCAGCATCTTTCGGCCTCCAGCGACGCCCCCGCACCGCCCGACAGACCGGCGGCGGAACGGATGATCGTCTTTGCCCGGAACCTAGGCCCTGCCGAATTGCTGGATTACGACGCCGGCCGGCTGTGCGGGATCGTTCTGGAAGAGGGTTCGCCCAGCGCCCATGTCGCCATCATGGCCCGGGCAATGGATATCCCGGTCGTCGGCCGGGTCGCCGGCTGCCTCGGCCGCGTCGAGGCGGGCGACCCGGTCATCCTCGACGCCGACAATGCCCAGGTGTTCGTGCGGCCGACCGAGAATGTCCGCACCCTGTTCGAAACCGGCGTGCGCGACCGGGCCGAGCGCCGGGCGCTCTACGCCGCGCTGCACGATGTCGAGCCGGTCAGCCGCGACGGGGTGCGCATTTCCCTCAACCAGAATGCCGGGCTGCTGGTCGAGCTGAACGACTTTTCCGCCCACGGGGTGGACGGCGTCGGCCTGTACCGCACCGAGATCCCGTTCATGGTTCGCCAGAGCTTCCCCGATGTCGGCGAGCAGGCCGAAATCTACATGCGCGTCCTGGCGGCGGCGGAAGGCGCGCCCGTCGTTTTCCGCACCCTGGATATCGGCGGCGACAAGGCGCTGCCCTATCTGCGCGAGCCGAAGGACGACAACCCCGCGATGGGCTGGCGGGCCATCCGGATCGGCCTGGACCGGCCGGCCATTCTGCGCCACCAGTTGCGCGCCATGATCCGGGCGACGGCCGGGCAGTCGCTCAACCTGATGTTCCCGATGATCTCCGATCTGGCGGAATTCGAAACCGCGCGCGGCCTCGTCGATATGGAGCTGGACCGGGCCCGGGCGGCCGGCAGCCTGCTGCCGGAAAAGCTGTCCGTCGGCGTTATGCTCGAGGTGCCCGCGCTGGTCTGGCAGCTGCCCGCGCTGGTCGAGCGGGCCGATTTCGTTTCGCTCGGCAGCAACGACCTGCTTCAGTTCATGTTCGCCAGCGACCGGGGCAATCCGCGGCTTTCCGGCCGGTACGATCCGCTGTCGCCGGCTTTTCTTGCGATGGTGCGGCAGATCGTGGAACATTGTCGTGCGGCGCGCAGCGGCGCGGGCGTGCCGCTGACCGTGTGCGGGGAAATGGCGGGCGTGCCGCTGGAGGCCATGACGCTGATCGGACTCGGCGTTCGGCGGCTTTCCATGTCGGCCGCCGCCATCGGCCCGGTCAAGGCGATGGTTCGCAGCTTGGACGTCGGCCGGCTCGAGGATTTCGCCGGCCGGCTGCTCGGCGCCGGCGAACATTCGTTGCGCAACCGGCTCTCCGGTTACGCCAGGGATCACGATGCAGTCATAGGCCAGAGCTGACCCCGGTCGCTGCCCCGTCAGGCGGCGAATCGGATCAAGGCGACGATATGGGCATACGGCCTCCACTCAACCGCGACAGCGGCGACCGCGGCGCCGACCCCTCCGGCGCGCCGGCGGTGTCCCGGGTGGATGTCCGGGTGGATGTCCGGGTGGATGTCCGGGCGGAAACCCATGTCGGGATGGAGTTGCGCGACGCGCGCGAGCGCCTCGGGGTCAGCCTGAAGCTGGCTGCATCGGCCCTGAAAATTCGCGACGACTATCTCGCCGCCCTGGAACGGAACGACCGTGCCGCGCTGCCGGCGCTGCCCTATGCGATCGGGTTCGTGCGCAGTTATGCGAGCTATGTCGGCCTCGATCCCGGCGAACTGGCCCAACGCTTCCGGGACGAAGCGGGCGACCTGCCGGCCGGCCCGCAGCACGCCTGGCTGAAACCGATCGAACAGGGCCGCATCTCCCGCAGCCTCATGCTCGTCCTGTCGTTGGCGATCGCGGGCGCGGCCTACACCGCCTGGTATTACCGGACGGCCGACGAACGCAAACCGGCGGCATCGGCGGGTTTCACCGCGGCCCCGCCGACCGCGGCGCGCCAGGTTGCAGAGGCGGATGCGGCGGCGGAACCGGCCCGGCCGGCCGGCCACGGCGTGTCCGCCGCACCGGCCGCCGATTCGCCCGCCGATTCGTCCGGGCGGCAATCCGCCGACGCTGCGGCGACGGTGCGGGACGGCGAGACCGCCGCCCTGCCCGATCCGCCGGCGCACGCTGCCGCACCCGGTCCGGACGACCCCGCCCGGCCCGGCGCCGGCTCCGCCGGTCCCGTCCCGGACGCCGCTGCCCCCGACGCCGCTGCCCCCGACGCCGCTGCCCCGGACAACGCTGCCCCGGATCGGGAGCGGAATCCGGCGGCCGCACCCGCCGACGGGCCCATCGTCCTGAGGGCGCTGGGCCTCGTCTGGATCCGGGTGCGGGATCCGCAGACGGGGCGGGTGGTCGTCGAAGGCATCATGAAGCAGGGCAACGAAATCGAAGTGCCCGACGATCGCGGACTGGTGCTCGACGTCGGCCGCGCCAATCAACTGGAATATGCGGTCGCCGGAAAATCCGCCGGCCTCGCCGGCCCGGCGGAGACGGTTCGCCATAACCTGTCCCTCGATTCTGTCCGCCGAGCCGCCGCTGCCCGCCGATCGCCGGCGCCCGAGCCGGGCGCGGGCCGCGACGGCGCCGGACATGCGCGTGGCGAGGGGTCCGAAGCCCCGCCGCCCGCCGCCCCCCGGATCCTCGGGCTCAGGGCGTTGGGCCTCGTCTGGATCCGGGTGCGCCATCCGCAGACCCGCCAGGTATTGATCGAGGGAATCATGGAGAAGGGCAACGTCGTCGCCGTGCCCGACGATCCCGGCCTGGTGCTCGATGTCGGCCGGGCCAACCAGCTCGAATATCTGGTCCGCGGCAAGTCGGCCGGTCTGGCGGGCGAGTCTCCCGGCCCGGTCCACAACCTGTCGCTCGATCCGGCCCGGCTGAGACGGGGCGGATGATCCGCCGTTTCCGGCGCGCCCCGCACCCGCGCCCCGCGCCCGGTTGACTGCGCCCGGTTGCCAGCGCCCGCGCCAGCGCTTAAGTCGAAGCAGGGGAAGCGCATTGCGCTGCGGCGCGCCGCCGGTTCGCAAGGCCTTTCTCCCCGTCCGACACAGAGCGGTGCCCGTCCGATGAGCGTTCGCCCCTATCGCGACATCTACCGGCGCAAGAGCCGCAAAATCCATGTCGGCGCCGTGCCGGTCGGCGGCGACGCGCCGATCGCCGTCCAGTCGATGACCAACACGCCGACGACGGACGTGAAGGCCACGCTGGCGCAGATCCGCGAGCTCGAAGAGGCCGGCGCGGACATCGTCCGGGTGTCCTGCCCGGACGAGGAATCGACGGCGGCCCTGAGGGAAATCGCGCGCGGCGCCAAGGCGCCGATCGTCGCCGACATCCACTTCCACTACAAACGGGCGATCGAGGCGGCGCAGGCCGGCGCGGCCTGCCTGCGCATCAATCCGGGGAATATCGGCAAGGAGGAGCGGGTCCGCGAGGTCATAAAGGCGGCCAAGGATCACGGCTGCTCGATGCGCATCGGGGTCAACGCCGGATCGCTGGAGCGCGACCTGCTCGAAAAATACGGCGAGCCCTGCCCCGAGGCGATGCTGGAATCGGCCCAGCGCCATATCGCCATCCTGGAAGACAACGATTTCTTCGAGTTCAAGATCAGTTGCAAGGCGTCCGACGTCTTTCTCGCCGTGGCGGCCTATCAGATGCTCGCCGATGTCTGCGACTATCCCCTGCATCTCGGCGTCACGGAGGCCGGCGGCCTCACGACCGGCACGGTCAAGAGCAGCATCGGCATGGGCTCGCTGCTCTGGGCCGGCATCGGCGACACGATCCGCGTGTCCCTGTCGGCCGATCCGGTCGAGGAGATCAGGATCGGCTTCGAGATTCTGAAGGCGCTCGGCCTGCGCCACCGCGGGGTGAACGTCATCTCCTGCCCGTCCTGCGCCCGGCAGAATTTCCAGGTCATCCCGACGGTGGCGCGGCTGGAGGAAAGGCTGGCCCACATAAGCACGCCGATGTCGCTGTCGGTCATCGGCTGCGTGGTCAACGGCCCCGGCGAGGCCCGCGAAACCGATATCGGCCTGACCGGCGGGGCGAGCGGCCACCAGGTCTATCTGAACGGCGAAAAGCACCATGTGATGCGCGAGGGCGATCTGGTCGACCGTCTCGTCGAACTGGTCGAGCGCAAGGCCGCCGAGATCGAGGCCGAACAGGCGGCGCTCCAGGCGCAGGCGGCGGAATAGCGGCGCCGGCCGCGTCAAGCCCGCCGCGCCGCGGCGGCGGAACCGCTCCTCCGGCCCGGAAATTCCAGAATGAGCAAGCTGCAACCGATCCGCGGAACCCACGACCTGCTGCCCGGCGCCATGCGCCGGCACCGCCACGTCGTCGATACGGCCGCGGCGGTTGCCGGGCGCTACGGCTACGACGCGATGGCGACGCCGGTCTTCGAGGCGACCGAGGTGTTCGCCCGGACCCTGGGCGAAACGTCGGACGTCGTCACGAAGGAGATGTACAGTTTCGAGACCAAAGGCGGCGACAGCGTCACGCTCCGGCCGGAAAACACCGCCGGCGTCGCCCGCGCCTTCGTCTCGAACGGCCTGCACGCCAGCCTGCCGCTGCGCTATTTCTATGCCGGCCCGATGTTCCGCCACGAGCGGCCGCAGAAGGGCCGGCAGCGCCAGTTCCACCAGATCGGCATCGAGCTGATCGGCGTCGCCCATCCGCTGGGCGATGTCGAGACGATCGCGGCCGGCGCGGCCGTGCTGGACGCCCTGGGCGTGCGGGAGCGGACGACGCTGGAGCTGAACACGCTCGGCGACACCGAAAGCCGCGGCGCCTACCGCGCGCAACTGGTCGGCTATCTCTCCCGCTACCGGGACGACCTGTCGGAGGACAGCCGCCGCCGGCTCGGCGTCAACCCGCTGCGCATCCTGGATTCCAAGAATGCCCGCGACCGGGAAATCGTATCCGGCGCGCCGGCGTTCGGCGACTCGCTGACCGACGGCGCCCGCGCCTGGTTCGACGCCGTGAAGGCCGGGCTGGACGCGATCGGCATCGGCTACACGCTGAACGAACGGCTGGTCCGCGGGCTGGACTATTACTGCCATTCCGCCTTCGAGTTCACGACCGACGCGCTGGGCGCCCAGGGCGCCGTGATCGCCGGCGGGCGCTACGACGGGCTGATCGGCCGGATGGGCGGGCCGGAGACGCCGGGAGTCGGCTGGGCCGGCGGGATCGAGCGGCTGGCCCTGCTCGCCGATGCCGACCTGCCTGCGCCGCGCCCCGTCGCCCTGGTGCCGATCGGCGACGCGGCCGAAGCGGCGGCCCTGCCGCTCGCCGAGCGGCTGCGCGCCGCCGGTTACCGGATCGATATGGCGTATAGCGGCAATCTCAAGCGGCGCATGAAGCGGGCCGACCGGATCGGCGCCCGGGCCGCCGTGCTGATCGGCGCGGACGAGCTGGCGGCCGGCGCGGCGACGGTGCGCGACCTCGACAGCGGCGAACAGAGCCGGGCGCCGCTGGAGACCCTGGCGGAGGCGCTCGCGCCCTTCCGGTAGCGGGCCGGCCGGAACCTCCCGCCGCCCCGCCACCGTCCGCCGGAAGCCGACCGATGAACCTTGCCGCCAGTCTCGATGCCGTTCTCGCCCGCCATGGCGAGATCGAAGCGCAGATGTCCGCCGGCGCGGCCGGCGACCCCGGGGAATTCGCCCGCCTGTCCAAGGAGTATGCCGATCTGGAGCCGGTCGTCGCCGGCATCCGCGCCCTGAAGGCGGCGCAGGCCGAAATGGCGGACCTGGCCGAACTGATCGCCGATCCGGAGACCGACGCCGAAATGCGGGCAATGGCGGAGGCCGAGTTCCTCGATCTGAAATCCGGCATTCCAGACATGGAAACGCGCCTGCAACGGCTGCTGCTGCCGAAGGACGAGGCTGACGCCAAGAACGCCATCCTGGAAATCCGCGCCGGCGCCGGCGGCGACGAGGCGGCCCTGTTCGCCGCCGACCTCTACCGCATGTATCAGCGCTATGCCGAGAAGCACGGCTGGTCGATGGAGGCGTTGCAGGCCAGCGACACCGGCATCGGCGGCATCAAGGAAGTCCAGGTCTCTATTACCGGCCGCAACGTGTTTTCGCGCCTGAAGTTCGAAAGCGGCGTCCACCGGGTCCAGCGGGTGCCGGAGACCGAATCGAGCGGGCGCATCCACACGTCCGCCGCCACCGTCGCCGTACTGCCCGAAGCCGAGGAGGTCGACGTCGAGGTCAGCGACGGCGATCTGCGGATCGATATCTACCGCTCCAGCGGGCCGGGCGGCCAGTCGGTCAACACGACCGACAGCGCCGTGCGGATCACCCATATCCCCACCGGCATCGTCGTCGCCATCCAGGACGAGAAGTCCCAGCACAAGAACAAGGCCAAGGCGCTGAAGATCCTGCGCGCGCGCCTGTACGAGGCGGAGCGGGCCGCCCGGCACGCCGAGCGGGCGGCGGCGCGCAAAAGCCAGGTCGGCTCCGGCGACCGGTCCGAGCGCATCCGGACCTACAATTTTCCGCAGGGCCGCGTGACCGACCACCGGATCGGCCTGACGCTCTACAAGATCGACCAGATCCTGGCGGGCGAAGCGCTGGACGAGATCGTCGACGCGCTCACCGCCCATGACGAGGCCGAGCGGCTGGCGGCGGTGGGCGAAGAGGCCGCGCCCGGCGCGCCGGCCGGTCGGCCGCCGGGGGAGGGCCGCACCCCGTGATCTCTGCGGGCCAGGCCGTCCGCGAAGCGGAACGGCGCTTTGCCGACGCCGGCATCGGCACGGCGCGGCTCGATGCCGTCCTGCTGGTCGCCCATGCGGCGGGGCTGTCTCCCGACAGCGTGCGCACCTCTCCGGCGACGCCCCTGAGGGCGGACGCCGAAGGCCGGCTGATCGCCTTGCTGCGCAAGCGGGCGGAGGAGCGGGCGCCGGTGTCGCGGCTGGTCGGCCGGCGCGAGTTCCGGGGCCTGCCCTTCATGCTGTCGGCGGCGACGCTGGACCCCCGGCCCGATTCCGAAACCCTGGTCGAGGCGGTGCTGCGCCATACCGGCGACCGCGCGGCGGCGCTCTCGCTGTTCGACATCGGCGTCGGAACCGGCTGCCTGCTGCTGTCCCTGCTGAGCGAACTTCCCGCCGCGGCCGGGTCGGGCTCCGATATCGCCGCGGGCGCCGTCGAGACCGCCCGCGCCAATGCCGTGTCGCTGGGCCTGGCGGAGCGGGCGCGTTTCGCCGAAGGCGACGGCTTCGCCGGCTTCGCGGGGCCGTTCGACCGGATCGTCTGCAATCCGCCCTATATCCCGTCGGCGGACATCGCCGGGCTGGAGCCGGAAGTCCGCGATCACGACCCGCGCCCCGCCCTGGACGGCGGCCCCGACGGTCTCGACGCCTTCCGCCGCTTCGCGCCGGCCATCGCCGCGCATCTGGCGCCGGGCGGGAAGGCGGCGGTGGAATTCGGCGACGGCCAGGCCGGCGCCGTAACCGGCATCTTCGCCGCCGCCGGGCTGGACTGCCTGGAAATCGCCGCCGACCTTGCCGGCCGGCAGCGCGTTATTGTGGCGCAGCCGCGGCGAAATAGCGTTGGCACGGCCGGAACCGCTCTGCTATGACGCTCTGGCATTCGCCATAGAGGACTCCCGGAAACAAGGGTTTCGACGAAGAGGGCGAAGCAGCTTCCGCATCGTGACGGGCCAGGCCGGACGCCAAGGGGCGTCCGCAGCAGAATACGCCGACGATCCGGTATTTCACAGCTTCCGCGTGCTGACGGGCCTCGCCCGCCGGCCCGCTGACATAGCAGGGCGCCCGAGGGCGCCGGCCCGGCCGGAAAGAGGCCAAACCTCATTCGAGGCAAAATGAGACAGAACAGCAATCAGCGCCGCGGGCGCGGCCGGAACAATCAGAACCGCCGGCCCGGCCGCAACCAGTCTTTCGACAGCAACGGACCCGGCGTGCGCCTGCGCGGCACCGCAGCCCAGCTCAACGAGAAATATCTCGCCCTGGCGCGCGATGCGACCTCGGCCGGCGACCGGGTCATGGCGGAGAACTATCACCAGCACGCCGACCACTATTACCGGGTGACGCTCGCGCTCAATCCGCCGCAGGTTCGCGACGAGGACCGTCAGCCCGATATGGCGGAGCCGGACGAGACGCCGCCCCACGATGCGCGCCCGCGCGGCGACCGGGGACAGATGCAGGGCGGGCAGATGCAGGGCGGCCAGACCCAGGACCGGCGGGACAACCGGAACCGCCGCGGCCGGGACCGCCAGGAAGACGGCGAAGAACAGGCGGCGGCACCCGCAGAAGCCGCTGCCGCGGACCGGCCGGCCGAGGCCGAAGCCGAACCGCGCGGCCGCGGCCGGCGCCCGTCCGTCCGCCGCCAGGATTCCGATCCGCGCCGGCGCAGCGCCCGCAGGGCTGACGAAGCCGTTCCGGGCGACGAGCCGCTGGATCGGGGCCTGCACCGCATACTGGGCGGCGGGCCCGACCCGGCCGCCCAATCCAGGGAGCGCAAGGACGCCGATGCCGGCGAGCCGGCCCGCGACGAGAGGGTTGGCGACGAAGCGGCCGGGAACGGCGCTGCCGGCGATCCGCCCGCTGCCGGGCCGGCCGCGCCGGAAGCCGCGGAAGCCGAAGCCGGCGAAGAGGCGCCGAAGCCCCGCGCGCGCCGCCGCAAGCCGGCGGCCGAGGTGGAAGGAACGGCGGCGGCGGAGCCGGTCGCCGACGCTGCGGTATAGCCGTTATGTCCGCGCCGCGCCGTCGCCGGCCGCCACGGTTCCGGCGCCGGTCGCCGTTGCGTAGACTCCCATATCCATGTGGCCCCAGCCTTCCGACAGGGTGCGGACGATGTTGAGGTCGCGCTGCGCCGACTCCGGATTGACGCCGGTTGCCGCGCAGCGTTCGATGCGCTCCTCGATCCGCAGCCGCACCGTCCCCACGGTAATTTCGTAGCCGATCCAGTCGAACTCGGCCCAGGCCGGCAGTCCGCGCAGCACGATGTTGGCGCGGAAGCGCGCGGGATCGACCGGGCGGCGGGCGGCCCGCTCCAGGCGCCGCACGCTTTCGGCGTTCACGATCGAGACGAAGGGTTCGGGCACGTCGGTCAACGCCCTGTCCGCCGCCCCGGCCAGGCGGACCGGGACGTTGGCGACATCGGCGAGGAAGGCGGAAAGGAACCGTTCGACGGCCGCCCGGCCGTCCGGCAAGGCGGGGTCGCCGCCGGCGACCCGCTTGCCGCCGCGCCGGATCTCGAGACGGCCGCGATCGTCGTAAACCGCCTGGAGCCCGGCCAGCGCGGCGACCCGCGCCAGGGTGACGAAATCCCCCTTGGGCCGCCACCGGGGGTTGGCGGGGTCCCAGGCCGATGTCCTGTGGGCGATGGCGTAGCGGCGGTCGCCCGGGAAAATTTCGCCCGGCGCCAGCCGGACGCGCGCCAGCGATTCGCCGGGCAGGCCCTTGACGGGATACCGGTACAGGCCGGCGACGGTCGCGGTCATGCCCCGGCCGGCCCCCATCGGGCGTTCTCCCGGACGTTCGCTCGGGCCGGTCCGGCTGGCGGCGCGCTGCCGCCGGCCCTGGATCGGACCTTGGGCCGGACCCTCCCGGCCGCGGCTGTTTCCGGCGCGCCGGTCCCGGCCGGGCGCCTCACCCCGCCGCTTTCCGGGCTTCGTATTTTTCGCGCTCCTCCTCGACCAGCTCCTTCTTGGAGAGCTTGCCGATCAGGGTCTTCGGCAGTTCGGCGCGGAATTCGACCGCGCCCGGAATCTCGTGCTTGCCGAGCCGTTCCTTGAGGAACGCGATCATGCCGGCCTCGTCGACCGGTTCGGCTCCCTCTTTCAGCTTGACGAAGGCCTTGGGGCTCTCGCCGCGATAGTCGTCCGGGATGCCGATCACCGTCACCTCCTCCACCGACGGGTGACGGTAGACCGCTTCCTCGACATGGCGCGGATAGACGTTGAAGCCGCCGCACAGGATCAGGTCTTTCATGCGGTCGATGATGAAGGTGTAGCCGTCCTCGTCCATATAGCCGACGTCGCCGGTGCGCAGCCGCCCCTCGACGATGGTGTCGGCGGTCGCCTCGGGCCGGTTCCAGTAGCCCCTCATCACCTGCGGGCCCTTGATGCAGATTTCGCCGTCCTCGCCGATGCCGAGAATTTTGTGCGGGTCCTCCCGGTCGGTGATGATGAGTTCGGTCTGGGGCAGCGGCAGGCCGATCGACCCGGCCTTGTTCATGCCTTCCAGCGGGTTGCAGGCGGCGCTCGGCGCGCACTCCGTCAGGCCGTAGCCCTCCATGACCGTGCAGCCGGCCAGGCCCTCGAACTGGGCCTTGACCTCGACCGGCAGGGGCGCGCCGCCGGAGATGCAGGCCTTGATCGACCGGAGATCGAACTGCGCGATCTTCGGATGGTTCGACATGGCGTTGTACATGGTCGGCACGCCCTGAAAGCCGGTCGGCTTCTTCTTGTCGATGTCGCGCATCACGTCGTCGAGCACGAAGCGCGGATGGACGATCATCTCCGCCCCGGAGCGGATCGACAGGTTCATCACCGAGGTCATGGCGAAGACGTGGAAGAAGGGCAATACGGCCATGGACCGGTCCTTGCCTTCCTCCATGGAGGTGTTCCACAGGGCGGCCTGCTGCACGTTGGCCATCAGGTTGGCGTGGGTCAGCATGGCGCCCTTGGAGACGCCGGTCGTGCCGCCGGTATATTGCAGCACGGCGACATCCTCCTGCGGATCGGCCTCGACCGGCGCAAAGTCGCCGCCGTTGGCCGTCAGGTCGGCGAAGCGGACATGGTTGCCGTCGTTCGGGACTTTCGAAATCTCCTTCCGTTTGACCAGCGGATAGAGCAGGCTCTTCGGGAAGGGCAGCACCTCGGCGATCGTGCCGATCACCAGCTTTTTCAGCCGGGTTTTCGGCAGCAGGCTGGCCATCTTCGGATAGAGCGCCTCGACATTCAGGGTCACCATGATGTCGGTGTGCGAATCCTCGATCTGGTATTCCAGCTCCGGCTCCGAATAGAGCGGCGAGTAGTTCACCACCGTGCCGCCCGCCTTCAGGATGCCGTAGTAGCAGATGACGAATTGCGGGCAGTTCGGCAGGAAGAGGCCGACATTGACGCCCTTGCCGACGCCGAGGTCCTGAAAGCCCTTCGCCGCCCGGTTCGCCAGGTCGCCGATCTGGCGGTAAGTGAACTTGCGGTCGAGGAAATCGAGCAGGTTGTTGTCGGGGAATTTCGCGACCGCGCCGTCGAGATTTTCCCACAGCGGCGCCATTTCCAGCGGCGCCTGCCAGTCGATCCCTTCGGGATAGGTCTTGAGCCAGGGCCTGCCGGCCGCGTCCGTGTTGCCGCCGTTTTTCGGGGCGGTGTCCGTGTCGGTAGCCATCTTCCGCACTCCTGAGCGCAAAAAGTCGTCGGATCGTGCGGATAACGCTAGAGCATGTCGCCCGGATTTGGAAGCGGTCCGGCCCAGCGTTTCGGCCCGGCGGTCCGGCCCAGCGTTCCGACCCGGCGGTCCGGCCTAACCCGGCCCCTCGCCGAAGCCGCCGGCGATCAGCCGTTCCAGCGCCTCGAGCGCGGCGCCGGCGTCCGGGCCCTCGGCGCGGATGTCGATCGTCGTGCCCTGCGCCGCCGCCAGCATCATCAGCCCCATGATCGACTGGCCGGAAACCGTTGTCCCGCTGCGCGATACCTGCACGTCGCAGGAGAATTCCCCCGCCGTCCTGGCGAACGCGGCCGCGGCGCGCGCGTGCAGCCCCTTGCGGTTGACGATCTGCGCGGTCCGGACGGGCATCGGCGCTGCGGAACCGCGCTCAGTCCTTGTCGCTCAACAGGGCGGAGGCGATGTTGATATACTTGCGCCCGGCTTCCTGGGCGGCCGTTACGGCGGCCTTCAGATCCTCCTCGCCCCGGGCCGCCGTCAGCTTGATCAGCATGGGCAGGTTGATCCCGGCCAGCACCTCGACCTTCGCCGGCTCCATGATCGAGATCGCGAGGTTCGACGGCGTCCCGCCGAACATGTCGGTCAGCACCGCGACGCCGTCGCCGGTGTCGACCGCCTCGATCTGCTTGAGGATCTCGCCGCGGCGCTGCTCCATATCGTCGTCCGGGCCGATGCAGACGGCGGCGGTCTGCGGCTGCGGCCCGACGATATGCTCCAGGGCGGCGAGAAACTCTTCCGCCAGCCGGCCGTGGGTCACCAGAACCAACCCGATCATGGGCGCTCCTTCGGTCTTCTCAGGCGGCGAAGATTAGTCCATGTCCCGCCGCGGTGGAAGCGGGCCGTCGCGCCGGCGGCGGGCCGGTCCGGGGGGCCGGGGTTCGGGCGGCGGCCGGAACCCGCTGCCCGCTCCGGCCGCCCGATGCGCCGCCCCGGCTGCCGGTCCGCGCCCTGTTTTTGAGCGAATATTCAAGTATTTTCCCCGTCTCTGGCGTCGTTTTCCGCGCCTTGTGCCGAACTAGACAGACCGGTCTTTATTTTACTGTTCAGGTGCGCCCCGAAGGCCCTCGAAACGCCCGAAACCCTTGGAAACGCTGGGAAAACGCGATTTCGGGAGATTGAGAAACAATCATTACAGGAATATTTCCATACCGTTGCTCCGGGCGCTGTCCTTCGAGACGGCGCTGGCGCGCCTCCTCAACGCCCTCCTCGGGATGAAACTGAAATTGCGGAACCGGCATAAGCCTTCATCCTGAGGAGGCGAAGGCAAACGCCTGAGCCGTCTCGAAGGACGGGACGGGCGGCAATCCTTCGAGGGTTCGGGACAAGGCGGCCGGGCATACCGGGCGTCAGGAAGCGCCCGTAGCCCGCAGCAGGCGCATTTCGGGCATTGATAACGAACATATAAAGAACTAAATTCGCGGTATCAAGGAAAAATGCCGATTTCCGAAAATATTGTTTACACGCCCCGCTTCCCCGCTACGGGACCGGCGCGGTCCGGGGCGCGTCCGGCCGTTTCGGGCCGGCTTCCTGACGTCACGCCGGCTCCGCCGGATGCTCCCCGCGGCCGCTCCGACCCAGGTCGCGGTGGCGCAGCGTGTGGGGCCAGCCCCTGCCGGCCAGCCAGCCGGCCGTCCGCGCCGCGACATAGACCGAACGGTGGCGTCCGCCGGTGCAGCCGACGGCGATGGTGAGATAGCTCTTGCCCTCGGCCCGGTAGCGCGGCAGCAGCAGGTCCAGCATGGCGGTCAGCCGGTCGAAGAACGGCCGGAAATCGGGATCGCCGGCAATGTAGTCGCCGGTTTGCGCGTCCAGCCCGGTCGTCGGGCGCAGGCGCTCGTCGTAATGGGGATTGCGCAGGAAGCGGACGTCGAAAACGAGGTCGGCGTGGCGCGGCACGCCGTGGCCGTAGCCGAAGCTCTCGACGAAGACCGAAAGCCGGCCCCGGCCGCTGCCGGCGAACCGGTCCTGAACCTGCCGGCGCAGCGTGTGCGCCGTTTCGTCCGACGTGTCGATGACCGGATCGGCCAGGCGGCGCAGCGGCGCGATCATCTGCCGTTCCAGGCGCACGCCGTCCAGCACCGGCCGTTCGCGCGCCAGCGGATGGCGCCGGCGGGTTTCGGAATAGCGCTGCACCAGAATGTCGTCGGCGCAGTCGAGAAAGAGCAGCCGGGCCTCGGGTCCGCGGCGCGCCAGGATGCGCTGCACCGCCGCTTCCATGGCGGCCGTATCGAAATCCCGCGCCCGCACGTCGATCCCCAGGGCGACCGGCCGTCCGCTCCCGCCGTTTCCGTTACCCGGCCCGGCACCCGGCCCGACAAAAGCGTCGAGCAGGGCGAGCGGGAGATTGTCGACAACCGTAAAGCCGATGTCTTCGAGCGCCGCCAGCGCGGTCGATTTTCCGGCGCCGGACAGGCCGGTGACCAGCACCAGCCGGCGCGGCCGGTCCGGATTTTCGCCCGGCCCGGTTTCGGGGCTTCCGGCCGATCCGGTTTCGGAATTTCCGTCGGAACCTGTCATGGACCGAAGCGCTGCACTCTGCCGGTCCTTTCGCTGCGCGGCGGAGACGCGGTGCGAACCTAACCCGGATTTCTCACCGCAGTCACGGCCTGCGTCGCGTCCGGACGTTCGATCCGCCCCGTTCAGTACTGGAAGCGGGCCGAAAAGCGTAGCGGGGACTACGGTCGAGGCCCGCGACGCCGCGGGCGGACGTCCCCGGATTGCGAATTGGGGCGCGACCCGGAGGGCGGCGCTGTCGGGCCGGCAGGGCAGGAAAGCCGCGCCGCACGATGCGGGACATCGGGCAAGCGGCTTGACGCACCATGCCGGCCCGACAGCGCCGCGCAGGCCGTGACTGCGGTGAGAAATCCGGGCTAAATGCCTTCGGGAATATGCGGCGGGCCGTGGGCGACAGCAAGCCGGATCAGCGCGGCCGAGGCCGGATTCCGCGGATCGGCCCGCAGCAGCAGCGCCGAAATGCCGAGTTCCTCCCGGTAGGCCGGCTCCGGCAGCCGTCCGCCGGCCGGCGGCCCGACCTCGACGAAGAAGGCGACCGGCGCCTGGTCGACGAAGGCCAGCCGCATGATCCCGTTGCCGTGCGCCTCGATCAGCCCGGCGCCGTGCGGCGGCGCACGGGCGATCAGCCGCGGCCCTTCGCGGAACAGCGCCGTCACGTCGTCCGACACCAGCATCGCGCCGCCGTCGATGAGCTGAAGCCCCAGGGCGGATTTGCCGGCGCCGCTTTCGCCGACCAGCACGACGCCCTGGCCGTCGACGGCGACGCAGGTGGCGTGCAGCGAGACCTCCTGCGCCGCGCCGCGGGCGCCGCCCGCGGCGGCGGCGGACTCGGATCGGGTTCGGGCAGACCGGCGCAACGCCATGTTCGGATACCTTCGGATGCCTTCGGATCCCTTCGGATCTCTTCGGATCCCGGGCGGCTCCTCATGCCGGAAACGCTTGCATGGCTGGCCCCGGGCCGCAAAGGGGCAGGTTGCCGCCCTTTACCCGCCTGCCGCCGTCGCGTAACAGGCTGCCATGCTGCTGCGCCTGATCGAAGTCATCCTGCCGGTGCTGATCTGCGCCGGGCTCGGCTATGGCTGGGCGCGCTCGGGCCGGCCGTTCGATACGAAGATGGTCACCCGGCTGGTGACCAATATCGGCACGCCCTGCCTGATCGTTGCGACGCTGACCGGCCTGCGCCTGGAGGCCGGCGCCTTCTGGTCGATGGCCGGCGCGGCCGTGCTTTCGATCTTCGTCTTCTTCGTCATCGCCTATGCGGTCACCCGCCTTGCCGGGGACGATTTCCGCACCTACGGCCCGCCGCTCGGCTTCGCCAACGCCGGAAATCTCGGCCTGCCGCTCTGCCTGTTCGCCTTCGGCGATCCCGGCCTGGCGCTGGCCATCGCCTATTTCGCGGTCGGCGCGGTCGGCCAGTTCACCGTCGGCCAGTTCATCGTCTCCGGCCGGTTTTCCCTCAGGACGGCGGTCGCGTCTCCGGTCATATGGGCGACCGGGCTGGCGCTGGCGCTCAATTTCCTCGACTGGCCGATGCCCACGGCGCTGGCCAACGCCTTCGAATTGCTCGGCGGTTTCGCCATCCCGCTCATGCTGATCGCCATGGGCGTGTCGCTGGCCAGCCTGCACACCGGCGGCCTGGGCAAGAGCCTGTTCTATTCCGTCGTGCGCATCCTGATCGGCGTCGGGATCGGGCTGGGCCTGGGCGCCGCGCTCGGCCTGCCCGACCTGGCGCGCGGCGTCCTGCTGATCCAGTGCGCCATGCCGGCGGCGGTGTTCAATTTCCTGTGGGCGTCCTACTACGAACGCAATCCGGAAGCGGTCGCCGGGGTCGTGTTCGTCTCGACGCTGCTGGCCTTCGCCGCCCTTCCGGCCATCGTCGCCGTCGCGATCGATCCGGGCCTGCTGCCCTGGCGTTAGCCGGAAAGTTTCAGACGGGCCCGCCGGCGCTCTCTCCGGCCGTCCGCGCGCCGCTGCGGGACATGCGCGGCAGCGTAATCGTGAACCGCGCGCCGCGGACCGATCCGTCCGGGCCGGGGATGTTCCCGGCGCGCAGGGCGCCGCCGGCCGCTTCGACGATCTGCCGGCTGATACTCAGGCCGAGGCCGGAATGCCGGCCGAAGGCTTCGCCGGCGGGCCGCTCGGAATAGAAGCGCTCGAAAATCTCCTCTTCCTTGCCGGGGGCGATGCCGGGGCCCTCGTCTTCGACGGTAACGGTGACGCTGTCCCTGTCCGCCGTGGCGGCGATCGGGATGATCCCCTGCGGCGGCGAGAAGGACATGGCGTTGGCAATCAGGTTCTGAAGCACCTGGACAAGACGGTCCTCGACCGCCTGGGCGATCAGGCTGCCGCGTTCCGGCAGTTCGAGGCGGATCTCCGGCGCGCCGTCCCCGGCCGTCGCCCGGTGGACCTCGGCCAGGGTCTGCAGCAGCCGGCGCAGATCGACCGGGCCCGGCGCGAGGCGGGCCAGTTCGGCGTCGAGCCGCGAGGCGTTGGCGATATCGGTAATCAGCCGGTCGAGCCGGCCGACATCCTGCTCGATAACGGCCATCAGCCGTTTCTGCTTCTCCGGATCGTCGATCCGCGCCGCCGTTTCGACCGCGCTGCGCAGCGACGACAGCGGGTTCTTCAGTTCGTGCGACACGTCGGCGGCGAAGCGTTCGATGGCGTCCATGCGGTCGAACAGTTCCGTCGTCAGGTCGCCCAGCGCCGCCGCCAGGTCGCCGATCTCGTCCCGCCGGCCGGGAAACGCGGGGATCGCCGCCGACCGGGTGCGCAGCCGGCGCATCCGCTCCGCCGCCGCCGCCAGCCGGGCGATCGGCTGCGAGATGGCGCGGGCGAGATAGAGCGAGAGCAGCAGCGACAGAACGAAGACGACGCCGAAGACCTGGACGATATCCTGGCGGACCTCCCGGACCGACCGGTCGATTCCGGCGCTGGAGACGGACAGCATCAGCGCGCCGTAGACAGTCTTGTAGCGCTGGACCGGGATGGCGGCGGACAGGATCAGCCGGCCGCGCTCCGAGACCCGCACCGCGCTGCCGCCTTCCCCGCCCAGGGCCTTCCGGACCTCCCCGAAATCGGCCGCGCTCTCATACGGCTGTTCCCGGTAGACCTCGGCCCGGTCGCGCCCCCGCGAGAGCAGGAAGAAGAACCAGTCGTAACTCTCGCGCAGGAAGCGCAGGACGCGGCCCGGCCCCTCGGGCGGCGGCAGCGTTTCCTGCCGGATGGCGCCGCCCGGACGCAGCAGCGACCGGCTGTCGGCGACCAGCGCGCCGTCGCGCGCGAACAGGCGCGCGCGCACCTGCGTCGGCTTGACCAGCCGGCGCAGCACCTTGCGGGCGGTTTCGATCTCGATCCCGGTCCTGGCGGGGTCGCCGGCCGGCACGGCGGTTTCGCCCAGCGCCCCGGCAATCATCCTGGCTTCGGTATCGAGCGCCGCAAGGCGCCCGTCGACCAGGCTGCGCTCGTAGACGCCCAGATACATCAGGCCGCCGAAAATAGTCGCCAGCGGAAAGATGCCGATGGCGAGGATGCGCAGGGTCAGCCGCGAAAAGCGCCGCCCGCCCGGCGCGGCCGGCGCGGCGCGGCGCGCCCGTCGCCCCGTCGCCCCGGCGCGCCCCGTTCCGGCAGCATCCATCCCGGCAGCATCCATCCCGGATAGCCCGGTCCCGGTTGCGGGCGTTCCGGGGTCCTGTATCGGTTTCAGGCGACCGTCGTCCGGCATGGCATCCTGCCGCGGCGCGGGACCCGGCCGGCGCTTCGCCGCCCGGTGCGCCCGCGGTCCGATGGCGGCCGGCCCTCCGGCCGCGCGGGCGGCGCGCTCAGTTCTCGGCGTAACGGTAGCCGATTCCGTACAGGGTTTCGATCTTGTCGAAGCCGGCGTCAACGGACTTGAACTTCTTGCGCAGCCGTTTGATGTGGCTGTCTATGGTGCGGTCGTCGACATAGACGTTCTCGCCATAGGCGGCGTCCATGAGCTGGTCCCGGCTCTTGACGTGGCCGGGGCGCTGGGCGAGCGACTGGAGGATCAGGAATTCCGTCACGGTCAGCTGGACCGGTTCGTCGCGCCAGGTGCAGCGGTGGCGGTCCGGGTCCATGACCAGGGCGCCGCGGGCGATGACCGTATCCGCCGCCGGTTCGGCCGCCCCGGCTTCGGCGCGGCGCAGGACGGAGCGGATGCGTTCGATCAGCAGGCGCTGGGAAAAGGGCTTGGTGATGTAGTCGTCCGCGCCCATGCGCAGGCCGAGCACCTCGTCGATCTCGTCGTCCTTCGAGGTCAGGAAAATCACGGGAAGGCGGGATTTGCCGCGGATGCGGTTCAGCAGTTCCATGCCGTCCATGCGCGGCATCTTGATGTCGAGAATGGCGAGGTCGGGCGGCCGGGCGGCAATCCCGGCAAAGGCCTCGGCGCCGTCCTTGTAGGCCCGGACCTCGAACCCTTCCGCCTCCAGCGCGATCGACACCGAGGTCAGGATATTGCGGTCGTCGTCGACCAGGGCGATCGTGTGTTTCATCGGCTCTCCGCTCGTCCGGCCGCCGCCGCCATCCGCCGCGCCGCCGGCTGCAGACATGTACGATCCCAAGTCGGGCGATTTTGCGGCAGACTGCAAAGCCGTGTCCGTCCATCCTATCACCGGTTCGCCGCCGGGCGAAGGCGTCTGCGGACCGGCGGTCGGCCGGCGGCCGGCGATTGATTGACGGCGGGCGATTGACGGCGGTCGCGGGCGCGCCCTACGGTTCCGGCGCGGGCCGGCACAGCGGATGGCCGGCGCGGGCCGGAGTTGACGAATGGACGACCCTTCCCGGGAAACCGGCGCATACGCAACGGGGCCGGCGGCATTCGCCGTCGCGGCGGTCCTGCTCTCGACGGTCCTGCTCCCGTTGGGGGCGCCGCAGCTTGCCGCGCTGCTGCCGCCGGCGCAGGCGCAACAAATCCCGGCAACGCAGCAGACGCGGGAAGAGACCCGGAAACCGGCGGGTTACCGGCTGGGCGACCTGACGGTCGGCGACGTCTGGGTCCATCAGTCGACCAACCGCGACGGCGCGGCCTATCTCAGGATCGGCAACGCCGGATCGGCCGAGGACGCACTGATCGACGCCTCGACGCCGTTTGCGAAGCGGGTCGAACTGCGCGGCCCGGCGCCCGGCGGCGGGGCCTGGGAGACCGGCCGGATCGACGCCGTCCCCGTGCCGGCAGGGAAGGAAACCGTACTGGATGCGGCGGCGCTGTATCTCAGGCTGGTCGGCCTGCGCGGTATCCTGAGCGTCGGCGAGACGGTGCGGATCACGCTGACCTTCGAACGGGCCGGCGCGATTACCGTCGAGGCGCGCGTTCTGTCGCCGAACGAAGCCGCGGCCATTATCGAGAAAGCGATGCCGCAAGAAACGCCCCCCGAATCGTCCCCCGAATCGTCCCCCGAACGGCAGGGCGCGCCCGGCGCAGAACCGGCCCGGCCGGCCGGCAGCCGCCAATGAGCGCCGGCGCCGCCGACCTCGACTTCGCCCGGGAGCTGGCGCGCGCCAGCGCCGTCGCCAGCCTGGCGACGCTGGATCCGGACGGCGGCCCGCCGCACGCCTCCTTCGTGACCGTGGCGCTGGACCGGGATCTCCGTCCGGTCCTTCTCCTGTCCACCCTCGCCCAGCACCGCAGAAACCTCGCCGCGGACCCCGCCGCCGCCCTCCTGATGACCGGCGAGGGCCGCGGCGTCGCGGCGCCGTCCGACCCGCTCGCCGGCGACCGGGTCACCCTCCGGGGCCGGCTCGCGGTATCGGCCGACCCGGCGGACCGGGACCGCTTCCTGGCGCGCCACCCGGAGGCTGCCGGATATGCCGGTTTCGGCGATTTCGATTTCTTCCGCATGGCGGTGACCGCCGTGCATCTGGTGGGCGGATTCGGCCGCATTTCCTCGTTCGGCGGCGCGGACTGGCCGCCGGGCCTGGCGGCGGCCGACCCGCTGCGCGAGGCGGAAGGCGGCATCGTCGCCCATATGAACGAAGACCACGGGGACGCCGTCGCGGCCTACGCGACCGGGCTGCTCGGCCGCGCGGACGGACCGTGGCGCATGACCGGGATCGACCCCTGGGGCATCGACCTGCGCAACGGCGGCGAGATCGCGCGGCTGGCCTTCGAGGCGCCGGTCCTGACCCCGGACGATGCCCGCAGGTCGCTGGTCGCCCTGGTTCGCAAGGCGCGCGCCGGCCGGCCCCCATCCTGACAGACGTCCTGACGGGCGTCCTGCCCGGACCGTTCCTTTTGCCGCAAGGCCCGGAGAGCGCAAACAGGCGTTGCAATGCGCTGTCGGGGCTGGCAGTTTTCCGCCCGGCTGAGGCGAATTGCGCAGGAATTCTGCGTCGGCGGCGGCCGCTTCGGGCACTGTGCAACGGCGCCGTTACGAGCCCGGCATTCACACTATCGGCTGTGGGCGGAGGATTGAAGGTGGCGCAGACCGGAGCTGTTGCAAGCCGTTTCGGGCTCGACAAGCAGGGCATCCGCACGAGCGGAACCGAATTCTGGAATCTGAACGTCCCGGAGCTGTACGAGCAGGCGCTGCTGCGCAGGGAGGCGCGGCTGGCCCAGTGCGGCCCGCTCGTGGCCGTCACCGGCGAGCATACCGGCCGGTCGCCGAACGACAAATTCACCGTGCGCGACGCCGAAACCGAAGACACGGTCGATTGGGGCGCCGTCAACAAGCCGATCGGCCGGGCGGCCTTCGACAGATTGCGCGACCGGATCGCCGATTACCTGTCGGACCGCGACGTGTTCGTGCAGGATTGCCATGCCGGCGCCGATCCCGACTATCGCCTGCGGGTGCGCATCGTCACCGAGCGCGCCTGGCACAGCCTGTTCGCGCGCCACATGTTCATCCGGCCGCCGGCCGGTGCGCTGGCCGCGTTCGAGCCGGACTTCACGGTGCTTCAGGCGCCGTCGGTCCTGGCCGACCCGGAAAGGGACGGCACGAACGGCAGCACCTTCATCCTGGTCGATTTCAGCCAGCGCACGGTCATCGTCGGCGGCAGCGAATATGCCGGCGAAATCAAGAAGTCGGTCTTCTCCGTTCTCAACTACCTGTTGCCGCAGCGCGGCGTGCTGCCCATGCACTGTTCGGCCAATATCGGCGCGCGCGGCGACGTCTCGATCTTCTTCGGCCTGTCCGGCACCGGCAAGACGACCCTGTCGGCGGACCCGTCGCGCACGCTGATCGGCGACGACGAGCACGGCTGGTCGTCCAACGGCGTGTTCAATTTCGAGGGCGGCTGCTACGCCAAGGTAATCCGCCTGTCGGCGGAGGCCGAACCGGAAATCTTCGCGACCACACGGCGTTTCGGCACCGTGCTGGAAAATGTCGTGCTCGATCCGGAAACCCGGATGCCGGACCTCGACGATGCGGCGCTGACCGAGAACACCCGCGCCAGCTATCCGGTGGAGTTCATCCCGAACACCAGCGGCGCCGGCCGCGGCGGCCACGCCGAAAACATCGTCATGCTCACGGCCGACGCCTTCGGCGTGCTGCCGCCGGTCTCGATGATGACGCCGGAGCAGGCGATGTACCACTTCCTGTCCGGCTACACCGCGCGCGTCGCCGGCACCGAGAAGGGCGTGGGCAGCGAACCGCAGGCGACCTTCTCGACCTGCTTCGGCGCGCCCTTCATGCCGCGCCATCCCTCGGTCTACGCCCGGATGCTCGGCGACAAGATCGAGACCCACGGCGCGAAATGCTGGCTGGTCAACACCGGCTGGTCGGGCGGCGCCTACGGCGTCGGCGAACGCATGAAGATCGCGCATACCCGCGCCATGATCCGGGCGATCCTGGACGGCACGCTGGCGACGGTGAATGCCGCGCCGGACCCGAATTTCGGCGTGCTGGTGCCCCAGGCCTGCCCGGACGTGCCGGCCGGCGTGCTCAACCCGAAGAGCGCCTGGTCCGACAAGAGCGCCTACGACACCATGGCCCGCGACGTCGCCCGCCGCTTCGAGCACAACTTCACCCGCTTCGAACCCTTCGTCGGCGAGGCGGTGAAAAAGGCGGCGATCCGCGCGGCGGCGTAGGCCGGCGGGACCGCCCCGGAGCGGCGGCCCGATTTTGCCGGCGGTTCGGCAGCGAATCGGATCGGACGAGCCGGCGATCGACAGGCCAACCGGTTAGCCCGGATTTCTCACCACAGTCACGGCCTGCGTCGCGTCCGGACGTTCGATCCGCCCCGTTCAGTACTGGGAGCGGGCCGAAAAGCGTAGCGGGGACTACGGTCGAGGCCCGCGACGCCGCGGGCGGGCGTCCCCGGATTGCGAATTGGGGCGCGACCCGAAGGGCGGCGCTGTCGGGCCGGCATGGTGCGTCAAGCCGCTTGCCCGATGTCCCGCATCGCGCGGCGCGGCTTTCCTGCCCTGCCGGCCCGACAGCGCCGCGCAGGTCATGACTGCGGGAGAAATCCGGGTTAGGAAACGCCGCGAATTGGCGTCGTCAACGCCTCGTCCGAAAATACGTCGGCGTCGATCGGCAGCATCGGGGCAGCGCTCCGCACGCCGCCCGATGCGTTCATCGCTGCGGTCGCCCGCAGCAGGTCCGGACCGGGCCGCCCGCGGGACCGATCCTCTTCGTCCGCAGGGCCGTCGTTCCGCCGGTTGCGCCCGTCTATTCGGCCGACCAGTCGCGCGGGATGTCGGCGCCCGACGCCTTGAGCTTGCCTATGAAGCCCCTCAGTACGGCCTTGCCCGGCAAGCCCTTTTCCTCAAGGCCGTTAGCCCAGAGCCTGGCCGCGTTCGGGATGGCATACGCCCATCGCTTGCGCAACGCAGGCGCGATCGCGACCGGCCTGGCGCCGGCCTCGACCATTTTGCTCTCCAGCGCCGCCGCGGCTCCGCCCTGGGCCGCCACGAACCGTTTGCCGTATTCCGCGCCGACCGCCGCGAGGATCGAGCGGACCTCCGCCGGCATGCCGTTCCAACTGTCGAGATTGACCGACAGCCCGCCGGCGAACTGGGAGCCGAAATTGCACTTGTTGATGTAGGGCGCGACCTCGAACAGCCTGGCCCCCCAGGCGCCGGTGGCGAACGCCACGACGCCGTCCGCCACGCCGGACTCGATGTCGCTGTAATAGGTCTGCAGGTTGCCGGCGACCGCGACCGCGCCGGTGCCCTCGATCCAGTTCGCCGCCGGCCCCGGCGCCAGGATTTTCCTGCCTTTCAGATCGTCCAGGCTGCGCACCGGGAACTTGGCCCACAGATGGTAGGTGTCCAGCGCCGCGCCGGCCAGGTAACGCTGGCCGCGCGCCTCCCAGGCCCTGCCCATCGCCGGAATTTCCTGTTGCAGGGCGCCGATGGCGCCGGTCACCGCGGCGATGTCGGCCGAGCCGAATGGGCTGACATAGCTGACATTGTGCAGAGGCATCTTGGCGGCTTCGAAGACGGTGCCGACAAAGCCCATGTCGACCAGGCCGTCCTCGATCGCTTCGAGCACGCCGCCGATCCCGGCGATGGCGCCGCCGTAGCCCTGATTCCACGAGATGCTGTGCCTGCCGCCGGCCTCGAGGCGTTTATCCACCTCCGGGATGAAATAGTCCTTGAGCAGCCTGACCCACAGGAAGTGCGGCGGATGGCCGGCCGCGACCGCCATCTTGAAAGACGCGCCCCACGAAGGCGTCGCCGTGACCGCGGCGGCGCCGGCTCCGCCGGTTGCCGCCAGCATCTTTCGTCTTGAAATGCGTTTCATGGCTCTGTCTTCCCAAGTTACCCGATGGGGGCGGGAAGATCGAGAGGCGCGGCGCGAAATGCCGGCCGGGCGGCGCCTGCGGCGACGGCGAGGCGGCGAAAAGGCGGCGATCCGCGCGGCGGAACAGGGCGGCAAGAACCGAATGCCGGTCCCGGACTTTCAAACTGTCGCGCTGCCGGTCCTCAAGGCGCTGAAACCTGTCGCCGGCGGATTGGCCCGGCGGCAACGGGGACAAGCCTGGAGCCTATCCGCTTTGAGCAGAACCGTGGCGGCCTGGCGCCCCTCGATACGCCCCGGATAAAATCCGGGGCTACTCGGGATGAGGAGCTTTGGATCTTCGTTCATCGTTCGAACGCTCACCCTCGCCCCGAGTAGCCGCGAAGCTGCGTATCGAAGGGCGGCCCCGGAAAAGTCCGGGGTTGCATCGCCGGTTCCGATAGAAACGGACACGCTTTAGATCGGGGCGTCCACCGTCAGGTTGAGCGCGTCGGCAATACGCTTCAACGCCTCGACCGATCCCGGTTTTTTGCCGGTTTCGAAATCCGGAGTGTACAGCACGCGCCGATCCCGTATCCGGCGCTCAATCGCGCGGCTGTTCCATCATCCAGGTCAGGTTCGCCTTCACGGCCGGCCATTCGGGTGCGGTGATCGAATAGGCCGCGGTATCGCGCAGCGTGCCGTTCGGCAGGATCATGTGGCGGCGCAGGATGCCGTCGAGCTTCGCGCCGAGCCGCTCGATGCTGCGCCGGCTCTGCGCGTTCATGGCGTGGGTGCGGAATTCGACCGCGATGCAGTCCAACTCCTCGAACGCCTTCGACAGCAGCAGGAACTTGCATTCGGTGTTGAGCGGCGTGCGCTGGACGGCGCGGCGGTACCAAGTGTAGCCGATCTCCAGGCGCCGGTGCTGCGCCTCGATGTTCATATAGGTCGTCATGCCGACGGCGCGGCCCCCGAACGGCCCGTCGCGCAGGTCGATTATGGCGAAGGGCAGCATGCTGCCCCGGTCCATCAGGCCGAGCCGCCGGTCGATCTCCGCGCCGACGCCCTCGGGGGTCGGGACCGACGTGTACCAGAGCCGGTGCAGGTCGCCGTCCGCCGCCGCCTCGGCAAGGTCTTTGGCATGGCCGTGGGACAGCAGCTCGACCGCGACCGACTTTCCTTCGGCGCGGAACGGTTCCGGCCACATCCTAGAAACGCTCCTCGACGACGCGCCAGGCGGTCTCGGCCCGCTCCCGCGCCATGCCGCTGAAGCCGAGCGCTTCGGACGAGGCCGCGTTGCCGTCCAGCCCGCGCTTGTAGACGCCCTGGATGATGGCGGCGCTGCGGAACAGGGAATGGACGACGTAATAGTGGAAATTGTCGATGCCCGCCCGGCCGCTGTAGCGGCAGTAGGCGTCGACGAATTCCCGCTCGGCCGGGATGCCGAGCGCGGCGTGGTCCAGCGTGCTGAAATTGCCGTGGGCGCCGATTTCGCCGTGATAGGCGGCGCAGCAATAGCCGAGATCGGCGAGCGGATGGCCGAGTGTGCACAATTCCCAGTCCAGCACCGCCGCGATGTCGGCGCGGTCCGGAAAGACAATGACGTTGCCGGGCCGGAAATCGCCGTGGACGATAGAGACCGACGGATCGTCCGGCAGGCGGTCGATCAGCCAGGCGTGCAGCCGGCCCATCTCCGGAATGTCTTCGGTCTTCGACAGCTCGTACTGCTTGCCCCAGCGCACGATCTGGCGCTCGAGATAGCCCTGCGGCCGGCCGAAACCGGCGAGGCCGGCCCGCTCGATATCGACGCAGTGCAGCGCGGCCAGGATGCGGGCGAAATCGTCGAAAAAGACGCGCCGCTCCGCCGCCGTCGCGCCCGGCATCCCGGCGTCGTGGAAGACCCGGCCCTCGACCATCTCCATGAGGTAGAAGGCCGTGCCGATGACGCTCTCGTCCTCGCACAGCAGATAGGTCCGCGGCACGGGAACGGCGCTGTCCTGCAGCGCGTCGATCGCCCGGTATTCCCGGTCGACGGCATGGGCCGACGGCAGCAGCCTGCCCGGCGGCTTCTTGCGCAAAACGTAGCGCCGGCCGCCGGCCGTCAGGCGGAAGGTCGGGTTGCTCTGGCCGGACTGGAACTGGCGGATTTCAAGATCGCCGTCGAAGCCGTCGAGCCGCCCGCGCAGAAAGGCCGCCAGCGCCGCCTCGTCGAAGCGGTGCGCCTCCCGGACCGGGATGGTTTCGACGGCGCCGGGCCGGCCGCTGGCGTTTTCGCTCACGAGGCGCCCTCCAAAAACCGCGCCCGGATCTTCGCCATGCCGCGCAGCCAGCGGTCGCGGTCGTCGGCCTTGCGCCGCATGTAGGTGTAGACCGTCTCGTGCGGGAAGATCAGGAAGCGTTCCTCGTCCATCGCGCTGACGACCGATTCGGCGACCTCTTCCGGCTCCAGCACCCCGTCCGCGAAAGCCGGGCTGGTCCGGCCGGCGGTCATGCCGGTATGCACGCCCTGGGGGCACAGCACGGAAACCCCGACGCCCTTCGGCCCGTATTTTGCGGCCAGGAACTCGGCGGCCCCGATCGCGGCGTGCTTGCTCACGGTATAGGCCATGCTGTCGACCTGGAGCAGGATGCCGGCGGCGGAGACGGTGTTGACCAGATAGCCCTCGCCGCGTTCCGCCATGCCGGGCGCGACCGCCCGGGCGGCGTAGATATGGGCCATCGTGTTGACGCGGAAACTGTCCTCGATGTCCGCGTCGGGCTGGTCCTCGTCGCCGGTGCGCAGGATGCCGGCGTTGGAGCAGAAGATATCGACCGGCCCGAAGGCGCGCTCCGCTTCCGCCGCCAGGGCCTGCACCTGGGCTTCGTCGCCGACGTCGCAGGCCGTGCCGACCGCGCCGAGCCGGCCGGCGACCGCCGCGACGCCGTCGCCGTCGATATCGCCGAGCGCCAGCCCTTTGGCGCCCTCCGCCGCGAAGCGTTCGGCCAGCGCCCGGCCGATCCCGCTCGCGGCCCCGGTGACGACGGCGACCTTGCCGCGGATCTTCATGCGGCATGCTCCGGGTGGGGCAGGGCGCGCTCCAGGATGGCGGTAAAGTCCGTTTCGGCCGGCAGCGCGCCGAAGCTGCCGGTCCAGCGGTCGCCGAGGCGCGAGGCGCAGAAGGCGTCGGCCACCGGGCCCGGCGCGTGCTGCACCAGCAGGGCTGCCTGCCACAGCATGGCCATGCGCTCGGTCAGGCGGCGCGCGCGGAATTCGAGATTGTCCCGGTCGGCCAGGTCCGCTTTCAGGCCGTCCAGCGCCGTGTCCAGCCGCGTATCCGCGCCGCGGGCCGCCTCCAGTTCCGCCAGCAGGGCCGGGGCGGCGGCCGGTTCCCGGTGCAGGGCGCGCAGCACGTCGAGGCAGATGACGTTGCCGGAGCCTTCCCAGATGCTGTTGAGCGGCGCTTCCCGGTAGAGGCGCGGCATCGGCGATTCCTCGATGTAGCCCGGTCCGCCCAGGCATTCGAGCGCTTCGGCGGTGTGGGCCGGCGCGCGCTTGCAGTTCCAGTATTTCGCCAGCGCTGTGCCGATGCGGAAGAGGGCGGCGGCCTCTTCGCCGTTCCCGGCCTCGTCGCAGCTTCGGGCGACGCGCAGCGCCAGCGCCAGCGCCGCCTCGGCCTCCAGCGCCAGGTCGGCCAGCACGTTGCGCATCAGCGGCTGCCGGATCAGCTTCTTCTGGAACGCCGTGCGGTGGCTGGTGTGGTGCAGCGCCTGGACCAGCGCCTGGCGCATCAGGGCGGCGGAGTTGGTGGCGCAATAGAGCCGGTTGCCGGTCACCATATCCATGATGGTGCGAACGCCGCGGCCTTCCGGGCCGATCATCACGGCCCAACTGTCTTGCAATTCCATTTCGGACGAGGCGTTGGACCGGTTGCCCAGCTTGTCCTTGAGCCGCTGGATGAACAGGCCGTTCCGCTCCCCGTCCGGCGTCCAGCGCGGCATCAGGAAACAAGAGAGGCCCCCGCCGGTATAGGCCAGGGTCAGGAAGGCGTCGCACATCGGCGCCGAACAGAAGAATTTGTGGCCGGACAGGCGGTAGGCCGCGCCTTCGCCGGTTTGCGCGCCGGCCGGCGCGGCGGTCGTGGAGTTGGCCCGGATGTCGGAGCCGCCCTGCTTCTCGGTCATGAACATGCCGACCAGCGCGCCGGATTTTTCGGCCGCCGGGATATCGCGGGAATCGTAGTCGGTCGAAAGCAGCCGCGGCATCCATTCGTCCGCCACGCCGTTCGGGCCGCCCGGATTGTTCCGCAGCACCGGCATGACCGAATAGGTCATCGCCATCGGGCACAGCACGCCGCTTTCCGCCTGGCTGAACAGGTAGACGACCGCCATGTTGGCGGCATGGCCGCCCGGCCCGTCGTGGATCCAGGCGCGGTTCGGCGCGCCGCCCGCGACGGCGATCTCCATCAGGTCGTGATAGGCCGGGTGGTAGGCCACCTGGTTGATCCGGCGGCCGTGGCGGTCGAACGCGCGCAGCTCCGGCGCGTGCCGGTTCGCCTGCTCGGCCTTCTCGAACACCGCGTCGCTGCCCATCAGCCGGCCGAATGCCGCGAGCCGGCCGGCGGCGTCTGCCGCGCCTTCCCGCGCCACCGCTTCGCGCAGCGCGATGTCGCCGGCCCACAGATCCTGGTCGCCGATCGGCGGCGGCATGTTGACGACCTCGTGGGTCGGCAGGTCGGCGATGGGTTTGAGCGGGATCATGCCTCTATCCGTGTCCGCCGGGGCCGCCTGGGTCAGGCCGCCGGCACATAGTCCTTGCGCAGCTCCCATTTCAGCACCTTGCCGGTCGCGTTGCGCGGCAGCACGTCGGTCCAGGCGACCGAAGCCGGCGCCTTGAAACGGGCGAGGTTGGCGAGGCAATGGGCGATCAACTCCTGCTCGCTCAGCGTCTCGCCGGGCTTGACGACGACGACCGCCTTGCCGACCTCGCCCCAGCGCTCATCCGGCACGCCGATCACCGCCGCTTCGGCTATCTGCGGCAGCTGGTAGATCACGCTCTCCACCTCGGCCGGATACACATTCTCGCCGCCGGAAATATACATATCCTTCCAGCGGTCGACGATATAGACGAAGCCTTCCCCGTCCATCCGGGCGGCGTCGCCGGTCTTCAGGAAGCCGTCGACGAAGGCGGCCTCGGTCGCCTCCGGCTTGTTCCAGTAGCCGGGTGTCACGTTGGGGCCGCGGATCAGCAGTTCGCCGGTCTCGCCCTGCGCCACGTCGCTGCCCGTGTCGTCGACGATCCTGATCTCGGTGTGCATAACCGGCTTGCCGGCCGATCCGGCCTTGCGGCGCGTATCCCGGATATCGAGGAACAGGCCGGCCGGGCTGGTCTCCGTCATGCCCCAGCCCTGGACCAGCGGTATGCCGCGGTCGAGCCAGGCTTCCAGGATCGGCACCGGGCAGGAGGCGCCGCCGACCCCGCACATGACGAGGCGCGACAGGTCCGCGGTCGCGAAGTTAGGCGCCTGCATCATGAACTGGTAATGCGCCGGCACGCCGAAGAAGTGGGTGATGCCGAGGGCCGGGTCGCCGATATAGTCGAGCGCGGCGGCCGGCTCGAACTCGCGCACGATGATGTTCCGGCCGCCGGCGTGCAGCACCGGGTTGGTGTAGCAGTTGAGCCCGCCGGTGTGGAACAGCGGCAGCACGACGAGTTGGATCGTGTCGGGCGAGAGCCGGCTGCTGAACCCCAGGTTGATGCAGTTGTACAGCTGCATCCGGTGGGTGATCATCGCGCCCTTGGGCCGCCCGGTGGTGCCGGACGTGTACATGATCATCGCCAGATCGTCGTGGGTCAGCGCCTCGATTGCCGGCTCCGGCGGAACCGAGGCGAGCGCGGCGTCGTAGGGGTTGCCCGGATTCTCGACGTCGATGGTCAGGCCGTGCGGGATGGTGCAGCTGTCGCGCAGGGCGTCGCACATCGCGGTGAATTCGACATCGTGGATCAGCACCTTCGGCGCGCAATCGCCCAGAATGTACTCCAGCTCGGGCTGCGCCAGCCGCCAGTTCAGCGGCACCATCGCCGCGCCGGTCTTGCCCGCGGCGAATTCCAGCTCGAAGAATTCCGGGCCGTTATAGGCCAGGATGGCGACCCGGTCGCCGCGGCCGACCCCGCGGTCCTGCAACCAGCGCGCCAGCCGCGCCGACCGCTCGTCCATCTCGGCATAGGTGTAGCTGCGGCCGTTCTGGATATCGACCTGGGCTATGGCGTCAGGCCGGATCGCCGCGTGGCCTGCGGCCCAGTCGTAGTAGGGAACGGGCATCCGCTACTGTTCCTCGTCTTCTTTTCTTCGACCGATCCGGGCCGGCGCGATCCTTCGCGCCTCCGCCCTATCCCGGCAGATATTCGGCGAACTGTTTCTCGACGCCTTTCGGATCGGCGGCGAGGCCCTGGCTGACGCCGTCGGCGACGACGCCGGGATAGATGTCCTCCTCGCCGGCCTCGACCGCGTCGAGCGCCGCGTCGGCGACATCCGCCGGCTCTTCCAGCGGCGGCGGGTTCATGTCGCCCATGCGGGTGTTGATGGCGGCCGGCATGACGGCGACGACCAGCGTGCCTTGGGCCGCCAGTTCGGCGCGCACGCCCTGGGTCAGCGACAGGGTCGCGGCCTTGGATGCGCAATAGGTGCCGATCGTCGGCAGGTTCACCCGGGCCAGGATCGACAGCATGTTGACGATGGCGCCGCCGCCGTTGGCGCCGAGGACCGGGCCGAACCGGCGGCACATTTCCATTGTGCCGAAATAGTTGACCTCCATCTCCTCGCGCGCGTTCCGCTGGGCGGCGTCGGCGGAAATCGGCCGGTTGCGGTTCACGCCGGCGTTGTTGACCAGCAGGGTGACATCGCCGCATTCGGCCGCCGCCTTTGCGACTGCCGCATGATCGGTCACGTCGAGCGCGACCGGCTGCACGCGCTCATCCGGCGCCTCGTAGCCGTCGGTGCTGCGCATCCCGGCATAGACCTTCGCTGCGCCGCGGTTCAGCAGCGCCTGCACGAAGGCTTCGCCGACTCCGCGGTTGGCGCCGGTGACCAGCGCCACGCTGTCTTGCACGTTCATCGTCAGTGTCTCTCCCAGTTCGTTCTCCGCCGTCCCGGCGACCCAGTCCGGGTCGACGTCGGGCAGCGGGATCGCGTTCAAGAGCCGGCGCGTATAGGGGTGCTTCGGCGCCGCGAAGATCGCAGCGCAATCGCCCTGTTCGACCGCCCGGCCGTTCAGCATCACCATAACCCGGTCGCACACGGTGCGCACGACGGAAAGGTCGTGGCTGATGAACAGCAGGGCGAGGCCGAGGTCGCGCCGCAACTCGCGCAGCAGCGCCAGAATCTGCGCCTGGCTCGAAACGTCGAGGCCGGAGACGATCTCGTCGGCCACGACCAGCCGCGGTTGCAGCGCGATGGCGCGGGCGATGCCGACGCGCTGGCGCTCGCCGCCGGACAGTTCGTGCGGATAGCGCTCGCCGTGGACCGGCCGCAGCGCGACCCGCTCCAGCAGGGCGTCGACCTGCTTGCGCGCCTCGGCCGCCGTCGCCGCGCGGCCGTGGAGGCGCAGCGGCCGGGCGACGATATCGGCCACCCGGCGCCGCGGGTTGAGCGAGGATTGCGGGTCCTGGAAGATCATCTGGAACCGGGCGCGTAAGGGGCGCAGCCGGTCCTCCGGCAGGCCGGTGATGTCCTGCCCGTCGAACAGCAGCCGGCCCGCCGTCGGTGCGTAGAGGCGGACCAGGGTCCGCCCGAGGCTGGTCTTGCCGGAGCCGCTTTCGCCGACGATGCCCAGCGTATCGCCGGGCGCGAGCGTCAGGTCGATGCCGTGCAGGATATCGACCCGCGGCGCGGCGCCGAACGGCGGCTTGCGGCTGTAGTCCGGCAGCGACAGGCGCAGCCCGGCCGCCTCCAGCAGGGCGCGCTCAGCCATGATCCGCTCCCGTCGCACCGGGCGCGGCGTCGTAGGCCAGCGCCTCTTCGTTCAGCCGGGCGGTCAGGGCTTCGGGCACCGGTTGGAGCAGGTCGCCGGGCCGGTCGTGGCGCGGCGTCGCGGCCATCAGGGCCTTGGTGTAGTCGTGCTGCGGCGCCTCGACGATCCGGCGCGTGTCGCCGGCTTCCAGGACCCGCCCGCCGTGCAGCACCGTCACCCGGTCGCAGATCTTGGCGACGACGCCGAGATCGTGGGTGACGAACAGGATCGACGCGCCCTCCTGCGCCTGCATCTCCTTGATCAGCGCGAGGACCTGGCGCTGCACGGTCACGTCGAGCGCGGTCGTCGGCTCGTCGGCGACGATCAGCTTCGGCCGGCAGGCGAAGGCGATGGCGATCGACACGCGCTGGCGCATGCCGCCGCTGAGCTCGTGGGGATACTGGCGCAGCACGCGCTCCGGCTCCCGGATATGGACGTCGCCCAGCAGTTCGAGCGCCCGCGCGCGCGCCGCCGCCCGGTCCATGCCCAGATGCAGGCGCAGCACGTCGGCGATCTGCCCGCCGATGCGGTAGGCCGGGTTGAGCGAGGTCATCGGGTCCTGCGGGATCAGGCCGAGGCCCCGGCCCATCAGGCTGCGGCGCTCGCGCTCCGGCAGATGGGTGATGTCCCGGCCGTCGAACCGGACCGAACCTCCGGTAATGACCGCCCGCGACGGCTGGATGCCGAGGATGACCTTGCCGATCATCGTCTTGCCTGCGCCGGATTCGCCGACCAGCCCGTGGACCTCGCCGGGGACGATGTCGAGCGACACGCCGCGCAGGATCGGCGTCTGCCGCCGCCGGCCCGCGATCGCCAGATGCAGGCCGCGGACGGAGAGGATCGGCCCGTCCGGCAACCCGGCAGAGGTGATTTGCGCACCGCTCATTTGCGCATCGCGGGATCGAGCGCGTCCTTCAGCCCGTCGCCGAGCGCGTTCAGCGCCAGAACGAGGGCGATGACGCAGACGATCGGCAGGATCATCAGCCATGGCGCCTGGTTCACATATTTCCGGCCGTCGGCGATCATCGTGCCCCAGGTCGGGAAATCGGACGCCAGCGACAGGTTCACATAGCTGAGGATCGCCTCGACGATCACGGCGATGCCCATTTCCAGCGTGAACAGGACGAGCAGCAGGGGCAGCACATTGGGCAGGATCTCGCGCCACAGGATGCCCATGCGGCCGAGGCCGACGGTGACCGCCGAGGCGACGTAATCCTGCTGCTTCTGGGCCATGGTCTCGGCGCGCACGACGCGGCAGAAGCGGGTCCAGTCGATTACGGCGATGGCGATGATGACCGAATGCAGGCCCGTGCCCATCACGGCGACCAGGACGATCGACAGCAGGACCGCCGGGAAGGCCATCCAGATTTCGACCAGCCGGGAGATCACGGCATCGACCCAGCCGCCGAGATAGCCGGCGAGCAGGCCGAGCGCGGTGCCGAGCAGTCCGGCCGCGGCGGCGGCGGTAACGGCGACGAAGAGCGCGGTCTGCGCGCCGTAGATGAGGCGGGACAGGATATCACGGCCCAGATTGTCGGTGCCGAACAGGTAGCCGGGCTCCGCCTTGTCGGACCAGAAGGGCGGCGCGTATTGCAGCAGCAGATCCTGTTCGACCGGGTCGTGCGGCGCGATGAGCGGCGCGAAGACCGCGGCGAGTGCGAAGAACAGCAGGACCGCGCCGCCGAGGACGACCCGCCGGTTCGCCAGCATCCGGCGGACCGCGCTGTCCCGTGCGCGGGGCAGCGAACCGCCGGGGACCGCCGCCGCCTCAGCCATGCCGCATCCGCGGGTTGAGCAGCGCGTAGCTCATGTCGACCAGCAGGTTGGTCGCGATGAACAGCACCGCGAAGGTCAGCACCAGGCCCTGGATCAGCGGCAGGTCGCGGTTGATGACGGCGTCGATCGCCATGTTGCCGATGCCGGGATAGGAGAAGATCTTCTCGACCAGCACCGTGCCGCCGACCATGAAGGTGAACTGGACGCCGGTGAGCGTCACGGTCGGCACCAGCGCGTTGCGCAGGGCTTCCCGGCAGACGATGCGCGCCCGCGAGAAGCCCTTGACCCGCGCCATCAGGATATAGTCCTGGGTCATCGCTTCGGCGATCGAGGTCTTGAGCACCCTTGCAATGATGGCGGCGAGCGGCAGCGCCAGCGCAAAGGCCGGCAATACCGTGTGCAGCAGGACCGAGCTGAAGGCGTCGAAGCGCAGGCGCACGAGGCTTTCGATCAGCAGGAAGCCGGTTGCGCCGCGGAAGCCGACGTCATGGCCGATCCGGCCGGAGATCGGCAGGCCGTCGAGCGCGAAGACGACGACGAACAGGATGAACAGCAGCGCCCACAGGAAATCCGGGATCGCGAGGACGAAGCCGGCCGCGCCGTCGACCGCCGCTTCGCCGGCCCGGCCGCGCCAGTAGGCGCCGGCGAGCGCCATCGCCCCGCCCAGCCCGACCGCGACGAGCATGGCGACCAGGCACAGTTCGATGGTCACCGGCAGGCGGCCGAGCACCAGCTCCATCACGTCCTGGCGCATCGAGATCGAGGCGCCGAAATTGCCGCGCGCAAGGTCCTCCAGATAGTAGACGAACTGGAGCGCGATGCTCTCGTCCAGACCGTAGAGCCGGCGCAGCGCGGCGATGTCCGCGTCGGTGGCGCCCGGCCCGATCAGCATGGCGATCGGATCGCCCGGCACCACACGCAGCAGCACGAACACGATCGCCGCCACGCCGAACAATGTCGGGATCGCCAGAAGCAGCCGGCGGAGCAGGAAGGACCAGGACATGGGTCTGCGGCGGGAAACGAACGGTTGCGTCGCCGGACCCTACCCGCTGGGGCGAAGCGCAGAAAGGGCGAAGGCGCAGGCTTGCGGATGCGCCGGGCGGGCTCAGGCGGCTCTGGACTCGTCCGGCGGTTCGGGCGGCGGCTCCGGCACGGGCGAGAGGTCGCGGCGCATGAACACGGCCTCCAGCAGGCCCTCGATGCGCGCCACCCGCTCGCGCAGTTCGTTCATCTCGGCGCGCAGCCCGTCGATCTTGTCGTTCATTTCGGTGCGCAGGCCGTCGATCTTTTCGTTCATCTCGGCGCGCAGGGCGCGGATGTCCTGCCGCAGCCAGGCGAACAGGCCGACGATCAGCACCCCGAGCGCAACGAAACCGGCGATATTGGCGTCCATGGCGACGATCCTAACGCAGCCGCGCCGCGCCATCCACATGCGCGGCGGTGTCCCGGCCGGAGCGAGGCAGAGAGCCGGGGCAACAATCGATTTGCTGTTCGATCGCCCGGAACCGGGTAGCACCGAAAGGAGAGTAATAAGGCCGCAGTTCGGCAGCTTCGTCGGTTGATCCGCAATGTGTCCAATCATCGGACCTATGGATAGTACCTTACAGGATTCCGGGCGCCTTCGACTTGGTATCCAAGCGGCAAGCGCTTCTTATGGTACAAATCGAAATCATCGCCGGATTCAATTTTCTCTCCACAAAACCCCAATCTCTTGTCTTCCCCGTCCTGTTGGCTGCGGTACCATTTTTTGTGCTTAAATACTCCGATGCAAATACTATCTTTAATGGCAAGAATGTAGTGAACATTATTTGCTCTATTGTAGTTTAGTCTCCAGTGGCCTTTGACGGCATTGTAGACACAATTATTGTGCTCTTTTATAGTGCTTTCTTTGATCTTGATAAACAGTAATCGATGACCGCCCTTCGGCTTCATGGTTTCCTTGGAATATCTGTCTTCAATCCCTTGAGCGGTTAATGGACCGCGGCGCGCGCCATGACCGGAAACTTTGTTCGTCAGATCGCCATCGTCAATTATGTCAATCAGCGCTGCTTCTACCTCCAAGGCAGCCTTATCGTCCATTCCGTGGCGGTGAATGATGTGGATTACTTCTTCGCCAGCGGCTTCTATTTCCTCGATCAAATCAAGTTTGAGATCGGGGTAGCGCTCCTTCTCCTTCTCTTCCGGTTTCTGTTTGACGTGCTCAAACAGGCGATCACCTTGGCCTTTGCCAACATAGAACGGTTTGTTGTCTCTGGGATCAACCAGTATATAAACGTAGTTGCCCAACTCATCCTTCACTCCGTTCGAAAATTCGTTCAATTCTTTTCCTTTTGGATCGTTTTCCGATAACTTGACGTGAATTTTCATTCTAATTTTCTCCTCTCAAAATCGTCCAGCGCGCCCGCCCCCGTATAAATGGACGGGGGCGGGCGCATCCGCTTCCTACCCCTTCGACATGGCCTGGGGCAGGACGAAGTTGGCGAAGTGGCCCTTGAATTTCAGGCCCGTCTTGAACACCACCGGCTGGACCTGCTGATAGAGCGGGAAGACGTAGGCCTTCTCGGCGATATAGCGGTTGACCTTCTGCCAGCCGGCGATGCGCTTGGCCTCGTCCTTCTCGCCCCACAGCGGGCCGATCATGCCGTCGAGATCCTCGGTGTCCCAGGTCGAGTGCGGCGACGGGCCGAACATGGCGTGGCCGGTCGAGGTGGTCGGGTCGCCGATCGAGTTGCCCCAGTTGTAGAACGCCGCCGGGGCCAGCTTGTCCTGGGCGCGCAGCTCGAAATGCTTGGCGACCTCGTAGACCTCGATCTCGGCCTGGATGCCGACCTTGCGCCACATGCCGACGATGGCCTGGATGACCTCGTAGTCCTTGGCGATGTAGCCCCGCGTGGTCTGGATCTTGAACGTGACCGGCTTGTCCTTCGAATAGCCGGATTTCGCGAGCAGCGCCGCGGCGCCCTTCGGATCGTAGGGTGTCTTCACGTCCGGATCGAAGCCGGTATAGGGCGGCGCCAGCAGCGTCTCGATGGGCACGCCGTAGCCGCGCAGCAGCCGGTCGACGATGGCTTTCTTGTTAACCGCCATCACCGCCGCCTTGCGCACGTTGATGTCGGTCATCGGCGCGACATCGTTGAAGAAGATCATGGCGATGTCGGAGACCGGAGTCGCGACGCCTTCGAGGCCGTTCTTGGCGCGCAGCCGGTCGTATTCCTCGAACGGGATGTTGAGGGTGAGGTCGGACCGGCCGCTCTCGATCTCGGCGATGCGCGCCGCCGGATCGGTGACGAACTTGAACACGACGGTCTTGAACGCCGGCCGGTCGCCCCAGTAGTTGGGGTTGGCCTTGAGACGCACGAAGGAGCCGCGCTGGAACTCGTCCACCGTGTAGGGGCCGGAGCCCATCGGCTGCTTCTCGAAGCCCGCCTTGCCGACCTTCTTGTAGTGGTGCGGCGGCAGGACGTAGGCGGTGAGGAACGCCATCCATTTGAACAGGTCCGGCGTATACTGCTTGACGTCGCCGGTGACGACGTTGCCTTCGGCCTTCAGGTTGGCGACCGACGCCCAGACGAAGGAGACCGGGTTGCCGGTCTTCGGATTGGCGACGCGTTGCAGGTTCCAGACGATGTCCTGCGCCGTGACCGGCGTGCCGTCCGACCATTTGGCGCCCTGGCGCACCTCCATGCGGATCTTCGTCTTGTCCTCGTTCCAGCCCCACTTGGTCAGCAGGCCGGGCCGGAAGCTCAGGTCGGCGTTCTGGTCGACATACTGGTCGAACACGCATTTGTAGATCGACATGAGCTGCGGGTTGACCGAGGACAGGCCGGTCGTCGGGTCCCAGGCCGGCAGCGGCACATGGTAGGCGATGGTGAGCGTATCGCCGATGGCGGCCGCCGCCGCCCGGTTGAACAGCAGCGAGCCGAGGCCGGTCGCGGCGCCGGCCGCGCCCGCGGTGTGCAGGAACTGCCTGCGGTCCATGTGGGTCATGGTTTCCTCCCTTGCGAAATAGTCGTGTCGTTAACGGGCCGGCCTATTCGGCGGCTTCCGCCGGGGCGCTCTCGGCCCAGCGTTCCATCAGCGTGTTGGACGGCTGCGTCTCGTCGAGCATCTTCTCCGCGGTCGCCATGCCGGCCGTCGGCAGGTCCTTCGCGTCGAGCGCGCCGATCTGGACCAGGACGGAGGCCTGATCCCAGTAGATATGCTCGTGGTACAGCTTCGGGCCGCGGAAGTTGATGATGGCGACCAGCGGGATGCGCACCCGCTTGCCGGTCGGCGCCACGCCGGGCAGCATCCAGTCGATCTCCCGGTCGTGGGTGAATTCGAAAATCATCTCGTCGACCACCCGGTCGGCGCCGACGGTGCGCGACACCGGGATCAGCGCCGTATCGTCCGGGTTCGCGTTGACGAAATGGTTCTTGTAGAAGCGGTGCAGCTCGGTATAGCCGACGCCGCCGGTCATGGTCGGGATGTGGTTGACGTAGGGCTGCGCCACCATCGTCGCCATCGTGGCGTCGACGTCGCGGGTCGCGAACTCGTAATAGCAGTGCATGTCCCACAGATGCTCGAGGTCGTAGCCCGGCCCCATCGCGCCGCGCAGCAGCGCGATGGTGCGGGAGTGCGCCATGCCGGCCGCCGCCTTGTCGTAGCTGTCGCGGAAGCGGTTGGCGAAGCCGTGGGGGGCGCCCTCGTAGACGTTGACCAGCACATGGTCCGTGTCCGCAAAGGCCTCGCGGACCTGCTCGACCGCCTCCATCGGGACATGCTCGTCCGCGCCGCCGAAATGCAGCACCGTCGGGCACGCGATCCTGTCCTTGAGGTGCAGTTGCTTCTCGATCTGCACGCCGTAGTAGCTCGCCGCCGCGGCGACGCCGCAATGGGCCGCCGCCCGGTAAGCCAGCGCCCCGCCCAGGCAGTAGCCGAGCGCGGCGACCTGGGTGGCGCCGCCCTTGCCCTGGCCCTGCACCGCGTCCATGCCCTTGAGATGCGCGACGGCGGCGGTCATGTCCTCGACCGCCTTTCCGAAGTCGAACCGGCCGAGAAAGTCGAACGCCCTGGCGCGCTCGGCGTCGGAATAGCCGAGATCGACCCGCTTCTCGAGGCGGTGGAACATGTCCGGCGCGAGGACGACATAGCCCTCTTCGGCGAAGTAATCGCAGGTCGCGCGGATCGCTTCGTTCACGCCGAAGATTTCCTGGAGGATCATCAGGCCGGGGCCCCTGCCGCCCTCCGGCAGGGCCAGATAGCCCTGGAACGCGCCGCCGTCCGCGGCGGGAATGTCGATGAAGTCGCCGGCCATACCGTTCCTCCCGATCCGCCGCGGCAGGATCAACGGCGCGGCGGCGCTCCGATGCAATCCTGCGGTCGGATCATAGCCCGCTGGCCTCGCGGTGGCGAGGGACAGTTCGCTCGCTTCCGGCCGTTTCGAGATCGATCGCACGGCCGGCGGACCGGTCGCGCCCGCACCGAAGGCCGGCGCCCGTCAAGGGCGAATTGCGGAAAAAGGCAACCGACTCCCGACCCGTCCACGCTTTCGGTGCGGTCGGGTTCGGTTGCGGCATTTCCCGAATGCGTGTCTCATTATCGCCCTCGGCGGGCTATTCCCCCTTTTGTCCGGCCCACCGTCGTCCGCCAGCGCGCCATCGACGATCGACACTGACAAGGGTCAAGGGCATGACTCTCGACAAAGAGAGGTTCCGTCCTATCGAGACCGCTCCGGAATGGAGCGATGAGGTCTTCGACACCTGTGCGGAACTGGCCGGGCTTCTGGAGAACCGTCCGTATCGCTTTGCCAGGACGATGCCCGGCGCGCCCCATTCCTACACCCCCAAGAGGACGTGGGATAGCGAAGAAGAGTTCGTCAGCGCTCTGAGGAAGATGAGGGCCGTGGAGCGCATCGAAGAGTTCTTCAGGGGCTACTGGTATCGCCGCTTCACCGCGAATGGCTACAAATACTGGACGATGGGGGCACGGCTCGACCACATCCTGATCAATCGCGCCATTCATACACCCCCTTTCGATCCTTACGCGGCCATCGCCGATTCCTACGATCTTGCGGTCCACGACAAAGAAGCCGATGTTGCGTGGAGCAAACGGGTATACGATTCGCTGAACATCGAGCCAGGGACCGACATTCTCGACATCGGCTGCGGCACCGGGTCTCTCGTCGATTTCCGCTTCAAGGACATCGATCCCGAGCGCTATATCGGCATCGACCCCAGCAGGGGGATGCTGGGTGTCTTTGGAGACAAGCACCCCCAATTCCGCAACCGTCTGATCCGAACTCCGTTCGAAGACTATTGGCCGAAGCCACGGCAGAAGTTCGATCTTGTCGTGGCTCTGTTCGGCGTGGCTTCCCATATCGGCGAGCCGGACTTTGTGTCCGGGAAAGTGCGATGGCTTCTCAAGCCCGGCGGAACCGCCATCCTCGTGTATAACCGGAGAACGCCGGCGGATGCGGATTCCTGCCGGTATCTCGACATGAAGGTTCCCGAAGCCCGCCGGGAACGGGTGAGCGGCGAATTCTGGACCGTTCGGGAGGACGGCGATCCCGGCTGGCTCACGGTCGTCGGCAGGAAGCCCTGACGGAATTCCCGGCGATACGCATGACATTCCACCGCGATCGCAGAGCGGTGCGGAAGACCGCCGGCACGCGCCAGCCTCTCGGCAATAGCTTCGAGGAAGCCGGATACTCACAGCTATCAACAGTGCGCGCAGTTCCCGAATTCTGTTTGGCAGCACGACTCATGTAGGCTTACGATCCTGCCTCCGAGCAGAGCCGGCCCCAAGCAGCGGAATTAAACTCACCGGAGGTGCCGAATGTACCAACAGGGCGGAACCATCAAGCAAGCCTTGGACAAAATCGTTTCGAACGAATATGTGCTACCGGCGATCCAGCGGGAATTCGTGTGGAGCCCGGATCAGATTTGCAGGCTGTTCGACAGCCTGATGCAGGGATACCCGTTCGGTGAGTTCTTGTTCTGGCGCATCGAACCGGAGCGCTCGGCGGATTACCGCTATTACGGATTTGTTCTCGACTATCATCAGCGGGACAATCCGCATTGTCCCGACCTCGGCCAGTTGCCGAACCGGCAGATCACTGCGGTGCTCGATGGGCAACAACGACTGACCGCTTTCAATATCGGGCTGCGCGGATCGATGGCCGTCAAGCTTCCCTACAAGTGGTGGAGCAGCGAGGACGCGTTCCCGCAGCGGTTTCTGGCGCTGGACCTGCTGGCGCCCGATGAACGGGACGAAGAGGGTAGCCGGTTCGCCTTCGATTTTGTCGAAAAGGCCCAAATGGGGCGGCATGGAAGCCGGCTTTGGTTCAGGGTGCACGACATTATCGGCATGAACTCCGGACCGGACATGCTCGACTGGCTCCTTGCGAGAGGCCTCGATAGGGAGGACCAAAGTCGTGCATATCGCATCCTGGACCGCCTGTACCAAGTCGTCCATACGGAACCGACTGTAGCGTATTATGAAGAACTGAATCAGGACATCGAGCATGTGCTCAGCATATTCATCCGACGCAACAGCGGCGGTACTACACTGTCCTATTCCGACCTCTTGTTGAGCATCGCAACCTCGCAATGGAGGACACTGGATGCCCGTAAGGAAGTTCACCGGCTGGTCGACGACCTCAACCAGATCGGGTCCGGCCTCGGACTCACGAAGGACTTCGTTTTGAAGGCGGGGCTGATGCTGACAGACATCGCCAGCGTAGGATTTCAGGTTCGTAATTTCACGCAGTCGAATATGGAAGTTCTCGAAGAGAATTGGCAGAAGATCCGCGATGCCCTGATCGAGACGGTTCAGATCGTCACCGGTTTCGGGTTCAATGCCAACAACATTCGGGCGGCCAGCGCCCTCCTTCCCATTGCCTACTACGTTTATCGAATCGGCGCACCGACGAATTTCGATACCCACAGCAGTTACGAGAATGATCGGAAGGCGATCCGCGGCTGGCTGACGCGATCCATCCTGAAGGCGTCCGGAATTTGGGGGAGCGGATTAGACACTTTGCTGACGGCCCTCCGCGAAGTAATACGGGACGCTGGTGACTTGGGGTTCCCGGCGGTCGAGATGCGGCGGCTGATGGCGCAGCGCGGCAAGAGCCTGGAATTCTCGGCTGAGGAGATCGAAGATCTTGCCGACATGGGAATCGGGGATCGGCGGACATTCGGTCTGTTGGCGTTGCTTTCGCCGTTTATCGACCTCCAGCGCCATCAATACCACATCGACCACATATTCCCGAAAAGCCGTTTCACCCGAAAGCGCCTTCACGACGCCGGGATAGCTGCCGAGCAAGTGGACGTCTTTATGGATTGCGCCGACCGTATCGCAAACCTTCAGCTGCTTGACGGGACCAGCAACATCGAAAAGCAAGCGACTCTTCCGGCGGATTGGATCGACACTCAATATCCAACGGAGGAATCGCGGCGACACTACTGTGAGAAATACCTTCTCGATAACGTCCCGGCTGACATGGTCGGATTCCTCGAATTCTACCGGGCGAGGCAGGCTCGATTACAGAATCGTATTTCCGAACTCGTGAACTCGGTGTGACGAAACGATAATCAGTCGGTGCCTGTCACGGCCTCACCGGCAGCGATCAACCGCCCCCGCGGCCCCCGGCGCTACTCTTCTTTCTTGTCCGCCGACGGGGAGTCGCCGGCTGCCGCGCCGTCCCCGGCCTTTTCCTTCGGCGGCGGTTTCAGGATGTCGGCCATGGTGTAGCGCAGGAAGCGGGTGACCGTGGACGAGACCCTGTAAGCCCAGCCGGCGGTCCGCGCGCCGATCGCCGCGGCTTGCTTGCGGACTTCGGCGGCCGGCTTCAGGTCCGATCCCGCCTTCGGCTTGTCCTTCAGCAGCGCCGCTTCGTCGACGGCGGCCTCGAAGGTCATCCAGTATTTATCGTCCTCGTCCGGCTTGCCGGTCCGGGCCAGCTTCGCGGTGACGACCAGGCCGTCGAAGGTCCGGAATACGGCGCCGCCCGCAGCCTTGCCGGCGAAATCGACCTCGCCGGCCGGCCTGACATCCTCCAGCGTCAGATTGTCGAGGCTCTCGCCGATATAGCGCAGGAAGCGTTCGCCCTTGATCTCGCGGCCTTCCGGCGCGTTGCGCAACCGGAATTTATCGTCCCCGGCCTTGTCCTTGCCGACGACCGCCCGGCCGGCCGGGTCGCCGTCCGCCGCGGCGGCGGCGGTCAGGACCGCTTCCCGGATCCGCCCGGTCTTGACGTCGAGCACCGCGCGGTCGAGCCAGTCGCCGGCCTCGGCGGCCAGCTTCGGATCGCCGACGGCGAGCCAGCTCTGCCTGTCGCCGGGCAGGCGGACGTAGACCAGCGAGCGGCCGAACAGGATTTCCTTGGTGTTGCTCCTGCCGACGATGACGTCGGCGACCGTCTTGCCGCCGGCGAAAGCGGTCAGCCGCTTGGACTTCGCGTCCTTGCCGGCCGGGTCTCCGAGATCGAGCTTGTCGTAGCGCGACGGATCGGCGGTCTTGCGCTCGAACTGCCTGAGCTGCGACAGCGAAACCAGCGCCTCCTTCACCTTCGCGAAGGTCGCCGGATAGCCGCCCTTGTCGCGCACGGTCCATCGGCCGTCCTTGCGATCCAGGGTGATTTTCCTGCCCTCGGCGGTTACGCGGATGCGGTCGACCGCGTCGAGCGCCGCGCCGTCGAGGCCGGGGAAAAAACGGGCGCCTTCCGACGGCGCCGTCGTCGTCGCCGCCGGCCGCAGCGCCACGGCGCCGGCGATCAGCGCGGCGGTGACGGCGGTCAGGATCAGGAAGCCGGTCTTGGTCATGGCGGCGTTATTGTTGCGGGGTCGTTACGGGATCGTTGCGGGGCGGTTCCGAAGCGAGCGGCGCGCTCAGGCGGTTTCGTAGCGCCGGCGCCGGCGCCGGGCGCGCCAGACCGCGATCAGGATCGCCAGCACGGCGATCAGCAGGGGAATCAGTGCGATGTTGTAGAATTTGGTCTGCGCCTCCAGCGCTTCGACATCCTTGCGCAGATCGGCGAGGACGGCCCGCTGCTCCTGCCGGATGGCAAGGAACTTCGCCAGATAGCCGCGCAGCGTTTCCTGCTGTTTGTCGGTCAGGACGGTCCGGCCGTCCTTGCTCGCGGTCCGGGCCTCGTTGAGCTTCTTGCGGATGTCCTCGAGATCCCGCGCCAGTTCGAGCTGCTTGGCGCGCAGCTTGTTCTGCGACGCCTTGCGCAGGTCGTCGACCACGGTGAAAGGCCGCGCCGGCGCGCCGCGCCCGCGCAGGCCGATCAGCGGATCGGCGCGGGCCAGATCGTCCAGCGCGTTCACGACGAAATCGGCATTGTTGGCGAACGGCGTGTAGACCTCCGCCTCGCCGACCGCCGTCTTCTGCGCCCAGAAGCCGGTTTCCATGAAATCGGCGTCGGCGACCAGGATCAGGTTGAGCGGCTTCTGCGACGCCGCGACATGGGCCGGCGGAGCCGCCGCTTTCGCGTCTTTCCCGCCTTCCGTGCCCGCATCCTTTTCCGCACTCTCGTTCGCCTCTTTTTTGGCGTCGGCATCGTCGGCGGGGCGGCCGTCGGGGAAGGCGCTGTCCGCCTTGCCGGTCACGCGCACGGCGAGCCACAGTTTCCGGTCGCCGGGACGGTAGGTCCGGTACAGGTCGACGAGGTCCGGCTGCAGCCGGTAATCCTCCGCTTTGCGCACCATGGCGGCCCCGGTCGTCGTCACGAGCGGCGAGACGGCCGTCGTCCCGTCCTTCGCCTTGGCGAAATGGCCCGGAGTCGCGAAGATCAGGACTTCGATCCGGGCGGTCACCCGGTCGGTCTTGTGCAGGTCCTCCTTGCGCAGCTCCATATAGGCGATGTGCGGCACGGGCACGGTCTGGCCGTTGGAGTTATGGGGCATCGCGATGGCCCGGTTGGCGTCGGTCGCCACCGCGGCGCTGTCGTAATCGACGCCCCAGGCCTCGAACAGCTTCGGCAGCCCGGATCCCGGCGGAACCGGCCCGGCGCCCATGAAGGTGCGGCGGCGCGGCGCCGTCTCGGGCACCGGGTCGACCATGACCAGGGCCTTGCCGCCCTTCAGGACGAACTGGTCGATGGCATAGAGCGTCTTGTCCGACAGGTTGCGCGGATGGACGATCGTCAGCACGTCGATATCGTCCGGGATGCTGTCCTCGGCCCCGTCGATCGTCCTGACCTCGAACTGCTTCTCGATCTCCTTGTAGATCGGCCAGGGCTTCTGCATGCCGCCCTGCATGCTGAAGGCGCCGTCGATCGGAAGTCCGGCAATCAGGCCGACGACCCGCTTTTTTACGCCCAGGCTGTGAACCAGCCGGGTGAGGTCGTATTCGACGAAACGCTGGCGGTTCGGATGGAAGAAGGGGATGCTCTCTTCCGCATCCACCGTGTTGGTCCCGGCGAGGCCGAAATAGACCAGCGTGCCGCTTGTATCGATCGGCACGCCTTCCATGCCGTAGGCCTCGGCCTTGTCCTCGTCTTCCGAATAGGGCTCGGGCCGGTAGGTCTCCAGGCGGATCTTGCCGTTCGCCAGGGCAACGTAGCGGTCGAGAAGGTTGCGCACCCGGTTCGCCGCCGCGGCATAGCCCGGTGCCCGCTCGATCAGCGCGGGCGAGAGGAACAGGCGAAGCGTAATCGGCTCTTCGAGCGATTTCAGCACCCGCTCCGTGCCCTCGGAGAGGGTGAATTCCCTGTCCTCGGTCAGATCGACCGAGAGGTTGCGTACCGCGCTGCCGACAAAGGCGTTGAAGGCGAACAGGAAGACGAAGGCGACGATCAGGGAGGCGATCGTCAGGTTGCGCCGGTCGTTGAGGAACGCCATCGCCCTACTCCGCCTTCCTGAGGTCGAGGACCAGCACGGTCGCGAACAGGAACACGCCGATGACGGAGAGGAAGTAGAGCAGGTTGCGCAGGTCGATCGTGCCTTTGCGCATTTCGGCGAAATGGTTCAGGAAGCTGAACGATGCGACCAGGTTGACGAAATCCTGGGGCAGGATGTCCCGGACCGGGCCGAGCACGACCTCGGCGCCCGCCATGGAGAAGGCGAAGCAGACGATCGCCGCCAGCACGAAGGCGATGACCTGGTTCCTGGTCGTCGCCGACAGGCAGGAGCCGATGGCGAGATAGCCGCCGGCCATCAGGAAACTGCCGATATAGCCGGCGATAATCGGGCCGTGGTCGGGGGAGCCCAGACTGGCCACCGTGATCCAGATGGGGAAGGTGAGCGCCAGCGCCACGCCGGCGAACAGCCAGGCGGCCAGGAATTTGCCGGCGACGGCGTGCCAGGTCGCGATCGGCAGGGTGAACAGCAGTTCGACCGTCCCGGTCTTGCGCTCCTCCGCCCACAGGCGCATGGCGATCGCCGGCATCAGGAACAGGTAGACCCAGGGGTGGAACACGAAGAAGCTGTCCAGGTCCGCCTGGTTGCGCTGGAAGAAATTGCCGATGAAGAAGGTCAGCGCCCCGGCCAGCGCGAGGAAGACGATCAGGAAGACATAGGCGACGGGGCTGGCGAAATAGCCGGCGAATTCCCGCCGGAAAATCACGGCGACGGTGCGGGCGGCGTTCATTGTGCGGCCTCCGCATCGCGGCCGGCCGCGCCGCCGGCGGTGAGTTCCCGGAACACGTCGTCCAGCCGGCCCTGCTCCAGGCGCAGCTCGTCGACCTTCCAGCCCTTTTCGGCGACGAAGGCGGTGACCGCCGGCAGCACGTTCGCGCCCTCCTGCGGGATGACGCGGAAGACCGGCTCGCCGGCCGCGCCGCCTGCCTCGATCCCGAGCACGCCGTCCAGCTGCCCGAGCGCGGCGCGCTCCCCGTCGGGCGGCATGGCCAGCGTGCGCAGGGTGACGGTGTTGTGGCGCCGCGCCCGCGCCTCGAGCTCGGCGGGCGTGCTGTCGGCGAGCAGCCGGCCATGGTCGATGATCATCGCCCGGCTGCACACCGCGTGGACCTCTTCGAGAATGTGGGTCGAGATGACGATGGCCTTGTCCGGCGCCATGTCGTTGATGACCTGGCGGACATGGTGCTTCTGGTTCGGGTCCAGGCCGTCGGTCGGCTCGTCCAGGATCAGCACGTCCGGATCGTGCAGCAGCGCCTGGGCGAGGCCGACCCGCCGGGTAAATCCCTTGGACAGGGTTTCGATCGGCTGGTCGAGCACCGTATCGAGCTGGGCGATTTCCACGGCCCGGCCGACGGCCTTCGCGCGTTCCGCGCCGCGCAGCCCGCGGCTGGCGCCGATGAAATTCAGGAAGCCGCGCGCGGTCATGTCGGCGTAGAGCGGCGCGCCCTCCGGCAGGTAGCCGAGGCGCGCCTTGGCGGCGATCGGCGCGGTGCGGATGTCATGGCCGCAGACCGCGGCGGCGCCGGCCGTCGGCGCGATAAAGCCGGCGATCATCTTCATTGTGGTCGACTTGCCGGCCCCGTTCGGGCCGAGAAAGCCGAGCACCTCGCCCTTCGCGACCGAGAAGGACACGCCGTCGACCGCCCGGATCGGGCCGAAATGTTTGGTGAGCGACTGAACTTCGATCATCCGGTCCATCGCCTGGCAGGGGCAGCGATATGTGCGAATGCCGTCCGGACGGGCGTCCGGGCCGGCGGGGCGGCGGCGTCCGGGGCGGTAAACGCCTCCGGATCCGGGTGCGGGAATGGCGCCCGTTCGCCGCGCCGCCGCTATACATGAGCCGTACTGCGGCAATTTCAAGACGGTTTCGCACGGGTCCCGCGCGCCGCCGTTTCGGCCGCATCTTCCGGGGCAGGGCAGGCGTTGCGGCGCGGCGCCCGCCGGGCAGGACGGGGCGTGACTCCCCGCCGGGGGCTGGTGTAGGACTTGCCCGGGAAGCCGGTTTTGGGGCCGGCCTGCCCGCAACCGCCCACAATCCGGGGGAAACACCGCCATGCATGTCGGCGCTTCTTTCATTTTCCAGAACCCCGGCAAGCAACAGCCGGATCACGCGGTCTGGAACGACGAGCTGGCCCTGGTGGACCTGGTCGAGCCGCTGGGCTTCGATTCCGTGTGGGCGACCGAACACCATATCACCGACTACATCATGTGCCCGGACCCGGTGCAGTTCCTCGCCTGGGCCGCCGCCCGCACCACGACGGCCCGGCTGGGCACGATGGTCGTCGTCCTGCCCTGGCGCGATCCGTTCCGGGTCGCCGAACAGATCGCCATGCTCGACGTCATGTCCGGCGGGCGGGTCATCTTCGGCATGGGCCGCGGCGCCGGCCGCTGCGAGTTCGACGGCTTCCGTGTGCCGATGGAAGAGAGCCGCGCCCGCTTCGTCGAAGCCGCCGAGATGATCGCGGGCGGGCTCGAAAGCGGCTTCTGCGAATACGACGGCGAATTCTACACGCAGCCCCGCGCCGCCGTCCGGCCGCGCGCCAACCTGAGCTTCAAGGGCCGGACCTACGCCGCCGCGGTCTCGCCGGAATCGGCGGAGATCATGGCGAAACTGGGCGTCGGCCTGCTCATCATCCCGCAGAAGCCCTGGGACCACGTCGCCAGCGAGCTGGCCGAATACCGGGCGCTGTTCCAGCGGGTCAACGGTTTCGACGCGCCGGCGCCGATCGCCGCCGGCTGGACCTTCGTCGACGAGAGCGAGGAACGCGCCTACGAGATGGCGAAAAAGTATATCGGCGGCTACTGGCGCAGCGTGCTGGCCCATTACGAATTCGCCGGCGACCACCTGAAGACGACGAAGGGCTACGAATATTACGGCAAGTTCGCCGAGAACCTGCAAAAGCAGGGCGACGAAGCGGCGACCGAGTTTTTCCTCAGCCTGCAGGTCTGGGGCACGCCGGAGACGGTCTACGAGAAGATCGTCGACATTTCCGACAAGGCCGGCGCCGACAGTTTCGTCGGCGTCTTCAAATATGCCGGCATGTCCGGGGACCTCGCCGAAGCCAACATGCGGCTGTTCGCCCGCGAGGTGATGCCGGAGTTGAAGGCGATCGGCCCGGCCGCCGGGCGGATGGCCGCCGCAGCGGAATAACCCGGCCGGAGCGCCTCGCCGCCGTCAGCCCGCGCCGCGGCGCGCAACCCGCCCGAAGGAGCCCGATCTCATGCCCGGACCGCTGGAGGGACTGCGTGTCGTCGAACTGGCCGGGATCGGACCCGGACCGATGGCCTGCATGATGCTCGCGGACATGGGCGCCGACGTCGTCAAGGTGGACCGGCTGACGGATGCGGGCCTCGGCATCGCCATGCCGGCGAAATACCAGGTGCTGCACCGCGGCCGCCCCTCCGTCGCCGTCGACCTCAAGTCGCCGGACGGGCTGGCGGTCGTCAAACGGCTGATCGACCGCGCCGACGTCCTCATCGAAGGATTCCGGCCGGGCGTCACCGAGCGCATGGGCCTCGGCCCCGGCGACTGCTTCGCGACCAACCCGAAGCTGGTCTACGGCCGCATGACCGGCTGGGGCCAGGACGGCCCAATGGCCCGGGCAGCCGGGCATGACATGAACTACATCGCGCTCACCGGCGCGCTTAACGCCATCGGCCCGGCGGACGGGCCGCCGGTGCCGCCGCTCAACCTGGTCGGCGATTTCGGCGGCGGGACGCTCTACCTGCTGGTCGGCGTGCTGGCGGCGCTCCTGGAAGCGCGCCAGTCCGGCAAGGGGCAGGTCGTGGACGCGGCGATGGTGGACGGCGCGGCCTCGCTGATGACGACCTTTTTCGGCCTCAAGGCGGCCGGCCTGTGGAACAACGAGCGCGGCGCCAACCTGCTCGACGGCGGGGCCCATTTCTATTCGGTCTACGAAACGCGCGACGGAAAGTATGTCTCCATCGGCTCGATCGAAGCCAAATTCTACGCCGAACTGCTGGAGAAGACCGGGCTCGACCCCGCCGGTCTGCCGCCGCAGTTGAAGCCGGAAAGCTGGCCGGTCATCAAGAAAAAGCTGGCCGATATCTTCAGGACGAAGACCCGGGACGAATGGTGCGCCATCATGGAGGGCAGCGACATCTGTTTCGCGCCGATCCTGGACCTGGACGAAGCGCCGGAACACCCGCACATGAAAGCGCGCGGCGCCTTCGCGGAGATCGACGGCGTGGTGCAGCCGGCGCCGGCCCCGCGCTTCAGCCGGACGCCCGGCGCGATCCGCCGCCCGCCTTCGCCGCCCGGCGCGGATACCGACGAGGCGCTCGCCGCCTGGGGCTTTGCCGCCGGGGAAATCGCCGGTCTGCGGGCAAAGAACGCCGTCGGTTGAGACCGGCCAGGTTCCCATACCGGCATCCACCATCGGGGAAACGACATGAAAGACACACTCAAGGCCGGCGTCGCCCACGAGGAGACGATCGCGATCGACGAGGACCGGACCATCGCCTTCATGGGCGACGAACTGCGCGTCTACGCCACGCCGCTCATGGTGCGCGATATCGAGCAGACCTGCCGCGAGTTGTTGCTGCCGCACCATGACGACGGCGAGGATTCGGTCGGCGCGCGGGTCGAGATCGACCATCTCGGCCCGACCCTGATCGGCCAGAATGTGACGGTGCGCGCCGAAGTCGCGGAAGTCGAAGGCCCCCGCGTCGTCTTCGAGGTCGACGTCCATGACGAGCTCGACCGTGTCGGCCGGGCCCGGCACATCCGCTTCGTCATCGACAAGGCGAAGCAGGGCGGCCGCCTGGCGAAGAAAAAGGCGCGCCTCGCCGAAGCTTGAGCCGCGCGCCGCAAAGCGTGCTATTCTCCCGCCTGCCATTCATTCCGACCGGGTATCGATCATGGCCAAAGCCGGCACACCCGCAGACGACGTCAAGAAGGTTCCCTTCTACTGCTACCAGTGCGTAGCGGGGCCGGACCTGGCGAAGGTGACCGTGCGCAACGGCGTGGCGGAACGGCTGGAAGCCAACTTCGACATCGTGGACGAGCATCCCGGCGGCGGCCGGGTCTGCGTCAAGGCGTTCGGCCTGATCCAGAAGACCTACAATCCCAACCGGATCAAGCAGCCGATGAAGCGGACCAACCCGAACAAGGGGCGGGACGAGGATCCGGGCTTCGCGCCGATCTCCTGGGAAGAGGCCTTCGGCATCGTCGGCGAGAAATTCCGCGAAGTGCGCGCAAAGGGACTGGTCAACGAGAACGGCCATCCGCGCCTCGCGACCTCGACCGGCGGCGGCGGCACGCCGGTGCAGTATATGGGCACCTTCCCGGCCTTCATGGCGGCCTGGGGACCGATCGACCAGGGCTTCGGCGCCGGCCAGGGCGTGAAGTGCTACCACTCGGAGCATCTCTACGGCGAACTGTGGCACCGCGCCTTCATCGTCGCGCCGGACACGCCCTATGTGAACTTCATCCTGAATTGCGGCGCGAACACCGAGGCCCAGTCCGGCGTGGTCGGCATCTGGCGCGAGGCCAACGCAAGGGCGCGCGGCGCCAAGCGCGTCCATGTCGAGCCGCACATGTCGATCACGGCGGCGGCCTCGGCCGAGTGGGTGCCGATCAAGCCGAAGACCGACGCCGCCTTCCTGTTCGCCCTGATCCACAGGATCGTGCACGAGCGCGGCTGGGCGGACGTCTGCGACGTGCCGTTCCTGAAGAACCGGTCGAACAGCCCGTATCTGGTCGGTCCCAACGGCTTCTTTGTGCGCGACCCGGACGGCAAGCCGCTGATCTGGGACGCCGCCGACGGCGCGGCCAAGCCCTACGACGCCGAAATCGGCGACCCGGCCATGGAAGGCGCCTACACGGTCGACGGCTACGAACTGGGGCCGGACAACAAACGCTGGGAACACGAAGGGGCGACGGCCAAACCGTCGTTCCAGCTCATGCTCGACCTGATGGCGCAATACACGCCGGAATGGGCGGAGGCCGAGTGCGAGGTGCCGGCCGAGACCGTCCGGCGGGTCGCCGACGAATATATCGCCCACGCCTGCGTCGGCGAGACCATCGAGATCGAGGGCAAGACCCTGCCCTTCCGGCCGGTCGCCATCCTGCTCGGCAAGAGCGTGAACAACGGCTGGGGCGGCTATCACACCTGCTGGGCGCGCACCATGCTGGCCGTGCTGGTCGGCGCGCTCGAGGTGCCGGGCGGCACGCTGGGCACGGCGGTGAAGCTCGTGCGGCCGGCGGCGTCGCGGGTCGGCTCCGTGCTGCCGGGCGAAGACGGCTTCATGCGCTACCGGTTCAACGCCACGTCGTCGAACGCCTGGAACCGCGATCCGCATATCCGCAACGCCTACAAGACGCTGGTGCCCCTGGTCTCGGACAGCCCGTGGTCGCCGGCTCTGGGCCCCGCGCACCTGCCCTGGCTGTTCCAGAAGCACCAGCCGAAGAGCTGGCCGCGCCACGATCCGCCGGACATCTGGATGTGCTACCGCACCAATCCGTCGATCAGTTCGTGGAACGCGCCGGAAGTGTCGAAGCAGTTGGCGGACTTCCCGTTCATCGTCGCCTTCGCCTACACGATGGACGAGACCAACCATTTCGCCGACGTGCTGCTGCCGGAATCGACGGACCTGGAATCGACCCAGCTGATCCGCATCGGCGGCACCAAGTTCCAGGAGAATTTCTGGCGCCACGAAGGCTGGACGATCCGCGCCAAGGCGATCGAGCCGGTCAACGACACGATGGACATGTCCGACATCGTGACCCGCCTCGCCCAGGAGGCCGGGATCCTGGACGAATATATCGGCGCCATCAACGGCGGCGCGGCGGGCACGAAACTGGCGCGCCCCGGCAAGTACGATTTCAGCCTGCCTGCCGGCGAGCCGCCGGAGTCGGAAACCGTCTGGGACAACATGTGCAAGGCCGCGTCGTGGGACATGACCGGCGGCGAGCAGGTCCGCGATCTCGACTGGTTCCGCGAACACGGCTACATGCTGAAGGATTACAACCAGCTCGACTGGTACATCTATCCGGCGCTCGAAGAGCAGAATCTGCGCTTCGAACTGCCCTACCAGGAACGGCTCACCCGGCACGGCCAGGAACTGGCGCTCCGCCTCGGCGAGATCGGCGTCGACTGGTGGGAGACCCAGCTGCGCGAATACGAATTCATGCCGACCTACGAATCCTTCCCGGAAATCTGGGAGGATTACGTCCGCGATTTCGGCCGCGACCCGGGGGAATACCCGTTCTGGGCGCTCACCGCCCGCTCCTTCCAGTACGCCTGGGGCGCCAATGTCGGCCTGCCGCTGATCGCCGAGGTCGCCGACAATATCGCCGGCCACAACGGCGTCGTGATCAACCGGCGCCGGGCGCAGGAACTGGGCGTCGCGGACGGCGAGCAGGTCGTCGTGGAATCGGTCACCGGGCGCACCGAAGGGCCGGCCGTGCTGCGCGAAGGCATCCGCCCGGATACGGTCCTGATGATCGGCCAGTTCGACCACTGGAAGACGCCCTTCGCCAAGGACCTGAACCGGCCGAGCCTCAACAGCGTGACCGACATCTCGCTCAAGCTCACCGATTCGACCGGCTCGGGCTCGGACATCGTGTGCGTGAAGGTCTACAAGGCGTCGGAAAAACACCTCCAGAAGCCGCTCGCCGTCGAGGAAATGGGCTCCTACGACGGCAACATCGCTGCCGCCGCCTTCGCACAAGCGGCGGAATAAGATGGTAGCGGACTACTATACCTCCCCCTCTTCGGAGGGCGAGGTCGGCGAGCGAAGCGCGCCTGGTGGGGGCGCCGCGAGGCGCAACGATTGGGTCCGTCATGGCTGACGCCCTTTGCCACGACCCCGCCCACACCCCGCGCTGGGGCATGGCGATCGACGTCAACCGCTGCGTCGGCTGCCAGACCTGCACCATCGCCTGCAAGCACTGGAACGACACGCTGCCGGATATCCAGTGGCGGCGGGTGATCGACGTCGAGCAGGGCGAATATCCGGACGTCCAGCGCCAGTTCCTGGTCACCGGCTGCCAGCATTGCGCCGAGCCGCCCTGCGTTCCCGTCTGTCCGACCGGCGCGACCCGCCAGCGCGAAGACGGCCTGGTGACGATGGATTACGACGTCTGCATCGGCTGCGCCTATTGCGCGGTCGCCTGCCCCTACCAGGCCCGCACCATCGCCCACGAAATCCACGGCTATTACGACGGCGAGATCACGCGCCAGGAAGAGGCCGTGTTCGACGAAGGCCGGATCGGCGTCGCCCAGAAATGCACCTTCTGCATCGACCGGGTGGACAGCGGCCTTGAAGCCGGGCTGACGCCGGGCCTCGACCCGGACGCCACGCCCGCGTGTTCGGCGGCCTGCATCGCCTCGGCCATCGCCTTCGGCGACTACAACGATCCGGACAGCAACGTTTCGCAGCTCGTGCGCGACAACCCGGCGTTTCAGATGCACGAGGAACTCGGCGCCGATCCGCAGATCAAGTATCTCTACACCACGCCCGCCGTGCCGGGGCGCGAGCCGGAGGCGGCCGACCTCGCCGACGAGCGGCTTGCCGATCCGGCGAACCCGTTGGTCGGCGCGCTTCAGCCGTTCTGGGACTGGCGCGCCGCGATGAACTGGATGTTCGGCGGCGTCGGCAGCGGCTTCGTTTTCGCCGCCTGGCTGGCCTCCTTCGCCGTGCCCGCCGAAGCCGCCGCCGACTACGCCCTGTGGCTGTCGGCGGCGCAATTCGCCGGCGCCGGCCTGATGGCGATCGGCCTGTTCTTCGTGTTTCTGAAGATCGGCCGGAAACTGCGCTTCTGGCGCGCGGTGTCGCGCCCGCAGTCCTCCTGGATGACGCGCGAACTGTATGTCGTCGCCGTCTTCGGCATCGCTGTGCTGCTCGGCATCGCGACGCAGCATCCCGCGGCCCAGGCCGTTGCCGCGCTGGCGGCGCTCGGCTTCCTCGGCTGTCAGGCGATGATCCTCTGCCGCGCGCGCGGCATCCCGGCCTGGCGCCACCGGCTGATGCCCTGGATGATATTCGCGACCGGCCTGCTGGAGGGCTTCGCCCTGATCATGCCGGCCTTTGCGCTCAGCATCGGCCTCCTGGCGGCGTTCCGGCTGCTCGTGCCGCTGGAAATCTTCATCTACAGCGCGCTTGCCCTCAAGACGATGCAGACCGCGGGCGTGGCCGTCATCGTTCTGGCGGCGGCCAACCTCATCCTGTGGACCGCCTATCTGCGCTCTGCGGCAGCCGGCGGAATCGGCCCGCTGGCCCGGGCCGTGCTGGCGAAGGTCCACCGGCGCGTGCTCATCCTCGGCACAGGGCTGCCGGCGCTCCTGTACCTGGCCGGCCCGATCGCGCTCGGCATGGGGCAGACGGGGACGCGCCTCGCCATCGGCCTCTGGCTCGCCGGCAGCATCCTCGCCATCTTCGGCGGCGTCTACTGGAAATTCACGGTCGTCGCCCGGGCCGGCTACCAGCAGGGCTTCGCCATGCCGAAGCAGCCGCATCGCGGCTCCGGCGCCCGCGCCGCGCCGCCCCGGCTCGACGGCACCGTCATGCGGCCGGGGGCGCCGCTGGCCGAGTCTCCGGAAGGGGTCGGCTGAGGCCGGCGTCGTGCTCTATCTCTTCGCCGCTGCGGTCTTCGTCGGATCGTGGATCGGCTACCGCCGCGCGCCGGCGCACGAAACCCTCGCCAGATTGCTGTTCCGGCTCGGCATGGCCGCCGGCATCGCCGTGGCGGTCCTCGGCTATATCGTGTTCAACCTGCTGGAAGTCGGCGGCCGGAGCGCCGGATAACGCGGCGGACCGGCGGCCGGCCGCGACGGGCGGTCAGCCGCCCTGCCCCAGCGCCGCGCGCAGCCGGCCGATCAGCGCATCGCGCGCCGCATCGTCGTACGGCGCCGGCGGAACCTTGCCCCAGACCGGGCCGGGCCAGGCCGGATCGGTCGTAAAGCGGGCGATGATGTGGATGTGCAACTGCGGCGCCTGGTTGCCCAGCGCCGCCACGTTCATCTTGTCGGGCCGGAACAGGTCGACGAGCGCCCGGCTGCACCGGCGGATTTCATCGAGGGCGGCAACTCCGTCCGCCTCGCTCAGGTCGTGCAGGTCGCGCAGGCCCTCGCGCCGCGGCGACAGCACCAGCCAGGGATAGGTGGCGTCCTTCGACAGCAGCACCCGGCACAGATCCAGGTCGCAGACCGGCACGGTCTCGTCGGCGAGTTGCGGATCGAGTGCGTACATCGCCAGCCTCCGGGCTACTTGCCGGCCTCGACATCGGCGGCGACGCGCAGGCTGACGATCCTGTCCGGATTCGCCGGCGGCTCGCCGGGCGCGATGCCGTCGATCAGGTCCATGCCTTCGACCACCTTGCCCCAGATCGTGTACTGGCCGTTCAGGTGCGGCGCCGGGGCGAAGCAGATGAACCACTGGCTGTCGCCGCTGTTCGGGTCGGCGGTGCGCGCCATGCCGATGGCGCCGCGCTCGAAGGAGAGGTCGCGGGAAAATTCCGCCGGCAGTTTCTGCCCGCTGCCTCCCCGGCCCGTGCCGGTCGGATCGCCGGTCTGGGCCATGAAGCCCGGAATGACCCGGTGAAAGACGATGCCGTCGTAGAATTTCTCGCGCGCCAGTTCCTTGATCCGGGCGACATGTTTCGGCGCCGCCTCGGGATAGAGTTCGATGGCGACGCGGCCGCTTTTCAGTTCGAGATAGAGCATGTTTTCCGGCTTTCGGGTTTTCTGCGCGCCGGCAGGGGCGGCAACGGCCAGAGCCAGCGCAACGGTCGCGACTGCAGCAAGAACCCCCCGGACGGCGCGGCGCGCGCCGCGGACTGCCGGCTGCGACGGGAGGCGGGTAATCATGCCGGTGGCATAGCGCGCCGGCTCCGGCATGGCCAGCGGGCCGCGGCAATCCGGCAGGGTGCGCCGGCGGCCGGCCGTGTTGCGCTGCGGGGCCGGCACCTCATTATGGCGCCGGCGGCCGGAAGAGGGGCGCGGAACGGCAACGGGAGACGGACATGGCAAAGACCGGCTTTATCGGCCTGGGCGCGATGGGGCAGCCGATGGCGGCCAATCTCGTGCGCAAGGGCCACGATCTGATCGTCTACGACATTTTCCAGGACCGCACGCCGCCGCTGCGCGACCTCGGCGCGACCGTCGCCGGGTCCGTCGCCGAGGTCGCCGAGCAGGCCGGCGTCGTCGTGACGATGGTGCCGGATTCGCCCGAGGTCGAAGCGGTTGTCCTCGGCCCCGGCGGCATTCTCGACTCCGGCGCCGCAGGCCAGCTCGTCATGGATATGAGCACGATCGCGCCCGAGACGACCGACCGGGTGGCGGCGGCGCTGCACGGGGCGGGCCGGGCCTTTGTCGATGCGCCGGTCGGCCGGCTGGTCACCCATGCCGAGGCCGGCGCTTCGCTCTTCATGGTCGGCGCTGCGGACGCGGATCTGGAGCGGGTGCGGCCGCTGCTCGAAGCGATGGGCGATACGGTTCTGCATTGCGGCGGCCCCGGGGCCGGAATCCGCGCCAAGCTGGTCAACAATTTCCTGGTCGTGGGCATCAACCAGATGAATGCCGAGGCGCTGGCCCTCGCCCAGGGCTTCGGCCTGGACCTGGCGACCGTCCTGAAGGCGATCGGCGGTACGACCGCGTCCAACGGGCAGCTGTCGGTCAACTGGCCGAACAAGGTGCTGAAGGGGGATCTTGCGCCCGGCTTCCGGCTGGCGCTCGCGCACAAGGACGTTTCGCTGGCGGTCGAATCGGCTCGCAAGATGGGCATTCCGGTCTTTGCCGGCGCGGTCGCCCGCGAAGGCTGCGCCATGGGCATGGCGAAAGACGGCTACGCCGACAAGGATTTCTCCGGAATCGCCGACGCGGTTGCCGGGCTTGCCGACCTTCCGCCGCCGCGGCTGGCCTGACCTCCGCAAACCGGCGGCGCGGGCGGGGCCGGCGGCCGGCACGCTATTCCTGCGCCCGGCGGCTGTGACGCCCTGCACGGCCTGCCGGCCTGTCACAAATCCGCGCGCGGAAGGGGAAATTCTTTCTGGCGCGGAAAATGCGGCTAGCATTCCGGCATGATGCCGCCCGCGGATCGCGCCGGCCCGATCGCCGGCACCGACATGCCGGCGCAAAGCTGGATCGACCGGGCCCTGCCCCGGCCGGCGAGGCCCTATGCGCGGCTGATGCGCCTCGACCGGCCGATCGGGACGTGGCTGCTGCTGTTTCCGGGCTGGTGGTCGATCGCCCTGGCTTTCGAGACGCTGGCGTGGACCTGGGACAGCGCGGGGCGTTTCCTCTGGCTCATGGCCCTGTTCGGCGCGGGCGCCCTGCTGATGCGCGGGGCGGGCTGCACCTGGAACGACATCGCCGACCGGGAGTTCGACGCGAAGGTGGAGCGCACGCGGACCCGGCCGATTCCCAGCGGCCAGGTCTCGGTCAGACAGGCGTTTGCCTTCATGGCCCTTCTCATGGCCGTCGCCTTCGGCATCCTGCTCCAGTTCAACGCCTTCGCCATTCTGGTCGGCGCCGCGTCGCTCGCCATCGTGTTCGTTTATCCGCTGATGAAGCGGGTGACCTACTGGCCGCAGATCGTGCTCGGGCTGGCGTTCAACTGGGGCGCCCTGCTCGGCTGGGCGGCGGTGCGCGGCGACCTCGGCTGGCCGCCGGTCCTGCTCTATATCGCCGGCATCTTCTGGACCCTCGGCTACGACACGATCTATGCCCACCAGGACAAGGAAGACGACATCCTGATCGGCGTGAAATCCAGCGCGCTGAAGCTGGGCGCCCATACGCGGCCGTGGCTGTGGATCTTTTACGGGCTGGCGTCGGTCCCGATCGCCGCCGCCGGATGGCTCGAGGAGCTCGGCCCGTTATTCTGGGCCGGCTTCGCCCTGGGCGTTGCGCAACTCGGCTGGCAGGCCGCCAAGGTCGATATCGACGATCCGGCCGATTGCCTGCGTATCTTCAAGTCCAACCGGGCGTTCGGCTGGTGCCTGCTGCTCGGCCTGACGGCCGACCTGGCGCCGTAGAACGCATCCGGCTGCGATACCGGCGCCGCGCCGCCGGCCGGATATAAAGGGTCAGCGCCGCCGGATCGCCCAGCGCACCGCGCGCGGTTCCGCGCCGCGGTATTCGCCGGACAGCACGATCTGGCGGGTGCGCTGCCGCCCGGCGCGCGCGCCCTGGTAGAAACTGTCCTCGACCCCGATGGTCACGCCGCTTTCGGTATGGAACTGCCAGCTTCCCGCTCCCGGGCGGCTGAAATCGATGATCCGGCCGCCGGTTTCCCACATCGACATCGAATCGATGGTAACGTCGGGGTGGAGGTGGAAACGGATGGCGAAGGCGGCATCCGGATTGCGCCGGGCCTTCTCCGGCCGCGACAGGATATCCTGACCCCGGACATCCTCGCCGTTGGACGACACATAGATGCGCCGCTTGTGTACGACGTCGAAGGCCGGCCCATAGCCGTCGTGGCCGCCCTCTATCACCACGGCGCCGTCCCGGTTCTTTCGCTCGGCCGTGACATTCGCCGGCCGCCGGCCGAGACCGCCGTTGCGGTACAGCTGCGACGAGTTCCGGTCGTCGACGATCAGCGTCGAATGGGCGGCCGATACGCGTCCGGTGAAAGCCCATTCGCTGTTCGGCTTCCAATGGCTGCCGCAGTTGACGATCAGCCGGACCCGGCCGGCGCTCATCTCGAAGCTCAACAGCCCGGCATGGGCCAGATCGTCGTGCCCCGGCGGCGGCGGCGCGCCGGTGTCCATGACGACCGTCGTACGACCGGCCGCGACGCGCTGGAAGCCGGTGTGCGGCGGATGCTCCGGCGGGTTCCCGGTCGAGCCGGACTGGTTCAGCGTCAGGTCGATCTGCCAGTCCTGCTCCTCGAATCCGCCGTTGAACACGCCGAGTCCGCCGTCGCCGAGGCGCATGCCGCGCAGCATCGGCGCCGCCCGGTCGATCGCCCCCTGCACGACGGGCGACGAATCCTGATGGCTCGACGCCAGGACGCTGCGCACGTCGATCAGATCGCGCAGGATGGCGTGCTGCAGGGTCGGGCAGCGCTCGGCCGCCCCGCCGTCGGCGTGGATCCGGTGCTCGATCTCGTGCTCCAGCAGCGCCAGGCCCTTGTAGAGCCGGGGCTGGGCGCTGGGCAGGCAGGCGCCGACATAGATCAGGCCCTTGGCCGCCCGCACCCGTTTGGCGCCGCGGGTCGACTTCCGCGTCACACGGGCCAGATGCTTCGACTGGCGGGCGATGCTCTGGATGACCCGGCTGCGGAACCGCTCCTCGCCGCCGCGGCAGAAATAGTCGTACTGGCTCAGCCAGTTGACGAGCCGTTCGGCGGCGATGTCGGAGCGCCAGCCATGATGGTGATAGCGGCCGAACCGGTCGATCCAGTCGCTGATCATTTCCCGGCCCAGCCGCCGGCCGGCGTCGGAGCCGGTGGCGCGCAGGTCGCGCAGCCAGGCGAAATCGTGCGGCTCCAGCGGCAGTTCCTCGGTGCGCCAGATCTTTTCTTCCCGGAAATTGAAGGCGCCGCGCAGGATGGCCTTGCCGGTCTCCGAATCGCCGGGCCACGGATCGGGCGGCACCAGCAGGACCTGCGTCGCCCGCGTGCTGCCCAGCTGCCACTGGTAGAGCGCGCCGCGATACCAGGCGCTGGCCATGCGCGCGCGCAGGCTCGCAAACCCGCGCGGCATCGATATCGAATAGCCCCGGGCCACGCGCCGCCGCCCCGGGCTCAGGAACCGCGCAAACGGCGGATGTTCGCCGCATAGCGGTCCGGTCCGCCCTCGAAAACGGCGGTGCCGGCGACAAGCACATTGGCGCCCGCGGCGATCGCCGGCTGCGCCGTCTCGGCGTTGATCCCGCCGTCCACCTCAAGGTCGATCGGCCGGTCCCGCGCCGCGATCATGGCGCGCAGCGTGCGCAGCTTGTCGAGCTGCGAAGCGATGAAGGTCTGGCCGCCGAAACCCGGATTGACCGACATGACCAGGATCAGGTCGACCATGTCCAGCACCGGCTCGACCGCCGCCGCCGGCGTGCCGGGATTGAGGGAAACGCCCGCCTTGCAGCCCAGGTCCCCGATCCGCTGCAGGGTCCGGTGGAGGTGCGGGCCGGCCTCGGCGTGGACCGTGACGATATCGGCGCCGGCCTCGGCGAAGGCGTCGACGAAGGGGTCGGCCGGCGCGATCATCAGATGCACGTCGAACGTCCTGGCGGAATGGGGGCGCAGCGCCTTCACCACCCCCGGCCCGACGGTCAGGTTCGGCACGAAGTGGCCGTCCATCACGTCTATATGAATATAGTCCGCTCCGGCGGCGTCTATGGCGCGCACCTCCTCGCCCAGGCGGGCGAAGTCGGCCGACAGGATCGATGGGGCGATGAGCGCGGGTTCTGCCATGGCGGAGCGTTCTCCCGGACGGGCCGGCGGCGGGATCGGGGAATTTCGTTCTATTTGAATGATGTGCCGGCGAAAATGAAGCGATTTGGCGATGGGCGGGCCAAGTTGCCCTTTTCCGGCGGTTTCCGCTCAGCCGCGGCGCCGGATCCGGGCGATGAAGAAGCCGTCCATCCCGCCCTGTTCCGCCAGATGGCAGGGCAGGGTCTGCACGTCGCCTTCTGCGGTCAGGGCGGGCGCCATCGGGCCGGGCGCCATCCGGTCGAGCGCCATCCGGTCGAGCGCAGGGGCGTCGACCGGCGCGCGCTCCAGCGCCGGGTCGTCGGACAGAAGGCGGGCGATCCGGGCCGGCCCCTCCTCCGCTTCCAGCGAACAGACGGCATAGACCAGATAGCCGCCCGGCCTCAGCTGGGCGGCGGCGTTGGCGAGCAGCGCCGCCTGAACCCGGGCCAGCGCGGCGATATCGGCCTCCGTCTTTGTCCAGGCGATGTCGGGCCGGCGCCTTAGCGTTCCGGTGGCGCTGCACGGCGCATCGAGCAGGATCGCGCCCGCCGGCGCGCCGTTCCGCCAGACCGCAGCGTCCGCCTCCACGACCGTCGCCTCCAGCCGGAGCCGGCGGAGATTTTCGCGCAGCCGCGTCAGCCGCTGCGCAGAACGGTCGACGGCGACGACCCTGGCGCCGGCCGCCGCCAGTTGCGCCGTCTTGCCGCCCGGCGCCGCGCACAGGTCCAGCACGAGGCCGTCGTCCGGGATCGGCAGCAGGCGCACCGGCAGGGCGGCGGCGGCGTCCTGCACCCACCAGCCGCCGTCCCCGTGGCCGTCTTCGTAACCGTCGAGGCCGGCGACCGGCCCGGCGCCCGATCCGGCCGGCCGGCGCACCGTGTTGCCGGCAAGGACCGCGCCGCCCAGCCGCGCCGCCCAGCCGGCCGGATCGCGGGCGACGCTGATATCGAGCGGCGGTTCGGCGCGCAGGGCGCGGGCGATATCGCGCGCAACGTCCGGGCCGAAGCGCTCTGTCCAGCGCCCGGCCAGCCAGTCCGGCAGGGCGGAGAGCGGCGCGTCGAGCAGGGCCTGCAGGCGCCCGCGCTCGCGCAGCGCCCGGCGCAGCACGGCGTTGATCAGGGCGCGGTATCTGCCCAGGCGAAGCGGGCCGGCCAGCGCGACGCTGCTGTCGACCGCGGCATGGTCCGGCACGTCGAGCAGGAGCAGCTGGGCCAATCCGCATTCTAGGAGCACCTGGACGCGCAGGTCCCTGGCCGGCAACGGCCGGTCGAGCAGGCTGGCGGCCGCCGCTTGCAGGGCGCCGCGGTGGCGCAGCACGGTGAGCGCGAGCCGGTGGGCGAAGCGCCGGTCCCGCGCGTCGGCGAGGCGGTCCAGCCGCGGCGGCAGGGCGGTTTGGAGCGGGACCCGGCGCTGTACGATATCGACCAGCGCGCCGTGGGCGCAGAGCCGCGCCGGGTCCCCGCGCGGGCGCACCGCCGCCGGCCGCCGCGCCGGTTTCCGGGAGGGGCGCGCGCCGGCCCGGCCGCCTAGCGCGTCGGCACCGGCGTTTCGCCGGAATAGTCGTAGAAGCCGCGGCCGACCTTGCGGCCGAGCCAGCCGGCCTCGACGTATTTCACCAGCAGCGGGCAGGGCCGGTATTTCGAATCGGCCAGCCCGTCATAGAGCACCTGCATCACCGCGAGCGCGGTATCGAGGCCGATGAAGTCGGCCAGTTCGAGCGGGCCCATCGGATGGTTGGCGCCCAGCTTCATCGCCGTGTCGATCGCCTCCACCGTGCCGACGCCCTCGTAGAGGGTGTAGATCGCCTCGTTGATCATCGGCAGCAGGATGCGGTTGACGATGAAGGCGGGGAAATCCTCCGACTGGGCGACCGTCTTGCCCAGGCTGCGCGCCAGCCCGGCAGCGGTGCTGTAGGTCTCTTCGTTCGTCCCCAGGCCGCGGATCAGCTCGATCAGCTGCATCATCGGCACCGGATTCATGAAATGCATGCCGATGAAGCGTTCCGGTCGGTCGGTGACGGCGGCGAGGCGGGTGATCGAGATCGACGAGGTGTTGGACGCGATGATCGCGTCGGCCTTCAGGTTGCCCTCGAGCTGCTTGAGGATGGCCCGCTTGACCGCCTCGTCCTCGGTCGCCGCCTCGATGACGATGTCGCACTCCTGCATCGCCTCCAGGCCGAGCGCCGGCGCGATGCGCGACAGGGCGGCGTCGATATCCGAGTCGGCAATCACGCCGCGGCGCTGCTGGCGCTCCAGATTGCTCCGGATCGTCGCCATCGCCCGGTCGAGCGCGGCCTCGTCGACGTCGTTCAGGACGACGTCATAGCCGTTCAGCGCCGAAACGTGCGCGATACCGTTGCCCATCTGGCCGGCGCCGATGACGCCCACTTTCTCGATTGTCAGCGTCCTGGTCCTTTCAACACCGCGGCCGTCCGACGTTCCCGGCCGCTGCTCCATCCCGTCGCGCTACCTGCGCACCTCGACCTTGTCCAGCTCGGCGGACAGTTCCGGCACCGCCTTGAACAGGTCGGCGACCAGGCCGTAATCCGCCACCTGGAAGATCGGCGCTTCCTCGTCCTTGTTGATCGCCACGATGACCTTCGAATCCTTCATGCCGGCGAGATGCTGGATCGCGCCCGAGATGCCGACGGCGATGTAGAGGTCCGGCGCCACCACCTTGCCGGTCTGGCCGACCTGGTAGTCGTTGGGCACGAAGCCGGCGTCGACCGCTGCGCGCGAGGCGCCGACCGCCGCCCCCAGCTTGTCCGCCACCTCCTCCAGCATCGGGAAATTCTCGCCCGATTGCATGCCCCGCCCGCCGGAAATCACGACCCGGGCCGAGGTCAGTTCCGGCCGGTCCGAGCGCGACAGTTCCTGGCCGACGAATTCGCTGCCCTCGATACCGGCGCCGGCGCCGATCGCCTCCACCGCGCCGCTGCCGCCTTCGGCCGCGACGGCGTCGAACGCCGTCTGGCGCACGGTCACGACCTTCACGCCGTCGGTCGAGCGCACGGTCGCCATCGCGTTGCCGGCGTAGATCGGCCGGACGAAGGTGTCCGCGCTCTCGACGCCGGTGATGTCGGACACCTGCTGGACGTCGAGCAGCGCCGCAACCCGCGGCATGACATTCTTGCCGTGGGTCGTGGCCGTCGCCACCAGATGGGTGTAGCCGCCGGCCAGCCCGGCGATCAGGGCCGCCAGGTCTTCGGCCAGGCCGTGCGCCAGATGCGCGCCGTCGGCGTGCAGCGCCTTGCCGACGCCGCTGACGCGCGCGGCCTCCGCCGCCACGCCGCCGCAATTTTCGCCGGCGACAAGCATGTGGATGTCGCCGCCCATATCCTGCGCTGCGGCCACGGCGCTGAGCGTCGCGACGTTCAGGCTGGCGTTATCGTGTTCCGCAAGGACGAGAACCGTCATGTCCCGCCGTCTCCTTATGTCCGCCGGTCCGGGCTATGGAGCGCCCCGCCGGCCGAAAATCCTGCCGGTCAGATGACCTTCGCGTCGTTCTGCAGCTTGCCGACCAGCTCGGCAACGCTCTCGACCTTGACGCCGCCGGCGCGCTTTTCCGGCTCGACGACACTCAGCACTTCCAGCCGCGGCGCCGTATCGACGCCGAGCTCTTCCGGGGTCAGCCGCTCGATCGGCTTCTTCTTCGCCTTCATGATGTTGGGCAGCGAGGCGTAGCGCGGCTCGTTGAGGCGCAGGTCGGTGGTGACGACCGCCGGCAAGGCCGTCCTGACGGTCTCCAGCCCGCCATCGACCTCGCGGGTCACGGTCAGGCCGCCGTTTTCGGCCGTCACCTCGGAGGCGAAGGTCGCCTGCGGCCAGCCGAGCAGGGCGGCGAGCATCTGGCCGGTCTGGTTGGCGTCGTCGTCGATCGCCTGCTTGCCCAGGATCACGATGTCGGGATTTTCCTTCGCGACCGCCGCGGCGATCGACTTGGCGACGGCGAGCGGCTCCAGCGGATCGTCGGTCACGATGTGGATGCCCCGGTCCGCGCCCATGGCGAGCGCGGTGCGGATCGTTTCCTGGCATTGCTGGACGCCGAGGCTGATGGCGACGATCTCGCTCGCCGCGCCGGCCTCCTTCATCCGCACCGCTTCCTCGACGCCGATCTCGTCGAACGGGTTCATGGACATCTTGACGTTCGCGAGCTCGACGCCCGAGCCGTCGGATTTCACGCGGACCTTCACATTGTAGTCGATCACGCGCTTGACAGCGACGAGGACTTTCATCGGCGGCTATTCCGAAGGGGGGCGGCCGGTGCGGCGCCCCTATTGGTGACAAGGCCGGCGCGCCCGGCGGCGTCCGTTGATCCAAACCGGTATGGCAGGAGGCCGGCTCCGGCATCCGGACCGGCCCCCGCTTTTCGCACTGCACCATATTGGATATTACAAAAGCGTGTCAACGCGCGACGCGCCGCTTCCTGTCGCCGCTTCCCGTTCGGGGCCGGTTGCAACGGAGCGTCGCGTCGGCCGGGCGGGGAGGGAGACCGAGCCGGAGCGCCGGTGGACAGGCGCCCGGCGGCGATGCTACCTTACCTTCATCGCATGGATCCCAATCTCGCCGTTTTCGTCGCCGCCGCGACGTTGTTCGTCGCTCTTGCCACACTGCTCCTCGGCCTGTTCGTCTGGCTGCGCGCCGACATGCGCCGCATCGAAAGCCGGACGGATCGGCGGTTCGACCGTCTGGAGGCGCGGCTGGCTGCGGTCGAGCACGGCCAGGCGAAGCTCGAAGGCCTGCTTGAGGGCCTGCGCGAGGCGATCGCCGGCCGGGTCCGCCAAGCGGCGGAATAGCCCCGACGCCGCTGCGCCGCGAAGATATTCCCGCACCGGAAACTCCGGCCCGGATAGCGGCTTTCACCTGCTGTCCATGCGGCGCATATCTTCGTGCAGATAGACGATGCCGGTGAGCAGTGCTGCCAGCTGGAGCAAGGCGCCGTAGGGGCTGCGGTCTTTATTTCCGAATTCCTGAGTTTAAGATCTTGATACTTTAACCAGCCACCGCACCAGCAATAGAAATAACGCCAAGACTAGGCCCAACAAAGCGCAAGCCGACCATTTTGTCAGTGTTATGTATGCCGATTCCGATTCGGCAAGAAGCCCGCGGAAGGCAAGTTGCCGCGATATGATGAAATCGGCAGATATCCGGTAGGCGATAACAGCCAGTGGAAATATCAATAATGTCCACCACCATCGACGCAGTGCCACGGACACGATCAGCGCCGTAGCGGCAAAGAACCACAATAACGGATCTGTGGCATAGGCTGCTGCCGCACCTGCGATTCGCGCTAGAAAGTGCATTTGGATGCCAAGATCATTTGTTGTCTTCCAAGGAAAGAGGTTTTGTTCTTTCAGCTCGGGGAAAGCCTGATCGAGATCGCCCACGAAGCGGGCTCAACGGCAGGTTCCTACGCTTGATCGGGCGCGCCCGATCAAAAAGATTTGGCTTCGGACTTGCATCGGACGCCGTTGCTTTCAGTATCGTCCGGGGCCTCTCTCAGCCATCGGTTCAGCCGACAAGCCCAGCGGTCGATCGGCCTTATGGTCTCGCAAACTCGTGAAGCAGCGGCGGGAGTTGACGCATAGTCGTTCGCATGGGCAAGAAAATTGCGCAGTTTCTCAACCTTTTCCATTTCAGTCTTGAACGCGGTCTTGCTCCATTCGAATAGCTGGCTCTTGTGAATTATCGTTCGCTTTTCGCAAAAGTCGGTGAACAATAAGCTCTCAATGAAACCATCTTCGTCGCTCGATTGATTCACTTTTTCACGGAGCTTCGACTGTCGATTCTCCGAAAGCCGCTGCATCCATTCATTCGACCCATCGAACTCGCGCCGGATTGCGCCCGCCATTGTCATCTCCAAATGGGTGATCGTTGCAAACAAGGCGCTGCGCACCGGCAACTGCTGGAGGTCCGACAGGGTAACAAGCCCGCTAATCGCCGCCCCTGACACCACGAGCCGGCACGGATGCCGGTCCGCCGTGCGCACGAAATCGAGAATGCTGGCGTCCGCGCCGATCAGGATGTCTTCCGAAAGCGGGCGCATCCGGCACTTCACGAACCCCTGCGGGTTTTCGCCTTGCGGGTTTCTGCCGGATCGGAAGGGCGTAAGATCGAGCAAACCGATGATCGTGCCCCGCTCGTCTTCGCCGCCTTCGACGACCGGAAGATGATCGAACGGCGATTCCCGTTTCGCGTTCCTTTCCGCTACCTGCGCCAAGTCGTCCCCGGCGCGGCACGTTTCGAGGTTGCGTCTGGGCGTAGCGATGAGTTGGACGGGAAGCGCGTTCTGGACGGCCTCCATCGCTTCCGGCGAACCGCCGGCCACACTCGCCCAATTCCTCTGCCCGCCGTTCGGCCGGTTTTCCTCCATGGGAAACCTCGCTATTCCATACTCACCGCAGTGCGCCGGAATTTTGCGTGACGCCCCGGCAGCGCCTCCCGTCACCCGTCCATCCGGCGCAATCCGGCGCGCAAATAGGCCGCGCCGGTGACGACGGCGAGCAGCGCCGCCAGCCAGAGCAGCGCCTCGCCGATCGGCGGCAGCGGCAGCGCCGGCGCCGCCCCGGCGATCAGCAGCACCGCAATGGCGAGGAACTGCGCCGCTGTCTTCCATTTGGCGAGCCGCGACACCGGAATCGCCGCCGTGCCCGCAAGGAATTCTCGCAGGCCGGCGACCGCCAGTTCGCGCACCAGAATGACGAGCGCGGCGATGACTCCGGCGTCGGACAGCCGGTCCGCCGCCGCCAGCATGACCAGCGCCGCCGCCACCAGGATCTTGTCGGCGACCGGGTCGAGAAACCGGCCGAAATCGGAGACCTGCCCGGTGCGCCGGGCGATCCGGCCGTCCAGCCAGTCGGTGGCGCCGGCGAGCGCGAACAGGCCGAAGGCGGCCCAGTGGCGCGCCGGCTCGGGCAGCCAGAAGGCGGCGACGAAGAAGGGCACGATGCCGACCCGGCCGAGGGTCAGCAGGTTCGGGGCCTGCAGCAGGGTCGAGCGGGATACGGGCAAGGGCGGGCTCCCCGGCGGGCCGACGGCGCTCAGGTCTCGGCGTGGAACCAGTCGAACACGGTCCGGGCGACCGTGCGGCTGATCCCGTCGACATTCTCGAGGTCGCTCAGGCCGGCCCGCTCGATATTGCGCACCGAGCCGAAATGGTTGAGCAGCGCCCGCTTGCGCCGGGCGCCGACGCCGGGAATGCCGTCCAGCGCCGAGCGGGTCCGGGCATTGGCGCGCCGGGTGCGGTGGGCGCCGATGGCATAGCGGTGCGCCTCGTCGCGCAGCCGCTGCAGGAAATACAGCACCGGATCGTTCGGCGGCAGGCCGAAGCTGCGCCCGTCGGCGGTGTGGAAGGTCTCGCGCCCGGCGTTGCGGTCCGGCCCCTTGGAGACGCCGACCACGGGCAGATCGTCGATTCCCAGTTCCGCCAGCGCGGCGAGCGCGCTGCCGAGCTGGCCGCGCCCGCCATCGACCAGCACGAGGTCCGGCCAGGCGCCGGTCTCGCGCGCCGGGTCCTCGCGCAGGGCGCGGCCGAAGCGGCGGGTGAGCACCTCGCGCATCATGGCGTAGTCGTCGCCCGGCGCCAGGCGCGCCGAGCGGATGTTGAACTTGCGATAGGCGTTCTTCGCCAGCCCGTCCGGGCCGGCGACGATCATGCCGCCGACGGCGTCGGACCCGGAGATGTGGCTGTTGTCGTAGACCTCGATCCGTTCGGGCCGCGCGTCCAGGCCGAAGGCGTCGGCCACCCCTTCGAGCAGCTGCCGCTGCGACGCGTTTTCCGACAGCCGGCGGGTAAGCGCCGCCCTGGCGTTGGCCAGCGCGTGCTCGACGAGCTTGCGCTTGTCGCCGCGCCGGGGCACGGCGAGTTCGACCTTCCGGCCGGCCTTCTCGCTGAGCGCTGCGCCCAGCAGCGCCGCGTCGGCGACCGGCGCGCCGGTCAGGATCAGGCGGGGCGGCGGCTTGTTGTCGTAGAACTGGCCGAGGAACGCCGCGAGGATATCGGCGTCGCCGGCCGATTTGTCGTGCCGCGGATAGTAGGCGCGGTTGCCGTAGTTGCGCCCGGCGCGGAAGAAGAAGACCTGGATGCAGCTGTGCTCGCCCTCGCGCCACGCGGCGACGACGTCGGCGTCGTCCGGCACCGGAAGGTTGATGTCCTGGCGCGCCTGGATGTGGGCGAGCGCCTGGATGCGGTCGCGCAGATAGGCGGCGGTTTCGAATTCCAGCGCTTCGGCGGCGGCCTCCATCCGCCCGGCAAGATCGCGCTGGATGGCGCTGTCGCGGCCGGAAAGGAACGCTTCGGCCTGGGCGACCAGGGCGTCGTAGTCCGCCTCGCCGATCCGCCCGACGCAGGGCGCGCAGCAGCGCTTGATCTGGAACAGCAGGCAGGGCCGCGTGCGCGACGAGAACATCGAGTCGCTGCACGAGCGCAGCAGGAAGGCCCGTTCCAGCGCGTTCAGCGTGCGGTTGACCGCGCCGGCCGAGGCGAAGGGGCCGTAATAGGACCCCGGATCGCGCCGGCTGCCGCGGTATTTGGCGATCCGCGGCCAGCGGCCGGCCTTCTCCGGCGCGGCGCGCAGGTCTTTTTTGCCGATCCGGATGTAGGGGAAGGATTTGTCGTCCCTCAACAGGATATTATACCGGGGTCGGAGGCGCTTGATCAGATTCGATTCGAGCAGCAGCGCCTCGACTTCGGTATGGGTCTCGACGATCTCGAGCAGGGCCGTTTCCGCGACCATACGGCGCAGGCGCTCCGGCAGCTTTGCCGGCGCCGTATAGCTCGCGACGCGCCGCCGCAGGCTGCGCGCCTTGCCGACATAGAGCGGCTGGCCGCGCCGGTCGATCATGCGGTAGACGCCGGGCCCGGTAGAGAGCCCGGACAGTTCGGCCTTGAGATAGGCGGCGCCGTTCGCCAGGGAGACCGGCAGGGCCGGCAGGGCGCCTGCGCCGGTCCCGTCCGGCGCTGCCGCGGGGATCGCGGGCGCGCGGTCCTCCCGCGCCGCTTTCGGTCTGGTGCCGGTCGCCATGGCGGTAATGTTGCGCCCGAATCGGATGGGGTCAATCGACCGCGAAGGCATCCGAATCGTGCTATTCGGTTGAATCGGCAACGATTTTCCGGCGCGGCGCAGAGCGCGTGCGCTTGTCCACGAAATCTGTGGATAAATCTGTGGGATAACCGTTGTCGGGCGTAATATTCCGCAGAAATCCGCGTCGCGGAATAGATTGCCGCTTTTTTGGGCAAGTTCGACTAAGATATTGAAAATAAAAAAATTTTATCCGGGCGAGATGTTACAGTTCGGTAACGCGCGCGCAAGGCAGGTACAAAACCCGATTGAGCGGCGCTCTCGAACCGCATGTGAACAAACGCCGTAACCCACGGCGCCATATCACTTTTCCGGCCGGAATTTGCGCGGCCTTTCGATCTCGACGCCGACCGCGCCGGTGTCGGCGAAGACATCGAGCTTCTCGACCCGGATGCGCGAGACGCGCACGCGCGGATCGTCCAGGCACATCGCCGCCAGCGCTTCGGCCAGCGTCTCGACGAGATTGTAGTGGCGGGCGTCGACGATGGCGCGCGCCCGGTCGACGATGCCTTCGTAGCTCACGGTGTCGCCCAGCCGGTCGGTGTCGCCCGCCGTATCGTCGGCGATCGCCAGGTCGATGTTCAGCCGGACCCGTTGCGGCGCGTCGCGCTCGTGACGGTAGACGCCGATGCTGCAGGTCAGGACCAGGTCGCGCACGAAAATATGCCGATGGCCGCCCAGCGCGTCGGCCAGCCGCGGCGAATCGGAACCGACGGCCAGATGGGGAACGATCGCTTCCGGCGTTCGCGTCATCGGATTCGGTCCGTCGCTATGAAAAAATCCATACGATGCCGGCGGCGCGGATCATTCCGGGTCGCCGCCGGCTTCGCGCGGCTGCGCCCAGCCCATATGCTGGCCGCCGTCCAAAGCGATCATCTGGCCGGTCATCGACGGCATGGCGAGGATGAACCGCAGGGCGTCGGCAATTTCCTGCGGCGTGCCGGCGCGGCGCAGCGGCAGTTTGCCGATCTGGCGGTCGAAATCGGCCTGGCTCTGGCGCTTGCTCGGCAGGGCCGGCCCCGGACCGATCGCGTTGACCCGGATGCGCGGCGCCATCGCCATCGCCATCGTCCGCGTGAGGGTCCACAGCGCCGCTTTGCTCACGGTATAGCTGACGAAATTGGGCGTCGGGTTCAGCACGCGCTGGTCGAGCAGGTTGACGATGGCGCCCGACTGTCCGTCCGGGAGCAGCCGCGCCATGTCCTGCATCAGAAGCGCCGGCGCGCGCAGGTTTGCCTCGAGATGCAGGTCCCAGCTCGCCCGGGTCATGTCGCCGATTTCGTCGCGTTCGAATTCGCTGGCGTTGTTGACCAGGCAGCCGACCGGCCCGAATTCCCGGCATACCCGCGGCAGCAGCGCCGCCGCTTCGGCCTCGACCGCCAGGTCGGCCCGAACCGCCGCCGCCGCGCCTCCGGCCCCGCGGATCAGGTCGACGACGTCCCGCGCTTCCCGTTCGGACCGGCGGTAATGGACGGCGACGGTCCAGCCGTCGCCGGCAAGGCTTATCGCGATCGCCCGGCCGATCCGGGCGCCGGCGCCGGTGACGAGTGCGGTCTTCGGATAATCGCGGTTCATGGCGGCGGCGGATCGGGCGTCGGGGCGGGGTATCAAGCGGGCCGGTACATCGCCGGCATGGCCGACAGTCCGGTAAACTGGGAGACGATATAGGCGGCATAGCACAGCAGCATAATCGTGCCGATTGTCCGGCCCGGCCGGGGCGTCGCGCGGACCAGCGCGAGGAAGCCCAGGGTCACGCCGCCCATGACCCAGAGGTCGAAGGCCAGCACTTCGTCCGGCACGGCGAGCGGCCGGACGATGGAAACGATGCCGACGATCGCCAGAATGTTGAAGATGCAGCTGCCGATCACATTGCCGAGCGCCAGTTCGGTGTGGCGATGGCGCGCCGCCGCGATGGCTGTCGCCAGTTCCGGCAGCGAGGTGCCGACTGCGACGAGGGTGACGCCGATCACGGTTTCGGAGACGCCGGCGTCGGCGGCGATGCCGGCGGCGCCGTAAACCAGCAGTTCGGCGCCGCCGACGACGCCGGCCAGGCCCAAGGCCAGGAGGAGGGCGATCCTGCCCGGCGGGCGGTCGCCGCCGAGTTCTGCGACTTCGTCTTCGATTTCCCGGCGGACCTGCGTATCCTTGCGGTCGAGGCGGTAGGACCGGACAAGGTAGGCCAACAGCCCCAGCACCATGAGCGCGCCGAAAATCCGGCCGACCTCGCCCGTGCTCGCCAGGGCGCAGAAGACGGCGGTGGCCGCGATCAGAACGGGGCCGTCCCAGCGGAAGACGGTCGGCCGGACAACGACCGGCCAGATCAGCGCCGCGGCGCCCAGCACCAGCAGGATGTTCGCGATATTGCTGCCGACGACGTTGCCGACGGCGATCGCCGGCCTGTTTTCCAGAACCGAGACGAGGCTGACGAACAGTTCCGGCGCGCTGGTGCCGGCCGCCACGACCGACAGGCCGATAATCAGCGGCGATACGCCCAGCCGGCCGGCCAGCGAAACCGCGCCCCGGACCAGCCATTCGCCGCCGAGGCAGAGCAGGGCGAGTCCGGCGGCCGCCTCGGCGACGAGCCAGATCATGCCGCTGCAGGACGGGCCGGGCCGCCCGGCCGGGGGCCGGGCCGGGAACGCGGCCCGGCCGGCGTCTGTACGGAAACCGTCATGAATGCCCTTCGGGATCGCCGGCGCTTTCCGGCCGGCCTTTCCGGCAGCGTCCGATAACGCCCGCCGCGCTTCCGTTCCCGGAGGCGCCGCACCCGTCGGAAGCTGCTGCCGTCCCTATATATGGCGCGCGCCGGCCGGATTTGAACAGGCAGGACCCGGCTGGCAAGAAGGGGCAGGCAAGAAAGGGCCGGGCGCGCACCCTGCCGTCCGCACCGGTCCGGCGGCGCAGTCTGCGCTTGCGTCCCCGGTCGGGTATCCTGATATACTCGGCTTCGGAAGACTGGCGCGGACGGGCTCCTCGCCAACCCGGTCAGGTCCGGAAGGAAGCAGCCGTAACGAGTTTTGCCCGGGTCGCTGTCCGGTCTTCCACCGTTTCCCTTCGCGTCCGCTTGACGAGCAACTTGGCCGGCGCGGCGCGGCAGCGCGGCGACGCCCGCCCCGGATTTCGATGGCCGACAGTTCCGAATCCGCAGAGACGGCGCCGCCGCAGGACAACGCGGAATATCGCGTCCTCGCGCGCAAATACCGGCCCGCCGCATTCGACGAACTGATCGGCCAGGACGTCCTTGTCCGCACGCTCACCAACGCCATCCGGCTGAACCGGGTCCACCACGCCTTCATCCTCACCGGCGTGCGGGGCATCGGCAAGACGACGACCGCCCGGCTGATCGCCCGCGCGCTCAACTGCGTCGGGCCCGACGGCGCGGGCGGGCCGACGATCGAGCCGTGCGGCGCTTGCGTCCACTGCATGGCGATCGCGGAAGACCGCGATGTCGACGTGCTGGAGATGGACGCCGCCTCGAACACCGGGGTCGACGATGTCCGGGAGATCATCGACAGCGCGCGCTACCGGCCGAACGCCGCGCGCTTCAAGATCTACATCGTCGACGAAGTCCACATGCTCAGCCGCAACGCCTTCAACGCCCTGCTGAAGACGCTGGAGGAGCCGCCCGAGCATGTGAAGTTCATTTTCGCGACGACGGAAATCCGCAAGGTTCCGGTGACCATCCTGTCGCGCTGCCAGCGCTTCGACCTGCGCCGGCTCGACGAGGCCGAATTGGCGGCGCATCTGGCCGATATCGCGGGGCGGGAGGGCGCCGAGGTCTCCGAAGACGCGATCGCGGTTCTCGCCCGCGCCGCCGACGGTTCGGTGCGCGACGGGCTTTCGCTGCTCGACCGGGTGATCGCCCAGGCCGGCGCGGACGCGGGGCCGGTTCCGGCGGACCGGGTGCGCGCCCTGCTCGGCATGGCGGACCGGTCGCAGTCCCTGGACCTGTTCGGGAAAATCGCTGCCGGCGACGCCCCCGGCGCGCTCGACCGCGCCGGCGGCATGTATCGCGACGGCGCCGCGCCGCTGCTCGTCGTTCAGGACCTCCTGGATATCGCCCACTGGCTGACCCGGCTGAAGCTGACGCCGGATGCCCGGGCGTCCGGCGCCGGGGCGTCGGCGACCGATGCGCAGCGCGCCGCCGGCCTCGCGGGGCGGTTGCAGATGGGCGCGCTCAGCCGGGCCTGGCAGATGCTGCTGAAGGGCGCGGGCGAGGTCCAGTCCGCGCCCCAGCCGATGACGGCGCTGGAAATGCTGATCGTCCGGCTGTGCTACGCCGCCGAACTGCCGACGCCCGCCGACCTGATCGAACGGCTCGACGGCGCCGCGCGCCGGCCGGACGCCGCTGCGCCGGCGGGAAACGGTCCGGGGCCGGCCCCGGCCGCGGGCGCCGGAGCGGAAAGGCCGCCGGGGCCGCCGCCGGAGCCTCAAGAACCGCCGCTGCCGTCGCGTCCGCCGCAGCCCGCATCCCGGGCGCCGTCGGGCGCTCCGGCATTGGGGGGGGCGGCGCAGGGTGCGGCGGAGGCGGCGCCGGCGGACGAGCCGGCCGTTCCGGCCTCCGTTGCGGGTTCCGTTGCGGGTTCCGTTGCGGGTTCCGTTTCGGGGCCTGAACCGGCGCCGGCGGACTTCAGGGCGCTGGTCGAATTGTTCCGGGACCGCAAGGAGATGGTCCTGTACGCTCAGCTTTACGGTTCGGTCCATCCGGTATCGTTCGCAGCCGGGCGGGTGGAAATCCGCCCGGCGCAGGGGGCCGGGCGCGACCTGCCCGGCAGGATCGCCGCGCTGCTGCAGGCGTGGACCGGCGAGCGCTGGATCGTCGCCGTTTCGGACGAGGCGGGCGAACCGACCCTGAAGGAGCGGGACGAGGCGGCGCAGCAGCGGTCGATGCAGCAGGCGGCGCAGGATCCCCTCGTCCGCGCCGTGCTCGACCGGTTCGAGGGCAGCGAACTGACCAGGGTTACCGGCCCGGCGCCCGCCCCGGATTCCGGCGGCCGCGCCGGCCCCGGAGGAGATGCGGCATGAAAAATTTCGGCGACCTGATGAAGCAGGCCGGGCAGATGCAGGCCAAACTGGAGGCCATGCAGCAGGAACTGGCCGAAACGCAGCACGAGGGCCGGGCCGGCGCCGGCCTCGTGACGGTCACGATGAACGGCCGGAACGAGGCGGTCTCGGTCAGGATCGATCCCTCCGCCGTCGTCGCCTCCGAAGTCGAGGTGCTGGAGGACCTGATCGTCGCCGCTTTCGCCGACGCCCGGACCAGGGTCGAAGCGCATCGGCAGGAACAGATGTCGAAGCTGACCGGCGGGCTGAACCTGCCCGGCGGCCTCAAGCTGCCGTTCTGACGGGCGCTGCATGGCCGGCGCCGAAATCGAACGGCTCATCCAGCTCCTGGCGAAGCTGCCGGGCCTCGGGCCGCGCAGCGCCCGCCGGGCCGCCCTGCACATGGTCAAGCAGAAGGACCGCACCATGGCGCCGCTCGCCCGCGCGTTGAGCGAGGCGGTCGAAAAGGTCGCCGCCTGCGGCGCCTGCGGCAATGTCGATACCGCCGATCCCTGCGGCATCTGCACCGATCCGCGGCGCGATCCGGCGCTGCTGTGCGTCGTCGAGGAGGTCGGCGACCTGTGGGCGATGGAGCGCGCCGCCGTCTTCCGCGGCCGCTATCATGTGCTCGGCGGCGCGCTGTCCGCGCTCGACGGCGTCGGCCCGGACGAGTTGCGCATTCCCGCCCTGGTCCGGCGCGCGTCCGAGCCTGCGGTGACCGAGGTCGTCCTGGCGACCAACGCCACGGTCGAGGGCCAGACGACCGGCCACTATATCGCCGACCGGCTGGCCGGCGCCGGCGTGACGGTGACCGCGCTGGCCCACGGCGTCCCGGTCGGCGGCGAACTGGATTATCTCGACGACGGCACGCTCAGCGCCGCGATGAAGGCCCGGCGGGCGCTTTGACGGGCGCCTATCCGGCGAAGCGGCGCCAGCCTTCTCCCTCGCGGCCGAAGCCGAAATGCGCCGGATGCAGGATTTCGGCGAGGATTTCCAGCGATTCGGCGAGGCGCGGGCCGGGCCGGTTGAAATACCGGTTGCCGTCGGTCACGAAGACCCTGCCGTTGCGCACGGCGCGCAGGTCCGTCCAGCCCGGCTGCGCCGTCAGCGCCGGCATCTCCGCCATGCTGCGCTCGATGCCGAAGCCGCAGGGCAGCACGAGCACGATATCCGGGTCGGCGGCGCGCAGGTCTTCCCAGTCGATCCAGGGGGCGGGTCCGCCGGCCGCGCCGAACAGGTTGCGCCCGCCGGCCATGTCCACCAGCTCCGGCATCCAGTGGCCGGCCGCCATCGGCGGGTCGATCCACTCGACCGTCGCGACCGTCGGTTTCTCCGGCAGGCTCGCGGCGGTCGCGGCGATGGCGTTCATCCGCGCCTGCAAGTCCGCGACGACCCGCTCCGCCGCGTCGCCGGCGCCGAGCGCCGCGCCGACACGGCGGATGTCGGTCCACACATCGGCCAGGCCGAGCGGCTTGCAGGAAACGATCTTCACCGGCGCGCCGGTCCAGTCGCACACCGCGGCCTCGACGTCGGCGAGGCTCGCGCCGCAGACCTCGCACTGGTCCTGGGTGACGATCGCATCGGGTCTGAGGTCGCGCAGCAGGCCGGCGTCGATCCGGTAGATCGCCAGCCCGTCGCGCACCAGGTCCTTGACCCGGGCGTCGATCTCGCCGCTGCCGCCGCCGAGTTCGAATTGCGGCGCGGTCAGGACCGGCAGCGCCTCGACGCCCGGCGGATAATCGCATTCGTGGGACCGGCCGACCAGATCGCCGCCGCGGCCCAGGGCGCAGACGATTTCGGTGGCGCTGCAGATCAGCGAGACGACACGCATTTCGGGCGGCATTCAGCGGAAGCGTTCACAGCCGAGACTGGCGGGAGTGGCCGGATATGGCAAGTCCGTTATCCCGCATCGCGCCGACGGCGGCTGCGGCCTTCACCCGCTTGGTGCTCCATACCGGCGCGCCGGGCCAAGTGAACCCCGACCCGTCATTTCGACCGGAGCCCCGGATTTAATCCGGGGCGCAGTGGAGAAATCTTTTCGCGACGGCGCCTCGACCATTGCACCGAGCAGGAAAGATATCTCCGCTCCGCGATCCTTCGGATCGCTCCGGTCGATATGACGATGGAGGGAATTGGTCGCGCCGCTCAGCGCGGCGCCATGACCATGGTGATCTGGCGGCCTTCCAGCTTCGGGAACTGCTCGACCTTGGCCTGTTCCTCCAGCGCGTCGCGGACCTTTTCGAGGAGCTTCAGGCCCAGTTCCTGATGGGCCAGCTCGCGGCCGCGGAAGCGCAGGGTGACCTTGACCTTGTCGCCTTCGCCGAGGAACTTGACGATGGCGCGCATCTTCACGTCGTAGTCGTGCGTGTCGATGTTCGGCCGCATCTTGATTTCCTTGACGTCGATGGTCTTCTGCTTCTTGCGGGCCTCGTTCTTCTTTTTCTGCTTCTCGTATTTGAGCTTGCCGTAGTCGATGATCTTGCAGACCGGCGGCTCGGCGTTGGGCGAAACCTCGACCAGATCGAGGCCGGCGTCCGAAGCGCGCAGGCGCGCATCCTCCGTTGGCACGATGCCGACCTGGGCGCCCTGCTCGTCGATCAGGCGGACCTCGGGAACACGGATCATGTCGTTGATGCGCGGGCCTTCGTGGACCGGCGCAATGGGACCGATTGGGCGTCGTATGGGCTGGCTTCCTTTCGTCTACGTTCCTGCCCGATCCATCGCGGATTTCCTCCGCGGAACGGGCAAACACCGATATCAGCGCCCCGCACGATCCGGAGCACTGTCGATACTGAAAACCTCGGCTATTGTTGGATCGGCGACGCAGCGTCAGCCGACAGTGTATCGACAGCGGCTTCCAAGGCAAGCACTTCCTGCGTTTTTCCGCCCAGCCGGCGCAGGGAAACCGTGTTTTCCTCCGCTTCCGTCCGGCCGACCACGGCGATGACCGGGATTTTCGCGTCGGAATGCTCCCGGATCTTGTAGCCGATCTTCTCGTTGCGCAGGTCGGTCTCGACCCGCAGGCCGGCAGCCGCGAAGCGTTCCGCCATCCGTTCGGCATGGCCGTCGGCGTCGCTCACCACCGTCGCCACGACGATCTGGACCGGCGCCAGCCACAGCGGCAGGTGGCCGGCCGTGTTCTCGATCAGAATGCCGAGGAAGCGCTCGAACGAGCCCAGGATGGCCCGGTGCAGCATGACCGGCCGGTGCTTTTCGCCGTCCTCGCCGACATAGGCGGCGTCCAGCCGCTCGGGCAGGACGAAATCGACCTGCAGCGTGCCGCACTGCCAGTCCCGCCCGATCGCGTCGCGCAGCACGAATTCCAGCTTCGGGCCGTAAAAGGCGCCTTCGCCCGGGTTCATCTCATAGGGGATGCCGGCGGCCTCGACCGCCTCGCGCAGCGCCGCCTCGGCCCGGTCCCAGGTCGCGTCGTCGCCGGCGCGCACCGGCGGCCGGTCGGCGAACTTGATCGTCACGTCCTCGAAGCCGAAATCGCGGTAGACCGAAGAGAGCAGGTCGCAGAACGCCCCGGCCTCGCCGTTGATCTGCTCCGGCGTGCAGAAAATGTGGGCGTCGTCCTGGGTGAAGGCGCGCACGCGCATCAGGCCGTGCAGCGCGCCCGACGGCTCGTTGCGGTGGCAGGCGCCGAATTCCGCCATGCGCAGCGGCAGGTCGCGGTAGCTGACGATGCCGAGATGGCGGAAAATCTGGACATGGGCCGGGCAGTTCATCGGCTTGAGCGCGAGCACCCGTTCGCGCTCGTCGTCGGCCGTGAACATATGCTCGCGGAATTTCTCCCAATGGCCGGAGCGCTCCCACAGCGCCCGGTCGATCATCTGGGGCGTCTTCACCTCGACATAGCCGGCGCGCTCCAGCCGGGCGCGCATATACGCCTCGCACAGCCGGTAGAGCGTCCAGCCGTGGGGATGCCAGAAGACGCTGCCGGCGGCCTCCTCCTGGATGTGGAACAGTTCCATCTCCCGGCCCAGGCGGCGGTGGTCGCGCCGCTCGGCCTCCTCCAGCAGGCGCAAATGGGCTTTCAACTCCTTCTCGTTGCGCCAGGCGGTGCCGTAGATGCGCTGGAGCTGCGGGTTGGCGGCGTCGCCGCGCCAGTAGGCGCCGGCCAGCTTCATCAGCTTGAACGCCTTGGGCAGTTTGCCCGTCGAGGGCAAATGCGGGCCGCGGCACAGGTCGATCCAGCCGCCCTGCCGGTACATCGTCAGCTCTTCGCCCGGCGGCAATTCGCCGACCCATTCGGCCTTGAAGCTCTCGCCGGCCCGGCGGAAATGGTCCGCCGCGGCGTCGCGGTCCCAGACCTCGCGCACGATCTCCTCGTCCCGGTCGACGATGTCGCGCATCTTCGCTTCGATGGCCGCGAAATCGTCGGGCGTGAAATGCGCCTCCCGGTGGAAATCGTAGTAGAAGCCGTCTTCCGTCGCCGGGCCGAAGGTGATTTGCGTGCCGGGATAAAGCTCCTGCACCGCCTCGGCCAGGACATGGGCGGCGTCGTGCCGGATCAGCGCCAGCGCCGCGTCGTCCTTGAGCGTGACGATCTCGACCGCCGCGTCCGCCCCGATCGGCCGGGAGAGGTCGCGCAGGTCGCCATCGACACGGACGGCCAGCGCCGCTTTCGCCAGGCCCGGCCCGATCGAGGCCGCGACGTCCGCGCCCGTCACCGGCGCCGGAAAGCGCCGGACGCTGCCGTCGGGCAGGGCGATCGCGACCGGCCGGTCCGCCGGCTCGATCGCGGGTTGTGAGGGGTCGTCCACCATCGTCCCGTTCTTCGTTCCCGGCCGGAATGCGCCGCGGCTACCGGCCGCGGCTCCGGCAGCGGGGCATCAAAAAACCCTCCGGGCGTCTGCCGGGAGGGCCGCTTGTCCAGGCAATCGCCATACCGGACGTCACGGCCCTCCGCAGGAGGTCCGGGCGGTCGTCGCAGTCATGGCCGTCCGCGCCGTCATGGCCGCAATATCGAAGCGGCGTCGGGCCGTGTCAAGATATTGCCCTCGATTATTCCATCCGCGTGCCGGGAAAGGCGGCGATCAACCGCCGCCGCATATCGTCGTCGTCGCGAAACACCGCCATCCAGACGCTGAAGAAGCCGCTTCCGAGAGCGACTTCAACGGCAAGCTCACGCGACGCCCCATTGCTTACGAGGCAACGGGCTTTCATGGCCTTGTCCCAAGCTTGGCGCCTCTTGTGCCGTCGACGGTCCTTGCTCGTACCCGTTTCGCCGAGACCCACAAGATCGTAAAGGGCGGACGCCTTGCGCCTCTTTCCTTCGGAGAGAGCGCTGTTTAAGGAGATCCTTCCGCCTGAACGGTATTCGAACGCGCCGAACGTATCGTCGCGATCCGGCCAGAGATATCCGTCCCGCGAGGCGTTGCCGTTCCCCTTTCGGCTGTTGCAGTTGACGCAGCTGAGCAGGAAATTCGACCATTCCGATTCGAGTTCCGGTGCGATCGACCGAGGAACGACGTGTTCGACATGAAGGTCGCAGGGGCGCTCGCAATAACTGCAATATTCACCGGTCCTCTCTATGAGTGGAATTCTTGCGCGTCGGTAGTCGGAAAACGATTTGCGCCGACCGTCGCTCCCGGTCGGCCGCGGCCCGCGCTCTACCGATCGCATAGCAGTAGTTCGCACCCGGCTATTCGGTGGCCGAGCGATGGAGTTTCAATAACGCTGCGTAGGCCGGGTTATCCGAGAAGCGCGATTCGATTCGATTCAGTTCGGCTTTCGCTTCGGCGGCCTTCGCGTCGTCGTCGCCCAATTCGTCGAGCAAGTTGTAATAGCGCTGCGCCGCGGCCTCCATTTCCTGAAATTGCCGGCTTCGCTGGGGCGCTTCGACACCCATCGTATCCTCTGCGATGTCCTCCACGCTGTAGGGTTCGCTGCGTTCCTCGAGCAGGCCGCCCGCGCTGAGGTTGATGAGGCCCTGACCGTCGAGGGACTGGACGATAAACGGCGAATGCGTCGTCGCCACGAACTGCAGCTTCGGGAAGAGCGATGTCAGGTTGCGGACGATGGCGCGCTGCCAGTTCGGATGCAGGTGGAGATCGAGTTCGTCGATCAGCACCACGCCTTCGGTCGCGCCGGGCGCGTTGCCGGCGAGATGGGAGTTCAACTGGACGCAGCGCAGGGCGATGTCGGCGGCGAGGGCTGTCATACTGCGCTGCCCGTCGCTCAGGAAACCGAACGGGTAGCGCTCGCCGCCGGCGAAATCGAGGGCGATATCGTCCAGCTTGAAATCGTACAGCGCCCGCTCCGCGCCTTCGACGCACCCGACGACAGCGGAAAAAACGGCCTTGAGGCCGGTCAGAGGCTTCTCCTCCTGCGCCTCGATCAGCGCCATCTTCTTGATCCACCGGCGGATCAATTCCGACGATGCCGCCGGGTCGAGGCAGCCGCGGTAGGCCTCGAACCGAGATGTATTGCCAAGCGGCTGCCGCAAGGCGGAGCTTGCCGCTTTCGTCGTCCGCGGCTCGATCCACAGGCGTCCGGTGCTGTAGGAAAGGATCAGGGGAAAATCGGTTTCCGCCCGGCCGGCGCAGACGTTTCGCGCGGCGCTCCGGGCGACCGGCCGCGCGCCGACCCGGTTGGTCCGGCCGTTGAGCGAAGTCAATTCGCGCCGCCAACGCATTTCCGAACCGTGAACAGTCCCTTCGCAAGCGACGGCGCAGGGCGTGACCGGCTCGAAGGTCGGAAACTCCCCGTTCCGCCGGACGCGCCGCCGGACATAGTCCCGTTTGATCGAATGCGCCGGCAAATCCGGGATGCCGAGCAGATAAGCGCCGATGCCGACTCGCAGGGCGTCCAGGACTGCCGTTTTCCCGCTGCCGTTGTCGCCGACCAGCAGCGTGAATCGAGGATGAAATTCGAAGGTTTCGCACTCGAAGTTCTTGAAGTTCGAAACGGTGAGCCGGTGAATGCGCATTGAATTGCAATGCCTTGAAGAGACGCTCTCGCGGACGCCGCTATAATGGCCCACCGTGCCGGAGTCCGCCAGTGTCGAGCGGGCGCGTGTCGAGCGAGCGCGTCAAGCGGGCGTTTCGGCGGGCATAGACGCCGTGCGCCGGGCCTCCGTTTCGGCCGGGCCGGGGCGTTCGGCTGCGCCCGGCCCGAAGCGCCGGAAGCCGCCGGATTTTTTCCCTTCCGTCAGCCGCCGCCGCGGCCCGGCCCGGTCAGCCTTACCCGGTCAGCTTTGCCCGGTCAAACGGGCGAGGCGCCGGCGGAATTTGCGCATCTGCCTCCGGATCAGCCAGTCGGCGAGGACGGGGTGGAGCCGGGCCAGCCAGCGCCATCGGCGGTGCCGCCAGCCCTCGACTATTACCAGCGTCCAGCGGCCGCCGTCCGAGTGCACGGCGGCGACATTCTTCGGCGCCGTGTCGCTGGTCAGCAGGCGGTGCTTCCGCAGCCACCGCTCCAGGTCGTCGACCGCTCGGGCCAGAGGCGGCGTCAAGCCGCGCTCCCCGACGATCTGGGCAAGGTTGCGGGATATTCGGCCGTCGGAATCCCGGCACAGCCGCATGACGATGCCGACGCCCCGGTCGGTCTCGACAATTTCTTCGAACGCCGGGATCCGGTCGGACAACGCGCCCGACCGGTGTTTCTTCAACCATAGGCAATCTGCGATCTCGCGCCGCTGCGCGGTGTGGCACTTCGGGTCTTCGATACGGGCGGCGACTTTGACGCATAGATCGGCGTTGTCCGGGTGGACATAGCAATGGCGGTAGCCGCCCTTCGCGAACGGTTCGATCCCGGAAAGGACGAGTGGACGCCGGCCGGGCGGGCACACGGTCTGTTCCTCCGAAACGATATTCGACAGGGCGCATTCAAGGGTTGCGGCGGCTGCCTCCGCGCGGAAATTGCGCTCGGCTTCGGCCTTGCCGCGCTCGCCAACCCGAATTCGGTTCGCAGGGTGGAGGAAGGTCTGGCAGATCAGGTCGCCCAATGCTTGGGAATCGTCGATCGGAAACAGCCAACCCGTCCGATCGTGCGCAAGAATATCGGCCGGGCCGTCAGTCGCACTCGCAATTGCGGGCACGGCCGCTGCCATGGCTTCGATCAACGCCAGACCGAACGGTTCGCGGCGCGACGGCAGGCAGAATAGATCGATTTCCCGAAAAAATGCCGCCTGATCGTCGACCCAGCCGAGCCAGCGCACCGCGTCGGTAACGCCGAGCTCATCGGCAAGGTTTTTCAAATCCGTCTCTTCCGGGCCGGCCCCCCCGACCAGCAATTCGACCGGGACGCCCGCAGCGCTCGCCTCGGCCACAGCTCTGAGCAGCACGTCGACTCCTTTGTGCCGCACCAGTCCGCACAAGGTTCCAACTCGGTACGAACGACGCCCTCCATTCCGCGGCAACTCGGCATCGGCCCCTTCTCCGGGCAGGTATCCGTTGCGGATGACGTGTACGGTCTTGCCATCGCAACGCGGATCGGCTGCCAGGTCCGCCGCATGAGCATGGGAGAGCACCAGCCAGTGGTCGAAACGCCTCCGGCCGCCCATTTTGCGGTTGTGGAATACCACTGCGTGTCCGGTGCGCCGCATTTGGAGCCGGGACCAGACCCAGGATCGCGCCCCCTGGTGAATGACGGCATCGACGCCCGCCGCCCGCAGGTCTCGCCCTCTTCTCCATATCGCGCACGACAAGTTCAGTTTTATCGCGCTGGCGATCGCGGGATGCAGGAAAACGGCAATCCCGTGGTTTTCGCAGCGTGCGGCCAGAGACGGCGACGCTGTCCAGACCTCGACCGCGTGGCCGCGCCGGACCAAGCCCAAGGCATACGCTAGGGTAGCGTTCACGATCCCGCCCCGCGCCGTTCTGGCGGGGTGAAGGATCATCACCCTGAGCATCTTTGCGCGCGCCGGATCGTCTGACGCAGATGCACGCCGGGATTCCGCGCCAGCGCCTTGGTCGAGAAGCGGAGGCCGCAGGCGCGTTTCAGCCGGCGGATCATGGGGTGTTCGGCCTTCGCTCCCCCGGCCGGTCGCGCCAATGGTCGGCAATCCAGGGGGCCGGCCGGGTGCGCCGGTGCATTTTCGCCGCCCGATAGCCGTTCAGCGCCTCGTCGGGATCGGGGTGGCCGTGAAAGACCAGAATATGCGTGTCGGCCGGAAGCCTCGGAGCGGCCAGCAGGTTGAACGGAAATCCCGCCACCGAATGGCGTTTGAAGCTCCTCACCCATGCCTCCGGCCACCAGTATTTCTCGCCGAGCGCATAGGTGAGATAAGTCTGCGGCGGCCGGAACCGGGCGAGCGCCCAGTCCCGCTCGGCGTGGAATTTATCGACCGCAAATTGCATGGCGCCGGCGCGCCAGCGGAAGACGGACGAATTGCCGACATCCGGGCGCTTCTTGAATATCTGGTGCGGCAGTTTCCAGTTGTGGATGATGCAGCGCCGGCCCGGCTCGTAGTCGAAGAAGCAGTCGATGCCGTCGACGATCAGCAGGTCGAGGTCCAGGAACAGGCAGTCGCCCGCCATATCGGCCAGGCCGTCGGCGAACAGGCCGAGCTTGAGCCAGGTGGTCCGGGCATAGCGTTCCGGCAAATCGAGCGGCGGCAGCGGGTGCGGCTCGATTTCCGGCAGCAGCCCGGACCCGTCGTCGGTGAAGCACAGGAAGCGGAAGGGCCGGGTCAGATGGCGCTCGACGGCCCGGTAGAGCCGGTTGACGAATTCCGGCCCGTAACGGCCGCCCCATTTCAGCGTCAGGATGTTGACCGGCGCGCCCGGAGCCGGCGGCATCGGCGGAGACGCGGCGTTTTGCGGCACGGGGAAGGTCTCCCGGAGAGAGGAGGGGGCAGGCCGTTCGGACGGGCGGAACAAGCATGTATCGGAGCGGCAAGTCAAATACGGAGGCCGGCAGGGACTGGCGGCGGCGCGGCGCAATTCCAGAGCGGCATCCGCGCCCGAACAATGTCTTCGGTCCGGGCTGAAGGATCCATTCCGGGCCGATGCACCGTTATCCCGGCGAACGGGTCATCCGCCGGGCAGATTCCCGACGAATTCGGCGAGTGCGCGTTCCAGCCCTTCGAACGCCAGATCGTTTAGAAATTGCCGCCGCCACAGCAGCCGCCGATCCGAAACGCCCAGGCCCGCCTCGTCGCAGACCGTTTGCCAGTTTGTCCCGATGACGGCGATCTGGCGCCGCATAATCGCCAGGGCGCGCTCTTCCGTGAGAAGAAACTTGTGCGCAGCGGCCAGGCACAGCGAAAGCCGGCTGCGGCGTTCGCGGCCGCGGATCTGCATGGCTTGCGAAGCCTCCCGCCCGGTCCTGGATTGCGGGCAGATGTCGTAGGCCGGCGTGAGCGTGAGGCTGTTGCCGCCCCAGAAGGCGGCATGGTTCCGGGCATGGTCGTCCGTGTTGCCGACGAGGATGTTGAAGGTCATGCGCGCGAAGAGCTCCTCCAGGGTCTCGGCAGGCGCGGTGAAGCGGGCCCGCACGATGTCGGCGAGATCTTCGTAGGACGCGTGGGCTGCAAAGCGCTCGTCGAGGCGCAGCAGCGTCAGTGCGGAAACCAGGGCGCGCCGCGTCCATCCGTTCTCCGCCGGCTCCCGGTCGAAGCGCCGGATCAGCAGCACATCCTTGTTCATCGCCCGGACCAGCTTGACCGGCGCAACATTCAGCCCGGCGATGCCTGCAAGGCGCATGGCGATGAACTCGGCCTTGACGACACCGAAGGTGTCGGTCGAGGAGGAGAATTTTGCGATATACTTGGCGTCGCCGTCCCGGATGAGCGCCTTCGGCCTCGCGCCCCCGATTGCCGTGCCATGCTGCAATGCCTCGGCCAGGTCGGGCGCCAGCGGCAGGCCACGGTCGACCCGGTCGGCCGAGTCCAGCAGGCGTTCGAGCGTTTCGTTGTCGGCCTCGCGGGGAACATAGTCCCTGGGAGAAACCTGGAAGTCGAGCGCGCCGGTGCGGTCGGAGCCGGACCGGAGCATGAAGGTGAGTTCGTCGAGGTCGGCAATCCCATCCGCGCCGCCGCGGTCGCCGGCGCGCCGATGCGCGATAACCCGACGGCCCCAGGCGTCCGGCGAGGCGTCGCGCAGGGCGTTGGCAATCCCGAGTGGCGCTTCGGGCGCGATGGCGCCGCGGCGCAAGGGCAGTTCGGGCGCATAGATCGGGATTGCGTCGCCCCTGGCGAGATACGACCGGCCATAGGTGAAGACGAAGCGGTCGTCTTCCGCATGGACGCGCCCCGCGACCGCCGGCGCGGTCTTGCCGGGCAGCCATATCCAGACGAACGCCTCGCGCGGCCGGGCGGCATCAGCGGCATCAGAAGTCATCGTCGACCTCGCGCCGGGGCTTGCGGATCGAGCCCGGCATCAGGGCGAGCTTGTCCTCGATGCGCTCTATCTGCGGTGCGAGCGTCGTCGCTTCGGGAACGAACAGATCGACGCCTGTGAGGGTGGCCGCTTCGAGCGCCAGACCGATAGCGACCGAGGGACTGCCTTTCTCGATGAGCTGCAACGTGCTCCTGGCGATGCCGATACGGGCCGCGAGATCGCGTTCGGGCATGCGTCGCCGTTTCCGGGCGAGCCTGATTTGCTTGCCCAGGAGGAGCAGGGCCTCTTCCGTGAGGCGCGAGTAGGTGCGAGGTGTGTCCGGCATGGAAAATGTTGACCGATGTGTCGGTCACAAAAATATATATGACCGTTATATCGGTCAATATCGATTCGGCTGTGCTTCAGCCGGAACTCGTCGGACCACACCTTCGGGAAGCGACGCGGTCAGGAAGTGTCCCGACCTGCTTCGCGAGCGGGCAAGCGACCGGCGGGACCGGCGAGTCCCGGAGGCTCGCTTCGAGAAACGCGCCGACCCGGGCTTTCGCTTGCCGAACCGGCTATGCCCCGCTCATGTCGCCCCTCCTGTCCCGGCGCTTGGCTCCTCGCTCCGGTTTTTCACGGGGCCGCGCGCCGTCGGATAGCGGCCAGCCGTTCCCGCAGCCGTGCGGGCGCCGCAGAGGCGTGTGGGGTAACGGCCTCTCGTTGCCGGCACGGCCGGGGACCGGCCCGTGACGGAGCGCTCCGCGACGCCCTGCCGGCCGGTTCGTTATCCCGCCGCCGCGCCGCGCGCCCGCGCGAGCTCCGCATACAGCTCCAGCGTCCGGGCCGTCATCGCCCGTTTCGAGAAATTGCGCCTCGCGTTGGCGACCGCCGCTTCGGCCATGCGCGCGCGTTCGGGCGCGGTCAGCGACAGCGCCGCATCCAGCGCCTGCGCCAGCGCCGCCGCGTCGCCGGGCGGGACCAGCCAGCCGGTTTCGCCGGGGATCACGGTCTCGCGCGCGCCGCCGTGGCCGGTCGCGATGACCGGCCGGCCCATCGCCTGGGCTTCCGCGGCGACCAGGCCGAACGCCTCCGGCCGGGTCGAGGCGCTGACCGCGACATCGGCGAGCATGTAGGCGGCCGGCATGTCGCTGCAGTGGCCGACGAAGCGCACCGCGCCTTCCAGGCCGCGCCGCTCCACCCGCTCGACCAATTCGTCGCGGTAGCCCGGCCGGCCCGCCTCCGCGCCGATCAGCAGCGCCAAGACCCCCTCGCGCCGCAGCAGCGCCAGGGCGTCGATGAGCGCGGCGTGGCCCTTCAGCCGGGTCAGGCGGCCCGGCAGCATCGCAATCTGTACGCCGTCGGGCAGGCGCCACGCCTCGGCGAGCTGCACGACCCGGGCCTCGGAGACGGCCGCGCAGTCGAACAGGTCGAGGTCGACGCCCGGATGGATCGTGACGATGCGCTCCGTCGGTGTCCGGTAGCACCGCTGGACATGCTCGGCGACATGCTCGGAAACGGCGATAACCCGGTCGCCGGCGGTCATAATCCGGTTCCAGGCCCTTTTTGGCGGAAAGCCGGCGCCGTAGATGCCGTGGAAGGTGGTGACGAAGGGGCTGCCTGTGCGCCGCGCCGCCATGCGCGCGCTCCAGGCCGGCGCCCGCGAATGGGCATGGACGATATCGACCTGCTCCCGGCGGATCAGCGCGGCGAGCCGGCGGGCGTTGCGCCACATATGCCAGGGTGTCTTGCGGTGCGCCGGCAGGGTGACATGCTCCGCGCCGGCGCGTTTCAGTTCCGCCTCCATCCGGCCGCCGGCCGAAACGACGATCGCCCGTCCGCCGGCCGCGGCGACGGCGGCGGCGATATCGACCGCGCCGCGCTCGACGCCGCCGGTCTGCAGCGCCGGCAGAACCTGGAGCACGGTGAGGCCGAAGCCCTCGCGCGGAACGGATGAGCGTGTGCCCGGCTTGTCCATCCCCGTCCGTCATGCTTTCGTGCGCCGCTCCCGTCCGACCGCCGGACGCCTGGGACCGGAGGGATTCGCCGTGGACGCACCCGGCTTCTTATCGCGCGCCCGCGACGGCGCGGCAATCGCCTATCGCCGCACGGCGGGCCGCGGCGCGGCGGCGTCGCCCACGGTCGTCTTCCTGCCCGGCTTCCGCTCCGATATGGAGGGCGGCAAGGCGCTGGCGCTGGAGGCCTGGTGCCGGCGCGAGGGCCGGGGCTTCCTGCGCTTCGACTATACCGGCCACGGCCTGTCCTCCGGCGCCTTCGAGGACGGCACGGTCGGCCAGTGGGCGGACGACGCCGTCTTCGCCATCGAGGCGCTGACCGCCGGGCCGCTGGTGCTGGTCGGCTCCAGCATGGGCGGCTGGATCATGATGCTGGCGGCGCGCGCCCTCGCCGGACGGAACGGGCCGGGCCGCCCCGCCCCGCAATGGGTCGCCCCGCAATGGGTCGCCGGCCTGGTCGGCGTCGCCCCGGCGCCGGACTTCACCGAAGACCTGATCATGGCGAACGCCTCGCCCGCCCTGCGCCGCGACCTGGAGCGCGACGGAGTACACTACGAACCGTCGGACTACAGCGACGAGCCGACGCCGATCGCCCGCCGGCTGATCGAGGACGGGCGGGAACGGCTCGTGCTGCGCGCGCCGTTTCCCTTCGCCGGGCCGGTGCGGATTATCCAGGGCATGGCGGACCCGGACGTGCCGTGGCGCCACGCGCTCAAGGTCGCCGACGCCTTCGCCGGCGCCGACGTCGAAATCCTCCTCGTGAAGTCGGGCGACCACCGCCTGTCCGAACCGCACGACCTGGACCGGCTGATCCGCACGACCGAAGAGGTCTGCCGGCTGGCGGCGGCGAAAGAAGGCTGACCGGCGGCTTCGGCCGGAAGCGCCGACGCTACGGCTCTTTCTTTCTCACCCAATCGGGGACCTTGCCCGCCACGAAAACCGCCGCCAGGGCGACGACGGTCCACGATCCGAGCGAACGGGCAAAGTCCTCGTAACCGAGATGGAGGGCATACAGACACGAAAGAAGAACGGCAAAGACCACGATAGCCGCGATCCACCGCGCCCACTGCCGGTCGCTCCGCTCTTGCTGCATCGCCTGCATTTCGAGGGCCTGCTGGTGCGCGGCGTAGCCTTCCGCCATCGAAACGATGCGCTCCGCAGCGCCGGGCAGCACGCGGTCGTACTCGGCCAACTGTGTGGCAGGCGGCAGCGGTCCCGAATACGAGCGGGAAACCGCTGCGGCGACCGTTGTCCGGGGGCCGGGCGCAGGCGCCGCCGGATTCCGTTTAGCGGGCGGCGCGGAACGGCGTCGGCGCTTCATCCGGCGGCGTTTCCTCCTTCCAGGCGGCCATGCCGTATCGCAGGGCGTCGCCTGCGCGCCGGAAGCTGACATGGAGGCGTTCGCCGACCGACTCCCGCGGGACAAGATGCCCGCACCCCGAAACCGGAGCGATGTCCAGAACCGATCCCGCCCCGGCGGAGCGGCGGACAATACCCTTCAGGCGCCGGTTCATTGCTGCCATCCGTATTCCATCCTGCGTCGCCGCCAATACATACATACTCACCCCTGCCGGCGCAACGGCGGGCTTCGTCCGGCGCCGGGGTTCGAGGCGGCTCACGGCCTTGCGCCGGCGCATCCTGCCGCGCGGCCTTCGCAATCCCGCGGCGATGCGCTAACAGGGGCGGGCCCGGTCCCCGCAAACGGAGCCTGCCATGCGCTGCTGCGCCATCGTCGAATTCGGCGAACCCCTGGTCGAGATGGAACTGCCGACGCCGGCGCCGGCCGGCGACGAGGTGCTGTTGCAGGTGACCGGCTGCGGCGTGTGCCACAGCGACCTGCACATCCATGACGGCTATTTCGACCTGGGCGGCGGCCGGAAGGCGGACCTGACCGCCAACTGCACGCTGCCTTTCTGCCTCGGGCACGAGATCGTCGGCACGGCGATCGCGCTGGGCGAGACCGCGACGGGGGTCGAAATCGGCGACAGCGTCGTGGTCTATCCGTGGATCGGCTGCGGCGACTGTGCGGTCTGTGCGTCCGGCGAGGAGCATTTCTGCCCGGAACACCGCTCGCTGGGCGTGGCGAAGAACGGCGGTTTCGCCGACCGTCTTGTCGTGCCCCACGCGAAATACCTGTTCGACCACGGCGACGTGCCCGCCGAACTCGCCTGCACCTATGCCTGTTCGGGCCTCACCGCCTTTTCCGCGATCCGCAAGGCGGCGAAGACCGGCGCCGGCCATATCGTCCTGATCGGCGCCGGCGGGGTCGGCCTCGCCGGGCTGGCGATCGCCCGCAACGTCACGGACGCGGCGATCACGGTGTGCGATATCGACGGCGCCAAGCTCGAGGCGGCGCGCGCGATGGGCGCCGACCATGTCGTAAACAGCGGCGCGGCGGACGCCGCAAAGCAGGTCCGCAGGCTGACCGGCGGCGGCGCGCCGGCGGTCGTCGATTTCGTCGGCGCGGCGGCCTCGCTCGGCTTCGCCATGAAAGCCGTCGCCCGGCGCGGGACCGTCATCGTCGTCGGCCTGATGGGCGGGTCGCTGCCGCTCTCCGTGCCCCTGCTGCCGCTGACCGCGATGACGCTCACCGGCAGCTATGTCGGCAGCCCGGCGGAAATGACCGAGCTCATGGCGCTCGCCCGCGCCGGCAAAATCCCCGCGCTGCCCGTCGAGCGCCGCCCGCTCGCGGAGGCCCAGAAGACGCTCGACGACATGAAGGCGGGCCGGATCGTCGGACGGGTCGTCCTGGCGGCATAGTTCGGGCAGGGGCGCGTCCTTGCTTCCCGCGCGCGCCATCGCCTATATCCGCCCGCAACGCGAGAACGGAAAACGCGAGAACGGGGAAAGGGAACACGCATGTCCGACGCCGAGAAGGGCGCCGAAGCGCAACAGGGCTATACCCGGCATTTCCCGGTCTCGTGGCAGGAGCTGCACCGCGACGCCAAGGCGCTGGCCTGGCGCCTGAGCAGCCTGAACGGTGTCAGGGGCGTGGTGGCGGTGACCCGCGGCGGCCTGGTGCCCGCCGCTATCGTCGCCCGCGAGCTGGACATCCGCCTGATCGACACCTTCTGCGTCTCGACCTACGACCACGAGGTCAAGGGCGAGGTCAAGGTGCTCAAGTCGGTGGCGGGCGATGGCGATGGCCTGCTGATCGTCGACGATCTGGTCGATACGGGCGCGACCGCCAAGGTGGTGCGCGACAAGCTGCCGAAGGCGCATTTCGCAACGGTCTACGCCAAGCCGGCCGGCCGGCCGATGGTCGATTCCTACGTCACCGAGGTCAGCCAGGACACCTGGATCCACTTTCCCTGGGATACCGAAGCCCAGTATGTGGCGCCGATCCGCGGCGGTCCCGGCTAGGTGGCCGGGAACGCCCCTGCGTCCTATCCGGCACGCGGCTATGCCCTGCTGATCGGCGTCGCCCTCGGCTGGGGCGTCAACTGGCCGTTCATGAAGATCATCGTGTCGGAAGTTTCGGTCTGGGAGTTCCGGGCGCTGACCGGGATCGCCGCCGGCCTGCTGCTGCTCGGCCTCGCGGTCGCCGCCGGCGGGTCGTCCGGCGAGGCTTGGAAACCGCCGCGCGCAGAGTGGCCCCGGCTCTGCCTGGCGGCGCTGTTCAACATCACCAGCTGGTTCGTCCTGATCGGCTTCGGCGTGTCGATGATGGGGGCGGGCCATGCCGTCATCATGGCCTTCACCATGCCCCTGTTCGCCGCCGTCTTCGGCGTGCTCGCCCTCGGCGAGGCGATGACGCGCCGCCGGATCGCCGCGCTGGCCTTCGGCGCGGCCGGCGTTGCCGTGCTGATGTCCCACGATTTCAGCGTCATCGGCGCGGAGCCGCTGGGCTTTGCGCTCACGCTCGCCGGCGCGGCCCTGTGGGCGGTCGGCGTGCTGATCCAGAAGCACACGCCGTGGCGGATCGGCGTCGTCGCGCTGGGCGGCTGGCAACTCCTGCTGGGTTCGGCGCCGATCGTGGCGATCTGGCTCGCTCTGGGCAGCTTCGACTACGGCGATGCCGCCGCCGCCGTCTGGTGGTCGACCGCCTACCTGGTGCTGATCGCCCTGGTGTTCTGCTATTTCGCCTGGTTCAGCGTGGTGAAAATCTTCCCGGCATCCGTCTCGGCCATCGGCACGCTGATGGTGCCCGTCGTCGGCGTCGTCAGCGGCGTCGTCGTGCTCGGCGAGCCCTTCGGCCTGCGCGACCTGATCGCGCTGGCGCTGATCGTCGGGGCGGTGGCCCTGGTCCTGCTGGCGCCGGCGGGCGAGCCGGTCTCCGGCCGGCGCGCGCCCGGCCCGCGCTGATCCGGTGGCGCCGGCCCCCCTGAAAAGCGGCGTGCAGAGCCGGGCGCCGAAAGGGCCGGCGCTGCCCGTCGGCGGCCTGATCGCGCTGGTCTTTCTGTGGCTGGTCTGGGGAACGAGCTGGCCGGCCATGCGTACGGTGTTCCTCGAATTGCCGGTCTGGCAGTTCCGGGCGCTGACCTGCGCGATCGCCGGCGCCGTTCTGCTCGCGCTGGGCATTCTGGAAGACCGCGCCCGCTGGAAGGCGCCGCGCCGCATCTGGCCGCGCCTGGTCGCCGCCGCCATCCTGAACATGACCTGCTGGCACGTCCTGACCGGCTTCGCGCTCCAGATCGTCGGCGCCGGCCATGCCGCCATCGTCTGCTACACGCTCCCGGTCTGGACCGCCCTGCTCGGCGGCCTGTTCTTCGGCGAGCGCATCGGCGTGCGGGTCGCGGTGGCCATCGCGCTCGGCGTCGCCGGGGTCGCGGTGCTGCTGGCGGCCGGCCTCGGCGCATCCGGCGGCTGGCCGGCGGCCGGCTTCTTGCCGGGCGGCGCCTTTCGGGACGAACGGGCGCTCGGCTTCGCCTTCGTGCTGCTGGCGGCGGTCGCCTGGGCGGGCGGGACGCTGGTCGTCAAACACTATGAATGGGGCGTCTCGATGAACGCGCTGGCCGGCTGGCAACTGCTGATCGGCCTCGTCCCGATCTCGCTGATCGCCGCGGTCAGCGAACCCTTCGTGCTGCACCGGGCCAGCACGGAGGCGGCGCTGGCCGGCCTCTATGTGCTCTTCGTCGGCATGGTCATGGGCTATGCCCTGTGGTTCCGCGTTGTCCGGGCGATGCCCGCAACCGTCGCGTCGATCGGCGCGCTGATGATCCCGGTGATCGGCGTCGCCAGCGGGGCGATCCTTCTGGGCGAACCCTTCGGCTGGCGCGAACTGCTGGCGCTCGCGCTGGTCCTGAGCGCCATTGCCCTGGTGCTGTTCGTCCCCGCCCGGCGCGGCGGTGCGAAACCGCCCGGCTGACGCCGATCGGTTTATCGGGCCGGTTTATCGGGCCAGTCTATCGGGTGAGTCTATCGGGACGTTGTCGAGCAGGCGGGTCGGGCCGAGGCGCGCAGTCGCCAGCAGGCGGGCCGGCCGGTCCAGCGTTTCCAGCGTAGCGAGGTCCGCCGCAGCGCGGCATTCGACATAGTCCACGGCGTCGAAGCCGGCGTCGAGCAGCTCCTGGCGCGCGGCGGCGGTTGCGGCGTCGATGGCGCGGCCGCCGGCGATGGCCCGGGCGGTCTCGCGCAGGGTCCGGTTGAGCGAAGCCGCAATCCGGCGCTGTTCCGGCGAGAGGTAGGCGTTGCGCGACGACAGGGCCAGGCCGTCGGCCTCGCGCACCGTCGGCACCGGAACGACGGTCAGCGGCATGTCCAGATCGCGCACCATGCGCTGGACGGTAATGAGCTGCTGGTAATCCTTCTCGCCGAAGAAGGCCTTGTCCGGCCGGGTTTGCATGAACAGCTTGCAGACCACCGTGGCGACGCCGTCGAAATGGCCGATGCGCACGGTGCCTTCCATCCCGGTCGTCACCCGGCCGACATGGACGGCGGTCGCGAAGCCCTCGGGATAGATGTCGCCGGCCGCCGGGATGAAGGCGAGATCGGCGCGCACCGCGGACAGCGCCTTCAGGTCCTCCTCCTCCTGGCGCGGATAGCGGTCCAGGTCCTCGTCCGGGTTGAACTGGGTCGGATTGACGAAGATCGACACGACCGTGCGGTCGCAGTCCGCGCCCGACCGGCGCACCAGCTCGATATGCCCTTCGTGCAGCGCGCCCATGGTCGGCGCCAGCCCGACCGTCTCGCCGTCTCGCCGCCAGCGCGCCACCGTATCGCGCAGCGCGGGAATCGACCGGACCACCCGGGTGCGGAACGCCGCCATCGGTCCGGGCCCTGTCAGGCCGGCTTGGCGGCGCCGAAACAGAATTCGGCCGACGGAAACTCGCGGGCGCGCACTTCCGCCGCGTAGCGTTTCGCGGCGTCTCCGACCGCCGGCGCGAGATCGGCATACCGCTTGACGAATTTCGGCTGGAATTCCCCGAACAGGCCGAGGATATCCTCGGTCACCAGAACCTGGCCGTCGCAGGCCGGCGAGGCGCCGATGCCGATGGCCGGCACGGCGACTTCCCCGGCGATCCGGCGGCCCAGCGGTTCGGGCACCCCTTCCACCACGATGGCGAAGGCGCCGGCTTCGGCGATGGCCGCCGCGTCCGCCGCGATGCGGGCCGCCGCCGCCTCGTCGCGGCCCTGGGCCTTGAAGCCGCCGAAGGCGTTCACCGACTGGGGCGTGAGGCCGACATGGCCCATCACCGGGATGCCGCACCGGACCAGACGGTCCACGGTTTCCGCCATGTCCCGGCCGCCCTCCAGCTTGACGCCCTGGCAGCGGACCTCCGACATCACCCGGGCGCAGTTGCGGAACGCCTGCGCCGCCGATTCCTGATAGGCGCCGAACGGCATGTCGACGATGACGCAGGCCCGTTGCGAGCCGCGCATCACGGCCTGGCCGTGGGCGATCATCATGTCGAGGGTGACGCCGAGCGTGCTGTCCAGCCCGTAGAGCACCATGCCCAGGCTGTCGCCGACCAGCAGCAGGTCGACATGCGGATCGAGCAGGCGGGCGACCGGCGCGGTATACGCCGTCAGGCAGACGACCGGCGTGCCGCCCTTGCGCGCGCCGATATCGGGGGCGGTCAGCCGACGGCCCGCCGCAGGCGCGTTTCCCTGGACACTCGCCCGGACGTTTCTTTGGACGCTCATGGCGCAGGTCTTGCCTCTGCCCGCTTCCCGGTGCCGGCTACAGTAGCGCAGCGCCCGGCGGGCGGAAACCGCCGGAATTCATGCGCCGCCGCCCGTGTCCGGCGCGGCGGCGCTCTGGGGCAGGGTGATGCGGAAGTGGGTGTCGGCCGTGCCGGTCGACACCAGTTCGATAACCCCGCCGTGGGCCGAGACGATTTCGTGCGCGATCGCCATGCCGAGCCCGGTGCCGCCGGCGCCCGGCCGGGTGCTGAAGGGTTTGAAGAGGGTCCGGCGGATATCGTCCGGCAGGCCCGGCCCGTCGTCGATGACATTCACGACGGCCAGGCCTTCCGCCGTCTCCGCGCGGACGGTCACGGTCTGCGCGCCGGCCTGGGCCGCATTGCGCATCAGGTTGGACAGGACGCGGAATATCTGGCTCCGGTCGGCAAAGATCGTGAGGTCGCCGGGCATGTCGCTGTCGAACGACGCGCCGGGATGCTCCGGTCCGTGAACCGACGCCAGTTCGAGCACCAGTTCGTTGAGAAAGAAAATTTCGGCCTTGCGCGTCGCTTTCGCGTCCCGTGCGAAATCCAGGGTCTGGGCGCACAGCCGGACCGCCCGGTCGATCGAGCGCACCAGCGTCGGCGCGATCCGCCTGACGCCCGGGTCTTCGCTGCCCGCGAGCCGGTCCGATACGAGCTGCGCCGCAGCCAGCATGTTGCGCAGGTCGTGGTTGATCCGGGCGATCGCGGCGCCGAGGGCCGCCAGGCGCTCGTTCTGGCCCAGCGCGATCCGCAGATTCCGCTGCAGATAGGCATATTCTTCCTGCGCCACGCCGATCTCGTCGCGGCGGCCGGCCGGCTGCAGCATCCGCGCCTCGTCGGTCGGGTCGTCGCTGAACCGGACCATGTTGTCGGTCAGCCGCTGCACCGGGCGGACGATCAGCCAGTGCAGGGTAAGAAACACCAGCGTGGCGGTGAAAAAGGAGATGATCAGCGACAGGATCAGGATGCGCTGGGAATATTCCAGCATACCCCGGCGCAGCGCCGTATCGGAGATCAGCACTTCGAGGGCGGTTGCCGGGTCGCGCGGCGACGGGCCGACGACGCGCAACACCCGCCGGCCGCCGGCGGCCAGGGTGTCGATGGCGTCCCAGATCAGCAGCAGGAAATCCGGATTGCCGAGGCTGACGCGCTTCGACACGCCGGGCGGCATACCGGCGGTCATCAGATGCCGCGACCCGTCGGCCCGGCGCTGGACGATCGCCAGCGCGCGGGCGTACGACAGCAGGCGGCGGCTGAGTTCCGGACCCACCATATTGTCCGGCGCCGCATCCAGCGCCAGCGTCGCCAGATGGGCGTCCGAGAGGACGTTTTCCAGATACGCCTGCCGGTAGCGCGCGATCGACGGCAGATAGATCAAGACCTCCGCCAGCATCACGAAGATCGCCGTCAGGATCAGCAGCCTGGTCGACAGGCCGGCGCTCCAGGACAGCCGCGGGCGCGTACGGGAGCAGGCGGCGTTCTGGATGTTGCGGCCTGCGGCGTCGCGCTCCGTCAATGGAGGCCCCGTCGAGGAAGCGCCGTCAGGCGCCGGGCGCGGCGTCCGGCGGGCCGCCGGCCTTGCGGCGCCGGTAGCGCTTGTAGACGACCGGCAGCATCGACAGGATCGCCAGGCCGACCAGCGGCAGCAGGATCTCGGCCTTGAAGACGATGCCGAAATCCGGCGTGCCGCCGCTCTCGAGCAGGGCGCCGATCCCGTTGCCCAGGCTGACATAGACGATCGAGCCCGGCATGATGCCGAAAAAGGTGGCGATCACATAGGTGCGCAGGCCGACGCCGAGAAAGGCGGGAACGAGATTGACCAGCCAGAAGGGGAAGAGCGGTATCAGGCGCAGGACCATCAGGTAGGAGAAGGCGTTCTCCCGGAAGCCCTCCTCCATCCGGTGCAGCCAGCCCTCGGATTTCCGGCGCAGGATAGCGCCCAGGGCGGTGCGGGCTGCGAGGAAGAGGACGGTCGCGCCGGCCGTGGCGGAGACGACCACGGCGATGGAGCCGGTCACGAGGCCGAAGAAAAACCCGCCGACGATCGTCGCCACGGCGCCGCCGGGGATGGAGAAGGCGATCATGGCGGCGTAGGCCAGGCCGTAGATGACCGGCGCCCAGATCCCCTGGGCCGCAACCCACTGCTCCAGCGCCTCGCGGTGCTCGCGCAATTGCTCGAAGCTGATATAGCGGTGCCAGCCCATCGCCAGGAACAGGGCCAGGCCGCAGAGCAGGACCGCCATCGGCGCCAGCCGCATCCAGCGGGACCGGCGGTTTCCGGCAGTGGGTTGCGATATGTTCGGCGAATCGGTCACGGGACGGCGCGCTCGGGTTGGGCGGGTCGAAGCGATCCATAGCGCGGCGGGCAGCGGTCGGACAGTGCAAATCGCTGTGACAATGCGCGGGACCGGCCGGCGTCCCGCCGCGGCGCCGCCCCGGGGGCGCCAGCGGGAACGCTTGGGCGGGAACGTGCCGATTCGTCGCCGCCCGCCGGGGCGCGGCCGTGTTGACCGCAAGGGCGCTCAATCCGTATATCCCGCTGCACGGCTTTCGCGCGCCGCCGTAGCCCCGATGAAACGGTCCGATCCGGCTGCCGTTCATCGGGCGGTTGTCCATCGGGCGGTTGTCCGTCGGGCGACTGCCTGCCGGCCTTGCCACCGGCGGGCGTGCCGCGTCGGCGCAGCAGAATCGATGGAGAATGTCCGGTGAAACGCACCTACCAGCCCAGCGTGCTGGTGCGCAAACGGCGTCACGGTTTCCGCGCACGGATGGCGACCAGGGGCGGCCGCCAGGTTCTGGCCCGCCGCCGCGCCAAGGGCCGCAAGCGGCTTTCGGCCTGACCTGCCAATCCTGCGCCCGAGCGCCCTCGGGCGGCGCCGCAGGAACGCATCGACTTCGACAGATCGCCCACAGGCCGGCCAGCGCAACGCCCGTCAGGATGCCAGCAGAACCGACCCTTCGGCGCCTCCGGCGCCGCCCGGAATTCCTGCGCGTCCGGCACAAGGGGCGCCGCTCGGTCGCGCCGGGGCTCGTCCTGCAAGCATGCCCGGCGCGCGCCGCCGCGGGTGGCGGTCCGGCGGAAATCGGCGTCGGGCTGACCGCGAGCAAGAAGGTCGGCAACGCCGTCGAGCGCAACCGGGCCCGCCGCCGGCTGCGGGCGCTCGCGGCGGGCGATCTGAAACGCCTCGCCAGGCCCGGCGCCGATTATGTGCTGATCGCGCGGCGGGCCACGCTGACCCGGCCGTGGCCGGATCTGCGGCGCGATCTCCGCGGCGCCCTGAAGCGGCTGAAAAAACTGCGCCGCCCCGATGGCGCAACCGATGGCGCAACCGATGGCGCAACCGGGGCCGCCGCGACCGGCGGGGAGGCCGCCTGAAGCCATGCCGCCCGCTGCCGCCCCGCCTGCTGCCGGTCCGTCCCCAACCGGTCCGTCCCCAGCCGGTTCGTCCCCGGCCGGTCCGTCCCCGCCGCCGCCGCAGAGCCCTGCCGCGCGCCTGATCCTGGGCGCGATCCTGGCCTATCGCTATTCCCTGTCGGCGGTTCTCGGCCGGCAGTGCCGCTTTGCGCCGACCTGTTCGGAATATGCCGCCGACGCGGTCCGCAGCCATGGCGCCGTGCGCGGCGGCTGGCTCGGCCTGAAGCGGATCGGCCGCTGCCATCCCTGGGGCGGATCGGGCTACGACCCCGTGCCGCCGCGCCGCCAGACGGAGCCGTCGCGTGGGACCTGACCGGACGGACTCGCACAACATGATCATGGCGATCCTGTTTTCGATCGCCATCATCGTCGGGTTCCAGATCGTCTTCGCCCCGCAGGAGAAGCTCGGCCAGCGGGACAGCGGCCAGCAGTCCGGCGCGCAGCAGCAGGGCCGGGACAGCGCCGGACCGTCGCGCTCGAAGGCTCCGGTCCGCATCGTCGAGGACAAGCCTGTCCTGCCGCGCGCGGAGGCCCTGGCCGCATGCAGCGGCAGCGACGGCCAGTCCCTGCGAATCGCCATCGAGACCGATGTCGTCACCGGGTCGATCTGCCGGATCGGCGCGGTGTTCGACGACCTTACGCTGGAGAAACACTGGGAAACCATAAAGAAGCAGGAGCGGATCCACCTGTTGCGTCCCGGCCGCACGAAGGGCGCCTACTATGTCGGCATGACCTGGGAGGTGCCGGGCCGGAGCGAGGGCGTCGTGCCGGGTCCGGATACCGTCTGGCGGGCCGACCGCAATACGCTCGAAGTCGGCAAGCCGGTAACGCTCAGCTGGACGAATAGCGAGGGCGTCGAGTTCCGCCGCACCTATTCGATCGACCGGAAATACCTCGTGACGGTCGAACGCAGGGTCCTGAACCGCAGCGGCCGGCCCTTCGTGCTGCGCCCGACCGGCTTCATCCACCGCCACGGCGAACCGAAAACCTTCGGCTTCTTCATTCTCAGCGAAAGCGGCCATGCGACGATCAAGGAGCCCGGCGAAGAGAACTACATCACGGTCGGACAGGAAATCTTCGACAGCCCCCTGGACTATTCCGACATCAGGGACGAGTCCCAGACCTACCGCACGACCGGCGGCTGGACGGCCTTCAGCGACCAGTACTGGGCGGTCGCGCTGGCCCCGGAACAGAGCGGAAAATACGAATTCACCTTCGATCACCGGGACAAGTTCGAAGGCTACGGGGACGTCTTCCGGACCTACTTCAAGACCGAGAACGACCTCCGGATCGCACCCGGCGGCGAGGTCGCGCGGACGCTCCGGATCCTGGCCGGGCCGAAGGAAACCGCCGCCCTCAAATCCTACGAGGAGAATCTCGGCATCCCGCGGTTCAACTGGCTGGTCGACTGGGGCTGGTTCTTCTTCCTCACCCAGCCCTTCTACTGGCTGCTCCAGATTATCTTCGGCTATGTCGGCAATTTCGGCGTCGCCATCCTGGTCGTGACGATCCTGGTCAAGATCGTCTTCTTCCCGCTCGCCAACCGCTCCTACCGCTCCATGAGCCGGATGAAGAAGCTCCAGCCGGAGATGATGAAGCTGCGCGAGCGCTATGCCGACGACAAGCAGGCGATGAACCGGGAGCTGATGGCGCTCTACAAGGAGAAGAAGATCAACCCGGCCTCCGGCTGCCTGCCCATCCTGCTCCAGATCCCGGTCTTCTTCGCGCTCTACAAGACGCTGTTCATCGCCGTGGACATGCGCCACGCGCCCTTCTTCTGGTGGATCCGGGATCTCTCGGCGCCGGACCCGACGACCATCGTGAACCTGTTCGGCCTTTTGCCCTGGGGGCCGTCGGGCATTCCCTATGTCGATATCGGCATCTGGCCGATCGTCATGGGCCTCACGATGTTTCTGCAGCAGAAGATCAATCCGCCGCCGGCCGATCCCATGCAGCAGAAGATCTTCATGGCGCTGCCCTTCGTGTTCACCGTCATGCTGGCGATCTTCCCGGCCGGGCTGATCATCTACTGGGCGTGGAACAACACGCTCTCGATCGGCCAGCAATGGGTGATCATGAAGCGCATGGGCGTGTGGGAGAAAAAGGAGGCCGCCCGCAACGTCCGCGATCTCGTTCCCGTCGAGGGCGAGGCCGGCGCCGCCGGGGGTGCCGGAGACGACGAGGCGGCGGATGCCGAGAAGCCGGCCAGGCGCAAGGCGTCCGCCCCGGCCGGCGCCGGCGCCAACCCGGGCCGCAGCAAGCAGAGCCGCAACAAGCCGCCGGCCGAAAAGTCCGGCAAGGGCCGCTCCAAGGGCGGGCGGGGCCGCCGCGGCAGCACCGGCGGGCGCGGCAAACGCAAATAGCCGGGCCGGCGCCCATGGCCGACGCCGTATCGCATCCTGAAGCCGAAGCCGCCGCCCTCGAGGCGGGCCGGTTGCTGTTTGCGCAGGAATGCAGCTTCGTGGCCGGCGTCGTGCAGGCCGGCGGCCTGCCGCCGGACGCGCTGCCGGAGGTCGCCTTCGCCGGCCGGTCCAATGTCGGCAAGTCGAGCCTGATCAACGCGCTCACCAACCGCAAGGCGCTGGCCCGGACCTCGAACACGCCGGGCCGGACGCAGCAGATCAATTTCTTCGATCTCGGCGGCCGGCTCCGCCTGGTCGACCTGCCGGGCTACGGCTACGCCCGGGCGTCGAAGGACAAGGTGCGGCGCTGGAACGCGCTGATCCGCGATTACCTGCGCGGCCGGGCAAGCCTGCGCCAGGTCTGCCTGCTGATCGACGCGCGCCGCGGCCCGACGCCCGGCGACCGGGAGATCATGGACCTGCTGGACGCCTCGGCGGTCTCCTACCGGATCGTCCTCACCAAATCGGACAAGCTGCACGAGAGCGAACTCGCGGCCTGCCTGTCCGGGGTGACTCGCGCCGCCGCGCGCCATCCGGCCTGCCATCCGGATGTCGCCGCGACCAGCGCGGAAAAGGGCCGGGGCATCGCCGAATTGCGCGCCGCCCTTGCCACGCTCGCCGTCCCGGCCTAAACGCTCGCGGCGACTTCCGCTACAATCGGCGCCGAAACAGCAGACTGGAACGGTTGCCCCATGGCCGACCGGAAGTTCAACCTGACCGAAGCGAAGCAGTGGCTGCGCACCGCGCGGACCCTGACCGAGGCCCTGCCCTATCTGCGCCGCTACGACGGCCAGACCTTCGTCATAAAATACGGCGGCCACGCGATGGGCGACCAGCGCCTGTCGGACAATTTCGCCAACGATATCGTGCTGCTCAAGCACGCCGGCGTGAACCCGATCGTCGTCCACGGCGGCGGGCCGCAGATCGGCACGATGCTGGAGCGGCTGAACATCGCCAGCGAGTTCGTCGACGGCCTGCGCGTGACCGACGCCGAGACCGTCAACATCGTCGAGATGGTCCTGTCCGGCTCGATCAACAAACAGGTCGTGCAGTCGATCTACAAGGCCGGCGGCCGGGCGGTCGGCCTCAGCGGCAAGGACGGCGGCCTGATCCGCGCGAAGAAGCTGACGCGCAGCCGGCGCGATCCGGATTCCAACATCGAGCGCATCCTCGATCTCGGTTTCGTCGGCGAGCCGGACGCCGTCGATACCGAAATTCTCGAAGACCTGCTGGACAGCGGCCTGATCCCGGTCATCGCGCCGATCGGCATCGGCGCCAGGGGCGAGACCTACAACATCAACGCCGATACGGTCGCCGGCGCCGTCGCCGCCGCCAGCGAGGCGATCCGCATGTTCCTGCTGACCGACGTGCGCGGCGTGCTCGACGGGAACGGCGAACTGGTCCCGGAACTGACGGTCGCCGCCGCGCGCGCCCTGATGGACGACGGCGCGATCAGGGGCGGCATGATCCCGAAAGTCGAGACCTGCATCCGCGCCATCGAGGGCGGGGTCGAGGCCGCGGTGATCCTCGACGGCCGGGTGCCCCATTCCATGCTGCTCGAAATCTTCACCGAGAGCGGCACCGGCACCCTGATCCGCGCCGACTAGGCAAGGCGACCGAGCGGCCCGCCGTGCCTGACCTGTCCCATATCGGCCACTGGGTGTTCGACCTCGACAACACGATCTATCCGGCCGAGTGCAACCTGTTCGCCCAGGTCGACGTGCGGATCGGCGCCTATATCGCGGAGGCGCTGGATCTGCCGCACGACGAGGCGCGCCGGATGCAGAAGGGCTATTTCCGGCAATACGGCACGACCATGAAGGGGCTGATGCAGGAATACGGCATCGATCCGCACCATTTCCTCGATTACGTCCACGACATCGACTACAGCCCGGTTCCGCCGTCGGACGATCTGGCGGCGGTGCTGGCCCGGCTCGACGGCCCGAAATACATCTTCACCAACGGCTCGGTGAAACACGCCGAGGCGGTGCTTGACCGGCTCGGCGTCGCCGCGCATTTCGCGGACATCTTCGACATCGCCGCCGCCGGCTTCGATCCCAAGCCGCTCGACCCGTTCTACGACCTGTTCCTCGACCGGCACGGCATGGACCCGGCGGCGGCGGTGCTGATCGAGGATATCGCGATCAACCTGAAGCCGGCCCACGACCGGGGCATGACGACGGTGCATGTCCGCACGGCGAGCGACTGGGCCATGAACGGCCACGACGCCGGCTACGTCCACCATTCGACGGACGACCTGGTCGGTTTCCTGGCGGCGGCGGCGCGGATGGCGGGCGGCCGGTGACCGGCGCCGGCCGGGTCCCCCGCTCCTGGAGAGTCCTCTGCGAAAGGGTGCGCCGGACGGGCTGTTTTTGAATGGTTGTTTAAGAATAATCTGCCAAGTCTTTGAAATCGCTGGGTTTTGGAATTTGATGGATCGTTCAATATAATATGTTTTTTGCACCCCGCGACCCTAACCCTTTGGAATCGTTGGAAAAATACTATCCGGACGTGCGCAAAAACAATTTCGGCAGGAAATTTTCCGGAATTCCGGCCGGACGGGTGCGCCGTCTCGAAGGACGGAATGACGGGCGGGAAGCGGGGCGGAAAGACGGCGAATTGGGCGCCGGCCGGCCGCGGCAGGCGCATTTCGGGCGTTGACGGCGCCGATATAGGGTGCGGAACCTGCCGCGTCAAGGAATATTATCGAGAAGAAGGAAATATTTTTGAAAGACCGGCCCGGCGGAGCCTGCCGGATTTGCGCCCGATCCGGTCCTCGAACCCCTCCCTTCACTCCGGCCGGGCGCACCCCCTTCGCGTCATCTCGACCGGGCGCCACCCCCTTCGCGTCATCTCGACCGGGCGCAACACCCACCCCGTCATTCCGACCGGGCGCCACCCCCTCGCCGTCATTTCGACCGAGCGGAGCGAGTGGAGAAATCCGGCCGGGGACGGGCGCCGGGCGGACGCAAGAGCCTGCGGCGTCGACGGAGCGCCCTCCGGGTTTCTCCCCTTCGACTTCGCTCAGAGCCTGCCCTGAGCGAAGCCGAAGGGGCAGGCTACTCCGCCCCGGCCCAAGGGCCGGGGCTCCGGTCGAAATGACGGGAGAGGGGGCGGAATGACGGGGGTGGGGGAGCGGCGGGCGTTCGGCCATTTCGGGCGAAGCGCAGCCGTCCTCGCCGTCCTTATTGACCGGGCGGACGCCGCCTCCGCCACCACCTTCGCGTCATCTCGACCGGGCGCAACACCCACCCCGTCATTCCGACCGAAGCGCACCCCCTTCCGTCATTTCGACCGAGCGGAGCGAGTGGAGAAATCCGGCCGGGGACGGGCGCCGGGCGGACGCAAGAGCCTGCGGCGTCGACGGAGCGCCCTCCGGGTTTCTCCGCTCCGCGCCTGACGGCGCTCCGGTCGAAATGACGGGTGAGGGGTCGAAATGACGGGAGAGGGGTCGGAATGACGGCGGGGCAGGCGGCGCGCGCGGCCCGGCCTCCCCCCTTTTGTACAGGAACGCCGGGGGACGCAGCGAAGGACGGAGCGCAATCCTGTCTCGACCGCCCCGGAAGCCGGTGCAGCGCCTACTTCTTTTCCACCGGCTTCAGCGGCTTGCCCGCCCGGACGTCCTCGATTGCGGATATCAGGTGCGCGTGGCGGCGGTCGTCGCTCGGATGCGTCTGCAGAAAACCGACGGTTCCCGAAAACGCGCCCGACGACCGGTCCGCATCGGCGCGGTTCATGCGCAACAGCGCGCTTTGCAGCGCGGTGAGCGGAAATCCGGCCTTGTGCAGGATGTAGACGGCCGTCCGGTCGGCCTCGATCTCCATTTCGGGGCTGTAGGCGGTGCTGCCGATCTGCCAGCCGAGTTTCGTCATGTCGCGGACCGGCTTCCGGTCGTACGACCCCGCCGCGGCGGACGCGACACCGGTGAGGGCGCCGAGGAGCAGACCGCCGATCAGCGCGTTCGTCTGCTTCTTCTCGACATGGCCGTACATGACGTGGGCGAATTCGTGCGCCAGCACGCCGGCGATCTCGGCGTCGGTGCCCATATTGCTGACGAGGCCGCCGTAAACGCCGACATTGTTGTTCCCGTCCGCAAAGGCGTTGATGTCCGTCTTTCGCGTATGGACCAGGACCTTGGCGGTCGACATGAGCTTGCACCGCTCGTCGGGCAGCTTGAGCTCCGTGCACACCGCGTAGGACGAGGCCCGCACGCGCCGTATGACGCGCCCGACCGTCGGCACCATCTCATCGGCGGCGGTGTTGCGCGGCGGGCCGACCGCCGTGAATTTCAGCGCCGCCTCGGCCTCGGCCTTCTGCCGGTCGCTGGGCTCTGCGATGTCGAGGTGCGGTGTCGCGCAGCCGGCGAGCGCAAGGGCGGCCGCCAGAGCGGCCGCTACAGGAATAATGGCGCGCATGGCGGTGTCTCCCCCTGTCCGGGCCGGTCGAAGCGCCGATAGTCAACGGATTTACTCAAGTTGCGTCAAGGGGCAATCTGCGCAACCGGATTTTCGTGGGCCGGATTTTCATGGGCCGGACTTCCGCGGGGCCGGACTTTCGCGGGGCCTTCTCAGGCGCCGGGCGCAACGCGGCGATAGCTCAGGGCCTCGGCGACGTGCAGGCGGCCGACGGGGGCGGCATCCCCCTGCGCCGCGCCCCGGTCGCCGGTCTCCATGTCCGCAAGGGTCCGCGCGACCCGCAAGACCCTGTGGTAGCCGCGCGCGCTGAGCCGCAGCTTTTCCGCCGCCTCGGTGAGCAGCGCGCGGCTGCCGGCATCGGGGGCGGCGGCCTCCTCCAGCAGGTCGCCGTCGGCTTCGGCGTTGGTCCGGATGCCCCGCCCTGAATAGCGGGCCCTCTGGATATCGCGCGCCGCCGCCACCCGCCGCGCCACGTCGGCGCTGCTTTCGCGCGGCGGCGGCAGCGAGAGGTCGGCGGCGCTCACCGCCGGCACGTCGACATGCAGGTCGATGCGGTCGAACATCGGGCCGGATATGCGCGTCTGGTATTCGCGGGCGCAGCGCGGCGCGCGCGAGCAGGCCAGCGCCGGATCGTCGAGATGGCCGCAGCGGCACGGGTTCATCGCGGCGATGAGCTGGAAGCGCGCCGGATAGGTCACATGATGGTTGGCGCGCGCGATCACCGCCCGGCCGGATTCGACCGGCTGGCGCAGCGCTTCCAGGGTCTGCCGGTTGAACTCCGGCAGTTCGTCGAGGAACAGCACGCCGAGATGGGCGAGCGAGGCTTCGCCCGGCCTGGCGCGCAGGCCGCCGCCGACCAGCGCGGGCAGCGACGCCGAATGGTGCGGATCGCGGAACGGCCGGCGCCGTGTGATGCGGCCGTTCTCCAGCATCCCGGCGACCGAGTGGATCATGCTGACTTCGAGCGCCTCTGCCGCGTCGAGCGGCGGCAGGATGCCGGGCAGGCGGGCCGCCAGCATCGACTTGCCGGAGCCGGGCGGGCCGATCATCAGCAGGTTGTGGCCGCCCGCCGCGGCGATCTCCAGCGCGCGTTTGGCGGTCTCCTGCCCCTTGATGTCGGCCATATCCGGATAGCGGCCGTCGTCGTCGGCCAGCGCCGGCGCGGGCGGACTCAGAACCTGGGCGCCCTTGAAATGGTTCACCAGGGCGATCAGCGAGCGCGGCGCCAGGACGTCCAGATCGCCGGCCCAGGCCGCCTCGCCGCCGCAGGCCGCCGGGCAGACGATGCCGCGCCTGCCTTCGCCGACCGCCGCCATCGCCGCCGGCAGCACGCCGGCGACCGGGGCGATCTGGCCGTCCAGCGCCAGTTCGCCGACCACGGTGTAGCCGTCCAGCGCATCGGCCGGCAGGGCGCCCATCGCCATCAGCATGCCCACGGCGATCGGCAGGTCGAAATGGCTGCCTTCCTTGAGAACGTCGGCCGGGGCAAGGTTCACCGTGATCCGCCTGGCCGGCAAGGCGAGGCCCAGCGCGGTGAGCGCGCTGCGCACCCGTTCCTGCGATTCGCCGACCGCCTTGTCCGGCAGCCCGACGATCCTGTAGGCGACCACGCCGCTGCTGATCTGCACCTGGACGTCGATGTCCAGCACCTCGATGCCGTTGAAGGCGATCGTTTTGACCCGCGCAACCATGGAAAGGGCGATAGCAGAGCGGCTTCGGAACGGCAATTTATTCGTTTATCCCCTCCCGGTTCGCGGGCCGGTTGACCCGCCGTGTGCGGCCGCTAAGGTCCGCTTCGAGCGTCAATTTCCAAACCGGGGACAATCCGCCATGCGCGTCATGCAGATCGAAGGGGACTGGGGCCTCGACAATATCCGGCTCGCCGAGCGTCCCGATCCGGCGCCCGGCCCGGGCGAGATCGTCGTGCGGATGCAGGCGGTGTCGATCAACTACCGCGATACGGTGATGGTCGACCGCGGCTACGGCCGGCGCTCCGGCGAGCTGCCGCTGGTGCCGCTGTCGGACGGCGCCGGGACGGTCGAAGCGGTCGGCGAAGGCGTCGGCCGGGTCGCGCTCGGCGACCTGGTCTGCCCGATTTTCGGCCAGAACTGGATCGACGGCACGTTCCGGGAGGAATGCTGGGGCGGCACGCTGGGCGGCCCGAACGACGGCACGGTGCAGGAGAAGATGCTGCTGCCGGAGACCGGCGTCGTCAAAGCGCCGGCGCACATGACGGCGGTCGAGGCGGCAGCGCTGCCCTGCGCCGCCGTGACGGCGTGGAACGCGGTGGTCGAACAGGGCCAGGTCAGGGCCGGCGACGCCGTGCTGGTCCAGGGCACCGGCGGCGTCTCGCTGTTCGCCCTGCAATTCGCCAAAATGCACGGGGCGGAAATCGTCGCCACCTCGTCGAGCGACGCCAAGCTGGAGAAGGCGAAGGCGCTCGGCGCCGACCATCTCATCAACTACCGCGAAACCCCGGACTGGGGGAAAGCCGCGCGGGCTGCGCTCGGCCGCGGCGTCGACCATATCGTCGAGGTCGGCGGCGGCGGGACGCTGGAACAGTCGCTGCGCGCGGTGCGGCCGGGCGGTACGATCAGCCTGATCGGCGTGCTGGCCGGCGCGGCGGGCACGCTCAATCTCGGGCCGGTCGTGACCCAGAATGTCCGGCTTCAGGGCGTCACGGTGGGCAGCCGGACCGTGTTCGAGGCGATGAACCGCGCGATGACCCGTTTCGGCGCCCGGCCGGCGGTGGACGACGCCCATCGCTTCGCCTTCGAAGACGTCGCCGAGGCCCTGCGCGCCTTCCCCGAAGGCCGCCATTTCGGCAAGGTGTGCGGAGCCGGCTGGGGCGCGTGACGCCCGCCGCGCGGCGGCCTCAGCCGGTCCGGTCCGTCCCGCCTTCCCCGTCGGCGCCCTCCGCCGGCGCGGCGGTCAGTTGCAGGAACAGGTCTTCGAGATCGCTGTCCCGGGTCGAAACGTCGACGATGGTCAGGCCGGCCTCGCGCACGTCGTTGACGATGTCGCGGAAGCGCGTCCGGCTCGGGCGGTAACGGATCGTCAACCGGCGCGGCGGGACGATTTCGGCATTGTAGCGGGCCAGGCCGGCGGGCGGCTCTCCCAGCGGCTCGCCCAGCGAGAAGGTCACTTCCTTGCGGTCCACGCGCCGGAGCAGCGCCTCGGTGGTGTCGCAGGCGATGACCTCGCCACGGTCGATGAAGGCGATCCGGTCGCACAGTTCCTGCGCCTCGTCCAGATAATGGGTGGTCAGCAGGATGGTCGCGCCCGACCGGTTCAGCGCCCGGATCTGGCCCCACAGCTGCTGGCGCTGTTCGACGTCGACGCCGGCGGTCGGCTCGTCCAGCACCAGCACCGGCGGCCTGTGGACCATCGCCTTGGCGACCATCAGCCGCCGGCGCATTCCGCCGGAAAGGGTGCGCGAATAGTTTTCCGCCTTGTCGGCCAGCTGCACGGCGGCCAGCAGTTCTCCGGTGATCCGCTCGCGCGCCGGCACGCCGTAGAGGCCGGCCTGGAATTCCAGCAGTTCGCGCGGCGTGAAGAAGGCGTCGATGTTCAATTCCTGCGGCACGACGCCGATCGCGGCCCGCGACCGGCGCGGGTCGCGGTCGATGTCGATGCCCCAGATCGCCGCCGTTCCCGCGGTCTTGACGACCAGGCCGGCGAGGATGTTGATCAGGGTCGATTTGCCCGCTCCGTTCGGCCCCAGCAGGCCGAAAACGGAACCCTTGGGAATATCGAGGTCGATGCCTTTCAGCGCCGGGCTCGGCGCGAAATTCTTCGAACCGCGATAGGTCTTGGCCAGGCCGCGGACCCGGACGGCCGGAACGGAGTCGGCCGGAACGGAGTCGGCGGGGGGATCGGCCGGGGCGGTGGCGGCGTCGGGCATGGCCGCAAAGTGGTGCGGCGGCGGCACGGGTGCAAGGGAGGGCGCGGCCGGCTTCCGGCGCTCTTCCCGCCGCCGGGGCGGCTATTCCCGGCGCAGGATCCGGTCGGCAAGGATCGTCGCCCACCGCTGGCTCATGAAGTCGGCCTTCAGGGCGGCGGGGTCGTACTCTTCCTCCAGCCAGCGGCGGAATCCCCGTCCGCCCGCGTCCCGGACATAGCGCTCGAAGAAGAAGTCCAGAATGCCGGTCCTGGCCTGGCGGAAATGCCCGTAGCGCAGGCTGAGCTGCCGCTGCGCCAGCCCGACCGGCTGCCCGTCCACGCCGTGCAGGAACGCGGCGGCGAACAGGCCGGCCCGGTCGGCGCCGGTCTTGCAATGGGCGAGCACCGGGTAATCCAGCCCGTCGGCCATGTCGAGCAGCCGCAGCATCCGGTCCTTCGGCGGCGCGCCGCGCGAATCGAGGCGGAAGTCGATGTGGGCGAGGCCGAGCGCCCGGCAGGCGGCGGTTTCCTGGCCGTAGGTGGCGAAGGAATGCCGGCCGCGCAGGTTTATCACCGTCCTGATTCCGTGCCGGCGGGTCCAGCGGCGCAGCTGGGCCGGCGTCGGCTGGCCGGAGCGGAACAGGCGCGGCGACACGCGATGGAACCGGTTGAAGGCCAGGCGGAATATCGCGTGGTCGCGGAACAGCGCATCCGCCGCGCCGCCCGGAGACGGTACAGGCGGCTCCGGAGCGGGGTCCGGCGGCTTCGGCGTCAAGAGCCGGCCCGTTGCCGGCCGCCGCTCCCGGACCCGGCGCGGCGCCTGGCCGCGATCAGGGCATAGCCGAGGCCGGTGAACAGCATGATGAGGCCGTAGACGGCGCTCGGGATGGCGAAGCGGACATCGCCGAGCAGGGTCGTCCCGACGACGATGCCCAGGGTGGCGTTCTGGAAACCGCATTCGACGGTGACGGCGATCCGCTGCGGCCGGTTCAGGCGCAGGCCGGTCGCGACGCCGTGCGCGATCCCCAGCATCAGCAGGTTGAAGACCAGGCAGACCGGCCCGGCCTGGGTGAAGAAGGGGACGATGTCTTCGCGCGACGAGACGAGTCCGGCGGCGACGACCAGCACGAAAACGATAACCGACAGCAGGCGCGTGTGGCCGCCGGCCCATTCGGCGAAGGCCGGCGCGAGGCGGCGCACCAGCATGCCCAGCGCCGTCGGCGCCACGACGATGGCGGTGATTTTCAGGACGGTTTCGAGCACCGGCAGGGGCGGCGCCGCCTGGCCCATGAAATGGGTGAGGCTCGCGCCGACGATCAGCGGCACGGTGACGACGGCGAGCAGGCTGATCGCCGCGGTGAGCGATATCGAGAGCGCGACATCGCCCCGGGCCATCAGGGTCATCAGGTTGGAGGTCGTCCCGCCGGGGCAGGAAGCCAGGATCATCAGGCCGACCGCCAGGATCGCGGCCATCGGCCAGACCGACGCCAGCACGAAGGCGGCCGCGGGCAGGACGGCGAGCTGCAGGGCGGCGCCGGCGGCGAAATCCCTCGGCCGGGCGAACACCCGGGCGAAATCGCGCCCCGTCAGGCCCAGCCCCATCGCAAACATGATGAGCGCCAGCGCCAGCGGCAGGATCGCATCGGTAACGACACCCATGAGCCTCTTCCCGGTTCGGGCCCGAACCTCTCCAGGGAACCGTTACTGCGGCGTGGCGGCGGGCCCGTTTTCCGCCTACTCGCGGAAGGACGGGTCGCGCCGGTCGAGCATGCGCAGCAGGGCCGGCCACGCCATGGTGTTGGAGAGCATGGCGAAATAGTCGTCGTTGGCTCCCTGGCGCGCGGTTTTTTCGACGATCCCGTCTTTCGGCGGGTGGATGTCGGGACCGGTCGACAGGGTGCGGACCTGCATCGAGCAGGCGCGTTCCAGGAAATACATGCGATGGAACGCCTCGGCCACCGTCGCGCCGCAGGTCAGCGTGCCGTGGTTCCACAGCAGCATGTAGTTTTTCTCTCCCAGATCCCGTTGCAGGCGCGGCCGTTCGTCGAGGTCGACCGCGACCCCCTCATAGTCGTGCCAGGCGATCAGGTCGCGGATCAGCAGGGCGGTCTGGTTGAGCGGCAGCAGGCCGCGGCTGTCGGTCGAGACCGCCGTGCCGTCCAGCGTGTGGAGATGAATGACGCAGCGGGCGTCGTCCCGCGCCTCGTGGACCGCGCTGTGGATGGTGAAGCCGGCCTTGTTGACGCCGTAGCCGCTCTCCATGACGAGTTCGCCGTCCATATCGATCTTGATCAGGCTGGAGGCGGCGATCTCCTCGAACATCATGCCGTAGGGATTGATCAGAAAATGATGCTCCGGGCCGGGAACCCGCGCGGAAATATGGGTGTAGATCAGGTCGTCCCAGCCATAGTAGGCCACCAGGCGGTAGGCGGCGGCGAGGTCGACGCGAACGGCCCATTCCTCGTCGGATACCCGGTCGCGGACGCTGCCGGCGGGGCGGATGGCGGTAACGGCGTTCATGCTCGGTCTCCGGTGGGGCGGTCCGCTGCGTCGGTCAAGGCCGCGATCGGCGCGCCGAGGGACTGCATCAGCGGGACGAAGCCGGGAAAGCTGGTGCCGATCATAGCCGTATCCTCCACGGCGACGCCATCCCTGCTGGCGAGGCCGAGGACCAGGAAGCTCATGGCGATCCGGTGGTCCTGCCGCGTGGCGACCGGGTTGTCCGGGCCGGTGCCCGCGACGGGCCGGCCGCCCGAACCGTCGATCTCCATCCAGTCGCCGCCGCTCCGCACGGATACGCCGCAGCGGGCGAGTCCGTCCGCGACGGCGGCGAGGCGGTCGCTCTCCTTGACCCGCAATTCGCCGACTCCGTCGAACCGCGTGGTGCCCTTCGCCAGGGCCGCCGCGGCGGCGAGGACCGGATACTCGTCGATCGTCGAGGCCGCGCGCGCCGCCGGCACCGCGACGCCGTTCAGGGCGCCGGCCGCCGCCACCAGATCGCCGACCGGCCCGCCGGAAACCTCGCGCCGGTTCTCGATGGCAAGGTTGGCGCCCATTTCGGCAAGGGTATCGTACAGGCCGGTGCGCAGCGGATCGAGGCAGACGCCGCGGACGGTTACGGCGCCGCTGCCGGCCAGCAGGGCCGCGACCAGCGGGAAAGCCGCCGACGAGGGATCGGCCGGCACGCGGAGGTCGGCCGCGGAAAATTCCTGCCAGCCGCGGACCGTGACGCGCGTTCCGACTCGTTCGCATGCGGAGGATACCGTGCAGCCGAAATAGCGCATCATGCGCTCGGTATGGTCGCGGGTCGGCGCCGCTTCGATCACCGAAGTCTCGCCCATCGCGTTGAGCCCGGCGAGCAGCACCGCCGACTTGACCTGGGCCGAGGCGACGGGCGGGGCGTATACGATGGGAACCGGCGTCCGCGCGCCCCGGACGGTGAGCGGCAGGCGCCCTCCGGCGGCGCAGTCGAACTGGGCGCCCATCTGCGACAGCGGTTCGGTCACCCGCGCCATCGGCCGCCGGCGCAGCGAGGCGTCGCCGGTCATCACGGCGCGCAGATTGTGGCTCGCCAGGATGCCGAGCAGCAGCCGCGCGGCGGTGCCGGCGTTGCGCATGTCGAGGACCGTATCGGGCTCGGCCAGCCCGCCGAGGCCGACGCCGTCGATCGTCCAGGCGCCGTCGGGCTGCCGGACGACCGCCACGCCCAGATCGCCCAGGGCCCGTGCCGTGGCCAGCACGTCGTCGCCTTCGAGCAGGCCGGTCACGCGGGTCCGGCCGACGGCCAGCGCGCCCAGCATCAGGGCGCGGTGCGAGATCGACTTGTCGCCGGGCACGGCCGCGACGCCCTCCAGCCGCCCGGCGGGGCGGGCGATGGCGGGGCGGGCCGCGCTGCCGGAACTTTCGGGGCCGGAATTTTCGGGAGGGGAAGCGGGCATCGGACGGCGATGGAGCGGGCGTTCGGCGGGACGTTCGGTCGGTCGAAGCGGGCGGCCGGATTGCTTCGGACGGGCAATTCGGGTCTTGACGGCAAGCGCCTCCCTACCACATAGCCGCCTCAGCGGAATTTCGCATGGCGCAGGTTGCCGCCGTCCGGCGCCCCGCCAACGGATTGCACCCAGATTTCCCCTTACGATCCGGAGACCTGCCTTGGCTGACGCCGAACTCGGACAAAAACGCGCCTGCCCTTCGTGCAGCCGAAAATTCTACGATCTGGCGAAGGCGCCGGCGGAGTGCCCCTATTGCGGCGCAAGCTTCAATCCGGACGACCTGGTCCGCGGCCGCAACCGCAAGCCCGCAGCGCCGGAGGAAGCCAAGAGCAAGGCTGCCGAAAAGCCCGCCGGCGACGGCGAAGCGCCGGAGGAAGAGGCGGCGCTGTCGGACGGCCTGGGAGACGTCGATGTCGACAGCGACGGGGACGAGGACGACGACGTCCTGGAGGATGCGTCGGATCTGGGCGAGGACGATTCCGATCTCGACGAAGTGATGGAGCATGTCGAGAAGCCGGAGAAGGAGGCCTGACCCGGCCCCGTCCGGCCCGATCCGGCCGGGGGTCTCAGGGATAAAGCGCTTCGGTGCGCCAGCCTTCGCCCTCGCGGCGGTAGACCAGGCGGTCGTGCAGGCGGAACTGCCCGTCCTTCCAGAATTCGTAACGGCGCGGCGCCAGCCGGAACCCGCTCCAGTGCGGCGGCCGGGCGACCTTGCCGACGGCGAATTTGGCCGTAAACACGCCGACCCGTTTCAGCAGTTCCGCCTTGCCCGCCATCGGCCGCGATTGCTCCGATGCCCAGGCGCCGATCTGGCTGCCCCGGGCGCGGGTCGCGAAATAGGCGTCGGCCTCGGCGTCGCTCACCGGTTCGACCTCCCCTTCGACGCGCACCTGCCGGCGCAGCGACTTCCAGTGGAAGCACAGCGCCGCCGGGGGATGGGCCAGCAGTTCCACGCCCTTGCGGCTTTCGAAGTTGGTGAAAAAGACGAAGCCGTCGGCGTCTGCGTCCTTCAGCAGCACCATCCTGACCGACGGCATGCCGTCTGCGCCGACCGTGGCCAGCGCCATGGCGTTGGCGTCGTTCGGCTCGGCGTCGCCGGCTTCCGCAAACCAGGCGTGAAACAGGTCGATCGGTTCGGCGGTCGGTTCGATGCTCATGGCGGCTACTATAGGCCCATGCGCCCGCCCCGGATACACGCCCCGGATACACGCCCCGGATACACGCCCCGGATACACGCCCCGGATACAGGTGGCGGACCGAAAGTTTTCGTGCGACGGTTTCCGGCGGTTCGGCCGTACAACACGGTAACGGGATCGGTTCGGGCGGCGCGCGCCGGCTTGCCGCCGGTTCGCGGCATCGGCCGGCAGAGGCGCAGGAACGGGAGATCGAACGGTGCATAAAGCGTTGTTGGCCATCGGAATGAGCGCGGCCCTTGTCCTCACGGCCTGCACGGCGAACAAGGAAATGGCCGGGGCGGCAGGCGGCGGGGTAATCGGCGCGCTCGCCGGCGCGGCGCTGGCGCGCAAGGGCGACACGAGCGGCCGCCTGGCCGGCGCGGCGATCGGCGGCTTGGTCGGCGGCTTCATCGGCAGCCGGATCGGCGCGTCGCTCGACGGCCAGGACCGCGCGATCGCGGATTCGAATGCCCAGCGGGCGATGGAGCGGGGCAGGACCGGCCGGCGGCATGGCTGGCGCAACAAGTATTCGGGCAACCGCGGGTTCGTCACCCCGACCTCGCCGCCCTACCGGCTGAAGGACCGCCGGGGCAGGGTCTGGCGCTGCCGCGATTTCACCGAAACGGTGGAACTTTCCGACGGCAGGACGGAAACCGTAGAAGGCCGCCGGTGCAAGACGAAGGGACGCCCCTGGTCGGTCGCCGCCACCTGACCGGGAGGGACCGCCGCGGCCGCCGGCCGCCCCCACGGCCGGTCAGCCGGTCTCTTCCGGTTCCGCGGCTTCGCCCGGCCCGCCGGTCCCGCCGGCGCCGAACAGATCGCTCAGCGAGACGTCCAGCGCGGTCCGCTGCGCCGTTTCCGACCGCGCGATCAGGCCGTCCAGCCGGTCCGTCCAGACGGCCTCTTCTTCCAGTTCGCCGAGTCCGGGCCGGATGGCGATCCCGAGGTCGCGGGCGATTTCGTAGACGGTCAGCGCGGCCGGGTCGCGCGACAGGATCCAGGCGTCCTCGTTGGAGCGCGCGATATAGTGCAGCGCCTCGAGCTGTTCGAGCAGCGGCTCCAGCAGTTCGGCGGAATCCGGCAGCGGCTCCAGCAGCGTCCCGGTATCGACCGGCCGGCCGGTCGCGCCGGCCCGGTACAGCCCGTGCAGGATCACCATGGCCTGGGCGAGGCGCCGGGTCGTGCGGCTTTCGCCGGGCGGCCCGCGGCGCCGCAGGGCCAGCCATTCGGGCAGCGCGGCGGCGGTCTGCGCCCCGAACAGGACGGCGCACCACACCAGATACATCCAGATCAGCAGCAGCGGGATGTAGGACAGCGCGCCATACAGCGTTTCGTAGGACGGGAAGGTGCGGAAATAGAGGGAGAAGCCCCATTTCAGCCCGTCGTAGAGCAGCAGCGCGACGAGCGCGCCGAGCGCGGCGCAGCCGAGCCGGACCTTGCGGTAGGGAATGACCATGTAGGCGACGGCGAAGGAGCCGAACAGCAGCACCGGCGGCAGCCAGCGCACGGCCGTGCTCTGGACCCAGCTGCTCTCGGCGACGCCCAGATTGGCCTGGGCGAACAGATAGGTCGAAATCGCAATGCTGCCGCCGGCGAGCAGCGGCGTGACCGTGAGGATCGCCCAGTACATGGTCATGCGCTGGACGAGCGGCCGGACCTCCGGCTGGCGCCAGATGCGGTTGAACCAGGTATCGACCGTATCGAGCAGGATGACGGCGGTGACGGCCAGCGCGACGGTGCCCACGGCGGTCAGCTCGCGCGTATTGCGCAGGAACAGGTCGAACTGGCCGCGCACCGCCTCGACATTCTGCGGCAGGAAAATCTCGAGGATGAAGGCCAGCAGGTCGGCCCGGATCCGGTCGAACACGGGAAAGGCCGCCAGGATCGAGAAGCCGATGGCGACCAGCGGCACGACGGCGAGCAGCGTGGTGTAGCTGAGCGACGCCGCCGCGCTGAAATTGTGGTCCTTCCAGAAGCGCAGGCAGAGATAGGCGCAGAAATCGACCGCGGCCCGAAGCGTCCGCCCTGCGGCGGCGCCCCGGTTTTCGTTGCGGCTTTCGCTGCTGGTTACGGCTTCCGTCATGCCCGGCGCGCTGGTTCTCCCCGATTGGACCGGCAGGCGACCATACTCCGCTTCGCCCGCCGTGTCGCGCAATCGAGCGCCCGTCGATAGGACGCCCTCGGATTGACCGCCCTCCGATTGACCGGCGGTTCGCGCGGTGTAGGATGCACCCGCTTTTCGGCAGCATGGACGAATTCGCTATATGGCCGCACAAGCGGGACTTATGGCCGGCAGGCGCGGCCTCGTCATGGGCGTCGCCAACGACCGGTCGATCGCCTGGGGCATCGCGCGCGCGGTCGCGGACCGGGGCGCGGAACTCGCCTTCACCTTCCAGGGCGAGGCGCTGGAGCGGCGCGTCCGCCCGCTGGCGGAGAGCGTCGGGTCGACCCTGGTGATGCCCTGCGACGTGACCGAAGAGGACTCGCTCGATTCGGTCTTCGCGGCGGTCGAACGGGCCTGGGGCCGGCTCGATTTCGTCGTCCACGCCATCGCCTATGCCGACAAGGACGAATTGAAAGGCAAGTATCTCCAGACCTCGAAAGACAATTTCGTCCGCTCGATGCTGATCTCCTGCTATTCCTTCACCGATGTTTGCCGCCGCGCCGCGGCGATGATGAACGACGGCGGCAGCCTGCTGACGCTGACCTATTACGGCGCCGAGCGGGTCGTGCCGCACTATAACGTGATGGGCGTCGCCAAGGCGGCGCTGGAGGCGAGCGTGAAATACCTCGCCGTCGATCTCGGCGGCCGGGGCATAAGGGTGAACGCCATCTCGGCCGGGCCGATCAAGACGCTGGCGGCCTCGGGCATCGGCGACTTCCGCTATATCCTGAAATGGAACGCCGACAACGCGCCGCTGCGCCGCAACGTGACGACCGGCGAGGTCGGCGGCGCCGGCCTCTATCTGCTCTCCGACCTGTCGACCGGCGTGACCGGCGAGGTCCACCATGTCGACAGCGGCTATCACGTCGTCGGCATGAAGGCGATCGACGCGCCCGACCTGATCGCCGAAGCGCGCGGGACGGACTGACCGTGCCCGGCAACGCCTTCGGCGCGGCGTTCCGGTTCACCACCTGGGGCGAGAGCCACGGCCCCGCCATCGGCGGCGTGGTCGACGGCGTGCCGCCGCGCCTGCCGCTGACCGAGGACGATATCCAGCCCTGGCTCGACAGGCGACGGCCGGGCGGGTCGAAATTCGTCACCCAGCGCAAGGAGCCGGACCGGGTGCGCATCCTCTCCGGCACCTTCGAGGGGCTGACCACCGGCACGCCGATCGGCCTGATCGTCGAGAATGTCGACCAGCGCCCGCGGGACTACTCCGGGATCAGGGACCTGTTCCGGCCCGGCCATGCGGATTTCACCTATTGGAAGAAATACGGCATCCGCGACTATCGCGGCAGCGGCCGGGCCTCGGCGCGCGAGACCGCCATGCGGGTCGCCGCCGGCGCAATCGCCCGGCAGGTCCTGAAGACGGCCTGGGGCGACGCCTTCCGCATCCGCGGCGCGATGGTGAAGATGGGGCCGCTGGACATCGACCGCGCGCGCTGGGACTGGGACATCGTCGGCGACAACCCCTTCTGGTGCCCGGACGCGGCGGCCGTGCCGGAGTGGGAGCGCTTCCTGACCGACGTGCGCAAGGCCGGCTCCTCGGCCGGGGCGGTGCTGGAAATCCACGGCGAGGGCGTGCCGCCCGGCCTGGGCGAGCCGGTCTACGACAAGATGGACGCCGACCTCGCCAAGGCGATGATGTCGATCAACGCGGTCAAGGCGGTCGAGATCGGCGACGGCTTCGCCGGGGCGGCGCTGCCCGGCGAGGACGCCCACGACACCATGCATATGGAAGGCGGCGCCATGGTCTTCGGCAGCAACCGGGCCGGCGGCACGCTGGGCGGCATCACCAACGGCGCGCCGCTGGTCGTGCGCTTCGCCGTCAAGCCGACCTCGTCGCTGCCCCGGCCGCAGCCCACGGTCACGGTCGGCGGCGAGGACGCCACAGCGGTTACGAAGGGCCGGCACGATCCCTGCGTCGGCATCCGCGCCGCGCCGGTCGGCGAGGCCATGATGGCCTGCGTCCTCGCCGACCACTGGCTGCGCCACCTGGGGCAGCAGGGGCGGTAGGCGTCTGCGGAGCCGCGCCGCCGGCCGTTATCCCCGGTGGCTCTTGGGGCGGCTCTCGGGGCGGGCCGCGGGGCGGTCCCGCAGGGCGAAGGCGGTTCCCCCGGCGGCCAGCGCCAGCGCGGCCGTCAGGCCGAGCACGAACGCGAGCGGCCCGGCCGTGCCGTCGGCGAGCAGGCCGAACAGCTGGGCGAACAGGGCGCCGCAGAACAGCTGCATGAACGAGCCGATGCCGGCGGCGGTCCCGGCGCGGTCGCCGGCCAGGCGGATCGCGCCGGCCTGGGCGCTCGACAGGCCGATCCCGTTGGCGAAGGTGATGAAGAAGGCGGGCAGGAAGATCGTCCAGAGCGTCAGCCCGCCGGCTGCGGCGAACAGGGCGAACGCGCCGACCGTCGCCGCCTGGAGCAGGCTGCCGGCGAGCACCATCGTCTCGGCCGGGACGCGCCCGCTCAGCCGCCCGGCGGCGAAATTGCCGAGCAGGAAGCCGGCCGGGAACAGCGGGAACAGATAACCGTAGGTCTCCGGGGAATGGCCCAGATAGTCGATGACGACGACGGCGGAGGCCGGCGCGGCGACGAAGAAGGCGCCCGAGGTCGCGCCCGACTGCCAGACGAAGGCCTGGAGGCGCAGGTTGCCGAGCAGGCTGCCATAGTCGCCGAGCAGGCCGGCCGCGCCGCCGCCGGGCTTGCGCGCCGCCGGCGGATGGGATTCGGCAACGGCGAGAAAGACGCAGAGCGCGATGACCAGGCCGGCCAGCGCGGCGAAGACGAGCACGCTGCGCCAGCCGTAACCGGCGACCAGCCAGCCGCCGAGCGGCACCGAGAGCATCGGGCCGAGGGCGAAGGCCATGGTCAGCCAGGCGATCGTCCTGACCAGCCGGTCGGCGCCGTAGACGTCGCGGACGATGGCGCGGGCGAGCGCCATGCCGCAGGCGCCGCCCGCCGCCTGCACGAAGCGCCCGGCGAGCAGCAGCCAGATCGTGTCCGCCATCGCGGCGAGCGCGCTGCCCGCGGCGAACAGCAGGATGCCGCCGATCAGCACCGGGCGGCGGCCGAGCCGGTCGGACAGCGAGCCGTAGGCCAGCGTCAGGAAGGCCATGACGAACAGCGGCAGGCTGACCGTCAGCTGCGCCACGTCCTCGCCGACGCCGAAGCCGGCCCGCACGCCCGGGACCGCCGGGAAGAACATCTGGAGCGCCATCGGCCCCATCGCCGTGGCGAGCACGAGGGTGGCGAACAGCAGCCCGCCGGGCCGCGCCTGGCGTGGGGCCTGCCGAGGGGCCTGCCGAGTGGCCGGGGCTTCGGTCAAGGAAGCGCCCCGGCCCTTATCCCGCCAGCGCCGGGACCAGCCGCGCCATGGCGGCTTCCAGCTTGTCGTGCGAGACGCCGAAGCACAGCCGCATGAAGCCTTCGCTGTCCGGCCCGAAGGCCGCGCCGGGCGCGAGGCCGACCCGGGCCTCGTCGACCAGCCGGTAGGCGAGCGCCCGGCTGTCGGTTTCGCCCTCGACCGCGAGGTAGAGATAGAAGGCGCCGTCCGGCCGGGCGAAGCGGACGTTGGGCAGCGGCGCCAGCGCGTCGCACACGATGTCCCGGCCCGTGCGGCACCGCGCGATCGTGTCGCCGAGCCAGGCTTCGCCCCGTTCGAGCGCGGCGACGGCGCCGTATTGCAGGAAGGTCGGCACGCCGGAGGTGTTGTATTGCACCAGGTTCTCGAACACCTGGCCGAGCGCCTCCGGCCCGACCGACCAGCCGATGCGCCAGCCGGTCATCGACCAGTTTTTCGAGAAGGTGTTGACGACGACCAGCCGCTCGTCGGGCTCGCAGACCTGGAGGAAGGAGGGCGCGACGTCCATACCGTAGACCAGCCGGCCGTAGACCTCGTCGGCGACGATCCACAGGCCGCGCCGCCGGGCGAAGTCGCGCACCGCGATCTGGTCCTCGCGGCGCATCGTCCAGCCGGTCGGGTTGCCCGGCGAGTTGATGAAAAAGGCTTTGGTGCGCGGGCCGACGGCATCGAACAGCCGGTCGAGGTCGAGCGTCCAGCCGGCGTTGCCGAGGCTGAGCGGCACGCCCACGACCCGGCCGCCGACGATATCGACCGCCGCGCCGATATTCGGCCAGACCGGCGACGGCGCCACCGCCTCGTCGTCCGGGCCGAGCAGCATCTGCATGGTCTGCATGACCGCCTGCATGCCGCCGATGGTGACGATGGTGCGCTCCGGCGAGACCTCGACGCCGTAGAGCCCGCTCAGATAGGCGCCGAGCGCCCGGCGCAGGGGCGGGATGCCGCGCTGGTAGGTGTAGAAGGTCTGCCCCTTGCGCAGCGCCTTCATGGCGGCTTCGCCGATGAAATCCGGCGTCGGCAGGTCGCCCTCGCCGATCCACAGCGGGATCAGGTCCGGGATCTCGCGGCCGTGGTTGGCCAGTTCGACGATGCCGCTTTCCGGAATCGCCGCGATGCGCGGATTGATGGCGGCAAGAAGCTCGGCGTCGCCCATGGCAGGCTCCGGGAGTCGCGGACCGGAGGGTCGGCAGCGGCCCTCCCTAACGCGCGCGCCGCCCGCCCGGTAGCGCGAAGAATGACACAGGCCGATGCGCCGATGGCATGTCGGACACCGGCCCGCAAAACGAAGGCCCTGCACACCTGAGGGTACAGGGCCTTGCCGCACCGAGGCGGTCTTGCAAGCCCGATCGACGGGAAACGCGGAAGATGATAGCCGGCCGCCGCGGACCCGTCTATTGCTGCTGCTCTACGCGGCCGATCGCCGGGGCGCGACCAGTTCGGCGATTTCGCGTCCGGATTCGGCCTCCGCCCGCCGAAGCTCCCATGTCTTTTGCAGGTTGAGCCAGAGTTGCGGCGTCGTGCCGAAATAGCGCGCAAGGCGCAAGGCCGTATCCGCCGTTACGCCGCGCTGGCCGTTCAGGATCGTCGTGATCCGGTTGACCGGCACGCCCAGCGCCTTCGACAGGACGTTCGCCGACAGGCCGAGCGCATCCATTTCTTCGCGCAGAATTTCGCCGGGATGGACCGGTCTCATGCCGTTTTTCGCGCTCACCGTCTGCCTCTTCCACTTAGTGATAGTCGACGATTTCCACGTCACGCGGCCCATCTGCGGTCCAGCGAAAGCAGACACGCCACTGTCGGTTGATCCGAATGCTGTGTTGTCCCGAGCGGTCGCCCCGCAACGCTTCCAGACGATTGCTGGACAAGGCGGCCAGATCGCCGAGCGTCTCCGCACTGTCCAGAAGTGTCAGGCGCCGAGCGGCCTGATCGGCGAACGCCTGGAATGCTGCAACGCGATTCCCTTCGAAGAATTGCCGGGTGCGCCTGTCCCTGAAGCCTCGAATCATATGTATCGATACTAAAGGGGTTTACGATATCCGTAAAGCCGCGTTCTCGTTTGGGCGCGTACCTGCCGTTAGCCCGGATTTCTCACCGCAGTCACGGCCTGCGTCGCGTCCGGACGTTCGATCCGCCCCGTTCGGTACTGGGAGCGGGCCGAAAAGCGTAGCGGGGACTGCGGTCGAGGCCCGCGACGCCGCGGGCGGGCGTCCCCGGATTGCAAATTGGGGCGCGACCCGGAGGGCGGCGCTGTCGGGCCGGCAGGGGGCGTCAAGCCGCTTGCCCGATGTCCCCGCATCGCGCGGCGCGGCTTTCCTGCCCTGCCGGCCCGACAGCGCCGCGCAGGTCATGACTGCGGTGAGAAATCCGGGTTAGGTTGCCGTGGGCTTGGCGATACCCCATGCTTCGCCTCATGACGAAGGGAATCGCCGTCGATCTGCTCTCGGACGCGAAGGCGCGGCTGGGGGAATCGCCGGTCTGGGACGCCGGAGCCGGCTGCGTCCGGTGGATCGACTGTATGGGCCATCGGCTGCATCGCTACGACCTCGCGGCCGGGGCGACCGCGTCCGTCGATGTCGGCGAACCGGTCCACAGCATCGGCCTTTGCGACGATGGCGGTCTCGTGGCGGCGATGGCCTCCGGCTTCGGCCTTCTCGATCCGCAGACGGGTGCGTTCGACCCGCTCAGCCGGCCGGAGGAAGCGCGGCCGGACTACCGTTTCAACGACGGCAAGTGCGGGCCGGACGGGCGCTTCTGGGCCGGCTCGATGCCGCGGAACTACACGGGCGCGGGCGGCCGGCTCTACCGGCTCGGGCCGGGCGGCGCGGTGGCGGCGATGGCAGACGGCTTCACCGTGCCCAACGGGCCGGGCTGGAGCCTGGACGGGTCGGTCTTCTACATCGCCGACAGCCCGGCCGGCGCGATCTTCCGCTACGGCTTCGACGCGGCGGGCGGCGTGCCGGGCCCGCGGGCGGTCGCGGTCGAATCCGGCCTCGCGCCCGGCTGGCCCGACGGCATGGCGGTCGACGCCGAAGGCTGCCTGTGGAGCGCGCGCTGGGACGGCGGCTGCGTCGTCCGCTTCACGCCGCAGGGCGCGGTCGACCGCATCGTCGGGATGCCGGTGAGCCGCCCGACCAGCTGCGCCTTCGCCGGCCCGGACCTCGATATCCTCGTCGTCACCTCGGGCGCCGCCGGCATGGACGAGGCCGCACGCGCCGCCGAGCCCCTCGCCGGCGGCCTGTTCGCCTTCAGCCCCGGCGTCAGGGGCGCGCCGGTCGGGACGTTCGGGGGGTAGGCCGCCCTTCGATACGCCGCTTCGCGGCTACTCAGGGTGAGGAAAAATTTGAATAACAAGCAACACTTCAAAACCCCTCATCCCGAGTAGCCCCGGATAAAATCCGGGGTGTATCGAGGGACGCCGCCTCACGGCAGCCGCAGCAGCATCCGCACGATCCTTCGGGTCCGCTCGCTGAACAGCTTCGGCGCGTAGTAGCTCGACGCCGTGCGCTTGCCGATCTCGCCGAGGGTCGGGTAGGGCGCGATATAGCCGGACATTTTCGCCAGGCTTATGCCGTTCTGGATCGCCAGCACCCAGGGGTGGATCAGCTCGCCGGCATGGGCGCCGACGATGGTGGCGCCGAGGATTTTCCCCTTGGGCGTCGCGATCACCTTCATGTGCCCGTCGGTGCGGCGTTCGGCCTGGGCGCGGTCGTTCTCGGCGAAGCTCCAGCGCAGCACCGAGAGCCGGCCGTGCTTCCCGGCGGCCTGGGCCTCGGTCAGCCCGGCCTGGGCCAGTTCCGGCTCGGTATAGGTCACCCAGGGCAGGGCCCGGTAGTCGACCTTCGCCCAGCCCATGCGGAACAGCAGGCGGCGCGCCAGCACGCCGGCGTGATAGCCGGCGATGTGGGTGAATTGCGGCCCGCCGGCGACGTCGCCGGCCGCGAAGATGCGCCTGTTGCTGGTGCGCAGCCCGTCATCGACCTCGACCCCGGCGCGGCCGACCCTGACGCCGGCCTTGTCGAGGTCGAGCCCGTCGACCGACGGCGCGCGCCCGGCGGCGACCAGCAGGTGCGAACCGGTCAGCACGGTCTCTTCGCCGTCGCGGCTGACGGTGAGCGCGATGCCGCCGTCCCGCGCCTCGACCCGTTCGGCCCGCGTCCCTTCCAGGATCCCGATGCCTTCCGCCTTCAACTGCCGGCGCACCACGTCCGCCGCCTCGGGATCGTCCCGGCCCAGAATGCCGAACATTTCGACGATCGTGACCTTCGCGCCGAGCCGGCGGTGGGCCTGGGCCAGCTCGCAGCCGATCGGCCCGCCGCCCATGACGAGCAGGTGTTCGGGACATTCGGTGAGGTCGAAGATCGTCTCGTTGGTGAGGTAGGGCGCGTCGGCCAGCCCCGGCACCGGCGGCGCGACCGCCTTCGAGCCGGTGGCGACGACGAAGCGCTTCGCCGTAATGCGCCGGCCGCCGGCCTCGAGCGCGTCCGGCCCGGTGAAGCGCGCCGAGCCCTGGATGACGTTGACGCCCAGCGCCCGGAAGCGCTCGACCGAATCGACCGGCGCGATGGCGGCGATGACGCCGTGGACGTGGCGGTGCACGGCGGCGAAATCGATCTCCGGCGCGGCGGCCGAAACGCCGAAACGCCCGGCGGTGCGCACGGTCTCGGCGGCGTGGCCGGCGGCCAGCATCGCCTTGGACGGCACGCAGCCGGTATTGAGGCAGTCGCCGCCCATCGCGCCGCGCTCGATGAGCACGGTGCGCGCGCCGAGCTGGGCGCAGCCGGCGGCGACCGACAGGCCGGCGGCGCCGGCGCCGATCACGCAGATATCGACGCGAAGCGGATCGGCAGGGGAGGAATCGGTCATGGGCGTTCCTGAAGGCGGTCGATAACGTCCGAAACTGCGGCGACGGTCCGTTCCGGGATCCGGTCCCGGTCCCAGTCCTGGCGCGATTCGGCGGCGAAGGGCGTGCGGTCGAGCAGGCGGAACATGTCGGCGGCGGCGCGGTGGAAGCCACCGGGCAGGCCGGCGGCGTCGAAGGTGGCGGCGATCTCCTCCATTTCGCCGATCCAGCGCCCGGCGTCCAGCGGCAAGCGCGGCAGCATGGCGCGCTGGCGCTCGCGCACCGCGGCCTGGCTCTCCGAAAACTCCCGGTCGAGCGCTTCGGCGACGCCGAGCCGGTGCGCCGCCGTCGAAAGCGCGGCGAACAGGGTCCAGCTGCCCTTGGTGAGCGCGGCGTAGCACATCTTGAGGGCGGAGGCCCGGCCCGGTTCCGGCCCCAGGCCGCGCACCGCGAGCCGGTCGTCCTCCAGGAAGGCGAGGCGCCCGGCTTCCGGGCCGCTGACATAGAGCCGCGTCGCCCCGTTTCCGGCCCTGGGCGGTGCGGCGGGCGGCGGCCGGCCGACGATCCCGCCGTCCACGAAGGCGAACCCGGCGGCGCTGACAGTGCGGCCGATCGCCAGCGCCGTCGCCGGGGCCACGGCGTTGCAATCGACGAACAGGCGGCCCTTCCCGGAGACCGGGCCGGCGGCGACCGCGCGGGCCAGTCCCGGCGCCTCGGCCGGCGGCAGGATGGAAAGGATAATGTCGGCGGCGCCGGCGACCGCAGCGAGGCCGCCGCCGTCCTCGATGCCGGCCTCGGCGGCCAGCGCGCGGGTCCGTTCGCTCCGCCCGGCGAGGCAGGTGAGAACGCGGCAGCCCCGGCCGCGCGCCACGCGGCCGACCGCATGGCCCATATCGCCGGCGCTGAGCACGGCGAGCGTCGGGCGGTCGCCTATGGGGTCCTCGCCGGGACCGTTGCAGCAGCGCGCCGGTTCATCCCACGGCTATTCCTGTTTGACCCGGTCCCAGACCCGGGACTGGCCGAACAGCGAGATGCCCCAGTAGCCGCGGATTTTCAACTTGTCGTTGCCGGGCAGGACCGTGATGTTGCAGTTCCACGTCTTGCCCGTGGTCGCGTCGTAGAGCTTGCCGTAGTCCCAGAAATTCTCGCCGTCCGGCTGCAGGCCGGTAAGGATGTCCTGGCCGATCAGGATCCTGTCGCGCTTGGATTCGTCCGGGTTGTTGATGTCGCGCGCCTTCGGCTGGCTGCTCCAGACCAGCGTGCCGCACAGCTTGCCGCCGCATTCGTAGATTTTGACGTGGCCCTTCTCGCCGGAATCGCTGATCCCGAGCCAGACGCCGAGCGGCGACAGCTTCTCCGCCGCGCCCGCCGCCGGGCCGGTGAGGAGGGCCGCCGCGGCGAACATGGCCGCCACGGCCGGGGCGCGAAGTTTCAACGCTCGCATCAGTGCCATACCGATCCTGCCCGCGGGCGCACGCCGCGGGCCTCCCGTCTTTGCGTCTGGAGCGGGCGACGGGATTCGAACCCGCGACCCCGAGCTTGGGAAGCTCGTGCTCTACCGACTGAGCTACACCCGCACAAAACACCGGCCCGCCGGCGCCCGCACGGCGCGCGGGCGCAGCCTTCCCTGTTTACCCGCCGCACGGCCCGCGGGCAAGGCGCGGCGGCCCGGCGGCGGGACCCGGCGGCAGGAAATGACGGCCTTTCGATCGGCCGGGCGGTCCGGACAGGGCTATGACTGGCCGCTCCGCCGCCTATATGGTGCAGCATGACACCCGCCGCCCCGGCGCTCCGCGAGGACCGCCCCGCCCTCGACACGGCGAAATTCCGCGATCCGCTGCGCACGGCGGACGGCCGGGCGCGTGCGCGCGTGCGTTTGCGGGCGCTGGAGACCCTGTGGTTCAACACCGGCACCCTGTGCAACCTGGCCTGCGGCAACTGCTATATCGAATCGAGCCCGACGAACGACCGGCTGAGCTGGCTCACGGCCGCGGAAGTCGGCGGCTATCTCGACGAGATCGCGCGCGACGGCCTGCCGGTGCGCACCGTCGGCCTGACCGGCGGCGAGCCCTTCATGAACCCGGACATTGCGGCAATCCTGGAGCGCATCCTCGGCGCCGGGCGCGAGGCGCTGGTCCTGACCAACGCCATGCGGCCGATGATGCGCCATGCCGACGCGCTGCTGGCGCTACGCGAACGCTTCGGCGGCCGGCTCATGCTGCGCGTCTCCGTCGACCATTACGCCGAGGCCCTGCACGCGCTGGAGCGCGGGCCGCGCGCCTGGGCGCCGATGCTCGAGGGCCTGAAATTCCTGTCGGACAACGGCTTTGCCGTCAGCGCGGCCGGCCGGACCGTGTGGCGCGAGAGCGAGGCGGACCTGCGCGCCGGCTATGCGCGGCTGTTCGGGCGCGAAGGCATCGGCATCGACGCGGCCGATCCCGCCGCCCTGGTCCTGTTCCCGGAGATGGACGCCGCGCTCGACGCGCCGGAAATCGCCGAAGCGTGCTGGGACATTCTCGGCGTCGATCCCGGCGCCATGATGTGCGCCGCCTCGCGCATGGTGGTGAAGCGCCGGGGCGACGACCGGCCGGTCGTCATGCCCTGCACGCTGCTGCCCTACGAGGAGGATTTCATCCTCGGCCGGTCGCTCGCCGAAGCGGCCGGTCCGGTGCCGCTCAACCACCCCCATTGCGCGCGCTTCTGCGTCCTCGGCGGCGGCAGCTGCTCGGGCTGAATGTCCCTGCCCCCGGAGCCGTCCGCCGCCCCGCACCCTCCATGCGGCAGGGTTCGCCGGGGCCGGCCTCGAAATATATTCCCCTTTGTCGATAATATTCCTTGACGCGGTGGGATTCGCGCCCCATATCGGCCCCGTCAACGCCCGAAGTGCGCCTGCCGCGGCCGGCCGGCGCCTCTTCGCCCTGCTTCCCGCCCGTCATTCCGACCCCCATCCGTCATTTCGACCGACGCCCCGGCCCTTGGGCCGGGGCGGAGCGGAGAAACCCGGAGGGCGCTCCAACGGCGCCACAGGCTCCGGCATCCGCCCGGCGCCCGTCGCCGGCGTCCGCCCCCGGCGCCGGGGGCGCCCCCGCCGGGAGGGTGGAAAATTTCCTATTATGATTTTTTTGCGCACTTCCGGATAGCGTCTTTCAAACGATTCCAACGGGTTAGGGCTGCCGGGCGCGCACTATAAACGTAAAATAAAGACCGGTCTGTCTAGCTCGAAAAGAGCGGTTTCAAAAGCGTGGCGGCCCCGATATCGAACATCGATTCGAAATCCGGCCGCTTTCCGGCGTCCCGCCGGCCCGCCCGGCGCGATGCCCGGCCCGTCGGGGGAGCGGAAGCGCGCTTCGGGCGCGGCGGATACGGGCCGCGGCTGGACAGGCGCGCGCGCCTCCAGTAAGCGTCGGCTTCGTGAGCACCGACCGGCTTTCTTCCCGGCTCCCTTGCGTTCCCGTCCCGGAGGGCGGCGGGCCGGCCGGTCCTGCCTCCGGCGTCTCCGCCGACGTTTCGGAAGGGGAACTGGCGGCGCTGGCCCACGCGCTTGCGGCCTGTGCGGCGCGCGGCGACACGATCGCGCTCAGCGGGCCGCTCGGCGCCGGCAAGACGGCCTTCGCCCGGCATTTCATCCGCAGCTACGCGAAGCGCCGGGGCGGCGCGGCCGAAGAGGCGCCGAGCCCGACCTTCACCCTCGTCCAGCTCTACAGCTTCGGCGACGACGCGGTCTGGCACATCGACCTGTACCGTATCGGCGCGCCGGAGGAGCTGTGGGAAATCGGCTTCGAGGAGGCGATCGCCGGCGGCGTCTGCCTGATCGAATGGCCGGAACGCGCCGGGCCCCTGCTGCCGGACCGGCGCGTCGATATCGCCCTGGCGCATACCGGCGACCCGGCGCGGCGGCGCATATCCGTGGACGACCGCACCGGCAGGGACGGCGGCGGCGCGGCGGGCCGGCTGAAGCCGCTGTTCGACCGGCTGGCCGGGATTGCCGCCGCCGCAGAGGCCGCCGCCCCCGAAGCCGGCGCCGGGGAAGCCGCCGCCGGGGAAGCCGAACCGCGCGACCGGGCCCGCCGCGCTTTCCTCGCCGGCACGCCGTGGCGGGACGCGCCGATGACGGCGCTCTCCGGCGACGCCTCCTTCCGGCGCTATTTCCGCCTCGCCGGCGGGCCGTCCCCGGCCCTGCTGATGGACGCGCCGCCGGCCCGGGAGGATGTCGCGCCCTTCGTCCGGGTCGGCCGGCATCTGAGCGCCCTGGGTTTCAGCGCGCCGGAAATCCATGCCGAAGACCGGGAACGCGGCTTTCTCGTCATCGAGGATTTCGGCGACGCCACCTTCACCCGCCGGCTCGCCGAAGGCGCGGACGAGGCCGCGCTGTACCGGCTTGCGGCCGACACGCTGATCGCCCTGCACCACCACCCCGACGCGGCTTCGGCCGGCGTTCCGGCCTACGATGCGGCGGCGTTGCAGCGCGAGGCCGACCTTCTGATCGACTGGTTCCTGCCGGCGGCCGCCGGCGCGCCGGCGCCCCCGGCGACCGCCGCGGAATACCGCGCGGCCTGGCGCGGTCTCTATCCGCTCGCCGAGGCCGCGCCGCCCACCCTCGTCCTGCGCGACTATCACGTCGACAACCTGATGGAACTGCCGGGCCGGGCCGGCGTCGCGGCCTGCGGCCTGCTCGATTTCCAGGACGCGCTGACCGGCTCGCCGGCCTACGACCTAGTCTCCCTGGTCGCCGACGCCCGGCGCGACATCCGCCCGGCGCTGCGCGACGCGACGGTCGAGCGCTATCTGGCGGCCTTTCCGGCCCTCGACCGGGCGGATTTCCTGGCGGCGGCGGCGATGCTCTCGGCCCAGCGCAACTGCAAGATCATCGGCATCTTCACCCGGCTCATGGCGCGCGACGGCAAGCCGGCCTACCTGCAACACATCCCGCGGGTCTGGCGCCTGCTCGAAGCCGATCTCGCCCACCCGGCGCTGGCGCCGGTCAGGGCGTGGCTGGACGAGGCGATTCCGCCGGCCCTGCGCACCGTCCCGCATTTCGGCGGCCTGCCGTGACCGCGCCGCAGCCCGACGCCGCGCCGCGCGCGGCCCCCGATACGGCCCCGAACACGGCCCCCGATACGGCTCCGGACACGGCCATGCTGCTCGCCGCCGGCCTCGGCACGCGGATGCGGCCGCTCACCGCGGCCGTGCCCAAGCCGCTGCTCGAGGTCGGCGGCCGGACCATGCTGGACCGGACGCTGGACAAGGCGGTCGAGGCCGGCGTGACCCGCGCGGTCGTCAACACCCACCATCTGGCGGCCCAGATCGAACGGCGGCTGGAGGCGCGCGCCGCGCCGGAGATCGTCGTCATCCGCGAGGCCGAAATTCTCGATACCGGCGGCGGCGTGCTCAACGCGCTCGACGCGCTGGGGCCGGATCCCTTCTTCGTGCTCAACAGCGACACGGTGTGGGAGGACGGGCCGACCCCGGCGCTGCGCCGCCTCGCCGAGGCCTGGGACCCGGCGCGCATGGATGCCCTGCTGCTGGTCCACCCGACGGTCGCCGCTGCGGGTTATGCCGGCGACGGCGATTTCTTCATGGATATCGAAGGCCGGTTGCAGCGCCGCGGCGAAGCCGAGATCGCGCCCTTCGTCTTCACCGGCAGCCAGATCCTCAGTCCCGCCCTGTTCGACGGCATGGCGCCGGGCGCCTTTTCCCTCAACCGGGTCTACGACCGCGCGCTCGAACGCGAATGCCTCTACGGCATCCGGCACGACGGCGCCTGGCGCCATGTCGGCACGCCGGACAGCTTCGAGCGGGTCAGCCGGCTCTACGCCCATATCGCGCAGGGCGAGGCCTCCGGCCCGCCGGCCCAGGCCGACCTGTTCGACGCCGGCTGACCGCGCCATGAGCGGAAACGGCGGCCCGCGCGCCGCGAAGGTCTACACCATTCCGCCCCACCGGGATTTCGTCACGGCGCTGGCGCGCGGCCTGCTCGACCGGTTCGGCAGCGCGCCGGAGGGCCTGGCGCCGGTCCTGGTGCTGCTGCCGACGCGCCGCGCCTGCCGCACCCTGCGCGAGGCCTTCCTGCGGCTGAGCGGCGGCGCGCCCCTGCTGCTGCCCCGGATGCGCCCGATCGGCGATGTCGACGAGGACGATCTTGCGCTCTCCGCCGGCGAGGACCTGCCGCCCGAGGACGGCGCGCTGTTCGAGACGCCGCCGGCGATTCCCGAACTGAAGCGGCAGCTGATGCTGGCCCGGCTGATCCTCGAGCGGGAGCGCGACGCCTCGGCCGAACAGGCCGTGCTGCTCGCCCAGGCGCTGGCGCGGCTGCTCGACCAGGCCCAGACCGAGCGGCTGTCCTTCGACCGCCTGGCCGAACTGGCGCCCGAAGAACTATCGGTCCACTGGCAGGAGTCGCTCGATTTTCTGAAGATCGTCACCGAGGCCTGGCCGGCGGTTCTGGAAGAGAACGGCGCGATGGACCCGGCGGCGCGGCGCAACCTCCTGCTGGAGCGGCTGGGGCGGCGCTGGGCCGAGGCCCCGCCGGACCGCCCGGCGATCGCCGCGGGCTCGACCGGCAGCATCCCGGCGACGGCGGACCTGCTGGCGACGGTCGCGGCGCTGCCGGACGGCCAGGTCGTCCTGCCGGGACTGGACCGCCATCTCGACGAGGACAGCTGGTCGGCGGTCGAGGCCGACGAGAGCCATCCGCAGTTCGGCCTCGCCCGGCTGCTGCAACGTCTCGGCATCCGGCGGCAGGACGTCCGGGACTGGCCGGAGCCGGCAGACCCGGACGGCGCCGCCCTGCGCGAGGCGCCGCATGAGCGCGCGCGCCTGATCGCCGAGGCCCTGCGGCCGGCCGGGACGACGGAGGCCTGGGCGCGCCGGCCGCTCGACGGCGATACGCTGGCCGCGGCGCTCGGCCCGGACCTCGGCCGCATCGTCTGCCGCGATCCGGGCGAAGAGGCGCGGGTCATTGCGCTGGCCTTCCGCCGGACCCTCGATACGCCGGGCAAGACCGCCACCCTGGTCACGCCGGACCGCGACCTCGGCCGGCGGGTCGCTGCCGAAATGCAGCGCTGGGGCGCGATCCTGGACGATTCGGCGGGCGTGCCGCTTGCCGCCGCGCCGCCGGCCTCCTTCCTGCTGCTGCTCGCCCGCGCGGTCGAAGACGGGCTTGCGCCGACCGGCCTGCTCGCCCTGCTCAAGCATCCGCTGTGCGCCGCCGGGCAACCGTCTGCGGACACGCGGCGGCAGGCCCGCGCCCTCGAACGCGCCGCGCTGCGCGGGCCGCGGCCCGGCGCCGGGATCGACGGCTTGCGCCGCCGGCTCGCCGCCGCGCGGGACGACCGGTTCGGGCCGGGCGCGGCGGTCTGCGATCTCGCCGCCGATCTGGTCGACCGGCTCGACGGACTACTGGCGCCGCTGCTGGCCGATCGGCCGCGCGCCATGCCGGACTACCTGCGCGCGCTGTGCAGCGCCGCGGGGGCGCTGGCGGCGGCGCCGGACGATCCGGCCGGCCGCCGCCTGTGGGCCGGCGAGGCGGGCGAGGCGCTGGCCGGCTTCATCGACGAACTGGCCGATGCGGGCGCCGCGGTGGCCCCGGACGCGCTGCACGACCGGGCCGCGCTGCTCGCCACGCTGATGCTCGGCCGGGTCGTGCGGCCGCGCTACGGCGCCCATCCCCGGCTCGCCATCCAGGGCCCGCTCGAGGCCCGGCTGCACCATGCCGACCTGACCATCCTGGGCGGACTGAACGAAGGCGCCTGGCCGCCCGAAGCGCCGGTCGACCCGTGGATGAGCCGGCCGATGCGCCAGCGGTTCGGCCTGCCCTCGCCGGAGCGCCGGACCGGCCTGTCGGCGCACGATTTCGCCCAGGCCTTCTGCGCGCCGGAAGTCCTCGTCACGCGCAGCGAAAAGGTCGGCGGCAGCCCGGCGGTCGCGTCGCGCTGGCTGCAACGGCTCGATACGGTGCTCGAAGGCGCGCTCGACGCGCAGGCGCTCGGAGACATCCGCAACCGGGACGGCGCCTTGCTTGCGCTGGCGCGGCAGCTCGACCGGCCGGCGCGGGTCGAAAGCTGCGCCCGGCCGCAGCCGCGCCCGCCGGCCGCCGCCCGCCCGCGCCGGCTGTCGGTCACCCAGATCGAACGCTGGCTGCGCGATCCCTACACCATCTACGCCCGCCATATCCTGCGCCTCGCGCCGCTCGACGACATAGACGCCGATCCCGGCGCGCTGGACCGGGGCATCGTTCTGCACGACGTGTTCGAGGCGTTCGTCCGGGACAATCCGGCCGGGCCGCTGCCGCCCGACGCGCTGCCCAAGCTGCTGGCGCTGGGCCGCGCGCGGTTCATGGACCTCGCCCACGCGCCCGGCGTCGCGGCGCTCTGGTGGCCGCGCTTCGAACGGGCGGCCGAAGCCTTCGTCGCCAGGGAGGCGGGCCGGCGCGCGGCGATCCGGAGCTCCCATGTCGAGGTCGGCGGCCAAATCGAAATTGCGGCGCCGGGCGAGCCGTTCACCCTGACGGGGAAGGCCGACCGCATCGACCTGAAACGCGACGGCAGCGCCGAAATCCTCGATTACAAGACCGGCAGCCTGCCGAAGGTCAAAGACGTCGCCAGCGGCTTCAATCCGCAGCTGGCGCTGGAAGGGCTGATGCTGCGGCGCGGCGGGTTCGCCGGTCTGCCGGCGGCCGATGCTGCCGAATTGACCTACTGGCAGGTCAGCGGCGGCCGGACGCCGCTGGACGCCAGGCCGGCCGCCGGCAGGGAGGCGCCGGCCGCGGCCCTGATCGACGCTGCGGAAACGGGGCTGGCCCGCCTGGTCGCGGCCTACGACGATCCCGCCAAGGCCTATGCCGCCCGGCCCGCCGGCGCGTATGCCCTGGCCTACAACGATTACGCGCATCTGGCGCGCATCCGGGAATGGGCGCTGGCGGAGTCGGAGTCGTGACCGGCGCCCGCCGCGCCCGCGCCCGCGCCCCTGCCCGCGCCTCCGGCCGCGCCCCAGGGCCGCCGGCCGATCCCGGACGGGCCGCTTCGCTTGCCCAGGGCAGGGCGTCGAAACCGGATGTCTCCTCCTGGGTCGGCGCCAGCGCCGGCACGGGCAAGACCCATGTGCTGACCCGGCGCGTCCTGCGGCTGCTGCTCAACGGCGCCGCCCCGGCGCGCATCCTGTGCCTCACCTTCACCAAGGCCGCCGCGGCGGAGATGACCCACCGGATCGCCGCCCGGCTCGGCCGGTGGGCGCTGATGGACGACAAGGCGCTGCGCGAGGACCTGAGGGAAACGATCGGCCGGCGGCCGGGAAAGGCGGAAACCGCCCGCGCCCGCACCCTGTTCGCGACCTGCCTCGACGCGCCGGGCGGCATGCGCATCCAGACGATCCACGCCTTCTGCCAGGCCCTGCTCAAGCGCTTCCCGCTCGAGGCCGGCGTGCCGCCCCACTTCCGGGTCATCGAGGAGGGCGACCGGCGCGCCCTGCTGGACGGCGTGCGCAACCGGGTGCTGGCCGCCGCCGAACCCGGCCGCGGCCCGTATTCCGAAGAGCTGGCGCTGCTCACGCCGCTCGGCGGGCCGGACGACCTGACCGCCCTGCTCGGCGCGTTCCTGGGCGCGCGCGGCCGGCTGCGCAACCTGCTGAGGGACGAAGCGGCGGTTTCGAAAGCCGTCCGCCGCCTGTACGGCGATGCCGGCTTCGACACCGGCGCAAGCCAGGCGGCGCTCGACGCCGAAGCCTGCGCCGAAGGGCGGTTCGACCGCGCCGCGCTCAAACAGGCCGTCGCCGCGCTGGAGAGCGGCAGCGCGGCGGACGCCGCAAAGGCGGCGAAGATCGCCGGTTGGCTGGCCGCTGGAGACGCGGCGCGGGCAGAAGGACTCGACGGCTATGCCGGGGCGTTCCTGAAGGCGGACCGGCAGCCCTTCGCCAGCCTGGCGACGAAGAAAGCGGCCACGGCGCTGCCCGACCTGCCCGGCATTATGGGGCAGGAGGCAGACCGGCTCGCCGCCCTGTACGACCGCAAGAAGGCGCTGGCGGTCGTACAGCGGAGCGCGGCGCTGGCCCGGCTCGGCGCGGCGGTGCATCAGGGTTACGAGGCCGAGAAGCGGCGGCGCGCGGTTCTGGATTTCGACGACCTGATCCTGATGGCCGAGGACCTGCTCACCCGCAAGGCGGCGACCGAATGGGTGCTCTACAAGCTGGACGGCGGCATCGACCATATCCTGGTCGACGAGGCGCAGGACACCAGCCCGCAGCAATGGCGCCTGGTAGAGGCGATCGCGCGGGAGTTTTTCGCCGGCGCCGGGGCCGAGCGCACGCCGGCCGAAGACGGCCTGCCGCTGCCGCCGCGCACCGTGTTCGCCGTCGGCGACGTCAAGCAGTCGATCTTCAGCTTCCAGGGCGCCGATCCGGTCGTGTTCGGCCAGGTCCGCGAGAATTTCCGCGAGCGGGTGCAGGCCGCCAACGAGACCTGGTCGCCGGTCGATCTCGAGGTCTCTTTCCGCTCCGTCCAGCAGGTGCTGGACGCCGTGGACAGCAGCTTCGCCGCAGGGCCGGCGCGCGACGGCGTGGTCGGGACCGGCGCGCCGCTGCACCACACCGCCTCGCGGCTGGGCCAGGGCGGGATGGTCGAACTGTGGCCGGTCGTCGCTCCGGCGGAGGCGGCCGAACCCGGACCCTGGACGCTGCCGGACATCGACGCCGGCGCGGCTTCGCCGACCGAGGAACTGGCGCGCCGGATCGCCAGTCAGGTGCGCGCCTGGCTCGACGGATCGGCCGGCTTCGTCTGGGACCGCTCGGGCAACGAACCGGTGCAGCGCGCGCCGCGCGCCGGCGATATCATGATCCTGGTGCGCCGGCGCGACGCCCTGGTCGAGGCGACGATCCGCGCGCTGAAGGACGCCGGCGTGGAGGTTGCCGGGACGGACCGCATGGTGCTGACCGAGCAGCTGGCGGTCATGGACGCGCTGGCGGCGGCCGACTTCCTGCTGCTGCCGGAGGACGACCTGACCCTGGCGGCGGTTTTGAAAGGCCCGCTGTTCGGATTCGACGACAACCGGCTGTTCGAACTCGCCCACGGGCGCGGCCGGGCCAGCCTGTGGTCGCGGCTCCGGGCCGCGGCCGATGCGGAATCGAAGGCGGCGGCCGAACGGCTGTCCGGGCTGCTGGCGGCCGTCGACTACACGCCGCCTTACGAACTGTTCAAGGCGATCCTGACCGGCGCCGCGCCGCCGACCGGACGCGAGCGCTTCTGGGGCCGGCTCGGCCCCGACGCCGTCGAGCCGCTGGAGGAGCTGCTCAACCTGGCGCTCGATTACCAGCGGGACCATCCGCCGTCGCTGCAGGGCTTCCTGCACTGGCTGCGCCGGCGCGAGGTCGAGACAAGGCGGGACATGGAAAGCGTCCCGGACGCGGTGCGGATCATGACGGTCCACGGCGCCAAGGGGCTCCAGGCGCCGATCGTCATCCTGCCCGACACGGTCCGCGTGCCGAAAACGGCCGACAGGCTGCTTTGGCCCGAGGCCGTCGACGGGGGGGGCGCGGGTCCGGCCGGCCGCCTGCCGCTGATCGCGCCGTCCGACGCGGACGCGGACATCCGGACGATGGGTTTCAAAGACGATGCCAAAGAGGCCCGGCGGGAGGAATACAACCGGCTGCTCTACGTCGCCATGACCCGGGCGCAGGACGCCCTGGTCGTCTGCGGCTGCCGCGGCCCGCGAAAGATCGACGACGATTGCTGGCACACGCTGGTCGGGCGCGGCCTGGGCGCGCTGGACGGCGCCGTCGAAGTTTCCCTCGAAGGGTTCGAGGAGCCGGTCCTGCGCTACGGCGGCCTCGCGCCGCCTGCCGCACCGGAGGTTGCCGCGCCGCCCGCCCGGCCGGAAGTTGCTGCGCCGGCGGAGGCCGGCCCGGCGCACGATTTGGCGGCATTGCCGGCGCTGCTCGCCCCGCCGCCGCCTGAGGCGCAGCCGCCCCGGCCGCTCGCCCCGTCGCGCCCGGCGGAGGACGAACCGCCGGTCTTCGGCCCGTTCGACGCCGGTGCGGACCGGTACCGGCGCGGCGCCCTGATCCACCGCCTGCTGCAATACCTTCCCGACCTGCCGGAAGACCGGCGCGACCGGGCGGCGATGCACTATCTCGCCCGTCCCGGCCACGGCCTGACGGAAGACGAACAGCGCGAAATCGCCGCCGAAATCCGCGCCGTGCTCGACCTTCCGGCGGCAAGGCCGCTGTTCGGCCCCGGTTCGATGGCCGAAGCGCCGGTCGCCGGCGCGGTCGGCGGAACGGCGATCTCCGGCCAGATCGACCGGCTCGCCATCGGCGCGCAGACGGTATCCGTCGTCGACTACAAGACCAACCGCCCGCCGCCCGCCGACGCCGCGGCGACCCCGCCGGTCTATCTGCGCCAGATGGCCGCCTACCGGGCCCTGCTGCGCCGCCTCTATCCGGCGCACCGGGTGGACTGCTTCCTGCTCTGGACCGCCGCCCCGCGGCTCATGGCGCTCGACGATTCGCTGCTCGATCCCCATGCGCCGGACGCGCCCGGACGGGTGTAGCGGGACAGGGCGCGGCCGCTTGACCGGCCGGCGGCCCACCGCTAGATCGTAGGCACGCCCCGGATCCCGATCCGGGGTCTGCGCTATAGGACGGAAGCCGGGCCGCGAAAGCGCCGGCCGCCGGGGAAAGGGACAGGATAAGCATGGCCTTGAACAACGTGACCGATTCGTCTTTCGACGCCGATGTCCTGCAGTCGTCCACGCCGGTCCTGGTGGATTTCTGGGCGGAATGGTGCGGGCCCTGCAAGCAGATCGCGCCGGCGCTGGAAGACATGGCCGCGGACAAGGACGGCCGGATTTCGATCGCCAAGCTGAACATCGACGAGAACCCGTCGATCCCGCAGCGCTACAATGTGCGCGGCATCCCCACCCTGATGCTGTTCAAGGACGGCGAACTGGCGGCCACCAAGGTCGGCGCCCTGCCGAAGAGCAAGCTCTACGAATGGGTGGACTCGGTCCTCGACGGCGGCGCCTGACCCGCCTCTACGTTTCCGACAGCGCCAGCGCCTGCCCGATCAGGTAGAGCGACCCGCAGATCAGGATATTGTCGCCGTCGCCGGCGCGCGCCGCCGCATGGTCGAGCGCGTGTTCCAGATCCCGCGCCGCCGCCGCTTCGGGCGCGCCGCGCATACGCGCCTGAGCCGCCAGCCAGTCCGCCGGATGGCATTTGTGGCCGGGCACCGGGACGGCGGTCAGCGCCGCGCAGGCCGGGGCCAGCGCCTCCAACACGCCGCCGGGGTCCTTGGTTTCCAGCAGGCCGAGAATGGCGTGGACCGGGCGCGCCTGCGCCTCCACCCAATCGGCGAGCGCCCGCGCGGCGGGCGGATTGTGCGCGCCGTCCAGCCAGAGTTCCTGGCCGGGCCGGAGCCGGGCGGTGAGCGCCCCGCCCCCGAGGCGCTGAAGCCGGCCCGGCCAGGCGACCGCCTGCATGGCCTGCGCCCAGCGCCGGTCCTCAAGCCGCGCCAGACCGGCGGCATCGGCGAGGGCGACGGCGAAAGCGGCGTTCGCGGTCTGATGGCCGCCGGGCAGCGCCGGAACCGGCAGGCGGCATTCCCGGCCCGGACCCGCATAGCGCCAGGTTCCTTCGCCGGGATCGGCGGCCCCAAAGCGCCATGTCTCGCCGTGTTTCAGCAGCGGCGCTCCCGCCGCCCCGGCAGCGCGTTCGACGACGCCCAGCGCCGCGGGCGGCAGGCCGCCGATGACGGCCGGAACGCCGGCGCGCAGGATGCCGGCCTTTTCCGCCGCAATCGCCTCGACGGTGTCGCCCAGATAGCCCCGGTGGTCGAGGCCGACGGAGACGATGCCGGTTGCGGCCGGCCGCGCGACGACGTTGGTCGCGTCCAGCCGCCCGCCGAGCCCGGTCTCGAGCAGCAGCAGGTCCGCCGGGATTTCGGCGAAAGCCTTGAAGGCGGCGGCGGTCGTGATCTCGAAAAAGGTGATCGGCGCGCCGCCGTTGGCCCGGTCGGCGGCTTCCAGGATATCGACCAGCGCCGCGTCGCCGACCGGCCGGCCGTTCAGCACGATCCGTTCGTTGAAACGCACCAGATGCGGCGAGACATACTGGTGGACCGAGAGGCCGGCCGCCTCGAAAGCGGCGCGGCAGAAGGCGAGGACGGACCCCTTGCCGTTCGTCCCCGAGACGTGGATGACGGGCGGCAGCCGGTCCTGCGGCCGGCCGAGTTTGGCCAGCAGCGCCTCGATCCGGCCGAGCGACAGGTCGATGACGCGCGGGTGGAGCGCGGTAAACCGCTCCAGCAGCCGGTCGACGGTTGCGGCGGACAAGGGGTGCGGTCAGTCTCCGGCTTTTCCGCCGGATTCTTCCGCTTCGGGCGCCGCCGCGGGAGCGTCCGCCTTCCCGGCCGGCGCCCCGGCCCCGGTCTTGCCGGCCCCGGTCTTGCCGGTCGCGGTCTTGCCGGTCGCGGGGCCGGCCGCGGGTTCGGCCCCGGATTCGGCCCCGGATCCGGCCATTGGTCCGGCCGGCGCCGGCTTCGCCGCTTTCGGAGCGGCGATCCGGGGGGCGGGTTTCAGCGGCACGACATCGGCCGGCGGGCTGGGCCGGAGCAGGTGGCGCAGGGTGCGGATCAGTGTCTCGCGCATGTCCTGGCGCGGCACGACCATGTCCACCATGCCGTGCTCGTGGAGATATTCCGCGCTCTGGAACCCTTCCGGCAGCTTCTCGCGGATCGTGTCCTCGATCACGCGCTTGCCCGCAAAACCGATCGTTGCGCCGGGCTCGGCGATCGCGATGTCGCCCAGCATGGCGAAAGAGGCGGAAACGCCGCCGGTCGTCGGGTCCGTCATCAGGGAGATGAAGGGCAGGCGCGCCTCGCGCACCTCCTGCACCGCAACGACGGTGCGCGGCATCTGCATCAGCGAGAGGATGCCTTCCTGCATCCGCGCGCCGCCGGAGGCCGGAACGGCGATCAGCGGCGCCTGCTGCAGGACGGCGAGGCGGGCGGCCGCAACGAAAGCCTCGCCGACCGCAATGCCCATCGAACCGCCCATGAAGGAGAAATCGAAGGCCGCGACGACGACCTTCATCCCGCCCATCGTGCCGTGGGCGACGATCGCCGCATCGCCGCCGGACTCCCGCGCGCCGGCCGCCGCCTGGGCGTCGCGCAGCCGCTCGGTATAGCGCTTGCGGTCGCGGAATTTCAGCGGGTCGACGACCGCCTTCGGCGGCTCGATCTCCTGGAACGCGCCGTCGTCGAACAGGGCGGCCAGCCGGTCGCGGGCCGCGATGCGCATATGGTGGCCGCAATGGGGGCAAACCTTGAGGTTCGCGTCCAGCTCGCGGTGGAAGATCATCTGATCGCAGGCCGGACACTTGACCCAGAGATTTTCCGGCACGTCGCGCGTGACCAGGGCGCGTATTTTCGGACGAATGTTATCCAGCCAACTCATGGCCCCTCACTGTGTTTCCCGCCGGATTGCGCCGCTGCGCCGAGGCTCGAAGCCCGGTCTCGAAGCCCAGTCCTGAAGCCTGCGGTTCGCGTGCGCAATCGCGCAACGCGCTCAGCCCGCGCGGACGGCCGGCAGGCCGCCGCCGGCCTCGTCGCGGCGCTCCAGTTTCCGTTCCAGTGTCCGGACGGTGCGCCGGAATTCGCGCGACCTGCGCCGGCCCTTCCCGCCGGCCAGCCAGGCGACCAGCGCGCCGCCGAGAAAGCCGAGTGCGATGCCGGCGAAGACGATTCCGTAGACCGGCAGCGACAGTTCCAGCGGCGCCGGCCACAGGTTCACCTGCGCGCCATGGTAGTTGTGCGTCGCGAAGGCGACGAAGGCGATCCCGACTGCGGCGATGACGATCCAGCCGATGAGTTTCATGCCGGTGCTCCTGCAAGGCTGCTCCCGCAAGGCCGGGGCGCGGCGCCGCGCCGGTGGCCCGCTGCCGGCACGCTCCGGCCCGCCGCCGGTTCAGCCCGTCCGCTCGGGGTTCAGCCGTTCGCGCAGTTCCTTGCCGGTCTTGAAATAAGGCACACGCTTGCGCGCGACCTGGACGGTGGCGCCGGTGCGCGGATTGCGCCCGGTGCGCGGCGCCCGCTCCTTGACCGAAAACGCGCCGAAGCCGCGCAATTCCACGCGGTCGCCGCGCTCCAGCGCGTCGGCGATCTCGTCGAAGACCGTCGAGACGATGCGTTCGAAGACTTTCGACTTCAGATCCGGATGCCGTTCGGCCAACCGTGCGATCAGTTCCGACTTCGTCATGGCAAGTGCGGATGCTCCCAATCGCGGCGGCGGATTTCCGGAACGGTCGCGAAACAGATCGGCCACAGCCCGGGCGCCGTTCCCGACCGGCGCGAAAGACTGCCAAATCGGAACGGCGGCGTCAATACTAAGCCTCTAAAAAATAACTGTTTTTGTACCGCCGCTCCGGGCAGGGCCGCTGCGGCCGCGCGGTGTGCGCCCGGCCCGACTGTACCGGCCGGGCGAACGGTTGCCGCAAATCCCGGCGCTCGGGCTGCCGCGCGGGGGCGGGATGCGGCCATTGGGAACGGGCTCCCCGCCTTGACCTTTCGGCGGCGCGGCCTTTATACCGCCCATCCTGCGCGCCGCCGCTTCCGGCCGGCGCGCGTTCCACGCCGACCGTACACCGCAGCGAAGAGACACGATGGCCCATCACAAATCGGCCAGGAAGCGCATCCGCCGCAACGGCGCAAGGACGCAGATCAACATCGCCCGGCGCAGCCGGGTGCGCAGCTTCCTCAAGCAGGTCGAACTGGCGATTGCCGCCGGCGACCGGGACGCCGCGCGCGACGCGCTCAAATCCGCCCAGCCCGAAATCATGCGCGGCGTGACCAAGGGCGTTTTGCACCGCAACACCGCCGCGCGGCGCATCGGCCGGCTGAACGCCCGCATCAAGGCGATGGGCTGACCGTTCGGGCGGCCCGCCTGCCTGCGGACACGCCGGCAGACGGGCGCCGGGACGGTCGGGGACCGGGACCGGAGCGGCGGCAGAGCCCCGGCAACGGGCCGCCCGCCGGCGCATAGCGGCCTGCGAAACCCCCTTTAATTTAGTGCATTGCAATATATATCTATCGCACTGCACGATCAGAATCCGATGGAGGCCTTCATGCCGGATGGATCCGGTGACCGGACGGGGCTGGAACTGCTTTCCAGCTGCACCTGCCAGAACCTGCGCCAGGCGACGCGGGTGGTGACCCAGCATTACGAGCAGGTGTTGGAGCCCATCGGCCTGAAGATCACCCAGTTGCCGGTGCTGGCTGCAGCGGCCTCCAAGGGCCCCATTCCGATGAGCCGGTTGGCCGAAACGCTGGTCATGGACCGCACGACGCTGACCCGCAACCTGCAGCCGCTGGAGCGCGCCGGACTGGTGCAGGTGGCGCCGGGGGACGACCGGCGCGCCCGCCTGGTCAGCGCGACCGGGAAGGGGCTGGAGGCGCTGGAGGCCGCCCTGCCGCTGTGGAAACAGGCCCAGTCCGGCATGGTCGAGGCGCTCGGACGGTTCAAGTGGGGCGTCCTGATGGACAATCTGCGCCTGACCGTGGACGCGACGCGGAAATCGCCGGCCGACTGAATCCGGCAAAGCCCTTCCGGTTCCGGCGCACCGGCCTGCGGCGCGCAGACCATGACAACGGCCCGTGACAACGGCCCATGAGAATGGCCCATGACAGGGGCGGCGCCTCCGGGCTAGAATCGGGCCTGCCGCTTCCAGCCGCCGCCCGCCCGAGCCATGCCGGAAATCGATCTTCTCGACCTGCCGGAACGCCTGCCGCCCGATGCGCCGGCGATGGGCCTGGATGTCGGCGCGAAAACCGTCGGCCTCGCCATTTCCGACCGCACCCGCACCATCGCCTCGCCGCTGGTCACTGTGCACCGCAGGAAATTCACCGCCGACGCTGCGGCCATTGCGGCGCAGATCGCCGGCCGCGGCGCCGCCGCCCTGGTCTACGGCCTGCCGGTCAACATGGACGGCGCCGAAGGACGGCGCTGCCAGTCGGTCCGGCAGTTCGCGCGCAATCTGGACGGGCGAATCGCGCTGCCCTACGTCTTCTGGGACGAGCGGCTGTCGACCGCGGCCGTCGAGCGGCTGTTGATCGGTGAGGCGGACATGACGCGCAAGCGCCGCGCCGAAGTGGTCGACAAGGCGGCGGCGGCCTGGATTCTCCAGGGGGCGCTGGATGCGCTCCGGGATGCGCCCCGGAATGCGCCCCGGAATGCGCCCCGGGATACGCCCCGGGATACGCCCCGGGATACGCCCCGGGATACACAACGGGATGCCGCACGGCCGGCAGGTCCGGCGCCGGACCTGCCGGCCTGACGACGCGGCGGCGGAGCAGCCCCTTGCCCGATATCGTCGTCGCGATCGCCCCGGTCGTCGTGCTGATGCTGCTCGGCTGGACGCTGCGCCGGGCGGCATTCGCGCCCGAAGCCTTCTGGTCCGGGCTCGACCGGCTGACCTATTTCATCCTGCTGCCCTGTCTGCTGGTGCACGGCCTGGCGGGGGCGAACCTGGACGGTCTGCCGGTTCTGGACGCCGCGGTTGCGGCCGCCGCGGGCGTGCTGGCCGCCGCCGCGTCGATGCATGCGGTCCGCCGGGCCGTGACGCCGAAGCCGGGCGCCTACGGCGCGCTGGTGCAGTGCGGCCTGCGCGGCAACGTCTATCCGGCGCTGGCGATCGTCGCCGCCCTGTTCGACGATGTCGGCCTGCCCGCCTTTGCGCTTTCTCTGGCCGCCTTCGTACCGCTCACCGGGCTGATCGGTGCGGTCGCGCTGGTGCGTACGCGCGGCACGGGCGCTGCGGCAAGCGCCGCGGGGCCGATCGTGCGCGAGACCTTTCTCAACCCGATCATGATCGCCATTGCGCTGGGTCTCGCGATCAACGTCGCCGACACCGGAATCCCCGGCCCGGCCGAAGACATCCTGCAGGATCTGGGCCGGGCGGCGTTGCCGCTCGGGCTGCTGGCGGCAGGCGCGGGCCTGGCTTTCGGCGCCGCGCCGGCCGGCCGGCGCGCGGTGGCGGCCGCCGTCGCGGTCAAGCTGTTGCTGTTGCCCGGCTTCGTCCTGATCGCGCTGGAGATGCTGAACGTCGGCGGCACCTACGCCACCGCCCTGCTGGTCTACGCCGCGGCGCCCTGCCCGGTATCGGCCCATGCCCTCGCCCGGCAACTGCGCGGCGACGCGAAGACAACGGCGGCCATGGTCGCAGCCCAGACCGCGGCAAGCGTCGCGACCCTGCCGTTCTGGCTCTGGCTGGCGGCGGAACTCCTGTGACCGCCGCCGGCGGGGCAACCGGGCAGGGGCCGGGCGGGAGCCGAACCGGCCCAACCGGTACGCCCGGCCCGGTGCTATCCCCGCAGCGCTATTTCCCGGTCACGAACCGGTTCGTGTAGAGCTCGTCGAGCGGCACTTTCTTCCGCACGATGCCCTGCGCGACGTAAAACTCCTGCAGCTTGGCCAGCCGTTTCGCGTCGATCTCTCCGAGCACCTTCTGGCCGGGATAGACAAGCTCGGCGAAGTATTTGAACACCGCCGTAACATAGCCTTCCTTGCCCTTCCACATGGGCGCCGCCTTGGCGAAATCCTTCGCCGCGCCGGCCGGGTCGTCCATGACGTCCTTCATGCCCTTGAGCACGGCGCCGACGAACTTCCCGATCAGCGCCGGATTCGCCGCGATCAACTTGTCCGACGCCAGCGAGGCCTGGGCCATGTGCGGGAAATAGTCTTCGGACTTGATGATCCTGATCTTGATCTTGGCGGCCTGAATCGGCGGGATCCAGTCCGGCACGCACGCGCAGCCCACCGCCTTGCCCTGGATCACCATGCCCGGCACGGCGCGGGGGCCGACCGCCATCGCGTTGATGTCCTGCACCTTGAGGCCGGCCGCCGCCAGCATGCCGCGCAGGGCGTAATAGGTCGTGTCCTGGTACGACATGACGGAGACATTCTTGCCCTTCAGGCCCGCCGGCGTCGTGATGCCGGAGTCCTCGCGCACGACGAGCTGCATGAAGCCGCGGCCGCCGAAGGCGACGACCGAGCGCACCGGGATGCCCTGGGCGCGCACGATGATCGGGCTGTCGGCCAGGCCGCCGCCCATCTCGGCGTTGCCGACGCCGACCTGCTTGGCGACGTCGACGCCGCCCTTGGCCGTGGCGAAGGCGACCTCCAGACCGGCCGCCTTGAAATAGCCGCGCTGCTTGGCGAGCTGGAGCGGCCCGAAAGAGGGCAGGATCGGCGGCGCCGGGAACAGGTAGGTCATCTTCTCGGCGCTCGCCGGGCCGGCGCCGAATCCGGCGGCCAGGCCGGCGGCGAGCGCTGCGGCGCAGAAGGTGTGCAAGCGGATCATTGTGTTCCTCCCGAAAATGCGTTGCCCCGGAAGCTTTGCACCATCGGCGCTCGGCTGGCAACCGGCGACCGGAAGGCCGTCATCCGTCCGCGTCGTATTTCCTGCCGGAACTGCGGGCTGCGGCCCCGGGAAAGACGAACCGGGCCGTCGCGGCCAGGCCGATTACGGCAAACGGAATGGCGGCGGCAAAGACCGCCCTTGCCGCTTCGGCGGTGCCGGCCCTGTCCGCCCCGTCCGCCCCCTCGGCGAACCCGGCGGCGTTGGCGACGATGCCGACATAGGCGGCGCCGACCGCGTAGCCCAGCCGTTGAACGGTCGGCAGGGCGCCGGCGACCCGCTCGGTATCGTCCGCCGGCGCCAGAGCCGTCATCCGGCGCAGCACGAAGGCCCAGGCCATGCCGAACCCGCCCCCCTGCAGGGCGGAGAACGCCGCAATCAGCCAGACCGGGCCGTTGGGTACGCTGTAGAGGAAGCCGGGTATGCTTGCCGCCACGACCAGCATTCCCGCGCCGATCAGCGTCCGGTCGCGCCGCTCCGCCGAGGTCGCGACGAGGAGCGCGGCGATCGTCCATCCGATGGACGCGCAGGCCACGATATAGCCCGCAACCAGCGCCGAGGCGCCGTGCAGCAGGACGATGAAGAGCGGCCCATAGGCTGTCACCCCGATCGTCGCGATGGCCAGGCAGAAGATCGTGACCAGGCCCGATCCGACCGGCGCGGCCGGATCGAAGGACCGGCGCGGGAGCAGCCGGCTCCCGCCGCCGCGCGCGTCCAGGACCAGAAAGGCGACGATGGCGGCGATGCCGGCCAGCACGCACGAGGCGGTGCGCAGCGGGCCGACTTCGACACCGCCATAGGCGATCAGCACCACACCGGCGGCCAGCAGCAGCAGCCGCGACGAGAATACGGTGCTTCGCGCCGGGTCCGGCAGCGGCTGCCGGCCGAGGCCCAAGCCGAGGTTGCCGCCGAAGCCGATCCAGAGCGACAGCGCAACCGCCTGCGCCGCAAAGAACCAGAACCCGCCGCGCCAGTCCGCATACGCGACGAACAGGCCGCCGATCAGCGGGCCGAGAAAGGCGGACACTCCCCAGAGCGCCGAAACCGCCGCGATGGCCCGGGGAATCAGCGGCCTGGGAAACAGGACGCTCGTCGCGACGAAGGCAAGCGCCATCAGGCCGCCGCCGCCGAGTCCCTGCAGCAGACGCCCCGCCAGAACCACCCACATGGACGGCGCCAGGGCGCTGATCGCGCAACCGGCGGCAAACGCGGCGGCGGCGATGGCCATCGGCAGGCGCACGCCGTACCGGGCCGCCAGCAAACCGCTCGCGGCGCCGGTCAGTATCGTGCCGATCTCGTACAGCGAGACGGTCCAGCCGATCAGCGCTTCGCCGCCGATCTCCGCGACCAGCGCCGGCAGCATGGTGGCGACGAGCAGGCTGTCGGCGGCGTGGAGCCAGACGCCCGCGCAGACCAGAATCAGGGCGGCGCCGTGGCCGCGGAGAGACAGGCCGTCGGAAGGCTTGCGCAAGGCCCCGGCCGGACGCAAACGGCGCTAACCGAGAATCCCGATCACGCAGCCGGTGGCGCTGGTCGCCAGCACGCCGGCGGCGAGGCTCTTCCAGGACAGCGCCAGGATCTCGTTGCGCCGCTCGGGCATCAGCACGGTCAGGCCGCCGACCATGATCCCGAGCCCGCCGAAATTGGCGAAGCCGCACATGGCGTAGACCAGGATCAGCCGGCTGCGCTCGCCCAGCGCGCCTTCGGGCAGCCGGGCCAGATCGAGGTAGGCGACCAGTTCGTTGAGCACGACCTTGGTCGCCATGAGCTGGGCGGCGTCCCAGCACTCCGCCCAGGGAATCCCCATCAGCCAGCAGAGCGGCGTCATAACGAGGGCGAGGACCCTTTGCAGAGTGATGGCCTCGCCGGCGATATCCGGCAGCAGGCCGAGCAGCCCGTTCGCCAGATGGACCAGCGCGACCAGCGCGATCAGCAGGGCGACGATGAGGAACAGCATATTAAGGCCCTGGCGCGCGCCGACGACCAGCGCGTCCATCGCGCTCGCCGTCTCGCGCGGCGGCAGCCGGCCGCTGCGCAGCGGCGGCCCTTCGGCGGGCACCATGAGCAGCGCGACGGCGATGGCGGCCGGCGCGCTGATTACCGAGGCGACCAGAAGCTGGCCGGCCGCGTTGGGCAGGACCGGCGCCAGAATGCCGGCATAGAGCACGAAAACGGTGCCGGCGATCGTCGCCATGCCGACCGTCATCAGGACGAACAGCTCGCCGCGGCTGAAATCCTTGAGATAGGGCCGGACGAAGAGCGGCGCCTCGACCATGCCGACGAAGATGTTGGCCGCGCTGCCCAGGCCGACCGCGCCGCCGATGCGGAAGCCGCGCTCCAGCACCGCGCCGATCGCCTTCACGATCCAGGGCAGGATGCGCCAGTGGGTGAGCAGCGCCGTCAGGGTGCTGGTCACGATAACGATGGGCAGCGCCTGAAAGGCGAGAACGAAAGCCGCGCCGGGCCGGGATTCGGCGAACGGCAGCGCCCCGCCGCCGAGATAGCCGAAAACCATGCTGGTGCCCGCGCGCGTCGCCCGCTCCATCGCGGCCACGACATGGCCGAGCGAGGCCACGAGATCGGCGACCAGCGGCGCCTTGAGCAGGAGGAGCGCGAGCGCGACCTGGAGGCCGATCCCAGCCAGCGCGACCCGCCAGGCGCTGCGCCGCCGCTTCTCCCCGACCGCCCAGGCCAGCGCGAACAGAACGACCAGCCCGAAGGCGCTCTGCAGTTCCGGCATTGTCGATGTCTCCCGAAATTCAGGGCTGCGCCGCCCGGTCTGCCGGCCGCTACATCCCCTCCATCGTCGCCCGGATCTCCGCCTCGGACACGTCCCGGACGCGCTGGCCGAAGATCCAGCGATGGCCTTCCGGGTCTTCGGCCCGGTAGTGGCGATCGCCGAAGAACCGGTCCTCCGGTTCGGCCGCGATGCGCGCGCCTGCGGCCCTTGCCTGCGCGTGGTGCGCGTCGACGTCGTCGACATAGCAGAAAACCTGGCTGTACCGGCCGCCGGCCCGGTTGGGCGCGGTTTGGCCCATCTCCGGGAACACGCTGGCCAGCATCACGACATTGCCGCCCGCCCCGCCATTGCCCAATGCCAGTTCGGCATGGCCGATCCGCCCGTCCTTCATGGCGTAGACCCGGCGCTCCCGGAAGCCGAAGGCGCGCACCAGAAAGTCGATGGCCGCCGGCGCGTCGGCATAGTTCAGCATGGGGACGATGCGCTGCATGCCGGCCGGGGGATTTCGGACCGGGTTCCGCGCCGCGCCTGGCCGCATGTCCTCCGGCAGGAACGGCGCCATGCCTTGCCGGGCGAGTTCGTCGGCGCGCTCGTTGCCCGGGTCGCCGGCATGGCCTTTGACCCAGCGCCAGTCGATGCGGCGCGCGCCGTGCAGCGCGTCCAGTTCCTGCCACAGGTCGCGGTTCTTGACCGGCTTGCGCGCCGCGGTCAGCCAGCCGCCGGCCTTCCACTTCGCGATCCAGCGCGCGATGCCGTCCCTGACATAGACGCTGTCGGTATGGAGGGTCGCCGCGCCGCCCTCCGGCACCGCCTTCAGCGCCTCGATGGCGGCCTGCAGCTCCATGCGGTTGTTGGTCGTCTCCGCCGCGCCGCCGCACAGCGTCTCGTCTTCGGCGCCGCCGCGCCGGATCGACACGCCCCAGCCGCCCGGCCCCGGATTGCCGCTGCACGCGCCGTCGGTATAGAGGTCGAGCCGCGCATCGGCCCGCCCGCCGGTTACTGTCCCGGCCGTCGTTTCCGTCATCCGGAAGGTCCTTCTTCGCTGTACCGCGTCACTCGAGCCCCAGTTCCCCGGGCCGTTTGACGCCCCGATGGAAGCGCAGCTTGCGGTGGTATTCCAGCGGGTTGTGCGGCGTCACCAGCGCGCCTTCCGGGTGGAACAGCCAGTCGTGCAGCCGGGTCAGCAGGAAGCGCAGCGCGCCGCCGCGCAGCAGCACCGGAATCGCCGCCAGCTCCTCCGCCGAGAAGGGCCGCACCGCGCGGTAGGCGTTCAGCATGTGCCGCGCCTTGGTGACGTTGAAGCTGCCGTCCTTCTCGAAGCACCAGGCGTTGATGCAGATCGCCAGGTCGTAGGCGAAGTAATCGTTGCAGGCGAAGTAGAAGTCGATCAGGCCGGAGACCCGGTCGCCGAGAAAGAACACGTTGTCCGGGAACAGGTCGGCATGGATCACGCCGGTCGGCAGGTCGGCCGGCCAGTTTTCCTCCAGGAATTCCAGTTCCTGCTCGATCTCGCCGGCCAGGCCGTTCTGCACCTCGTGGGCGCGCGGGCCGCAGCGGTCGAACAGCGGCCGCCAGCCGGCGAGGCTGAGCGCGTTCGGCCGGGCCATGGCGAAGCCGTCCGCCGCCAGGTGCATCCCGGCCAGCGCCCCGCCGAGCGGCGCGCAATGGCGGATATCGACCCGGCGGGGCGAGACGCCGGCAAGGAAGGAGACGACGGCGGCCGGCCGGCCGGAGAGCGTGCGCAACGCCGCGCCGTCGCGGGCGTGGATCGGCGTCGGACAGGCGATGTCCCGCGCCGCCAGATGGTCCATCAGGCCGAGAAAGAAGGGCAGGTCGGCCGGATCGACCCGCTTTTCGTACAGCGTCAGGATGAAGCTGCCGCGCCCGGTCTGGAGGAAATAGTTGGAGTTTTCCACCCCTTCGGCGATGCCCTTGTAGGAGACGAGCGCGCCGATGTCGTAGGCGCCGAGAAACGCCGCCAGCTCATCGTCCGCCACCTGGGTGTAGACCGCCATGCCCGCTGCTTACGCCCAACCCGTCTTTCTCTCAAGGGGCCGCCGGTTCAATGGTCGCGGAACGGCCGCCCGGCTTCGAAGGGGTCATGCGTCAGCAGTTCCGGGAAGAGCGAAAAATCGCGGCCGCGCGTAAACAAGGCCTCAACGGCGTGCGCAACGCATATGGCTGCAATGCGGGCATCGTGGACGCCGCCGCCGACGACGTGCGGCCGGTTTACGAATCGCTCCAGGATGTCCGGGAAATCGTCGGTCTCGCCGATCATGCGGTTCGACGGCGACGCCGCCCAGGCCTCGAACTGGCGCCACGCATGATCCGGCGCGGTCGCTTCGTCCTTCCAGATCCGGCGGTTCGTCACCACGCTCAGGAACTCGTAGCAGCACGGCCACGGAATGGCCCAGGCCCGGTCGCCCTCGGCAAGTTCGGTCATAACGGTATGGGCGGCGTCGCCCAGGCGCGCTTCGCGGCGGTGCGCATAGACCAGAAGATTGGTGTCGACGGCGATCACCGGGCGCCCGGATCGCCCCCCGGATCGTCATAGATCGTTTCGCGCAGTTCGGGCCAGGAAAAGCGCTCCAGCGGATCGGGCGCGGCCGGGTCTCCCGCTCTCAGATCGGGCAGCTTGTAGCGGCTGCGCGGGACCGGACGCGCGAGCACACGGCGAAGCCCCTCCTCGACCACGGCGCGCAGCGGGCGTCCCGTTTCCTTGGCGTGGCGCTTGGCCCGCGCCAGCAATTCATCGTGGATGTCCAGCGTCGTCTTCATCGTCCCATACTACCCATATCGTTATATATGGGAAAGACATTTCGCGGCTTGCCCGGCGGGGCCGCTTTGGCTACGGTGCCGCCGACAGCAATTCTGCCGGCAAGAGGGGGCACTGGGTATGGCGGGACAGATCGCGGCGCGGGAACCGAAGAACGTCACACTGGAGGCCGGCAAGAGCTATGCCTGGTGCGCCTGCGGGCTGAGCGCGAACCAGCCCTTCTGCGACGGCGCCCACAAGGCGACCGGGATGAAGCCCCTGGTTTTCAAGCAGGAAGAGACCGAAGAGGCGTGGCTGTGCCAGTGCAAGCAGACCGGCAGCGGCCCTTTCTGCGACGGCAGCCATAACGGGTTGTAGGCGGAAGGCCGAGCGGCGGCGTCATGGCGCAGGTCGATGAGGCGCTTTAACAGCGGATAACGGCCGCCATCGTGGACGAGGCGGACTACCGGCGCGACTCGCTCAACCATGTGCCGGCGCGCGCCCTGCGCGAAGGCCGGGTGCTCCAGAGTGATTCGGAGTTTTTCGCCGACGAGATATTCGGCTTTCATGTGCAGCAGGCGGCCGAGAAGCTGTTCAAGGCGTGGCCTTCCCCGATGAGTCCTCTGCGAAACGCGGATAAGGCGGAAACGGCCGCCGGCGCTCCCCCACCCGTCATTTCGACCGGAGGCCCGGCCCTTGGGCCGGGGCAGAGCGGAGAAACCCGGCGGGCGCTCCATCGACGCCGCAGGCTCCGGCATCCGCCCGGCGCCCGTCGCCGGCCGGATTTCTCCACTCCCTTCGGCTTCGCTCAGAGCCCGCCCTGAGCGAAGCCGAAGGGGCAGGCTGCTCCGCTCGGTCGAAATGACGGAAGGGGGTATGCGCCCGGCCGAAATGACGGTTGGGGGTGTGCTCCGGTCGAAATGACGTGTGGGTGTTGCGCTTCACTCGAATCGGCGGCGCGCGACCGCCGCCCCCCACCCCCGTCATTTCGACCGGAGGCCCGGCCCCCGGCCGGGGCGGAGTGGAGAAACCCGGCGGGCGCTCCATCGACGCCGCAGGCTCCGGCGTTCGCCCGGCGCCCGTCGCCGGCCGGATTTCTCCACTCCCTTCGACTTCGCTCAGAGCAGGCTGCTCCGCTAGGTCGAAATGACGGAAAGGGGGCGCGCTTCGGTCGAAATGACGGGCGGGGCAGGCGGCGCGTTTCGACGGGCCGATCGACTATACGCCCTATGCCGTTCAGTTCCGCTACGGCCCGGCCGCCGCCGGAGCCGCCCCGCACGACCGCGACGCCGCGGTCCGTCTGGCCGCGGCGTTGCTCGAGGAAGTCCGGCGGCGGCCGGCGCGCGCGGAATCGCCCCGACGCTTGCGCTTGGAACAAAAACCGAATATCGTGGCGGGAATGCGTACCGGATCGTGCGCCGGCGCGGAATTATCCACAATATGTTGTGTGAGGGCGGGCAACCGGCAACAACATATTGCAGCGTAACCGCCCCGGCCTATAATCCCGGTATGCAGAGAAGGGTGCGCCGATGCCGACGCTGGAGTTCAAGGGCAAGCAGCATATCTACGCGCACCATCTGACGGTGCCCTACCGGCCGCTGGTTCCGGACGCCGCGCGCTCGCTGGGCCGTCCGGCCGGGGCGGACCGCGGGGCGGACCCCGGTGCGGGCACCGGTTCCGATGCCGGGGCGGACGACAACCTCATCGTTCACGGCGACAACCTGCACGCGCTGAAAGCCCTGCTGCCGCGCTACGCCGGGCGGGTGAAATGCATCTATATCGACCCGCCCTACAACACCGGCAACGAGGGCTGGGTCTATAACGACAGGGTGAACAGCCCGCTGATGAAGGCGTGGCTGAAGGAGAACGGCCCGGTCGACGGCGAGGACCTGGAGCGCCACGACAAATGGCTGTGCATGATGTGGCCGCGCCTGCACCTGCTGAAGGAACTGCTGGCGGACGACGGCGCGATCTTCGTCTCGATCGACGACAACGAACAGCACCATCTGCGGATGCTGATGGATGAGATTTTCGGGGAGAAGAACTTTATTACCACCGTCGTATGGCACAAAATGGATAGCCCCAAGAATACAGCTAAACATTTCAGTGAAGATCATGATTTTATAGTTGTTTATGCCCGCGAAGCTGAGAAGTGGCGCCCAAACTACCTGCCACGATCCGAAAAAATGCTAGGTCGCTACAAAAATCCGGACAACGATCCGCGAGGACCTTGGCTGCTGAGCGATCTGGCCGCAAGGAATCCATATGACGAAGGCCGCTACTCTATTACCACACCATCGGGTAAAGTCATCGCGGGGCCGCCTGCGGGAAGTTATTGGAGAATAAGTAAAGAGAAATTTCACGAATATGAGAATGACAATAGAATTTGGTGGGGGCAAAACGGAAACAATAGACCCGGAATAAAGAGATTTCTGTCCGAGGTTCGAGAAGGCGTTGTGCCACAGACATTATGGCCGTGGAAGGACGCAGGAAGCACTCGGAACGCGAAACAAGAATTAAGCCAAATCATGGATCATGGACCTGCCGAAGATGTATTTGTTACTCCCAAGCCATCGAAGCTACTCAACCGTATTGTCCAGATCGCCACGGACGAAGACTCCATCGTCCTCGATTCCTTCGCCGGCTCCGGCACGACGGCCCATGCCGTGCTGGCGCTCAACGCGGCGGACGGCGGCGACCGCAGATTCATCCTCGTGGAATGCGAGGACTATGCCGATGGCATCACCGCCGAACGGGTCCGGCGGGTCGCAACGGGCGTCCCGAAGGCGAAGGACGCCGCCTTGCGCGAAGGATTGGGCGGGTCGTTCGCCTTCTGCACCCTGGGCGAACCGCTGGACGCCGAGGCCATGCTGACCGGCGCGGCGCTGCCGGACTGGCCGACGCTGGCCGCGTGGCTGCTGCATACCGCGTCGGGCGTCTCCGCCGGCCCGGCCGATCTCGAACCGCAGAACGAGGACGGCTTGTTCCGCAGCGACGGCGCGACCGATTATTACCTGCATTACCGGCCCGACCTCGAATGGCTGCACAGCCACGACGCCATGTTCAACGAGGAACGGGCAAACCGCATCGCAGCGGTCAACCGGGAGCGGGGCAGGAAGGCGGTCGTTTTCGCGCCGGGCAAATACATCGCGCAGAGCGACCTGACGGCTATGGGCATTACCTTCTGCCAGCTGCCCTACGACGTGCACCGGCCGGGCTGAGCGCGCCCATGCTGCTGGAACCGAAAGAGTATCAGGAAGCCGCTCTCGACGCCTTCGTGCGCTGGCGCGACGCGCTGGATGCGGCGGCGCGCCTGTCGCGGCGGCGGATCGAGGCGCTCGAAAAAGCCGGGGTCGAGCCCTCCTTCGACGACCGCAATTTTCCCGAAAGGGCCTGGGTCGATCTGCGGGCGGCGGGCGGCGTCGCCGAGACCGCCGGATCGTATGTGCGCCGCACCGACGACGCCGGGCGGCCGGTCCCGCATGTCTGCCTCAAGGTGCCGACCGGCGGCGGCAAGACGCTGCTCGCCGCCGCCGCCCTGGAGCGGCTCGGCCGCCAGACCGGCCTGACGCTGTGGATCGTCCCGACCCGCGCGATCTACGCGCAGACGAAGAAGGCGCTCAGGAACCGGGAACACCCCTACCGGCAGGTGCTGGAGCGGGCCGGGGCCGGGCGGGTCCGGCTGCTGGAGAAGGACGATCCGTTCACCGCGGCGGACATCGCGAATTACCTTTGCGTCATGCTGCTGATGCTGCCCGCCGCCAACCGGCGGAAGGGCAAGGAATTCCTGCGCATGTTCCGCGATTCCGGCCGCTATCCGGGCTTTTTCCCCGAAAGCGACGACATATTGGGCGACGCCCGGCTGCTGAACGGCCATCCCGATCTGGAGCGCGTGTCGCCGGAAGGGCCGGTCAAGCACAGCCTGTTCAACGTCTTCAAAATGCTGCGCCCGGTCGTGATCCTGGACGAGGCGCACAAGGCGTACGGCCGCACGAAGAAGGCGGGCGAGGAGTTCGCGCGCTCGGTCAGCCGCCTCGATCCGCGCCTTGTCGTCGAACTTTCGGCGACGCCCAACCCCGGCGTCAGCAACCTTCTGGTCGATATCGGCGGCGCCGATTTGAAGACCGAGGAAATGATAAAGCTGCCCGTAGCGGTGACGGCCTTCTCAAACGTCGCTTGGCAGGACACGCTGGTCGCGGCCCATGCGGAATTGGACCGGCTCGCGGCGGAAGCGGACTCCCTTCAGGCAAGCGAAGGCCGCTATATCCGCCCCATCGCCGTGGTGCGGGTCGAGCGGACGGGCAGGGACCAGCGCGACGGCGAACGGGTCCACGCGGAGGACGTGCGGGAGTATCTGACCGGGAACCTGGGCGTTCCCGCCGACGCGGTGGCGGTGAAATCCGCCGAGCGGGACGAACTGGCCGGCAAGGACCTGCTCTCGCCCTATTGCCCGGTGCGCTGGATCGTCACCAAAGCGGCGCTGATGGAGGGGTGGGACTGCCCCTTCGCCTATGTTCTGGCGATGCTGGACAACACGACGGCGAAGCGGGCGGTCACGCAGTTGGTCGGGCGGGTCATGCGCCAGCCCCACGCCCGCCGCACCGGACGGGACGCCCTGGACCGGTGCTACGTCTACTGCTGGAACACCGCGGTCGGCGAGGCGGTCGCGCATGTCAAGGCGGGGCTGGAGGAGGAAGGGCTGACCGGCCTGGGCCGCGAGGTTTTCTCCGAAACGGGCGGAGACGCGAAACCGGTTACGCTGACCCGCCGGGAGCGGTTTCGCGACCGGGACATTTTCCTGCCGCTTGTCCTGCACCGTTGCGGCCCCGGGGACGGCGGGGGCTGGCGCGAACTGGACTATGCGCGCGACATCCTGTCGGACATCGACTGGGGCACCATAACCGCGCCGGCCGTCGGCGGCAGCCAGGCCGAAGCGGCTCTCCGGCAATCGGCCGTCGTCGATATCGGCGATGCCGGGGCGGATGTCGGCGCAGGCCGGGAAGTGTTTGTCGACAAGACGCCGAGACTCATGTGGTTCGCCCGGCGGCTGTCCGACATCGTTCCCAATCCGTGGCAAGCGGCGCGCATCGCGCAAAGCCTGATCGACGGTTTGGGGGCGGACGGCGAAAGCGACGACGCGATCTACGACCGGCGGTCGTGGTTGAGCCATGCGTTGCGCGCGCATGTGGCCGGCCGGGCCGGGGAACTGGCGCAGGCCGTCTTCATGGAAAAACTGGGGCGGAAGGAAATCCGTTTCGATCTGGATCCCGGCCGCCGCAGTTTTCGCGTGGCCGAGAGTTTTGAAATCGTCGTTCCGGAAGACGCCGGGCGAATGGAACGGAACGACGGCCGGTTGCTTCAACTCAGCCTGTTCGAGCCGGTGTACACGCATCAATTCGACTCCAACCTCGAACGCAAATTCGCGCGCTACCTGGACGAGCAGAAGGCGCTGCAATGGTGGCACCGCGTTGCCGCGCGCCAAGGCGGCGGCTATTACCTGAGAGGCTGGAAGCAGAACCGCATCTGGCCCGATTTCGTTGCGATGGCCGGCAGCGAAAACGGGCGGCAGCGCTTTCTGGTCTACGATACCAAGGGGCCGCATCTCGACGGCTCGGATACAGGCTACAAGAAGCATGTGCTGGACGCCCTGGAAGGCGCGTTCGACTGCGGCTCCATGACCGTCCGGGACGGGCCGGCCAAGGGGATTTTCAAACTGGTCTTCGACGAAGCCGAATTTCCAGCGGCGCTGGCGGGCGTGGACGATCCGGCGTAGGAAAGAGCCGGGGCCGGCGCGCGTTCGCGCCCGGACCGGGCCCGGATCGGGGAAGCGTCCGATGAGCGAAATTCTCGAACGGATCGACCGGCTCAAGCGGGAGCTCGATGCGCTGCGCCCCCTGCCGCCGGACGCGGTTGCGCGGGTCGGGCAGAAACTGCGCATCGAATCGAGCTACCATTCCAACGCCGTCGAAGGCAACTCGCTGACCCTGGGCGAAACGCGCAGCCTGATCCTCCACGGGCTGACCGCCCACGGCAAGCCGATGCGGGACCATCTCGACATCGAGGGCCATAACGACGCCGTCAAAGCCGTCGAGGACGCGGTCGGTGAGGAGCGCGGCCTGACCGAAGCCTTCATCCGGCAGCTGCACGCCGTCCTGCTGAAGGAACCCTACGAGGCCGATGCCGAAGCGCCGGACGGGCGCACGGTCAGGCGCCGCATCGGAATCGGCGCCTACAAGACCGCGCCCAACAACGTCAGGACGTCGACCCGGGAAACCTATTATTTCACGCCGCCCGAACGGGTGAAGCCGGCGATGGGCGACCTGATGGACTGGTACAGAACCCGGGAGGCCGAAGGGGAACACCCGGTCGTTCTGGCCGCGGCCTTCCACTACCGCTTCGTCCGCATCCATCCGTTCGACGACGGCAACGGGCGCATGGCGCGCCTGCTGATGAACATGATCCTCATCGGGCGCGGCTATACCGTGGCGATCGTCCGGCGGGAGGACAGGGACCGCTATATCGGGGAACTCGAACGGGCCGACAAGACAGAAGACCTGGCGCAATTCATCGACTATATCGCGTCGTGCTGCGAGTATGCGCTGAACCTTCATCTGAAAGCCGCGCGCGGCGAATCCATTGAGGATACAGACGACATAGATCGGGAAATTGCGCTGTTCAGGCAATCGTTCGTCAGAGGCGGTGCAGCAAGCGGGCAGGTTGCAGCCCGGAACTATATCGAAAGAGTCGTGCGCCCGTTCCGGAAGTATTGCCGGTCGAAGATCGCACTTTTCTCCGAAGAATTTGCTTCCATCGACGATTCCGGATGGCGCATGAACGGCGAGGGAGTCGACGGTGATATCTTCGACCTCGATCTTAACGTGGGTGAAAATATTTCCGATATTCCGGAAAATGCGTTCCTAATTTCCAATCGGCTGAATTTCCATTTGAGCGGATTTCATGGAATGAATTCCGAAACCGGTATTGCGGTTGAAAACCGATTCGATCCGGCCAGATGCGATTGGCGGTTTCAGGTGGATAACTACCTGACCGGGCAGTACGACGGCCAGGACCTGGACGAACTCAAAAAGCAATTCAATCGACTTCTGCGGTCCATGATGAAAGATTTCCGCCAAAGAACGCGCTGGCCATGATCTGAACTGAAAAGTTCGGCGTGCGCAGTTGCCAGCGACTCAGCGCGGAATGTCTCCACACGCGCCGGCCTTTGGCTTGACACGCCCCCGGCATCCGCTAACCTTTCGTCCATAGCCTCTGACGTCTGCGGGAGAGTCCGGGCGCGCGGTTTGCGCGTCCGGCGCCGAAGGAGCAACCGCCCCGGAATCTCTCAGGCACAAGGGACCGCAGGGGGAGGCGACTCTGGAAAGCAGGCGGCCGTGCGCGAGCCCTGCGCCGCCTCACCGAAGGGGAAAGACCGGCAGCCGCCCCGGGCGGCCGTTCCGGTTCAAGCTCTCAGGTTGTGCGACAGAGGGGGCGCGCCCGGCCGGCGGTTTGTCGGCGGGGCGCGGCAAGACCCGCTCGCGCAACCCGGCCGGGGCTTTCCATGGCAACCGACACCGGACCCGAAGCGGCCAGACGCACGCCGCTCTACGACCTGCACGTCGCACAGGGCGGGCGGATGGTCGATTTCGCCGGCTATGCGCTGCCCGTGCAGTATCGCGGCATCATCGCCGAGCACGAACAGGCGCGCGACAGGGCCGCCCTGTTCGACGTGTCCCATATGGGACAGGCGCGGATCGTCGGTGCGCGCGCGGCCGAGGCGCTCGAAAGCCTGGCGCCGGGCGATATCGCCGGGCTCGGCGCCGGCCGGATGCGCTACACGCAGCTCACCGGCGACAACGGCGGCATCCGCGACGACCTGATGGTCACCCGGCTGGCCGGGGATGCGGCGGGGGACGCGCCGGGGGACGCATTGGCGATCGTCGTCAACGCCGCGCGCAAGGACGACGATTTCGCCTATCTCGGCGCGGCGCTGGCCGAGCGTGGCTGCGCGCTGGAAATCGAGGAGGACAAGGCCCTGCTCGCCCTCCAGGGTCCCAGGGCCGCGACGGTTCTGGAAGCCGGGATACCGGGCGCCGACGGCCTCGCTTTCCTTCAGGGCGGTCCGTTCCACTGGCGCGGCACGCCGCTCTGGATCTCGCGCAGCGGCTATACCGGCGAGGACGGATTCGAAATCTCGGCGCCGGCGCGCCACGCCACGGCCCTGGCGGAAGCGCTGCTCGACAGCGGCGAGGTCGCCCTGGCCGGCCTCGGCGCGCGCGATTCGCTGCGCCTCGAGGCCGGCCTGTGCCTCTACGGCCACGATATCGACCTGACGACCACGCCGGTCGAAGCCGGCCTCTCCTGGTCGATCGGCAAGCGCCGGCGCGCCGAAGGCGGCTTCCCCGGCGCCGGGACGATCCTCGACCAGTTGCGCAACGGGACGCGCCGCCGCCGCATCGGCCTCAGGCTGGAGGGCCGGGCGCCGGCGCGGGAAGGCGCGGAAATCTGCGACGCCGGCGGCGCGCCGGTCGGCCGGGTGACCAGCGGCGGCTTCGGCCCGACGGTCGGCGCCCCGGTCGCCATGGGCTATGTCGCAGCCGGCCATGCCGCCCCCGGCACACCGCTCACCCTCACGGTACGCGGCCGGGCGTTGCCCGCCCGGGCGGCGTGCCTGCCCTTCATCGCGCCGGGCTACCGGCGATGACGGTTTCCGCGGCGGCGGACGTCCGGTCCGCACCGCCGCCCGATCGATCCGGAAAGGACGCAGCCCATGCCCACCACCTACTACTCGGAAGACCACGAGTGGCTCAGGGTCGACGGCGCTACCGGCGCCGTCGGCATCACCGACCACGCCCAGGAGCAGCTTGGCGACGTCGTGTTCGTCGAACTGCCGGAAATCGGCCGGACCGTCCTCAAGGGCGATGACATGGCCGTCGTCGAATCGGTCAAGGCGGCGAGCGAGGTCTACGCGCCTGCCGGCGGCGAGGTGGTCGAGACGAACGGGGCGCTGGAAGACAACCCCGCTGCGGTCAACGAAGACGCCGAGGGCGACGGCTGGTTCGTCAGGCTGAAACTGGCCGACCCCGCCGAACTGGAAGACCTGATGGACGCCGAGGCCTACGCCGCTTTCGTCGACAGCCAGAGCTAGCCGCGCCCGGCCGCCGCCCCACAGCCGCACGGCAACCGCACGGGACAGAACAGGGAGTAGCCCCATGCCTTCCGTCCGTTACGCCGAACTCGAGGACCGCGACTCCTTCATCGGCCGGCATATCGGCCCCGGCCCGGACGACATCGCGGCCATGCTGGAGACCGTCGGCGCGGACTCGCTCGACGCGCTGATCGAAGAGGCGGCGCCCGCCGCCATCCGGGATACCGCGCCGCTGCCGCTGGGCGAACCGGCGACGGAGAACGACGCCCTGCTGCGGATCGGCGAACTGGCTGCGCACAACACGGTCGCCGGCTCGCTGATCGGCATGGGGTATCACGATACGGTCGTGCCGCCGGTGATCCGCCGCAACGTGCTGGAGAACCCGGCCTGGTACACCGCCTATACGCCCTACCAGCCGGAAATCTCCCAGGGCAGGCTGGAGGCGCTGCTCAACTTCCAGACCATGGTCGCCGATCTCACCGGCATGGAGATCGCCAACGCCTCGCTGCTCGACGAGGCGACGGCGGCGGCCGAGGCCATGCTCTTCGCGCGCAAGGCGGCCAGGGCGAAAAGCGACCGGTTCCTGGTTTCGGACCGCTGCCATCCCCAGACCCTCGCCGTGCTGCAGACCCGGGCGGCTCCGCTGGGCATCGAACTGGAAATCGGCGAGGTGACGCCGGAGCGCGCGTTCGGCGCCCTGGGCATCCTGATCCAGTATCCCGACACTTTCGGCCGGATCGACGCATGGCAGGAGAGCGTGAAGGCGGTGCGCGGCGGCGGCGGGCTGGCGGCGGTTGCGACGGACCTGCTCGCGCTCACCCTGCTCGAGCCGCCGGGCGCCTGGGGCGCCGATATCGCGATCGGCAGCGCCCAGCGCTTCGGCGTGCCCATGGGCTTCGGCGGGCCGCACGCCGCTTTCTTCGCGACCCGGGACCGGTTCGCGCGGAAAATGCCGGGGCGGCTGGTCGGCGTGTCGGTCGATACGCACGGCCGGCCCGGCCTGCGCCTCGCCCTGCAGACCCGCGAACAGCATATCCGGCGCGAGAAGGCGACCAGCAACATCTGCACCGCCCAGGTTCTGCTCGCCAACATGGCCGGCTTCTACGGCGTCTGGCACGGGCCGGACGGGCTGGAGCGGATCGCCCGGCGCGTCCACCGGCTGGCCTGCGCCTTTGCCGGCATGGCGACCGCCGCCGGGCTGGAGGCCGAAGCCGGGGCCTTTTTCGACACCGTCACCGTGCGGGCGCCCGGCCGGGCCGAAGAGATCGTCGGCGCGGCGATGGAGGCCGGCCTCAACCTGCGCCTCATCGACGGCGACCGTTTCGGCGTCGCCTTCGACGAAGCCTGCGGCGCCGACGAACTGCTTGCCCTGTCCGAAACGCTGACGGGCGATGCGGACGCGGACCGTGTCGAGGCCCTGCTCGCCTCCCTGCTCGACGGGGCGCCCGACCGGCTGCCCGACGCGCTGCGCCGGCGCGAGTCCTTCATGACCCATCCGGTGTTCCGCCGCTACCGGTCGGAAACCGAAATGATGCGCTATCTCCAGCGCCTCGCCGGCAGGGACCTCGCGCTGGACCGGGCCATGATCCCGCTCGGCTCCTGCACCATGAAGCTCAACGCGGCGGCCGAAATGGAGCCGGTCTCCTGGCCGGAATTCGCCGGCCTGCACCCCTTCGCGCCGCTCGACCAGGCCGACGGGACGCTGGCGCTGATCGAGGAACTGGAAGACATGCTGTGCGCGGCGACCGGCTTCGACGCCGTCTCGCTGCAGCCCAACGCCGGCTCCCAGGGCGAGCTCGCCGGCCTGCTCGTGATCCGCGCCTGGCACGAAAGCCGGGGCGACGGCGCCCGCGACATCTGCCTGATCCCAGGCTCGGCCCACGGCACCAACCCGGCGAGCGCCGTGCTGGCCGGCTTTTCGGTCGTCGTCGTCGGCTGCGACGCCGACGGCAACATCGATATCGCCGACCTGCGCGCCAGGGCGGAAGAGCATCGCGACCGGCTCGCCGCGCTGATGGTGACCTATCCCTCCACCCACGGCGTGTTCGAGGCGGGGATCGTCGAGATCTGCGACATCGTCCATGCCTGCGGCGGCCAGGTCTATATGGACGGCGCCAACCTGAACGCCCTGCTCGGCATCGCCCGGCCCGGCGAATTCGGGCCGGACGTCGCGCATATGAACCTGCACAAGACCTTCTGCATCCCCCATGGCGGCGGCGGGCCGGGCGTCGGCCCGATCGGCGTCAAGGACCATCTCGCGCCCTTCCTGCCCGGCCATCCCGTCCATCCGGAATGCGGCGGGGAGAAGGCGATCGGGCCGGTCTCGGCCGCGCCCTGGGGCAGCGCCGGCATCCTGCCGATCAGTTGGGCCTATATCGTCATGATGGGCGCCGCCGGCCTGAAACGCGCGACCGCGGTGGCGATCCTCAACGCCAACTACATCGCCGCGCGCCTCGCGGACCACTTCCCGGTGCTCTACACCGGCAGCAACGGCCGGGTGGCGCACGAGTGCATCGTCGATCTCCGGCCGCTCAGGGATTTCGCCTCCGTCGAGGATGTCGCCAAGCGGCTGATCGACTACGGCTTCCACGCGCCGACCATGTCCTTCCCGGTCGCAGGCACCCTGATGATCGAGCCGACGGAAAGCGAATCCCGCGCCGAGATCGACCGCTTCTGCGACGCCATGATCGCGATCCGGCGGGAGATCGCGCGCATCGAGGCCGGCGACTGGCCGGCGGACGACAACCCGCTCGCCAACGCGCCCCACACGGCGGAGGATCTGGTCGCCGCGGACTGGCCGCATCCCTATTCGCGCGAATGCGCCGCCTTCCCGGCGCCGGCGCTGAAAGACGGCAAATACTGGCCGCCGGTCGGGCGCATCGACAATGTCTACGGCGACCGCAATATCGTCTGCGCCTGCCCGCCGCTCGAAGCCTACGGCGAGGCCGCGGAGTAGGGGGCTAACCTTCGCTGCGGTGGCGGCCGGCCAGCAGGTCGACGCTGCGCCCGACCCGGGCGGTGCGGTCCTCCGCGGTCTCGTCGCGGACCAGCAGCGCTTCGGCGAGCAGCAGGCCCTGGAACAGGCCGGCGCGCGTGCGGGCCGCCGTTTCGGTAAAGCCCAGCCCGATGAAGAAATTCTCGATATAGACCGAGCGGCGGGCGTCGACCGCGCGCACCGCCACCGTTGCGGCGGGATCGGTGCGCGACCAGTTGCGGATGGCGATTTCGGCATTGCGGAATTCCGGGTCCGCGTAGGCGCCCACCGTCATTTCGAGCAGCAGGCGCAATCGCTCGGCCGGCGACGCATCGGCATGGCCGGCGATGCGGACCAGAAGGTCGGTCTGCCGTCCCTCCCAGCGCGCCAGGATCGCCGCGAGCAGGGCCGGGCGGTCCCTGAAGTGCCAGTAGAAGCTGCCCTTGGTGACGCCGAGGCGGCGCGCCAGCGGCTCGATCTTCACCGCGTTGACGCCGCGCTCGGCCAGCAGCTCGATGGCGCCGCCGATCCAGGCGTCCGGATTGAGCCTGGTGCGGCCCGGCCTGGCGTGGGGGGCCTCGGCGCTCACCGGGCGGCTACGGTTCAGCCGCCGGTGACGGGCGGGAAGAAGGCGACCTCGTCGCCCGGCGCGACGGCGGTCTCCAGGCTTGCGAATTCGCGGTTCACGGCGGCGCGCACGAAACGGGCGTTGGCAAAGGCGTCGGCGTGGCCGGGGCTGCGCCCGCGCAGCCATTCGATCAGCGCGCCGACCGTGGCGACGTCGGCCGGCGGCGTCACCTTTTCCCGGCCGGCGCCGATCTTCTGGCGCAGCCAGGCGAAGTAGAGCACGTCCATCTCTTCGGGCATCTCTTCGGGCATCTCTTCGGGCATCTCGTCGGGCATCTCGTCGGGCCTCCCGCCGGGCATCGCCTCAGGCCCCGAGTTCGCTGAAGGGCAGGAAATCCACCGTCATCCCGGCCCGGATGTCGGTCGCGTCCTCCGGCAGTTCGACCAGGCCGCTCGCCGCCGTCATGGACGACAGGACGCCGGCGCCCTGCCGGGCGAATTTGCGCGCGGTCCAGCCGCCGGCGCAAGGCTCCAGGGTGGCGCGCACCCATTCGCGCCGGTTGGCTTTCTTGCGGTGGTCGAAGCCGGCGCGCACCGGCCAGGTCCGGGGGACGTGGACCGCCGCGCCGGCCAGCCGGTCGATCAGCGGCCGGGCGAAGCGCAGGAAGGTCACCATGACGGCGACCGGGTTGCCCGGCAGGCCGAGGAAGGGCGTGCGGCCGATCTGGCCGAGCGCCACCGGCCGGCCCGGCTTGATGGCGAGGCGCCAGAAGTGGATTTGTCCCAGGCTCTCGACCGCGGCGCGGACATGGTCCTCGTCGCCGACGCTGACGCCGCCGGAAGTCAGCACCAGGTCGTGGCAATCGCCGGCCGCGGCCAGGGCCCCGGCGATCGCCGCCCGGTCGTCGGGCAGGATGCCGAGGTCCGAGACGGCGCAGCCGAGCCGGTCGAGCAGCGCGGCCAGGGCGAAGCGGTTGGCGTCGTAAACCGCGCCCGGCCCGGCGGCCGCGCCCGGCTCGCGCAGTTCGTTGCCGGTCGAGAACAGGGCGGCGCGCAGGCGGGCGCGCACCGGCAGCGCGCCGAGCCCGACCGAGGCGGCAAGGCCCAGATCCTGCGGTTGCAGCCGGCGCCCGGCCTTTAGAATGACCGCGCCGGCCTCGACATCCTCGCCGGCGAAGCGCCGGTTCGCGCCCTGTTCGATGCCCGGCGCGATGCGCACGCTGCCGCCGTCCTCGCGGCAGTCCTCCTGCATCATCACGGTATCGAAGCCGGCCGGCATGACGGCGCCGGTGAAGATGCGCACGGCGCCGCGCGCGTCCGGGCCGGGGAGGACGGGCGGGTCGCCGGCGGCGATGCGGCCGACGACGGGCAGGCAGGTCTCGCCGTCCGGGTTGAGGTCCGCGAAGCGCACGGCGTAGCCGTCGACCGCCGAATTGTCGTGCGGCGGGACCGAACGGCCGGCGCGGATGTCCCCGGCCAGGATGCGGCCGAGCGCGCCGCGCAGCGCCACGGTCTCGGCCTCCGCCACGACGGAAACCCGCGCCTCCAGCAGGGCGAGCGCGTCGCCGAGCGGCGTCAGGCCGCCGCCGAAGGCGAAACAGTCGTCGCTGAGCTGGGCCATGTCAGCAGGCCATCTCAGGCGGCGCCCATGGCGACAGATCCGGCGGCCGGCGCGGCGGCGTCCAGCCCGCAATGGGCGCAGATGAAATCGGCGACCGCCTCCGGCGCGTTGAGGTCCAGGACCGGCCGGCCGGCATTCTCCACCGGCCCGTCGCTGGCGATGGCGACGACCGCCGGGTCGGCGGCGGCGAGCAGCGGATGGCCGAGCGCCGGGCGGTGCGCCTCGATCTTGGCGTGGGGCAGGCGCTTGAAGCCCTCGACGATCAGCAGGTCGACCGGGCTCATGCGGGCGACCAGTTCGTCGAGCGCCGGCTCGCGCCGGCCGCGTAATTCGTGGACCAGGGCCCAGCGGGTCGCCGACGAGACGACGGATTCGACCGCGCCGGCCGCGCGGTGGCGGTGGCTGTCCTTGCCGGGAAAGTCGACCTCGAAGCCGTCATGGGCGTGCTTGACGGTCGAAACGGTAAAGCCCCGGCCGGTCAGCACGGGCAGCAGCCGGGAGATCAGCGTCGTCTTCCCGCTGCCCTTCCAGCCCGCAATGCCGATGATCCGCCGCCCCGCATCCATGCCGCCAATGTAGGACGGCGGCAGGGCGGGGGGAACGGGGGCCGGGACCGGCGGCCGGAACCGGGCTGCGGCGGTCGTGGGATATCGTCCCGTGCAGGGGGATGGCGTGTGTCATGTTGTGTCATGAAATGTCATGATTCGTAGCGGCATCCTCCTCCTTTTTCGCCTTCGCGGCCCGGCCCCAGGATCTAGACAGACCGGTCTGTTTTTATGTTTTGTGTGTGCCGGCGCCGCCGTTCCGGCGCGAAAATCCGCAGAAATCCGCCATTTCCGCTCCGGCGGCCGTGAGGAAAAAAGCAGGCTATGGATAATTTCCCAGACTGTCCGCGCCGGCGCTTCCTCCGTTATACCCCCACCCCTTCGGGGGAGGCGACCGGGCGCCTGCGCCTTCTGGGCAGCTTCGGCCGGAACGCCGGGAGAGGGGATGGCATGTGTCGGGAAATGTCATGTTTTGTCATGGCCGGGTCTTCCGGCAGAACAGCATGAATGCCTATAATATAGAACATTAACAGAAAATCAAGCTGTTTTTGCAACCGCAGCCCGATCCGGGGAGCGGCGATTCGGGACCTGCCGCTGCCCCCTCGCCGCTCCGGACGGAGCGCAGCGGAGGTCCGGGGCCCAGGGCCGCAAGCAAAGGCCGTGCCGGGCGGCCCCGGTCTCCGGATCGCCCCTGCGGATTCCTCTGCGAAAGGGGGGAGGCCGCGCCGGGCGCGCCGCCTGCCCAGTCCGTCATTTCGACCGAAGCGTACCCCCTCGCCGTCATTTCGACCGAAGCACACCCCCTCCCGTCATTTCGACCGAGCGGAGCGAGCGGAGAAACCCGGCCGCCGACGGGCGCCGGGCGGACGCCGGAACCTGCGGCGTCGATGGAGCGCCCTCCGGGTTTCTCCGCTCCGCCCCGGCCCACGGGCCGGGGCGTCGGTCGAAATGACGGGTGGGGGGCGGAATGAAGGGCGAGGGGGCGGCGGCGGAGCCTTACCCGCGACACCCCTCCCCCTGCCCCTCCCCCAAGGGGAGGGGGTAAGAGTCTGAAATCGGGGCGGTTTTCCGGCTTCGGCGCGGCGTTTGCAAACCCGAAGCTCCCCTTCCCCTCCGGGGGAGGGGGCCGGGGGGAGGGGGCCGCCCGCGCGCCGCAACACCCACCCGTCATTTCGACCGAGCGCAACCCCCTCCCGTCATTTCGACCGAAGCGGAGCGAGCGGAGAAATCCGGCTGGGGACGGGCGCCGGGCGGATGCAAGAGCCTGCGGCGTCGATGGAGCGCCCTCCGGGTTTCTCCACTCCGCGCCTCACGGCGCTCCGGTCGAAATGACGGGTAGGGATCGGAATGACGGGTAGGGATCGAAACGACGGGTAGGGATCGGAATGACGGGAGGGGGAGGCCGCGCCGGCGGCCGGTTCCGCCTTATCCGCGTTTCGCAGAGGAATCCTGCGGGGTGTCCGGGGCGGCATTCAAGGGTTTCCGGGGATGTCTGCGCCCCGGCCCGATTTCCAAAAAACCGGGGCCGCCGACTCTCGCCGGCGGCCCCTTCCGATTTCGCGCGGGCGCGCCTTAGCGCCCTATAGCGCCGCTTTCACCTTCTCCGCCGTGATCGGCAGCGAGCGGACGCGGGCGCCCGAGGCGGCGAAGATGGCGTTGGCGATCGCCGGGGCCACGGACGTGACCGCCGGTTCGCCGCAGCCGACCGGATACTGCCCGGTCTCGACCAGGATCACGTCCATGTCCGGCGCGTTCTCCATCCGGCAGGGCGTGTAGCGGTCGAAATTCGACGCCTGGAGCCGGCCGTCCTTCATCTCGACCTCCTCCAGCGTCGCCAGCGACAGGCCCCACAGGGTCGCCCCCTGGACCTGCGCCTCGACGGCGTTGGGGTTGATCAGCGTGCCGAGATCGGTGCCGACGGTCAGCCGGTTGACGGTGAAGGAGCCGTCCGCCGGGTTGACCGTGACGTTGGCCGCCGTCGCCGTCCAGGCCGCCGAGGCGCGCTCCTGGCTGGTCACGGCGGCGAGGCCGACGCCGGTGTTCTTCGGCTGCGTCTTGCCGTAGCCCGCCTTGGCGGCGACCTTTTTCAGCACGTTGGCGAGCCGCTTGGCGCCGTTGGCGGTCGGCCCCTTGCCGGCGTTCTTGCCCTTGCCGTCGAGCAGTTGCAGCCTGAGCGCGAGCGGGTCGACGCCAATCTTGTGGGCCATCTCGTCGATCATGCTCTCGACCGCCCAGAAGGTCCACGCCGGGGCGACCGAGCGCAGCTGGCCGGACGGCGTCGCCGCCTGGGCGATCTTGTTCATCTCGGTCAGCACGAGCTGGTTCGGCACGGTGTACCAGTGGTCCGAGCCGTTGATCTGGAACGGATCGAATTTCCTGCCGCCGGCGTCCTTGCCCAGGAAGCCCGGCGCCATCCGGGCGGTCGCGAAGGACGAGGCCGCCGTATGCTTCCAGCCGGTCAGCGTCTTGCCGTCCGAGCCGGCCTCGACGCGCATCGTCGTCATCGGCCGGGTGAAGTCGAACTCCGTATCGGCCTCGCGGCTGTAGATCATCTTCACCGGCTTGTTTATGGCCTTGGCCGTCAAGGCCGCCATAATCAGGTAGTCGGCCTCCAGCCGCCGGCCGAAGCCGCCGCCCAGGAACTGCTGGTGCAGCACGACCTTGTCGGGCTTGACGCCCAGCGCCGCCGGGACCAGCCCCATCGCCAGGGTCTGGAACTGGTTGCCGGTGTAGATGTGGTAGACGCCGTCCCTGATCTCCACGGTGGCGTTCAACGGCTCCAGCGGGGCGTGGATGTTGATCGTCGTCGTGTAGATCGCCTCGTGTTTGACCTTGGCCGCCGCGATCGCCTTCTCCGCATCGCCCTCCTTGAGGAAGGTGGAGGCGTTGGCGGTGTTGTCGATCAGGCGCATCGACTCGTCGTTGATGGTCTTCGAGGACACCTTGGCGTTGGGACCCAGGTCCCAGTCGACCTTGAGCGCCAGCGCCGCCTTGCGCGCCGTCCAGTAGGAGTTGGCGACCGCCATCACCCAGCCCGTCTGCGACCCGGTCGGGTCCTCGATGACGACGTGGGTCATGTAGCCCGCGATCTTCTTCGCCGCGCTGTCGTCGACCGACTTCACCTTGGCGCCGTAGCGCACCGGCGGCGTGGCCGGCGTGGCGTAGACCATGCCGTCGAGCGTCACGTCGATGGCGAAGCCGGCGGTTCCGTTCGTCTTGGCCGGAACGTCGAGGGCCGGCAGGCTCTTGCCGATATAGCGCCGCCGGGCGGGCGGCTTCAGCTTTATCGCCTTCATCGCCTCTTTCGAGAACGCCTTCGGCGGCACGCCGGCCTCGACCAGGCCGCCGTAGGAGACCGTCTTGCCGCCGGGGCCGGAAACGACGCTGTCCTTCGCGCTCAGCGCGCCGGCCGGGACGCCCCATTTCTTTGCGGCGGCCTCAATCAGCGCAATCCGCCCGGCCGCGCCGGCGCGCGACATCCGGTCGAAGGTCCAGTTCACCGACCAGGAGCCGCCGGTGACGTGCAGCCCGACCTTCGGGTCGAAGCCGATATGCTCGATGCTGACGTCGCTCCACTTGACCTCGAGCTCGTCGGCCAGGATCTGGGCGAGCGCCGTGCCGACATGCTGGCCCATCTCGGCCTTGTCGATCCGGATGACGGTCTTGCCCGCGGCGTCCATCGAGAACCAGAGGTTGGGCGCGAACGCCTTGGCGGTCGATGCGTCGGCCAGCCGGACGCCGTCGTGCGCGGCGAAGCCGAAGATCAGGCCGGAAGCGCCGGCGCCGACCAGGAAGGTCCGCCGGCCTATAGCTGTATCCATGATGGTCATCGCGTCCTCCCTACATCTCGGCCGCGGCGCGCTTGATCGCCTTGCCGATGCGCGCATAGGTCATGCAGCGGCAGAGATTGCCGTTCATATGCTCGACGATGTCGTCGTCCGACGGGTTCTTGTTCTCCGCCAGCAATGCCGCGGCCTGCATGATCTGGCCGGACTGGCAATAGCCGCACTGGGGCACCTGCTCGGCGATCCAGGCTTTCTGCACCGGATGGCGCCCGTTCGGGTCCAGCCCCTCGATGGTCACGATCCTGTCGGATTCCTTGACGTCGGAAATCGGCGTCTGGCACGAGCGCACGGCCTCGCCGTTGATATGCACGGTGCAGGCGCCGCACAGGGCCTCGCCGCAGCCGAACTTGGTTCCGGTCATCCCGAGATTCTCGCGGATCACCCAGAGCAGCGGGGTGTCCGCATGGTCGACATCGACCGTCCGCAGACGGCCGTTCACCGAGATTTTGGCCATAACTCACTCCTTGTCGATGCCCCTCAGCGGAATCGAACCTTAGGGCGGCAGCCCCGCCCTTGTACAGGGCGATTGCGGCCGGCAAACGCGCGCCGGTCCCCGGACTTTCGCATTTTCGCTGAAATGGCGCGCCGGCGGCCCCGGTAGCGTCGTGCGGCTTACGGCAACAGTTTGACGAGAGCGACCACCAAGCCGCCGATCGCGATCGTGAGGCTGCCGAGGCGGATTGTGATGCGTTGCTCCAGTTCGCGGAGATCGCCCTTCGTGGCGATGTCTTCGGCTGCGCGGCGGTGAATCGAGACGATGGCCTCCGCGTGCTTCGAATCGATGCCGGCGGCCTCCAGGTCGCGCAAGGCGGCAAGCGTATCGAAAGCGGCGTTGCTCATAGTTCTCAAACTAAAGCGCCCGGCTCCCGGCTTCAACGGGCAAAGCGCCGGCCGGGCAGGCGCGGCCGGCGGGAATTGGTGGAGCCGAGGGGAGTCGAACCCCTGACCTCTTGAATGCCATTCAAGCGCTCTCCCAACTGAGCTACGGCCCCATCCGGAGGGAAGACCGGCGCGGCGTCCCGGCGCGCCGGGCCGGCCCTGAATAAAGGCTCGGCCCGCCGGGAATCAAGCCGCCGCCCGATGCGGCGAAATAGGCGGAGGGCGGCGCAAGGCCCTGTCCGGCGACACGGGCGGCCCTAGATAGGCAGCCACTGCCGCCGCGGGAATTCCCGATGCCTGACACCCTGCCCGGTCCTGCCGTTCCCGATCTGGAATCGCTGGCCGATCCCGTGCGCGCCATTGCGCGGCGGGCCGGCGCGGCGATCCTGCCCTTCTACCGGACGGATCTGGAGATCGACCGCAAGGACGACCGCTCGCCGGTGACGGCCGCCGACCGCGCCGCCGACGCCGCGATCGTGCCGGCGCTGGAGGCGCTGACGCCGGACATTCCCGTGGTGTCGGAAGAACGCGCCGCGAGCCACCGGATCGACGGCGCGGGCGCCCGGCCGTTCTGGCTGGTCGATCCGCTCGACGGCACGCGGGAGTTCATAAACAAGCGCGAAGAGTTCACCGTCAACATCGCCCTGGTCGCGGCCGGCCGGCCCGTGTTCGGCGTGCTCGGCATCCCGGTGCGCGGCGTCGTCTACGCCGGCTATACGGCCGGCGGCGGAATCCGCGCGGCGAGCCGGCAGGCCGGCAGCGCGCCTGCCGAGCCGGTTGCTGCGCGGGCCGCGCCGGCCGGCGGCATCGTGGTCGCGGCCAGCCGCTCCCACGACAACTGGGACGCGCTGGACGATTTCCTGAACGGCGAGAATGTCGCCCGCCGGATCGTCGCCGGCAGCGCGCTCAAATTCGCCCTGGTCGCCGAAGGCAGCGCCGACCTCTATCCCCGCCTCGGCCCGACCATGGAATGGGACACCGCCGCCGGCCAGGCGATCGTCGAGGCGGCCGGCGGCACGGTGCGCACGCTGGCCGGCGGCCCGCTGACCTACGGCAAGGCCGGCTGGCGCAACGCCGGCTTCGTCGTGCGCGGCCGCCCCTCCTGACGTGCGGCCTCACGCGCCGCCCGCCGGCACGGGGACGATGACGCTGACGCTGCGGCCGGCAGACGAGGCCGGGATCGCCGCCGCGGCGGAACGGCTGCGCCGCGGCGGGCTCGTCGCCTTCCCGACCGAGACGGTCTACGGCCTCGGCGCCGATGCGGGCGACGACCGGGCGGTGGCGCGCATCTTCGCGGCCAAGGGCCGGCCGCGCTTCAATCCGCTGATCGTCCACGCGCCGGACCTGGCGGCGCACCGGGCCTGGGCGGTTTTCGACCGCCGGGCGCTGCGCCTCGCCGAAGCCTTCTGGCCGGGCGCGCTGACCCTCGTTCTGCCGCGCGCGCCCGGTGCGCCGGTCTCGCGGCTGGCCGGCGCCGGGCTGGATACGGTGGCGGTGCGCGCGCCGGACCATCCGGTGGCGCAGGCGCTGATGCGCGCGGCCGGCTGCCCGGTCGCCGCGCCGAGCGCCAACCGCTCCGGCCGGCTCAGCCCGACCGAGGCGGGCCATGTCGCGGCCTCGCTCGGCGGCGCGGCCGGCCTGATCCTGGACGGCGGCCCCTGCCCCGGCGGCCTCGAATCGACGGTGCTCTCGCTCACCGGCGCTGCGCCGGTGCTCCTGCGCCCGGGCCTGGTGCCGCGCGACGCCATCGAAGCGGTCGCCGGGCCGGTGGAGGCGGCGGGCGCCGCCCCGCCCGGCGCGCCTCCCGACTCTCCCCTGGAGTCTCCGGGCCTGCTGGCCGCCCACTATGCGCCGCGCGCGCCGCTCCGGCTGGAGGCCGGCGCCGCGCGGGAAGACGGCGAGGCGCTGCTGGCTTTCGGCGGCCTGCAGGCTTCGGGGGCCGCTTCGGGGGCCGCTTCGGGCCCCGCTTCGGGTTACGCCGCGGTGCGCAACCTCAGCCCGGCCGGCGACCTCACCGAGGCGGCGGCGAACCTGTTCCGCCTGCTGCACGAACTGGACGCGCTCGCCCCCGCGGCCATCGCCGTCTCGCCGGTGCCGGAGGACGGGCTGGGCGCCGCGATCAACGACCGCCTGCGCCGGGCGGCGGCGCGCTAACCCGGATTTCTCCCCGATGCCGCGGTCTGCGCGGCGGCGGCTTGCGCCGGACCGGGGCGGCGGACTAAGGTGCCTTCGGGTGCGATTAGGGACGGCCGGAACGGCCGTGGGAGGAAAGCATGAAACCGGTTTCCATATCGAAACGCTTCGGGCGCGCTGCCGCGGCGGCCGCTTTGTGCCTCGCGCCGGCCTTCGCGGCGGGCGCGCAGGCGGCCGAGGGGAACGAGGGCAAATGGTATTTCGGCCTGAACGTCCCCGTGATGTTCATCGACAACACGAAGACCGACGTGAGCGGGTCTATGACGATCGGTCAAGCAGTCGGCACATACACGACGAATGCCGTTTCTCACTACGGCCTCGGGTTCAGGGTCGGCGGCGCCGTGGGCTATTACGTCATACCCAATCTCCGGCTCGAGGGCGAAGTGTTCTACGGCTTCGCGCGGGTGAAAAAGTCCGTCCACAGCGGCACGCGCGTCAACACAAACCCGATTCCCGGCAAGGTGACCGCCAGGATCAAGGGCAACGCCAAGATGCTGGGCGCCATGGTGAACGCCTGGTACGACATTCCCGTGGACCCGCAATGGATCCCCTATGTCGGCGGCGGCGTCGGCGTCTTTCACACCGATTTCAGCGGCCTGAAATGGGATACCGACCTGATCGCCCGTGAGTTCGCAAGACCGCTTGTCTGTACCGGTCAGTCGCCCGCGCCAGCGCTAGGCACTCCGGCATGCAATCAGGCATTGGCCGGAATCAAGGGCGCCCGGCCGAGCGACAAGGATACCGTCTTCGCCTTCCAGGTCGGCGGCGGGGTCGCCTACAAGGTGAGCGACGAAACTTCGGTCCATCTGAGCTACAAGTATCAGGTGGCGCCGGGCCTGCAGTTCGACGGCAAGACCGGCGGCACCACGATCAAGACGAAATCCGCCATGAAAATCCACCTTTTCGAGATCGGCTTCCGCTATCTTTTCTGACGCCGCCGGCCCGCACCGGCGATTTGCGGGGCGCCCGGCCGTTTCGAGCCGGGCGTTCGCGTTTGCGGGCGCTTGCGTTTCCCCGCGCCTTGCAGAGTGCGACACCGGTCCTTCCTTGTCACCCCGGACGGAGCCGTCCGCAGAACCGCCCCTTCCCGTCGTTTCGACCGGAGCCGTCCGGAGAACCGCTTCTTCCCGTCATTTCGACCGGAGCCGTCCGGAGGACGGCGGAGCGGAGAAATCTTTCCGGCACGGCGCTCCGGTCCCGGCATCGCGGGCGAAAGATTTGGGGAATATATATGTGAGTGCCGATGGTGCGGCATGAGGGTAAGCACAAAATATTGGAATTTATGGGATTCCATGTCACATTATGTCCCATCGTGGCCATATAAGGGGGGATATCATGGAAAGTGGTGGCAAAAGCGTCCGCGACCCGGCTGCCCACCAGCCTTCCAAGGCAGAGATTGCCGAGGACGCGCGCATTGACGCCACGCCCGAAGCATTGGCGTGGGCTGCCACACGAGGCGGCGCAAATCGGCAAAAGAAGGCCGACCCGCAGACTGCCGAATAGAGTAACGCATTCTCTAGGCCCAATCGACAATCTAATGGCAAGATGGTTTATGCGGCGCGTTATAGCGCGGTTGATCCTGCCGCTAATTTTGATTGTAAGTGTTTTTAATTTAATTCTGCTGTGGATTTTATTGCCGAGACTATATTTCCCAGAGGAAATTTCATTTAGTGATAAGCATAAAGACGCACTACAAATGGCGGTTGACTTTGGTCGACTAGATGCCATTTCAGCGTTGCTGGCAATTTTAGGTTTTATTCTTGGTGTATTTGCTCTTGTTAGTTTTGGTTATATAACCTACCGCGCCGAAACAGAAGCGCGTGAGACGGCTGAGAAAACAGCAAAGGAAACGGCTGAAGACACGACAAAGAAAGTAGTAAATGAGCTACTTAAGGAGGGCGGTTTAGGAGAAAGCAAAAGACCAATAAGTAGTAAATCACCAGTCGGTGATGAGGATATTGATTTTAGTCGAGTAACAGAAGAGAGGGCAGGGAACAATGACGCTTGAAGAGCAGATGGCAGTAATCGAGAACTGGCAAGCGGAGCCGCCGGTGCCGGTTGTTCGTATAGCGAATGATCTTGGCCTACGAGTGTTCAGAGCCGATGGATGGCCAGATGATCTTTCTGGCGCTATACGGCGAAATGATGAAGAAGACGGAGAGTATGAGATTTTTGTTAATGGAAAGCACGCCGTCGTGCGCCGTCGTTTCACGATTGCGCATGAAATTGCGCATTACATTTTGCATTGTGACGATATTGGTAATGGCATTACAGAGGATGCACTATATCGGTCCGGACTAAGCAACAAGCAAGAAGCTCAAGCAAATCGTCTGGCAGCAGACATTCTAATGCCGTGGCACTTAATCGATCCGGAGATTGAAAAGGGAATTACCAATATTGTTGAACTCGCGAGGACATTTCATGTGTCTAGCAGCGCAATGTCTATTAGATTGGGCGTGCCATACGAATCGAATGATGAACAGATTTAAGCTATTAGATTTTCGTAAGTAAGCCGCCGGCCTTCCATATTCTTAGCAAGACATATCATTTGGTCCATTGTATTCGCGCTCCGGTTGTTATGGCGCCCGGAGAACTCTGTCACATAGCGCTGCGTGTGCTTTGCGCTGAAATGGTGAAATGTGCCTTTGTGTGCCCGTTTCAGCATTGACCAAAAGCTTTCGATGCCCTGCGTATGGGCTTTGCCGCGGACGTATTCTCCGTCGATGTGCCGCACTGCCTCATGGTCGCGGGGCATGCCGCGATAGACGACATAATCGTCGGTGTAAACCTTTGCGGCCGGCGCCGTCCGATCCTCGATAAAGCGGTGCATCGTCTTGCGGTCAGGAGTCTCGACAACCGCCGCGCTGATCCGGTTAGTCGCACGATCCCTTGCGCCGGCCACAACTGTCTTTCCGACCGGCCCGCGGCCCTTGAGCGTCCGTCGCTTCGCTTTAGGCATGTTCTCGCGAAGCCCGCCCATGTAGACTTCATCGACCTCAATAGGTCCGGAAAACTGCGTACCATGGTCTTTCCATGCCTCGCGAAGTCGGTGCGCTAAGAACCACGCCGATTTTTGCGTGATACCTAAATCTCGGTGCAGCTTCATGCTGGAAACGGATTTGAGATTGGTCGTTAGTTGATAGAGCGCTATTGCCCAAACCTGAAAGCCAAGCTTCGACGCTTCCATAGGAGTTTTGGTGCGGACGCTGAACCGCTTGGCGCATTCCTTTTCGCGGCAACGGTACGGCATGGTCTTGTGCTTTGCGCCAGACTGGACATTGACCGAACCGCAGTAGGGGCAATGCGGCCCTTCCGGCCAACGCTGTTCGGCGAACCAGCGCTCTGCCGCGGCATCGTCGGGGAACATGCGGAAAAGCTCTGCCAGCGTGATCCCTTTACGATGCGATTTTCCGGGTGCTTTCTGCGCCATTTGTCGGCCTCCTTGTCTTATAATATAGTGCCGAAATTGGAGGCTTCAAGGAAATTTCGGCACTTTCCTATATAATCCCCAAAGATTTCTCCGCTCCGCCCCGGACAAGTCCGGGGCTACGGTCGAAATGACGGTTGAGGGGGCCGCCCGTGCGGCTCGCACCACAACAGCTTCGAGATGTTATACCGCCGGGCGAACCCCTCGGCCGAGCCGCAGCGATGTTCGTGCATGCGCCGGGCCAGGTCTCCGGTAACGCCGACATATAGGGTATGGCTCAGGCTGCCGGGGATATAGACGTGACCGCCCTTCATATCGAGAACATGAATGGTACATCCAAGCCGGTCAATCGACTATCGGCCCAACCATACTTTCCGTCCCGTCGTTCCGACCGGAGCCGTCCGGAGGACGCCCCCTCCGTCGTTTCGACCGGAGCCGTCCGCAGGACGGCCCCCTCCGTCATTTCGACCGGAGCCGTCCGGAGGACGGCGGAGCGGAGAAATCTTTCCGGCACGGCGCTTCGGACCCGGCATTGCGGGCGAAAGATTTCTCCGCTCCGCCCCGGACAAGTCCGGGGCTACGGTCGAAATGACGGTTGAGGGGTATCGCGGGTCCGAAGCGCCCCGGCCGGACGGCCGGGCGGTATTGCCAACGGTCCGGCCAGCCCCGACAATGCCCCCGTGCCGTGCCGACCCGCCCCGACAATACCGCCCCGCCCCGCCCCGCCCGACAGGCGCCCCATGAACCTCGCCGATTTCTGCCGCGCCGTCCCGAAGGCGGAACTGCACGTCCACTTCACCGGCGCCGTGCCGCTGGAAACCCTGCTGGCGCTCGCCGGACGCAACGGGATCGACCTGCCGCCCCACGGCGATCCGGAAGAACTCTACGCCCGCGGCGGGAATTTCGACCGGGTGCTGCGGACCCTGAAGCTGGTCTGCCGGTCGCTGCGCACGCCGGACGACTTCCGCGATGCGGTCTACGCCACGCAGAAACACGCGGCCGAAGCCGGCGTGCGATATCGCGAGATGTTCTGGAACCCGACCGACCACTGGACCATCGGCGATATCGGCTACGAAGCCTCGGTCGACGGCATGATCGCCGGGCTGCGCGACGCCGAGGCGGATTTCGGCATTACCGGCCGGCTGATCCCCTCGATCGACCGGGAGTCCTCGCCGGAACTGGGATACCAGATGGTCGAGGCCGCCGCTGCCCATCCGCGGGAAGAAACCGTCGGCATCGGCATGGATTACATGGAGACCGGCCATCCGCCGGAGAAATTCTGGAAGGCCTACCGGCTGGCCGGCGAGCGCGGCCTGAAACGCACCGCCCATGCCGGCGAGTTCGGCGAGCCGGCGCGCAATATCGAGACCGCGCTCGACCTGCTCGGCTGCGACCGCATCGACCACGGCTACACGGTGCTCGACGCGCCGGACCTGCTCAAGCGCTGCGAGGACGAAGGCATCGTCTTCACCGTCGTGCCGACCAACTCCTATTACAGCCGGACGCTGAAGGGGCAGGATTTCGCGAAGGTCCACCCGATCGCCGCAATGGCGCGGACCGGCCTCAGGATCATGCCGAACAGCGACGACCCGCCGTTGCACCATACCGACCCGGCCAACGCCCACGCCGAAATGGCGACGACCTTCGGCCTGCCCTTCGACATGCTGCGCGGCTTCGTGGCGAACGGCATCGACGGCGCCTGGGTGGACGAGTCCGTGAAGCGGACCTGGCGCGGCGAATGGCTGGCGGAGTTCGACCGGCTGGCCGCGTCGCTCGACGGATAGGCCGGCGCGCGGCGGATAGCCCGGCGCGCGGCGGCGCAAGCGGGGTCAGGCCAGGCCGAGCGCGATGTCGGAGACGAAGGGGTTGGTCTGCCGTTCCTGCCCGAAGGTCGAGACCGGGCCGTGGCCGGGGATGAAGGCGATGTCGTCGCCGAGCGGGAACAGCTTGTTGCGGATGCTGGCGATCAGGTCGTCGAGGTTGCCCATCGGGAAGTCGGTCCGGCCGATCGAGCCCTGAAACAGCACGTCGCCGACCACGGCGAAGCCGGCCGCGCGATGGACGAAGACGACATGGCCGGGCGTGTGGCCGGGGCAGTGGATCACGTCCATCGCGACATTGCCGAAGCTGACCGTATCGCCGTCCTCCAGCCAGCGGTCCGGCTCGAACTCCCTCGCGCCGGAGAGGCCGAACATGCGGCCCTGCTCCTCCATTTGGCCGATCCAGAACATGTCGGCTTCGTGCGGGCCTTCCACCGGCACGCGGAGCCGCTCGGCCAGGTCTTTCGTGCCGCCGGCATGGTCCAGATGGCCGTGGGTGATAAGGATTTTCTCGACCGTGACGGCGCGCTCGGCGATCGCGCCCTCGATCAGGTCGAGATCGCCGCCCGGATCGGCGACCGCGCCGCGCATGGTTTCGGTGCACCAGAGCAGCGAGCAGTTCTGCTGGAACGGCGTGACCGGAATCATCACCGCCTGGATCGGCGGTTTCGGGGCGGCGGCGTCGGACATGGCGGAGAGGCGGGCGGGCTGTGTTGGCGGCCGGGGTTCTTCAGATGTCAGATGTCGCGCGGCCCGGAGCGGCGCAAGCCCCGATCTGCCGCACGATACGCCGGATCCGGGGCCGGCGCGTCAGGCCGCCCCGGCGGCCTCCCGCTCCACCGGCTCGATCCAGACCGCCGTGTCGTGGAACGCCACGCCGCCGACCGGGCCGACCGGATCGGCGGAGACGAGCTTGTTGATGCCCATGCCGCCGCCGGCCGGATCGCCGTGGCTGTCGCCCGGCCAGATGCCTTCGACGATCGCCGTGCCGGGCAGCAGGCCTTCGGCGATGCGCGCCGTCAGCGTGACCGCGCCCCGGCCGTTGCCGACCCGCACGCGGGCGCCGTCGGCGATGCCGTGGGCCGCCGCGTCGGCGGCAAGGATCAGGACGGTCGGCGCGCCCTCCCGCCGCCGCGAACCGGCGGTTTCGGTGAAGCTGGAATTCAGGAAGGTGCGGGCCGGCGGCGCCACCATGCGGAAGGGCCGGGCGCCGTCGGCCGCCTCGGTCACCGCCCAATGGTCGGGCAGGGCCGGCATCCCGGCATGGTAGGGGCCGAGCGCCGCCCAGTCCGGCCGGAAATGGAATTTGCCGTCCGCGGTCGGGAAGCCGTTGAGGAAATGCGCCTCCTCGAAGGGACGGGTGCAATCGATCCAGCCTTTGGCCGCCGCGGCGTCGGCGCCGCCCTTGCCGGAGACCTGCAACGTGGCGTCGACCAGCTCCCAGGCGCTCATGGCGAAGGCCGGGCTTTCGGCGCCCAGCCGTTTCGCCAGCCCGCACACGACGTCGTGGTTGCTGCGCGTCTCGGCGAAGGGCTCCAGCACCCGCTTGCCGACGGTCAGCGCCGAGTGGCCCCAGCCCATGTAGATGTCGTCGCATTCCAGGAAGGTGGTCGCCGGCAGCACGATATCGGCGAAGCGGGCGGTCGCGGTCATGAACTGCTCGTGGACACACAGGAAGAGGTCGTCCCGCGCCAGCCCGGCGCGCACCGCGCGGCTGTCCGGTGCGACCTCGGCGGAGTTGGCGTTCTGGATCAGCATCGCGGTCACCGGCGGGCCGCCCTCCAGCGCCCCGGGCGCGCCGGTCAGCACCGGGCCGATGCGCGACTGGTCGAGCGAGCGGATCGCCGGATCGGCAAGATCGAGGCCGTGGGCGAGGTTCAGATCCAGCCCCCAGTCCTCCAGCCGGGCATAGAAGGCGCCGCCGCCCTCCTCCTGCCACGCGCCGGTGAGGGCCGGCAGGCAGCTCACGGCGTGCATGGCGACGGCCCCGTTGCGCGACCGGGTGAAGCCGAGGCCGAGGCGCAGGAAGCTCCGCCTGGTCCGGCCGTACAGCCGGGCGAAGTCGATAATGTCCTGTTCCGGCAGGCCGGTAATGTCCGCCGCCCAAGCCGGCGTCCGGCTCAGGATGTGCCGCTCGACGTCAGGGCCGAAATCGGTCAGCCGGGCGAGATAGTCCCGGTCCGCCAGCCCTTCGGCCAGGATCACCTGCATCATGGCGAGCGCGAGCGCGCCGTCGGTGCCCGGGCGCAGGATCAGCGCCCGGTCCGCCGCCTGCACCGTCGGTGTGTCGTAGACGTCGACCACCACGAACTCGGCGCCGCGCTCCTTGCGGGCGCGCCGGATGTGGCTCATCAGGTTGACGTGGGTGGCGACCGGGTTGCCGCCCCACACGACGACGAGGTCGGACTTCGCCGCCTCCGCCGGGTCGGGGCCGGTCAGCATGCCGACGCCGGCCTGCCAGCCGGACGAAGACGGGCCGACGCAGATGGTCGAGCGCTGCTTCGAATAGCGCTTGGCGTTGCGCAGCCGGTCGAGGCCCCAGCGGCTGATCAGGCCCAGCGTGCCGCCGGAATGATAGGGCCAGACCGTCTCGCTGCCGTGGCGGGCCTCGGCGCGCAGGAAGGCCTCGGCGATCTCGTCGAGGGCGTCGTCCCAGCCGATCGGGGCGAATTCGCCGGCGCCCTTCGCCCCGGTGCGGCGCAGCGGCCGGCCCAGCCGGTCCGGGTGATGGACGCGCTCGGCATAGCGCGAGACCTTCTCGCACACGACGCCGGCCGTGTAGGGCAATTCCTTGTTGCCCCTGATTCGGCCGATGCGCGTCGGCGACAGGCGCTCCACTTCCAGCGCGCAGGCGCTCGGGCAATCGTGCGGACAGGCGGAACGGACGGTCGCGACCGCGCCCGAGGCCGGCGCCGCCGCGGCTCCGGCGGCAGGATGTGCGCTATCGAGCGGCATGGCTTCCCCTTCCTCCCAAGACTCCCGCGCAGACGGGACGCTGCCGAGCGTAGGAAGCGGGCGCCAAGCGGTCAATAGAAGGGGCGCGGCCGGCGTCAGGCCGCTGCGGCCGCCCCGCCCAGCAGGGGCAGCACGTCCCGGCTCAGCCGCTCGATGGTCTCGCGCTCCCGTTCGGCGGATATGCTGGTGAAGCGCGCGATGAAGGCGGCTTCGGTGAAGCCGAGGTCGCGATAGGCGGCGATCTTCTCCGCCGCCCGGTCCGCCGTCGTCATCAGGCAGCGTTCGCGGAACAGGGTCGTCAGGTCGTCGATCCCGGTGCTGCCGGTGAGCGCCGCCTCGCTGGCGGCGAAATCCCGGTTCCAGGTGTCGCCCGCCAGCACCTTGCCGAAGGCGGCGACATGCTCCTGCACCGCCGGCCGGCCGATGGCGACGGCCTCCTCCTCGCTGTCGGCGATCACGGTCAGCAGGGCGACCATGGCCTTGCGCCCGCCCGGCTCCGGGCTCACGCCGGGATGGCCCGCGCCGGCGAGCGCGTCGCGGTACCAGCGCAATTTCTCCGTCAGGCTCTCCAGGCTCATCGGATACTGGTTCATCATCAGGTTGTAGCCGCGCCGGCCGGCCGCCTCGAAACTGCCGCGGTCGTTCGACGCCGCAATCCAGATCGACGGTTCGGGCCGGACCGGCGCCGGCCACGGCTCGACCCGGTCGAACGACCAGAAGCGGCCGCTATGGGCGAACGGCTTTCCGGCCCAGAATTTCTCGATGACCTCCAGCCCCTCGTACATCCGCCCGGCGCTTTCCTCGCGGGTCACGCCGAAAGCCGCGAATTCGTGGGGCACGAAGCCGCGGGACAGGCCGATCTCGGCCCGGCCGCCGGAAAACTGGTCGAGCGACGCCAGGTCTTCGGCGACCTGCAGCGGATGGCGCAGCGGCAGCAGCGACACCGCGGTGCCGAGCCGGATCTGCCGCGTTTCGCGCGCCAGGGCGGTCAGGTAGAGCGCCGGGTTGGGCACCGCGCCGCCGTAATAGTGGAAATGGTGCTCGGTCGTCCGGTAGCTGCGCCAGCCCAGCGCATCCGCCAGCTTCACCGCGCCGATCAGCTCCTCGTAGAACCGGTTCAGCGTCACCGGATAGGCGCTGCGCCAGGTCGGCAGGTGGAACAGGCAGAAGTCCAAGGTTCCGGCTTCCGGGAAGTTGCGGTCGCCGCAGACCATGCCCGCCCGCGGTGCGACAGGTCAAACCCGTAATTCCCTTGGGCGCCGGGCGGCCCGGCGCTATCGTTGCGCCGGCAAACGGGTTATCGGTCCGACTCGAAGGGGGATTGCCGCATGGTCACGGTTTGGGGCCGCAAGAATTCGGTCAATGTGCAGAAGGCGATCTGGGCGCTCGACGAGGCGGGCGTGCCGTTCGACCGGCTGGACGCCGGCGGCGAGTTCGGCCAGCTCGATACGGAGAGCTACGGCGCGCTCAACCCCAACCGCCGCATCCCGACCCTGATCGACGGCGATACGGTGGTCTGGGAATCGAATGCGGTCGTCCGCTACGTCGCCGCCAAATGGAGCGATGGCGGCCTGTGGCCGGCCGGCCTCGCCGAGCGGGCGGCGGCGGACATGTGGATGGACTGGGTCCAGACCACCGTCATGGCGCCGCTGTTTCCCGTCTTCTGGGGCTTGGTGCGCACGCCGCCGGACCGGCGCGACATGGCGCTGATCTCCGAGAAGGCCATCGAGTGCGGGCACGTTTTCCAGATCCTCGACGCCGCGCTCGCGCATCGGGACTATATCGCCGGCGACCGCTTTACGATGGGCGATATCCCGGCCGGCGCCGTCGCCTGGCGCTACCTCAACCTGCATATCGAGCGGCCGGAACTGTTGCATATCGCCGGCTGGATGGACCGGCTCGAAAAACGCCCGGCCTTCGAGAAACATATCATGCTGCCGCTGACCTGAGCGCGGGTGCGTCGGCCCCGGCCGGAAAACCGGCAAGGAGACTGGAATGGCGGATATCCATCGCGATTGCCGCGGCCTTGCGCTGACGGCCGCGTCGCCCGAGGCGGCCGAAGCCTGGGACCGCACGGTGCGCAGCTATCTCGGCATGCGGCGCGACACCGGCGACCGGCTGAAAGAGGTCTACGCCGCCGACGCCGATATGCCGATGGCGCACTGCCTGCGCGGCTATTTCATGCTGCTGTTCAGCGAGGCGAAACGCTGGGCCGCCGGGCGGAAATCCCTGGCCGCGGCGCAGAAGGCGGCGGCCGGCCGGCCGGTGACGGCGCGCGAAACCGCGCATATCGCGGCGCTCGAACGCTGGACCGACGGCGACATGGCGGGCGCGACCGCGCTGTGGGACGGCATCTTGACCGACCATCCGCACGACCTGCTCGCCATGCGGCTGGCGCACTACACCCATTTCTACAGCGGCGACAGCGCGGCCATGCGCGATTCGCTCGCCCGGATCCTGCACGCCTGGGACCCGACGGTGCCGGATTACGGCTTCGTCGCCGGCTGCTATGCCTTCGCGCTGGAGGAGGACGGCGACTATGCCCGCGCCGAGCAGCGCGGCCGGGAGGCCGTCGGCATCAACCCGGACGATCCCTGGGGCGCCCACGCCGTCGCCCATGTCATGGAGATGCAGGGCCGGCAGGCCGAGGGCATCGCCTGGCTGTCCGGCCTGGAGCCGCACTGGACCCAGGTCCAGAATTTCCGCTTCCACCTGTGGTGGCACCGCTCTCTGTTCCATCTGGAGCTCGGCGAATACGACGCGGTGCTCGACCTTTACGACCGCGGCGTGCGCGAAGAGGAATCGGGCGACTATCTCGACCTGACCAACGCCGTCGCCCTCTTGTGGCGGCTCGAGTCGGAGGGCGTCGATGTCGGCGGCCGCTGGGCCGAAGTGGCCGGCCATTGCGCCGAACACGCCGCCGACCTGCTGCTCGCCTTCGTCGACGCCCACTATGCCATCGCCCTTGCCCGGAGCGGCGACGGCGCGGCGCTGGCGGGCCACCGGGCGGGCGTGCGGAACGCGGCGCAGGCCGGCGGGACGCAGGCGCCGGTCTACCGGGACGTCGCGGCCCCCGTGTGCGACGCCGCTGCCGCCTATTGCGCCGGCGACTACGGCCGCGCCGCCGACCTGCTGGGTTCCGTGCGCTACGAGTTGCGGCGGCTCGGCGGCAGCCACGCCCAGCGCGACCTGTTCGTCCAGATGGAGATCGAGGCCACCATCCGCGCCGGACGGACGGCGCGGGCGAAGGCGCTGATCGCCGAGCGCGCCGAACGCCGCCCCACCAGCGGCTGGACCCGCCGCCGCTTCGCCGCCCTGTTCGGCGGCGTCGACGGGCCCGCCGGGCAGAAGGCGGCGGCGCTGGGGTAGGGCTGGACGGCAGGTTGTTCGTCCTACTGGCGCGGTGCATCGAAAACATCTAAATTTTCGACGACACGCTTGGACCGGGCATCCGGCAATTCGCGACCGGTTCGGTCCGAGGGCGCGAAGAGACGGCGCACGAGGCGCAGGTGACGGCGGAAATCCGAAATCCGGAATTGCGGGACGCCCTGCGCGATCTGGACGAGGTCGCCGCCGAGGCCAGGGAGGAACAATTCGTTGCGCCGTCCGGCACGGCGCTGGCGAACGCGCGCAGGCTGCTGCCGGAGATGTACCGGATTTCCCCGCGGCGTTACGAAGTCTATCCCACGCCGGACGGCGAGGTCGCCATCGATGCGCCGGGCGGCCATGGGCGTTCGGTTCTGCTCCTGTGCGATTCGGAGGGCGGCGCCCTGTGCCTGGTCAACATGAACGGCGCACACCGTCGCGCGCATTATTCCGGCGCCGGCCTGTTGCCGGACAAGTCTTTTCGCGGCGCGCTTACCGAGTTGATACAGTTTGAAAATGGCGTGCATCGCGCCGATGCAGTTCATATCTGAGAATAAACTGCGATGTTAGAACATGTGAAGAGAGAACACATCATAAAAGCGCTGGAAGAAACTAAAATAAGAGGTATACCAACAGAACAAAATACGAAACGATATAGATATTTTCTTGAATACGAGGGAAAGCGTTACCCGAACAAGTACATAACCTTACTTGCAAATAAATTTGCGGGCGGCTCATACTCTGAAACTAAGGAATTTGGTTCCAGAAAATCAAGAAAGTTCCTACAGAAAAACGGTTTTAAGATATTGGACGCGAAGCCAGAAATTGCTCCAGAAGATGACGAATCGGCATTTCCAGAAGGCGCAGAAAGATATGGGTGGCATCGAAAACGGGAACGAGATCGTGCTATAGTGAAGCAAGCAAAGGTCAAAAGATGGAAAGAAGTTGGCAAGTTTTCATGCGATGTTTGTTCGTTCAATTTCGAAAAAACGTATGGTTCTCATGGGAGGGGGTTTATTGAAGCCCATCACACAGTACCAATTCCAGAACTTGATGGCCGCAAGAAAACGAAGCGATCTGACTTAGCATTGGTTTGCTCTAACTGTCACCGAATGTTACATCGTGGTAGGAAACTGCTATCGGTGGATGAACTCCGTCAACTTGTCGAAAAAGCCCAACGAAAGGCAGCACCCTAAAGGTAACACGATAGAATCCTAGTTCGGCTACAGCGTCAGCGCGATCTCGCCCAGCGTGCTTGGCCAGAACAGGGTGTCGAGCACCAGCTGGCCGAGGCTCCGGTCGGCGGTGAAGACCAGCACGGCCAGCGTCACCGCCGCGCCGAACAGGTAGCAGCGGATCAGCACGGTCAGCGCCTTGCGGGCGCGCCGGCGCGCCTCGGCGATTTCCGGCGCCCGCTCCCCGGCGCCGCCGTCGCGTTCGTCGTGTGGGGGTCCGGCCATGCGCGGCATCATCCGGCAAAATCGAACCGGGCCGCAAGCTCCAGATGCGCCGACCAGAGGAACTGGTCGACCGGCCGCAAGCGGGTCAGCCGGTAGCCGCCGTCCACGAGGATACGGGCGTCGCGCATGAAGGCGCCGGGATCGCAGGACACCGCGACGACGACCGGAACGCCGGATGCCGCGATCTCCGCGGCCTGCGCCTTCGCCCCGGCGCGCGGCGGATCGAAGACGACGAAATCGGCTCCGGCCAACAGGCCGGAGGGAACGGGCTTCCGCATCAGGTTGCGCGGCTCCGTCTGCAATTTCGCCAGGTTCGCCTGCCGGGCCGCCGCGGCGAGATTGGCGATCGCCGCCTTGTCGATATCCGCCGCGAAGACGCTGCATCCCCGCTGCGCCACCGGCAGCGCGAACGCGCCGGAGCCGCAGAACAGGTCGAAGGCCGAGGCCGCGCCCTGCGCCGCTTCCAGCACGAATCCGGTCAGCGCCGCTTCGCCGTCCGCGGTCGCCTGGGCGAAGGCGCCGGGCGCCAGCGCTACGGGAAAACCGCCGTAGACCGCCCGCACCGGCCTGGCCTCTGCGAGCACTTCGGCGCCGTCCTGCTTCGGATGGGCGCGCGCGACCCGCGCCAGTCCTTCCCGCGCCATGAGGTCGACCAGCGCCGCCCGCCCCGCGCCGCCGAGCCGGGCGGATGTGCGGACCAGCAGGTCGAGGCCGCTGTCGGTCATCGCGACATGGGCGTCGGCGCGGTCGCCGGCTTTCAACGCCGCTGCCGCCCAGGCGCGCAGCGGCGCGACCAGCGCGGCGATTTCCGGCAGGACCACCGGACAGGCCGAAAGGTCGACGACGCGGTGGCTGCGGCGCTCGTTGAAGCCGGCGATGGCGTCGCCGCGCCGCCGCCGGATCGCGAAGGCGGCGCGCCGCCGGCTGCCCGGCGGGCTCCTGTGCAGCGGCTCGACCGCCGCGCCGTCCAGCCCGTTGCGGGCGAGCAGGCCGCGCAGCATGTCCGTCTTCCACGCACCGTAGGCGTCGGCCGCCAGATGTTGCAGCGCACAGCCGCCGCAGGCGCCGAAATGCCGGCACGGCGGCTCCCGCCGGTCCGGGCCGGCCTCCAGCACCTCCAGCAGCCGGCCGCGAAACCGGCCGGGACCGGCTTCGGCGAGCGCGACCGCGACCCGGTCCCCCGGCGCGGTAATCGGGACGTGGACGGTCCCGCCTTCCAGGGCGGCCACGCCGTCGCCGCGCCGGCCGATGCTCTCGATCGTCACCTCGGCCCGGAAGCCGGTCATGTCAGAAGGCGCTTCCGCCGTCGTATCCGGCGCAGATCAGGAATTCGCGGTTGCCCTCCGGCCCGGCGACCGGGCTTTCCTCGATGCCGGCGACCGACCAGCCGGGCTGCGCTTCCAGCCAAGTCCGGACTTCCCGGCACACCGCCTCGTGCACCGCCGGATCGCGCACCACGCCGCCCCTGCCGACCTGCGCCCGCCCGGCCTGGAACTGGGGTTTGATCAGGGCGATCAGCCAGGCGCCGGGCGCCGCCAGCGCCATGCCGGCCGGCAGCACGGTCTCCAGCCCGATGAAGCTGGCGTCGCAGACCACGGCGCCGGGCGGGTCCGGCACCAGATCGCGGGTCAGGCGCCGGGCGTTGGTTTTCTCCAGAACGACGACGCGCGGATCGGTGCGCAGCTTCCAGGCGAGCTGGCCGTGGCCGACATCGACGGCGTAGACCTTCGCCGCGCCGCGATGGAGCAGGACGTCGGTAAAGCCGCCGGTCGAGGCGCCGATATCGAGACAGACCCGCCCGGCCGGATCGACGGCGAAACGCTCGATGCCGTGCGCCAGCTTCAGCCCGCCGCGCGAGACCCAGGGATGGTCCCGGCCGCGCACCGCCAGCGCGCCGTCGTCCGGGACGGCAGCCCCCGGCTTGTCGATGCGCCGCTCGCCGTGAAACACCGCGCCCGCCATCACCAGCGCCTGCGCCCTGCTGCGCGATTCGGCCAGGCCGCGCTCGACGAGCAACCGGTCCACGCGTTTTTTGACGGGTTTGGCGGCGCTCCGGGCCATGCGCCATTCTATGCCTGCGCCGCCGGCTCTGGCGAGGGCAGGGCGGACCGGGTCATCCGGTCGAAGCGGGTGACGAAAAATACCGCCGTCGACGCCAGCCCCAGCGCAAGGCCGATCCAGATGCCGACGGCGCCCCAGCCGACGGCGAATCCGAGGGTCCAGCCGACGCCGAAGCCGATAATCCAGTATCCGACGGCGGCGGCCGCCATCGGGATCCGCGTATCGTTCAGCCCGCGCAGCGCGCCGGCGCAGATGGCCTGCATGCCGTCGACGATCTGGAAGGCCGCCGCGACGTAGAGCAGGCTCGCGGCCAGCGCCAGCACTTCCGCCGAACCGGCCATGCCCCGGTCCAGAAACAGGCCGGCCAGAAAGGCGGGAAACAGGGCGATAAGCAGGCTCATGGCCGACATGAAAGCAATGCCGATTGCGAGGGCAGCGAAGCCCGCGCGGCGCATTCCGGACGGATTCCTGCGCCCCATCTCCTGGCCGACCCGGACGGTCGCCGCCTGGCCGATGCCCATCGGCACCATGAAGGTGACCGCGGCGACCTGGATCGCGATGTGGTGCGCGGCGATCGCGGTGGCGTCGATCCAGCCCATCATCACCACGGCGAAGGCGAAGACGCCCATCTCGATCAGGTAGATGCCGGCGATCGGCAGGCCGATGGCGAAGATCCGCCGGAAGACCGCCCAGTCCGGCCGCCAGAACCGCGTCAGGATGCGATAGTCGCGCAGGTCCCGGCTGCTTGTGCTGAACCGCAGCAACCCCAGGAACAGGAAGGTCTGGACGATGGTGGTCGCCAGCCCGGCCCCGGCCAGTTCCATGCGCGGCGCCCCCAGCTCGCCGAAGATCAGCGCATAGTCCAGCAGCGCATTGAGCGGTATGCCGGCCAGCATCATCCACAGCGCCGGCCGCGGCCGGTTGAGCGCCGCGCCGAAACAGCGCAGCACCACGAAGCCGACGATCATCGGCAGGCTCCAGGCGACCGTGGCGAGATATTCCCCGGCGCCGCGGACCGCGACGGCCGGCTGGTCCATCCAGAGCAGCACCGGCTCCATCGCCAGCAGGGCGAACAGGCCCGGCACCGAGACCAGGGCGGTCACCCACAGGCCCTGGCGCGTCACCCGGCGCACCCGGACCGGGTCTTCCGCGCCGAACGCCTGGGCCGCGAGCGGCGCGACCGCCGTGACCAGCCCCATCCCGGTAACCGACCAGAGGAAAATCAGGCTGCCGCCGAGCGCCGCGCCGGCCAGCGCCTCCTTGCCCAGGCGCCCGATCATCAGCACGTCGATCGTCGTCATGGCGATCTGGCTGAGTTGCATCAGCGCCAGCGGCACGGCGAGACGGATCGTCTGCCGCGCTTCCAACAGCCAAAGTTCCTGCCGTGCCGCCGTCATGGTCTGCCGGTTCCGCCCGTATCGGCCGTCCGTATCGGCCGCCCGCACCGGCCGTCCGTATCGGAATGCAGGGCCGGGCGATAGGGGTTTCGCCGCGGGCGGGCTATCCGGGTCTGGCTTTGTTTCGCTTTGTGCTATGACCCCCGGCAGGATTCCGCAGCCGGATCAATTGCATCGGGACCCGCCATGTTAAGCGATACCGCCGCCCGGACCGCCGCCGAACTGTTGCTGAAAGCGCGCGGCGACCATCGCCGGCTGGAGCGCCTGCCGCCGGATTGCACGCCGCAGACCGTCGAGGACGGCATGGCGATCCAGAACGCGCTGGCGGAACTCTGGGGCCTGGAGGTCGCCGGCTGGAAGGTCGGCGCGGCGAGCGCGGAGGCGATGGAAATGCTCGGCGCCGACGCGCCCTTCCCCGGCCGGGTCTTCGCGCCCTACCTGCTGGACAGCCCGGCAGGCGTCGCCGCCGAAGCCCTGCACAAATGCGCCGTCGAGTGCGAGTTCGCCTTCCGGCTCGGCCGCGCCTTGCCGCCGCGCGCCGCCGATTACGGGATGGACGATATCCGCAATGCGGTGGCGGACGCCTATCCCGCCATCGAACTGGTCAACGATTACTGGGTCGACGGCTTTGCGCTCGGCGTGGCGCATTTCGTCGCCGACAACGGCTCGAACGGCGGCCTCGTGCTCGGCGACCCGATCGGCGACTGGCGCGGGCGCGACCTCGCCGCCGCGGCGGTGACGCTGACCGTCGACGGCGAGCCCACCGCGAGCGGCGCCGGCGCCAACGTGCTCGGCCATCCGCTCAACACGCTGGTCTGGCTCGCCAACGACCTGTCCCGGCGCGGCATCGGGCTGCAGGAAGGCCAGGTCGTCACCACCGGCTCCATGACCGGCATGACGCCCTGCCGCCCCGGCGCGACGGCCGTGGGCGATTTTGGTGCGCTGGGCACGGTCCGGGTGACGTTCGAAGAATAGAACCTGGAGAAACCGATGTTCGGACTGTTCAAGAAGAAACAAGAGACAGACGAAGACAGCCGGAGGCCCGATTGGGCGGACCATGCCGCCGTCGATATCCTAAACGGCCGGTCCAACAACTGGACCATCGACGCGATGGACCCGGCCCACGCGCCGCGCACCGTGGACGACGGGTACGCCGTTCAAAATATCGTCGTCGAACGGTTTCAGCGGCCCGTCGCCGGCTGGAAGATCGGTTGCTCGTCCCGCCTCGCGCAGGAAATGCTCGGAATACCGGAACCGTTTTTCGGGCCCGTGTTCGAGGACGTGTTCCTGAAAAGCCCGACCTGGCTGCCGCCCGACAGGTTCATCCGGCCGGGGATCGAGGGCGAAATCGCCTTCACCCTGAAACGGCGCCTGGAGCCGCGCCGCGCGCCCTACAGCCGTGCGGACGTCGAAAACGCCATCGGCAAGGTCTTTGCCGCAATCGAGGTGATCGACACCTGCTTCCCGGATTTCGCCAATGCCGGCGCGCCCAACCTGATCGCGGACCTGGCGGCCAACGGCGGTCTGGCAGCCTTCGAGGGCGTGGAATACAACGCCGGCATGGATCTCAAATCCGTCGAATTGGTCATGACGGTCAACGGCGCCGAAGTCGGGCGGGGCGTCGGGTCCGATGCGCTGGGCGACCCGGTCGATGCGCTGGTCTGGCTCGCCAACGAGTCGTCGCGGCGGGGCATCGGGCTGAAAGCGGATGAGATCGTCTCTACCGGTACATGCACCGGACTGGTCTGGCTCGAACCGGGTCAGCAGGTCGAACTCACCGTGTCCGGAATCGGATCGGCGTTGCTGTTGTATGGAGACGATGACGATTTCGCGATATCGGAAGACGGCAAGACCGTGCCGCATGAGGAGCCGTCCCGAAGTCGCGCACCGGACGAACCGGCAACGGCCGTCCCCGGCAACGACTCGAATGGAGACGAGGAAGAGGCAGCGGACCGCGAACCGGACCCGCCCTCGACCGAACGCATCCTGCAGCGCGCGCTTTGTCTGGCGGCTGTCGCGCTTCGGGGCAATGCCGAACAGGCCGGCGCCGTCGATGCTTACAGGGCCGATGTTCTGCCTTGGCTGGAGCGGGAAGGACTCGAGAAGGAACTGGAGCCGTGGGAACGTGCGGCCATCGAGGCGCCGCAGGGCGAGCTTTCCGGCGACCGTGAGAACGAAAGCCTGTGGCTGCCGATCTGCTGCCATGTCCTGGCATGGTCACTCGGCCTCGACGACCTCCCGCGCCCGGACCGGCGGGCAAAGGCCCTCGACATGCTCGCCCCCTTGGGGTTCCGGTCGACGTCAGCGTCGCCGGTCGCCGTCGCCGGCTTGCTGCAAAATGCGGAGCGCCGGGCCGTCGAGGAGTTGGCATGGGCGAACGGCCTCTATCTAGCGGTTCATTGGCGCATCCGGCAATTCCGCCTGCAACCCGGCCGGATAGACTTCGTGGATGTCAGAAAGAATTTCTGGGGGCATAAATTCGATCCGGCCGGTCCGTGGATCGTCGATGGCGACTTGGCTTTCGAAGGGACGCCGATCCACGAACTCGAACCCGACGACGTTGCGCAAGCCCATGCCTTTGCCGACTACCGGCACAAGGCTTCGAACTGGCTTATGGGGGACAGCCCGATTTTCTCCGAAGTCGAGACCCACACCTGACCGCCCCCGCATGACCGCCCTCGCATGACCGCCCGCAGGAAACCGCCCGCTTCCGCCCCGTCCGCGCCGGTGCGCGCGGATTTGCAGGCGGTGTGGCGCGTGCGGCAGGGGGCGCTGGACCGGGCGCGGCCCGAAGCCACGGCGAAGCGGCACGCCCGCGGGCAGATGACGGCGCGGGAGAGCCTCGCCGCCTTCCTCGATTCCGGCAGCTTCGTCGAATACGGCCGGGTGTCCAAACCGGTGCGCGACGACATGGCGGGCGCGGCCGACGGCGTCGTCATGGGCCACGGCCTGGCGGACGGCAGGCCGGTCGCCGTCATGGCCTACGACTACACCGTCCATGCCGGCACCCAGAGCTTGACCAACCACCGCAAGACCGACCGGATCTACGCGCTCGCCGAGGCGCAGCGCTGGCCGATGGTGAGCTGGCTGGAGGGCGGCGGCGCCCGGCCCCACGACATGATCGCCTCGACCCGCGGCGACACGCGGACCTTCGTCAACTTCGCGCGCCTGTCCGGCCTGGTGCCGACGATCGGCATCGTCGCCGGGCGCTGCTTCGCCGGCAACGCCAACCTCGCCGGCATGTGCGATGTCCTGATCGCGACGGAGCGCGCGGTGATCGGCATGGCCGGGCCGGCGCTGGTCCAGCAGGCGCTCGGCTACACGCCGACGCCGGAGGAGATCGGCCCGGTCGACGTCCATGTCCGGGCCGGCGCGGTCGATATCCTGTGCAAGGACGATGCCGAGGCGGCCGGGATGGCCCGGCGGGTGCTCGGCTATTTCCAGGGCGCCCGCGATCCGGGCCGCGCGCCGGACGTGGCGAAGCTGCGCGACATCGTGCCGGAAGACCCGATGCAGGGCTACAATGTCCGCCGGGTGCTCGACAATCTGTTCGATATCGGATCGGTCCAGGAGCTGCGGCCGAAATTCGGCGGCGCGGCGCTCACCGCCTTCGCCCGGCTGGAGGGGATTCCCGTCGGCGCGATCGCCAGCCAGCCGACCTTCCTCGGCGGCGCCATCGACAGCCCGACTTCCGACAAGATCGCCCGCTTCATCCAGCTCTGCGACGCCCATGACATCCCCATCGTCATCCTGTGCGACACGCCGGGCCTGATGGTCGGCCCGGAGGTCGAGACGACCGGCCTGGTGCGCCACAGCGCGCGTATTCTCGTTGCGCTGGCCAATGCGACGGTCCCCTGCCTCACCGTCGTCATGCGCAAGGCCTACGGGCTCGGCTATTACGTCATGGGCTCGAAGGCGCTCGACCCGGCCCTGCTCGTCGCCTGGCCGACCGCGGAATTCGGCGGCATGGGGCTGGAGGGCGCGGCCCGGATCGTCTGGAAAAAGGATTTCGAGGCGATCGGGGACGAAGCGGCGCGCGAGGCCGCGATCCGGGAGAAGACGGCGTGGCTGATGGCGCAGAACACGGCGCTGGAAGTCGGCGGCCGTTTCGAATACGACGATGCGATCGACCCTGCGGACACCCGCGACATACTCACGAAAACCCTGCGCGCCCTGCCCGCGCCGCCGCCCCGCGCCGGCCGCAAGCGCACCGTCGACGCCTGGTGACCGCCCCATGACCCGCACCAACCGCGATATCCGCTCGCTGCTCGCCCAGGCCGGCCATTATCTCGACCCGGCGACCGGGGCCGTCGCGCCGCCGATCCACGCTTCGGTCACCTATGCCCGGGATGCCGATTACGAGCCGATGGGCGACTATTTCTACACCCGCTACGGCAATCCCAATTTCACCCCGGTCGAGGACCTGCTCGCGAAGTTGGACGGCGGGGCGGGCGCCATGCTGTTCGCCTCCGGCCTCGCCGGCGTGGCGGCGCTGGTCGAACTGGTCGAAACCGGCCGGCACATCGCGGCGCCGGAGATCATGTATTTCGGCGCCCAGGCCTGGATGCAGCGCATCGCCCGGACCCGCGGCGTCGGCCTCACCCTGTTCGACCAGGCGCAGCCCGGCGCGCTGGAGGCCGCCGTGCGGCCCGGCGAAACCGCGCTGGTCTGGATCGAGACCCCGGCCAACCCGACCTGGGACGTCATCGACATCGCCGCGGCGGCCGAAGCCGCGCACCGGGCCGGCGCGCTGCTCGCCGTGGACAGCACGGTCGCGCCGGGCCTGACGCAACGGCCGCTCGACCTCGGCGCCGACTATGTCTTCCATTCCTCGACCAAGTACCTGAACGGCCATTCCGACGCGGCCGGCGGCGCGGTGGTGGCGCGGGAGAAGGACGAGCGCTGGGAGGAACTGGATACCGTGCGCAAATATTCCGGCGGCGTGCCGGGGCCGTTCGAGGCCTGGCTGCTGCTGCGCGGGCTGCGCACGCTCGCCCTGCGCTGGGACAAGGCGTGCGAGAACGCCATGGCGGTCGCCCGGCATTTCCGCGGCCATCCGAAGGTCGAGCAGGTCGCCTATCCCGGGCTGGAGGGCCATCCCGGCCATGCCATCGCGAAGAAGCAGATGACCGGCGGGTTCGGCGGGATGGTCTCGCTGCTGGTCGCCGGCGGTTACGGCGGCGCGAATACGCTCGCCCGCTCGACCCGCCTGTTCGTGCCGGCGACCTCGCTGGGCGGCGTCGAGAGCCTGATCGAGCACCGGGCGGTCGTCGAAACGCCGGAGTCGAAGACGCCGAAGAACCTTGTGCGCCTGTCCTGCGGCATCGAGACCGCCGCCGACCTGATCGCCGATCTCGAACAGGCGCTGGAAAAGGTCTGACCGGCGGCGGGGCCGCGAAACACGGGAAGCACGCCATGGCGCAAGGATTGTCCGCACAGCGGGTCACGCTGATCTCGCTCGGCGTCGCCGACCTCGCCCGGTCGGGCGCTTTCTACAAGACCCTCGGCTGGCGGCCGGCGGAAGAACTGCCCGAAGTGAAATTTTACCGCCTGAAGGGCCTCATGCTCGGCCTGATCGGCAAGGATGCGCTGGCGGCGGACCAGGGCCGGCCGGGGGCGGCACTCGGCACGGGCGCCATCGCTCTGGCGCAGAATTACCGCTCTCCCGCCGAGGTGGACGCGGCGTTCGCCGCGGCGGTCTCGGCCGGCGCGGCTGCCCTGAAGCCGCCGGAGAAGGCCGACTGGGGCGGCTATTCCGGCTGCTACGCCGACCCGGACGGCCATGTCTGGGAGATCGCCCACAACCCCTTCTGGCCGCTCGACGAAGACGGCACTCTTGCGGAGTCCGAAGACCGATGAACCTTTCCGCCCCGCATGGCAGCGCGCCTGCCGCGTTGCACGCGCCGGCCGTATCGTGAACGGCGCCGACGATACCGGCGGCCTCGCGATCACCCTCGGCGTCGAGGAAGAGTTCTTTCTCGTCGATCCGGAGAGCCGCGACCTGCTGGCCGACCCGGACCCGGCCATATTCCGGACCTGCGAGGAAAACCGCGGACCGCACAAGATCGTGCGCGAGTTGATGCGCGCCCAGATCGAAACCAATACCCGGGTGTGCCGGTCGGTGGCCGAACTGCGCGAGGCCCTGCGCGAAACCCGGCGAATCGTCGTCGATGCGGCCGGGCGGCATGGCGCGGCGGTGCTGGCGGCGTCCACGCATCCCTTCGCTTCCTGGCGCGCCCAGGCGCCCACGCCGCAGGACCGGTACGAACGTTTTGCCATGTCGTACCAGGATATTGTCCGCCGTTTCCTGGTCGGCGGCATGCATATTCATGCCGGCTTCGGCGACGCCGACAGCCGCATCCGGGTCATGACGGCGCTCCGGCGCTACCTTCCCTTCCTCCACGCCCTGTCCGGCTCCTCGCCGTTCAACGCCGGACGCGAGACGGGGTTCAAATCCTGGCGGCTCACCGTGGTCGGCAGCCTGCCGCGTTCCGGCCTGCCCGGACCGCTGGCGTCGCGGGCCGAATACGACCGGCTGGTCGCCGAATATCGGAAGATGAAATTCGTCGAAAACGGCAGCGAGCTGTGGTGGGACATCCGGCCCTCTCACGCCTACCCGACGGTGGAATTGCGGATATGCGATATCTGCCCCCGCCTTGAGGATGCGGTAACGATCGCGGCGCTCTATGCCTGCCTGATCCGGCGGCTGATGCGCCTGGACCGGGACGGCGCCCTGCGGCCCGAGCCGCTCACGGAGATCGTCGCCGAGAACCGCTGGATCGCCCAGCGTTACGGCGTGCTCGCCTTCCTGGGCGATCCGGCGCGCGAGGGCGGCCGGATCGATATCGACGATTACGCCGCCGAGCTGATCGAGTCGGTCGCCCCCGATGCCCGCGCGCTCGGCTGCGAAGCCGAGGTCCGGCGGTGTATCCGGATTATCCGCGAGGGCGCCGCCGCCGACCGGCAGATCGACCTGTACCGCCTGCGCCTTCTGGAGGGCGACAGCGAGGCGGAGGCGCTGCGCCGCGTCGTCGATCGGGCGCTCGCCGAAACGCGCGAAGGGATCGAGGAAACGCCCGGCTGACCGGGAGATACGTCCGTGCCGCTTGCTCCCCCGCATTGCGCGCCATAAGTTTTTGCCATGCCGAGCGGCAAGACCATCCTGTTGATCGTCACCGGCGGGATCGCGGCCTACAAGAGCCTGATCCTGGTCCGCCGCCTGCGCGAGCGGGGCGCGACCGTCCGCACCGTCCTGACCGCGGCCGGCGAAAAATTCGTGACGCCGCTCAGCGTCTCGGCGCTCAGCCACGAGCAGGTCTACACCGACCTGTTCTCGCTGACCGACGAGGCCGAGATGGGCCATTTGCGCCTGTCGCAGGAGGCCGACCTGATCGTCGTGGCCCCGGCCACCGCCGATATCCTGGCCAAGATGGCGAACGGCCTGGCCGACGACCTGGCGAGCACCGTCCTGCTCGCCGCCGACGCGCCGGTCCTGGTCGCGCCGGCGATGAACCGCCGCATGTGGCGGCACCCGGCGACCGTGGCGAACATGGCTGCGCTCGAAGCCCGCGGCGTGCTGCGCATCGGGCCGGAGGACGGGCCGCTCGCCGAGGACGAGAGCGGACCCGGCCGGATGGCGGAGCCGGAGGACATCCTCGCGGCGATCGAAGCAGCCCTGGGCGGTGCAGCCCGCCGGCCGCTCGCCGGCCGCCGCGCCCTGGTGACCAGCGGCCCGACCTTCGAGGCCATCGATCCCGTGCGCTTCATCGGCAACCGTTCGTCCGGCAAGCAGGGCCACGCCATCGCCGCGGCGCTCTCGGCGCTCGGGGCCGAAACGGTCCTCGTCACCGGGCCGGTCGCGATGGCCGATCCGCCGGGGCTCGAGACGGTCCATGTCGAGAGCGCGCGCGAGATGCTGGCGGCCTGCGAGGCGGCCCTGCCGGCCGACGTCGCGGTCTGCGCCGCCGCCGTTTCGGACTGGCGCGCCGAACGGGCGGCGGACCGGAAGCTGAAAAAGGACGGCAAGGCCCCGCCCGCGCTTTCGCTCACCGAAAACCCGGATATCCTCGCTACGCTGGCCCGGTCGGCCCGGCGGCCGGCGCTGGTCGTCGGCTTTGCGGCGGAAACCGAGAATGTCGTCGCCAATGCGCAGGCCAAGCGCCTGAAGAAGGGTTGCGACTGGATCGTCGCCAACGACGTGTCGGCCGCGGCCGGCGCCTTCGGCGGCGACGCCAACCGGGTCCACCTGATCCGCGAAGACGGCGTCGAGGACTGGCCGCGGCTGGCGAAGGCGGAGGTTGCGCAGCGCCTCGCCGGGCGGATCGCGCAGGCGCTCGAACCCGGAAACCGCGAGCCCGTCCGGGCCGAAGCGGCGGAATGACGGGCGCGAGATCGACCGGAAACTCGGAATCTCAGGACAAAATTTACAAAATGCATTTTCTGATTCGAGGAGATGTCGCATGTCGGTAGTACCGCTAATGACGGATGGTAACTCACCGACTGTTGTAACAAATCAAACAAATTTTGACCTTAATGGGAGTGCTATACTTTGCCTTAATCTGGATTCGGAACAATTCAAGAAAGATAGTGACGATAGCAATGTCAGCTATGACCTGCGTGTCGGCCTAAAATATCAGGATCACCGAGAAAACGGCGGAACCACTCTTAAAAATGGAGATCGTATAAAAATAAGTCCTGGAATGGCCGTAATAATTGAAACAGAAGAATCGATTCATGTTCCAAAAGGTGTATTTGGCCAAATTTCACCAAAAGTAAGTTTATTGCAGCAAGGAATTTCGAACACGCATTCAAAAATCGATCCAGGATATAAGGGTCCTCTGCTAGTGACAGTGTTTAATTTGGGAAGAAAAGTTGTGCATCTGAAGCGCGGCGACAAGTTTTGTTCAATGTTCTTTGTTGCAGTCGGAGATGGTGTACAACCTTACAATAAGCCAAGTAAGGGTATCGGCGGAAAAACAGGGGGCAGGTTTATTCAGCGTTTCTTGGATTTTATTCGCGGGTATTCAGCAGAACTTACATTGATTTTGTTGGTTGTGTCTACAATTGCGTTATTTAAGTAGGCACGGTGACAACAGCTTTGAGAAATTATTGGGTAACTTGAGTATCACAAGCGGCAAATTTGTAGGCGATGACCGTCACCGACGCCCAGCTCGAGCGCTACGCCCGCCACATTATCCTCGACGAGGTCGGCGAGGAGGGGCAGGAGGCGCTGCTCGCGGCGCGGGTGCTGGTGATCGGCGCCGGCGGCCTGGGCGCGCCGGTGCTCCAGTATCTCGCCGCGGCCGGGGTCGGCACGCTCGGCGTGGTCGACGACGATACGGTCGACCTGTCGAACCTGCAGCGCCAGATCGTCCATACGACCGGCCGGGTCGGCCGGCCCAAGGTGGACAGCGCGGCCGAGAGCCTGGCCGCGATCAATCCCGAAGTCGCGGTCGTCCGGATCGAAGAGCGGCTGACCGCCGCGAATGCCGAACCGCTGGTCGCGGGCTACGACATCGTCGTCGACGGCTCGGACAATTTCGCCACCCGCTACCTGCTGAACGACGCCTGCTTCTTCGCGCGCAAGCCGCTGGTCTCCGGCGCCCTGCTGCGCTTCGAGGGCCAGGTCGCGACCTTCCGGCCGTGGCGGGACGGCGACGGCAATCCCTGCTACCGCTGCCTGTTTCCCGAGCCGCCGCCGGCCGGCCTGATCCCGCGCTGCGAGGAGGTCGGCATCTTCGGGGCGGTCGCCGGGGTGATCGGCACACTCCAGGCCGCCGAGGCGCTGAAGCTCGTCCTCGGGCTCGGCGAGCCGCTGACCGGCCGGATGCTGATGTACGATGCGCTGGGCAGCGGCTTTCAGGAACTGAAGGCCCGCCGCGATCCGGACTGCGCCCTGTGCGGCAGCCGGCCGACGATCGCGGACCTGTCGGGGCACGCGGCATAGCCCGGATTTCTCACCACGGTCATGACCTGCGCGGCGCTGTCGGGCCGGCAGGGCAGGAAAGCCGCGCCGCGCGATGCGGGACATCGGGCAAGCGGCTTGACGCACCATGCCGGACAGCGCCGCCCTTCGGGTCGCGCCCCAATTCGCAATCCGGGGACGTCCGCCCGCGGCGTCGCGGGCCTCGACCGTAGTCCCCGCTACGCTTTTCGGCCCGCTCCCAGTACCGAACGGGGCGGATCGAACGTCCGGACGCGACGCAGGCCGTGACTGCGGTGAGAAATCCGGATTAGGGTTCGGCGTCCGCCTCATTCCTCCCGGAACCGGCGCGCTATCAGGCTGTCGACCATCGCCTGCACGGTCTCGCCGCGGTGCAGGACGGCGTTGACGCCGGCGCAGATCGGCATCTCGACGTCCAGCTTTGCGGCCATTTCGATGACCGCGGCGGCGGTCCAGAAGCCTTCGGCGAGACTGTCGCGCGCTGCAAGAACGTCGTCCGGCGTCCAGCGCCTGCCCGGTTCGGCCCCGAGCGCCGCGCCGAGCGACATGTTCCGGCTCTGGAAGGAATTGCAGGTCAGCATCATGTCGCCGATGCCCGACAGGCCGGCGAGCGTCTGCGCCCGGCCGCCCCTGGCGACCGCAAGGCGGACGGTCTCGGCGAGGCCGCGGGTGACGACGGCGGCGCGCGCATTCTCGCCCAGCCCCGCGCCGGCGACGATGCCGCAGGCGATGGCGATGACATTCTTGACCGCGCCGCCGATCTCGACCCCGACCGGATCGTCGGACAGGTAGATCCGGAAGCGCGGCGCGCCGAGACGCTGCGCGACCCGTTCGGTCAGCGGGCGGTCGGTGGAGGCCGCGGTCAGCGCCGCCGGCAATCCCTGCGCCACCTCGCCGGCGAAGCTCGGGCCGCTCAGCACGGCGGCCGGACGGCCGGGCAAGGCGCCGGCGACGACCTCCGAGAGCAGCCGGCCGCTCGCCCGGTCGATGCCCTTGGCGCAGACGACGACCGGCGGCGCGTCGGGCAGGCCGGCAAGCCGCTCCGCCACCGCACCGACATGCTGGGCCGGCGCGGCCAGCAGTGCGAGTTCGGCCCCGGCCGCGGCTTCCCCCAGGTCGCCCGTCGGAACGACAGCCCCGTCGATCCGGCGGTCCGGCAGGAACAGGGCGTTGCGCCGCTCGCGCCGGATCGACTCGACGACCTCCTTTTCGCGCGCCCACAGGCCGACCGTACAGCCTGCGCGCGCGGCCGTCATGGCGAGCGCCGTGCCCCAGGCGCCGGCCCCGATGACTGCGATCCGGCTCATGCCGCCCGCCTCACGCAGCGCGCTCGCCCGACGGGGTCCGGGGCGGGGTCGGGGATGGAGTCCGGGCCGGGTCTTCCGGCGAATCGAGCGGCCAGCGCGGCCGCGGCGCGAAATCGAGCGGCGAGGTCAGGCCCAGCGCCAGCCGCTCGGCCCCGGCCCAGGCGATCATCGCGGCGTTGTCGGTGCAATAGCGCTGCGGCGGCACGGACAGGTCCAGTTGTTCCCATGCGCACAGGTCTTCCAGCGCGCGGCGCAGGCGCCGGTTCGCGGCAACGCCGCCGGCGGCCACCAGACGCCGCAGGGCGGGTTCATGCTCCCGCGCCATGCGGAGGCCGTTGCCGGTGCGCTCCGTCAGGACATCGGCGACGGCCTCCTGGAACGCCGCCGCCATATCCGCGGCGTCGTCCGGCGTCGGCGGAGTTTCGAGCGCGCGCAGCCGGTGGAGGACGGCGGTCTTGAGGCCGGAGAAGGAGAAATCGCAACCGGGCCGGCCGCGCATCGGCCGCGGCAGGTCGAAGCGTTCCGGGTCTCTTGCCCGCTCCGCTGCGGCTTCGATCGCCGGGCCGCCGGGATAGCCGAGGCCGAGCAGCCTGGCGGCCTTGTCGAAGGCTTCGCCGACGGCGTCGTCGACGGTCGTGCCGAGCTGCCGGTAGCGGCCGACGCCCCGCACCAGCAGCAATTGACAATGGCCGCCGGAGACGAGCAGCAGCAGGAAGGGGAACGCGACCCGGCCGGTCATGCGGGCGCTGAGCGCGTGGCCCTCCAGATGATTGACGGCGAGGAACGGCTTGCCGGCCGCCGCGGCGATCGCCTTGCCCATGGTCGCGCCGACCATGACGCCGCCGATCAGGCCGGGGCCCGCCGTCGCCGCAACCCCGTCGAGGTCGCGGAAATCCAGGCCGGCTGACGCCATCGCGCGGCCGGTCAGGCCGTCCAGACGGTCGATATGCGCGCGGGCGGCGATTTCCGGCACGACGCCCGCGTAGGGCCGGTGCTCGTCGATCTGCGAGAACAACGCCTCGGCGAGAATCTCCGGCGCGCCGCCGGGATGCCGCCGCACGACCGCCGCCGCGGTCTCGTCGCAACTGGTTTCGATGCCCAGGACCGTCAGCGGGCCGTCCGGTTCAGCCGTCATCGATGTCCTTCCGGGCCGCCGTGCGCGCCGCAGGCCGGCGATAGGCCCTCCCGTTCTCCACCCGGCTGCCGCCCAGGGCCCGGCGCAGGCGCCAGAACGGGTCGCGCGACCGCACGGCCTTTCTCGCTCCTTTCTTCCGCTTTCGCTTGACGGTCATCGGTGCGATTCCGGTTGGATTTCCGGCGCAGTCTCCGGGCGGCCGGCCGGCGGGGCCGAAGGCAGAAAGATAATCGCCCCACTGCGATTCGCCACCCGCGATGCGCCACCCCGCCGCCTTGCCCCGGCGGGACGGACCGCTACCTCGCCGGGCATGTCCGGGTCGACGGCGCCGCTGGAGGAACGACCCCTGCGCATCGGCACGCGGGGCAGCCCGCTGGCGCTGGCCCAGGCGCATCTGGTATCCGGGGCGCTGGCCGCCGCCCATCCCGCCGCCCCGCCGGCGGAGATCGCGCCCATCGTAACGACGGGCGACCGGATTACCGACCGGCCTCTGGCGGATATCGGCGGCAAGGGCCTGTTCGCCAAGGAGATCGAGGCAGCGCTGCTGGCCGGCGCGATCGACTGCGCGGTCCATTCCGCGAAAGACCTCGAGACCGTCCTGCCGGACGGCCTGGTCATCGCCGCAGTCCTGCCGCGCGAAGATCCGCGCGACGCCCTGATCTGTTCGGCGGCGCGGTCGCTCGAAAGCATTCCGCGCGGCGCGCGCCTCGGTACGGCGTCGGTCCGGCGCAAGGCCCTGGTGCGCGCCCTGCGGCCGGACCTGCGGATCGCGCCGATCCGCGGCAATATCGGCACCCGGCTCGGCAAGGTGGCGAACGGCGAGTTCGACGCCACCCTGCTTGCGATGGCCGGCCTGATCCGCGCCGGATGCGCCGGCGACGCCGCGCCGATGTCCGTGGACGACTTTCTCCCGTCGGCCGGCCAGGGCATCGTCGCGGTCCAGTGCCGGGCCGGCGACGCGGCGGTCCTCGGCCATGTCGCGCCGGTCGGTCATCCGGAGACGATGGCGGCGTTGCGGGCGGAACGGGCCGTGCTGGCGGTGCTCGACGGATCGTGCCGCACGCCGATCGCCGCCCACGCCGAAATCCGGGGCGGCCGGATGACGGTGCGCGGCCTGGTGGCCGATCCCGGCGGCGCCGGCATCTGGCGTCGCGGCGAGAGCGGACCCGCCGGCGATCCGGCCGCGCTGGGACAGGCGGTCGGGCAGGCGCTCAGGGCCGCGGCGCCGCCGGCGGTCCTGGCGGCCTGAATGACGGCGCTGATCGTTCGAAGCGAACCCGGCGCCGGCGCCTTCGTCCGGCGGCTGGCCGGGGAGGGAATACCGGCGATCGCGTGTCCGGTCACCGCGGTCCATCCGCTCGATACTGCGCTCGCGGTTTCCGAAACGGCCCAGGGCGTGGCGTTCACCAGCGTCAACGCGGTTCGCTTTTATGCCCGGCGCGGCGCGCGCACGGACCTGCCGGCCTACGCCGTCGGCGCGGCGACCGCCGCGGCGGCGCGGGCGGCGGGGTTTGCAGTCGTACACAGCGCCGATGCGGACGTACGCGGCCTGGCGGCGCTGATTGCCGAACGGTGCCGGCCGGCGGCCGGCGAACTGGTCTACCCGGCCGCGCGCGACGTTGCCGGCGATCTTGGAAAAGCTTTGGAAGCGCTGGGTTATACCGTCGTACAAGCGGCGCTGTACGAAGCGCGCGGCGCGGCGGCCCTGCCGGAACCGGCAGCAAACGCGTTGCATACGCGTACGGCTGCATCGGCAGCCTTGTTTTCCGTACGAAATGCCATACAATTCGTCAGGCTGGTTCTTGCCGGTGGCCATGAAGCGGCCGTTTGCGGCCTGGTTGTCTGTTGCCTCGGCGAGGCCGTTGCAGAGGCCTACGGAAAAGCGGGCGGATTGCCGCCCGCGCGGCGGGTCGCTGTCGTACCGTCGCCGGATGCCGATGCCATGGCCGCCGCGCTCGGCGCGGCGCTCCGCGAGTAACGGAGGCGCGGCGACGCGCAGCCCGGCCCGGAACCGTCCGGCAGCGACCCGGCCGGGCCGGCAACGGCCGGACAGGATGCAAGCTACGGTGGAGCGCCTGAAATGAGCGATCCGGTCCCTAACGACGCCGCCCGAATCATCGAGGCTTTCGGCGGCATCCGGCCGATGGCGAAAAAACTCGGGCTCGCCGTAACGACCGTCCAGGGCTGGAAGGAACGCAACGCCATCCCGATCCGGCGGCTGGACGGGATACGCGCCGCCGCAGCGCGGGAAGGGATCGATCTCGCCGCCACGGCAGCCGGGCCGGGCGGGCCGGCCGGAAGCCCGTTGCAAAGCCCGACCCGCGGCGCCGCCGGGAGCCCGATGGAAGACCGGCCCACAGATTTGCGCGGCGGAAGCGCGCCGGGCGCGGATGAGGGCGCCGGGGCGGGCAGGGCGGAGGCCGAACCGCTGCGGGCCGAAAAAGTGGTGCACGCGCCAACGGGCGTGAAGGAAGCGGAGGGCGCGGCATCCGGGCCGACCGTGGAGGCGGCGCAGGCCAAACCCGCCGGCCGGGAACGGGCCTTTGCGTTCGGCCTCGGGTTTGCCGGAATGCTGGTCGCCGGCGCCCTGATCGGTTGGGCGGCGGCGGACCGGTTCGCCGGATCGGGCGCGGACCCGGCGGCCGCCGGGGCGTTCGAGTCGCGGCTTGCCGCAGCGGAGAAGGCCGCCGCCGACGCCAGGGCGGCGGCGGTCGCCGCCGGTGCGCGGGCCGCGGCGCAAGCCGGCGCGCTGGCCGAACGCCTGGATGCTCTGGAAGCCGCAACCGCAGCGCTCGACCGGAAGCTGCTGGCGGCGGCAGACGACAGCGCGGCGCTGGCGCCGCTCGGCGCGGCGGTAGAGGCCTTGCAGGCCGGACAGGAAAAACTGCGCCTCGCGATCGCCGCCGTGCAGGCGGACGGCAGGCTGGAAAAGTTCGTCGCCGACCTGGCCGGCCTGAAAGCCGATGTCGAAGCGCTTCGCCGGGCCGTCGCGGCGGCGGCCGAACGGCCGGCCGGGCGCTCCGGCGCGGACGAGGCGACACAGGCGGCGCTGGACAGGCTGTCGAAGAGCCTGGCGGCGCTGTCGGACGAGGTCGCGGCGTTCGACCGGGAGCGGCTCGCCAAGGTGGAAGGCGTCCTCTCCGGCCTTGCCGCGCGGATTGCGGCAGCCGAAACCCGCCTGAAAACCGTGCAGGCCGGCGGCGGCCCGGCCGGTATTGTTGTGGCGTTGGGCCAGTTGCGCGCCGCCGCGGCGTCCGGGCGTCCCTACGGCGCGGCCCTGGCGGTCGCGCAGCGACTGGCGGGCGACGGCGAGGCGGCGGCCGTCCTCGAGGCGCTGCGGCCTGCCGCAGCCGCCGGAGCGCCCGTCCTGCCGGTCCTGCAACGCGAGTTCGACTCGCTATCCGCCCGCCTCGTCGCATCGGCCGGGCCGGCGCAGGGCGGGGGCTGGATCGAGCGCGCCTGGAACAAGCTGAAATCGACCGTCGTCGTGCGCCGGACCGGCCGCGACGTGGCCGGCGATTCGGTCGCCGCGCGGGTCGCGCAAACCGAAGTCAGGCTGGCGGACGGCGATCTGGCCGGCGCCATCGCCCTTGTGCGCAGGATGCCGGCGGCGGCGCGGGACTCCGCCGCCGAATGGCTGGCCCGGGCGGAAAGGCGCGCCGGCGTCGATGCGGCCCTCGCCCGGCTCGACGCGCTGACGCCGGCGCTGTACGGCGGCGCTGGGTCCGGCGCCGCTGGGTCCGGCGCCGCTGGGTCCGGCGGCGCGGCCCCCGGCGAAAAGCGCCGGTAGGACGGAGCGCCCGCCGCCATGTCGCTGTTCGTCCGGGTATTCCTGTCGCTGGTCGCCTTCTTCGCGCTGGCGGCGCTGGCGGCGTGGCTGACCGAGACCCCCGGCGCCGCGACGCTGGTATGGCGCGGCTGGCGGGTCGACACCTCGGTGGCGATGATCGTGCTGTTCGTCGGCCTGCTCTTCCTCGCGGGCGCCGGAATCTACCAGTTGTGGCGGCTGTTCCTGCGCGCGCCGAAAGCCGCCCTGGCAAGCCGTGCGGCCCGGCGGCGCGAAAGCGGCTATCTGGCGCTGACCCGGGGCATGGTCGCGGTCGCGGCCGGCGATGCGGCGGAAGCCCGGCGCCAGGCCCGCAGGGCGAGCGAAGTGCTGGGCCGGCCGCCGGGCGCGCTGCTGATCGGCGCCCAGGCGGCCCAGATGGAGGGCCGGCCGGACGTTGCGCGCAAATTCTACGAAGCGATGCTGGAGACGCACGAAACCGAATTGCTGGGGCTCCGGGGCCTGTTGACCCTGGCCGAGCAGGCCGGCGACGACGCGGCGGCGATGGAACTGGCGGAACGGGCGCGCAGGCTGAACCCGCAGGCGCCCTGGGCCTTGACCCGGCTGTTCCAGCTCCAGATCAAGGGCCGGCGCTGGGAGGACGCCGAGGCGACCTTGCGCGATGCGATGGCGGCGGAAGCCGTCTCGCCGGCCGAAGGCGCGCCGCGCGATGCCGCCCTGCTGGTCCAGCTCAGCCTGATGGCGGAGCGGGCCGGCCAGCGCCGTCCCGCCCTGGACCGGGCGCGCAAGGCGCAGAAGGCGGCGCCGGCCTTCCTGCCCGCCACCCTGCAGCTGGTTGCCCTGCTGCACGCCGACGGCAAGAACCGCGCCGCCCGCAAGGCGGCCGAGCAGGCCTGGCAGGCCGAGCCGCATCCGGACCTGGCGCGCCTGTATCTCCAGATCGAGGGCGGCGCCGATCCGATGAACCGGCTCAAGGCGGCCGAGGCGCTCGCCGCGCTGGCGCCGGACGCGCGGGAATCCCATCTGACGATGGCGCGCGCGCTGCTCGAAGCGCGGCTGTGGGGCCAGGCGCGCAAACACCTCGAAGAAGGCGGCGGCCAGAGCCCGGATTCGGCCTTCTGCCGGCTGTTCGCCGAACTGGAGCAGGCGGAAAACGGCGATGCCGCGCTGGCGCGCGACTGGCTGTCCCGGGCTTCGGAAGCGCCGCGCGAGCCGGCGTGGCTGTGCGGCAATTGCGGCGCGACGGCGCGGGAGTGGTCCGCGCTGTGCGGCCATTGCGGCGCCTTCGAGACCCTGCGCTGGACCGCGCCGCCCCGGATCGTGCCGCACGACGAGGCGGCGCAGGAAGGCAAGCCGGCCGAAACGGGGACGGCCGAAACGGGGAGGGCCGAATCGGGGCCGGCCGAAGCCCGGGCGGGCGGCGTTCTGGAGGCGCCTCAAGCCTGAAGCGCCAGCCCGGAGCCCGGCGCGGCGGCCGTTCGCGGCCGGCGCTTCATTGACCGGCGGCGCCGGGACGGTTAAATGCCTGCGGTCCGCGAACCGGCGCGCCGCGCGGCTGCGAACGCCGGAGCGATGCCGATGTAGCTCAGCCGGTAGAGCAACGCATTCGTAATGCGTGGGTCGGGGGTTCGAGTCCCTCCATCGGCACCATTTCCCGGATTGCGCGGCCCGCGATCGTATCGCCTGCGGCCGGGCGCGCGGCCGCCCCCGATTCCGCCCCATCGCGCCGGGGCGGCTGCCAGAGGACGAGACCGCCATGCGAATCTGGTATCAGAGCTTCACCCACGAGGACGAATCGAAGGCCTATCTGGACCGCCTGAGAGAGCATCTGCGGTCGGTCGCCGATCCGGATACGGAACCGGTCGTCCACACCCTGTATCCGTCTGCGACCAACGTGCATCCGATCACGGAAATGCGCCTCGGCGTGCAGGTGGTGAAGAATGCCGTGCGCGCCCAGGAGGAAGGCTACGACGCCTTTGCCGTCGGCCATTTTCAGGATTCCGGCCTGATGGAATCGAAATCGGTCGTCGACATCCCGGTGCTCGGTCTCGGCGAGACGACCATGCTCCACGCCTGCACCCTGGCCCGCAAGACCGGCCTGGTCACCATCCACCCGGTGTTCATCCCCTGGCACGAGGATCAGATCGCCGCCTACGGGCTGGGCAACCGGATGACCGGCGTGCGCGCGATGACGACCTCGCCGCTCGATTACGTCGCCGCGCTCTCCGACCGGTCGGTCTACGAAGGCATCCGCGACCAGTTCGTCGCCCAGGCGCAGCCCTTCGTCGACGAGGGCGTCGACGCCCTGATTCCGGCCGGCGGCCTGCCGATGCTGCTTCTGGCGTCCGAGCACGGCTTCAATGTCGGCGGGGCGCCGGTCCTGAACGGAATCAACATCCTGGTGAAACAGATCGAAACCGCGGTCAGGCTGAAGGAAATCGACGGTACGGCGGTCAGCCGGCGGTCCAGCTTCGCCCGGCCGGGCGACGGCGCGATGAACGACTTTCTCGGGCGATGACCGACCCGACGGTCTGCGGACTCTTCAAGGCAGCCGCCGCCGAGGCGCCGGACCGCCCGTTCCTGGTCGTTCCGCCCTCCGCATCCGGGGGCTATGCGCCCGGCGGCGCGGCCCTGACCTATGCCGAGGGGCTGGCGCGCATCGAAGACAGGCGCGCGGCTTATGCCGCGGCGGGCTACGGCCACGGCCAGCGCGTCGCCATTCTCCTGGAAAACCGGCCGGACTTCATCGTCCACTGGCTGGCGTTGAACGCGCTGGGAGTGTCGGTCGTTCCGGTCAATCCCTACTACCGCAGCGCGGAGCTGGCCTACCTGCTCGACCACAGCGACTGCGTCCTGGCCGTCGGGACGCCGGAGCGCGTCGCCGACCTCGAGGCGGCGGCCGCGGCGGCCGGCCGTCGCCTCCCGGCGGTCGGCGCGGACGATCCGCCGCCCGAAGCGCCCCCGCCGCCGCAGGGCGGCGCGCCGGCGGGGGCGAGCGAATGCGCCCTCATGTACACTTCCGGCACGACCGGCCGGCCCAAGGGCTGCATGCTGTCCAACGACTATTACGCCGGGGTCGGCCGCTGGTATGTCGAACAGGGCGGCCTGGCCGCAGTCGAGCACGGGCGGGAGCGGCTGCTGACGCCGCTGCCGCTGTTCCACATGAACGCGATGGCCTGCTCCTTCGTCGCCATGCTGCTGGCGCGCGGCACGCTGATCCAGCTCGACCGGTTCCATCCCTCGACCTGGTGGCGGGACGTGCGCGACACCGGCGCGACCATCGTCCACTATCTCGGCGTCATGCCGGCCATCCTGCTCAACCTGCCCGAGGATCCGGCGGAGCGGGACAACCGGGTGAAGTTCGGCTTCGGCGCCAATGTCGATCCGGCCCAGCATATCCCCTTCGAGGAGCGCTTCGGCTTCCCCCTGATCGAGGGCTGGGCGATGACGGAGACCGGCGCCGGCGCGACCATCGCGGCCAACCGGCCGCCCCACGACCCGGGCAAGCGCTGCATCGGCCGGCCCGCCGGCTGCGAGGCGCGCATCGTCGACGACGACGACAACGACGTGCCGGACGGCGCGCCCGGCAGCCTGATCGTCCGGAAGTCCGCGGACGATCCGCGGCGGCTGTTCTTCTCCGGCTACTACAAGGACGAAGAGACGACCGAGCGGGACTGGCGCGGCGGCTGGTTCCACACCGGCGACGTGGCGATGCGCGCGCCGGACGGCCGCTTCTATTTCGTCGACCGCGACAAGAACATCGTGCGCCGGTCGGGCGAAAATATCGCGGCGCTCGAGGTCGACACGGAGCTCGTCAAGCACCCGGCCGTGGCGCAGGTGGCGGTCATCGCGGCGCCGGACCCGGTGCGCGGCGAAGAGGTCATGGCCTGCGTCGTGCCGGCCGCCGGCGCTGACCGAGACGCGGCGACGGCGCGCGGCCTGGTCGAGTGGTGCCTCGCCCGGCTCGCCTACTACAAGGCGCCGGGCTGGGTCCTGTTCCTGGACGAGCTGCCCGTCACCGCGACCAACAAGGTCAGGAAAGCCGACCTGAAGGACCTGGGCGGCGATCCGGCGGAAAACCCGGCCGCGTTCGACCTGCGCAGCATGAAGAAGGCGCCGCGCCCGGCGGCCTGAAGCAGCGGTGCGGCGCGGTCTCGCCGAAACGGTTCTATATCGGCGCCAGATCGAGCAGCGATTTGCCCAGACGGGTCACGCTGACCAGCACGACGATGCCGAAACACACGATCGCCACGCCGGAAATCCGGTTGATCGTCTGCATCCGCGCCTCGTTCAGGCCGGTCCGGAAGAGGCCGGTCAGGGTGGAGAGGGTCAGCCACCAAAGGGTCGATCCGGCGAACACGCCGAGAATGAGCGTCCAGGCGCGGGCGAGATCGCCTTCCGGCACGATGGCGCCGAGGGCCGGGAACACGACGACGAGGCTGGCGATCGTCGCCGGATTGGTGATGGTAAGGATGAAGCTGGTGGCGAAATCGCCGAAACTGCTGGTAAAGGACAGGCGCGGGTTGGCCTCGGTCTTCACCGATTTGAGCGCCGTCAGCAGGCCGAGCAGGATCAGCAGGATGCCGCCGCCCAGCCGCAGGCTGGGTTCGATCTCGTGCAGGAACGCGGCGACGAAGGTGATGCCGAAGGCGGCGACGGCGCCGAAGACCGTATCGGCCAGCGCGCCGCCGGCGCCCGCGATCAGGCCGGCTGCGTGCCCCTTTGCGAGGGTGCGCTGGGCCACCATGATCCCGACCGGTCCGACCGGCGCCGCGATGACGAAGCCGGCGATCGCCCCCTTGGCGAAAAGCACGAAATCCACGAGCGGCCGTCCCCGTTCCGCCTATCGGGACCGCACGGGCAACGCGTCGAAACGCTCGGTCGGCGCGACAATTTCCTGCTGCGCGGGAACCAACGCCAGCGAATCCTCTTTAAGCCTCTGGGTCGTCCGGAATATACCGTATAACGAACCGGCCGCTCTCGAAACGGCGGCGCGCGGGTCGCCGAGGTCGAAATACGCTCCCAGGAACAATGCGGTAAAGACGTCTCCGGCGCCATAGGAGGCGATGTCCACGATCGGCGTTGTGACCGCCCAGGCTTCCCCGGAAGTGACCAGCAGCACGGTTATGCCGTTATCGCTCCGCAACCCGGTCACGACAACCATCGCCGGGCCGCGATCCAGCAGCGACGCGGCCGCTTCGGCCGCCGAAGCGATATTGCCGATCGTCCGGCGCGTAAGCTGGGCCAGTTCGAACGGGTTCGGCAGGACGATATCGGCGCGGTCCAGGGCTTCGTTGCGGAAAAACTCGGCAATGCCGTCGGCGACATAGACGCCGCGCTCGGCATCGCCGATCACCGGATCCAGGACGTATAGCGCCTTCGGATTGGCGCGCTTGATCCGGTCGACCGCGTTCAGCAGTACGGGCCCGGTCGCCGCTGCGCCGAGAAAGCCGCTCAATACCGCATCGCAGCGGCGAAAGGCGCCGCGCCGGTCCAGTTCTTCCAGAATTTCCGCAATGTCGGTGGCGTGATAAACGCCGCCACGGTAGCTGCCGTAGCCGGGATGATTGCTGTAGTTCACCGTCGCGACCGGCCACACGTCGTGGCCCAGCCGCTGCAACGGAAACGTCGCCGCTGCGTTGCCGACACGGCCGTAGGCCACTGCGGACTGGACCGAAAGAACCTGCATTCCGCCTCGTTTTCCCGTCCCGCGTCCGCCCGTCCCGCACTCGATTCCGCCGGCTGCCCGCGCGACCGGTGTTTTATCCGGAATTTCGACCGGCGACAGCGCCGGCTAACCGGTCTTGTGTCCGGCGAATTCCCGGCATCGCCGGACGAATGCGTCCCGCTGTGCGGCCTTCTGTCAACGTGCCGGGCCCGGCGGACGGCCGCTAGATGGTCCCAGCTTTTCTTCGGGACCTTGCCGCCGTCAATGGACTTTTCGCGCGCTCCCCGCGATGTCGAACGAAGCCGCCCGCGCCGCTCTGCGCTCTACATGCCGGGCGCCAACGCGCGCGCCCTCGAAAAGGCGCAGAGCCTGCCCGCCGACATGCTGATCCTCGATCTGGAAGACGCGGTTGCGCCCGACGCCAAGGACGCGGCGCGCGGCCGGGTCTGCGCCGCCGCGGCGTCCGGCGATTACGGCGGGCGCGAAGTCGTCGTCCGGATCAACGGGCTCGATACCGGCTGGGGCCATGCCGACCTGCCGGCGGTTGCCCGCTGCGGCGCCGACGCCATCCTGCTGCCCAAGGTGGAGAGCGCCGAACAGGTCCGGCATCTGGAGGCGCTGATGGCGGACTGCGGCGCGCCGGACGGCATGGCGGTCATGTGCATGATCGAAACGCCGATGGGCGTGCTCCATGCCGAAGAGATCGCCGCATCCGGTCCGCGCCTCAGCTGCCTGGTTATGGGTACGTCCGATCTGGCAAAGGACCTGCAGGCCCGGCATGCGCCGGGGCGCGCGCCGCTGCTGCCGGCCCTCGGCCTGGCGCTGCTCGCGGCGCGCGCGCACCGCCTTGCGATCCTCGACGGCGTATCGCTGGATCTGGGCGACGACGCGGCCCACGACGCGGCCTGCCGGCAGGGCCGGGACATGGGCTTCGACGGCAAGACGCTGATCCACCCGAAACAGATCGCCGCCGCGAACCGGGCTTTCGCGCCGGACGCCGGCGAGATCGCATGGTCGCGCCGGATCATCGCCGCCCACGGCGAGGCGGAAGCGGCCGGCGCCGGCGTCGTGCTGGTCGACGGCAAACTCATCGAGGCCCTCCATGTCGAAGAGGCGCACCGGACGGTCGCGCTCGCCGAAGCGATCGAACGCCTGGCGGCCTGACGGCCCGAACGGCTCCGAAGGGGCCGGAAATTCCGGCCGGGGAAAGCGCCGCCATGGCATTGGCTGAACCGGCCGTCCGTCTGCTGGGCCTGCTGCCGCCGGAAGCGGCCCACCGCTGGACGGTCCGCCTGTTGCGCGGCGCCCAGGCGTTGCGGTTGCCCCTGGAGGGCGGCCCGCACCGCATTGGGCCGCAGCGTGCGTTCGGCCTGGACTTTCCGAACCCGGTCGGCCTCGCCGCCGGCTTCGACAAGGACGCCGAAGCGGTGCGCGCGGCCTTTGCGCTGGGCTTCGGCTTCGTCGAGGTCGGCTCGATCACGCCGCGCCCCCAGCCGGGCAACCCCCGCCCCCGGGTCTTCCGGCTGCCGGAGGACGGCGCGGTCGTCAACCGCTACGGTTTCAACAGCAAGGGGCTGGACTATGCGGAGCGGCGGCTGGCCGGGCTGCGGCGGCGGACGCTGCCGGGGCCGCTCGGCGTCAATCTGGGCGCGAACCGGGCAAGCGACGACAATGCGGCCGACTATGCAGCCGGCGCGCGCCGGCTGGCGCCCTACGCCGATTATCTCGTCGTCAACGTCTCCTCGCCCAACACGCCGGGCTTGCGTGCGCTCCAGGATGCGGCGGCGCTGCGCGGCCTGCTGGAGCCGGTGCGGGCCGCCCTTGAGGATGCGGGGCCGGCAGGGCAGCCGCTGTTGCTGAAGGTTGCGCCGGACCTGGAGCCGGCGGATATCGACGATATCGCCGCGATCGCCGGGACGCCGCTGCTCGACGGGCTGATCGTGAGCAACACGACCGTCGCCCGGCCTGCCTGCCTGCGCTCGCCCCTGGCGGGCGAAGCCGGCGGCCTGTCCGGCCGGCCGCTCATGGCGCTTTCGACCGCCGTGCTGGAAGCCTTCCGCGCCCGGCTCGGCCCGGACCTGCCGATTATCGGCGTCGGCGGCATCGCGAGCGGCGCGGACGCCGCCGCCAAGCGGGCCGCCGGCGCCACGCTGATCCAGCTCTATACCGGCCTGATCTACGAAGGCCCTGCCCTGATCCGCGCCGCCGCCGAAGCCTTCGGCGCCGCTCGCTTCTCCCAGGGGGCGCCGCCGGCTTGAAGGCCGCCCCGCGCCCGCCGGGACAAGCGGCCGGCGGCACCCGCCGCCTGCGCCACCGGCGCCGCTTGTCCGGCCCCGGCCTGCGCCGGTAATGTCGCCGCCCGACAGGCCGTCCCCGACAGGCCATCGTCGAATCATCATTGATTTTTGGGGGAGTCTCCCATGACCGGCAACGGCGCCTTCGACAAGTCCAGACTGCCCTCCCGCCACACCACGGTGGGGCCGGAGCGCGCGCCCCACCGGGCGTTCCTCTACGCCATGGGCGTGACCGAGGAAGAGGTCGCCCAGCCGCTGGTCGGCGTGGCCGCGGCGTGGAACGAGGCCGCGCCCTGCAACATCTCCCTGCACCGCCAAGCCCAGGCGGTGAAGCACGGCGTCGCCGCGGCCAGGGGCACGCCGCGCGAATTCGCCACCATCACGGTGACCGACGGCATCGCCATGGGCCATGAGGGCATGAAAGCCTCGCTGGTCAGCCGCGAGGTCATCGCCGATTCGGTCGAACTGACCATGCGCGGCCACGGCTACGACGCGCTGGTCACGCTGGCCGGCTGCGACAAGGCCCTGCCCGGCATGATGATGGCGATGTGCCGGCTGAACGTGCCGGCGGTGTTCATCTACGGCGGCTCGATCCTGCCCGGCCGCTTCCGCGGCAAGGACGTCACCATCGTCGACGTCTTCGAGGGCGTCGGCCGGCACGCCGCCGGCCATTGCGAGGATGCGGATCTGCACGAATTGGAGCTGGTGGCCTGCCCGTCGGCCGGCTCCTGCGGCGGCCAGTTCACCGCCAACACCATGGCCTGCGTCTCCGAGGCGATCGGCCTGGCGCTGCCCGGCTCGGCCGGCGCGCCGGCGGCCTTCGAATCCCGCGACCAGCTGTGCGAGAAGTCCGGCGAGGCGGTGATGAACCTGCTGCGGCTCAACCTGCGCCCGCGCGATATCGTGACCCGCAAGGCGCTGGAGAACGCCGCGGCGGTGGTCGCGGCGACCGGCGGCTCGACCAACGCCGGCCTGCACCTGCCCGCCATCGCCAACGAATGCGGCATCGATTTCGACCTGCACGACGTGGCGGAGATATTCCGCAAGACGCCCTACATCGCGGACCTCAAGCCGGGCGGCAAATACGTCGCCAAGGATATGTACGAGATCGGCGGCGTGCAGGTCGTCATCGGGGAACTGCTGGACGCCGGCTATCTGCACGGCGACTGCATGACCGTGTCGGGCCGGACGCTGGCGGAGAACTGCGCGGACGTGACGTTCCCCGAAGGCCAGGACGTCATCTACCGGGTGAAGGACGCGCTGGCGCCGACCGGCGGCGTGGTCGGCCTCAAGGGCAACCTGGCGCCGGAGGGCGCGATCGTGAAGGTCGCCGGCATCGCGCCGGAGGGCCAGACCTTCACCGGCCCGGCGAAGGTTTTCGAGTGCGAGGAGGACTGTTTCGACTATGTCACCAAGGGCGGGGTGCAGGAGGGCAACTGCCTGGTCATCCGCTACGAGGGGCCGAAGGGCGGGCCGGGAATGCGCGAGATGCTCGCGACCACGGCGGCGCTCTACGGGCTGGGCGTCGAGAATGTCGCGCTGATTACCGACGGCCGCTTCTCCGGCGGCACCCGCGGCCTGTGCGTCGGCCATATCGGCCCGGAGGCCGCGGTCGGCGGGCCGATCGGCCTGTTGCGGGACGGCGACCTCGTCACCATCGACGCGCCGGGCGGCACGATCTCGGTGGACCTGAGCGACGCCGAACTGGAGGCGCGCCGCAAGGCCTGGCGGCCGCGGGAGAACATTTATCGATCCGGCGCGATCTGGCGCTACGCCCAGACCGTCGGCCCGGCGCGCCACGGCGCCGTCTGCCACCCCGGCGCCCGCGCCGAGGCGCATGTGTATGCGGATTTGTAGGGCGGATTCGTTCCGTTCCGCCCCGGCCCGCTGTTCGGCGGGCCTGTCCGCCGCCGGTCGGCGCGCCGATTCGTCCGATCTTGCGGCCGCGCGGGGTCGGGACCGGGCGCCGCGCAAAACCCGTGCTTCGAGGCGGCCTCCCGAAACGTCCGCTCGCCCGATCGTCGCCGGGACCGGGCGAACCGTGGGTCGCGGCGTTGCCGCCGGAGGCCAGCAAACTCCAGAAGGCGTCCAGATTCTCCGCGCCGGGAAACCGGCGCGCCATGCCCACGACGGCGATCGGACCGCCGCCCCGCCCGTCCGCCATCGTCTCGCGCCTGCACCCCCGTTTCCATCCCCATTCAGTCGAGGCGCGAAGCGGCGGAGAAGGCCGGCGCAATCGTCGCCACCGCGATGACGGGTCCGCGCCCAAGACCGATACCGCATCGACAATGGCGCCGCAGCGCTCCGGGTCGCGGAGCGCGTCGACAGCGTGCATCAATCCGGCGCGACCGGGTCGCCCGTGTAAAAGGCCGCCGTCCGCTGCGCCGCGGCGCGCGCAACGTCGGGGTCCGTTCCCGCTGCCTCGGCCGCCCGGCCCCACGCCGCGCTGCTGCCGACGATGAGCGCCCTTCCGTCACGGGTCGTGTGGAAGGTTGCCCCGTCCAACTTGGGTTCGTTCGGCCGCGAAAGATGCAGTTCCATCCCCAGCAGGCCCATCTCCCAGCCGACGCCGACGGCGCCGGGTCCGAACGTGCGCCAGCGGTCGGACACCGGCGCGGTATGCGTAATCGCAAGGCGCGAGCGGCCGGCGCCTTCGTTGCACAGACGCGCCTCCACCCAGCTCGCGTCACCGCCGAATTCCCACGTCAGCCCGAGATACGAAGGACGCTCGCAGCGCCCGATCATGCCGCCTGCGTGTCCCTCCAGTTGGAAGCGGCCGCCGGGCTCGAGGCGGCCGCTGACCGGCAGGAACCAGCGCGGGATTCGTTCCGCGCTCGTCACGGCGTCCCAGAGGTCCTCCACCGTCGTCGCGTAGCTGCGCGCGAGGGCGACCGCGCGCACGGCCTGTCCGTCGCGCTCCAGGGACGACACTGTGCGCTCCACGGCGCCGAGGAGGCGTTCGACATCCAGGTCCATGGCTTCTCCGTTCCGTCAGGCAGGCGATTATCCATGTACACGCCACTGCGTACAGCAAATCGAGCCGCGTGGGCGATGGCCCGGACCGCCCGCAAGGCCGCAGACCGTCCGGCAACCGCAAGTCGGAAGTCCGCCCAATGGCGGCGCGTCTCGGCGCCGCGCCGCCCACGGGTCCAGCCCTGCGAGGCCGCACGCGGTTCCCGGATGTCCCGGCAGCGGTACATGTTCGTTCAGCAGGTGACGGAGCGGATCGCGCCGGCGCCGATGCGGCGGCGCCGGCCTCCCGCTTCGGAACCTGGCCTGGCTGTCAGGCCGGCAATTCGGGAATGACGTTCGCATCGCTTGCGGCCCACCGGGCGGCGCGCCGGACGATTTGCGCATGCGCCGGCTGTTCGATAGACGCCCGGCTATGGCCGAGCGCGTCGAAGACGGCCCGGCCCCTGCCGCAGCGCCGGGCCCACAGCACGGGTTCGGCCCGCTCCGCCGTTCCGGACCTTGCTTCGAGCAACGGGCGGACGCCGGGCGCGAGGCTGAGACCGCTGTAGACCTCGTCGACGATCTCGAACCCGCCGAGGCCGGCTGTGAGCGGATGATCTTCAGCTGTTTTCGAAACGGCGGCCGGCCCGAGCGGCGGATGCCAGGACCGGCCCCAGACCCAGACGCCGCCCAGGATATCCCGCCATTCGTCCCAATCGTCGAAGCAGAGGCATGCGGTGTGAAGGCCGAACAGGCCGCCGCCGCTGCGGACGAAGCCGCCGAGCCGGGCCCGGCCCTCCCGCGACAGGCTGAACGCCCATTCGGCCCGGTCCGGTGCATATTTCGGGTCGCTGTCCATGCGCCAGCGCAGCGCCATGACGGTAAGCAGGGCGTAGCCGCCGCGTTCGAGGCGCGCGAGCCCGGCCTCGATATCGGTCTCGATATCCGATTCGAATCCCTCGATGGCCAACTGCCCGGCCAGCGCCGCGGCGTTGTCCGCGAAGTCGTGCCGGATTCCGCCGGAGAGGATCAGATTCCGCACGTCGCTACTTCTCGGCTTCCCTGGGCGCCTTGCGCGACAACTGGTTCTTCAGGCTGAAGGAAACGCCGCCGTCGACCATCAGGTGCTGGCCGTGGATGAAACCGGCCTCGTCGGACGCCAGGAAGGCGACGGCGCCGGCCACATCTTCGGCCGTTCCGATGCGCCCGGCCGGCACGGCGCGGCCGCGCGCTGCGCGAACCTCCGGATCTCGGTAGATCGGCGCCGACATGCCGGCGTCGATGAAGCCGGGGCCGACGGCATTGACCCGCACGCCCCTGGGGCCGAGCACCAGCGCGAACTGTTCGGTCAGCTTCGCGACCGCCGCCTTGGACGCGGGATAGGCGCCGGCGTCCGGGCTGGTTTGCACGGCGTTGAGCGACGTGATGTTGACGATGGCGCCGCTGCCGCGGGCCGCCATGCGCGCGCCGGCCTCGCGCGACATCAGGAACACGCCGACAAGATTGACCTCGACGACTCTCCGGAAGTCCTCGACCGGATGTTCCAGCAGGTCGCCGAAGCGCACGACGCCGGCATTGTTGACGAGAATTTCGGGCGGGCCGCCGAACGCGGCCTCGAACCGGCCGAACGTTTCGATGACCGAATCCTCTGCGGTTACGTCGCAGGTGAAGCCGGCGGCGCCCTCCAGCTCCGCCGCGGCGCGCACCGCGCCTTCGCCGTCTATATCGGCCAGCCCAACGCGGCAGCCGTCGGCCGCCAGGCGCTGCGCGATGGCCAGGCCGAGCCCGCCGGCCGCGCCGGTCACCAGCGCCGATCTGCCTCCGTTTCCGCTCACGCCGATACCCCGCCGGCTGCGCTAGCGCAGGTTGGCCGCGCGTTTGACGACATAGCTGTTCGCTTCGGGATCGTAGTAATGCCGGTCCGGCTTGTATGTGCCGGAGACGACCGTGAGCCCCATCGCGCCGCCGTCCAGTGCGCAAAATCCGTGAATATCCGCTGGCGGCGCAACGATGGCCGCCTCTCCGGCGCGCATAACCCTGTCGTCGGTCGCCGCCAGCCTCGCGTATCCTGCAACCGAACCGTCGTCCGTACGGCAGTAAACGGTATGGCGCATGCGCCCGCGATACACGGCGAACAACTCCCAGACCCCGTGATCGTGAGGCTGGACCCGGCCGCCCTCGGGCACCTCGAACAGCAGGAAGGACAGGTCGCCGTCGAAATAAAGATATTGCGACCGGTCGACATTGTTGCCCTGCCGCGGAATACCGCGTTCGCCCAGATCGTCCCGTTGCAGCAGCGCCGCGACCGGCTTTTCGATCGCGGCAAGGAGGGCTGCCGGCTCGGCTCGGTGGCAGCGTTGCGCTGCAATCACCGCTTCGGCGCATTCCCTCACCGTCATCTGCGTCGGCAGGCCTGCGGGCATCCGGATTTCCCGTGGGACGAACAGTCGGCCGCGATGCTGGCACAGTTGGTTTCGGGGCGCAAATTTCCGAATGTCCTGCCACGCCCCGCAGGATTTGACCCGTCGGCAGCGCCGTTCATAATGCGCGGCACTTTTCGGACGATTGAGAACAGAGCGCGCGATGACGGGAATTGGAACAGCGTCGGTCATCGACGTGCACGCCCATGTCCGCCTCAATTCGACGACCGGAGCGGCGGGACGCCACGGCCCGGAATTCGGCGAAGACGCGGACGGCACGCCCTGGTACCGGGTCGGCAATTACAAGCTGGTCGGCGTGCGGCACAAGGCCAGCCCGTTCACCGATCCGGAGCTTCGCCTCAAGCGGATGGACCGGGACGGGACGGATTTTCAGGTCCTTTCGCCCAGCCCGCTGACCTATTTCCACCATATCGAAACCGCCGAAGCGGTCGCCTTCTGCCGCAAGCATAACGATGCCTGCGCCGAACTGGTGCGCCGCTATCCCGACCGGCTGGGCGGGCTGGCGTCGCTGCCGATGCAGGATGCCGGCGCCGCCGTGGAGGAGTTGCACCGGGCGGTAAGCGATCTCGGCCTGTGGGGCGCGGCGACCGGCACGGAATTCGGCGAACCGCTGCACAGCCCGGCGCTGGACCCGCTCTACGAGGCCTTCGTCAAGCTCGACGTGCCGCTGTTCTTCCACCCGGCGCCCTCGGGCATCGACGGGCCGCCGGGCGACCCGAACCTGAAACGCTTCGACCTCGACGTCGTCATCGGATTTGCAGCGCAGGAATCGATCGCCGTGGCCACCCTGATCTTCGGCGGCGTACCCGACCGCCATCCCGGCCTCGACATCTGGATCAGCCACGGCGGGGGCGGCCTGCCGATGCTGGCCGGGCGGCTCGCCCAGGCGGCGCGCAAACGGCCGTGGGCCGGCGAGGAGATCAGAAAAGACGGCGCTTTCGAGGAAGCCGTGACCCGGCTGTGGTACGACGCCCACGTCACCGATCCCTCGGCCCTCGCCCTGCTCCGGCAATGGGTCGGCAACGACCGCATCGTCTACGGCACCAATTTCGCCGGATGGGATCAGCCGGAGGACGGCGCGCACGGCGAGATCGACCCGGCCTGGGCCGGCAATGCGAGGCGGCTGCTGCGACAGGGCTAACCCGGATTTCTCACCAATGTCACGGTCTGCGCGGCGCTGTCGGGCCGGCAGGGCAGGAAAGCCGCGCCGCGCGATGCGGGACATCGGGCAAGCGGCTTGACGCACCCTGCCGGCCCGACAGCGCCGCCCTCCGGGTCGCGACCGGACGTCCGCCCGCGGCGTCGCGGGCCTCGACCGTAATCCCCGCTACGCTTTTCGGCCCGCTCCTGGCGGATCGAACGTCCGGACGCGACGCAGGCCGTGACTGCGGTGAGAAATCCGGGCTAGCTCTCTGTCCCGACGGCGGTTTCGCCGGCTCCTATTGCCATTTCGCCGGCAAACGGATGCGTTTGCCGGTCGGAAAACCGTGCATGCCGTTGCTGGCGAACGCGCAGGCATTGGAGCGCAGCGGGTCGCCGCTCAGTACCAGAAGGATATCTTCCGGCTTCTCGACGATCGGCACCGGCCGTTCGGGATCGTCGCTTTCGCCATAGTGGGGCGCCGCTCTGCCGGCTTCGACCAACTGGTTCAGGGTCCGGTTCCCCGGCACCATGTTGGACCAGGCGCCGATATAGGATTCCAGCTTGCCGGCCGGCAGGCGCGCATACTTGAACAGCAGGTCGCGCAGCCGCCGTTTCGTCGTACCGCTCCGCGCCAGCGTCCTTGCCACCATCGGGCTGAGAACGAGCAGCGGGCGATACAGGCCGCGGGAGAATCCGACAGTGAAGACCAACTCCCAGCCCGATTGGCGGACCAGGCCGTCCGCCAGATATCGGGCGATCGTATCCGGATCGTTGCCGTAGATCGAGCCGATCGCGGTACTGCCGGTGAACCGGCCGACCGTGACGACGTTTGCATCCGCCTCGAAGCCGGCGTCGGCGCTGAACGAGGGCCAGCCGAGCGCCTGCGCCGCCGTCCCGTTTTCGGCCAGGACGACGCGCCAGGTATGGCCGAAGGTGCTCTTGTCCGTGGCGCCCGGCAGGCAGCGGGCGACGTTGCGCAGGAAAAGACGCAGGAACCGCCCGACGCTGGTGTTTGCGCGATAGCCGTCGCGCAGCGAAGCCTCGGCGCAATTGAACTGCAACCGCTCGACAACCGGGCCGCTCAGGATGACCAGGGCATCCCCGCCGGTGGTGTCGCCGCTATGCTCGACGCCATAGCCGGGATCGGCAAGCGCCTCGGCAATGGCGATCAGCACCGGCATATGTTCCGGCAGGCAATTCGCCATCACGCCGTTGATCGCCACGTTCCGGACCGTCGCCGCCGAGCCGGAGGGCTTCAGCACGCCGATGACCCGGTCGGGATCGTCGTCGGTCTGCGCCAGGAATGCGGCCACGCGCCCGGCGGTCGGCGGCACGATCGGCAGGCCGTCGCTCCATTGGCGCTTGTAGAACGCCTCGTTGACGTCGTCGAACGAGCCGCGCGCGACAACGGTATCGCTGGCGAATTCGTTCGCTACAGAATCCGGTTCCACCGGCCCGGTGAGACAGCCGATCACGGCGTTCGCCGTCACCGCCCTCAGGTTCTGCTGCAGTTCGTCGAGGTCCTGCCCGTCGACATGCCCGACGATGCGGGCGACCGGCAGCCCGGCAATGCCGAGCCCCGGCGCAATGCCCGCGGCCTGGCCGATGAAGCCGTCGCAGACCAGCGACGCGGTGGGTATTCCGGATTTCTCGACGATGGCGCTGGCCCGCAGCACGGCGGGCGTGCAGGCGCCTCAGCCGCCGACGCCGGAGACGACCGCGTCGATTTCCAGTTCCTTCAGCCGCTGCGGCAGCGCGGCGAGCGTCTCGTGCTCGTCGCCGGAAAAGGTCGAGCCGAAAGCCTCGTAGCCGACGAATTCCACATCGTCGCAGGCCTCGGCGAGGGCATGTTCCAGGACCGGGAAGATCTCATCGCCCCTGAACACATAGTCCCACAGGAAACCGATGCGTTTGCCGTTGAGATCGGCCGGCCGCGGCGCCGGGGGTATGGCCGGAACCGCGTTGACCCCGCCCGGCCACAGGGCTTCGAACTCTTCGACCGCAGTCATGGCTTGTCCCCTTCCGGTCATGGTGTCGGAGGGCGCCGATTATCGCCGGGCGGTCCTCCGGTTTCCAGTGCCATGCGCGCGGGGGGCGAACTCAGGTCTTGGGCCCGGCGACGATGCGGTCGAGGATGAGGGCGCAGAACAGGATGGCGAAGCCGGCCAGGATGCCCTGCCCCACGGAGGCGTATTGCAGCGCTTCCAGCACGTCCTCGCCCAGGCCCTTGGCGCCGATCAGCGAGGCGACGACGACCATGGCGAGGCTGAGCATGATGGTCTGGTTGATGCCGGCGATGATCGACGGCTTGGCGAGCGGCAGATCGACCTTCGTCAGCAGGTAGAATTTCGACGCGCCGTAGGCGATGGCGGCTTCGCGCACGGATTCGGGCACGCCGCGCAGGCCCAGCACGGTGAGGCGCACCACCGGCGTGCCGCCGAAGATCATGGTCGTGACGACGGCGGCCGGCTTGCCGGTGCCGAAGAAGGCGATCACCGGGATCATGAACACGAAAGCCGGCATGGTCTGCATGAAGTCCATGATCGGCCGGATCGCCGAATAGACCCTGGGCCGCCGGGCGCAATAGACGCCGAGCGGAATGCCGATGGCGATGGAGATGCAGGCCGCCGTGCCGAGCAGGGCCAGGGTGGTCATCGCTTTGTCCCAGAAGCCCAGGATGCCCATGTAGCCGAGGAAGGCGCCGGCCCAGATCGCCGGGCGCGGACCCGCGGACAGGCCGGTCAGCAGGACGATGAAGCTGGCGACGACGATCCACGGCGTCTCGACGAAGACGACTTCGAGGAAATCCAGGATCACGCGGATGCCGTAGGCGATGGAGCCGAAAAAGGCGCTGCCGCCGGTCGTGACCGCCTCGAAAAAGGCCTTTACCGCCTCGCTCGATTCGCTGCGGAAAATGTCGTCGGTCGGAAAACCGGCGAGAATCTCGAACTCGCCGGGGAAGGCGTAGTGCAGGATCGACGCCGCCACGATGACGAGGCAGAAGACGATGCTGAGCATCGTGCGGCGCAGGGAAACGCCGCTGGCGACCTTCCGGTCGGACAGCCATTCCGAAAAGCGCTTCTCCAGGGCCCGGTTCGCCCAGAAGCCTTCGGCCGCCTTGAAGACCAGGAGCATCGCGATGCCGGAGAGGACCACCCAGATCGCGCCCTGTTCGATTTCCAGCGCCTCCTGCCGGATGCCGTCGATGGCCGCTTCGAGCGATCTCACCGTCCGTTCGAACACCTCCGCATTGTCGGCGTTGGCGGCGCGGGCGGCTTCGAGCTGCTTCTTGCGGAAGGCCAGCGTCGCTTCGATCTGGGCCACTCTGGCGTAGGCGTCCGTCGCCAGGTTGCCGAACAGGCCACGGGCCATCTGGATGAAGGCGAAGGTCTCGACCAGCAGGAACGGCAGGGCCGCGCTCCACAGGCCGCGCGCGCCGTACCAGACCGGACCCAGCAGCGCCGCCCAGGGATGAAAAATCCAGACGAACTTCGACGAACCGCCGATCCGCTCGAAAGTCCGGCGGTAGTAGGCGCCGTCGGTTTGCGTAAACTCCGCGACGAGCGGGCCGGTCTGGTCCGTCCGCTCGCCGGCCGGAGGGGCGTTCCCGGTCGCGCCGGTCATGACGTTTCCGTCCCTTCCACCACGGCGCGCAGCAGGTCGGCGCGCGTGATGGCTCCGATCTCGCGGCCGTCCCCGTCGGTAACCAGGACCGGCGCATCGTCCTCGATCGCCGCCTCGATCAGGACGCTGAGATTCTCGTCGTGCCGGAAGCGCCGCGCATCGGCGGGGACCGGCCCGTGTTCGGCTTCGTGCTCGTCGAGCCCTTTCATCACGGCGTGGGCGCGCACCACTTTGAGGCGCGAAATGCCGGCGACGAAATCGGCGACGTAGTCGTCTTCCGGATGCAGCACGATGTCTTCCGGCCGGCCGGTCTGGACGACCCGGCCGTCGCGCATGATCGCGATCCGGTCGCCGATGCGGACGGCTTCGTCGAGATCGTGGGTGATGAAGACGGTCGTCTTGTTCATGACGCCGGCAAGCTTGATGAACTCGTCCTGCAGCTGCCGCCGGATCAGCGGATCGAGCGCGCTGAACGGCTCGTCCATCAGCAGGATTTCGGGATCGGCGGCCAGCGCCCTGGCGAGGCCGACCCGCTGCTGCATGCCGCCGGAAAGCTCGTGTGCGAATTTGTGGCCCCAGCCGCCGAGCTCGACCATCCGGATCGCGCGCTGGGCCACTTCCGTGCGCTCGTTCTTGCTCACGCCGCGGATTTCCAGCGGCAGGGAGATATTGTCCAGAACCGACCGGTGGGGCATCAGCGCAAAATTCTGGAACACCATTCCGATATGTTCGTTGCGGTAGCGCCGCAAGGCGTCGTCCTGCAAGGACAGGATATCTTCGCCGTTGACCAGGACGCGGCCGGCCGTCGGCTCCAGCAACCGGTTGATATGCCGGACCAGGGTGGACTTGCCGCTGCCCGACAGGCCCATGACGCAGAAGATTTCGCCGCGCCGGACCGAAAGGCTCACATCCGCAACGCCGACCACGCAGTCGAACCGTTCCAGAACCTCGGCCTTGGAGATTTCGTCGGCCTGCACGGCGTCCAGCGCCTCCCGGGCCCGGGCGCCGAAAATCTTCCAGACGCCCTCGATCTCGATGGCGGCGTCCGCCCGGCCGGAGCCGGTCCCGTTTCTTCCGGCCGGGCCCTCGGTTGCAGCGGCATTCATGGGTCGGCGGTCAATCGAAAGAAGAGCGCCACCGGGGCCGGAGCCCCGATGGCGGTTCTGACGTCCTCAAACCGGGATGGCGCGCAGCGCTACAGGCCGAGCCAGCTGTCGACCCGCTTGCCGTTTTTCGCGACCCATTCCTTGGCGACTTCTGCCGGATCCCGCCGCTTGGCGGCGACCTCGAAGACCAGATTGCTCACCGTATCGGAATCCAGCTTCATGTTGCGCAGGAAGGCGGCGATGGTCGGCGAGCGCTTTTCGAGCGATTTCGAATAGGCGATCTGAACCGCCTTCAGCGCGTCCTCGGTCATCACCTTGGACTTCTTCTTCCAGTCGGCGCTCTGCTTCGGCTGGACCATGATGTATTTCTTGGGATCGAATTTCGGCTCTTTCAGCCGCACGATATCGTACATGTTCCAGATGGCGTGGGGCGAATAGCAGTAGAAGGCGTACCCCTGCTTCTTCTTGATGCTGTCGCCGACGCGCGCCGTCATCACGCTCTGCTCGGCGCGGATCGGCTCCATGAACGCCATCAGGCCGTAGTCCCGGACCTTGATCTCGTTGACGTTGGCCGAGGCCCAGCCCGGCGCGCCGATCCAGATCTCGCCCTTGCCGTTGCCGTCGCTGTCCATCGCCTTGGCGACTTCCGGACGGGTCAGGTCGAAGATCGAGGTGACCTTGTGCTTCTTCGAGAAGTCCCTGGAAACGCAGAAGCCCTGGCGGCCGACATAGGGGTTCTTGCTCAGAACGACCGTCTTCTTCTTCTTGACGTACTCGTTGGTGAACGTCTCCTGGTTCGGCAGCCAGACGTCCGGATGGACGTCGATTTCGCCCTTGCCGCGGTCCATGCCGGCGAAAATGCTGGCGTTGGTGCCGGGCACCATGTCGGTCGTGCCGCCCATCTTGGTCTCGACGACGACCTTGATCAGGTTGGCGATCGCCTTGGCGCCGACTCAGTTCGGCACGCCGATCTTGACCGATTCGGCCTGCGCGGGCGCCGCAACGGCCAGGATGGCCGCGGCGAGCAGGGTTGCTTTGAACTTCATGGAATCCTCCGAAATTTCAAATCCGGGCGCCGTTTTCCGTCAGGCCGCCCTTGCCGGAACGCAAGACGGGCGCCCTTGCCCGTCTCGTCCGCAAGCGCTTTCATGTACCGGCAGCGCGGCCGGGCTACAAGCGATTCCCGGCGGAATTGCCGGCATTATACGTCGCATCGAACGTCCGGACGCGACGCAGGCCGTGACTGCGGTGAGAAATCCGGGCTAGTCGTTGCGCCCCGCCGCGATCGAGCCGGGCGGCAGCAGCCGGGTGATATGCCCCATCTTGCGCCCCGGCCGGGCCTCGGCCTTGCCGTACAGGTGCAGATGCAGGTTCGGATCGGCGACCGGCCCGGCCCAGCCCTCCGCTTCGGCGCCCAGCAGGTTCGTCATCGCGGCATCGTGCCGGCGGCCGGTGTCGCCGAGCGGCAGGCCGCAGATTGCCCGGACCAGCTGTTCGAACTGGCTCGTGCGGCAGGCCTCGATCGTCCAGTGGCCCGAATTGTGCGGCCGCGGGGCCATTTCGTTGACCAGCAGACCGCCTTCCGGCGACCGGAAGAATTCGACGGCCAGCAGGCCGACGAGGGACAGGCGCCCGGCGAGCCGGCAGGCCGCGGCCTGTGCCGCCTCCCGGACGGACCCGGCGACCCGCGCCGGTGCGTAGGTCGTCCGGAGAATACGATTCTCATGTTCGTTCTCGACCGCGTCGAAGGCGCGGATCTCGCCGGCCGACGACCGTGCGACGATCGCGGAAAGCTCCTTGTCGAACCGGCAAACCGCTTCGGCGATCAGCGAGTCGCCGAGGTCCCGGCACGCCCGTTCGGCCTCATCGAGGTTCGCTACCCGGCGCTGGCCCTTGCCGTCGTATCCCATGCGCCGGGTCTTCAGGATGGCCGGGAAGCCGACCGCGTCCAGCATGGCGGAAAGGTCGCCGCGCTCGACAGCGGCGAAGGCGACGGTAGGCAAACCGGCCTCCCGCGCCAGCGTCTTTTCCTTCAACCGGTCCTGGGTCACGGCAAGAACGCGCCCGTCCGGCGCGGTCCGCACCCGCGCCGCCAGCGCCGCGACCGCAGCCGCCGGCACGTTCTCGAATTCCAACGTGACCACGTCCGACAGGTCGGCCAGCCGGTCCAATGCCGCGGTATCGTCGTAGGGGGCGACGATGGTCTGCCAGGCCACCTGCGACGCCGGGCTGTCTTCCTCCGGCGTCAGGACCGCGCAGCGGTAGCCCATCGGCGCCGCCGCCAGCGCGATCATCCGGCCGAGCTGGCCGCCGCCGAGGATGCCGATGACGCTGCCCGGCGGCACGGGCTCCGCCGGCTGGGACGCTGAGGTCAAACCGGGGTTTCGGTAACGGCGCCGGTCTGGGCCTGCCGCCACGCCGTCAGCGCCGCATCGATCCGCGCGTCGCCGAGCGCCAGGATGGCCGCCGCCAGCAGGCCGGCATTCTTCGCCCCGGCCTTGCCGATGGCGAGCGTTCCGACCGGCACGCCGCCGGGCATTTGCACGATGGAATGGAGGGAATCGACGCCGGAGAGAGCAGCCGACGTCACCGGCACGCCGAGCACGGGCAGCACGGTCAGCGACGCGATCATGCCCGGCAGATGAGCCGCGCCGCCGGCGCCGGCGACGATCACCTTCACGCCGGCGTCCTTCGCGCCTTTCGCGAAGGCGTAGAGCCGGTCGGGCGTCCGGTGCGCCGAGACGATCCGGACGTCGGCCTCGACGCCGAGTTCGGCCAGGACGTCCCGGGCCTCCCGCATCGTCTCCCAGTCGGACTGGCTGCCCATGACGATGGCCACCGGCGGCGGGGTGCTGTCCATGGTCTCGTGGCGATCCGTCCCGTGTGAAGCGGCGGATTATAGGCCGGGCCGGGCCGGGAGCAACCGATCATGGCCGGCGACGGGCCTCGCATTTTCCGCCGGACCGTTTCATACGGCGGCCGATCTCTCTCATTGAGATATATCTTTTTGCGAATTCGAGCGGGTGGACGGCCTGGAATGCGAGGACCGGTCGCGCCCCGAAGCCGGTTGACGGCAGAGCTTCCCCGGGAAGCGCCATCCGCGCTTTCGCGCGCCCTCACGCAATAATGTCGGGCAGCAGTTCGCTTTCCAGCCGGTTGATCCGGTCGCGCAGGGCAAGCTTGCGCTTCTTGAGGCGCTGCATGCGAAGCTGGTCGAACGGCGCTTCCTCGTTCACCCGGGCGATCAGATCGTCCAGGTCGCGGTGCTCGACGCGCAATTCCTCCAGCTTGCGCCGGATCGCGGCCTGGGCCTCCGCCCTTTCGTCGCCGCTGTTCGTGTCGTCGGCCATGGCCTCTCTCCGGGATTGAGACTACCCTTTTCCGGCCCGAAAGTGAAGCGAACGAACGCAGCGACCCGCCTGGCCGGCTCATGCAGTTTCCCGATCATCCGTTCTGGGATTTTTCCCTCGCCACCTATGGCCGGGACGGGGTTGCCGACGCCTGCATCGCGCTCCAGGAGGCGCACGGCGCGGATGTGAATATCCTGTTGTTCTGCGCCTGGGCCGGCTGCAACGGCATACGCCTCGACCGGGCGCAGATCGAGGCCGCCTGCGAAACGGTCCGCGGCTGGCACGAGGACATCGTCCGGCCGCTGCGCTCGGTGCGCCGGCGCCTGAAGACGGCCGTGGACGGCGCCGCCCCCGGCGCTCTGCAATCGGCCCTGCGCGCCCGGATCCAGAAGATCGAGATCGACGCCGAGCATATCGAACAGCTGCGGCTGGCCGCCCTCGCCGACGCCCCCGATTTCGGCGATTTCGGCGCTTCCGGCGCGGCGCCGCCGGACAGCGCGGCAGCGCGCGCCAATATGGAAATCTACCTCTCGGTTCTCGGACCGGGAGCCGTCGCAGGGACAGATGCCGCCTTGGCCGCCATCGCAGCCGCGGCCTGCCGCAGCGGGAACGGCCGGTGACGGGGCGGGCGACCGAAGCGCTGGATTGCAGCCGCGGCGTCTGTTAAATTCCGATGCCGATGTCACACGGTTATCGCATGGAGGCGCCCATGTCCGTCGATCCCCGGATCGAAGCATTGAAAGCCCGTCATCATTCCCTTGAACAGTCCATCGCAGACGAGGAAGCCCGCCCCCTTCCGGACGATCTGCATATCGCCGAGCTGAAGAAGCAGAAGCTCCGCATCAAGGACGAAATCGCCATGTTAAGCAGCGCCTGACGGCGCTGATTTGTTGCCCGGCCGGTTCCCCGCGGCCGCCCCGGCCGCGCCGCCTTCGTGCGAATTCCCCCTCCCTTGAGGAGTCCTCTGCGAAAGGGGGGAGGCAGCGCCGCGCGCCGCCTGCCCCGTCCGTCATTTCGACCGGAGCGTCTCCCCAACCGTCATTTCGACCGAGCGGAGCGAGTGGAGAAATCTGGCTGGCGACGGGCGCCGGGCGGAGGCCGGAGCCTGCGGCGTCGATGGAGCGCCCGCCGGATTTCTCCACTCCGCCCCGGCCGGGGGCCGGGCCTCCGGTCGAAATGACTGGGGTGGGCGGCGGCGGTCGCGCGCTGCCGATCGAGTGAAGCGCAGACCCCCTCGCCGTCATTCCGGCCGGGCACCCCCCAACCGTCATTTCGACCGAGCGGAGCGAGCGGAGAAATCTGGCCGGCGACGGGCGCCGGCCAGGCGCCGGAGCCTGTGGCGTCGGTGGAGCGCCCTCCGGGTTTCTCCACTCCGCCCCGGCCCAAGGGCCGGGGCTCCGGTCGAAATGACGGGTGAGGGTCGGAATGACGGGAGGGGAAGGCCGCGCCGGCGCCCGTTTCCGCCTTATCCGCATTTCGCAGAGGAATCTTTCAAGGATTCCTCTGCGAACGGCCGCACGGGCGGGCAACGCGGTCCTGCGCGCCGCCATCCTTTGGGCCGGTCTTTCAAAAATATTTCCTTCTTCTCGATAATATTCCTTGACGCGACAGGTTCCGCGCCCTATATCGGCGCCGTCAACGCCCGAAATGCGCCTGCCGCGGCCGGCCCGGCGCCCAATTCGCCGTCTTTCCGCCCCGCTTCCCGCCCGTCATTCCGTCCTTCGAGACGGGGCTTCCGCCCGGCCGGGATACTGGAAAATTTCCTGCCGAAATTGTTTTTGCGCACGTCCGGATAGTATTTTTCCAATGTTTCCAAAGGGTTAGGGTCGCCGGATGAAAAAACATATTATATTGAACGATCCATCAAATTCCAAAACCGAGCGATTTCAAAGACTTGGCGGATTATTCTTAAACAACCATTCAAAAACAGCCCGTCCGGCGGCCCGTCCGGCGCACCCTTTCGCAGAGGACTCTCCAGGGGAAGGGAATTCGGCCCGATTCAGCGTAAGCTATCGGCCGGCGCGCCGGTCCGCGCCATCGCATCCAGGCGCGCCTGGGCCAACTGCTGGAGCTTGCGGCGCTGAACCTTGGCGCCGTTGGGGCCCGGGGTCGTCGGGAACGCCTCTATCTCCCAGACGGCGACCGGCGCCTTGTAGGGCGCGAGCCCGGCCCGGCAACGGGCGATCACCGCCGCCGCCGAAACCGTCGCGCCCGCTTCGGGGATGACGAAGGCGGCGCAGCGCGGTTTGCCGCCGGCTGCGACGCCGACGACCTGCGATGCGGCAACCCCCGGCGCTTCGTCGATCCGCGCCATGATCTCTTCCGGCGCGACCAGGAAGCCGCCGAGCCGCAAGGCGTCGCCCATGCGCGCGAGAAACACGAAGCCGGTTTCGTCCAGATAGCCGGCGTCGCCGGTGCGCAGGAAACCGTCATCGTCGATCGCTTCGGCGGTGGCTTCGGGATTGCCGAAATAGCCGAGCATCCGGTTCGGCGTGCGGATTTCCAGGGCGCCGGTCTCTCCCTTTCCCAATAGAGCGCCCGTTTCCGGGTTGCGCACCCGGACGACGGTGTCCGGGCAGACCGGCCGGCCCGCCGCCCCGATCCGCTGCCCGCGCGGCGCATCGGGCGGCTGGGCGGCGAACAGGGCCATGACCTCGCTCATGCCGTAGAGGCCGACCAGGGGCACGCCGTGGGCCTCGCAGCGGTCCATCAGGGCGCCGGGATCGCCGCTGAAGGCGGCGAAGCCGGCCATGCGCAGGCTGCGCAGCGCCGTCCGGTCCGTATCCAGATCGAGCATGGCGTGGAGCATGTCGTCGGTCGCGACCAGATGGGTAATGCGGCGGTCGCGAACGGCCTCGACGCCGGTTTCGGCGGAAAAACTCTCCTCCAGCAGCATCGGGCGGCCCGCGGCGATGGTCGCCAGGGCCCAGCAGAAGCCGAAGACGCCGCACAGGGGCAGCGTCTGGAGCAGCGGCGACGCCACCCCGGTCATGCCGAAGGCCCGGATCACGTCCAGCGCATGGCGGGTCGCGCTCTGCTGGCTGTGCAGCACGAATTTCGGTTTGTCGGTCGTCCCCGAGGTCGTGAAGATGGCGACGCCGGCCTCCGGCAGGTCCGTTCCCGCCGGCAGGGGCGGGCCTGCCCCGGCGCCTTCGGCCAGGAACGCGCCGTATCCCAGCGCCGGAATATCGCCGAGCCGGGCGGCGGCGCCCTCCTTCCCCGCCGGGAACACCGACACCACGGCGGCGAGCGAGTCCGCGTCCGCCGGATCGACCCCGGCGAGGATGGCGGGGAAATCGATGCCGCGGAAGTCCGGCCACAGGAACAGCGCCTTCGCCCCGGACCGGCCGACGATGTCGGCGACCTCGGCGCTGCGGTAGCGCGTATTGACCATCACGGCGATGGCGCCGATCCGGGCCGCGGCGATGAACAGGGCGAACCACTCCGGGCAGTTCGGCAGCCAGAGCGCGATCCGGTCGCCCGGCCCGACGCCGAGACGGATCAGCGCCCGCGCCGCGCCGTCGGCCTGCCGCGCCAGTTCGGCGATGGCCGTCGTTCGTCCGCGGAACGTAACCTGCGTCGCCGAGGCGGCGCAGAAATCCGGGATCGACGGGCCCGGCGCGGTCATCGCAGGTCCATCTGCGGCCTACAGGGCGGCTTTTTCGGGAACATGCCGGAAACACAAATTCATTGCTTACTCCGCTTGCTCCGCGGTAATTTAACAGATGCAAAAGCTTCTAGTTTCGAGAGATACCGCACTGGAAAATGTGTGAACATTTCATGATCGTAATTTAGGGGATTCTTACTTAGGTCAAAAACCCCCGATTTCTCACGCATTTCAAAGAATTTTGCTGACCGTTTTCTTTTTGACAATGCCTGCATGACGATGAATTTTGTTGCAGCGGTACATTTCAAACCAAAAATTACCTCTTCAAGCTCCAAGAGCGAGTTCTGAAGACCTTGACGCCCGATCAGACGCCATTCCTGCTCATAATTCCAGTTCTCGGCCTTCCGCAAAAGTACGGCCTCATCGACTTCGCGTTGTGCGACTTGGTCTTCGTCGAGCATTGCATCTACCTTGCTCGCCTGGATCAGTCTTCCGCTGCTGTAATCTACCTTGTGAATTTCGCCTCTAGCCCTAGCAGGAATCGAATAGCCAATACAAATACCACGGTGCTGATCGCCATAGTGGCTCCACATCAGCGGACAGTCGTCCCGTTGGGCAAAACACACTATTCCCTTCTCATATTGGCGCAGTAATTCCTCTTCAATATTACTCTGCAGAAGATGGCGTTCATACTCTTCGAAATCGTAGTCTGAATACTCGGCACGGTATTCTAACGCCGCAATAAGAGAAGACGCATCTATACGTCGACTATGTTCATCATGGTCGATCGCATCGGGAAACTCCGCACTCATTTTCTTTTCTGCGGCGCGCATTTCTTCTGAAATACGCTTTTCGACAAGGGTTTTGTAAATTTTCTTGAGAAGGCTATTATCTAAGTCGATCTCCAGTGAAGGCCGAGACTCCAAAGGATCGTTAAAGGTGTTTGGTGCTGCATAATGAAGATGGTCGCTGACTAACGCTTCCAACGTACGAACGCTGGAGTCACGATACCTGTAAATGCGGTCCGGTAGTTTCTTCCAATTTTCCATGACTTGGCCTAATAATTTTCCTTCGTGGTTGGAATGGCTCAATTGCTTCTGCTGTCACTGAGACCCGCGCTGCAACGCTTTCTGGCAATGCTGTCGCGCTGACGCCGACCCTTTTTCTTCAAACGAAACCTCCGTCGCCGAGGCGGCGCAGAGGGCGGGGATGGACGGGCCCGGCGCGGTCATCGGAACCGGGTCGCCCGCCTACAGGCCGGCCGCCCGGTCGCGCAGCTTGAACTTCTGCACCTTGCCGGTCGAGGTCTTGGGCAGGCCGGTAAAGATCACCGTTTTCGGCGCTTTGAAGTGGGCGAGATTGTCCCGGCAATACGCGATGATCTCCGCTTCCGTCGCCTCCTCGCCCGGCTTGAGGGTGACGAAGGCGCAGGCCGTCTCGCCCCATTTCTCGTCCGGCCGGGCGACCACGGCGGCCTCGAGCACCTTGGGATGGCCGAAGATCACGCCCTCGACCTCGATGGTCGAAATATTCTCGCCGCCGGAGATGATGATGTCCTTCGAGCGGTCGCGCAGTTCGATATAGCCGTCCGGATGCCAGACGCCGAGATCGCCGGAATGGAACCAGCCGCCGCGGAAGGCCTCGTCGGTCGCGGCGGCGTTTTTCAGATAGCCCTTCATCACCAGATTGCCGCGGAAGAACACCTCGCCCATGGTCTCGCCGTCCATCGGCGCCGGCTCCAGGGTCTCCGGATCGGCGACCATCAGGCCCTCCTCGACCGGATAGCGCACGCCCTGGCGCGACTTGACCCGGGCGCGCTCCTGAGGCTCCAGCGCGTCCCATTCCGGATGCCAGGCGCACACGGTGGCCGGCCCGTAGACCTCGGTCAGCCCGTAGACATGGGTGACGCGGAAGCCCATCGCCTCGATCCGCTCCAGCACCGCGGGCGGCGGCGGCGCGGCGGCCGTCATGATCTCCACCTTGTGCGGCAGCGGCCGGCGCTCGTCCTCCGAGGCGTTGATGACGAGGTTGAGCACCACCGGCGCGCCGCAGAAATGGGTCACGCCCTCGTCGGCGATGGCGGCGAAGATGCCGGCGGCGTTGACGTTGCGCAGGCACACGCTGGCGCCCGCCACCGCCGGCAGGGCCCAGGGAAAGGTCCAGCCGTTGCAGTGGAACATCGGCAGGGTCCACAGATAGACCGGGAATTGCGGCATCGACCAGGTCACCGGGTTGCCGACGGCGCCGATATAGCCGCCGCGGTGGGAATAGACGACGCCCTTCGGGTTGCCGGTCGTGCCGCTGGTGTAGTTGAGCGCGATGGCGTCCCACTCGTCGTCCGGCTCCCGGCCCGCGTAGGCGGGGTCGCCGCCGGCGATGAAAGCCTCGTAGGTCGTCTCGCCCAGCAGCGCGCCGCCGCCGCCGTATTCCGGATCGTCGACGTCGATGACCGTTATCTCGCGGCCGATCTGCCCCAGCGCGTCTTCGACGGTCGGGGCGAACTCGCGGTCGGTAATCAGAATTTCGGCTTCGCCGTGGTTCAGGATGAAGGCGATAGTGGCCGCGTCCAGCCGCGTGTTCAGCGCATTGATAACGCCGCCGGTCATGGGAATGCCGAAATGGCATTCGAACATCTCCGGGACGTTCGGCAGCATGACCGCCACGGTATCGCCCTTGCCGATGCCCCGCCGCGACAGCGCCGAGCCGAGCCGGCGCGCCCGTTCCCAGGTCTCCGACCAGGTGTAGCGCCGGGCGCCGTGCACGACGGAGGGACGGTCGGGAAACACCGATGCTGCGCGCTCCAGCAGCGGGATCGGCGACAGGGGGGCGAAATTGGCCGGGTTACGGTCCAGGTGCTGTTCGTAGATGTTCGGCATGGCTCACGATCCGCTGGGCGAAGTCCGGCAGATGTTTTAGCGCCCGCGCCGGCAAATTCAAACGCGCGGCAACGGGCGCGATTGCGCCGGAGCGCGGACGCGGTAGGCTCGGCGGCGCAATTTCACTCCGGGACACCGCGCGAGGCCCGCCATGACCCAGACCTACGCCGGGATTCACAAACGCTCCCTGGAAGACCCCGAGGGCTTCTGGGGCGAGGCTGCCGCGGGCCTGCACTGGCACAAACCGTGGGACCGGGTGCTCGACAGCAGCAATCCGCCCTTCCACCGCTGGTTCGCCGGGGCGGAATGCAACACCTGCTACAACGCCGTGGACCGCCATGTCGAAGGCGGCCGGGCGGACCAGCCGGCCCTGATCTACGACAGCCCGATCACCGGGGCGCAGCGCAAATACACCTACCGCGAGTTGCGGGATGCGGTGGCGGCCTTCGCGGGTGTTCTGAAAGCGCGCGGCATCGGCAAGGGCGACCGGGTGATCGTCTACATGCCGATGATCCCCGAAGCGGCGATTGCGATGCTGGCGATCGCGCGGCTGGGCGCCATCCACTCGGTCGTGTTCGGCGGGTTCGCCGCCAACGAACTGGCCGTGCGGATCGACGACGCCGGGCCGAAGGCGATCGTCTCGGCCTCCTGCGGCATCGAGCCGGGGCGCGTGGTGGCCTACAAGCCGCTGCTCGACGAGGCGATCGAACTGTCCCGCCACAAGCCGGACTTCTGCATCGTCTACCAGCGCGAACAGGCGACGGCGGGCCTCGCGCCCGGCCGCGACGAGGACTGGGAAGAGGCGGTCGCCGGCGCAACGCCGGCCGATTGCGTGCCGGTCGCGGCGACCGACCCGCTCTACATCCTCTACACCTCGGGCACGACCGGCCAGCCGAAAGGCGTGATCCGGGACAATGGCGGCCACATGGTCGCGCTGCACTGGTCGATGAAGAACATCTACGGCGTCGAGCCCGGCGAAGCCTACTGGGCGGCGTCGGACGTCGGCTGGGTGGTCGGCCATTCCTACATCGTCTACGCCCCGCTGCTGTATGGCGCCACGACGATCCTGTTCGAGGGCAAGCCGGTCGGCACGCCGGACGCCGGCGTGTTCTGGCGCGTGATATCCGAGCACAATGTGAAGGTGCTGTTCACGGCGCCGACCGCGTTCCGGGCGATCAAGCAGCAGGATCCGAACGGCGACCTGATCGGGAACTACGACCTGAGCGGCATGCGCTACCTGTTCCTGGCCGGCGAGCGCGCCGACCCGGACACGATCCAGTGGGCGGAACGGCAACTCAAGGTGCCGGTGATCGACCACTGGTGGCAGACCGAGACCGGCTGGTCGATCTGCGCCAACCCGGCGGGCATCGAACTGCTGCCGGTCAAGCCCGGCTCGCCGACCCAGCCGATGCCGGGCTGGGACATGCGGGTGCTGGACGAGAACCGGCGGGAGGTGGCGCCGGGCGAGGTCGGCGCGCTGGTCGCGAAGCTGCCGCTGCCGCCGAGCTGCCTGCCCAACCTGTGGAACGCCGAAGCGCGTTTCCTGGAATCCTACCTGGAGGAATATCCGGGCTACTACAAGACCGGCGACGCCGGCTTCATCGACGAGGACGGCTATGTCTTCGTGATGACCCGGACCGACGACGTGATCAACGTCGCCGGCCACCGGCTCTCGACCGGCGGGATGGAGGAGGTCCTGGCCGACCACCCGGACGTTGCGGAATGCGCGGTGATCGGCGTCGCCGACGCCATGAAGGGCCAGATTCCGTTCGGCTTCCTCGTGCTGAACGCCGGCGTGGCGCGCGACGACGGCGAGATCGTCCGGGAAATCGTCGGCATGGTGCGCCAGCGCATCGGCCCGGTGGCGGCGTTCAAGTCGGCGGTGGTCGTCCCGCGCCTGCCCAAGACGCGCTCCGGCAAGATCCTGCGCGGCACGATGCAGAAGATCGCCGACGACGAGGCCTGGAAGATGCCGGCGACGATCGACGACCCGGCGATCCTCGACGAGATCGCCGTCGCCCTTAAATCGGCGGGATACGCGAAGGGGGCGTAACCCCGGACGTTACGCTCGTTCGCCGCCCGGCAGGTCGCCGACCAGCGAGGCGATGCCGAAATCTATGGCCTGTTTCGGCGCCGGCTCCGCGGCGCCGTTGTCTTTCTTTTGCCTGGCGCGCGCGATCTCGACGGCGGCGTTGTAGTCGCTGTAGCTGCACAGGCCGAGGTCCATCGGATCGCGTCCCCGGATGTTCGAACTGTTCCAGTGGGTCCGGTCGCGGACGGCGTTGATGGTGTTCTTGGTCGTGCCGAGCAGCTTGGAAATCTGCGCGTCGGTAAGCTCGGGATGATGTTTGAGCAGCCAGGCGATCCCGTCGGGCTTGTCCTGGCGCTTGGCGATGGGGGTGTAGCGCGCGCCCCTGGAGCGCTGCACCGGCATCGGAATGTCGGTCTCCTTGAGGACCAGGCGGGCTTCGGGATCGGCCTGGCAGCGGTCGATCTCCTCCTGGGTCAACTGGCCGGCCTGAAGCGGGTCGATCCCCGCCATGCCGACGACGACATCCTCGTCGGCGATCGCCTGCACTTCCAGTTCGTGCAGGTCGCAGAAGTCGGCAATCTGCCGGAAGGTCAGCGCCGTGTTCTCGACCAGCCACACGGCGGTCGCTTTCGGCATCATCGGCCGGTTCATCGGGATCCTCCTGCGGAAATATGATTGGTGCGCCGGAATCCGGGGCGCTCAGGCGGCGCGGGCCTCGTTGCCGTGGTTTTTTTGGCGGCCCGGCGAAGGCGTGATATAGGCAACGGGCGCGCCTGCGTCCAGACAGGCGCAGGCCGTGCGAAGCGGACGGAGGCAGCGTCTTGGATACCGACGATCTCGAACCCGCCGCGCGGCCGGCCGGCAAGCCGGACATGGACCTGATGTCGATCGGCGAGCTGAACGAGTATATCGCCGGCCTCCAGGCGGAAATCGACCGCGCCCGCGCCGCCATCGCCGCCAAGCAGGACTACAAGAGCGGCGCGGAAGCGTTTTTCAAGAGTTGAACCGGCGCTTCGTTCCATGAGCAGGCTTGAGAGCATCGCCATAAAGGGTTTCAGGAGCTTCGGCAAAGAGGTCGAGGTGCCGCTGAGGCCGCTCAATATTCTGATCGGGGCGAACGGTGCAGGAAAGTCGAATTTTCTGGACGCCTTTCGGTTCCTTCGCGCCTTTTCGGAGGGTAGGTACGACCGTTTCGCCAAAAAGGCAGGTGGTGCCGGCCGGCTATTGCATTTCGGCGCCCGGACGACGAAACAGGCGGAGATGCGCGTTAGTTTCGCCGACACCGACGCCTACACCGTGAAACTCTACGGCGGAGAAGGCGACCATATCCTTGCCGAGGACGAATATATTTACTTGGGTATGCCGCATTATCCCGATATGGGAGAAGAAAGGAGGAACACGCAAAAGCGCCTTCTTTCTTGGCGCGTCTATCAGTTCCACGACACCGGCGCCGATTCGCCGATGAAGAAAACCTGTAACGTCGACGACAACCGTTATCTGCGGCAGGACGGATCGAACCTTCCGGCTTTCCTCTATCTCCTGCGTGAGAAATATGCGTCCGAGTACCGCATGGTTTGCAAGACCGTGCGGCTCGTCGCGCCGTTCTTCGAAGATTTCATCCTGGAGCCGCGCGCGCTCAACCGCGAAACGATCCGCCTCGAATGGCGGCACAAGGGGTCGGACTCTTATTTCGATGCCGACGCTCTGTCCGACGGAACCCTGCGCTTCACGGCGCTGGCGACCCTGCTGCTCCAGCCGAAGGAACTAAGGCCGGACATCGTTCTGGTCGACGAGCCGGAACTGGGCCTTCACCCCTGCGCCATCGCAATCCTCGCCGGCATGTTTCGGGCGGTTTCCCACCAAACGCAGATCGTGGCGGCGACGCAATCGCCCACCTTGATCGACCGTTTCGAACCGGAGGATGTCCTTGTCGCCGACCGGGTCGAAGGGCAGACCCGGATCGGGCGTCTCGATTCCCGCGAACTTGGCGAATGGCTCGAAGATTACAGTCTCGGCGAGCTATGGGAGAAAAATCATTTCGGGGGCCGTCCGGCCAGCGAAGAACAGAGGCGGCATGGATAGGCTCCTCGTTCTCGTCGAGGGCGAAACCGAAGAGGAGTTCGTGAACGAGGTATTGGCGCCGCACCTCCATTCTCAAGGCTTTGAGGGAGTTTCCGTTTCCGCGCGGTTATTCGGGAAAAGCCGGCAGCGCTCGCGCCGCGGCGGGATTCGATCCTGGCCTTCGGCGCGACGCGATATCGTCGGTTATCTCAAAGAGGATCGTGAGGCTACGGTTGCCCTGATGGCCGATTACTACAGGCTCCCGCAGAGTGGCGAGCGCGCCTGGCCGGGCCGAAGCGCCGGGTCGGGCGCGGAAACGGTCGAGCGGGCGACCTCGGAGGACATCGCTAAGGCAATGGGACGCGGTTTCGACCGGGGCCGGTTCCTGCCCTGCGTCGTGATGCACGAATTCGAAGCCCTGCTGTTCAGCGACTGCGCCGCGTTCGGCAACGCTATCGGCCGGCCGGAAACCGTACCCGGCCTTCGGGGTATCCGGAGCTTGTTCCCGAACCCGGAAGAAATCGACGATTCGCCCGAAGGCGCGCCGTCGAGGCGGATCCTGAAGCTGGTTCCCGACTACAACAAGCCGTTTATGGGAAATCTCGCCATTCTCGAGATCACTCTCGACAAAATCCGGGCCGAGTGCCCGCATTTCCGAAGCTGGCTGGAGCGGCTGGAAGCGGGCGCTTCCGCTTCAGGCTAAGCGCCGTTTCCCCGCAGGACAGCGGCGGCGCGGCCGCGCCGGCGACGGCTCCCGGCAGATACCGGGTTAGGATCCCCCCGGGGGCGTTCGCCTCGCCCGGCCGTGGGGCATTCGGCGCCGATGTCCGCGGTGGTGGGCCCGGCAGGACTCGAACCTGCAACCAGACCGTTATGAGCGGCCGGCTCTAACCGATTGAGCTACGGGCCCCCAATGCAGCCGCGGACCTGCCGCCTGTGGCGCTGCTGCGGTCCCGGCCGCAGCGCGGAGGGATTACATAGGCCGAACGGAGAACGGCTGCAATTGCCGCTTGTCCGGCCGGTCCGGATAATCCCGCGCCGCCGACCGGGCCGGTTGCGGCCCGGCGTCCGGTTGCCAGCCGGTTTCGTCCGTCCGACATTCTGCACATCGAGCCCCGCGAACCGAACCCCAGCGTCTCCGAGCCGCCGAACGATGACCGCCGCTCCGCCCCGCCCCGTCGTACTGTGCATTCTGGACGGCTGGGGCCATCGCACCGAAACGTCGAACAACGCGATCGCCCGCGCCGAGACGCCGGTGTGGGACCGGCTGACGGCGACCTGCCCCCACGCGCTCGGCGATGCGTCGGAGCGCCATGTCGGTCTGCCGGGCGGCCAGATGGGCAATTCCGAAGTCGGCCACACGACGATCGGCGCCGGCCGGGTCGTGTTGCAGGACCTGCCGAAGATCGACGCGGCGATTGCGGACGGAACGTTCGCCGGAAAGCCGGCTTTCTCCCGGTTTGCCGAGGCGCTCAAGGTTTCCGGCGGCACGGCTCATGTCCTGGGCCTCATATCGCCGGGCGGCGTCCATTCCCATCGGAACCATATCGCTGCTGCGGCGAAGTTGCTTGCGGCGCAGGGGATTCCGGTTGCGGTGCACGCCTTTCTCGACGGCCGGGATACGCCGCCGCAAAGCGCCAAGAGTTTCATAACGGATTTCGAGGATGCCATTGCCGGCAAGGGCCCGATCCGGGTCGCGACGGTGAGCGGTCGCTACTACGCGATGGACAGGGACGGACGCTGGGAACGGACGGCCGATGCCTATGCCACGCTGGCAGAGGGGAGCGGCAGGCCGGGCGCCGGCGCCGGTTCTGCCGGCGAGGCCATCGATACCGCCAGGCTGGCCGGCGAGACCGACGAATTCGTCAGACCGGCAGCCATCGGCGGCTACAGGGGTATGGCCGACGGCGACGGCCTGTTCATGGCCAATTTCCGGGCCGACCGGGTGCGCCAGATTTTGAGCGCGCTGCTCGATCCCGGCTTCGGCGGATTCGATCGGCCGAGACCGGTGAAATTCGCCGCCGCACTGGGCATGAGCGAAGTTTCCGGGCGGCACAACGAATGGATGGACACGCTGTTTCCGCCGGAGGCGCCGGCCAACGTGTTGGGCGAGGCGGTCGCCGCGGCCGGCCTCAAACAGTTGCGCATCGCCGAGACCGAGAAATACGCCCACGTCACCTTCTTCCTGAACGGCGGCCGGGAGGCGCCCTTTGCCGGCGAGGAGCGGATCCTGGTCCCCTCCCCCAAGGTGGCGACCTACGACCTGCAGCCCGAGATGTCGGCGCCGGAGCTGACCGGCCGGCTGGTCGGCGCGGTCGATAGCGGCGCGTTCGACCTGATCGTCGTCAACTACGCCAATACGGACATGGTCGGCCACACCGGCGACATGGCGGCGGCGGTCAGGGCGGTCGAAACGGTCGATTCCTGTCTCGGCCGGCTGGAAGCGGCGGTTACGGCCGCAGGCGGCGCCCTGCTCGTCACCTCGGACCACGGCAATGCCGAGCAGATGGCCGATCCCGAAACCCGGCAGAGCCATACTGCCCACACGCGCAATCCGGTGCCGATCCTGCTCGCCGCCGCCGGATCGGGACGCACCTTGCGCAACGGCACGCTTGCCGATATCGCGCCGACGGTTCTGGACCTGATGGGGCTGGCCCGGCCTGCCGAAATGACCGGCGCATCGCTGCTCGGCAGCGCCGCCGCAGGTTCGAAGACAATTGCTGCGTAGCGCCGTCCGGTCTCCATTCGCCGCGGCCGCGGTCGCCGCCGCGGTATTCGCCTCGCTTGCCGCCGGAGTGGGCGAGGCGTCTGCGCAGAACGAACGGAACCGGCTGAAGGACGTCGAACGCCGAATCGACAAGGGCCGCGGGCTCGACGCCGCCCTGTCGCGCCGGGCCGGCCGGCTGGCGGAGGAAATCCGCTCGATCCGCAAACGGGTCGTTGCCGTGGCCCGGCGGCTGCAATTGCAGGAAGCCGCCACGATGCGCGTCGAGCGGCGCCTGGCCCGGCTGGAGAATGCGATCCGGACCGACAGCGCCGAATTCCGGCGCAACGAGCGGCAATTCCTGCAAATCGTCGGCGCCCTCCGGCGGATCCGCAGCAATCCGCCGGGCGTGCTGGCCATGCATTTCGCCGACGCGCAGGACGCGATCCGCAGCACGATCGTCCTCCGTTCGCTGGCGCCGCGGCTGCGCGCCCGGGCCGGCGAACTGCGCCGCAAGGTCGTCGCCCATAACGCTCTGCGCCGGCAGGCCGCCCGGGAGCGCAAGGATATCGCCGCCAGATCGGAGGCGTTGCGCAGCACCCGGCTGGAACTGGCGGCTCTGCTGGGCCGGCAGACCCGCCTGTTGGCGGAGACGCGGGCGGAACGGGCCCTGGTGCAGCGCCGGCTCGCCCGCCTGACGCACCGGGCGGAAACGCTGCAGGACCTGGTCGCCAATCTGAAGCGCGAGACCGCCCGCCCGGAGCCGGGCCGGAAAGTCCGCGCGGCGCTCCTGACGCGGCCGAAGCGCGTCCGCCGCTTCCGCAAGGCCCGCGGGAAGGCGGTTGCGCCGGTATCGGGCAGCCTCGTGGCGCGATTCGGCGACAGGGACGGGTTCGGCATGCCCGTCAACGGACTGCGCTTCGCCGCACGGACCGGCGCGCAGGCAGTTGCGCCATACGACGGCCAAATTGTGTTTGCAGGATCGTTCCGGAGCTATGGACCGATCTTGATCATTGAGCATACCGACGGATATCACTCCCTGATCGCCGGTCTGGCGCGTATCGATGTCGTGAACCGGCAATGGGTGCTGGCCGGCGAGCCGGTCGGTATTGTCGGAATGGGGAAGCCGCCGGGCGCCCGGCTGTATCTCGAGTTGAGGCAGGGCGGTCGCCCCATCGATCCGCAGCCGTGGCTGGCGGCGGACAAACGCAAGGTAGACGGATGACACGGATTGCGCTTGCCCTCGTTTTCCTGGTTTCCGCGGCGCTCGCCGCCCCGGCGCGGGCGGCCGACGACAAGGAACCCGACACCTACCGGTATCTCGACCTGTTCGGCGCGGTGTTCGAGCGGGTGCGCTCCGGTTACGTCGAAAAGGTCACGGACAAGAAGCTGATCGAAGCGGCGATCAACGGCATGCTGCAAGCGCTGGATCCGCATTCGAACTATCTGAGCGCCGAAGACTTCAAGGAAATGCAGGTCAACACCACCGGCAAGTTCGGCGGTCTCGGCATCCAGGTGACGACCGAACGCGGCATCGTGAAGGTGATCTCGCCGATCGACGGGACGCCGGCGGCCAACGCCGGCATCCGCGCCAACGACCTGATCACCCATATCGACGGCAAGCCGATCATCGGCATTTCCCTGCGCGATGCGGTCAAGCAGATGCGCGGGCCGGTCGATTCGAAGATCACGATCAGGATCCGGCGCAAGGGCGTGGACCCGTTCGACGTGACCATCGTGCGGGCCATCATAACGGTCAAGTCGGTGCGCCACCGGACGATCGGCAATGTCGGCTACGTCCGGATCACGTCCTTCACCCAGCAGACGACCGTCGGCCTGCACGCCGCGCTGGCCGAGTTCGGGCGCAAGCCGGGCAAGACGTGGCGCGGCGTCGTCCTGGACCTGCGCAACAATCCGGGCGGCCTGCTGTCCCAGGCGATCGATGTGACCGACAGCTTTCTCGAACGGGGCGAGATCGTCTCGACGCGCGGCCGCGAAGCCAAGATCAGCAGCCGCTACAACGCCAAGAAAGGCGACATGACCGGCGGCCTGCCGATCGTCGTGCTGATCAACAGCGGCTCCGCCTCGGCCTCCGAAATCGTCGCGGGCGCGTTGCAGGACCACCGGCGCGCCATCCTCATGGGCACCAAGAGCTTCGGCAAGGGTTCGGTCCAGACCGTCGTGCCGCTGGGCAGTCAGGGCGCGATGCGGCTGACGACCGCCCGTTACTACACGCCGTCGGGCCGCTCGATCCAGGCCGAGGGCATCGTTCCCGATATCGTCGTCGAGCAGGCGAAGCTGACGGCGCTCGCGCCGCCCGCCGTCGGGCGGGAAGCCGATCTGCCGAACGCGCTCGATGCCGACAGGACGGAGAGCGGCGAGGCGCCGGAAGACGGCGCAGCGGATCCCGCCGAAGGGGCCGACGGCAAGCAACCCGCGGCGGCCGGCGACAAGGAACCGGAAGACTATCAATTGTCCCGCGCCGTCGACCTGCTGAGAGGCCTCGCGCTCTTCGACAGGATGAAGAACGGGGAATAGGCGGCAACCGGGCAGGCGGCCGGGCAGCCGGTGCCGGAACCGTGACCGGCGCCGCCGCCGCCGCGCCTGCATCGCAAGGGGCGGGGCCGGGCCCGGAGTACCGCCGCGGCGTCGGCGTCATGCTGCTGAACCGCGAGGGCCGCGTCTTCGTCGCCGAGCGGATCGATACGCCGGGCGCCTGGCAGATGCCCCAGGGCGGCATCGACGCCGGCGAGGCGCCGGCGGCGGCGGCCCGCCGGGAACTGGCCGAAGAGACCGGCATCGACCGCGTGACGATACTGGCCGAGAGCGCCGGATGGCTGAGCTACGATCTGCCGGCGGACCTGCGCGGCAGGGTCTGGCAGGGCCGCTATATCGGCCAGGCGCAGAAATGGTTCGCCATGCGCTTCGACGGCGCGGACGCCGACATCCGCATCGACGGCGCCCATGCCGAGTTCAGCGCCTGGCGGTGGCTCGCGCCGGAACGCCTGCCGGCCCTGATCGTCGATTTCAAGCGGCCGCTCTACGAAGCGGTGCTGGCGGAATTCGCCCCGGCGATCGCCGCGCTGGCGCGCGGGTAGCGGGACCGGAGCGCGGCGCCGGCCCGGCCGTTGCCGCTTTCAGCGGGCGGAAACCGTCCGTCCGGGATTTGGAAATTCCGGTCAGGCTTCGGCGGCGACCGGAGGCCGGCCGGCGCGGGTACGCCATTTCAGAACCGCGTAAATGACCCTCGACATCCAGATGCAGAAGCGGCCGTGCGGCTTGAGGCCGGCCGCCTTGAACGCCATGGAGACGGCGCGTTCGACATGGTGGAAACGGTAGAAACCGTACACCGTCGCGGAATATTCCCGGTTGGCGGCTTTACGGTCATAGTCGCCGCCCCGGTTGTTGGCCGCGAAATAGGCGTAGGCGAGCTCGTCGTCTTCCGTCTCGCGCGCCCGGCTCAGCGCAACCCAGAAGCGCCGTAGCCGGCCGATCCGTTCGATCTCCAGATAGCGCTTCTCGTGCTTGTAGAAGAGCTTGTAGTGCCGCAATTCGTCGGCGGCGATTTTGTGGCAGATTTGTTTGAGCACCGGTTCCTCGGCCGCGTTGGCGAGGGCCGTGTACATGGAAGAGGTGCCGCATTCGACCACGCAGCGGGCGACGAGTTCGCCGACCCGCGAGCCGCGCACGGATTCGTCGACTCCGGACGGCAGCCTGATATTCGCTGCGAAATCTTCGAAGGCGTTCTGAAAATCGAAAGACGGATCGGCCATTTCGGCCCAGCGGCCCAGGGCGTCGCCGTGCTGGACCTCTTCCTCGGCCCACCCGGCCGCAGCTTCGGAAAACTCGGGATCGTCCTCGAACACTTCCTGGAGATACCGGCCGTAATCGCGGCCGTTCTTCTCAACAAGGCTCGCCGCCTTGATCACCTTGACCAGATCGGGATCAACCTTGCCCGGATCGAAGTTCTCCCAGGCAATATCGTCGAGCGTCCAGTGCTTCACCGCTTTGCCTCGAACCCGTCGGCAGTCCGCTGCCTTGACCGATGACGGGGCGGCCCCCAATCCGCCCGGATTGACCGTCCATAATTATAGCCCTCACACCGGGGGGCGTCCAGCGGTCGGCCGCCCCTCCGGCCGGTTCGACGAATTTTGAAGAGAAACGCCTCAGGCGGCGGCCAGCATGGCCTCGCGCGTCGCGATGCGCGCCTCGACGGCGCTCCGTTCCTCGGGCGACTTCGCGTCCGCGGCGTCCTCCCGGAGGTCTTTCAGTTCGGATTCGATGGCGTTGCGGTCGATATCGTCGACCCGGACCGCCTCCTCGGCCAGCACCGTGCAGCGCTCGCCGGTAACCTCGCAGAATCCGCCGGCCACGAAGATGCGGTCGGTCACGGCATTGCCGTTCCAGACCTGGATGACGCCGGTGCGCACCCCGGAAATCAGCAGCGAATGGCGCGGCAGGACGCCGAAATCGCCCTCGGCGCCGGGCACGACGACCATGTCGACGGCTTCGGAAGACAGCAGCCGCTCCGGCGACACCAGCTCGAATTCGACCTTTTCGTCAGCCATCGTCCAATCCGTCTTTCATCCGTTTCCGGCCCGTTGCACGTCCGGGGAACGGCCGGGGCGCATCCGGCCGGTCAGGCGGCCTCCGCCGCCATCTTGCGCGCCTTTTCCAGGGTCTCCTCGATGGCGCCGCACATGTAAAAGGCGCCTTCCGGGATGTGGTCGTATTCGCCGTCCACGATGCCCCGGAAGCCCTCGATCGTGTCTTCCAGCGGCACCTGGACGCCCGGGAATCCGGTGAACACCTGGGCGACGTCGAAGGGCTGGGACAGGAAACGCTGGATCTTGCGCGCCCGGGCGACGACCAGCTTGTCGTCTTCCGAGAGTTCGTCCATGCCCAGGATGGCGATGATGTCCTGCAGCGCCTTGTAGGATTGCAGGACCTGCTGCACGTCGCGCGCCGTCCGGTAATGGTCCTCGCCCAGGATGCGCGGATCGAGGATGCGCGACGTCGAATCCAGCGGGTCGACCGCCGGATAGATGCCGAGTTCGGCGATCTGGCGCGACAGTACGGTCGTGGCGTCGAGATGGGCGAAGGAGGTCGCCGGCGCCGGGTCGGTCAGGTCGTCCGCCGGCACATAGATCGCCTGAACCGAGGTGATCGATCCCTTCTTGGTGGTCGTGATCCGCTCTTGCAGCGCGCCCATGTCGGTCGCCAGCGTCGGCTGGTAGCCCACCGCCGAGGGAATCCGGCCGAGCAGCGCCGAGACTTCCGAACCGGCCTGGGTGAAGCGGAAGATGTTGTCGACGAAGAACAGCACGTCCTGCCCCTCCTCGTCGCGGAAATACTCGGCGAGGGTGAGGCCGCTGAGTCCGACGCGCGCGCGCGCGCCGGGCGGCTCGTTCATCTGGCCGTAGACCAGCGCGGCCTTCGATCCCTCCGTGGTGCCGTCGCCAAGCTTGATGACGCCGGATTCGATCATCTCGTGGTAGAGGTCGTTGCCCTCGCGGGTGCGCTCGCCGACGCCGGCGAACACGGAATAGCCGCCGTGGGTCTTCGCGATATTGTTGATCAGCTCCATGATGAGCACGGTCTTGCCCACGCCGGCGCCGCCGAACAGGCCGATCTTGCCGCCGCGCTGGTAGGGCGCCAGCAGATCGACCACCTTGATGCCGGTGACCAGCACCTCCTGCTCCGTCGACTGCTCGACGAATTCCGGCGCCGGCTTGTGGATCGGCGAGGTCCGTTTGTTGCCGAGCGGGCCGCGCTCGTCGATCGGCTCGCCGATGACGTTGATGATCCGCCCGAGGGTCTCGGGGCCGACCGGAACTTCGATCGGCAGGCCGGTGTCTTCGACATTCTGGCCCCGCACCAGGCCTTCCGTCGAGTCCATCGCGACGGTGCGCACGGTCGATTCGCCCAGATGCTGGGCCACTTCGAGCACGAGGGTCTCGCCGCCGCGCCCCGTATGCAGCGCGTTCATGATCTCCGGCAGTTCGCCTTCGAACTGAACGTCCACAACGGCGCCCAGCACCTGCGAAACCTTGCCGATGTTGTTCCTGGCCATCGATAGCTCCCGTTCTCTAGAGCGCCTCGGCGCCCGAGATGATTTCGATCAGTTCCTTGGTAATCTGCGCCTGGCGCGTCCGGTTGTAGGTGAGGGTCAGCGCCTTGATCATGTCGCCGGCGTTGCGCGTCGCGTTGTCCATCGCCGTCATGCGGGCGCCGTGCTCGCCGGCGGCGCTCTCCAGCAGGCCGCGGAACACCTGCACCGCCAGGTTGCGCGGCAGCAGGTCGGCGAGGATTTCGGCCTCGTCCGGCTCGTAGGAATAGATCGCGGCCGCGGCGCCGGCGCCGGAAGCGTCTTCCGCCTCGCTCTCCGGCGGGGCGAAAGGAATGAGTTGCTGGGCGGTGACGACCTGGCTGATGACCGACTTGAACCGGTTGTAGACCATCGTGCAGACGTCGAATTCGCCGGCCTCGAACATCTCGGTGATTTTCCCGGCGATCGCGTCGGCATCCTCGAAGCCGAGGCGGCGCCGGCCGATGTCGGTATAGGACGCGACGATCGCGTCGCCCCAGTCGCGGCGCAGCAGGTCCCGGCCCTTGCGGCCGACGCAGACGATCCTGACCGTCTTGCCGGCGTCTTTCAGTTCCGCCGCCAACTGGCGCGTCCGGCGCACGATGCCGGTGTTGAAACCGCCGCACAGCCCGCGGTCGGAGGTGACGGCGACCAGCAGGTGGACCTTGTCGTCGCCGGCGCCGGCGAGCATGGGCGACACGCCGGCGCGGCCCTGCAGGCTGGCCGCCAGCGAGCCGAGCATCCGGTCCATGCGCTCGGCATAGGGCCGGGCGGCCTCGGCCTGCTCCTGGGCGCGGCGCAGCTTCGCGGCGGCGACCATCTTCATCGCCGACGTGATCTTCTGCGTCGACTTCACGCTCGCGATGCGGTTGCGCAGATCTTTGAGGCTCGCCATGCCGCCACTCTATCCTTTCGGCCCCGTTCTCCGGGTTCTCCGGCCGGGCCGCGCGCAAAATGCCGGGTGCATTTCCGGTCGTTCCCGAATGCCCCGAACCGCTAGGCGAAGGTCTTGACGAAATCGTCGAGAAACGCCTTGAGCTTGCCTTCGGTCTCGTCGCTGACCACGCCTTCCTCGCGGACCGCCGCCAGGATATCGGCGCCCTTGTCGCGCACCGCATCGAGATACTGGGCCTCGAAGCGGGTCACGTCGCGCACCTCGATCCCGTCGAGATAGCCGTTCACGCCGGCGAAGATCGACACGACCTGCTCTTCCATCGGGAGGGGCGCATACTGGTCCTGCTTCAGCAATTCGGTCAGCCGCGCGCCGCGCGCGAGCTGGCGCTGGGTGGCGGCGTCCAGATCGGAGGCGAACTGGGAAAAGGCCTCCAGTTCGCGATACTGGGCCAGTTCCAGCTTGATCGATCCGGCGACCTGGCGCATCGCCTTGACCTGGGCGGCCGAGCCGACGCGGGACACCGACAGGCCGACATTGATGGCCGGGCGGATGCCCTTGTAGAACAGGTTGGTCTCCAGGAAGATCTGGCCGTCGGTGATCGAAATCACGTTGGTCGGGATATAGGCCGATACGTCGTTGGCCTGGGTCTCGATGACCGGCAGGGCGGTGAGCGACCCGGCGCCGTGTTCCTCGTTCATCTTGGCCGCCCGCTCGAGCAGGCGGGAATGCAGGTAGAACACGTCGCCGGGATAGGCCTCGCGGCCCGGCGGCCGGCGCAGCAGCAGCGACATCTGGCGGTAAGAGACGGCCTGTTTCGACAGGTCGTCGTACACGATCACGGCGTGCATGCCGTTGTCGCGGAAATATTCGCCCATCGTGCAGCCGGTATAGGGCGCCAGGAATTGCAGCGGCGCCGGGTCGGACGCCGTGGCGGCGACGACGATGGAATAGTCCATCGCGCCGTTTTCCTCGAGGATCTTGACGATCTGTGCAACGGTCGAGCGCTTCTGGCCGACGGCGACGTAGATGCAGTGCAGCTTGGTCGCGGGATCCTCGGCGGCGTTGACGCCCTTCTGGTTGATGAAGGTGTCGATCGCAACGGCGGTCTTGCCGGTCTGGCGGTCGCCGATGATCAGCTCGCGCTGGCCGCGGCCGATCGGCACCAGGGCGTCCAGCGCCTTCAGGCCGGTCTGCATCGGCTCGTGCACCGAGCGGCGCGGGATGATGCCCGGCGCCTTGACCTCGACCCGCGCGCGTTCGGCCGCCTCGATCGGCCCCTTGCCGTCGACGGGGTTGCCCAGCCCGTCGACGACGCGGCCGAGCAGGCCGGTGCCGACCGGCACGTCGACGATGGCCCCCGTCCGCTTGACGGTGTCGCCCTCGCGGATATCCCGGTCGTCGCCGAAGATCACGATGCCGACATTGTCGATCTCGAGATTGAGCGCCATGCCCTTGATGCCGCCGGGAAACTCGACCATCTCGCCGGCCTGGACATTGTCCAGCCCGTAGACCCGGGCGATGCCGTCGCCGACCGACAGCACCTGGCCGACCTCGGCGACGTCGGCCTCGGTATCGAAGTCGGCGATCTGCTGTTTCAGGATTGCGGAGATTTCTGCGGCCTGGATGTCCATGCCCTCAGGCTCCCTTCATCGCAAGTTGCATGCGCTGCAGTTTGGTCTTGACCGACGAATCGATCATGCGGGACCCGACCCGGACGACCAGCCCGCCGATCAGCGACGGATCGACCGCGGTTTCGACCCGCACCTTCGACCCCACGGCCTTGCGCAGGGATTCGGCGAGCCGCGCCTGCTGATCCTCGCTGAGCGCCGCGGCGCTCGATACATGGGCGGTCTCCTCGCCGCGCCGCCGGGCCAGCATGGCGAGATAGGCGTCGATCATGGCGCCCAGCGCGAACAGGCGGCGATTGTGCCCGACCACCCCGGCGAAGCGCCGCGTCAGGTCGCCGGCGCCGGCCTTTTCGAGAACCGCCATCATCGCCGCCGTCTGGGCCTGGCGGCCGATCAGCGGCGAGCGGACCAGGCGGCGCAGGTCGCCGCTCTCTTCCAGCAGGACCTTCAGTCCGCGCAGGTCGTCGGCCACGGCGTCGAGCTGTTTCGCCTCGTCCGCCATGTCGTACAGCGCCGTTGCGTACCGCTCGGCGATGCCGCTGGTATCGGTCGATTCAGACGCCAATATCCGATGTCCCGCTCCACGGCATGCGGCGGACCTTCAGCGCCGGAGCGCGGCAGAATGCCGTGGAAATTGGTGATTTTGCCAGGAAATTCCGGGGCGAACGCATGCCCGGACCTCTGCCTTTCAGGCCGGATTTTGCTAACATAGCGGCTTCGGGACCGGCAAGAAACCGGCGCTGCGTAATGTGGCCGCAGCGATTTGCCCCGGGATGTTCCGGGCGTCTCCTGCCGGATGCGCCGCCGGCGCGAAACGCCTCAGGAAAAGCTGTAGGGATCGATATCTACCTTGATGCGGACGCCGCCGGGCTGCGGGGTCCGCGACAGCCAGCGCCGGATATAGTCCTGCAGGTTGACCGACCGCGCCGCTTTCACCAGCAGGCGGTGGCGGAAATGGCCGCGCAGCAGGGCGAGCGGCGCCGGCGTCGGCCCGAGCACCTGAAGGCCGTCCTGTGCCGGCGCGCTGCGCCCCAGGGCCGCCGCCGCCTGCCGCACCGCCCCGGCCTGCCGGCCCGAGACGACGAGGGCGGCCAGCCGGCCGTAGGGCGGCATGCCGTAGCGCTCGCGCGCCGCCTTTTCCGCGGCGATAAAGCCGTCGCGGTCGCCGGCCGCGATCGCTTGCAGCACCGGGTGGTCCGGCCGCCGGGATTGCAGGATGACGCGGCCCGGACGCGCCGCCCGCCCGGCCCGGCCCGCCACTTGGTTGAGCATCTGCCAGGTCCGCTCCGCCGCCCTCAGGTCGCCGCCGGCGAGGCCCAGGTCGGCATCGACCGCCCCGACCAGGGTGAGCTTCGGGAAATGATGTCCCTTGGCGAGGATCTGCGTGCCGATCAGCAGGTCCACGGCGCCGTCCCGGACGTCGCGCACCAGCGCCGCGGCGGCGGCGGGCCCGCGGACGGTATCGCTGGTCGCCACCAGGATCCGGGCCTCCGGCAGCAGGCCGGCGACTTCTTCGGCCAGCCGCTCGACGCCCGGCCCGCACGGCACGAAACCGTCTTCCGCGCCGCACTCCGGGCACTGCCGGGGCAGCGGCCTCGTATGGCCGCAATGATGGCACTCCAACCGGCCGGCGAGCCTGTGTTCGACCAGCCAGGCGGCGCATTGCGGACATTCCAGGCGCAGGCCGCAGCCGCGGCACAGGGTGAGCGGCGCATAGCCCCGGCGGTTGAGATAGAGCAGGGCCTGCTCCCCCGCCGCCAGCGTTTCGGCCATTGCATGGACCAGCCGGTCGGCGAGCCAGCGGCCGCGCGGCGGACCTTCCTGCCGCAGGTCGAGCAACTCGGCTGCCGGCAGCGGGGCGCCGCCGTGGCGTTCGGGCAGGACCAGGCGGCCATACCGGCCGCGTTCGACATTCGCAACCGATTCGAGCGCCGGCGTCGCCGAGGCGAGGACCACGGCCACCTTTTCGAGCGTGGCGCGGACCACCGCCATGTCGCGGGCGTGGTAGATCACGCCGTCTTCCTGTTTGAAGCTCTGGTCGTGCTCCTCGTCCACGACGATCAGGCCGAGCGCCGGCATCGGCAGCATCAGCGCCGAACGGGCGCCGACCACGACCCGGGCCGCGCCGGTCGCGGCCGCGCGCCAGATCCGCCGCCGCTGGGCGCGGGTGAGATCCGAATGCCAGGGCGCCGGCGCGGTCCCGAAGCGCTGCTCGAAGCGGGCGAGCCACTGCGCGGTGAGCGCGATTTCCGGCAGCAGCACGATGGATTGCCGGCCCTGGCGCAAGGCTTCGGCGATCGCTTCGAAATAGACCTCCGTCTTGCCCGATCCGGTCACGCCGTCGAGCAGGAAGGCGGCATAGCCGCCGCCGACCGCCGCGCCGAGCGCCCGCACCGCGGCGCGCTGGTCGGCGGAAAGGCGGATGCCGGGCCGGGCCGGCTGCGGCGCCGGCCAGTCCGCCCCGACGGCGACCGGCGCGGCCTCGATCAGGCCGGCCTTCGCCATGCCGGCCAGCACGGCGGCGGACACGCCCGCTTGCGCCCTGAGCCGGCCGGCCGCGACCGGTTCTTCGCCGGCCAATGCGTCGATAACCCGTCGGCGCTGCGGCGTGATCCGCGGCCCCGTCCCCGGCGCGGGCGGGACGGAAGCTGCCAGCCGGTAGCCCGACTCCGGAGCGGGCGGATCGAGCGCTTCGGGCACCGGCATGACCATGCGCAGCACCGATCCGGGCGCGGTGACGGTGTAGACGGCGATCCAGTCGACGAACCGGCGGTGCGCGGCGCTGAGCGGCGGCGCATCGTGCCGGGCGGCGATCGCCTTCAGCCGGTCGTCCGGCACGGCGCCGTCGGCCTTTCCCCAGACCACGCCCGTCGTCTGCCGCGGCCCGAGCGGCACGCGCACGAAATCGCCGGGCGCCACCGCCATGCCGGCGGGTATGCGGTAGTCGTAGCCGCTGCCGACCGGCATCGGCAGCAGCACCCTGACCCGGTCGGCGCTAGCCATCCGCCCCGGCCTGCGAGTCGGCCCGCCGGTCCCGTTGCAGGCGGGCCGGCGGGTGGGCCAGTGGGCGGGCCAGTGGGCGGGCCAGCGGGCGGGCCAGTGGGCGGGTCAGCGGCTTGGCGGGCCGGAATTGCTGGGCTAACATGAGGGCGACGGATAACAGAGGCTTCGGCCTGCGGCCAGCGCCTGTCCGGCGTACGCCCGGACCGGACCGGAAGGAGACCCGGGAGACGGGACGACGCGATGAAATTCTTCATCGACACGGCCGATCTCAACGAGATCCGCGACCTGGCGGCGACGGGCCTGCTCGACGGCGTGACGACCAACCCGTCGCTGATCGCCAAGAGCGGCGGCGATTTCCTGGAAACGATCCGGGGCATCTGCCGGGTCGTGCCCGGCGACGTCAGCGCCGAGGTGACGGCGACCGACTACCACACCATGGTCCGCGAAGGGCAGAAGCTCGCCCGGGTCGCCGACAATGTCGTCGTCAAGGTGCCGCTGACGATGGACGGGCTGAAGGCCTGCCGGACCTTCCGCAGCGAGAATATCAAGGTCAACGTCACCCTGTGTTTCTCGGCCGGCCAGGCGATCCTCGCGGCCAAGGCCGGGGCGACCTACGTTTCGCCCTTCGTCGGCCGGCTCGACGACATCTCGACCGACGGGATGCAGTTGATCGCCGATATCGTCGGGATCTACGACAACTATCCGGAGATCGAAACGGAAGTTCTGGTGGCCTCGATCCGCAACCCGATGCACCTGGTCGAGGCGGCGCGCACGGGCGCCCATGTCGCGACCCTGCCGCCCGCGGTGCTGCGTCAACTGTTCCGGCATCCGCTGACCGACAAGGGCCTGGCGGCCTTTCTGGCCGACTGGGAAAAGACCGGCCAGGCCATCCTGTCGGAGGATGCGCCGGCCGAGAAGGCCGGGTAAGGCGGCAGGCGGGGGCCGGGGCGGTGAGCAAGGCGGAAATCTCCAGACCGCCGGCGCCGGCCGCCCTCTCGGCCGACCGGGTCGCCGACTGGCTGCGCCGCCATCCGGATTTCCTGACCGGCCGGCCGGAACTCGCGGCCATCCTGACCCCGCCGCCGGTCGCCGGCGCCGGCGCGCCCGACGGACCGGTCGATTTCGGCCGCTTCCTGGTCAAGCGCCTGCAGCGCGACCTGGCCATTGCGCGCCGCGGCGAGCGGACCGCGGTCGACGGCGCGCGCCGGCTGGTCCGGCAGCAGGCGCAGGTTCACGATGCCTGCCTCGCCCTGATCGACGCCCGCAGCTTCGAGCATTTCGTCGAAGCGATCACCCACGATGTCGCCCGCACCCTGCGGATCGACGCGGTCGGCCTGTGCATCGAGGCCGGCGACGGCCAGCCGAACGGCCGGACGCGCAGCGGCGTCAACCTGCTGCCCTGCGGCGCGGCGGACGCCCTGCTGGGCGGCCCCGAGGCCGCGGAACGGTGCCGGGACGCGGTGCGGGCGGAGCGCCTGCTCTACGGCGCGGCGGCCTCGCTGGTGCGCTCCGACCTGCTGATCCGCCTGTGCATCGGCCGCGGCGCGCCGGCCGGCCTGCTCGCCCTGGGCAGCCGCGACCCGGACGCCTTCGCCGAGCGCGGCGGACGCCAGCAGTTCCGGTTCCTCGCCCGCGTCATCGAAAGCACCGCGCGCGCATGGCTGAACCTGCCCGGCTGACGGCCGCGCCGCCTGCATCCGCATCGTCGGCGGGCGCCGGCCCGGATTTCGACGCCGCTCTCGACCCCGCCGTGAGCCGCGACCTGTTCGACTGGCTGGCCCGGCTGGCGCACGAGAAACGGGCCTCCGGGCATACGGTGGCGGCCTACCGGCGCGACCTGGTCGCCTTCCTGCTGTTTCTCGGCCGCCACCGGGGGGCGCGGGCCGACCGGGCCGCGCTGGAAGGGCTCGACCCGGCGGATTTCCGTTCGTGGCTCGCCTCCCGCTCGGACAAGGCGCGCCGCTCGACCGCGCGGGCGGTCTCCGCCGTGCGCAGCTTCTATGCTTTTCTCGACCGGCAGAAAATCCTGCACAACCCGTCGGTCGCATCCCTGCGCGCGCCGAAACTGCCCCATGCGGTGCCCAAGCCGCTGACCGTCGCCGAGACCGGAGACCTGCTCGACAGCGCGGGGACCGACAGCGCCGAACCCTGGATCGCGGCGCGCGACCGTGCGGTGCTGACGCTGATCTACGGCTGCGGCCTGCGCATCGCCGAGGCGCTCGGCCTCGACCGCAGCGCGGCGCCCTTCGGCCCGACCCTGGTCGTCGCCGGCAAGGGCGGCAAGCAGCGCGTCCTGCCGGTCCTGCCGGTCGTCGACGAGGCGGTGGCGCGCTATCTGGACCTTTGCCCCCACGCCCTGACGCCGGACGGCCCGCTGTTCGTCGGCGCGAAAGGCCGGCGCCTCAGCCCGCGCATCGTGCAACTTCTGGTCCGGCGGCTGCGCCCGGCCCTCGGCCTGCCGGATACCGCGACGCCGCACGCCCTGCGCCACTCCTTCGCGACCCATCTGCTCGCCGGCGGCGGCGACCTGCGCGCGATCCAGGAACTTCTGGGCCACGCCAGCCTGTCGACCACCCAGCGCTATACCGATGTCGACGCCGCGCGCCTGCTCGACGTCTACCAAGCCGCCCATCCGAAGGGCGGCGGCCGGGGCTGATCCGGACCGTTCGCCGGCTCACGCCGCATCCAGCAGGGCCGCCGCAACCGCCGGATCGTCGCCGCGCGGCGCGAGCGGGTCCTGCGGGCTCAGCCGATAATCCAGGACCGCCTGCGCCAGCAGCAGGCGCTTGCGGCCGCCGCCGGCCGCCGCGATCCGGGCGCCCTCGTGGGCCATGATGGCGGCGCTCGCCGCGTGGTAGAGCGCGTCGGCGGCCTGGCGCATGCGCGGCTCGTCGCCGGCCTCGGCAACCTCCTCGGCGAGCGCGACCGCCCGGCCCGCGGCATGGCCCAGCGCCCCCTTGAGCCGGCCGGGCAGGGCGGGCGCCGTTTCGAGCAGTCCGGTCAGCGTCTCCCGCAGCGCCTCCTGGGCGCCCGCCTTGCCGACGGCGCGGGTCACGACGTCCAGCGCGTTGATGTTGGAGGTGCCTTCCCACAGCACGCCCAGATGGGCGTCGCGCACCAGGCGGGCGTTGACGAAATCCTCGATATAGCCGTTGCCGCCGCGCGCCTCCATCGCGCCGGTCGCGACCGCGATATTGTCCCGGCAGGTGCGGAATTTCAGCAGCGGCGTGAGCAGCCGGACCAGCGCCGCCGCGCCGGCGTCGCCCGCTTCGGCCTTCTCCAGCCGGCCGGCGGCGAACAGCGCCATCGACAGGGCCTGTTCGGCCGGCAGCATGAGCTTCAGCAGCTGCCGGCGCATCAGCGGCTTGCCGATCACCGCGCCGCCGAAGGCGCTGCGCCCGCGCGCGGCGACCAGCGCCTCGTTCAGGCAGCGCCGCATCATCGCGGCGGCGCGCACGCCGTGGGACAGGCGGCTCAAATTGACCTGGTCCAGCATCTGCTTGAGGCCGCTGTTGCGGCCCGGCCCGACTTCGCCGAGCGGATAGGCGACGGCGCCCTCGAAGACGATCTCGCCCGACGCCATGGACCGGCTGCCCAGCTTGTCCTTCAGGCGCACGATCCGGTAGCGGTTGCGGCTGCCGTCGTCCCGGCGCTTCGGCAGGGCGAACAGGCCGAGGCCGGCCGTGCCGGGGGCCGCGCCCTCCGGCCGGGCGAGCAGCAGGGCGACATCGGCATCGGCGCAGGAGCAGAACCACTTGTCGCCGTAGAGCCGCCATTCCGGCCCGTCCGGCCCTTCCTCGAGCCGGGCGGCCAGCTCGATCCGGCCGGCGTCGGAGCCGCCGGCCTTCTCGGTCATGAACTGGGCGGCCTTGTAGATCTCGCCCATGTCCTGGCTGGTCAGCCGGGGCACGAAGCGCCGCCGGACCGCCGCATCGCCGTATTTCCGGATCAGCACGGTCGAGGTGTCCGTCACCGAGATCGGGCACATCAGGGCGAACTCGGACTGCACGAACAGATATTGCAGGACGTATTTCGCCGTCACCGGCGTGCCGTTCCAGCCGAGCACGCCCGGCCGGCGCGACATGGCGTGAATGCCGAAATCGCCGAAGCCGATCCGCTCCATCTCCCGGTAGGCCGGGTGGAACTCGATCCATTCCTCGTCGCGGCCGTAGGCGTCGCGCGGATGCAGGACGGGCGGATGCCGGTCGGCAATCCGCGCCAGTTCGTCGAGCCGCCCGCCGGCGATCGCGCCGAGCCGCCGGAAATGCGGCGTCATGTGTTCGCGCAGGTCGTCCGGCAGGTAGAGCGGCAGCAGCGCCTGCAGGCTGCGGTCGATCTCGAAGAAATTCAGCCCGCGGCAATCCGGCGCCAGCGGCGTTCCGGCGGCGGGAACGGCCTCGGGCGAAACGGCCTCGGGCGAAACGGCGCCGGACGAAACCGGGGAGGCGGGAGAGGCGCCCGGAGGCGTCGCGAGGTTCATGGCGTACAGGCCGGCTTTGTGGGTCCGCAAACGGCGGGCCCGGACCATGCCACAGCGGGGCGGTGCGGGAAACGCCGCGGTGTATCGCGGAATGTCATGTTGTGTCATGAAATGTCATGATTCGTCATGTTCCGTGGCGGCATCCCCCTCCCTTTTTTGCCTTCGCGGCCCGGCTTCAAAAGCTAGACAGACCGGTCTGTTTTTATGTTTTGTGTGCGCCGGAGCCGCCGTTCCGGTGCGAAAATCCGCAGAAATCCGCCATTTCCGCTCCGGCGGCCGTGAGGGAAAAAACATAGAAGGTATGTTTTCTCAAATCGTCGGCATCGAACGGCGGCGGCGCCGGAGGGGCGGCCTTCGGCCCAGTGTTCATATAATGTTCTTTATGCGCCTGTCAACCCGCAAGTAACGCCCTGCGATGAAGCGCGGAACGGCGCTGACCCTCGGACCGGCAATCCCTCCGCGGCGCGGCGGTCCATCGGGAAGGCGGTCCATCGGGAAGGCGGGGTCGAACGAGACGTTCCCGAGGGCCGGCGCCTTCGGGCGGCTCAGCCCGCCGCCGCATCCTCCGGGCGGAGGAACTTCTGCCGGTCCTGGATCTCGCGGACGTTGTCCGGCCGCTCGAACACCGGGGGCGGGCCGTCGCCGGGGGTGCGCGGGCGGCCGATGGCGCGGAACCAGTCCTCCAGGCCGGGCGGGAAGATGACCCAGAGCATGCGCATCCGGTCCTCGCCCCCGTTCTCCAGATAGTGCAGCACGCGCCGGCCGACGACGATCAGGGTCTCCGGCTTCAGCTCGTAGCGCTCGCCGTCGATGATGGCGTGGCCGGCGCCCTCGTAGACGAAGATCAGCTCGTGGGCGCGCTGGTGGCCGTGCTCGCGGATCGACGCGCCCGGCTCCAGCACCTGGATGCCGGAGGCGAAATCGTCGTAGGGCGCGGTGTAGGGCGTGATCTTGGCGGTGATATGCCCGGTCGAGGGCAGGGGCTGCCAGTAGCTGTCGCCCTCTTCGGGGCCGACCACGATGGCCGCGCCCTTATGTTGCTTAGCGGGGCGCCCGCCGTTTACCGCCGCTGTCGCGGAAGTCATCTGCCTTCTCCTTTCCCGTCCGTCGAAGGCCGTCGCGCGCCGCCGCCGTTCGGGGCCGTCCGGGGCCGTTCTGGGCCGTCCGGCATCCGAGCGAGGCGCGCCGCCGCATGGCGAAACCATGCCACGAAAGCGGCCGCCGGCGCAATCGGCGCGCCGGGTCCGGAGGTTCGGCAGCGGGCGGGAAAGTGGCGCGCCAGAGAGGATTCGAACCCCTGACCTTCGCCTCCGGAGGGCGACGCTCTATCCGGCTGAGCTACTGGCGCGCGGGCGTGTGCGATATAGACATGGAACCGGCCGATGGCAACGCGGCGGAAGGGGCCGCCCTTCGATACGCCGCCTGCGGCGGCTACTCAGGGTGAGGGTGAAGGGGGGTGAACCTATAACACCCCCTCATCCCGAGTAGCCCCGGATTTAATCCGGGGCGTATCGAGGGACCGCCCCTACCGCGGCGGCATTCTTGTGCCGGCGTCGAGGCGGATGGTGTCGCCGTTCAGGAGCTGGTTCTCGCAGATGTGGACGCAGAGCCCGGCATATTCCTCCGGCTGGCCGAAGCGGGCGCGCGGGAAGATCTGCGAGGATTTGAGATTCTCCTGGAAATCCTTGGGCACGGCCTCGAGCAGCGGCGTCTCGACATAGCCCGGCGCGATGGTCAGAACGCGGATGCCGTGGCGGCCGAGTTCGCGCATCGCCGGCACCATCAGGCCGACCACGCCGCCCTTGGACGCGCTGTAGGCCGCCTGGCCGATCTGGCCCTCGAAGGCGGCGACCGAGGCGGTGTTGATAATGACGCCGCGCTCGCCGCCGTCCAGCGGCTCGGCCTTGGACATGTCGGCCGCGGCGAGGCGCAGGCAGTTGAAGGTGCCGATCAGGTTGACCTGAATGACCGTCTGGAAATCGCCGAGCGGCATGGGCGCGCCGTCGCGGCCGACGATGGTGCGCGGCGGGCCGATGCCGGCGCAGTTGACCAGCACGCGCGCCGCGCCGACCGCGGCGCGGGACTGCTCGATCGCCGCTTCGGCCGCGCCGGCGTCCGACACGTCGCACTGGACCGCCACGCCGCCGATCTCGCCCGCGACGCGGTTGGCGCCGTCGAGGTTGAGGTCCCAGATCGCGACCTTCATGCCTTTGGCCGCGAGCAGGCGCGCCGTCGCCTCGCCCAGGCCGGAGCCGCCGCCGGTCACGATCGCCGAATGTCCGTTCAGTTCCATCGGGTTCCCTCCCCGGAGCCTGCAAGTTCCCCGGCCGCCCGTTGCGCGGGCGCCGGCGCTGTTCGTCCCGGCGGGTTCATAGCGCGATTCGCCCGCCTGTAAAATCCGCGGTCCGGTCAGCGCGGCGGGCTTTGTGCCTCCGCCCGCACCTCTGCCTGCGGTTCGGGCGGCGCCTCCGCCGCGGCCCGGGTGCGCGCCCGCGGAGAGGGCGGCATCTCGACGCCCGCGAGCCGCCACCGGGCGAAGGCGAGGGCGAAGGCGACCACGCCGGCCCCCGCGACGTAGGGCGCGTTGTGGCCCAACTCGTGGAACAGCAGCCCCGCCGCCGCCGGGCCGACGATCCGGGCGAGGCTGCCGACCGATTGCAGCACGCCCATGATCGCGCCCTGCCGGCCCGCCGGCGTGTTGCGCGAGATCAGGCTGCTCACCGCCGGGTCGATGAAGCCGTAGCCGCAGGCGATCAGCGCGCCGTTGACGAAGACCAGCGGGATGGTATCCGACACGGCGACCACCGCCATGCCCGCGGTCACGAAGGCAAGGCCGAGATAGAGCATGCCGCGCTCGCCGACCGCGCGGGTCACCGGCCCGACCAGGCCGCCCTGCACGATCACCAGCAAGACGCCGATATAGCCGAAGAACAGGCCGGTCTCGCGCGCGCCCCAGCCGTGTTCCTCGTTGACCCACAGGGCGTAGGTCGCTTCCAGCCCGGCCATGGCGAGGCCGGCGATGCCGGCCACGGCGATCGGGATCAGGACGATCGGGATCGACAGGGCGAGGCCGAATCCGCGCAGCCGCGCCCGGAAGCCGCCGGTTTCCGCGCTCGAACGATGGCTCACCGGCTCCTTGAGCAGCGGGATCGCGGCGATCAGGGCGAAGGCGCTGACGGCGGCGCCGACGAAGAAGGCGATCTGGCCCGGATTGGCCGGGTCCGGGCCGGCCACGACCCCGCCGATGAACGGGCCGAGCACGAAACCCGCGCCGATGGATGCGCCGAGCAGGCCCATGGCGCGGGCGCGCTCTTCGCCGCCCGTCACGTCGGCGACATAGGCGTAGGCGACGGCGATGTTGGCGCTCATCGCACCGCCCAGCGCGCGCGCCAGCACGATCATGAGCAGCGAATCGGCGAGTCCGACCAGGGTGAAGCTGACGACCGAGCCCAGGAGGCTGAACAGCAGGACAGGCTTGCGCCCGACCCGGTCGGACAGCCAGCCGAGCGGAAAGGCGAAGACGAACTGGCAGGCGGAATAGACCGACATGACCAGCGCGATCTCGAATGCTGTCGCCCCGAAGGACTTGGTCCAGAAGGGCTGGGACGGGATGATGACGCCGAAGCCCACCATGTCGATGAACACGATGAGGCACAGCACCCAGAGCCGGCGGAAGAGGGGCTTGTCCGCTTGCGTATCTGGCGTCTTGTCGGCCATGGGGGCGTGTCAAAGAGCGGGACGGGCCGGCGATCAAGAGGAAAACGCCCGCCCGGTCAATTCGCGCCCGGTCAATTCGCGCCGGTCAATTCGCGCCGGTCAATTCGCGCCGGTCAATTCGCGCCGGCAGCCCGGTGGCTGGCTGCAAAGCGTTGGGCCTGCACCGGCTCAGGTCTCCGGTTGCATCGGGCATGGCGCGATAGTAATGTCGCGGCGAGCAATGAAGCGGCCCGATCCCCTGACTATGACGATGACGCTCCCGACCATGCGCGAGTTGCGCGCGCCGGTCGGGCCGCTCGATTCCGGCGCGCCGGATGACGAAACGCTTGAGACGCTTCGATTGGCTCTCGAACAGGGCGGCGAACGGGAAAGGGCGGCGGCGGAAAACTATATCGAAGCGCTGATATTAAAGGCCATGGCCGCACACCTTTTGGCGGCTCCGCACGGCGCTGTCCCCATGTTCGTCGAGCAGATCGAGCGGTCTGTAAAGTCGTTCGACCGGGTGTTGCGTTGAGCGGCGGGCGGCCTCCCGCCGATGCCGCCGGCGAGAATGGCGATTCGCACGAAGAGACAAACGGCCAGGATGTCATTTCCGGTGCGGAAGCCGAACGGGAGCTCTCTTCCCAGGATGCCTCGGTACGGCGGGGAGTTGTGAGCGCCAAGCTGGAAGAAATCACCAGCATCGCCCAGTTCGGCCCGATGCATCATCCGATCTTCGGGAAATTCAAAGCCGAACATGTCACCCAGTTTCTTGCGAACGTTCGGGAGCGCGAACGGGACGAATCTCGCGAAAGAAGAAGCGAGCGTCGGTTCCGCTTCGCATATACCGTTATCGCCGTAGGAATTTTTGTTTTTCTCACCTATTTCCTCTTGCCGGAACACTCCGGGTTGTATTTCGACATTCTCAAGGGCGTTGGCATCTTTGCTGCCGGCCTCGCTGGCGGATACGGCCTGAAGGCTTACAAAAGCGGTAGCGGTGACCGGTAGCCGCACCGGATAGTATGCCCTTCGGGACGAAACGACGAACGCCGACGGCTGCCGGACTGCCGAATGAAGCGGCAGGTCGACGGCGCACCAGGACCGGAGGAAACGCCCGATGACCGAACCGAACCGTCGAATTTTTCTGGTCGAACGGCCGGCCGGCAAGCTCGAGGAAGCGCATTTCGAGATGCGGGCCGGGGACATTCCCGCGCCGCAGGACGGGCAGGTGCAGGTCCGCACGATCCTGCTGTCCCTCGACGCCGCGAACCGCGCCTGGATGCAGGGCGACACCTACCGCAAGGGGATCGGCGCCGGCGACGTCATGGACGGCTACGGCGTCGGCGTGGTGAGCGCGAGCGCGGCGGACGGGTTCGCGCCCGGCGATATCGTCGGCGGCGCGCTGGGCTGGCAGGACTGCTCCGTGCACAAGGCGCGCCGCCTGCAGAAGCTGCCGGCGGCTGTGCGCCCGCTCAGCCGCCTGATCTCGCTCTACGGCATCGCCGGCAAGACGGCCTATCACGGGCTGGTCCAGGTCGGCCGGCCGCAGGAAGGCGAGACCGTGCTGGTGTCCGCCGCCGCCGGCTCGGTCGGGATGTTCGTCGGCCAGATCGCGAAAAATCTCGGCTGCCGGGCGATCGGCATTGCCGGCGGGCCGGAGAAATGCGCCTGGGTGACCGATACGCTCGGCTTCGACGCCTGCATCGACTACAAGACCGAGCCCTTCCGCAAGCGCATCGCCGAACTCGCGCCCGGCGGCGTCGACATCTATTTCGACAATGTCGGCGGCGCGGTCCTGGAGGCGGCCCTGTTCAACATGGCGCTGCGCGGCCGGATCGTGTGCTGCGGCGCGATCAGCCAGTACGACACGGCCGAGACGGCCAGCCCGCGCGGCGTGCCCGGCATCCACGTCTTCAAGCGCCTGCGCATGGAGGGCTTCATCGTGATGGATTTCGCGGACAAGGATGCCGACGCCGAGCGCGACATGGGCCGCTGGTTCGCCGAAGGGAAAATGGTCGTGGAAGAGGATATCCTCGACGGGCTGGAGAATGCGCCCAAGGGGCTGATCGGCCTGCTGGCCGGCGACAACCGCGGCAAGCGCATGATCCGGGTCGCGCCCGATCCGGTATAGGCCGGCCGGCGGCGCGATGCGGCGAACGGCGTGCGGGCCGGGCGGCCTTCCCGACCCTATCTGGACGAAACGATGACGGCCGGACGCACACCCCTGATCCTGTTGCTGCTGGGCAGCGGCGGCCTGCTGCTCGGCGCGCTCGGCTTCCAGTATCTCGGCGGCCTCGCGCCCTGCCCGCTGTGCCACGACCAGCGCTGGCCGCATATCGCCGTCGTCGCGCTCGCCCTGGCCGGGCTGGCCGCGCTGCGGGACCGGCGCACCGCCCTCGCGCTGCTGCCGATCGCCGCCGCGCTGGCGGTCACCGCGGGGATCGGCGTTTACCATGCCGGCATCGAATACGCTTGGTGGGCCGGGCCCGGCGCGTGCAGCGGCGCGGCGGGCTTCGATCCCGCGAAAGTCACCGCCGGCAGTCTGAAGGACGCGATCGGCGCCGCGCCGCCGGCGCGCTGCGATGCCGTTCCCTGGTCGTTGGCCGGGGTTTCCTTGGCCGGCTGGAACGCGGCGATCTCGGCGGGGCTGGCGGCCTTCGCGCTGGCGGCCGGCCTGCGCGCCCTCGGAAGGCCGGCGCGATGAGCGGCGGAAAGCCTTCAAAACCGCCCGGAAAGCCGCTCGAGAAACCGGGCCGGCCCATGCCCGGCGAACTCACCGGCGAGGCGCTGATCCACAGCATGATCCGGGTCGACCAGGCCGGCGAATACGGCGCGGCGCGGATCTATGCCGGCCAGCTCGCCGTGCTCGGCGGCAGCGAGGACGGGCCCGTGCTGCGCGAGATGGCGGAACAGGAGCAGAAACATCTCGATGCGTTCAACCGCATGATCGTCGAACGGCAGGTCCGGCCGACGGTCATGACGCCGGTCTGGCATGTCGCGGGGTTTGCGCTCGGCGCGGCGACGGCGCTGATGGGCCGGGAGGCCGCGATGGCCTGCACCGTCGCGGTCGAGGAGGTCATCGACGAACATTACGCCGACCAGGCCGCGAGGCTGGACGAGAGCGAGGCGGAGCTGAAGAAGATGATCGAGGAATTCCGGGCCGACGAACTGGCCCACAAGGACGCCGCGCTCGCCCGCAACGCCGAGGCCGCGCCGGCCTATCCGCTGCTCACCCGCGTCATCGGGGACATCTCCCGCACCGCGATCCGGATTTCCAAGCGGGTGTAGGGGAAGCGCCCACTTTCGCGGCGCGACAGGCGCCTTGCATTTTGCAATCCAGTCGAAGCATGTCGTTTTTTCCTGGACCGATGCGTCCCTCGATACGGCCCTGCGGGCCTACTCGGGATGAGGGTAAATTGTTGAATCCCCTCACCCTGAGTAGCCGCGAAGCGGCGTATCGAAGGGTGCCGGCCTTTCTGTAAACGCTGACAGGCCGCGCCTTGCCTCCATCCGCCCGATCCGCCGCCGCAATCCCCACCGAGGCCGTCACCCACAGGCGGGTGCTGCGGCTCGCCGTGCCGATCATCCTGGCCAATGCCGGCCAGCCGCTGCTCGGCGCGGTCGATACCGCGGTGATGGGGCATCTGCCGTCGCCGGCCTATATCGGCGGGGTCGCGATCGGCGCGCTGATCTTCAGCTTCCTCTACTGGGCCTTCGGCTTCCTGCGCATGGCGACGACCGGCTTCGTCGCCCAGGCGCGCGGCGCCGGCGACCATCAGGAAATCCGCGACGTCGCGCTGCGCACCGCCCTGCTGGCGGCGATGCTCGGCTTCGCCATCGTGGCGTTGCAGGCGCCGGCGCAATGGTTCGCCTTCTGGGCGGTCGAAGCGAGCCCGCGGGTCGAAGACCTGGCCGGCGCCTATTTCGGCATCCGCGTCTGGGGGGCGCCGGCGGCGCTGACGGTCTATGTCTGCATCGGCTGGCTGATCGGCATGGAGCGGACCGGGACCGTCCTCGCGCTCACCCTCTACATGAACGGCCTCAACATCGCCCTCGACCTGCTGTTCGTGCCGGTCTTCGGCTGGGGCATCGAGGGCGTGGCGCTGGCGACCCTGATCGCGGAGGTCTCGACGGCGGCGATCGGCGTTGCGGCCGTCGCGCGGCTGCACCGGCCGCTCGGCGGGCGCTGGCGCCGGCGCGGCCTGTTCGCCGACCGCAGCCGGACCGCCGGCCTGCTGCGCGCCAACGCCGATATCTTCCTGCGCACCCTGTGCCTGATCTTCGGCTTCGCCTGGTTCACCGCCCAGGGCGCGAAGCTGGGCGAAACGGTGCTGGCGGCCAACGCCGTGCTGTTCCACTTCTTCCTGCTGATCGGCCACGGCCTGGACGGCTTCGCCTTCGCCGCCGAGGCGCTGGTCGGCGGCGCCATCGGCAGCCGCAACCGGGCGCATTACGGCGCGGCGGTCCGCCTGACCACCCTGTGGGCCGGAATCGTGGCGGCCGGCTTTGCGCTCGCCTACCTCGCGGCCGGCGGGCTTGTCATCGATGCGCTGACCGACATCGAAAGGGTGCGCGAGACGGCGCGGACCTTCCTGCCCTGGGCCGTCGCGATCCCGCTCGCCGGCGTGTGGAGCTTCCAGCTCGACGGCATCTTCATCGGCGCGACGCGGACCCGCGAGATGCGCAACGGCATGGCGCTGGCGCTCGCGGTCTATCTCGCCTGCGGCTATGCGCTGCTCGACCTCTGGGGCAATAACGGGCTGTGGCTTTCGCTCTACGTCTTCCTGGTCGCCCGGGCCGCCTTCCTGCTGCTCTGGCTGCCGCGCATCGGCGCAGCGATCCGGCGGCGCGACGCGCCGTGAATCGCCGCCATGCGTCGCGGCGCACCCTTTCGCTCCCGCCTGTCGTTCCGGCCTGCCGTTCCGGCCGCGGCGGTTCGCGGAAGCGGGCAGCGGATTTCCGGCGGCCGGGCTTCTTGACCCGTTTCGCCCGCCGCACCACTTATCCGGCAGTTTCCGGCCGGCCCGCCGGTTGCACCGCGCCCGCCCTCCGACCGCGAGACCGCCGATGTTCATCCAGACTGCCGAAACGCCGAACCCGGTGACCCTGAAATTCCTGCCCGGCCGCACGGTGCTGGAGCAGGGCACCGCCGACTTTCCGACGGCGGCGGCGGCGGACGGCCGCTCGCCGCTCGCCGAGGCGCTGTTCGGCATCGACGGCGTCGCCGGCGTATTCCTGGGCTCGGACTTCATCACCGTCACCAAGGCCGGCGACACGGACTGGCCGCTGCTCAAGCCGCCGGTGCTCGGCGTCATCATGGAGCATTTCACCGCCGGACGGCCGGTCCTGGCGCCGGAGCGGGCCGAGACCGGCGACGAGATGCCCGGCGCGGACGATGACGATCCGGTGGTCCAGCAAATCCGCGAGTTGATCGACACCCGGGTCCGCCCGGCCGTTGCGATGGACGGCGGCGATATCCAGTTCCACGGCTTCGACGACGGCGTGGTCTATCTCACCATGCGCGGCGCCTGCGCCGGCTGCCCGAGTTCGACGATGACGCTCAAGGCCGGCATCGAGAACATGCTCCGGCATTATGTGCCGGAGGTCCACGAAGTGCGCGCGGTCTACTGATGGCCGCCGACACTGCGACGCTGGACCTGATCCTGCGCACCGCCCGATCTTTCGACCGCTACACCGGCAGGCCGGTGCCCGACGAGACCTTGGCCGCCGTCTGGGACCTGGCGAAATGGGGCCCGACCAGCGCGAACGGCCAGCCGGCGCGAGTGCTGTTCCTGAAATCGCCGGAACAGAAGGAGCGGCTGCGCCCGGCCCTTTCGGCGACCAATCTCGACAAGACCATAGCCGCGCCGGTCGTCGCGATCGTCGCCCACGACACCCGTTTTTTCGAGCATCTGCCGCGCTATTTCCCCAAGGCGCCCGATGCCCGGTCGTGGTTCGAGGGCAAGCCCCACGCCGGGATCACGGCGTTCCGCAACGGTACGCTCCAGGGCGCCTACCTGATCGTCGCGGCGCGGGCGCTCGGGCTGGATTGCGGGCCGATGTCCGGCTTCGACAACGCGAAGGTCGACGCCGAGTTCTTCCCGGACGGCCGGCTGCAATCGAATTTCCTGTGCAGCCTCGGCTATGGCGACCGGTCCGCCCTCGGGGAACAGGCGCCGCGGATGCCTTTCGACGAGGCCTGCGAAATCCTCTGACCCACCGGCCATGGCCCGGCTCCTGATCTTCGACACCAGCGGCGGCGCGTGCAGCGTTGCGGTTTGGGCCGGCGGCGGCGTAGCGGCGGAACGCTTCGAAGCCATGGCGCACGGCCAGGCCGAGCGCCTGCTGCCGTCGATCGGGGAGGCGCTGGCGGCGGCCGGCATCGGCTACGGGCAACTGGACGCGGTCGGCGTCACGCGCGGGCCGGGCGCCTTTACGGGAATCCGCATCGGCCTGGCGGCGGCGCGCGGACTGGCCCTGGCCCTCGATATCCCCGCGATCGGGATTACGACCTTCGAGGCGCTGGCGGTGCGCGCGCCGGCGGGCTGCGTCGTCGCGATCGACACCAGGCGGAACGATTTCTATTGCCAGCGCTTCGGACCGGACGGCGCGGCGCGCGATGCGCCGGAAATCCTCCCGGCGGCCGGCGCCGCCGCCCGCGCCGGGGCGGCCGGCCTCCCGCTGGTGACCGATTCGGCCGCGCTCGCCGCCGGACGGGCCGGGAAACGGGCCGGCGCCGGCGCGGACCGGGAACCCGCCGCCGACCCGCCGCCCGCGCCGCCCCGCGCCGCCGAGTTCGCCGCGCCGGTCGCCCGGCGCCACGACTCCCTCGGCGAAAGCGGGCGGGCCGGCCTCCCCCCGCCGCGCCCGCTCTATCTGCGGCCGCCCCGGGCGCAGTTGCCCGAAGCGCGGCAGCCCGAAGCGCAGCAGAGCAAGCGCCGCCGCGGCGCGCCGCGCCCGTAAGGCGCGGCGGTAAGATGCGCCGCCCCGGCCGCCGGCGCAAAGTCCCCGGACATCGCGAATCGGCGCATATCCCCTTTTTACATACGAAAATCCTGTAATCGCGTGAAAAATTGTACTAACGGCAAAGCAGAATTTCTGCAAATACAGAATTCATTATTGGAATTGAAAAAAATTCTATTCTGTACGGGTTGCGTAATACGATGTTTTTCGTGTAATATTCTGAAATCTTTCAATGACCGGCGGTATCGGCTATGTCCGACCGGGAGCGTATCGACGAAGACAGGGACGGCGGCAACCGCGCCGGCCTGCTGTCGCAGACCGTGGAGATCGTCTCTTCTTACGTCTCCAACAACACGGTGCTCCTGAGCGACCTGCCGCGCCTGATCGAAGACACCTATGCCGCGCTCGAAGCGCAGGGCGGCTCCGGGGACGCCGGCGACCCCGGACGGCCGAAGCCCGCCGTTCCCATCGGCAAGTCGATCCAGCCGGACTACATCGTGTGCCTCGAGGACGGCAAGCAGCTCAAGATGCTGAAGCGGCATCTCAAGACGGCCTACGGTATGACGCCGCAACAGTATCGCGAACGCTGGAACCTGCCCCCGGACTATCCGATGGTCGCGCCGAACTACGCCCGGCGCCGCAGCCAGCTGGCCCGGCAGATCGGCCTCGGCAAGGGCCGCCGCGGCGGCAGCGAATAGGCGCAACCGGCCGGCCGGGAGACCGGCGCCCCTGCGGTGCGGCCTGCGGCGCGGCTTGCGGCGGCGGGAGGGCCGGTTTCGGGACTCGTGTCCCGGCCCCCGACGCGATAGTCTGTTCCCGTTGCGGGTTGGCGACCGCGCCGGCGCGCGGCGGTCCGTATCCAACACCGCGCCGGGGGGGGGGGACGATGCCCGACCGGATCGAAAAACTGTGCAACGAACGCGGCCTGCGCATGACCGGGCAACGCCGCACGATCGCGCGCGTCCTGTCCGAGAGCGAGGACCATCCCGATGTCGAGCAGGTCTACCGGCGCGCCGCCGAGATCGATTCGAACATCAGCATTTCGACGGTCTACCGCACGGTCCGGCTGTTCGAGGAAGCCAACATCCTGCACCGCCACGATTTCGGCGACGGCCGGGCGCGTTACGAGGAAACGCCGGAGGAGCATCACGATCACCTGATCGACGTGCAGACCGGCGAGGTCATCGAATTCCGCAACGACGAGATCGAACGGCTGCAGGACCGGATTGCGGCCGAACTGGGCTACGAACTCGTCGACCACCGGCTGGAACTCTACGCCCGCAAGAAGAAGGCCGGGCCGTGACCCGGGCCGGGCCGGCCTCCGGCGCCGCTCCGGCGGCGTCCGGCGGCGCGCCGGTCCCGAAACGCCGATGATCCCGTTCTCCATCGCCGACCCGCGGGATACCGAGGGCTTCGCCGCGCGCCAGATCGACGAGCGGGTCGGCCGGCTGCAGGTGCGGCTTGCCGAGACCGCGGCCGAGATCGATGCCGCGCTCGCGCTCCGGTACCGGATCTTCTACGAGGAGATGGCCGCCAGGCCGACCGGCGATCTGGCCCGCCTCGGGCGCGATTTCGACGAGTTCGACGCCCATTGCGATCACCTGATCGTGCTCGACGGCGATCTGGGCGGCGGGCCGGAAAGCATCGTCGGCACCTACCGGATGATGCGCCGGGCCGGCGCGGCGCAAGTCGGCCGGTTCTATTCCGCGGCGGAATACGAGATCGACCGGCTGGTCGCCGAGCCGGGCGAGATCCTGGAGATGGGGCGCTCCTGCATCGATGCGGCGCACCGCACCCGCAGCGCCATGCAGGTGCTGTGGCGCGGCGTCTCGGCCTACGTCCTGTCGAACGACATCGCGTTCCTGTTCGGCTGTGCGAGCCTGCACGGCACGGACCCGCAGGCGGTCGCGCTGCCGCTGGCCTATCTGCACCGCAACCATCTGGCGCCCGAGCGCTACCGCCCGGTCGCGGTCCGGGACCGCTATGTCGACATGGATCTGGTGCCGGCCGACCGGATCGACCGCAAGGCGGCCCTCCGCGACCTGCCGCCGATGATCAAGGGCTATCTGCGCCTCGGCGGCTCGGTCGGCGAAGGCGCCGTCATCGACCATGAATTCAACACGGTCGACGTTTGCGTCGTCGTCGACGTGGCCGCCGTCTCCGACCGCTACTACAAGCACTATACCCGCGGGATCGACGTTCCCGGCAGGCGCGTTCCTGGCGGATAAGGGGCGGCGGGGTGCTCTACATCTCCCACATCCGGGCGGCGGTCCGCCTGCTCGCCTGCATGGTCTGGTTCGCCGTGCTGATCCCGGTCCAGGCGGTCAACCTCGCGCTGCGGCTGAACTTCGCCCGCAAATGGCCGGTCACCGTCTATCGCGTCTTCAACCGCCTGCTCGGCATCGGGCTGAAGGTCGCCGGCAAACCGGTGAGGCAGGGGCCGGTGCTCTACGTCGTCAACCACACCTCCTACGCGGATATTTCGGTGCTCGGCGCGCTGCTCGAAGGGTGTTTCGTCGCCAAGGCGGAGGTCGCCGGCTGGCCGCTGTTCGGCCTCTGCGCCAAAATCAGCGGCACCGTCTTCATCGACCGCAACCCGCGCCTCGCCGTCCGCCAGTCCGAGGCGCTGAAGGACCGGCTCGCCGCCGGCGACAACCTGATCCTGTTTCCCGAGGGCACGAGCGGCGACGGCAACTTCGTGCTGCCCTTCCGCAGCGCCCTGTTCAGCGCGGCGGCGGCCCGGGTCGGCGGGCGGGCGGTGACCGTGCAGCCGGTGTCCGTCGCCTACACCCATCTGGACGGCATCCCGATGGGCCGGCACCTGCGGCCGTTCTTCGCCTGGTACGGCGATATGGAGATGGCGCCGCATCTCTGGCAGCTCCTCGGCATCGGCCGGTCGGGGGTCGAGGTCCGGTTCCACGATCCGGTCAGCATCGACCGCTTCGCCTCGCGCAAGGCCCTGTCGGCCTGGTGCCACGCCACGATCGCCGCCGGAGTCGCCCGGTCGCTGACCGGACGGGACCAGGCGCCCGTCGCCGCACCGCCGGCGCCGGCCGGGCAGGCGGCCCGCCCCGATGCCGATCCCGATGCCGGCCCTGCCGCTGCCGGGAAGGCCGCCGCTTGACACGCCCGTTGCCGCGCTTACCGTATTGGGCCTCGAAGGCGCCGCCGTTGCGCCGCCGCCGGTAACGCACCCGCATGCAGAAATCGGTCTATATCAAGACCTACGGCTGCCAGATGAACGTGTACGATTCCGCCCGCATGGCGGACGTCCTGGCGCCCCGCGGATACCGGCAGGCCGAGGCGCCGGAGGATGCCGACCTCGTCATCCTGAACACCTGCCACATCCGCGAAAAGGCGGCCGAAAAGGTCTATTCCGAGCTGGGCCGCCTCAAACGGGTCAAGGAGAAGCGCCTTGCCGCCGGCAAGGATGCGGCGATCGCCGTCGCCGGCTGCGTCGCCCAGGCCGAGGGCGCGGAAATCCGCCGGCGCGCGCCCGCGGTCGACCTGGCGGTCGGCCCGCAGAGCTACCACCGCCTGCCGGAACTGCTGGACCGGGCAAAGCGCGACGGCAGCGCCATCGGCCAGGACTTCGAGGCCGACGGGAAATTCGACGCCCTGCCCGAAGAGAGCGCCTCCCAGGGCCCGTCGGCCTTCCTTACCGTGCAGGAAGGCTGCGACAAGTTCTGCACCTTCTGCGTCGTGCCCTATACCCGCGGGGCGGAATTTTCGCGCCCGGCCGCGGCGGTTCTGGCGGAAGCCCGGCGCATGGTCGCCGGCGGCGCGCGCGAGATCGCGCTGCTCGGCCAGAACGTCAACGCCTACGCCGGTGCGGCGCCCCTCGGCGTCAGGGGCGACGCCAAAGGCGGGGTCTGGGGCCTCGGCCGGCTGATCCGCGAACTGGCGGACGTGGAGGGCCTCGACCGGATCCGCTACACGACCTCCCATCCCCGCGACATGGACGACGACCTGATCGCCGCCCACGCCGAGGCGCCGGCCCTGATGCCGTATCTGCATCTTCCGGTGCAGAGCGGATCGGACCGGATCCTGGCGGCGATGAACCGGAAGCACACGGCCGACGATTACCGGCGGACCGTCGACCGGCTGCGCGCTTCCCGGCCCGATCTCGCGCTGTCGTCGGATTTCATCGTCGGCTTTCCCGGCGAGACGGACGCGGACTTCGCGGCCACCCTGAAGCTGGTCACCGGGATCGGCTATGCCCAGGCCTATTCCTTCAAATACAGCGCCCGGCCCGGCACGCCGGCGGCGAAGGCCGAAGCGCAGGTTCCCGAAGACGTAAAGGCCGGGCGGCTGGCCGCGTTGCAGCAGCTGCTCGAGGCCCAGCAGGCCGCCTTCAACCATGCCTGCATCGGCCGGACGATGCCGGTGCTGCTCGACCGCCCCGGCCGCAAGCCCGGACAGCTGGTCGGGCGCAGCCCGTGGATGCAGGCGGTCCATGTTGCGGCGCCGGCCGAACGGCTCGGCAGCATCGCCGATATCGCGATCGGCCGGGCGACCGCCAACAGCCTGGCCGGGAGGCTCGCAGCCGCTCCGGCTCCACCGGCGCGCGTCCGCACCGGCGGGATTCGCGCCGAAGGGGCCCGCGCCGCGTGAGCCGCAGGACGGCAACCGGCGCGACGGCCGAAAAGATTCCGGCCGGCCCGCGCGACGGCGGGACGAGCCTCCGCTTCGAAGACAATGCGCTGATGTCCGCCCTGTGCGGCGCCCACGACGCCAACCTGGCGCGGCTGGAACAGAAGACCGGCGCGACCATCCACGCGCGCGGGAACCGGCTGACGGTCACCGGGCCGGAAGACGCCCGGGTCACGGCGGTCAGCGCCCTGAAGTCCCTGTACCGGGCCGCGCGCAACGGCGGCGCGGTGGCCCAGCCGGATGTCGACGCCGCCATCCGCATGGCCGGCCAGCCGCCGGGGCCCGCGGACGCCGGGAGCGACGCCGCCGACGTTTCGATCGGGACGCCGAAACGGACAGTGAACGCCCGCTCGCCCGGCCAGGCCGCCTATGTCCGGGCGTTGCGGGCCTACGAGATGACCTTCGGGCTCGGCCCGGCCGGCACCGGCAAGACCTATCTGGCGGTCGCCTGCGCGGTGAACATGATGCAGAGCGGCAAGGTCGAGCGGTTGATCCTGTCGCGGCCGGCGGTCGAGGCGGGCGAGCGCCTGGGTTTCCTGCCCGGCGACCTGCGCGAAAAGGTCGATCCCTATCTGCGGCCGCTCTACGACGCGCTTTACGAAATGCTGCCCGGCGACCGGGTCTCCAAGAAGCTGGAGAGCGGCGAGATCGAGGTGGCGCCGCTCGCCTTCATGCGCGGGCGAACCCTGTCCAACGCCTTCATCATTCTCGACGAGGCGCAGAACACCACGCCGATGCAGATGAAGATGCTGCTGACGCGGCTGGGCGAAAACTCCCGCATGGTCGTGACCGGCGACCTCAGCCAGGTCGACCTGCCGCCCGGCGTCCGCTCCGGCCTGCGCGACGCCGTGGATATCGTCGCCGGCATGGAAGGCGTGGGATTCGCCCATTTCGGCCACGACGATGTCGTGCGCCACGATCTGGTGTCGCGCATCGTCCGGGCCTACGACGCACGGGACGAAAGCCAGGGCCGGCTGGCCCTGGAGCCGGAGGAGGACGCGCAGGCGCCATGACCGGCCCGGACATCGCGTTCGACGTCGCCCAGGGCGGCTGGCGGCCGGCCGACGGCGATGCCGAAGCCCTGTGCCGGGCCGCGGTCGGCGCCGTCGGCCGGGCCCTGCCCGGCCTCGACCTCGCGGGCTGGGAACTCGGGATCGCCCTGACCGACGACCCCGGAATCCGGGCCCTGAACCGGGACCATCGCGGCGTCGACCGGCCGACCGACGTGCTGTCCTTCCCGCTCGACCGGCCCGAACCGGACCGTCCCGCGCCCGTTGGCCTTCCCGTTGGCCTTCCCGTTGGCCTTCTGGGCGATATCGTAGTGTCCGGCGAGACCCTGCGGCGCGACGCCGGTCGCCTCGGGCGCGCGCCGGCCGATCGCCTGACCCATCTCGTGGTTCACGGGATGCTGCATCTGCTGGGCTACGATCACGAAACCCTGCCCGACGCCGCGCGGATGGAGGGGCTGGAGATCGCAATTCTGGCTGGATTGGGCGTCGCGAATCCCTATGCTGGTCCGCAGATGGCGGAGAGTTCCCTGCAAACCTTGGAAACGGAAAATGCCTGAGCGATCGGGCGGCGCGCAGGACAGCGCGCCCTCTGACAGTAGCGGCGTCCCCCCGGCCGGCGATCCGTCCCAACCGGAGCCTGCATCCGCGCCGGCGCCCGAAGCCGTTCCGGCGCCCGAAGCCATTCCGGCGCCCGAAGCCATTCCGGCGCCCGTCCGGGCATCCGGCCTGCCGGCGCCGGCCGGCAACGGCCATCGCGAGCCCCCGGTCCCCGCTGGTGGCCCCGCCGGCGGCCCTCCCGGCACCCCTCCCGGCGCCCCGGCCAAGCCGGCGCGCGGCCCGATCCAGCGCTTCCTGCGCAGCCTGCGCCGGCCGCGCAACGGCGAACAGATCCGGGACACGATCGGCGAACTGCTCGACGACGCCGGCGGACCCCAGGCGCCGATGGCGGCCGACGAACGGCGGCTGATCCACAATATCCTCCAGCTGCACGAGCTGACGGTGCGCGACGTCATGGTGCCCCGGGCGGACATCACGGCGGTCGACCTTTCGACCGGCCTGCCGGCGCTGATCGACCTGGTGAGCAGCGAGACCCATTCCCGCCTGCCGGTCTATCGCGGCGCCCTCGACGAGATCGTCGGCATGGTGCACATCAAGGACGTGCTGCCCTACTGGAGCAGCCGGCGCGGCTTCAAGCTGGAGAAGATCGTCCGCAAGCCGCTGTTCGCGGCGCCGTCGATGAGCGTGCTCGACCTGCTGGCGGAAATGCGCGACACGCGGATTCATCTCGCGCTGGTCGTCGACGAATACGGCGGGATCGACGGGCTGGTCACCATCGAGGACCTGGTCGAGGAGATCGTCGGCGAGATCGAGGACGAGCACGACGACGCCGAGAGCCCGAAAATCGAGGAAATCCGCTCCGGCATCGCCGAGGCCGACGCCCGCGCCCGGCTGGAGGATCTCGAAGCGCTCTACGGCGCCCTGCTGACCGACGAGGAGCGCGACGATGTCGACACCATCGGCGGGCTGGTGTTTTTCCTCGCCAACCGGGTGCCGACGCGCGGCGAGCTGATCGCCCATTCGAGCGGCGTCGAACTCGAAGTGCTGAAGGCCGATCCGCGGCGCATCCACCGGGTGCGGCTGCGCAGGCTGCCGCCGCGCCGGGCGGAAGACCCCGGCGCCCCTTGACGGCCGCGTCGCCCGCCTCCCGCTTCCGGCGGGACGCGATTCTGACGGTCGCCGCCGGCGCGCTGTGCGCCCTGGCCCAGCCGCCGCTGTATCTCCTGCCGATGTTGTTCGTCGGCTTCGGGCTGCTGTTCCGGCGGCTCGAGGCGATCGGCCGCCCCGGTCCGGCGCTGGCGGCGGGATGGCTGTTCGGCATCGGCTATTTCTCCGCCGGCCTGTACTGGCTCGGCCTGCCGGTCGTGATCGACGTCCCCGGCGACCTCACGAGGGATCTGCTGCTCGGCGCCGGGCTGGTCGGCTTTCCGGCGGCGGCCATCGCGGCCGGCGCGCTCGGCGCGCGGCTGACCGCCCGCATGCGGACCGGCGCTGCGGCCGGCGCCGCCGCCGGAGCGGTCCTCGCGCTGGCGCTCTGGATCGCGCTCGCCGTCGCCGTGCTGCCCGGCCGGTTTACCTGGATGATCCCGTTCAACGTGTTCGGCCTCGGCGCCGTGCTCGCGGCGACGACCGCTATCGCCGCCGGTATTGCGTGGCGGGCCGCGCCCGGCGGCGGCATCCGGCGCGTGCTGGCGCTGGCCGCGGCCTGGGCGGCGCTGGAATGGGTGCGCGGCGCGATCCTGACCGGGTTTCCCTGGATTCCCGCCGCGACCGTCTGGGCCGGGCTTCCCGGCGCGGCCCAGTCCCTGGCCTGGTGGGGACCGTTCGGCCTGAGCCTGGTCACCGTCGCCCTCGCCGCCCTGCCCGCCGCGCTGATCGGCAAGGCGGCGCGCAGCCGCCGCGCCCTGGGCTGGGCCGGCGGCGTGGCGGCGATTTCGGGCGCCGCGCTCGCAGCCGGGTTCTTCACCGTGCCGGCGACGGTCGAGTCGGCGCCCGGCGTCCGGCTGCGCATCGTGCAGGGCGCCGTCGCCCAGAGCCTGAAATGGCGGCCCGGCGCCCGCCGGCCGATCTTGCTGCGCTACGCGGCGCTCACCCGCTCGGACGGCTTCGACGGCATCACCCACGTCGTCTGGCCGGAGACCGCGCTGCCCTACCGCCTGCAGACCCGCCACGCCGCCGTTGCGGTCGAGGGCGGTATCCGGCGCCTCCTGCTCGCCGCCGTTCCGGACCGCGGCGTGCTGATTACCGGCGCCAACCGCGACGCCGGGCCCGACACCTGGAACAGCATCCATGTCGTCGACAACGCCGGAAAGCCGGTCAGCACCTACGACAAGCATCATCTGGTGCCGTTCGGCGAATATGTGCCGGCGCGGGCCTTTCTCGGCCGGATCGGGGTGACGAAGATCGTCCACGGGCGCCGGGACTACGCCTTCGGTTCGGGGCCGCGCAGCATCGCGGTGCCCGGCGCGCCCGACGCCAGCCCGCTGATCTGCTACGAGGCGATTTTTCCCGCGGAAGCCGTGGGCGAGGCGCGGCCCGGCTGGCTGCTCAACCTGACCAACGACGCCTGGTTCGGCAACAGCGCCGGGCCGTACCAGCACTTCGCGGCGGCGCGCCTGCGCACGATCGAACAGGGCCTGCCGATGGTGCGCGCCGCCAACACCGGGATTTCCGCGGTGGTCGATCCCTGGGGCCGCGTGACGGGCCTGCTGCCGCTCGGCGCCCGCGGCGTGCTCGACGCCGACCTGCCGCGGGCCCGCCCGCCGACGCTCTACGCGCGCTACGGCGATCTCGTCTTCCTGCTTCTGCTGCTGGCGGTCGCAGCGCTTTCCCGGTTCGCGCCGGGGCGTCCGGCAGAAGCGCCGCGCCCGGACGCCGGACCGCAGGAACGGGCTTCAAGGCCTCCCCCGCAATAGCGCCAACCGGCCGTGCGTCCCGTTCGGGCCGGTCCGCTTGCACCGCCGGGCCGCGCTCTTTAAGGTCCGCCCGGCGCCGCGATTCGCAAAGGGCCGCGGCAATCGGGAGGAGACTGTCTGTGCCCAGTGCAAACTACCTGTTCACCAGCGAATCCGTTTCCGAAGGCCATCCGGACAAGGTTTGCGACCGGATTTCCGATGCCGTCGTCGACGCCTTCCTGGGCGCCGATCCGGAGGCCCGGGTCGCTTGCGAGACGCTGACGACGACCAACCGGATCGTGATAGCCGGCGAATGCCGCGGCCCGGCGCCGCTGGTCGACGGCGAGGGCGCAGTGAACGAGGGCCATGTTGCGGAAATCGCCCGGGCCGCGGTGCGCGACATCGGTTATGAGCAGGAAGGGTTCCACTGGCGGAAGGCCGATGTGGCGGTCCACCTGCACGGCCAGTCCGGCGACATCGCCCAGGGTGTGGACGCGGCCGGCAACAAGGACGAAGGCGCCGGCGACCAGGGCCTCATGTTCGGCTACGCCTGCACCGAAACCGAAGCGCTGATGCCGGCGCCGATCCAGTTTTCGCACCAGATCCTGCTGTCGCTCGCCGAAGCGCGCCATTCCGGCGCCCTGCCCCTGCTCGGCCCGGACGCCAAGAGCCAGGTCACGTTGCGCTACGAGAACGGCCGGCCCGTCGGCGCGGCCTCGGTCGTCGTCTCGGCCCAGCATTCCGAGAAAATCGACGCCGACGCCGTGCGCGAGATCGTGCGCCCCCATGTCGTCAACGTGCTGCCCGACGGCTGGATGTGCGACGAGGCGGAATTCTATGTGAACCCGACCGGCCGCTTCGTGATCGGCGGGCCGGACGGCGACGCCGGCCTGACCGGGCGCAAGATCATCGTCGACACCTATGGCGGCGCGGCGCCCCACGGCGGCGGCGCCTTCTCCGGCAAGGATCCGACCAAGGTGGACCGCTCGGCGGCCTATGCGGCGCGCTATCTCGCCAAGAATGTCGTGGCCGCCGGCCTGGCGGAAAAGTGCGTCATCCAGCTCGCCTATGCGATCGGCGTGGCGCGGCCGCTGTCGGTCTATGTCGACCTCGCCGGGACCGGGCAGGTCGACGAGGAAAGGCTGTCCGACGTCCTGCAGGAGTCGATGAACCTGTCGCCGCGCGGCATCCGCGAACATCTCGGCCTGAACAGGCCGATCTATGCGCGCACGGCCGCTTACGGGCATTTCGGCCGCGAGCCCGACGGCGACGGCGGGTTTTCCTGGGAACGGACCGATCTGGTCGATGACCTCAAAGGGGCCTTCTAGGCCGGACCCGTCCGGCGCCGGACATCCGGGGGCGCCTCCGGACAAGGCTCGGGAGCGCTTCCACGGCCGGCGCCGGGGCCGCCCCTTGCGCAAGGGCCGCGCCCGGCTGGTCGAGGCCCTGCTGCCGCAACTGCGCGTCCGGCTGCCGGAAGAGGGTCCGGTCGATCTGCCGGCGCTGTTCGGGACGCCCCGGGCGGCCTGCTGGCTGGAAATCGGCTTCGGCGCCGGCGAGCATCTCGCCTGGCAGGCCGAAAACCATCCCGGTATCGGCTTCATCGGCTGCGAGGCCTTCGTCAACGGCGTCGCCTCCCTCCTGCGCCACATCGACGAGCGCGGCCTGGACAACGTCCGGATATTCGACGACGACGCCCGGCTGCTGCTGGCGGCCCTGCCGGCGGCGGCGATCGACCGGCTGTTCCTGCTCCACCCCGACCCGTGGCCGAAACGCCGGCACCGCGGGCGCCGCTTCGTCCAGGGCGAAACGGTCCGGCGCTTTGCGCAACTGATGCCGCCGGGCGGCACGCTGCGCATCGCCACCGACCATCCGGTCTATCTGGGCTGGACGTTGCGCCTTATGGGCCGGCAGCCCTGGTTCGACTGGACCGCCCGACGCGCCGCCGACTGGCTGGAACGGCCGGCGGACTGGCCGGAGACGCGCTACGAGGCCAAGGCGCGGAAGGAAGGACGGCGCTGCACCTATCTCAGCTACCGCCGCACCGCCGCACCGGCCTGAGGACCGGCGCATTCCGCCGGCGGGGATACCGCCGGATACTGTTCTTGGACGGGGCATCGGCGGATGCTATATCCCGGTACCGCCGCGCGCCCGGCAGACTGCCGCCCGGAAGCGGCTGGAATACGGACCGGCACGGCAGGAGACCGACCCCGATGGACCAGGTCTGCCCGGTAACCGGCGCCCGGCTCGACCCGGCTGCCGACTACAGCGACCGCACCCTGATCATCTCCGGCGCCAGCCGGGGCATCGGCCACGCCACGGTCAAGCGGTTCCACGACGCCGGCTGGCGGGTCATCACCATTTCCCGCCGGTCGTTCGACAAGGCCTGCCCGTGGGAGCATGGCGCGGACAACCATGTCGAGATCGACCTTTCGGACCTGGTCGCGCTGGCCGAGGGCCTGGCCGTCCTGAAACGCAAGCTGGCCGGCCGGCCGCTCACCGCCCTGGTCAACAATGCCGGCATATCGCCCAAGGGCCGCGACGGCGAGCGCCTGGGCACCGTCAACACCAGCCTCACGAAGTGGCAGGAGGTGATGACGGTCAACTTCTTCGCACCGCTGCTGCTCGCACGCGGCCTGATGCGGGAATTGCGCGACGGCAACGGGTCGATCGTCAACGTCACGTCGATCGCCGGCAGCCGCGTCCATCCCTTCGCCGGCGCCGCCTATGCCACCTCCAAGGCGGCGCTGGCGGCGCTGACCCGGGAGATGGCCAACGATTTCGGCCCCTACGGCATCCGGGTGAATGCGATCGCGCCGGGCGAGATCGACACCGCGATCCTGTCGCCGGGCACCGAGGATCTGGTCGAGCGGGAGATTCCCATGCGCCGGCTCGGCCTGCCGGACGAGGTGGCGTCGGTCATCTATGCGCTGGCGACCGATGTCGGCGCCTATGTCAGCGGTGCGGAGATCCACATCAACGGCGGCCAGCACGTCTGAGCCCGAAGCATCCGGCTGCCATGGATCTGCACATCGACGGGCTGAACCACCGCTATGGCGGCATGCCGGTGCTCGACGGCATCGATCTCAGGATCGAGAGCGGCCGGATCGTGTGCCTGATCGGGCCGTCGGGCTGCGGCAAGTCCACCCTGCTCCGGTTGATCGGCGGCCTGGAACAGCCGACCGACGGCGCAATCCGGCAGGTCGGCGAGCCGCCGGAAGGCTGCCTCAACCCGCTGACCTACATTTTCCAGGATTTTGCGCTGCTGCCGTGGCGGACGGCGCGGGGCAACGTCAGCCTGGTGCTGGAGGACCACGGCCTGAGCGAGCGCGAGGCGGCCGGTATCGTCGACGACGTGCTGGCGCGCACCGACCTGTCGGATTTCGGCAACGCCTTTCCGCGCCAGCTTTCGGGCGGGATGAAGCAACGCGTCGCCATCGCCCGGGCGCTCGCCGTCAACCCGGCGGTCTTCCTGATGGACGAGCCGCTTTCGGCGCTCGACAGCCAGACCCGCGCCCTGCTGATGGACGACCTGATCGGCCTGTGGACCCGCGAACCCTTCACGGCCGTCTACGTTACCCACAATCTCCAGGAAGCGGTGCGCCTGGGCCACAAGATCGTCGTGCTGTCGCGCCGGCCGGGCCGCATCCGCGACCAGGTGACCATCGACATGCCTCTGGAGGACCGGCCCGACGCCGCGGCGGAACTGGCGCAAACCCAGCGCCGGTTGTGGGAACTGCTGCGCGAGGAGGCGCAGGCGGCCGACCGGGAGCTTGCCGATGCCTGAGGCGCGAATCCCCGCCGGGCGGCCGGTCGTATTCCGCGGCGGCGGCTTCGCGCCGCAGCCGGTCGGCCCGCTCGGCCCGGCGGTGTTCATCGTCGCGATCGGGCTGTGGGAACTGGGCTCGCGGATCGGCTGGATTACGCCGCTGATCCTGCCGGCGCCCAGCGAAGCCTTCGCGGCGCTCGCCTACCTGGTCGAGACCGGCGAGATCTGGCGGCACCTGGAAGCATCGGTCTCGCGCCTCGTGATCGGCTGGAGCGCCGGCATGATCCTCGGCGTCGCCGTCGGCTTTTCGATCGGCCTGTTCTCCATCGCGCGGTCCGGGCTGGTGCCGGTGGTCGCCGCCCTGTTCCCGATCCCCAAGATCGCCCTGCTGCCGCTGTTCATCGTCTGGTTCGGCATCGGCGAGGGTTCGAAGATCGCGACCATACTGTTCGGCACTTTCTTCCCGACCGTAATCGCCACCTATGGCGGGGTCGACAATGTCGACCGCAACCTGATCCGCATGGGCCAGTCGTTCGGGCTGAGTTGGCTGTCGATCGTGCGCAAGATCGTCCTGCCCGGCGCGTTGCCGGCGATCCTGTCGGGCACGCGCATCTCGGCGTCGATCGCCATCATCCTGCTGGTTGCGGCCGAAATGATCGGCGCGGAATACGGCATCGGCGCCTATGTCCTGCTGGCCGGCAACCTGGCGGCGACCGACCAGCTGATCGCCGGGGTCGCCATGCTCTCGGTGCTCGGCCTCGTCGTCTCGTGGCTGATCGGCCGCGCCGAGCGCTATTTCCTGCGCTGGCGGTCGTAAACAAAAGGCGTTGTTATACTTGACAAACCATCGGGCGCAAGCCTAGCATCTCTCTTTTAGTCGAGAGGGGCGAAGATGATACGGGAAGGTCAGACAAAGAGAGAATCATTCTCGCGTGAGCACCTATCTTGGCGCTATTGGGAGCCAGAGCCGCGGGAGAGAGAACAACGGGGACTCAGCCAGAGGGCACGAAGGGTGATCGATTTCGCCCTCCGGAAAGTCGCACTACTCTTGGTGAAATATTACCGGCTACTGAAATGAACGTCTCTGCGGCGGTGAACTAGATGCGCCTCGTTGTCTTTTCCACAGGCCGGTCCAACCTGTGATACACCTTGCCTCCATGCCCCACCCCGCCGCACATGGAGCAATCCCCGAGGTCTCTGTCAAAATCGCTTGTCGTACCCAGGGCCAATGTCACCTGATTGACCTGTTGCGGTCGCAATTTGAGTTCCACAGCAATGCAACCGTCGCAGACCGCTTCCGGTCGAATTTCGGTGATGAACTTGTTGATACGCTCTGCAACGGTCATGCCTTGTCGCCCGGGCCGCCAGCATCCTTCTGGCCTGCTTGAGCCACGGCCGGCTTGGCTGCTGCCACCCGCTTCAGCGTTGCATTGAACCGGGCCTCGTCTTCGTCGCAGCCCAGCTCGCGCGCCTTCTCGATGAAGCGGTCACGTTGGGATTTCGGTTCCGTTTTCTTGCTGGTCAAGATCCAACTCCGGTTCGTCAACTTCGGGAGCCTCGATCACTATTGGCGGGTCGCCAACCTGCTCATTCTTGCTGATAAGCTGGCGATCGAACGTGTTTAGAATCGTGGCCTTTGCGGCTAGCGCCGACGCGACATGCACGGCATCCTTCGGCCTGATGTCATGCTCCCATACCAAGTCGCGGGCTTGTTCTGCCAACCGCCTGGTAAGCGTCATCGTGCGGATGTACGGCCGGTCGAAGACTTCCTCAACCGACGCCCGGCGTTCTTCAGGAATGGCGTTAGCCGGACGCAGCCGCAAAACCTCTGCGACGGTGAGCGCGCTGGTCACGATTTCAACCTCGCCTCGCTCGGCAAGCGCGAAAACTTCCCCGCACTTGTCCGCCCGCTCCGGCTCGTTCTGCAACCACGCCAGAAAGCAATCGGAATCCCAATATCGCCGTTCGGTCATCAGTCGGCGGCGAGTATCCCACGGAACGCTTCGATGGGCGTGTCGCTGTAAGGGAACAGCGCCACTTCGTCCGCCCTGATGCTTGTCGGGCGGCCGTGCCGGTCGTAATGCACCATGCCGTGCGCGGCTACGCGTTGGCGCCACATGTCGCGCATGGAATCGACCAGATCGCCCGGCACCGTGCACTGGACGGCGATATTCCATATCGGCTCGGAAATGATGAAGGACAGATGCCCGCGCGCGCTGAGCGTATCGAGAATGCCCTCGATGGTGCCATATTCCGAAAACGGGCCGGGGCGTCGAGGCACGGCATTTCGATCCGGCTGCAAGATGTCCTTGCGGTCTTCGCCGGTCAAAAGCCTCGTTACGGGGACCGGTCTCGGGAAGCGCTCAAGCCGCTCGCGAATACGCTGGGGCGGCCGGCGCACGGTTTCTCGAATCCGCGCCACCGTCTTGGCGTCCATCGTCCTTGGAACGTTGGCGGCAATAAGCAGGCTGCCTTCGGAAACCGAGATTTCCCAATGAACGGAATCGGGATGTCCGCAAGATTCTTCGGAAATCTCACTCAGCAAACGGGTGAAGTCCCGCACGACGCGCTGAAAATCGCGGTAGGGGACCTTTTTCGGGCCAAGCTCCAACGTAAGAGCGGGCGGGGTATCGTCGTCGCTTGCCATGGTCGCAGAATCCATGATGGCAGGCGAATCTACCCCAAGGACGAGTCCCGGTAAAGCAACCTGCGGCCAACGGCTCCCTTCAGCGCGATCGCGGCGCGCACCGCATCGTCCGGCCCGTTCCCGACGCGGTTGTTGTAGCGGAACTCGAACTCCGCCGCATAGCGGTGCAGGTACTTTTTGGCGCAATGCTGGTAGACGCCCTTCATGCCGCGCTTGAAGATGCTGAAGTAACCTTCAATGGTATTCGTGTGGATGCCGCCCTGTCGGCCCCACTCGCCGGCGCCGTGGCGAACATACTCATGCCGAGCGAACTCACTGCCCAAGCGGCGGTAGTATTCGGCTTCGTCGGTATAGACCGTCGCCTCGGCCGCGATGTTCTGTTTGAGGATCGGAACGAGCGTCTTGGCCTTCAGGTCGTCAACGACCATAGAGCGCGCCTGACCGCTGTCCCGCGGTCGATCAGCGCCAGCACCTTGTGCTTGTGCGCGTAGCCGCGGCCTTTCCTGGAGCGCTTCGGCTTCACCGTCCGGTCATGGCCGATGAAGGTCTCGTCCGACTCCACGATGCCGCCACCGGAGCCGAAATTCACCGTGCCGTCATCGCGCATGGTCTCGCGGATTCTGTGCCCCATGAACCACGCACTCTTGAGCGTGATGCCGAGCGTCCGATGAAGCTGGTTCGCGCTGATACCCTTCTTGCTCGCCGTCATCAGATAGATCGCCTGCAACCACAGATGCAGGTCGATATGGCTGGACTCGAAGATAGTGCCGATCCGCACCGTGAACTGTTTGCCACATGCCTTGCACTTTTTCAGCCCGTAGCGCTCCTTGCCCTCCGGGCGCTTCTTCGACGGCTTGGAACGGACGCCCTTGAGCGCATAGGCTTCGCCGATCACGCCGCAGTGCGAGCAGACCGGACCGGCTGGCCACAACATCTCCTCAACATGGGCGAAGGCCGCTGCTTCGTCGTGCATGTAAGGGGCGGAAAGAACTGACATCAGGCGCTCCCGTTTTTGATAGATAGGATGTGGGGATTGCCATTTGGTTTGTCAAGTATAAAAACGCCAAACAAAAAGGGCCGGCCCCACGGGACCGGCCCTTTTTGTTTGGCGGCGCTGCCGTCAGTTGGTCTTGACGAAGCTGGTGTCGACGACCCGGTCCATCGTGACGTCCTTTTTCACGAAGCCCTGGGACTGGTTCCACTCCAGCTGGTGCTTGATGCTCTTCAGGTCGAGCGACAGGCCCGGGTTGAGATACATGGCGCCGGCCTTGATCGAGCGCGCCGCCTTGGCGTAGGGCCGCGAGGTGTAGACGTATTTGTGGATCGTCCTGACCATCGCCTCGACCGCCGCCGGATCCTTCTTCTGGTCGAGCATGACGCGGTTGAAGTCGGCGATGCCCCTGGCGTAGGCGCGCAGGAATTTCTCCACCAGCCCCCGTTTTTTCTCGATGTTGCGCGTCGAGGTGATGAGCGCGGTGATCTGGTAATTCGGATGCCAGTCGCGCAGCCAGCCGACGATCTTCGCGGCGCCGCCCCGCGCCAGCGGCTTGGCGATATGGGGCACCATGAACATGGCGTCGACCTGGCCGGACTTGAGCGCCCCGATCATCGCGCCGACCTTCTGGAGCGGCCGCAAGCGGATGTCCTCGATCGAAAAGCCGAACCGTTCCGCCGTCACGGCGCCCATATAGTGGAAGGTGGAGCCGAACTGGGTCAGCGCCAGCGACTTGCCCTTCAGATGCGCCGGCTTCGTGAACCCGGCCTCGTAGGCTTTCTTGGACGCCAGGAGGGCCATGCCGTCGACACCCTTGCTTTCGTGCAGTACGCCGCCGACCGCCCTGATCGCGCCCTTGCCGGCGAGGTTGATGAAGCCGCCGGTGATGCCCGCGATGGCAAAATCGGCGTCGCCCGCCGCCACGGCGACCGCGGTCGGCGCGGCCGCCTGGAAGAAGCGGAACTCGATATCCAGCCCTTCCTGTTTGAAATAGCCCTTCTCGAGCGCGACGAAGCCGGCGCTGTGCGACGTGAAGCGCAGGGCGCCGACGACCAGCTTGTCGGCCGCAAAGGCCATCTGCGCGCTTCCCGCGACGGCGATCAGCGCCGCTGCGGCGCCGAGCAACGCGCGGCGCGGGTGGAGACGATAGTGCATCGTCATGGTGTTTCTCTCCCTTCGGATTGAATGTGCTGCCGCCAGGAGGCGGCATCCGCCGGCAGCGCTTCTAGCCCGGATGCCCGGCCGCTGTCACGGCCTGCGTCGCGCTCCGCGATGCCGCGGCGCCGAACGAAACGACTGCAGGCGCTGCGTCAATTGCACGGCCGGGTGTCCTCCGGGTCGGCCCGGACCCCGTTCCTGCAGCCGGCGGCGTCCGACCGGACGGTTTGCACCGACCCCTGCCGTTGCCGCTCGTTCGCCTTGCCCAGGGCGGCATAGCGGGCGTCGATTTCTTTCCGGTTGGCGAGGAACCGGTTCAAGTCCCGGCCTTTGAGATTCTTGCGCGAGGGCAGGGCGATTTTCATCGGGTTTACCTGCCGGCCGTTGCGGATCACTTCGTAATGCAGGTGCGGGCCGGTCGAGCGGCCGCTGTTCCCGACATAGCCGATCGTCTCGCCCTGCTTGACCCGCGAGCCGACCTTGAGGCCGCGCCGGAAGCGGCTCATATGGGCGTAGGCGGTCTCATAGACGCTGCCGTGCCGGACGCGGATGTAGCGGCCGTAGGCGCCGAACCAGCCGATCTTGACGATGGTGCCATCGCCGGCGGCATAGATCGGGGTGCCGCGGCGGGCGCCGAAGTCCACACCGGCGTGCAGCTTCGTAAAGCCGAGGAGCGGATGCTTGCGATAGCCGAACCGCGACGTCAGCCGGGCGCCGTCGATCGGCGTTTTCATGAGCGTCCGGCGGTTGCCTTGCCCGCGTTCGTTCAGATATTGCACCGGGCCTTTCGGCGGCTCGTAGACGTACAGCTTCCGGGCTTTCCCGCCGACGGTCAGCGACGTATAGACGATGTCGCTGTGACGGACGATGCGGCCGGATTCGTCCTTCTGCGAGCGGTACATGATCTGGAATTTCTCGCCGCCGTGCAGGTCGCGCTGGAAATCGACGGCGAAACTGAACAGGCGGACCATCTGCAGCATGATCCGCGGCGGGACGCCGGCCTTGACGCCGGCGCCGAAAAGACTGGTCTCGATCTGCCCGTCGGCGCGGGAGTAGACCTGGGTGACGATCTTCTCGACCTTCTTTGCACCGAAGGCGCCGGTGGCCAGCCGGGAGACCCGGACCATCCGGTCGGCGGACGAATCGAACCGGTATCCGAGGAACCGGGGCCGGCCGACGCCGGGGGTCTCGAAAATCACCTTGAGCTCCAGGCCGATCGGCAAGCTACGCGGATCGTAGACCCCGCGCAGGGCCGCGACCGCCGGCACGGTGTCTTCCTTCCGGACCCCGGCGCGCCGGAGCATGGCGCCGAAGGTGTCGCCGCGGGCCGACACGACCGACCGGTCGACGGTGGCGGACGTCAGCCGGTATTCCAGGTCGCCGAGGGCGCTTGCTGCGGCCGGCGCGATCCGTTTCGCCGGCAGGAAGATTGCGGCTTTGGGCAACGGTCCGGCAACGGGCGGTTTTTTCGCGCTGTCCTTCGGCGCCGGTATTTCCGCCGCGCCGGTCTCCACGGTCTGCGGCGGCGGCGTTATTCCGGGGCCCGTGAAATACCAGACGACCGCGCCGAGCGCGGCGGCGATCGCCAGGCCGGACAGGATATTCGCCTGCAGGTCGGATTCGAAACCGGCGGTCCGGGCGGGCAATGGTTTGCCGCGGACGTTGAAATCCCGGCTTCCGAAGTCGGTCCGGGTATCGCGCGCCTGCCGTTGCCGGCCTGCCGCGCCGCCCGGCCGCGGCCCGCGCTTCGCCCGCGCCGTTTTGCCGGCGGCCGGCGGCGCGTCCGTTGCGTCCGAAACCGCATGGCCCGCCGGCTCTGCGCCGGCTTCCGGGCCGAGCGCCGCGGCGATTCCGGCGTCCTCCTCGTAAGCCGCCCGGACGGGCGGAATGTCCTCCTCGTCGACGATCGGTATGCGCAGGTCGG